>JBEUOG010000011.1:0-147247 GCA_040544055.1 Paenibacillus sp. PvR008
CCGTGAAAGGCGATCTGAGTCAGATTCAGTGGTTTCATACCGACCGTGGGAGCGAGTTTAAAAATCAAAAGATGGATGAGCTTTTAGAGACATTTAAAATCGGTCGATCACTGAGTAAGAAAGGCTGTCCGTATGACAATGCCGTGGCCGAAGCCACTTATAAAATCATGAAAACAGAGTTCGTGAACCAGATGAACTTTCAGAGCCTTCGTCATCTGGAACTGGAATTATATGATTATGTCAACTGGTTTAACAAACATCGTATTCATGGAGCTTTAGGCTATATGACGCCTATTCAGTATCGCCTTGCAGCCCTTAAAAAAGTTGTTTGATTTACTGTTGACAATCCATATATGCTCCGATCCGTGGACTCCCCTGATGAAATTGTCTTTCATCAGGTAACGATGTGTACAAGCTGCTCGCATTCGCTCGAAACGGTAACGGTTGAGGGCTACGAGAAATCTCAAATCTTCGACTTGCCGCCTCCCTGCGTGAGGGTGACTGAGCATCGGATCGAGAAGAAATGCTGTCCGTATTGCGGTCTGGAACAGAAAGCGACGTTTCCTGCGGATATTCAAGCGCCTACCCAATACGGCGAGGGTTTCGCAGCTTGGACAGCTTATTTGCATGCTTACCAGATGCTCCCCCTTAAGCGAATGGCTCAGTTGTTTGCTGACTTGACAACGTATCGTCCCAGCGAAGCAACGCTATTATCCTTGCTGCAGACGATGTCTCGATCGCTCGAAAGCGTGGAGCAAACCATTCGCTCGGCGCTTTTTCGCAAAGCAACGGTAAACGTCGACGAAACAGGCTGTCGGTCGCAGGAAAGAATCACTGGGTGCATGTGGTGTCCAATGAACATTGGACACTACTTGGCGCGCACCAAAAACGCGGCAGCCAAGCGATGGATGAACTCGGATTCTTGCCGTTCTATTCGGGAACGGTCGTTCACGACTGCTTACCCGCGTACTTCAAAGACTTCTACTACTTCGGCCATGCCCTCTGTAACGCACATTTGTTACGCGAATGCCAAGGCATTGCGGAGCATGACGGGCACGCATGGGCAAAGCAGATGAAAGAACTGCTACAGGAAAGCTGGAAACTCACGCAAGCTGCTCGCCGTGACCGCCGGCCCTTAGCCGCGGCTATCCTTGATGAAGCCAGCAAGCGTTATGACGACATTCTCGAGCGCGGCAAAGATGAATGGGCGAACGACGCCGTCCGTGCAAAAGCGGGTCCGAGAGGCCGGAAAATAAAGAGTAAGGCCGCCAATCTAGGCGAACGACTGAAGGTACATAAAGCGTCGATTCTCCGGTTTCTTTGGGATGCCGACATTCCGTTTGATCATAACCAGGCGGAACGGGACTTGCGCATGGTAAAGGTGAAGCAAAAAGTATCCGGTGCCTTCCGCACGTTCGCTGGCGCTAAGGTGTTTGTGCGAACGAGAAGTGTCATTTCCACGCTACTAAAACAGGACCAACCCGTCCTTGCTTCACTCGTCAATGCCTTTCGTGGTCATCCCATTTTGGGGTGACCTAAGCAGTAACCTTATTCTGGCCTTAATAGTATGGTGTGTGGTGTGCATGTTTATTTCTAAAGCATTAGGAAGAAGAGCAGCAGGATTCATAGCAGGCCTTGGTAGCTTGTTCATTGTATACTATTGGGCTACGTATTTTCTGGATTGATGAAGCATCCTTCGGGTTGCTTTTTCTTTTTGTCCTCATACGACAAAATATGAGCCAGTTTAAGCCAGGTTGCTTATGCTCATAGAAATCGGAAGGAGTGCAGCAAAGAGCAGAGAGAAGCCACACAGGTTCTGACGTTGCGCCAACCTGCTACCCGAATAAGGGAAACCAACTCAACTCAAATAGGTGGATGAATCGTGGAAATCAGAAAAGAATGAGCTATGATTTGGTTCGTTTATATGGGGAGGTAGAATTAAAAAAAATTTATTGTTAGGACTGCAGATAGATGCCTAGCACTTATATATGTTTGCTTAATAGGATGTTGTGAAGTCACATAAACATAAGGAGGCATGCAACGGATGCAGAAGAATAAACCTGCAGTAAAGAAGAAAACAATCTCTTCTAAACAGACACAGAGGCATGTACATGAATTTGAAGGTAGTACTAAATTGGCTGAAGAAGGCGCAGACCGACATAACCATCGCTTTGCAGGTGTTACAGGGCAAGCGATTCGGCTAGGAAGAAGTCATGTCCATGAAATTGATCTTACGAAAACTGATTTCTTGAACCATTTTCATAATCTGAAAAAGATTAGAACAGGACCAGCTATTCCAGTCGGAAATGGCAAACACGTACATTTTGTTACGGGCCAAACTACATTAAATGATGGTCATGTACACCAATTTAATTTCGCAACATTAATTCAGGCACCTCTTGTTTAATGAACGAATGTAGAAGGTCAGGAAGCTTTTCCTGCCTTCTTTTTTGTTGCAGAATTCAAGAATATATTCAAAAGTAGCCCGTTGTGCTGAGCGTGCTAACCTTAAACAGTCGAAATTCGGTAGTAAATCCGAATAAAACAAATGATATCCTTTATCCATAAAAGTGAAAGGATTATATGCTGTATGGCCGTATCCTAACATTTGAAGTAAGTGAATACTCGAAATAAAAGGAATACCCTGCTGCCAAACAGCAGGGTATTTTTCTACTCTCACAGCCTGCTATTCATAATTTATCTATCTCAACCCGCCTTATAGCCTTAACCTATCACTTCTATAGATATCATATCTTGGATCAATCAAGCATGTCGTGGTATATTGTTGACATCCAAGAGAAAGCCGTACAGCCTTCTCTACACTAGGTTCGAAAAACACAGGGGTGAATGTTGATGAGCAAAAAGACCATGTTCGAGAAAATTTGGGATAACCATGTCATCTATCAGGAAGAGGGAAAGCCGAGTATTTTGTACATTGACCTTCACTTAGTACATGAGGTGACCTCGCCGCAGGCGTTTGAGGGGCTTCGTCTCAGCGGACGCAAGGTGCGTCGTCCAGAGCTTACATTTGCGACGATGGATCATAACGTGCCGACGAAGGATCGTTACAATATTACGGACCCGATTTCCAAGCAGCAGATTGATACATTAACTCAAAATTGCCGTGATTTCGGTGTCACTTTGTATGATCTGGATACGATTGATCAAGGTGTCGTTCACGTTATGGGGCCGGAGCTTGGTCTGACTCATCCGGGGAAAACCATTGTTTGTGGTGACAGCCACACTTCCACGCATGGCGCGTTCGGAGCGCTCGCATTTGGTATCGGAACCAGCGAAGTAGAGCATGTAATGGCAACGCAATGTCTCCAGCAAGCCAAAGCAAAAACAATGGAAGTCCGCTTTGTGGGCCGACGCAAGCCGGGTGTGACAGCGAAGGATATGATTTTGGGTGTTATCGCCAAATACGGCACGGATTTCGCTACTGGCTATGTTATTGAGTATACAGGTGAATCCATCCGCGAATTGAGTATGGAAGAGCGCATGACCGTGTGCAACATGTCCATTGAAGGCGGAGCCAGAGCGGGTATGATTGCGCCGGATGAAACAACCTTTAACTACTTGCGTGGACGTGAACATGTAGCGCAAGGAGCTGCTTTCGAGCAGGCGGTTGCTGAGTGGAAAGAGCTTGTTACAGATGAAGGCGCTGAGTTTGATATCGTGCTGGAGTTTGATGTAGATGCTTTGATTCCACAAGTAACCTGGGGTACTAGCCCGGGCATGGGTACAGATATTTCCGCTACCGTACCGATTCCGGCAGAATTGCCGACAGAAAACGAACGTAAAGCTGCTGAAAAAGCGCTTGAATATATGGATTTGAAGCCAGGCACACCGATCACGGATATTGCTATTGACTATGTGTTTATCGGCTCATGCACGAACGGGCGGATTGAAGACTTGCGCGCTGCGGCTGAGGTTGCAAGGGGCTACCAGGTATCTGACAAAGTAACGGCAATCGTCGTACCAGGCTCAGGACGTGTGAAAATTCAGGCCGAGCAAGAAGGATTGGACATCATTTTCAAGGAAGCAGGCTTTGAGTGGCGTGAAGCGGGATGCAGTATGTGTCTTGCAATGAATCCGGACGTGCTTCAACCGGGACAGCGCTGTGCGTCGACCTCCAACCGTAACTTTGAAGGACGTCAGGGACGTGGAGGACGGACTCACCTCGTATCTCCGGCAATGGCAGCCGCTGCCGCAATTCATGGACATTTTGTTGATGTACGGGACTGGGAGTTCAAGCAGGAAGCAGTAGTCCACTAGGATATGGAGGAGGAATTTACGATGGAAGCATTCACAACTTTAAAAGGGATTGTAGCACCAGTGGATCGGGTGAACGTAGATACAGATGCTATTATCCCCAAGCAGTTTTTGAAACGAATCGAGCGCACAGGGTTTGGACAGTTTCTGTTTTACGAGTGGCGTTTTGATGAAGAGGGAAATATAAATCCTGATTTTGAACCGAACAAACATCGCTATGCAGGGGCATCTGTTCTGATTTCTCGTGCCAACTTTGGCTGCGGCTCCTCCCGTGAGCATGCGCCGTGGGCGATCATGGACTATGGATTTCACTGCGTAATCGCACCGTCTTATGCGGATATCTTCTATAATAACTGTTTTAAAAATGGTATTTTGCCGATCAAGCTGTCTGAGGAGCAAGTAGAGGATTTGTTTCAACGCACGGCGAAGCATGATAACTACCAACTGAACATAGACCTGAATGAAAAAACAGTTACCGACGATTATGGTCTGCATATTGGTTTTGATCTGGATGAGCATCGCCGTCAATTTTTGCTGCAAGGTCTGGATGACATTGGTCTGACGCTCCAGCATGAGTCGGAAATTCTGGCTTATGAACAGAAGCGTGCTGCAAAGCAAGGCGCATAATTCCAGCTCAGTAGAGTTTGTAGTATTAAAATGAACTGGTTTGTTGGATAGAAAGCCCGTACTGGCAATTTTTTTGCCTGCGGGCTTTTGTCATGTTATAAGATAAATTGGTAAATAAGGGGTTGACGGTTCGACTCAGAATGGTATGGTAAATGTAAAATGGTTGAAGGACTATGCCTATGTAATAGCACAAAAAATACATATCTAAGTTAGGGGAATGAGGATGAAGAAATATGGTTGGTTGGTACTGGCGGCTATTCTAATTTGGTTGTGGCCGTCCTCCTCTCATGTGAATGCGGCTGGAGCAGATTTGTTTTTAGATGGAAAAAGGATAGAAGCACCCACAGATGCCAAGCCTGAAATGGTCAATGGAAAAGTGATGGTTCCGTTACGAGTGGTTGGTGAACAGCTTGGATATCAATTCAAATGGGAACCGCAAGCCTATAAAATCTCAATCCAAAAAAACAGCACGGATATGTCCATGTATGTGGGCCGTACATCGGCTGATGTGAATGGAAAAACGGTCAATTTGGATGCACCTCCTGTGCTGCGTGGTAACTCCACCATGGTTCCGCTGCGTTTTGTCGGGGAGCAAATGGGGCTGAAGGTAGATTGGAATAATAAAAATAAATCCGTGAATCTCAGTCAGAAAGTGACAACTCAGCAGACAGAAAAACAGCCTCAATCCCAAAAATCGTCACCAACGCAGACACAGAACACGAGTACACAAAAAACGTCTACGTCGACAACAACGATTACAAATCTGACTGGATCAGACAAGCTTACACAGGATGCACTCTCAACATCTAAGCAGCAGGATACAGAACAGCTAAAAGCAAATACGCTGCTGGTGCAAAACATTACCTTTCAAGATGAGGCATTACAGATTTCATTGAACAGGGATGTAACGCCGAAAGTGACCAAGATGACGGGACCTGACCGCATTGTTGTAGATCTAGCAGAAGCTGCACTGGCGTCCGAGCTTTCTCAGCAGTTTCCCGTTCGCAGCAGCGATGGATCACGAGTGCTGACGAATAGTGACAGTGAGGATGTGCAGGAAATCAGGTTTGCTCCCGCGGATGGACAAAAGGGCGGCGTTCGTATTGTTATTGCGTTAAACCAAGTACGTGATTACGAGCTTTTAACAAACAGGACAGGTAAAATCACCCTCCAATTGCGTGAACGCGGTGTTGATCAGGCTGTAACACCAACAAACAGCGACAGGCGGAGAATTGTTGTCATTGATCCTGGGCATGGTGGCAAGGACGCTGGAGCAGGCAGTGTGACTGGAAGGCACGAAAAGGAGTTTACATTGGCTGTAGCGTTAAAGGTCAAGCAGCTTTTGCAAAACGATCCTGATATTCAGGTAGTCATGACTCGCGATGGAGATACGTATCCTACACTGGATGAACGCCCCCAGCTTGCAAACAATCAGCAGGCAAGCGTGTTTGTTTCGATTCATGGAAACAGTATGCTAGCCTCCAATAAAGGAAAATCCAACGGTTCTGAAACCTACTATGCACGTCAGGAAAGTCTGGGACTGGCAACAACGATGCATAAGCATCTTGTAGCAGCTACCGGATTTAAGGATAACGGGATTAAAGTGGCGAATCATATCGTGACGAGAAAGGCCCAAATGCCGGCCGTGCTGCTGGAATGCGGCTACCTTAGTAATCTGTCTGATGAAGCGGCCATGTTCTCGGAAGAAACACAGGAGAGGATTGCGGAAGGGATTGTTGGCGGTTTAAAGGAATATCTCGGTACTGCGAGTGTCAATGGCACGAGTGAATCTATCAACTGATCATTTTGAGAATTTTAATTTAGATCGTATGAAACTCACCCAAAAGCTGCTTTTCATCCCTGGCTATGTTTAGGGAGAAAACAGCTTATTTTGTAATCGGGCCAATGACTTTAGCCGCAAAGCGAATGAACTATATTTTTAGTCAAAATTCGACAAAACTAGTTCTTTGGCACGTATATTTCTGTTATGATGGAATATATTCGCAACTTTTGGTGTGGAATAACGTCTAAAAGGTTGTCTGGTATTACATAAGCGCGTATATCAGGTCGCCGCACCGGAGCATGTGGCAAAAAAATTATGAATGGAAGGGTGACGAATGAAGAAATTTGGTTTTTTGTTGTTATTATTTGTCTTCATGTGGGCGGTTCCGGGTTATGGACATGCGGCTTCGAGTGGAACACAAATCTATCTCGACGATCAACAGCTAAGTGTCCCGAGCGGTGCTAAGGCACAAGTCATTAGTGGAAATACGATGGTTCCGCTACGCGTAATTTCTGAAAATTTAGGTTATGACGTGACATGGAAGCAGCAGGCGCGAACCATAACGATTGAGAAGGACAGTACCTCGATCCGAATGATAATCGGAAGCAAGACGGCGACTGTCAATGGAAGCGACATTAGTCTGGATGCTTCGCCTCTGCTGCGTTCCAATTATGCCCTTGTACCGCTTCGCTTTATCGGCGAGCAAATGGGACTGGACGTAAAATGGGACAGTAGCTCCAAGTCCGTAAAATTATATACCCGCAGCAGCGGGTCGGGAAACGGGGAATTTACTCCTCCTAAATCCGGGAATAGCAGCACTGGTACAGGAAGTGTAACTGTACCAATGAATAATGCCAGCTCAGGTGTAATGCAGGTACAGGGAATCAGTTTCAGTCAAAACCGCTTAACCATTACGACTACGGGTGCAGTGAAGCCAAAAGCATTCACAATGACTGCTCCTGACCGAGTAGTTGTGGATTTGCCGGCTACGGCGTTTGCTGACAACTTTGGGGCTCAGCAAACGCTGGACAGCAACCTGAATGGTTCACTGGATATTCAGGATGAAGCGGATGTATCCGGTATCCGTTATGCTTTATTCCAAAAGGAACCTTCAACGGTTCGCGTTGTTATTGATCTGAAGCATGCCATGAATTATACCGCATACAATGACGGCTCGAATCGCGTTATCGTCGATCTGGCATCGAAGGATTCAGTGAATACAACACCTGACGCTACCTTGCCAGATGGTTCACAGCCGGATGCTACACAGACCTCACCAGTTAACAGCAATGGCAAAAAAGTCGTTGTAATTGATGCAGGTCATGGAGCAAAAGATTCCGGAGCAGTTGGGGCTTCAAGAAAAAATTACGAGAAGACCTTCAACTTGGCGATGGCTCTGAAAGTAGAAAGCATTTTGAAGCAGAACCCTAAAATTGAGGTTGTGTTGACACGCAGCGATGATACGTTTTTGGAGCTTAAACAGCGCGTAAAAGTGGCTGAAAATCTCAATGCCAACGTATTCGTGTCCATTCACGCCAACAGCAGCGGCAGCTCGGCTTCCAACGGTACAGAGACGTATTACCAGCGTAGTGCAAGTAAAGCGTTCGCCAACGTCATGCATAAGTACTTTGCTCCAGCGACAGGTTTGACAGACCGGGGCATTCGTTATGGCAATTTCCATGTCATTCGGGAAACGACGATGCCTGCTGTTTTGCTTGAGGTAGGATATCTCAGTAATGCGAAAGAGGAAGCCACACTGTTTGATGAAGATTTCCAAAACCGGGTAGCTCAAGGGATTGCAGATGGCATCACAGAGTACCTTGGTGTAAAATAAATCTTCAACAAATCGCTTGCCAACGTCAAGCAAGGAGGGGGACATATGAACAAGAAAATCGTAATCGCAGGTCTGCTGGCACTGTTTGCTATTGCAGGTGCAGGTTGCGCCTCCAAGCAGACAGCCGCTCCTGCTGCTCCATCTCAGGAAACGAAAACGTCTGCGGCCCAAAATAGCACGCCAGAACAAACGGCCCCTGATTCATCGACTCAGTCAGTTGAAAATAACGGAACGAGTCAGACACCTGCATCCACGTCAACCGAGCCTAAAAACACCAAGACGGATACGGTAAAATCAGGAGACCGCCAAACTCAACAGATCACGGTGTACTACACCGATACACAAGAGACAGGCTTGAAGGAGCAGAAAAAGGAAATTACCTACCCAAGCGAGCTGGAGAAATTCCAAAAGGCGTTTGAAGCTCTGCAAAAAAGTGGGAATTCTGCACTGATACCTTTATGGTCCGACAAAATCTCTGTGCACAAGATCAAATTGGACAATGGAGCATTGACCTTTGATATTTCCTTGCCGGACGAGGCTCGTCTGGGTGCAGGCGGCGAGGAATTGGCTATCGACGCCTTGAAGAAAACGATGTTCCAGTTCAAGGAAGTCAAAACGCTGGATTTGCTCGTAGATGGTCAATCCCTGGAATCCTTAATGGGACATGTAGACCTGGATCATCCGATGAATCGTTAACAGATCAGACTGTATGAAAATTTCTTGGGAATTACACACTTTTCACGTGCAATCTGTGACAGTTAATGTTAATATAGGAGTGTATTTCTCGCCTATGCAGGCAGTCATGCACAAATAGTATTCGTTTCTTTCCGGATGATTATTTAGAGTGACCGTCTTGATGCGGGCTATCCCGTATCAAGACGTTTTTTTTGGTAGGAGGTAGGATTCCGTGAATGCAGCAACCGCACGTCATATATTGGACACCATCGGTACAATGTTTCCGGATGCCCATTGTGAGCTGAACCATGACAATGCTTTTGAATTAACGATTGCTGTGTTATTGTCCGCTCAATGCTCCGATCAGATGGTGAATAAAGTAACGGCAGACCTGTTTCAAAAATACAAGACACCCGAGGATTATTTGGCTGTTCCCATTGAAGAACTGGAGCAGGATATCCGCAGAATCGGCTTGTACCGGAACAAAGCTAAGCATATTCATAACCTGTGCCGTATACTGATAGACCAGTACGGGGGAGAAATACCGTCTGAGCATGATGAGTTGGTCAAGCTTCCCGGTGTTGGGCGCAAGACGGCTAATGTCGTTGTGTCCACCGCTTTTAATGTACCAGCCATTGCGGTAGATACGCATGTAGAGCGTGTGTCCAAACGACTCGGCTTTGCGGGATGGGACGATTCAGTGCTAGAGGTGGAGAAAAAGCTGATGAAAAGGGTACCTAGGGACGAATGGTCCTTGACCCATCACAGACTCATTTTTTTCGGCCGCTATCACTGCAAAGCGCAAAATCCTCAATGTCAGGTATGTCCGTTGCTCGATGTATGCAGGGAAGGCAAGAAACGTATGAAAACGTCCCGGATCAGGAAAGATAAGGAACGTAGAGCTTAAAGACCCGACAGAGATTACCGAGGGTTTAACCATTTAAGTGTAGAAAAGGATGAAGAGTATGAAATGCATTTCGGTATACACAGACAATTTTGAGGCTTTTTCCGATATTTTTGAGCAAATCGTAACATCGGAGTTTGCTGAAAATGAAGAGCGCGAGCTTGAAGGAATCACGGTCAGCCATTCTGGTGATGTACCTGAGCATTATCTGGAGCGTATGTCTCAGAAGCCGGAAGTAGTCGTAATGAAGGACAAATCCCGCGGAATTACGATTTTGCAGCATGGTCAAGTCTTTGAAATTTTGCTGCCAGTGCTTGAGGTGGCAACAAATTAAGTTCAATTAGCGGACATGCTTGCATGTTCCGCCGTAGGCGGCTCGGCTGGTCTAACCAGCCTGGGGGCGCATGGTGTATAACTTACAGAGGAGTTATTCTTAAATGAGCATTTATGATTATTCAGCCGTTGCAATGAACGGCAAGGAAATCGCCCTTAGTGATTTTAAAGATAAAGTGGTGTTGATTGTAAATACGGCCAGCCAATGCGGGTTTACATTTCAATATCAGGATTTGCAGCGTCTGTACGATCACTATAAGGATAGAGGTTTGGTGATTCTCGGCTTTCCGTGTAATCAGTTTGCCGATCAGGAGCCGGATTCCAATGATAGTGTGCATACATTTTGTACCCTGAATTATGGTGTCGCATTCCCTATGTTCCAAAAGGTGGATGTACGTGATAAGCAGGCTCACCCTTTGTTTACATATCTTGCTTCGTCGTTGCCCTTTGAGGGCTTTGATGAAACGCATTCGGTTGCCAAAATACTTATTTCTTTAATTCACGAGCGTCATCCTGAATACTTGGCAGGAGATTCGATCAAATGGAATTTTACAAAATTCCTGATTGATCGGAACGGGAAAGTGGTCAAACGCTTTGAGGCGACGACTGATCCTCTGGATATGGAAGAGGATATTGAAGCTTTGCTGTAATGATCAGTTTTGGACAGAATAAAACGAACTTATTTTTATTATTGATGAAAAGGCGGCTTCCCCAAAGTCACACACTTGGCGGGGAGCGCCTTTTTTTAACATCTTTTTTAATTGTGATGATTCTCACAGCGCCTAAGGAATGCTACAATAAAGCTATTTGAGGCAGCTAAGGGACAAGGAGTGAAACTGTAGCTTATGATGCAAACGATTACAGGAGATTTCAGGGAAGGATTGAATACGATAGAACGGCTACGGGATTTTTTGCGTACAGCCGGAGATGAGGAAGGAGCGAAAGCTGTAGCTGACCTGCTGGAAAAGGCGGATGCAGAGGAACTGACCATTGCATTTTGTGGGCATTTTTCCGCTGGGAAATCGAGCTTGATCAACAGTCTGTGCGGCAAAACAGTGCTGCCTTCCGGGCCGGTTCCTACGAGCGCTAATGTGGTGTCGATCCGTTACGGACGTTCGAAAGCGCTAATTCATCCGGCCAAAACATCAGAAAACCCGGAGCCGGAGGTGCTGGAGACCTCTCTGTTCGAGCTGGCTGAATATTGTAAAGATGGCGGAGCTTACGAATCGGTTCAGGTATGGGAGGATGTCCCGATGTTAGCTGGTGGAGGGGTATTGCTGGATACACCTGGTGTCGATTCTACGGACCACGGTCATGCACTGGCGACACATTCAGCTTTACACTGGGCGGATATTGTTTTTTATGTGATGGATTATAACCATGTTCAATCGGAAAATAATTTGTCCTTTGCCAAAAGTCTATCGGATTGGGGCAAGCCGTTATATTTGATTATTAACCAAATAGATAAGCATCGAGAGCGAGAGCTTTCATTTACACGTTATCGTAGTGAGGTGGAGGCCAGCTTTCATGCTTGGCAGGTTAATTACACGGATATACTGTTCACCTCCTTGAAAGAGCAAAACCATCCTTGGAACCAATGGGAAGAGCTGCCGTTGCTGATCAAAGCACTGATGGAGCGAAAAACAGTGCTATTGTCGTACAGTTTGGCTTCCTCAATGCGCCATTTGGCGGATCAACATGTGGAGGCTGTACAGGCTGCCGAGGAAGAGGAACTGAACACGTTGCTGGAAGAGGCAGGCGGGAAGGAAGTAATTTCGCGTCTGGATATGGAGCTGGAAGTTTTGCAGCAAGAGGATAAACACTGGCAGATGCTACCGGAGCAGGAGCATAAACGGCTGCGGCAAGAGCTGGATCATGTACTGGAGCATGCCCATTTGACACCTGCGGAGCTGCGTGAGACGGCGGGCGAATATTTAGAGAGCCGCAAGCCGGGCTTCAAGGCCGGGCTATGGTTTGCTGGAGTTAAGACGGAGCGGGAGAAGGAAAATCGTTTGGAGCGACTGACAGGTATGCTGGCTGATCAGGTAGAGGGTCAGTTGCTCCCTCATGTGCGAGAGCTGCTGCGTTCCTGGGGGGATGGGCATGGTTTGTGGTCGGCTGTGATGGAGCAGGAGCTGGACGAAATTCGTCCTGTGACGGATCGGAGACTGATTGAGCAGACGGTGAAGGAAACAGCGTTGTCGCCGGAGTATACGCTGAACTATTGCAAGGATCTGCGCAGCGCCGTCACAGCAGATTGCCGCCGCAAGGCGCTGGCGCTGGCAGACCGCCTGCTGGCGCAGTTGGCTGTGCAGGCCGAAGCCCGTCGCGCGGCTCTTGCGTCCGCGCGCACCGAGCTGCTGGCGCAGGCGGACGCGGCGGGCCGCTACCGCGCCCGCCTAAGCGCCTCGGCTGCGCACGCCACCGCGCTGCGCAGCTTGCTGCCGCGGGCCGCCGCACCCGGCGCGTTGCCCCGCGCGGCAGCGCCTACGCCTGCGGCGGAAACCGCCGCTACGGCCTCGGCCGCGCTAGCGGGCGCTGCGCGTACCGCCGCCGCTTGCCCACACGCCGCAGCAGCGGCGCCGCTTGCGGGCACGACGGTAGCACAGCCCGCCGCCGGAGGCCGCCGCACGCGGCTGGATGCAGCCGCGTCCCGGCTGGAGGCCGCCGCTGTATTGGTGAGCCCGTACCCTGCCATGCAGGCGGCGGTACGGGAATTACGCGCCCGCGCCGCTGCGCTCGAGGGCGGGCGGTTCACGCTGGCGCTGTTCGGAGCGTTCAGCGCCGGAAAATCCAGCTTTGCCAACGCCTTGCTGGGCGAAGCGGTGTTGCCCGTATCGCCGCATCCGACGACAGCGGCGATTAACCGGATTATGGCGCCCGCAAGCAAGGAGCGCCATGCCACCGCCGACGTCCATATGAAATCAATGGACGCTTTGCGGGAAGACCTTAAATACTCGTTCCGGCTGTTAGGTCTGGAAAAACCGGGTGCAGAGGGATGGCAGGATGCCGTACATGCGTTGTCCCCGGAAGGCATTCACCCTGCTGGACGGCCCCATTACAGCTTTTTGAAGGCTGCCGCAGCTGGATGGGAAGAAGCAGAAAGTTTGCTGGGTCAGCAGCTTCAGGTGAATTTAGAACAATATCGGGATTTTGTCGCATCCGAGCATAAGTCATGCTTTGTGGAGCATATTGACCTTTATTATGACTGCCCTCTGACCCGTCAGGGGATCGTGTTAGTGGATACCCCCGGAGCGGATTCAGTAAATGCGCGTCACACAGGTGTGACCTTCAATTATATGAAGCATGCGGATGCTCTTGTGTTTGTCACGTACTATAATCATGCGTTTACCCAGGGAGACCGTCAATTTTTGAACCAATTGGGTCGGGTGAAAGAGACGTTGGCGCTGGATCAGACCTTTTTTATCGTCAATGCAGCGGACCTAGCTTCGTCCGAAGAAGAGCTGCAATCCGTGACCCGTCATGTGCAAGAGCAACTGCAAGCGAATGGGATTCGTAAGCCGCGTATTTATCCGCTGTCTAGTATGCTGGCGCTGGAAGCAGCCGAGCAGGGAGAGGCTTCGCTGCGTGCGGCTTCACGTTTTGATGCGTTTGAAGATGATTTTTCAGCATTCGCAGCCGAGGAGCTGGCCGGATTGTCCATTGCTTCCGCCATGCAGGAGCTGGGGCGGCTGCGAAGCCGGATAGAGCAACACGCCGCCGATGCCAGGTATAGTGTGGAGGAACGCGAAGGGCGGTTGGAGCGATTAACCCATATCCGCGAGGAACTGGAGCAAACGCTCTTGAGCCTGTCTGATAGCAGTGGTGCAGCCGTGTTGTCTGGGGAAACCGATGAACTGCTGTTTCACGTACGTCAACGGCTGGCTTATCGGACTGGAGAGTTTATGGCGGAGGCATTTCATCCTTCTGTCCTACGGGAAGGCGTGGGCGATCTTCGCTCAGCCTTTGCATCCTGTGGCCGTGAGCTAATGCGCCTGATCGAACTGGAACTGTCACAGGAATTGCTGGCAACCACGCTGAGACTGGAAAAAACGGGACAAAGCTTGGTACGCAAGGCTATACAGCGGTGCGTAGAGGACATGAACCATCAGTTGGGAGGACTGGATTGCACGGTTCCTAAACCTAGAGAATGGGTTGTTCCCGAATGGATTGAAATTTCCTTGCAAGAGACCGTCCATTGGAAGGAATATTGGAACAGCTTTAAAAATCCAAAGCTATTTTTTGAAGGAGCTGGCCGTGTGGGTCTGCAAACCAAACTGGAGCCGGTGCTGCGCGAGCGAATCGGGGAAGCTGTAGAGCAACAGCGAGAACGAATGTCCTCTTTTTACATTACACTGGTGCAGGAGGAACAAACGTGGCAGACGGCTCAGCTTCGAGAGCAGATGCTGGAGACGGTTCGCGGTATGGAGCATGCACTTACGGGCGGTGAGCAGCCACAGGTTTGGGAAGAGCTTGCTAGCCGGATCGCCACCTTGGAGAAGGAAGAATCGCTAACAGCCATCGAATAAGATTCCATCCATAGATTGCGGACTACAGTCGCTTCATGGACAAGCATATCTTTCATCAGGACACCGGGTTGCGGGACAACCCGGTGTTTTACGCATGCTCCAAAAAGAAAGCAATACCGAGTTATTAGCCATATTCAATGATAGGAAAGCGATTTAATTTGTCTAATCCGCCAATTGCAAACCTGCCTGAAAACGGCCTGTTATCCTCTTTGCCGCCTTGGAATGCGAATGGTAAACTTCACTAAGCCATATAACAACGTCGTGCAACTAATGGAGGGACATTGACATGGAAGTGCTCAGGCAATTGCAGGGCTTTTTTCGTGAGAGAAGACATTATCTGTTTCTTTCCATTCTATGCCTTGCGATAGCGACGCCCCTGTGACTGGTGTATCCAAACCTGCTCCAAAGACTAATTGATAACGCTATCATCCCCGGTGACTTCGGGAAAGTACCGGCACTGGCTCTAACTGTGCTGGGAGTAGTGATCGTCAAAGGTTTTATGCAATTTTTACACGGATTTTTTGGTGGACGGCTGGGTAACTATCTGGCGTACCGACTCCGCATGCTTGTTACGAAAAGCTGCAATTTCTGTCCTTCAGATATTATGACACTGCTAAAATGGGTGATCTCATGTCCCGTTTGACGGGTGATCTGGAGGCGATTCGCAACTTTATCGGGTTTGGTTTTGCTCAACTCCTCAATGTGGTACTGATGGTCGTATTTGGATCTATGATGATGCTGTATATTAACTGGCAGCTCACCCTCTTTACGATGATCAGCATGCCTTTGCTGCTCTTCGTCACGTTTAAGTTCGAATCCCGAATTCACCCCACCTTTCAGGAAATGCGGATTGCGCTCAGCGCCTTGACGACAGCGGTGCAGGAAAATATAACAGGCGTGCGCACCGTCAAATCTTTTTCCCGCGAATCATATGAGGTTGAAAAATTTTCAGTACGAAATGAGCAGTACAAAAGTAATCAAATTCAAGCTGCTTCCCTGTGGAGCCGTTTCTTCCCCGCCATGGAGCTGATTGCTTCTGTCAGTGTGGTTCTTCTACTGGCCATGGGGGCTATCTGGTTATTGAAAAGTCGCTGACCCTGGGTCAGCTTGTCGCCTTTTTTAGCTTAATTTGGTACATTATCGGCCCTATCTGGAACATTGGCTTCCATATCAATAACTATACCCAGTCCAAAGCTTCCGGTGAACGGGTACGGTGCATCCGAAAGGCAGGTGAGATCATGAATGTACCCGCTGAAAAAGCCAAAACGCTTCAAAAACCAATGAATGAGCGATTTGTGTACCAGGATGATGATGTCATCGACAAACCGTTTAACTGGTCGGAATTCAAACGGTTGCTCGCATACATGAAGCCTTACGTCCGGCAGATCCTGCCGATACTACTGGTCATGATGATTCTTGGTACCATCACCAAGCTGACTGTTCCCTATTTGATCAGTCTGGCCATTGACAAGACGATTGCTCCCACTTGGCCTGCACTGCCGAGTGTAAAATTACTGATGCTTATAACCGGAGCTGTGCTGTTGCTATATTTGATTCAATGGGCAGCCAGTACGTGTCGCATTAAATTCACTAATATTATCGGTCAACGTGTCATTTACGATCTGCGTGAGGATCTGTTCAAGCATATTCAGAAGCTTTCTTTCAACTTTTTTGATAAAAGACCGGCTGGATCTGTATTGGTACGTGTTACGAATGACATCAACTCGCTTCAGAATCTATTTACGAATGGTGCGGTAAATGTCCTGATTGACTGTGTACAGCTCACCGGAATCATCGTCATTTTGCTGCTAATTAACTGGAAGCTCGGTCTGGCAGGAAGTACGCATGAAGAATTCTCGTATCAACTTTCATCTGAATGAGTCCATTCAGGGTATCCGTGTGACACAGGCGTACACGCAGGAGCAGGAAAACATGGCTTATTTCGATAACATGAACAGCTCCAGCAAACGGTCTTGGGATAAAGCATCCGCCATGAATCAGGTCTTCGGCCCGCTCATTGATATTACCGGAGGCTTGGGTACGCTTGTGCTTTTCTGGGTCGGGGCGCATCTGATTCAGACAGATCAGCTCACGGTAGGTCTGCTGGTTGCGATGGCTTCGTCGGAAAGAATTTTTGAGTTTATGGATGAACAGCCGAATATTGCGAATAAGCCGGGAGCCAAAGACCTGCCGTCCATTCGCGGCGGGTCAATCCATTGCGCTTGTCGGGCATACCGGATCTGGTAAAAGCACAATCATTAATCTGCTCAGCCGGTTTTATGACATTACATCAGGGCGACTTACGATTGACGGTCATGATGTGCGTGATGTAACGGTGGAGAGCTTGCGTAGTCAAATTAGCATCGTACTTCAGGATACGTTTATTTTTTCAGGTACGATTCGCGATAATATTCGATTCGGTCGTCTGGATGCAACGGATGAGTAAATTGAAGCGACTGCGAAGGCGGTCAATGCTCATGAATTCATCGTTCATTTGCCGGGCTGCTATGAAACAGAGCTGAAAATTCAGGAAGCCCTTCAAGTGCTGCTGGAAGGCAGAACCTCTTTCATGGTTGCTCACCGTTTGTCCACGATTCGGAATGCCGATCATATCGTCGTGCTGGATCATGGACAAATCCAAGAAAGTGGGAATCATAAACAATTGATGAAAAAACATGGAATTTATCGGGGGCTGGTGGAAGCACAGTTCAGATTTTTGTAAAAAAAAGATCAAAAAATCGCGGTTTTTGTAAATTTAAATGCGGAGCGCTATTGCATTCTTGGAGCTAAACCCTGAAAATAAAGATGAAAAGAGATCAGAGCAATATCGTCAGAGGGGGAAGATTTCAAGATGTGGGGTGCTCCTTTTTCTGCCAGGGCTAAAAAGATGCTGCTGCTGGGTAGCGGCGAATTGGGAAAAGAAGTAATTATTGAAGCTCAGCGGCTTGGCGTGGAATGTATTGCTGTAGACCGTTATGAACTGGCTCCAGCAATGCAGGTGGCCCATCGTTCTCATTGTTTGGATATGCA
Organism: Paenibacillus sp. PvR008; assembly: GCA_040544055.1. GTDB lineage: Bacteria > Bacillota > Bacilli > Paenibacillales > Paenibacillaceae > Paenibacillus. The sequence continues at coordinate 17,991 of JBEUOG010000011.1, forward strand.
GGATGCTGAGGCGTTGAAGTCACTGATTCGCAAGGAAAAGCCCGACATAATTGTACCTGAAATCGAAGCTATTGCTACGGGTGCTTTGGAAGAATTAGAGCAAGAGGGATTTCACGTAGTTCCAACGGCCCGGGCCGCCCGTCTTACGATGGACCGGGAGGGCATTCGCAGGCTTGCTGCTGAGAAGTTGCAGCTTCCGACCGCCGCCTACCGCTTTGCAGATGATTTTGAGCAGTTGCGGTCAGCGGTTCATGAGCTGGGCACGCCATGCGTGGTCAAGCCCTTGATGAGTTCGTCGGGTAAAGGGCAGTCTGTATGCCGGACACCCGAAGATGCGGAATCCTGCTGGGATACGGCGCTGGAAGGCGCACGTGCCAAAACAACACGTGTCATCGTGGAAGCTTTTGTTCCGTTTGAGAGTGAAATTACGTTATTGACCGTCAGATCGGTATCGGGTACGACTTTTTGCCCACCGATTGGTCATATTCAGAAGGATGGGGATTATGTCGAATCTTGGCAGCCTCATGGCATGACGGACAAGCAGCTCTCGGACGCAGAGGACATTGCCCGTACGATTACGGATGAACTGGGTGGTTACGGATTGTTTGGCGTGGAGCTGTTTTTAACGTCTGATGGCGTCGTATTCAGTGAAGTATCCCCCCGTCCGCATGATACGGGAATGGTGACGATGATTACGCAGGATTTGTCGGAATTTGCGCTTCATGTGCGGGCCATTCTCGGATTTCCGATACCGTCGGTCACACTGCTAACTCCTGGGGCTTCGGCTACCTTGAAGGCAGAACGGGCTACACGGGATTTTGTAATCGGTGGTCTGCATGATGCATTATTGCTACCCCGGACACAGGTGCGAGTGTTCGGGAAGCCTGAAACCAAGCCGGGACGCCGGATGGCTGTAGCGCTTAGCGCTGCGGAAGATGTGGAAACAGCACGGAAGACGGCCAAAGAAGCTGCCAATATGCTGAAAGTGGAGGTAAATCATGTCTAACAATGTGATGATTCCAGTACTGACAATTCGTTCCGTAGAGCTTGGCGATTGCGAAGCCGTAACAGGACTGCTAAGAGAAGTCGGTTATCCGATGACTTGTGGTGTGATGAAAGAAGTTATGGGAACTACGCAGGAGGACTGTCAAGCGAATATGATGGTCGCAGAAATGGATGGTCGTGTTGTCGGCGTAATCGGCATGCATACGGCTCAAAGCCTAGCTTATCCTGATCCTGCCGTACAAATCACCATGCTGGTCGTGAGCAAGGAGTATCGCGGCGAGGGCATCGGCAAGCGCCTGGTGGCATGTGGTGAGGAGTGGGGACGTGCGCAAGGAAGTCTCCATTTGTTCATTACCGGAGCGAATAACCGCATCAAACAAATAGAGGCTCATGCATTCTACAACCGAATCGGCTTTGAAAAGAAAGGTTACCGTTTCAGCAAAAAGCTTAAATAATAGTCCTGTACAAGCCCGGATTATATTCAGAGCCTCATTACCCATAGATCAGTCCCGTCTAGGCTATTGCCGAGCGGGGCTATTTTTTTTCCAAATTTTATACCATTGATCCTGCTATGAAACATGATATACTGCTAGGAGTAAAGATTACAAAGTTGTAACCAGGCGCGTTCACAACAAGACATTATACAACAAGGAGATGACGAAATGAAGAATATGTTGAAAAAAACACTGGTGATGGGAAGTTTAACCGCTATGTTATCCGCAGGATTCATCGTTCCGGCATCAGCTTCACCAGCCGACGATTTGTCTGCCCAACTACAACAATGGTTCCAAGATAGCGGTTATACGGTGAATACCTCTAACGGAACGACTACGATTACGAAGACCGTAATTCAGAATTTGTCCGGACAGGATCAAGCGAAAACAAAGACGACGAATCCTTCTTCCGACAAGCAAGTGGCAAAGCCGGCTAACCTAAAAGGTTCACAGTCTGCTACCAACAAACTGTCGAAAGCTCAAAATACGAATTCAGGAGCAGGTCAGTCCGCCGGGTCGGATGCACAGATCAGCAAGTCCCAATTTGCAGCAGAAGTAGTAAAGCTGGTGAATAACGAGCGTAGCCAAAAAGGTTTGAGCCCACTCGCTTCTAACGCGAAGCTTACCGAAGTGGCCTTGGCCAAGGCAAAGGATATGAGTACAAACAATTACTTTTCCCATACATCTCCGACTTACGGCTCACCGTTTGATATGATGAAGAAATTCGGCGTAACTTATACGTATGCGGGTGAAAATATTGCGATGGGGCAACAAACACCGCAAGAAGTTATGAAAGCTTGGATGAACAGTCAGGGACACCGTGAAAATATTTTGAAGGCAGAATATACACAAATCGGTGTAGCTTACTATAATGGATATTGGGTACAGGAATTCACACGTAACTAAAAGTCGATAATAAAAAGTGTTTCAAACGTCATTATGTTCCTCATGTTGTACCATTATACTGACGACGTAATGCTAAATTTAAGGGCCTGCTGACACGTTCAGCGGGCTTTTTACGTTGTTTTCCCTTCTAATAATGCGCTTACCTATTACTTTTGCTTATATGCAAGAACAGGCATAATTGCTGCAAGTATAGTATGATAACACCAAGCTATATTGATAACTAATAACTTATGGGAAAGTCAGGTGAACGAATGAGCTACGAAATTGTGCATGAAGGTGCTTTTGCTATGCTCAAGGTGCAGATGAACCCCGGAGAAACGATTAAAGCGGAGATGGGAGCTATGGTTTCCATGTCTTCGAGCGTGGACATAAAGGGGACTGTGGATGGTGGATTATTGCGCGGTTTAGGCCGGATGCTGAGCGGGGAGAAATTCTTTTTTCAGGAGCTGAGAGCATCTCGGGGGCCAGCTGAAGTGTTGCTTGCTCCCGCAAGTATAGGCGATGTACAAGCAGTGGAATTGGACGGTTCGTATAGACTTTTGGTGCAAAAGGATGGCTTCTTGGCGTGTACGGAAGGCATTGAAGTCAGCACCAAAATGCAGAATCTGATGAAAGGATTGTTCTCGGGCGAAGGTTTTTTTATCGTTGAAATCAGCGGTCGCGGAACAGTGTTTTTGTCCTCTTACGGAGCCATTCATCCGATTTATGTTGCACCCGGAGAGGAGCGTATTATTGATAACGCTCATCTGGTGGCATGGCCGGACTATATGGATTACAAAATTGAAAAAGCGTCCCAAGGCTGGTTGTCCAGTGTAACGAGCGGAGAAGCACTTGTATGCCGTTTTCGCGGCGAGGGGACGGTATTGATCCAAAGCCGAAATCCGGGCAGCTTCGGACAATGGATCAAAAGCTTTATACCCGATAGCAAGTAGTTTTTCGTCTATGTAGAGGTAAAGGACGAGCTGTGCGAACCAAAAAGGCGTAATAATAAAGGATGGCGATATGCCATCCTTTTTAACATACTTATGTAAAAAAACGTTGTAAAATAGTATACTCTTCACAAAAAGTTCACATTTATTTCACTTTAAAGGGTATAACATTCTGCTTTCATTTGACATGTATGCTTCATAACACTCAGAACAGTTTATTTGCAAAATGATATGAGAAGCTTTATGTTTATTTCACCAAGTGATCAGGAGGGAACACGAGTGAATTCATCAAAATGGATCTGGCGGTCTGTTGGTTCCGTGTCCATCGCCGCCACACTGCTATTATTGTGCGGATTTATTGCCGCAGTACGAAGTATTACGGCTCCCGAGCCGCTCGTTAGCACCAAACCTGTAAATTCGGGTTCATCGCAGATACAAAATGCGCCATCCACTGCAACTCAGACCGGGGAGTTTCGAGTAGCTGCCATTGGAGATTCGCTGGCGAAAGGAACCGGCGATGACTCAGGCAGCGGTTTTGTACGCCGGTCGGTGACCTTGTTAAATGATCAGGAAGGCCATAAGGCTCAGCTCATTAACAATCTGGGCATTAACGGACTGACGACTCAAGGACTTTTGACCAAACTGGATGAGCCTGGCGTAGCTTATGTGTTGAAAAAGGCTAACGTTATTATTGTGTCCATTGGCGGAAATGATTTGTTTCAGGGGGCACAAGCTGCCCAAACTGGCAAAGAGCCACCTACGCTTAATAGCTTGCGCAAGGCTCTGCCTGATGCAGCCAAGCGTTTGCAAAAAGTGCTGATAAAAGTCGGAAAAATCAATCCGAAGGCTAAAATTATATACGTTGGACTATATAATCCATTCAGTGACCTGCCGGAAATGAAAATTCCGGGAAATCTCGTCGTGACGGAATGGAATCTGGCTGCTATGGCGATTACCAATCAAAACAGTAATATGACGCTGATTCCAACCTTCGATTTATTTCAGCAAAATTTGCCGGTTTATTTATCCTCCGATCATTTTCATCCTAACGGACAGGGCTATCAGGCAATTGCTGAGCGTATCGCTCAAGGGTTTGCGGTAGCAGCGGCCAAGGAAGGCGACAATACAGAGGATGGACAACTGTCCACGACCAGTCAACCCGCTGATGTGAAGAAGGGAGGGAACAAGTGATGGGTATCCAATCTGCTGACAAGACCGAGACCGATGTAGTAAAGGATTCCACAACCACGGATGGAACTTCCGGCTATCATTCCGACAACCAGATCGTCAGTGCAGACGGAGGCAGAAGCGACAACGAAACGGTTCTCTCTGTTCAGCACGTCAAAAAGCGTATCGGACGCAAAGTGATCATTCATGATGTAACATTCGACGTACGTGCGGGTGAAATTTTTGGCTTTCTCGGTCCCAATGGGGCCGGAAAAACAACGACCATCCGTATGCTGGTCGATCTGATCAAGCCTACGGAGGGCACCATTACTGTATGTGGTCATAATGTGAACCGTGATCCAGAACAGGCTTTGCAGCATATCGGTTCTATTGTGGAAAATCCGGAGGTGTACAGTTACCTGACAGGGTGGGAGAATCTGGAGCATTTTGCCCGGATGCAGCCTGGCGTGGATGAACAGCGTATTCGTGAAGTCGTGGAGCTGGTGCGGCTGGATCGCCGTATTCATGATAAGGTAAGTACGTATTCTCTCGGGATGCGCCAGCGACTTGGTATTGCTCAGGCATTGCTTGGCAGACCCAAGTTGCTCATTCTGGATGAACCGACAAACGGATTGGACCCCAAGGGGATCAAGGAAATGAGAGCTTTTATCCGTCTGCTAGCGGCAGAGGGCATGGCTGTATTTGTTTCCAGTCATTTGCTTAGTGAAATCCAGTTGTTGTGTGATCGTGTGGCAATTATAAGTCGGGGAAAGGTGCTAGCTGTTGGTGGTGTGCGGGAACTGGTTGAGACGCACTCGCACATGGCCGTATGGCAACTGGAGCCTCGTGATCAGGGCCTTGCCCTATTGCAAAAATCTCCGCATGTGCAAATTATTACGAATGCCGATGAATTAATTGATGACAGCATTGTTGCAGGCAGCGGAGCCGATGCTATTTTTACAGAAATGGATGAAGAGCATATTGCGGAGCTGGTCGCACAAATGACGGCTTCCGGTATTTCCGTTAAAGGTGTAACCAAAATCAACCCTACACTGGAGCAGCTATTCCTGAAAATGACGGAAGGTGAGATTCTTGAATAACATTTTACCGCTCGTACAAAATGAAACACTCAAAATCATCAAGAAGAAACGATTTTATGTTATTTTACTTGTCTTGCTTGTGCTTGTGCCGATTTTTACGTACGCTCAGATGAAGGTGGCGGAAAATAACCGCGAAAAATTCGGCAATGACTGGCGGCTGGAGCTGCGTCAGGCCATTACTGATAACCAAAATTCGCTGGGCAGCGACCGGGTTCCGGAGGAATGGAAGACCTACAGGCGAGTATTTGTTCAACAAATGCAATATTATCTGGAAAATGACGTGAACCCGAATGAGCCAAGTGGCGTAACCTTTACCAGAGAGTTTATGGACAATTCGATTAATTTGTTCGTTCCATTGCTTATTATGGCTATTGCCTCCGATCTGGTTTCAGGAGAACGGACGACGGGTACCATAAAAATGCTGCTGACCCGTCCTGTCAGGCGGTGGAAGGTGCTGCTGAGCAAGCTGCTAACGCTGTATATGTTCGTTTCGCTCATCATTTTGGCTGTGTTTGTGATCAGTTATCTTATATCGGGCTTGTTTTTTGGCTTTCGCGGCTTTAATGTTCCGGTATTTACGGGCTTCCGAATTGTTGGATCAACGGTGGATATGTCGGCGGTACATGCGATTCCGCAATGGCACTATCTTGTGCTACAGGCAGGGTTGATCTGGTTCGTCAGCCTCGTGGTGGCTTCGCTTGCCTTTATGGTTTCGGTGCTGGTACGTAGTACGGCAGCAAGCATTGTGGTGATGATGGCTGCGCTCATTTCGGGCACGATTTTAACGAACATGGCCTCATCTTGGCAGAGCGCTAAATATTTATTTATGGTTAACCTCGAATTGACCGATTATTTATCAGGAAGCCCCGCCCCGATTGAGGGGATGACCTTGCCGTTTTCTTTAGCTGTACTAGGGATTTGGGGGGCTGCGGCGCTGATTGTTTCATTCGCTGTCTTTACGAAACGGGATATATTGAATTAAAATGGACAAGGTAAAAGAAAACATCTGTTTGCATTTTTGGTGAAAATCATCAAGAATAAGGCAAAACACGGTTACGATTAGACAAAGGGGGAGCATGAATGGTCGACAAAATCGACTTGTCTGCGGGAGCGTCCGGCACTCAGAACGGAGCTTCGGAATATGGCGTGGACGACATTCAAGTGCTCGAAGGGCTTGTGGCAGTTCGCAAACGGCCGGGCATGTATATTGGGAGCACCAGTTCTTCGGGACTACATCATTTGGTATGGGAAATTGTGGACAACGCGGTTGATGAGCATCTTGCCAAGTTTTGCTCCCGCATTGACATTACAATGCATAAGGACGGTTCCGTTACAGTAACAGACAACGGGCGCGGTATTCCTACGGGAATGCACAAAACGGGAATTCCTACACCTCAGGTTGTATTTACCATTTTGCACGCCGGAGGTAAGTTCGGCGGTTCGGGATATAAAAAGTCGGGGGGTCTGCACGGTGTGGGCGCGTCGGTAACGAACGCTCTTTCGGAATGGCTTGAAGTGGAAATTTACCGGGACGGCAAGATTCACCGTCAGCGGTTTGAATATTGGCAGGACAAGAAGGGCGTGGAGCATGTCGGGGAACCGACCACAGGCCTTGAAGTGCTGGGCAATACCAACAAGACGGGCACGAAAATTACATTTAAACCGGATATTCGCGTATTCCAGGCAGGCATTCATTTTAACTACGATACGCTGGCCGAGCGTCTTCAGGAAATTGCTTTTCTGAACTCGGGTCTCCGTATCCAGCTTAAAGATGAGCGCAGCGGGAAATCGGATGAGTATTTTTATGAGGGCGGAGCGAGTCAGTTTGTCGCTTTTCTGAATGAAGGCAAGGACGTGCTGCATGACGTCATTCACTTCAACGCGGAGAAGGAAGACGTTGAGGTGGAAATTGCCATTCAGTACAACGCAGGTTATACCGAAACGATTGCTTCGTTTGTCAACTCCATTCCGACACGCGGCGGGGGTACGCATGAAACGGGCTTCAAAACCGCTTACACCCGTGTCATGAACGACTATGCTCGACGTACGGTAATGCTGAAGGAAAAGGATAAGAATCTGGAAGGCAATGATTTGCGAGAGGGAATGATGGCCGTAATCAGTGTCAAGATGGCTGAGGTTGAATTCGTCGGTCAGACAAAGGATCAACTGGGCAGCGCTTCCGCACGCAGTACAGTGGATGCGATTGTATCGGAGCAGATACAGCGTTTTCTGGAGGAAAATCCGCAGGTCGCGCAAACGTTAATCAAAAAGGCAGTACAGGCGTCCAGAGCGCGTGAAGCAGCACGTAAGGCTCGGGACGAAATGCGTTCCGGCAAGAAACGCAGTGAAAGCTCTAATCTGAACGGCAAGCTATCGCCTGCGCAGTCCAAGGATTTTACACGAAACGAGTTGTTTATCGTGGAAGGTGATTCGGCTGGAGGATCGGCGAAGCAGGGACGGGATTCCAAAATTCAGGCTATTTTACCCTTGAAGGGCAAGCCGATGAATCCGGAGAAATCCAAGCTGGCGGATGTTATGAAAAATGATGAGTACCGCGCGATTACAGCAGCAATCGGGGCGGGGGTAGGAACAGAGTTTACGCTGGAAGACAGCAATTATTCCAAAATCATTATTATGACTGATGCGGATACAGACGGCGCGCACATTCAAGTGCTACTGCTGACGTTCTTTTATCGGTATATGAAAGAGCTGATTGATGCGGGACGCATATTTATCGCTCAACCGCCATTGTATAAAATAACCCGTAAGTCGGGTAAGCTCGAAACGGTACGTTATGCCTGGACTGACGAGCAGCTTGACAATTACTTAAAGGAATTTGGACGGAATTTTGAGCTTCAACGCTATAAAGGACTCGGGGAGATGAATCCTGATCAGTTATGGGAAACGACGATGAATCCCGAGTCACGTACCTTGTTGCGTGTTCAAATTGAGGATGCAGCCAAGGCTGAACGCCGTGTGTCCACATTGATGGGCGACAAGGTTGATCCGCGCAAGCGCTGGATTGTGGAAAACGTAGATTTTACGGAATATGTAGAGTAGTGCTATCAAATGAGGTGTATACATGAGCTTATCGGAGCAATTTTTGCCAGCTTTTCTGGAGGAAGTGGTCGGTGACCGCTTTGGCCGATATTCCAAATATATTATTCAGGATCGGGCGATACCCGATGTGCGGGATGGGTTAAAGCCAGTACAGCGCCGGATTCTATACTCCATGTACGATTCCGGCAATACACCGGATAAGGCTTATCGAAAATCTGCCAAAACTGTCGGGGATGTAATGGGTAATTATCACCCCCACGGTGACTCGTCGATTTACGACGGAATGGTGCGGATGGCGCAGCCTTGGAAAATGAGTCACGTGCTAGTAGACGGTCACGGCAACTGGGGTTCCCAGGACGATGACCCTGCGGCAGCTATGCGGTACACGGAGGCCCGTCTGTCTCCTATCGCGATGGAAATGCTGCGTGACATCGAAAAACGCACGGTTATGTTCAAGGATAACTTTGATAACTCGGCCAAGGAGCCTGTTGTGCTGCCTTCCCGTTATCCGAATCTGCTAGTAAACGGCTCTAGCGGAATTTCGGCCGGATTCGCGACTGAAATTCCGACGCACAGCTTACGCGAGGTCATTGACGCCAGCATTGCTGTGATGGAAAAGCCGGAGATTGAGCTGGAAGAGATTATGACCTTTATTAAAGGTCCTGATTTCCCGACTGGCGGACTAATTATGGGTGGCGAAGGCATTAAAGACGCTTACCGCACAGGTAAAGGGCGTATTTATATCCGTTCCAAAACGGAAATCCAGTCTTTGCGCGGAGGTAAGCAGCAACTGGTCATTACGGAGATTCCATACCAGATTGTTAAATCGAGGCTCGTAACCGCCATGGAGAATATCCGTCTGGAGAAAAAGGTGGAAGGGATTGCCGAGGTTCGTGACGAGAGTGGACGGAATGGTTTGCGAATTGTGGTGGAACTGAAGAAGGAAGCCGATGCGGAAGGGATTTTGGCCTATTTGCTAAAAAAAACCGACCTTCAGGTGGCATACAACTTCAACATGGTAGCCATTGTGAACAAAGCGCCGCATCAGCTTGGATTGAAGTCCATTTTGGAAGCATATATTGCCCATCAACGCGAAGTTGTCACACACCGTATCCAGTTTGAGCTGGAAAAGGCGGAGGATCGCGCCCATGTGCTGGAAGGTTTGGTCAAGGCGCTGAACATTCTGGATGAGGTTATTGCGGCCATTAAAGCTTCCAAAAATCGTCAGGACGCGCAAAATAATTTGCAATGGATGTTTGGCTTTAGCGAACGTCAGGCCGATTCTATATTGACCTTACAACTGTACCGCCTCACGAATCTGGAAATCACCACGCTGGAAAAGGAATTAAGTGAAATCCAGAAAAAAATTACGCAGTACCGTTCTATTTTAGAAAGTGATCGCAAGCTGATCAGTTTGATCCGCAAGGAACTGCTGGAAATCCGTGAGAAGTACGGCATTGACCGCCGTTCGGACATACAGGGTGAGGTTGAAGAGATTAAGGTAAATCTGGAGGTCATGGTTGGGGCAGAGGATGTATTGCTGACTCTTTCCAAAGACGGCTATGTGAAGCGTACAGGTATGCTGTCCTTCACCCGTTCCGGTGGGGAGCGCTCAGCTTCCGGCGTTAAGGAAGGGGATTATGTCACCCAATTGCTTGATGTCAACACACTTGATGTGTTGCTTGTCTTCACTCAGCGCGGACAATATTTCTTATTGCCTGTGCACCAGGTGCCGGAGTACAAGTGGAAAGAGCCGGGAACTCCGATTGTTAACGTGATTCCGTTAACCAAGGATGATCGGATCGTGAGTGTCATTCCGATCAAAAACATGGAGGAAATCGGCAAAAGTCTGGTGTTTGTAACGAAGAAGGGCCAAGTGAAGCGGACAGAACTGACGGAATATGCAACGAAACGTTCCAGTGCTGTAGCAGCCTGCAAGGTAGCAGGGGACGATGAAGTGTTGTCGGTAACGCTAAGCGACGGCACCCGGGATATTATGCTGATTACCCGTGCAGGGATGAGCATACGATTCAAGGAGCAAGAGGTTAATGCGATGGGTCGCGTCTCGGCTGGTGTCAAAGGTATACAACTGGCGGAAGGCGATGAAATTGTCTCAGCGCTGTGGGTGGAAGAGGATGAAGGAGAAGTGCTGGTGTTGACCGAGTCCGGTTATGGCAAGCGCACGCTTCTGCTGGATTATCCTGCTCAGGGACGAGGCGGTAAAGGAATCACCACCTTTGAGTTCAAGGAAGGTAAACGAGTACGTTCGAATGGAACTCGGATCGTAGCTGCCTTCTATTGCCGTGAAGCTATTCAATTGTTTGCGATCACTGCAGAAGGGCAGACGATGTCTTTCCTTTCGGAAAAAGCTCCTTTGACCGACCGCAAGGATACAGGCAAATTGCTGGCTCCTGTGGAGAAGAAGGACGAAATTGTGAATGTGCTGCCGCGTAGTGAGCCGCAGGCTTCCCAGTCTATAGAATAACAGGAAAGTCAATCGCTTTTCAGCTCGAAAAAGAGAGGTCCTCTCGTGCCATTCTGGCACGAATGAGGACCTTTTTGCCGTCATGCTGTCGAACCTTGACCACCCTCCAAAACCGAAGTGAGACTTCCTTCCCCTTTTCAATTGATGCTCCAAAAACGGCAGGAAACCGGGGCTGAATGGCGAAAATTTAATGTGATGAAATACAATCCGGACGGTGGCCCATACGGTAACTTTGATGCTTTTACTGACCCTGTTATTCAAAGGAGTGAGGCAAAATGCAAACGACCGAATTTGCGAAAATCTGGTCCAGAATGGCTAAGGATTACAAGGTTCATATGGAGCAGCAGTTGGCTCCATCATTGACTGAGGCTCAGCTTACAGTACTGGAGGTTTTGAACGAATACGGCCGTATGAAACCGTCTCAATTGATCCCGTATCTCGCAACCACACCTGCCGCGGTTACAATGCTGCTGGACCGGATGGAGCGGAATCGCCTGGTCACTCGCTTTAGAGACGTAAAGGACCGTAGAATCGTATGGATTGTCATTTCGGATCAAGGGAGAGAAGAAACGGAACGGGGATTGCAAATAAGGGATGATTTTCTGGGCTCTGCACTAAACCGGATTTCGCAGCATAATCAAAATTTGCTGGTTTATCTGTTGGGTAAAATCACCACAAAGACGAAAACGTCTGCATCGGCAAGCGAGGCAAAGGGAGTAAAGGAACAAATAGAGCGAGCGGAGTAAGCATCTCCTCTTTCATATTCTAAATAAAAATGCGCGGATAATGCTGCCCAAAAGGGACACACATGTCCGCGTTTTTTGTGCTAAAAAAAACCATACTGTAGTGCTGACGCTTACGCCGCAAGGAAAAGACATCATGCAAAAAGTAGACGCCATGTGGATGGAGCGCGTCTTGCCCATTCTGGACATTCCCGGCATCATTTTGTCTACACTCGGTTTCGGCGGACTGTTATACGGCTTTAGTGATGCAGGAACATCGGGCTGGGGAAGTATTCCGGTTCAATCGGGACGGCCATTCTGGTGACGGTGATGTCGACTCAAAGCAGCAACCGTCTGACGAATATTGTTGCATCTGAGGGATTATCTGTTACAGATAAAGCAGAGATGCTGGCAGCAGACAATCAGGCTACGATTTACGGTATCAACTCAGCCTTTATCATTGCGACGCTGTTGAGTGTGGCGGCCCTGATTTTGGCGTTTTTCATCAAGAATACGAATGCTCAAAACGCTCGACCCCGTCAGCAGTTGGTGAACAGCAAGAAAGGGCAGTCTGTGGTCTCCTCGTCATAAGGACGGGAGGGCTATCAGATTTTTAACAAAAAAAGAACCCGCAATGCATGTTTGTTTGATTACATGCATTGCGGGTTCTTTTTGTATATGCCTGCTCAATTCTCAGCTTTGAGCATACTTTCATAAAGCGATTTAGGCCACTCACTCCATGGGAATTGGGCTGGAGGGAACGAGTGGAAGCTCATGTTCTCCTTGCTAACAGGATGCGGTGCTCCGGCAAGCAGGGACCAGAGCGCCAACTGTTGACCCGGGCGGCTCAGGTTGCCACCGTATTTTTGATCTCCGTATAGAGGACAGCCGATAGCCTGCATCTGTACACGAATCTGATGCGAGCGTCCGGTGTGTAGCTCAATTTGTACAAGACTGAGACCATCTGCTTGTCCAAGCACTTGATATTCTAAAATGGCCTCCTTGGCCCCGGTCGTACCGGGACGAACTGCCTGAACAGTGTTAGTGTGGCTGTCCTTTAGCAGATGATGGATCAGACGGCCTTGTGAGGCCGCGGGAACACCGTTTAAAACCGCTGCATACATCTTGTGGAAACTACGGCCTCGAACCGACTCTGACAGCCGAGAAGCGGCTTTGGACGTCTTGGCAAAGATCATGGCACCGCCTACAGGCCGATCCAGTCTGTGAACCAGTCCTAAAAAGACATTACCAGGCTTATCGTGTCTGATTTTGAGGTCTTCCTTGAGTAAAGACAGCAGATCAGGATCACCGCTGGCGTCCTCTTGTGTAGGAACGTTGACAGGCTTCACAACGGCCAGAACATGGTTGTCCTCATATAGAACAGGGATATTCGGCTGTGCATACCCGTGCCGGGTAAGTTCATCTGGAGTCATAGGAGGAATTAAGCCTCCCAGCGTCCGAGAATACCGCATGGCAAGTTCAAGCCCGAGCGGGTGATCGGCAATCCGATTTCACCAGCGCTGATTTGACCGCCGTACTTTTGCTGCATCGTCATGCTCAGCATGTTGCGCAGTACGGTAGGGGAAATACCTGTGGTATAGGAGTTAATCAGCATGAACAGCGGTTGATCTGAAATGATACTCATGCAGGATTCCAGGAACGGATACAGGCTTTCTTCCAGCTTCCATGTTTCTCCGTTTGGTCCGCGACCGTAGGAAGGAGGGTCCATAATGATGGCATCATATCGGTTTCCCCGGCGTTGTTCACGTTGCACGAATTTGAACACGTCGTCCGTGATGAAGCGTACCGGACGGTCGGATAAACCGGACAATTGCACGTTTTCCTTCGCCCATTGCACCATGCCTTTGGCCGCATCCACGTGGACAACACTCGCTCCAGCATACGCTGCGGCAGTAGTGGCTCCCCCAGTGTAGGCGAACAGGTTCAGTACCGAAATCGGTCTGCCTGCGCCTTTGATTTTATCCATCATCCAGCTCCAGTTCGCTGCTTGCTCCGGAAAAAGACCGGTATGCTTGAAGCTGGTCGGTTTAATGTGGAATTTAAGCGGCCCGTAGCTGATCGTCCAACGCTCGGGAGTAGGCTTTTTCATATCCCAGCTGCCGCCCCCGGAGGAACTGCGGTGGTAATGTCCATGAACATCGCGCCACTCGGCTGTTTCCTGGGACAAAGGCCATATAATTTGCGGATCAGGCCGCCGCAGGACAATATCGCCCCAACGCTCCAGCTTTTCGCCGCCGCCTGTATCTACTACTTCATAATCTTTCCATTCTTGTGCTACATACATGTACAATCCATCCTTCAGCAGTCAATTCAGGATTCCGGCAGTCCTCTGCACAAAAATCCTCATATGGAGTCTATTGTACAACAAACCTCAGCAACAATCGAATGATTCCATAGAGAAGCAAACAGCCTGAAAGGCCAAAAATATTTTGTTACCGAATACACTTGTAATTAGAGCGCTTCCATAATAAAATGAAATCAATCCAACTTGTACGTACAACTAATCATTTTTTATCATAATTATGAGAAAAATATTATATTGTACGTACATAATATTTTATCTATTAACATAGCTGCAACTATACTTATTTCCTGACAGGAGGAATTTTTAATTATGAAACCGTTTAAATTTTGGTTTGCTACAGGAAGTCAGCATTTGTATGGACCCGAGACGCTCGATCAGGTACAAGAGCATTCTCGTCAAATTGTAGAAGGATTGAACCGTAGTGGTCATTTACCGTTTGAAGTGGTATTAAAGCCGGTTCTGACGAATTCTGACGCGATTCGCCGTTTAATTATTGATGCGAACGGGGATGACCTGTGCGCAGGTATTATTACCTGGATGCATACATTTTCTCCAGCGAAAATGTGGATTGCTGGCTTGACCCGTTTGGCAAAACCTTTGCTGCATCTGCATACTCAATTTAACCGTGATATCCCTTGGGATAGTATTGATATGGACTTTATGAACCTGAACCAATCCGCGCATGGTGACCGTGAATTTGGCTTTATCGGTGCCCGTTTGGGTGTAACTCGTAAAGTTGTTGTCGGCTATTGGGAGGAAGAAGACGTTCAGAAACGCATCGGCGGCTGGATGTCCACTGCTGCTGCTTATAGCGAAAGCCAAAATCTCAAAGTAGCCCGTTTTGGCGACAATATGCGTGAAGTAGCTGTAACCGACGGTAACAAAGTATCTGCTCAGGCTCAGTTGGGCTGGTCGATCAACGGCTATGGTGTCGGTGATCTGGTTGAGGTCGTCAATAGTATGTCAGAGGGGGATATCAACTCTCTGTTCGAGGAGTATCACGACCTGTATGAGTTGTCCGTAGAAGCCAAGCAACCGGGTGCAGTACGTGATTCTATTTTGGAGCAGGCTCGTATTGAGCTGGGCTTGAAAAAGTTTTTGCAGGATGGTGAATTTGGAGCCTTTACAACAACGTTTGAAGACCTGGATGGTCTGAAACAACTGCCTGGTTTGGCGGTTCAGCGTTTGATGGCCCAAGGTTACGGATTCGGCGGCGAGGGTGACTGGAAAACGGCAGCGTTGACGCGTCTGATGAAGCTGATGGCCAACAATGTGGATACTTCCTTTATGGAAGATTACACATATCATTTGGAACCGGGCAATGAGCTGAATTTGGGTTCTCATATGCTGGAGGTATGTCCGACAATTGCTGTAAACAAACCGCGTATTGATGTTCAACCATTGGGTATTGGCGGCAAAGCCGATCCGGCTCGTCTTATTTTTGAAGGCAAACTGGGTCCGGCGCTCGTAGCATCCATCATTGAGCTGGGAGGACGCTACCGTCTGATCATTAACCAAATTCATGCTGTGGAAAATAAAAACAAAATGCCGAAGCTGCCTGTAGCCAGCGTTTTGTGGAAACCAGAGCCTTCGCTCGAAGTATCCGCAGAAGCGTGGATCCATGCAGGTGGAGCGCATCATACGGTGTTGTCCTATGCCGTAACCACTGAGCAATTGCTGGATTACGCAGAGCTGACAGGCATAGAAGCAGTCGTCATTGACAACAACACGAACATCCGTCAGTTCCGTCAGGAGCTGCAATGGAATGAACTGTACTGGCGTAATAAATAATGGATGCAATAAATAAACAAGCTTCTTGATGAAGCAGCTTATTCATAGGTTTTATCAGCGAACAGCCGCATGTTATGCGGCTGTTTTGCGTATGTTTTACCAAGCATAAAACACTTTTTTGAAATTAATATTTGACAATGAGAATCATTATCAAATATTATTTGAGTAATAGGGAATGAATGCATTCCATATGTCAAGCAAAAGTGAGGGATGAACTTGGGTAAAATCATGATTGCTTATGCGAGTATGACTGGTAATACAGAGGAAATCGCGGAATTGATCGCCGAAGGCGTCCGCCAGGCAGGACATGAGGCGGAGTTGAAGGCTTCGTATGATTGCAGTGCGCAGGAACTGCTCGGTTATGACGGGTTCCTGTTGGGTGTATATACATGGGGAGATGGTGAGCTTCCTGATGAATTTTTAGATTTTTACGAGGAATTGGATGAGCTTGATCTGTCCGGTAAAAAGACCGCTGTATTTGGCAGCGGAGACACATCCTATACACAATTCTGCGGCGCGGTTGACCTGGTAGAGGAAAAAGTCAAAGAACGCGGCGCAACTGTTATTCAGGAGAGCTTGAAGATCGAATTCAACCCACTGGACGATGAGAAGGAAAATTGTCGGGTTTACGGAAGACAATTTGCACAGGCTGGTATTGGGGTGTCCTGAGAAGAGAGCGAGGGATAGGTATGCGCAACAGCGATAGCTTAAGCGGCTTTCCTCTTCTGCACGACTATCAGCTTGAGGAGATGTGGAGAACTCCGCAGTCTACCCGTCAATCGCAGGGAAAACGCGGGCGTGAAGGCTGGAATTGGAGGCAACGAGTTCAATATGCGGTAGGGCATGCGCTAAATGAATACTTCGGAATGGAAGTAGAGGTGCGGCGGGAAATCCCCGTCCAGTATGTGCTGGAGAAATGGTGGCCCACACAGCCAACCGGCTTCGAATCGTTGTTCCATTACTGGGACGTCAAAAATAAAGTGTCAGGCGAGCTGTCTAAAATTTGTGCGTTAAATAGGGACTTGTCAGCGCCGGTGATGTTGTACGAGCAATTTTGCACGTCGGTCCCTGAGCTTGAGGTCGACATTTCGCTTATTGTGCAGGCTGCCTGGCAACTGTCAGCTGGAGCCGATTCCTTACTGATTCAGAAGTACATCGTGGATTATAATCCCAACGTTATTCATACATTTCAACATTTGGCGAATGTTTTTTGTTATTATGCATTTGGCGCTCTTCCGCAGCTTATTGAGGTCTACTGTTTGCTGGAAGGCAAAAAAGTCCGTTTTATCCCGGGGCCTGCTTCTTTACAGCAATCTCTGGATTACGTTCGGTTATTGCGGGATTCCAGAGAGGAAGTACACGCGACAACAGAACGATGTCGTTGTGGAGCCTGCATAGGGGAACAACGATCACAGGGCAATAGCAACAGGATGGATAAGAACAAAAAAGAGCAGCAGGAGGCCAAAAACCGTAAAGAACGGTCATTGGGACCTTTGCTTTTCTCTTAGTGTATTTTTTGAAACCCTTTAAATATAAATAATACCTTTTTTGTTGGAATAGCCTTGGGAAACAAGGCTCTTTTTTATGAAATTTTTTTTGAAAAACTGAAAATTTATATTGCCTGAATAGATAAATATAACTATAATACTTCAATGTACGATATTTATATGAAAATATTTAAATATAAAAGGAGACGATGTGTGTGTGCATAGAGAAGGATTACCTACGTACATAGATAATGTTCTTTCTTTATGCATGGTATCCTGCCATGTGCTTATTTTACGTTCACGGTTTGGTTTGATGGCCTAATATTTCAAAATTAAAATATTAGCGTTGAATAATAAAATTTTTTGGACAACAGGGGTGGAAGAAGTGAGTAAGAAAACCGTACTGCCAATTCTCATCGTACTGCTCATTCTGAGCGGTGGAGCCATTGGCTACTATTATTGGTATCAGGCAACACACTTTGTTAAGAGTGACGATGCGCGCATTCAAGCGGATCAATATAAGGTAATGCCGCAAATTTCCGGAGAGATTACACACATTGATGTGGAGGAAGGCGATGTTCTTCAGCGTAATGAACCGATTGCCGAGCAGGATGTATCGGGGCTGGATTCCAGCATGATCAGCAAATCCGTACTGCGTGCGCCGATCAACGGTACCGTCATTAAGATTTATTCGAAGGAGCATGAAATCGGTTCTCCGGGCAGTGCTGTTGCAACCATGGTTGATATGAACAGCCTGTATGTCTCCACGAATATTGAAGAAACCGATATTGACCGCATTAAACCGGGACAGCTTGTTGACATTACGCTTGATGCCGCAGGTGACAAGACGATCCAAGGCAAAGTTCGCAAAGTGGGCGAAGCCTCAAATGCGGTGTTCTCGCTCATTCCTGCGGTAAACACAAGCGGTAACTTTAACAAGGTGACCCAGCGTGTGCCTGTAGAAATTGCTGTTAACAAGCCGAAGGATATGAAGCTCATTCCAGGAACGAACGTGGAAGTTAAAATTCATACACCTTAAAAAGGAGGGGTCCATGTGGCTGCCAATGAAACTGCTGCTGCTCCTTCGACAGATTCTTCCAAAGAACGCTGGCTTGCTTTTTTCGCCATCGTTTTAGGCGCCTTTGTCGCCATTCTGAACAACAGTCTGATCAATGTCGCCATTCCTCGATTGACGACGGACTTAGGATCAACGACGACACGTATTCAGTGGGTTATTACAGGTTACACGCTTGCATCTGGTGTAATCGTCCCGATTACCGGATATATGGAGCAGCGCATCGGATACAAAAAGTTTTTAATACTTGCGCTCAGCGTGTTCTCGCTGGGAACGGGAATATGTATTTTTGCATGGAGTGATTCTTCCCTGATCGCAGCACGGGTACTGGCTGGTCTGGGAGGCGGTGTCATTATGCCGCTGAGTATGACGATTATTTACAAAATCATGCCGCGTGAACAAATCGGTATGTCCCTTGGGATATGGGGGATCGCCGCAATGGCAGCACCTGCTGTAGGGCCTACGCTAAGCGGATATTTAATTGAGTGGTTTAACTGGCGGTTCTTGTTTATTGTCAGTGTGCCGGTTGCTTTATTTGCAATTTTAATGGTCATTCTCCTAATCAAAGAGCCGCCTAAAGCAACACCGAAGCCGTTTGATTTGCCTGGTTTTTTGCTGGCCGCAACTTGCGCAGGAACACTCTTGTACGCACTGACAAACGGTCAGCATGATGGTTGGACTTCTTTTAAAATCGTATCTCTGCTGTTCGTTTCCTTCTGGGCACTTGTCTTTCTCATTTATGTAGAAAGCGGCAAAGATAATGCTGTAATTGAAATTTCATTATTCAAGAATTCAAGATTTACGATTAGTGTTATTGCCTCTAGTCTTGTCATGATGGGGATGTACGGAGGAACGTTCTTAACACCGTTGTTTTTGCAAAATATTCAGCGTGTGTCGCCGATTGATACGGGTATTATCCTCATTCCACAGGCAATTGCCATGGCGGCTATGATGCCTATTGCCGGGCGGCTGTTTGATAAGTTCGGTATTGTGCCTCTGGGACTTGTCGGTCTGACACTAACCAGCTTTATGACGTATCATCTTCATCAGCTTACGCCAGATACTTCGCATGCTTGGTTGGAAACCGTAATGTCATTACGGGGGCTGGGAATTGGTATTTGTATGATGCCATTGTCCACGGTCGGCATGAACGCTGTTCATCCGAGCAAGGTAGGCAATGCATCTACTGCATCTAATCTGGTACGTACTGTTGCTTCAGCTATGGCTATTGCGGTGCTGACCGCGATCATGCAAAGTCGTTCGGCAGCTCATGCCCAACAAATTTCGGAGACTGTTACACCGGACGCGGCTCATGCGCTGCAAGCGTCGTTGGGCAGCTCATGGATGTCATCCATAAGTAGCTTAATCACACTGGATGCCACATCAAGAGGAATTGGGGATGCGTTCCTCATTTCATCCATACCGCTGTTTTGCACGATTCCACTAATCTTTTTGTTTATTCAGAGGAAGAAAGCAAAGACACAGCCGGAAGCTTTATAAAGAACTACAAAATATCGACTGGATGGCTTACATTATTTCCACGGACAGAAAGGAAATTATCATGAAAATATTGAGAGTAGAAAGTACATTAGCGGCCTTAGTGCTCGGCGGCGCAGTGCTGGCAGGCTGCTCCAGTAATAGCGGAGCGGCGCAGGATATGGTCGTTCCTGTCAAGATCAGCCAAGCGCAGCAGGGTATCATTGGGCAAGGGAACATTTATACAGGAACGGTAACACCTTCGGAGACGGTGAATATCGTTCCAAAAGTGGGCGGTAAAGTAGTTGAACTGCCTGTGGATATTGGCTCAGAGGTCAAAAAAGGTCAAGTGCTGTTCAAGCTGGATGACAAGGACATGCGGAATAATGTAGCGAAGGCCCGCGCCGCAGCAGGTGCGGCAGCAGCAGGAGTGAGTTCTGCTCAGGCATCCCATGAATCGACGATGGTTCAAGCCAACTCGGGCGTAGTACAATCCAAAAGCGGCGTGATTCAGTCCCAAAGCGCAATCAATCAGGCGCAGGGAGCCATTAATCAGGCTACTACAGCCGTAGAACAGGCGACACACGGCGTCTCCTCGGCGGCCAATACGGTGAAGCAAACGCAGCAAGCGCTGGCGGATGCTCAGAAAAATGTAACGCGTACTCAAAGCCTGTTTGATGCGGGTGCGAGTACTCAAGCACAATTGGAACAAGCAAAAACAGCCGTTGTGAACGCAGAAGCGGCATACAACAATGCGCAAAACGCACAGGCTAATGCCCAGGACCAACTGGTGGCTGCTCAGAAGGCGCTCACTACGGCCCGTAACAGCTACGATTCAGCAAAAAACAGCTACAGTAATGCTAACAGCGGCTACAGCAATGCACAAAATCAACTGAAGGTATCTCAAAATACAGCGGTTATCGAGTCCAGCCAACAGTCTCTCAAGCAGGCACAGCTAAATGTGAGTATCGCTCAGGACGCACTCGACGATACAGTGATTACATCACCGATTAACGGTATTGTAGGTACGAAAAACGCAGAAGTAGGCGAAATGGTATCCGCTCAGGCTCCTGCGCTGGTCATTGCCAACCTGAGTACAGTTAATACACTGATCTATGTACCGGCTGAGCAGATCAACAATGTAAAAGCAGGAGACAAGGTACAGGTACGTGTAGCAGCTTCCAATATTGTGACAACAGGTACAGTTAAAAATGTAAGCCCGTTGGACGCAAGTGGAAAAGGATATCCTGTGAAAATTTCAGTGGCTAATCCGGACGTGAAACTGAAATCCGGTATGCTGGCTGATATCAGCTTTGTCGCTGCGAATGCGCAAGAAGGTATTGTCGTTCCTACCGCAGCAATTCAAAAGGACCAAGGTAAGCAATATGTATACGTTGTGAATGGTGACCATGCGAAACGCAAGGAAGTGAAGACGGTTCAGACGACAGGCTCACAAACACTGGTTACCAGTGGCTTGAGCAACGAAGAGAATGTAATCGTGAATAATCTGGCGTTGCTGTCTGATAACTCACCGATCACCATTAGCCAATAATTTGGCTTCAAAATCTATTGTATTATATAGTAGAGATTTATTAGGGAGTATTAGCGCAGGGCAGACCGGAGTAATTTTACCGGGCTGCCCTGCTTTGATTTCATTGCGCACATTTTACATAGGATTGATGTCGATAGGGGTCTATTTTTGACGAACATTGGTATGATAGGATAGACTAAACTGGAAATAGATAGTTTACGAGATAGGGATTTATTACATTTTCAGATCAGTGATCGGAGGTATTATGAGATGGAAGTAAAGCTGGTTGTGGATTATGAAGCTTATGAGAATGGTCAAACGATGGCTAAGTCTATTGAAGAACTGGCAGTCAAGCCAGACAGCGCGGAAATTACGGATTTGATTATTGGAGACTGGGGCGGAGCCTATGAACAATCGCCGGAGGATTTTATTCCGGTACTGGTAAAGCACAAAGATCAATTTCCGAAGCTGCGTAAGCTGTTTATCGGGGATATGGAATATGATGAGTGTGAGGTTTCGTGGATTAACCAGACGAATCTGTCTTCGCTGTTGGAGGCTTTTCCAGCATTGGAATCCTTTTATGTCAAAGGAAGTCAGGACCTGAGTCTGGAACCGTTGCGGCATAGCCATCTTCAGGAATTGGTTATTATTTGCGGAGGTTTGCCTGCGAGTGTCCTTCAAGAAATTCGTAATGCCGAGCTGCCTGAGCTGCGCAAGCTGGAGTTGTATTTGGGCGTGGATCAATACGGTTTTGACGGTGGTTTGAAGGATGTATTACCGTTCCTGAACGACAATCTTTTTCCCAAGCTTACCTATTTGGGGCTGAAGGATAGTGAAATACAGGATGAAATCGCGATTGCTGCGGCAAACGCACCTGTGATTGGACAACTGGAGGTACTTGATTTGTCTCAAGGCACGTTGTCCGATAAAGGGGCAGAGGCACTACTGGCTAGTGAAAGCATCAAAGGGCTGGAGCATCTGGATTTGAGCTATCATTATATGTCTGATGAAATGATAAAACGTTGGAAAAGCTCCGGACTGTCTGTGAATGTGGAGGATCAGCAGCAAGCGGACGAGGAAGATGATTGGCGTTATCCATCGTTGACTGAGTAAGTGAGGTGAGGCGGCTTTATGGTTGGGATCTCAGACAGCAATATCAGCGAGCCGTTTATTTTGTTCGGAAATCCGGGGAATCGGCGGACCACTGGACTACAGGAGGCCCGAAGCAGATTGAAGCTGCCGCCCGCTGTTGAGATTTCCTATAAAAATGTGCTGGAAGCCATCCGTGAGAAGCAAAGTCTGAGTGAGTTGATGGCCCGGATAGCTGCACAGGCTGCGCCAGACAGCGTAAATGCTAGTGTTTATGTGCAAGAAAGCATTCGCCAGTTACAGACGGGGCAGGCGGACATTAGTCCGTTGCTTCGTCTGGATGCACCGGGTGAAAGCTTTGAGGTAGAGCGTGAATTGATCGCTTTGGGCGCCCCGGATGCGGAGGGAGACGATTCTTTGTTGCCGTGGGCGGAATCAGCACATGGCACAGGTATATTGGCGGCAGAAGCGCGAGGCCTGCTGGAGCAGCACGGTCGTATTTGGCATCCGGCACAATGGTTCCGGGGCTATTGCCGTCTGCTGGCGTGGCTGCGGCATGAAGCAGCTCTGCTATGGCCTTCGTCGCGCTGGATGAATGATCCGGCGGAAGTGGCTGTGATGTTCGACAAACGGCGTTGCAGCGCCGTATTGGACAAGGCGGGCATAAGGGTTCCGCCTGTGCTTGCATCATCAGTCGGTACCTTTCGTGATGTTGCTGATCTGCACGCAGCGATAAAGGAGAGCGGGGTTCACCGCCTGTTTGTGAAAATATTTTGCGGGTCCGGTGCCTCCGGTGTAATAGCCTATCAGCTACATCCACGGACTCGGGCAGAGCTGGCGGTAACCACCATTGGAACGGAAATCGTACACGGACAGCGTGTGTATTACAATGCCGGACGCTTGCGCCGTTATACGGACAAGCAGGACATTCATGCTATCCTGGACTGGCTATGCTCGGAAGGGGTGCATGTGGAGCGCTGGATACCTAAAGCGAGTCTGAACGGACGTGTTTACGATGTGCGCCAGCTCGTTTGTGGATCAGAGGCTTGTCATGCCGTTTTGCGTTTGAGTCGGAGTCCGATTACAAATCTGCATTTGCGTAATGAACGGCTCTTGCTGGAGGACGCTGGGTTGCCGCAGGATACGGTAGAATCGGTGCAGCAGACTGCGGAAGCCGCGATGAGCGCATTTCCGGCCTCTATGGTCGCTGGGCTGGATGTGCTGGTGCCAGCGCATGGCGGTCGTCCATACGTGCTGGATGTTAATCCGTTCGGTGACCTGCTATACCGGGTAAAGCATCAGGGATGGAATCCATATGAATGGGAAATGCTGCATCTCGCCAATGGGACTGCAACTTTGGAAAGGAAAGACTCGTTATGACCGATATGAATCAGATTGTCGGTTCTCATGATATTGTCATGATTACGCTCGACACGCTGCGTTACGATGTAGCCAAGCTGGAGGAGGAGAACTGTCCGAACCTGTGCGGCTCCGGGCCGTGGGAAAAACGCCATACGCCGGGCAGCTTTACCTATGCTGCACATCATGCGTTTTTTGGCGGATTTTTGCCTACACCGGCTAATACGGATAAGGCCTCCCACATACGGCTGTTTCATACAAAGGACACGGGACTGCGCACGCATCCGCATACGTGGTTGTTTGATGCTCCGGATATTGTATCCGGGCTGGCGGGTGAGGGATATCGGACCATCTGCATCGGCGGCGTTATTTTTTTTACGAAAAAAAACAAGCTTGCCAAGGTGCTGCCGGGGTATTTTCAGGAAAGCTACTGGCGTATGACCTTCGGCGTTACGAATTCCCGTTCGACCGAGCATCAGGTGAATCATGCCCTAAAGCTGCTGGAGAAGGCGGACCCGGCGCAGCGGCTGTTTTTGTTCCTGAATGTATCAGCTATTCATGGCCCTAATCACTATTTTCTGGAGGGCTCAGCCAAGGATTCCGTGGAGTCCCAACGCGCAGCCTTGCGTTATGTGGATGGGCAGCTTGGTCGTTTGTTCGACGCTTTGCGAAACCGGGGGAAGACGTTTTGCATGGCCTTTTCCGATCATGGTACGGCTTATGGGGAAGATGGTTACGAAGGACATCGTCTGGCGCATGAGGTAGTATGGAATGTGCCTTACCGCGAATTTGTATTGTAGGGTAAAAGAAATTATAGACTGCACTGGTAAAATGTAAAGAAATCAGTCCAGCGCGAGGAGGGAGCAGAAATGAAAGCCATGAATCTGAATCACCCGCTTCTAACGGGAGCAGGAGCCAATACCCCTGCGGGGCTGGGCACAGGCTTAGGGTCTTCATGGCCTGAGAAACCTGTTGAATGGGCACGCACGATCCGTGAAGCTCCCTACCGCTCCTATTTGTACTCTTACCCGCATAAAACGGCCTATCGGCCGTTTGATACACCGCTCTCACTGCAAGGGTTGTGGGAGAAGGAGGAGTTGGAGAGCTATTTTTTGTACATGCATATTCCGTTTTGCGCGGCTCGTTGCGGATTTTGTAACCTGTTCACTTTGCCGGACAAGCGGCTGGATGTGCATAAGGAGTATGTGGATGCGCTTGAAAGACAAGCTCGGCAGTGGGCGCCAATCATGGGCAGTCGGCCGTTTTCACGCTTTGCCATCGGCGGCGGTACGCCAACCTTGCTGGAGGCTTCTTTGGTCGAACGATTGTTTGACATTGCGGAAAATATGATGGGTCTAGACCCGGAACATGCTTCTATTTCGGTGGAAACGTCGCCGGATACAGTAACCGAAGATCGGCTGGAGGTGCTTAAGCGTCGACGAACGGACCGTGTCAGCATGGGGATCCAGAGCTTTGTGGAGTCGGAGAGTGCGGCCATATACCGCCCACAGAAGCCCAAGCTTGTACGAGAAGCGCTTGCGCGGCTGGTGGAATACGATTTTCCGCTATTGAACGTGGATCTGATCTATGGCCTCCCTGGTCAAACGCTGGAAACCTGGCTGTATTCTCTAGAGGAAGCCTTGTCTTATTCGCCGGGTGAAATTTTTATTTACCCATTATACATTCGAGAAAATACGATTTTAAAGCCGGGTTATACCGGGCTGGATCATGATATTCGTCTAAGCTTGTACGAAGTAGCACGTGAAAGACTTAAACAAGCGGGATATGTACAATACTCTATGCGCCGTTTTGCCAAAAATGAGGATGCACCCGGCAAGGAGCTGCTGCCATATAGCTGTCAGGAGGAAGGCATGGCCGGTCTGGGCTGTGGTGCGCGCTCCTATACGCGTAATGTCCATTATGCCAGCCGATACGGTGTTAGTGCAGCGGCAACGCGCGGCATTATTGCTGATTATGTGGCCGCCGAGCGTCATGATCTGGCTGACTACGGCTTTATTTTAAATGTGGAGGAGAGTAAGCGGCGTTTTATCCTGAAGGCACTTCTCCATCGTGAAGGTCTGGAGTTATCTGCTTACGCCGTGCGCTTCGATGCGTCTCTGGCGGATGATTTTGCAGGAATGTCCTTGCTATTGGAATCTGGTATGGCGGTGGTTGTAGACGACACACTGCGCCTGACCGAGGAAGGAATGGCTTATTCCGATGCGATTGGCGACTGGATGATATCCACGGCAGTACGGGAGCGGATGGAAGGCTACGTAGGCATATGAGAGCGACCCTATATTATCGTGGCTCGTTGACTTCGTGCAACTATGCTTGCCCTTACTGCCCGTTCAGCAAAAACGTGGATAGCCGTGAAACATTGGACAAGGATCGGGCGCAGCTGGAGCGTTTTGCCGATTGGGTACGGGAACAGGGAACTTTGGGGCATCGACTATCCATATTTTTTAATCCGTATGGAGAAGCTCTCATTCATTCCTGGTACCGCAAGACCATGATTGAGTTTTCCCGTATGGCGCATGTGGATAAAGTGGCTGTACAGACGAATCTGTCCGCTAAGCTGGATTGGACCAGGGAACTGAATCCGAGGACGGCTGCGCTGTGGGCGACGTATCATCCGGGAGAGACGAAGGAGCCGGCTTTTATATCTCAATGTATGAAGTTATATGAACTTGGTATTTCCTACAGTGTCGGCACCGTGGGACTGAGACAGGCTTTTCCCGCTATTCATGCCTTGCGATCGCAGCTTCCGAAGGATGTTTATTTGTGGGTCAACGCTTACAAGGATCGACCACATTATTATACCGATGCCGAGATTGATGAATTAACGGCTATAGATCCCTATTTCCAATGGAATTTGCAAGATTACAGCAGTCAGGGGCGGGCGTGTCGCGCTGGAGAGGATGTATTTTACGTACAGGGTGATGGGCGTGTAAAACATTGCTACCAGGATCGGCGAGTGCTGGGTCACTTGTACAGAGATGGCCTTGAAGGACTAAGTGCCAAGCGTCCGTGCCGGATGAAGGAATGCGGCTGTTATATCGGGTACATTCATATGGAAGAACAGCCGTTTCGGGAAATGTTCGGCAGTGGTCTGCTCGAAAGAGCGCCCCAGGTTCCGGTATCCTCAGTTCCACACATTTAGCTATGTCATATAGAATGCAAAAAAGAACCGACCCTTGCATCAAGCGAAGGTCGGTTCTTCCGTTTCACTGCATATTCTGTTAGATGACCCTATGCGTTATTCCATCAAGTCTGGACATTGGCCGTGATTTCTTCGTCCAGATCCAGTCTGACTTGCTCGCGATAGGCACGGATATTGTACTCGGAATGCAGGTATCTCAGGATGGCCTCAATCATGTTGGCTTCCACCAGATACTGGCTGCGGCCCTGTACATGGACTTCTGCCGAATATCCTGTATCCTCTTCCCAGCTTAATTCTACTGTCACATCAGTGGGCTGAACGCCTTTGCGTTCAGCCATATGCAGACAGATGGCGTTTACAATTTCATCCATACTTAAATTCATAACTTAGTAACGTCCTCCACGGGAATCATCAGGTCTGCGACCATTTTTAATGGCACGGTAGATACCTACTCCGACCATAATCAGGACGTATATGGCGAGAACATTGACCGCAAGGCCAAGCAAGCTGCCTAGTGCGCCCATGTTGCCGAACAGTCCGCCGAAGAGCATACCTGCCAAACCACCCAGCATCATGCCTTTCAGGAATCCACCACCACCGCCAAGAAATCCACCCGTTCTGCTTGTATTACCCGCAGTTGCACTGGATTTGGTTCCGCTATCAGACTTATTGACGCCGTTGCTGTCAGTGGCCTTGCTCGGTGTAGATTGGTACGTTTTTTGCCCGGATTTAAATCCGCCGCTTCGCCTCGCGTCAGCTGTAGATGGTGCGACCATAACAATCAGCAGGGTAAAAGCTATCATAAGCATCATCATATTTTTCAAAGTAAATGTTTTTTTCATGTAAATATAATCCCCCTTGGTATGTTGGTTTGATATAGGTCAAACAGCCGCTTACCAGTCATACGAAACGGATAGAAAAGGGTTTCAAAAAATTTAAAACATTCAAATTTTATTAATATATAAATCCTATGCTTGAATTGGCTAAAGCATTCAGTTTTACGGTTTAAGTGAAAATGGATTAGTGTCCGCTCTTACATCTCCGGCGAGCAGCATACGAAGTACCATTTGGCACCACTCCAGGCCCGCTTTGGCATTCATAAGCCCTTTTTGCACGAGAATGTAGTCACCGAAGTTTTTGCTGCCAAAATGCAGATCCTCGTCGGGAATGTCGTTCAGAATATCCTCCAGATGTCGTATTCGCTGAATAAAATGACGTTTGCGTTCCTCCAGCATACGGTTGGCACTGCTTTTGTCTGTCAGCCAGAGACAGAGCAGCCGAAGGCTTAATTCGTCCCGTGTGACCGGAGCGGCTACTGATTCCTGGAACCATTGCTGAAGCATATGGATTCCCTTGTCAGTAATGGTATACATTTTTTTATCAGGTTTGTCGGACTGCTGAATCCAGCGGGAAGCAAGCAATTCCTTGCTTTCCATACGCGCTAGCAGTGGATAGATCTGACTGTGCTTGGCCTGCCAAAAAGGCTGGATACGCAACATCAGATCATAGCCGGAGGATTCTTCTCTGGCGAGAAGGCCCAACAGACCATACGATAGTAAATTCATAGATTTTATCTCCTTCATCCATCTTAGTAACAGTTATAACGGCTCTACGGCAGGTGTGCTGCCGCTTCATGAAAAGTGTACACTGAAACTGTATGGTTTGACAACTTTCAGATAGGCCGTTCACAGGTTAGTCCAAATTAGCTCCGGTCAACATATACTCATATGTGCTTATTTTCATAAAAAAGAGGGTACCTCCGGGTCGTATTTTACGACCTAAAGATACCCTTTTTAACGTTAGTCATGGGGGCTTTTACTGCTTATTTCCATCAACAACCAGCGTTAACTCCCCAGTGTCCGGATGAATGACCATACCGTGTACAGGCGCATTAGGCGGGAGAAGAGGGTGGTTTTTAATAAGCTTTACGGTACTTCTAACCCCTTCCTCAATGTTGTCAAAACCTTTCAGCCATTTGTTTAGCTTAATGCCCGAATTTTCCAGCGTATTCAGCACTTCTTGCGAAATTCCACGCTCCAGCATTTCATTGACCATGTGGTCGGCATTCAGCGCGGCCATGCCGCATTCGTAATGGCCTATGACGAGCACTTCGTCCGCTTCCAGCTCATACAGGGCAACGAGCACGCTGCGCATAACGCTTCCGAAAGGTTGGGAGATAATCGCACCCGCATTTTTAATAATTTTGACATCACCGTTGCGCAGGTTCATGGCTTTGGGTAGCAGTTCGGTCAGACGCGTATCCATACAGGTAATGATGACCATTCTTTTATTAGGGAACCTGCCTGTACGATAGGCTTCGTATTCTTTGTTTTCCACGAAAACGCGGTTGTATTCCAAAATCTCTTTGATGTGATCCACGATTGTTCCCTCCGTATGCTATTTAATGTTGAACACTTTACTCCTTGGAAAATACGTACAATCTGACGGGTTTCAAACCCTCCAGGAGCTGGTCGTACAAGTTGTGTGTTGATTATACTTTTTAATAAAAGTATCATCAAGTACAAGAAGTGTAAAGTTTTATCATTTTAAGATAAAGAGGTGACCACGATTATGGCGCAACAGACGTTGGATCAATTGGCGGCTTTAAAAGAATTAGCACACAAAATCAGAAGTTATGGTGAAGCCGTAGGCTTATTACATTGGGATTTAAGGACAGGTGCCCCGCGCAAGGGCGTTGACATTCGTTCGGAAACATTGGGGATGCTGTCCACTGAAATGTTCAAGCTGGTTATTTCAGATGAAATGGGACAATTGCTGCAATTTTTTGCCGCAGAAGATAAGCTGGAGCAACTGGAGGACAATGATCGCAGACTGGTGGAGGAATGCCGCAAAAATTATGAGCTGAACCGTTCGGTTCCGGCTAACCGTTACCGGGAATACAGCGTACTCGCTGCTCAGGCGGAGAGCAAGTGGGAGGATGCTAAGGAACATAGCGATTTTGCCGGATTCGAGCCTTATTTGTCTAAAATCGTAGAGATGAAGCGTGAGTTTATCGGCTATTGGGGTGTCAAGGACACGGAATACGACACGCTTTTGGATCAATATGAGCCGGATATGACGGTAGAGAAGCTGGATGCTGTGTTTGATCGTCTCAAAAAGCGTCTTGTGCCGCTGTTGTCTAAAATTCAGGCTTCACCAAACCAGCCGGATAAGAGCTTTCTGGATGGTGTGTTTGATGTGAAGCAGCAAGAGGAGTTTGGCCTGTTCATTCTGAGACAGATGGGCTATGACTTCGACGCAGGTCGTTTGGATGAGAGTGTGCATCCTTTTGCGACAGGATTAAATCCGGGTGATGTGCGCATAACAACACATTATTTGCAAAATGATGTGACTAGCGCGATTTTCAGCTCATTGCATGAAGGTGGTCATGCGCTGTATGAGCAAAATATTGCGCCTGAGCTGGCAGGATCGCTGCTGTCCGAAGGAACCTCCATGGGGATTCATGAATCCCAGTCTCGCTTGTGGGAAAATATGATTGGACGCAGTCGTGCTTTTTGGGATCGGTACTATGCTGACTTGCAAAAGCATTTTCCAGACCGTCTGGCGAAGGTTACGGCAGAGCAATTCTACCTGGCTGTTAACCGTGTGGAAAATTCACTGATTCGTATTGAAGCGGATGAGCTGACATATAACTTACATATCATTATCCGCTATGAAATTGAAAAAATGCTGTTTAACGAAAAACTGGATGTAAAGCGCCTTCCAGAAGTATGGAACGCGAAATATAAGGAATATCTGGGACTTCTTCCGCCGGATGACGGACTTGGCGTTCTTCAGGACGTTCACTGGTCCGGTGGTGATTTTGGCTATTTTGCCTCTTACTCGCTTGGCAATATGTATGCAGCACAAATTTTGGCGACACTGCGCAAGGAGCTTCCAAATCTGGATGAGCTGATTGCTGCCGGAGAGCTGGAGCCGATCAAGCAATGGCTGACTGAACGGATCTACCGTTACGGCAAGAGCCGGACGCCGTCCGAGCTGATTGTAGCCATTACGGGCGAGGATCTGAACCCGGACTATCTGGCTGATTATTTGGAAGAAAAATATACCTCCATATACAAGCTGTGATTTACTAGCTGTCATATCATCATTTTGCATCTACCCCGCGTTCCTGGGCGAACGTGGGGTTTTTGTGTGCGATTAACCATTGAGTAGGCAGCCGCATAACAATATATGAAGTCTATAATGCAAAAAGGTGGGGAGGGAACAGGGATGAACATCGGCGCTCGTTTCAAAGCTGTGGCGGCTGCGGCACTGCTCGGGTTGCTGCTGCTCGGCGGGTGCGCACCCAAAGGGGAGCAGACGATTGAGATCAGACTGGGCGAAGTAGCCCGAACGGTCTTTTATGCGCCACAGTATGTAGCCTTGAGCCAGGGGATGTTTGCTCAGGAGGGACTGGATGTCCAACTGGCGACGATTTCCGGAGGCGACAAAACGATGACGGCGTTGCTGTCCAATCAGGCGGATATCGCGCTTATCGGTGCGGAAACATCTATTTATGTGTATCAGCAAGGGGCAGAGGACCCCATCATTAATTTTGCCCAACTGACGCAGACGGACGGTACCTTTCTATTTGCCCGGCAAACGCAGGGTAGCTTTGACTGGGAAAAGCTGAAAGGGCAAAATTTTCTTGGACAGCGCAAGGGCGGAATGCCACAAATGTCGTTGGAATTTGCACTGCGCAAACATGGCATTGATCCACACAAGGATTTGAAGCTGATTCAAAATATTGATTTTGCCAATGTTGCCTCTGCTTTCGGTTCCGGTACGGGGGATTATGTGCAGTTATTCGAGCCACAGGCATCTATTTTCGAAAAAGAAGGTCGGGGACGGGTAGTGGCCTCTATTGGTGTGGAGAGCGGCGAGCTACCCTATACCGTATATATGTCTAAACAAAGCTATCTAAACGAAAATGGCGAGACCGCGCAAAAATTTACAAAGGCTGTATACCGGGCACAGCAGTGGATTGCCACGCATCCACCTGAGCAAATTGCCGAAGCCATTATGCCCTATTTCAAGGATACAGATCTGTCGGTTCTGACCAGTAGTGTCAAGCGTTATAAGGAACAAGGCACCTATGCTGTAAACCCGATGATTGAGGAAAAAGAATGGAAGAATTTGCAGGATATCATGACTTCGGCGGGCGAGCTGAAAAGTCCGGTTGCGCTAGATCAACTGGTGAATCGAAGCTTTGCAGAGAAGGCGATTTCAGCAAGCTCATCGGGGGACGCTGACCAACCTGCAAAAGCGGGAACAAATGGAGCCGCAGATAATGGCGTAGACGCCGGAGGCTCGCCATGACCGAAGAACGGAGTTGTCTTATTTCGGATGCAACGGTCCCGGTGGTGGAGCTGAAGCAAGTGACGCATGTGTATGTAACAGACCGGGAGGCCTCGCTGGCGGTTGAGAATATCGACTTTGCGGTAGGGACAGGAGAGTTTATCAGTCTGGTTGGCCCAAGCGGTTGCGGCAAAACGACAATTCTGTCCATGATCGCCGGGCTATTGTGCCCGGCGGCGGGTCAGGTGCTGTTGCAAGGCCGACCCGTAAGCGGTCCGAGTCCAGAGGTCGGCTACATGTTGCAGCAGGATTATCTGTTTCCGTGGCGTACGATCATGGATAATGCGCTGCTGGGTCTGGAGCTGGGCAACCGGATAGATGAGGCTTCGCGTGAACGGACCCGACTGCTGCTGGAAGGCATGGGGCTGAGAGGGAAGGAACATCTGCATCCGTCCCAGTTATCCGGGGGGATGCGCCAACGTGTGGCGCTGGTGCGGACGCTGGCGACTAATCCAGGGATACTGCTGCTGGATGAGCCGTTCTCCGCGCTGGATTATCAGACCAAACTCCAGTTGGAAGACCTGATTGCCGAAACCTTGCGTGAGCGGGAGAAGACGGCTATTTTGGTCACACACGATTTGGCCGAGGCGATTGCGGTTAGTGACCGGATTATTGTGCTGGGCCGGAATCCGGGCCACATCCGGCGTACCTTTGAAATTCCGGATTCGATCCGGGAAGTTCAGCCTTTTTATGCGCGCGAGCAGCCGGGTTTTAATGAGCTTTTTCATGAAATATGGGGTGAACTGGAGGCTTCGGGAGCAAAGGAGTGAGTCAAAGGATGAAGGGCGAAGCGGATCGGCTTGGACAACACTCGATTCAAGGGCTGTATCAGGAGTATCAACGCAGCAGGCGCTCGGAGCGGCGGTTGGTAACGGGTGTACAGACAGCTATTTTAGTGTTTTTATTCGTGTTGTGGGAAATTGCGGGTCGGATGAAATGGATTGATGTACTACTGTTTAGCTATCCAAGTAAAATATTTTTCCAAATTGGTAAGGATGTGGTCAGCGGCGAGCTGTGGGGACATGTCGGTGTCACGGTTGGAGAGACGTTGGCGGGTTTTTTACTCGGGACGCTGCTGGGAACACTGCTGGCTGTGCTGATCTGGTGGTCACCGTTTTTGTCGAAGGTACTGGACCCCTATATGGTCGTCTTCAACAGTATGCCCAAGGTTGCGCTGGGGCCCATTTTTATCGTCATGTTCGGTGCCGGATTTACCGCTATTCTAATGACGACCCTTTCGATTACAGTCATTATTACGACGTTAGTCGTGTATAACAGCTTTCAGGAAGTCGATTCGAATCTGATCAAGGTGGTTCGCACATTTGGGGGATCGCGGCGCGATACGTTTAGCAAGGTGATTCTGCCTGCATCCTTTCCGGCTATCGTCTCTACACTGAAGGTGAATGTCGGCATGGCCTGGGTTGGCGTGATTGTCGGTGAATTTCTGGTGGCTAAAAACGGATTGGGCTATTTAATCATCTACGGCTTCCAGGTATTTAATTTTACACTGGTGATGTCCAGTCTGCTTATCATTGCGGTCGTAGCGACACTGATGTATCAGGCGGTCGTGTATGTCGAGCGTCTGTTGCTGTCTGATCGTCCTCACCAGTAAAAATCAAACTTCTATACATTTGTGTAAAACGTGAAAATAAAGTACCATGAAAATGATTCAAAATTTACGAAAACAGATTTCATCCAGAGAGGACAGAATTTTTTCATGGGCTTTCGTACGATTAAAACGGCTATTGCCGCATTAATGGCCGTACTCATTGCGGATGGTTTTGGCATTCATGGAGCCACCTCGGCAGGGCTTTTGGCTATTTTGGGGGTGGATGTCACGCGCAAGAGAAGCCTCCGTACCATTTCGGCGAGATTTTTTGCGTCCGTCGTGGGGCTTCTTTTTGCTTGTGTTTTGTTTGTTGTATTCGGATTCCATGATTGGGTACTGGCATTATATATTTTAACGGCATTTCCGGTCATTGTACGGGTGGGCTTTAAGGAAGGAATCGTCACGGGTTCGGTCGTGGTTTTCCGCGTGTTCAGCGGTGGTGTGATTGATATGCAGGTGCTGCTGACCCAACTGTGTCTGCTGGTCATCGGACTGGGGTCCGCGATGGTCGTCAATTTGGCCTACATGCCACGTTCCGATAACACGATGCAGCAAATCCGGCAGGAGGTGGACCGGACGTTTTCTATTATATTTAGAAATATGGCCAATACATTACGCAGTCCGGTATACATATGGGATGGCAAGGAAGTTATAGAAGCGAACAGCGTCATAGCCAGAGGGGTGACCGAGGCAGGGCGTTCATTGGAAAATCAGATGCTTCGTCCGCAGGAGGGCTGGAATGTGTATTTTTATATGCGCAGGGAACAACTGGATTCCATTCAAAATATGATGCAGTTGATCTCGCAAATGTATCAGCATATGCCGCAAGCCAAACTTTTGGCCGAGCTATTTGATCAGCTCAGCAATGACGTCTTGGCCGGATATTATACGGGACAGACGGAGAAGCTGCTGGAGCAGGTGCGTGAGGAATTCAAAAAAATGAAGCTTCCCGCAACCCGGGAGGAGTTCGAAATTCGTTCGACACTGTTGCAGCTTACACATGAATTACATCAGTATTTGAAAATCGCCAAAAAGGACAAGGCCCCCACTCCAGTCAAAGCTTAGAGTCGAGGCCCAATCTAAACGGCTACTGTCTAATGGCGGACAGTAGCTTTTTCTTGTTCAGTGATGACAGACGGAGCAGGAAGGGTTCGTTTGTGCCGAATCCGACCTACGATCCATAAGGCAATGGTGATCAGGCAAGGATAAAGCATGGCCCAGCCGACAAAAGGAAATACCACCGCTGTCGAGATGAACGACACCCAACTGATGGCTACGCCCCAGCGATTACCCCTCAGCAGCTTGATACCCGCAGCACACCCGCCCAGATAGGTCAGGATAAAGGTGGCGTTGGGGAACTGAATCAGGTTGGTGAGTGAAACAGTGCCGCTACCGTAAAGAGACATAATGACGACGAAACAAAGGAAGAGAAACGCGATACCCCCAATTGGCGTATGAAAACGCTGGGACAAGAGACCCATCCAGCGGAAGGCATGGCCTTGCCGGGATAAAGCATACGCGACACGTGAAGCAGCACCCACATAAGCAATAATCGTAGCTGTACATATAAAGATGCCTGTCACGCCCGCGATCACTGCGCCCCACGGACCAATGGCCCGGCTAATCACCCATACGAGCGAAGCGTCCGATCCGCCTGCAAGGTAGCTTTGTGTCCCGACTGTAGCCAGTGCAGTAAGAAAATAAAGCAGGCCGACGATGACGGCTGCAACGGTGACACCCTTAACAGCCGCTCGCTGGGGATTGGTGAATTCCTCCGACAAATGGGAGACGGCTTCCCAGCCGATGAAGCACCAGAACAGAATCGCGGCCGC
The DNA here is from genome assembly GCA_040544055.1 of Paenibacillus sp. PvR008. Classification (GTDB taxonomy): domain Bacteria; phylum Bacillota; class Bacilli; order Paenibacillales; family Paenibacillaceae; genus Paenibacillus. The sequence continues at coordinate 53,958 of JBEUOG010000011.1, forward strand.
CTGACCGACAGGAAGCCAGCCGTGCGGAGCAAACGGTGAGAAGTGTACTGTTTTCATCTGGGGCAGCGCTGCGGCAATGGCGAAGATAAGGACAGCAACAATAGCAATAACAACGGCGATCTGAATACGTCCCGCAACCTTCATGCCGACCCAGTTAATGATCAGTCCAACCGCCAGCATGGCAGCGGCCAATCCTATGCGGCTTCCCTCTCCCCAGCCCATGGCGGCGGTCATATAGCCAGCCCCGGTGAGCGCGGCAACAGGTGCTCCAATCGGAACTGACATCAGAAAAAACCACCCGATATAAGAGCCTGCACGCGGTGAAAAAGCCAGCGTAACAAAATGCGATACCCCTCCAGCGTTCGGGAATTTGGCGGATAACAGTCCCATAGACAGGGCCATCGGCAAGATGAGCAGGGTCATAAAGCCCCACGCCAGTAGTGATGCCGGACCCGCCATTTCGGCGGCAAGACCGGGCACAATCAATATCCCCGAACCCAGCACCGCCCCGATATATAGCGCAATGGCCTGTGGAAGACCAATGGTGGATTGTAGTTTATGTTCATTTGTCATGCAGGTAAGCCTTCTTTCTCTTGTCATTTCCTTCAGCTTATCAGATAATCAATCTATCGGAAAAACGGAATATAACGATGGATACCATCGAAAAAAACGATTGAAGGAGCAACTTATGGAATCACGGCATTTATTTACGTTTTTAAATGTGGTTGAGGCAGGCAGTTTTACCCGGGCGGCGCGTATACTGGACTATGCACAATCGAGTATAACTGCTCAAATTCAGACGCTGGAGACAGAGCTGGGCACACCTCTTTTTGACCGCATAGGTAAGAAAATCATGCTCACAGATGCCGGACGACGCCTGCTGCCCTATGCGCAGGAGATTTCCAAGATGCATGCCCTTGCCAAGGATGCGCTACGTTCAGAAACGGCGCTGACGGGCACGCTCAAAATCGGAGCGCCAGAGTCGCTGGCGGCTTTCCGCCTGCCGAGCCTGATCCGTGAGTACAGAGAGCGTTATCCAAAGGTGAAAATCGTGCTTAAACCCGGTGAATGCTGGGAATTGCGCGATATGACCCGCTCAGGTGAGCTGGATTTGGCTTTTTTGCTTCAGCCGGAGACGGAGGATAGAGAACTGCATGTTACTACGCTCATTCACGAGCCGATGGCATTGGTCGCACCACTGGGCCATCCACTGGCTTCCTATAATAAAGTGGAGCCAGTGGATTTGAAGGACGAAACCATTTTGCACACGGAGGCGGGCTGCACCTACCGTATCCTTTTTGAGCAGTATTTGAACAGACACGGTATTTTTGCAGACCCGAGTCTGGAGTTTTGGAGTATTGAAGCGATCAAGCAATGTGTCATGGCCGGATTGGGCGTTGCGCTGCTTCCGCTGGTTACGGTGCAAAATGAGCTGCGTGAAGGGAAGATGGCGCGTTTAAGCTGGGATGACAGCGAACAGCAGGTGGCTACCCAGGTCGTCTATCACACGAAAAAGTGGAAATCCCCGGCACTCAGCGAATTTTTACGGATTGTCGAGCAGCATGTAACACATTGGCGTGCATGAGTTCAAGCCATTAGGGCATAAGCTTATACAAATAATATTTTTTCCTTTTCGCCTATTCACTCAACATTCGCCTACTTCCTGCATACATATGTATGGAATGATTGATTGTATGGAGGAGGTTCAAGAATGGCATTGAGTCATAAAAATCGTAGAGAGATTATTACAAAAGCGATCTGCGGTAAAGGTCGCAAATTCTCTACCGTAACCCATACCGTAACTCCGTCTAATAATCCGACCAGTATTTTGGGGGCGTGGATTATTAACCACCAGTATGAGGCTATGGCGGCTGGAGAAGGCATTGAGGTCGTGGGGACGTATGATATCAATATCTGGTACTCATACGATAAAAACTCGCAGACCGATGTGGCTAAGGAAACGGTGTCGTACGTGGAAAATGTGCCGCTCTCGTATCTTGATCCGAAACACCGGGCGTCTACAGTGGAAGTATCCGCCGAGGCGACACAGGAGCCAAGCTGCGTTGAGGCCAGTGTGTCTTCAGGGGGCGGCAGCGTAATTATCCGGGTCGAGCGGGAATTTGCGGTGGAGCTGGTGGCAGAAACGAAGATTGTTGTAGAAGTATTCCCGAATGGCAGCAGTGACGATTTTGACAAGGACTATGATTTTGGAGCGGAAGAAGGGGACTATGAGGAGCTCGACCCCGACCTCATTGACGACGAGCTCTGACGGAAGTAACCAAAAAGAGGGCCGCTTTACTCTTTTGCGCCGGCTGAGACTGCGCAGGGGGCAAAGGCCCTCCTTTTTGTTGTTGTAGGGAAGGGAAATCGTCCAATCGTCCGTAATCTGGTAGGGAGGGGGAAGATGATGCAGCAGGCGGGACAGGCGCTCAGACGCTTCAGACAAATGTCGGATGATGAAAAGCAGCGCAGGCTGGAGCGCTCCGGCATATCGGTTCGCTGGATTGACGACAACGCAGCAGATTTTGCGGTAGGCTATGTGGTGCAAATCCATCAGCTACGAATGCTAGAAATTCGAAGACGCACGATTGAAGGACACTCCAAAGTCCGCGCTTATGATCCGTCTGCGTTAGATAGCAGCTCTCAGCTGTCCGTCCGAATGGAGCGACTGGCTGTACGTACTTTGTACACACTCGGCCTCGACAGCGGCGAGGTGGCGCTGACACTGCTAGGCGAGCGAAGTTGTCAGGTACGTGAAGTCGTGGCGCAGCCATGGCTAAATGATAGACGCTTAGATGCGCTATATGAAGCCGCAGCTCGCGAAGAACAAGGCCTTCCAGCGGCACAAGGGGATAAACAGCTGCTAATCGGGATGGACCCTGAATTTGTGCTGGTCCGCATGCCGGAAGGACGGGTCGTACCGGCTTCACGATATTTGGGCCGCCTCGGCGTGGCAGGATGCGATGCGGTTACGCGCCGGGGGCGGGCGTTGTACCCGGTCGCTGAGCTTCGACCCGCGCCAAGTGGCGATCCGGCCCTTTTGCTGACACATTTACGCCATGCCTTTGCGGCGGCAGCCCGGAGCATTGCCGACCGTACGCTAATTTGGCAAGCGGGCGGGATGCCACAGTTGGGTTTTCCGCTGGGCGGGCATCTGCATTTTAGCGGAATTCCATTGAACGGGTCACTGCTGCGTGCGCTGGACAATTATTTAGCGCTGCCTTTGGCGTTGTTAGAAGATAAACGCGCAGCTCGGCGCAGACCGCATTACGGAAATTTGGGCGATTTTCGCCGTCAACCCTACGGAGGTTTTGAATATCGTACGCTACCTAGCTTTCTCGTTTCGCCTCAGCTTGCGAAAGGCGTGATTGGAATTGCATTTCTTATCGCGTCTCAATATCCGCGCTTGCAGCGTAGACCGCTAGATGAGGAAGAGGCCCATAGAGCTTTTTATGAAGGAAATCGGATCGTACTGGGAGAGTATATGGAGCCTCTTATTTTGGATATCGTTTCACTGGATGTATATCCGCATTATAAAGCTTATATAGGGCCTTTGCTGGACAGCCTGCGTCAGGGGAAACAATGGGATGAATCGCGGGATTTGCGTCCGTTTTGGAAGCTTTCGTAAAATCTGTGGCGTTGTCTGCGATGCTTTCATGTTATCGACTGTCATTTTTGCTATAATGAAATGTGATGTAAGTTTAAACGGAACAATGTGTGGGGGTTAGTAAACGGTATGGCCAAATATACACCGATGATTGAACAATATTTATCCATAAAAGACCAGGCGCAGGATGCGTTTTTGTTTTTCCGCCTGGGGGATTTTTACGAGATGTTTTTTGATGATGCGATTCTTGCATCCAAGGAGCTGGAGATTACACTTACCGGACGCGAGGGTGGCGGCACGGAAAAAATTCCGATGTGCGGCGTGCCTTATCATTCGGCCGAAAATTACATACAGCGCCTTATTGAAAAGGGCTATAAGGTTGCCATCTGCGAACAGATGGAGGAAGCCTCGGCTACGAAGGGGATGGTACGGCGAGATATTGTCCGTGTCGTCACTCCGGGTACGGTGATGGAAGGCAAGGTGCTGGGTGACAAATCCAACAACTACATGGTATGTGTCACCGAGACGGACGGGATGCTGGCATTGGCGGCCTGCGATCTGTCAACAGGTGAGCTGTATGTGACCTCTGTACCGGATTCGAAAGAATGGCTATTGGATGAAATTAATATTTATGAGCCGTCAGAAATGCTGGGGGATGGTCATCTGCTCGATTTCGTAACCTCCCGAATGTCACCCGTTGGGCGTCGTGTTGTATACACAGCCTGGGACAAGTCTAAGGATGATCTTGTGCGTGGTCAATTTGGTGAAGCAACGTGGGCAAGGCTCAACGAGGAACGCAGGCAGTGTGTATCGCGTCTGATTGCTTATTTGAATGAAACGCAAAAAAGATCGTTAGGCCAGTTGACCCAGATTTCTGTTTATGAACCGAACCATTTTATGATTCTTGATCCATTTACCCGCCGCAATCTGGAACTGGTGGAGACGGTTCGTGAGCGCTCCAAGAAGGGATCGTTGCTGTGGTTGCTGGATCGGACGGAGACGTCGATGGGAGCGCGGTTGCTGCGACGCTGGATCGACAAGCCGCTGCTTAGCAGCAATCTGATCGAGGAACGGCTGGAGGCGGTGGACAAGCTGTACCACCAGTTTATTTTTCGTGAGGATGTGCGTGCACAGCTTAAAGAAATTTACGATCTGGAGCGTTTGGTTGGGAGAATTGCCTTTGGCAGCGCCAATGCACGCGACTTGATTGCGCTCAAGCTGTCATTGACCCGGATTCCGGCTTTGCGTGAGCTGTGTGCAGGATCGGAATCGGAGACACTGCGCCGAATTGCCCAAACGCTGGATAGCTGTACAGACTTGTGCGCGTTGATTGAGGAAGCCGTAGCGGACGAGCCGCCTATTTCCATAAGGGACGGGGGTCTCATTAAGGAAGGCTACCATCAGCGTCTGGACGAGCTGCGGGAGGCGAGTGTGAACGGCAAGCGCTGGATCGCCGAGCTGGAGGCGAAGGAACGTGTAGCGACTGGCATCCGGTCGCTCAAAATTGGATACAACAAAGTATTTGGCTATTATATCGAGGTAACCAAATCCAATCTGGCTTCATTGCCGGAAGGACGTTATGAACGCAAGCAAACGCTGGCTAATGCGGAACGATATATTACACCGGAGCTGAAGGAAAAGGAATCTCTGATTTTGGAAGCCGAGGATAAGATGGTAGATCTGGAATACTCTCTCTTCTCCGAGCTTCGCAGTAAACTAAATACTGAAATTCCACGTCTGCAAAAGCTGGCAGAGCGGGTGGCTGAAATTGACGTGTACCAGTCGCTGGCATCGGTCAGCGCAGAGCGCGGCTTCGTGAAGCCTGAGCTGACAACGGGATATGATTTCGTGGTGGAACAGGGGCGGCATCCCGTTGTGGAAGCTGTGATGAAGGATGGCAGCTTTATCGCCAATGGCACCGCGCTGGAGGAAGCAGATGCGCATATTTTGCTGATCACCGGTCCGAATATGGCCGGGAAAAGCACGTATATGCGTCAGGTCGCGCTGATCGCAATCATGGCGCAGATCGGCTGCTTCGTTCCGGCTGCACATGCCAAAGTGCCGATGCTGGATCGCATTTTCACACGCATCGGTGCGGCGGATGATCTGATCGGTGGACAGAGTACGTTCATGGTGGAAATGGCTGATATTCAGGTCATGACAGACAAGGCGACTCCGCGAAGCCTGATCATTATTGACGAGTTGGGACGCGGTACATCCACCAGTGAGGGGATGGCGATTGCTCAAGCTGTGATTGAATTTGTCCATGACACGATCGGCTGTAAGGCGCTGGTGTCTACGCATTTTCATGAGCTGGCTCATTTGGAGCAAAGTCTGTCCTCGCTGCGGAACTACTCCATGGCGGTACAGGAAAGCGGCGACAAGGTGAATTTCTTGCGTAAGCTCATACCGGGCGCGGCCAGCAGCAGTTACGGTATCTATTGTGCCCGTCTTGCGGGTTTGCCGGATAATATCATTGAACGCGCGAACGGGCTGTTACACGGCTTTGAGCACGCGGCTGCCCAAGTGACGGCAGGCACCGAGGTTGTTGCAGTAGCGAGGGAAAACGTTGTAAGAGAAGCTGCGTTGCAGGCTCCACTTGTGTCACAGCAAGCCACCGTTGTAAAAGAAAACACTCAGCAGGCTGTGGAAGACTACGGTGTGCTGGACCATACGGCTACCGGAGTCGTACAGCTGTCTATTTTCGGAGAGCAAGAGCTTGCTCCTGCCAAGCCGCAGCCGGAGACGGCCGAGGTTAATCCGATTGTACGCCAGATTTTGAGCAAGGTGAAAAATGCCGATGTCATGAACATGACACCTTTGCAGGCGATGCAGTTGTTAAATGAACTGAAAAACAAGGCTAACGGCCTGTAGGTAACAATATTATACTTCTAGTTTTTCATCACACTTTGAAGTCAGGGGGAGGTTAAAAGGATGTCTAAAATTCGGGTACTGGATGAGCATATTGCCAACCAGATTGCTGCCGGTGAGGTTGTGGAACGTCCAGCCTCCGTCGTGAAGGAGCTGGTGGAAAATGCGATTGATGCGGGCGGTACGCGCGTAGATGTATGGGTTGAAGAAGGTGGGCTGCAAAGTATCCGGGTGACGGATAATGGCAGTGGCATTGAGCCTGAAGATGTGGAAACGGCGTTCTATCGGCATGCGACCAGCAAAATCGGACATGGACGCGATCTGTTCCAGATCACGAGCCTGGGCTTCCGGGGAGAAGCGCTCCCGAGTATTGCGGCTGTATCAAAAGTGGAGTTGCTGACAGCAGCCGGAGATGATGGACGTGCCCGCAAATTGGTTATTGAGGGCGGCAAGCTGGTGCTACATGAGGATGCAGCCGCCCGGCAAGGAACGGATTTTACCGTCCGAGAGCTGTTTTATAACACGCCTGCAAGGCTAAAATATATGAAAACGATCCAGACGGAGCTGGGGCACATTTCGGATGTACTTTACCGAATGGCGCTTTCACACCCCGAAGTTGCCTTCACATTGCGGCATAACGGGAATACACTGCTTCAAACGCTGGGTAATGGTGATTTGCTTCAAGTGATTGCGGCTGTTTATGGAACCTCGGCAGCGAAATCCATGCTGCTGCTGGAAGGAGAGAGTCTGGATTACCGTATTAGCGGCTATGTCAGCCGCCCGGAGTGGACCAGATCGAATCGGAATGCCATCTCGACGGTGGTGAACGGACGTTTTGTACGTAGCTACGGGCTGAATCAGGCACTGCTTAAGGCGTATCATACCTTGCTGCCGATCAATCGTTTTCCACTGGCTGTGGTCCAGCTGGAAATGCACCCTTCACTAGTGGATGTTAACGTTCATCCCGCCAAGCTGGAGGTGCGTTTCAGCAAAGAAGCCGAGCTGTTTCAATTGGTTGAGGATTCGGTAAAAGCTGTTCTAGGACAGCAGGTGCTGATTCCGAAGGCAGTCAAGCGCGAAATCGGCGGCAAGGATAGCGGCTCGTTCGTGCAGGAGCAGTTTCATTTCTCGAAGGGAAGCGGTATGGAAGGAAATTCTTCTGCTGGCGAGAGCCGAGGGGAGGCACAGCCGCTTACCGGACCTTTCTCGGAGGACCGTGACCCGCGCCAATCTATTTGCTTGGACGGGAATGAAGAGAACCGCAGACTTGGCACGGATCGTGAGCAACGTCAAGATAGGGAGAGGCTCCCTGGCTTTGGTCGGGTGAACCCGCCTCCTGGGCAACGTGCCAGTGACGAGGAACTGGATGCAGATTTTGTGGATGGAAACGATGGGAATAGAGCCGTATCGGGCTCATCTTCCATATACAGCGGCGGAGTACAGGAAGCGGCTGCTTCTGTGGCTTATCGGCCTTCTGCTTCACCGGATGCAGGAAACGCTGTGGATTCCCGCTATTTCACGGATCAGAAGCCACGTCAGTCACGACTGACTGCAGAGCAGTTGGCGGTGGTATCGGGTGAGGCTCCCGAGCTGCCCGCTTTTCCTGAGCTAAATTTGATCGGTCAGCACCATGGAACCTATCTGATTGCGCAGAACGATCAGGGGCTGTATTTAATTGACCAGCATGCTGCGCATGAACGGGTTAACTACGAATTTTATTATGAAAAATTTGGCAATCCCGAGGCCGTATCGCAGGAACTACTGCTGCCGATTACATTAGAATTTACGCCCTCAGAGACGGAAAAGCTGAAAACAAGGCTGCATTGGTTTGAGCAGGCGGGAGTGTATTTGGAGCATTTTGGCGGTCAAACCTTCCGCGTTAGCTCTTATCCTTACTGGCTTCCTCAAGGGGAAGAAGCGGATGTTATTGAGGAAATGGCAGGATGGGTACTGGATGAAAAAGCAATTGATCTTGCTAAGCTACGGGAGGCAGCCTCGATCATGTGCTCCTGTCGTGCTTCGATTAAAGCGAACCAGAAGCTGGCCGACCGACAGGCTGTCGTATTGCTGGAGCGTTTGGCGGCGTGCAGACAGCCGTACACCTGCCCGCATGGGCGGCCTATCGTTGTATCCTTTTCCACATATGATTTGGAGAAGCTGTTCAAAAGAGTAATGTAAGGGAGTTTATATATGTTGCAGGATCAGGAAAACCGTGAAGAAGAAAGGCAGGCAAGGCTTCGGAAGGAACAAGCCGATTTACTGGTGACGACGGGAGATTCTCCCTCGGCTGAGGTCGTGCAGCGGGCGGGAATGCTTGCAGCCGAGCTGGGGGTGCTGTATGCCCCCCGTCGTGGTATATCGGTAGCAAGACTGACTGCTGCTCATAGAGTTCGTCAGGCGCTAGTGCTAGTGCAGGGTGGGGTGAGGCTGATTAGTCCGGAACAACCACCGATGACTTTTCACCCAAGCATGGGCTTCATCCGCGCCAAGCGAGTGTTGAAGGGCGAGCCTGATCCGATGCTGACCGCCGCTCGGCTCGTTCCGGGGGACACCGTGCTGGATTGCACCGCAGGACTCGGAACGGATTCCCTCCTGTTTTCAATTGGAACGGGAAGTTCTGGACAAGTAACTGCTGTGGAAAGTTCTTTTCCTGTCTATGCTTTAATCAAGGATGGAATGAGGCATTATCGTTCCGGCAACGCTGCGGTAGATGAGGCGTTTTCCGACATTGATGTGCGTTTTGGTCATCATTTGCACTATTTGCGGAGCTTGCCGGATCGTAGTGTGGATATTATCTATTTTGACCCGATGTTCCGTGATCCGTTGCTCGATTCTAGTGCCATCGGTCCATTGAGAGGGTTGGCTAACCCCGATGCGCTGGATGAGGAAAGTATTGTTCAGGCAAAACGGATTGCAAGGAAAACAATTGTATTGAAGGAAAAACGGGGCAGCGGGGAATTTACCCGCCTCGGCTTCCGTGTGGAGCAACGTGGTACAACGAAAACAGTGTACGGAGTGATTGATATTGACAGCGGCATCTAAGCCTAAACTACTTGTTCTTGTCGGTCCGACAGCGGTCGGTAAGACGAAATTAAGCATCGAAATGGCACGACAATTTGACGGGGAAATTATTTCCGGAGATTCCATGCAGGTGTATCGTCATATGGATATTGGAACTGCCAAAATTTCTGAACAGGAAATGGAAGGAATCAAGCACCAATTGATTGATATTCATGAGCCGGAATACCCATATTCGGTAGCTGCATTTCAGGAAGATTGCCGTCGCCTTATACCGGATATTCATGCCAGAGGAAAACTGCCTTTTATCGTAGGCGGGACTGGTTTGTATGTGGAGTCTGTCTGCTATGAATATCAGTTTTCCGAGGTGGGTGCTGACGAAGCTTTTCGTCAGGAACAGCTTGATTATGCCGAGCAATTTGGAGCCGAGGCTCTTCATGCGCGACTACAGGCGGTTGATCCCGAAAGTGCACGTCGGCTGCATCCCAATGATCGTCGCCGAGTCGTTCGAGCATTGGAAATTTATCATGTTAGCGGAACGACTCTTAGCTCGCAATTGGCCAATCAAAAAAAGGAATCTCCTTATCAGCTTTGCATCGTAGGTTTGACAATGGATAGGCAAATGCTATATAAACGTATTGAAGACCGAATTGACGGGATGCTCGATCAAGGGCTTGTTGCTGAGGTAACCTCCTTAATGGAACGGGGAGTGCGAAGCGATGCCATCTCCATGCAAGGTCTAGGCTATAAAGAGATATCCTCCTACCTGCGAGGAGAGGTGTCTTTGGAAGAGGCGGTGACTTGGCTGAAACGGGATACACGTCATTTTGCGAAGCGGCAGCTCTCGTGGTTTCGCCATATGAAGGATATCCAGTGGGTAGATGTCACCGATTTCGGAAATTTTTCTGCTCATGCAGCCCGAATACACGAAATTATAGCAGGAAAGTTCCGGACAGACCTTGAATATACTTCAAAACAATCCAAATGATTATTGGGGGTACGGCTAAAATGAACAAGTCCATTAATATCCAAGATACGTTTCTGAATCAATTGCGCAAGGATTCTATACCGGTAACGGTATACCTGATCAATGGATTTCAGGTGCGGGGAACCATTAAAGCATTTGACAACTTCACAATTGTTATTGACTCGGATGGAAAGCAACAGCTGATCTACAAGCATGCTATTTCCACCTTTACACCGCAACGCAATGTGTCGCTTGTACAGCAACAGGATAACGCCAGCGATAACTGATTACGGCCTGACGGTCGCCCGGGTTGATGAAACTTTTCAAGCGTCCGTCTCGTCTAACCGTATAGGAATGTGACCGGGAGCAACCTGAACAGGGTTGTTCTTTTCATTCCGTTTGCTTTCATGCTGCCGACAGCAAGCTGTATACGTTCTGCAACAATGATTATTCGCGAAAGGGAGTCAGGGGAATGCCAAACGATTCATTGTCCAGATCCGGCAATCGCAATAGAAACACACCTAATGAGAAGCCGAAGGGGAAGAAAAAGAAAATTACAGGTAAACGAATTGGATGGACGCTGTTTATTACGGCGGCGTTAGCCATATTTTGCGCGCTTGGTGGATATTTGTTTGTCATGGTAAATGGCGAAAAAATCTATAAGGCCAATCAAGACAAAATTACAGTGAATGAGACATCGAAGGTTTACGATCGTAACGGCGTGCTTATGGGCGAGCTATCCGTGCAAAAAAGCGATCCTGTCACAAGTGAAGAAATACCAGACTTGCTGAAAAAGGCCTTTGTGGCAACTGAGGATAAACGGTTTTATGAGCATCAGGGTGTCGATATTTGGTCCATTGGCCGGGCGGCTGTTAAGGATATCGTAGCCCGTTCGGCAGTAGAGGGCGGCAGTACGCTGACCCAGCAGTTGGCCAAAAACCTGTTTTTGACGCGTGACAAGACCTTTTTCCGTAAAGCGACCGAAGTATCCATTGCGATGGCGCTGGAGCGGAATTTGAATAAAGATCAAATTATTACGCTCTATCTGAACCGTATTTGGTTTGGACGTTCGTATTCCGGTATCAAAGCGGCGTCGGAAGGCTACTTTGGGGTGTCAGATTTAAATGAGTTGAAACTGTGGCAGATCGCTACATTGGCAGCTATTCCAAAAGGGCCTTCCAAATATAATCCAATCAGTAATCCGGAAAACTCAAAGGAACGACGTGCTGTGGTTCTCCAGCTGATGTTTGAGCAGGGAATGATTGGCAAGCAGGAAATGGAAGAGGCCAAGGCTGTAGATTATGATTACAAGCAGCCGGAAAAAGTTCAACAGTATCAAAATTTTATGGAATATGTGATGAATGAGGCGGAGGATGCTTTGCCGGGAGTCAGCGGAAACGATCTGATCGTTGGCGGATATAAAATTCATACGACGATGGATGCTCAAGCCCAAAATGCGCTGGATCAGGCGATGGCGGATGATAATATGTTCGAAAAAAGTCCGGACGATCAGCCTGTTCAGGGTTCCATGGTCATCATTAACAACCAGACGGGCGGAATTGCCGCGATGGCACCCGGACGGGATTACAAAAAGGGAACCTTTAACCGCGCAACACAAAGCCGTAGACAGCCAGGTTCGGCCTTTAAACCTATTGCGGCGTATGCGCCGGCTCTCGAATCTGGCAAATTTACAATGGATACACCTTTGAGTAATGAGCGACAGAGTTTTAACGGGTACAGCCCGAAAAACTTGCACGGTTACTCTTCGACCATCAGTATGACTGATGCGATTACCAAGTCTGAAAATATCCCGCCAGTATGGCTGCTGAACCAAATTGGTGTGGAAAAAGGAGTTCAATTCGCGGAGAGCGTAGGAATTCCGATGGATAAAAATGATCACTCGCTCGCTATCGCTTTGGGTGGATTAAGCAAAGGAACGAATACACTTGAAATGGCGCAGGCGTATAGCTCCTTTGCCAATAACGGACAGTTCCAAAAGGCTTATTCCATCAAGCAAATTAATGATAGTGACGACAAAACGGTTTACACTCACAAAGAAGAATTTAAAACCGTAATGAGCGAGAAAACAGCTTATGAAATGACGCAGATGATGCAAAATGTCGTCAATAGCGGTACTGGTCGTAAAGCCCGTATTGATTGGCCTGTAGCCGGTAAAACGGGTACAACCCAGAGTGGAATCAGCGGTAACAGTGGCAACCGTGATATCTGGTTTGTCGGTTATACGCCGGAATATACTGGAGCGGTATGGATGGGCTATGACAAGCCGGACAGCAAACATATGCTGAGAAACTACAGTGGGCAGTCGGCAGCCTTTTTCGGAAGGGTCATGAGTGAAGCCCTCAAGGGGCACCCGGTTACGCAATTCAGCCAGCCGAAGGGATATGAACCACCGGTTGAGAAGAAGCCAGCTGAGCCGGTTCAGGCTACCGCTCCAAGCGGGCTGAGCGGGTCTTATAGTCAGGACACCCAAATTGTATCGCTGTCCTGGACTGCGGCAGCGGGAGATAATGTGCAATACCGTGTGTATCGCAAAGAGGCTTCCGAAGGGGGCTTTACGGCGATTATGGAGGCGATGAAAGGCACGAGTGGTGAAGATACGTCTCCATTAGCCGGAGCCACGTATGAATATTATGTAACGGCTTATGGAGCGGATGGTAAGGAATCTGGTCCATCGAATACAATCCGAGTGGAAATTCCGGCAGAGACCACTCCGGTAGATCCTCAGCAGGGAACCGATCCGAATCAGAATGGAACATTACCGGATAACAGCGGGACTACAGATGGTCAGAACGGCACCGATCAGGGGAATACATTCCCTGGAGGTACCGATAATGGCACCACCCCGGGACAGGTTCCGACGACTCCTGGAGACACTAGCAGTACAGGCAATAATACTGGCAGCTCTGGCACCGGAAGTGACCCGAGTCAGGGGAATGGCCAGACAACAACACCGGATGCAGGTACCTTCAATAGTGATACAACGGTGAATCCGGATAACACGGATTCACCTACCACAGGAACCACAACGGATGGAAGTCAGGAAACCAATTCCAACGGTCAGCCGAACTCCAATCGTGGACATCGCAATCGAAATTAGAAGGCATATGTTGCATGGAAGTTGAATTTGTCTCAAACCAAAGGTATTTTCGGACCATTTCATGGTCTGAGAATACCTTTTTTGCTGTGATGAAGAGTGTTATTTTTGAGTGTACAGTTTAAATATGGTAAGCTGGTTTTACCAATGTTGGAGAGGAACATCATTTATGAAGCGCAAATTCGGAGACCGGGCCAACTGGCGCAGAATAACGAACCGCAAGTTTGCTTGCCGGTATGTGGAAAGTGACGTGTTTACAGGCTATGTGACCTTGTATACCATTTTGAGTCTCAAGGAGCCGTTATGGAAAAGCTACGGCGGTCATACGTTTTGCATAGCGGATAAAGGTTATTCCTGGTTGCAATATTATCCGAAGGGTGAGCATTATGTTGTGACTGCTATGTTCGACAATCGGGAGCAGATTGTGGAATGGTATATTGATACCTGCCGTAATCAGGGTGTGACCGATCAGGGAGTTCCCTGGTTTGACGATTTGTATCTGGATGTGGTGGTACTTAAAAATGGCGAAATCTTTTTGGTGGACGAGGATGAGCTGGAGGATGCGTTACAGCGCGGGCATATCTCGGCACAGGAGGCAGAATTGGCTAATCGTACGGCGGCTGACGTTTTACGACGAATAGATGCCCATACATTCCCCTATTTTAAAATGTCGCTGAAACACCGGGAAGAATGGTTTCACAATGGTGATTTTAAGAGGGATCGGTGAAGGTTTTGCAGTGGATGAGAAGCACTGGGCGAAAAGAATCTGAATTAAAAAGCAGGCTGAGCCACCCAAAGAAAAAGTTTACAGTAGCCAAACGTCTTATGATTTGTCTGCTGGTCATCTTTATAATCGGTTTGGTATGGGTGGGTATTCAATTTTGGAATATGAATAACGCAGCCTCTACCACTCCGCTTCAGCAGGCACAGGTAGGTATTGTACTTGGGGCGTCCATGTGGGGAGCAGAGCCAAGTCCTGGGCTGAAGGAGAGGTTGAACGAAGCCTTGCAGCTATACCGCAACGGGACAGTGAAGCGTCTGATTGTAAGCGGGGGATTGGACAAACCAACTTACCCCTATACGGAAGCTGAGGGGATGCAACGCTATTTGGTCGACAGAGGTGTTCCAGCGCAGCATATTGTGTTGGAAAATCATGCAACTAGCACCTACGAAAACCTGTTATATAGCCAGCGTATCATGAAGAAGTATGGTTGGACCTCAACCGTGATTATTACACATAGCTATCATGGTCCACGGGCGCTGGAGATTGCCCGATTTTTGAATTTAGATCATCCCCAGATGGCTCTGGCGGAATCCAAAGTACTGAATATGCCGCTTCACCAGTCAAGAGAGGTGCTGGCTTACACCAAATGGACGCTGCAACGGTGGTGGCTTCGTGCCCAAACCTGGATGTCCTGAAACGTACATCGTTTTTCCATAAAAGTCTCATCTTCATATACAAAATGCTTCTGCGTGAGCTTTCGTTGCTTTTGTGCTAATAAGGACATGCCGGGCCGAATACATTAGTAGGGTAAGCTGTGCCTGAAGAAATGTTGAGGTGATGGATGCATGAATGGACGGGGAATCGCCGCGGGCAAGCGGACGGAGGAGAGACCTTCCAGGCAAATCAATGTCGTGCTGCGTAGCCCGGAGCCGATAGCTTCGGTAAATGTTGACGAGACGGATGCAGCAACTTCGACCAAGTCGCAGGCGTTACCGCAGTATCTTAGTCTCTATCAGGAAATTCAGAAGGAACTCGATCATCTCGTCGGTCTGGATAACATCAAAGAACTGGTATTTGAAGTATATGCATTTTTGCAAATTGCCCATATGCGTACTGATGCGGGACTGTTGAGTAATGCGCACGTATACCACATGATTTTCAAAGGGAACCCGGGTACGGGGAAAACAACGGTAGCCCGCATTATCGCTAAAATGCTGCAAAAAATGGGAGTACTGAGCAAAGGCCATCTGATTGAGGTGGAAAGGGCTGATTTGGTAGGCGAGTATATTGGGCATACAGCGCAAAAAACGCGGGATCTGGTCAAGAAGTCTCTGGGTGGAGTGCTGTTTATTGATGAGGCATACAGTTTGGCGCGGGGAGGGGAAAAGGATTTTGGAAAGGAAGCTATTGATACCTTAGTAAAGACGAAAGTCTAGTAATCTATGTATTTGATTCAATAGATTTAGTTAAACCAAGATGGGGAGGTGAAAACAGAAAGAATAAATGGGAAGAATACGAAAGCAAATTCGATGAACTATTAAAGCTATATCAGGTTGATCTATTAAGTTTTGAACAAATAGGGGCTAAACTCGGTATTGATTGGTGGAATATAAAATTACTTTTTAAAGCCAAAGGTATAAAACTGATGAGTCATAAAGAAAGATCAAAAATCAAAAGAGCCAATGATTATCCTATACTGTATGATCTACATTACATTCAAGGTATGACACTAAATCAGATATATGAAAAGTATAAGTATAGCCCTCCATATATAAGACAGGTATTTAGAGAAAATCATCCTTTAACATAGATACTGGAGTGACATTCACAAGCGCTGAATACAGGCCAGCTTACTCTCAATTCAATTCTGATGCTTATGTATTGCTTATTCAATATGGCGGCTTAAACTGTATGGTAGACGTTGAGGTGGCGAATGTATTGGATACGTTTCTGAAGGTGTACGAGTAGAGGGTTTTCTCATTATTTGAAAAGCATACTTAAACTTTGGTGAGATTTATAGGGGAACGAAATTTCGTTCTCCCTGCATGGCTTAGATGGAAGCTGAAGGGGTATCGGCAATTTAGCCGAGACAACAAAGGGGGCTAAGTTAAGCTTAGAAAATTCACAGGTAAATCGCTGTCAGTTCGGATATCGCGTTTCACGATAACTGAAAAGGTTCACTAACAATTCGTTATTTAGTTTTCAGAATTCCCGTATTGGGATATCCCAAACAATCGTGTCACTTGGCGACATTAGGTGACACCCCAAAGTTGGATGCGGTGTCCTAAGTTTAACTTAGTGCTGACTAAAATTATTTTACTCAGCACTTCCAACTGTATGTTGGTTACTCATATATAATAAAATGCACCCCCAAAACTTTATTGGCTAAACCTGTTGGTTCTTCTCCAATAACTGTTTTGGGGGTGCATTTTTGAACAACTTTTTAATTCAATTTGTTACACGTTTAAGAACCTCCAACCTGTACTTGAGGTCGTATATCATGCGAGTGAACAGGTACAGTAACAATAAACAAAAAACTAGCCGCGATGATCAGCAGTACCATTTTTTTTAACATTGTTAATCCACACCTTTTCTAATAGTTTGAAATACTCTTCTCTGGTCTCAGGAAGCGCATATGCTTGGAAATGTGCAAAAAGCCCTGTATAATTTATAAAATAATCCTTATTGTTTAGTGTATGCGCTTTTACCATTGTACATAACAAGTGATTAAAACCATCAATGTAAGAACCTCGATGTAAATAATAATAAGCTAACTCGTAACCAAACCACGCAATATAGTCCGGTATCACCTGTTGGTTATACATATCATCGGATAGAGGTTGTTTAGAAAACGAATTAATCTCCGTTTCAAACCGTTGAAGTATATCATCCACTTCCAATTCAAATCGGTTTGCAGCAATTATAACATTCAACAATTTGGAGATTTTCTCTTGTTCATTAGAATCTGATGTTGCTGCTATATATTCAACATAATCTTGAAGCACACTAATATCACCAGACAGAAGTTTATTAACGTAAGTATTGCATTGCGCCCAATCTTTATACAGTTTTATCCAATATAGTGCATCTTCATCCGTCTCTTTGACCCAATCTAAATTAGCGTAGGCATATGTATATTGTAATGCCTGCTCATAATCGCCTTGGGCTTCACAAACACCTGCACACAACAAATCGGCATAGGTGATGTACACAAACAAGGGACGACTTAGCTTCTTTTTAGACTCGTCATACTCTCGCTTCTTCTGCTGATGTCTCAATGAATATTGAATTTCCGCTTTATCTCTCATTTTTCTAGCTGTTGTATCGAGCTTGTCCCATTGATTCAAAGAACGATACACATTAGCCAAATCTTTCAACGCATCGAGCTGATCTATTTCGTCCAGACGTTCGACAAAATCCTCAAATTTTGTAGCTGCATTGAGATTTTGGCGTTGATCGTCTCCAACCTGAATTGTGAATATACGATAATGGCAGATTGCCAAACGTTCAGAATGTTGGTACTTCTCCACTTCTGCTACATTCTCATAGAGCAGCAACGCAGCAGCATGTCGTCCCTGTGCAAATAGCGCTTCCGCAATGTCAAATAGTTTAGGTGAATAGAGTAGATTGTCCATGATTTGTCCAACGATTCGACGGATCGCATCCAGCTTGTCCAGCTCTGCACAACGATATAGCAACCGCCCAATCCGCCTCATATTCGGGGGGATGTCGATGATGTAGTTTTCTATAAATAAATCGTAAAAGTAGCCTTCTGGTAAACCCATAGCCTCAGTGATTCGGTCAAGCTGGTTAACAGATATAGGACTATTACCAGTTACAATGCCACTTACTAGCCCCCTATTAATGCCTGCAATATGCGCAAACTCGGTCATGCTTAAGTCTTGTTGTTTTAGATATTTGTCTAATTCTGTCCGTATCGTAGGTGTGATTTTCATGGATAAAACACCCTTTCAACGTGAAATCGTTATTATAGTTAAAAAATTATGTAATTGAGAAACAAGTAGTAAAATACATTTGTTTTATTGCTCACGATTATACCATCTTTTGGAACAAAATCATATACCTTTCAGATATTTACTTTCGATACCTTTTCGGATTGTTTACGATGATTTCTTGATTAAGGGTATCATCATTTTCAATTCAGATTTGGCAAAGTTGGACGGCTGTGTCCAATTATTTAACGTAGTGTTAGACCCAATTACCTATAAATCAAGCTTTCTTCAACTTGCGGAAATCCAATTGAATACTTTATATGTAGTTACATAGGACTATTGTTATGGTATAATTTACCAATAACTTATTGGGAGGTTTTTGTATAGCAAGAAGGATAGGAGTATTTAGTACAGGCGATTTACCATTAATTCTCGCTTCAGGAGTAGAGGAACTAAAAGGCGTTCATAGTGCTGTTCCATATGAAACGAATTATGGGCTATTAACATATCATGAAGAACAATTCATTATTATTAGTGTACGAGTCAAAATTGATAACGAAAAAGAGGAAAGAGTGTTTACTGTAAATTTCAATGCAAAGGCCAACAGACAAGCTCTATTAGCTTTGCTAATGGCGCACCAATTTGGTTTTCAGCAGCAGAATCTGGTTTCGTCAAAGATGATATGATAGGAGCGGAGATACAACTTGAACTTATAAAACATGGAGGCGTACATGTTATCCCACCTGATCCGATGATCGCTATAACGATAACTTCTTTTTTAGAGCAGCATCAATAGACCCCTAATAGGGTCTTTTTTTTATTTTCCATATTTCAATTTATTTATTGTTTGTTCAAGTTCGCGTACCACTTCATCTTTAGTTGTATCGTAGTAAAGTTGCAATTCCTCTTCGCTTTGACTTCGCATCTTTATACCTTCGTACTCTTTTCCTTTTAAAATCCAGTCAGTTGAAACACTAAAGAAGTCTGACAAAGCAATAATTAGATCGACATTAGGCTTGTTTCGATCATTTTCAAGATTACCAATTGTACCTTTTGTTACTTTTTTATATCCTGCGAGGTTGTTATTTTCATCATAAATAGGAATTTTCAAATCTTCAATTAACATTTCAACAGTAAGTCTATGCCTAATCCTGAGAAATCGCGCCCTGCTTCCAATTGTTTCTAACATTTATCATCTCTCCAATGGTAACCCATTCTAGTATGTACAATCTCATTATATCGATATTCTGTTATTTGTATACGTTTTAATACAAAACTTTGTACATTATCTTGTTGATAATACAAAAAATTGAGCGTATTCTTACATCAAGGTTCAAAATTTTGTACCTTGATTGCAAGCAAGGCAAAATTTAAACAAAGGAAACAGAAACAAACGTTCGAATATAATGATGCTATAATACAACAAAAAAGCCACTTCATAATAGGAGTAGCCATGTATGCTTAAACGTATGTTACCACGTTATTCTTAATCATTATGGGGTTAATCTTCATCAATATCCTAATTATTTGGAACCACGTAGGAATATCGTCGTATATCCATATATAACCTTTGACGCATGGGTATACATGCATAAAACTTATCAACTTCGCAGATGCGAAAAGGAGACAAACAAATGACAATATTATTGAAGAGAATTACACACAATGTTCAACAGGTAAATACATACATTATAGAACAACCACCTTGCAATCATAACATTACATTAGAACAACTGCTTGTCGAATTTGAAATAAAACCTACAGCAGTTATCCTTATCGACCTAATGAAGTTCCACCTGAACACTGTTGAACGTATGAATGAATTTGCTAATCGGATGCCCAGTGAGATCTTCCCACTATCATTACTTACTAAAATGCGCAATGAAGACATAGACGCTTATGGCTATCGTGATAAGTTTTCATTTGTACATGATTTTTATAAAGACAAACGTTCAGCATTTGAACGACTCTTCCAAGAGCCAGCACACGATTGGAAGATGAATAAGTACAAAACTGACGATCCAGAACGTATCTATGATGTTTATCTTGAGCAAGGCAGATACTCACATATGACACAAGTCTCGATGTTTGCTTAAATAAGAAGACCCAAAAAAGCCCTTCTAAGAAATTAATCTTGTGGAGGGCAGGGGAGATGTATCTTTATAAAATGATAATTTGATTACAATGCATTGTGATCTGATTTACCCAATAAACTATACATAACATAAAGACGATACCTTTAATCATGAAATCATCGGAAACTATCCAAAAAGGTATCACGTTTGATATAATTAAGTTGTCCCTAATCAGGTTTAATCCGGTGATACAAGAACAACATAATAGGACGGTAAAAGGATTGCCAAACTTTGGACGGTTGGGACAGCCCTTTTACTATTTACCTAACTAACAGGAAGCCGCCCACAACGGGCGGTTTTTTTTTGTTATTCGAGGCGTTTAGAGGTTTTGCTGCCCCGTCTAGATCATCATCACGCCACCCATTAATACGGGGGCTGGAACAATTACACCAGCTAGTCACGGAATATTCTAATAATATTTAGTGTAAATAACGACTTCTTACTGGAGTCGTTATTTTTATTTTGTGATTATTGTCGAATCCAGTATAATAAGCAGTACCAAAGAATCATTTTCCAAAATTCTTATATATTTATACAGACATTTCCTTTTGACGTGGTATAATGGTTAAGTATTCCACATATTATAGAAAAGGAAGTGTCTTAATTGAAAATGAAGAAGACAGCAATTATCCTTACAAGTGCATTGGCTCTAATGGCAGTAGCTCCCGTAGCTGCATTCGCCGCACCAGAAAACGTGGAAGTGCAAGAAGTTTCATCTCAAGCGAAAAGTAATAGTTTAGAAGGTTTGAATTTGATTGACGCTAGTAAATATATCAGTCAAAAAGACTCAGCAAAGGCAACAAAATATAAAACAGCAGATGAAGTCTTTGCCGCTCATGGTGGGACAGCAAAGCAAATTGATTTGTCCACCTTACCTAAAGGTACTGCTGTCATTAACGTAAAATCTGTAGACGAATTGGATGCATTACTGTCAGGCGTTTCTGGTTCTCTTGCTGGAGAAGATGTTACTATTAATGCAAATGAGTCAAAAGATACAAATGGCACTGGTACTACATCTAAAGTAAGTCCTGCCGCATATACTGCAACAATGAGTAGCAACATGTACGATGCAAAAACTTGGTGGGTTAGACTGTACTCAAATTACACAGCTAATAACACAGGCATTACAGACGTTCAGGCTTACACTGCTCTGAATGGGCTTGTAGTAGGTATAAACTGGAGTCAAACTTCTGCAACAAGTACCAAAATTACAAATAAACAATGGTTAACAAAAGGTTCTGGAACATATAGTTTATATGTGTTCATAAATGGCATAGGGAATATATACTCTGAAAGCGTAAATGGATCACACTATGTAACAGTAAATTAATAGGGTATTGGTGACTCTTGTAGGCATAATGAGAGTCACCAATATTATTTTGACACATCTTTTCTAAAATGACTGTCAATAAGGAGGATTCATGACAAATTCTTTTTCATCAATATTGACATACAGCATACAAACAATCGCAATTTTACTAATTATCTATTATTTGTTGAGAAGAAACAAACAAAAAATAGGTTGGGGAACATTTTCACTGCTGTTATCTCTTTTTGGCATATCTGTTTCTTTTGAATTTGGAGATTACATACTTGGTGATCATTTTTTTTCCTTTTTAGGATTATCCGCATGGTCTAATAATGACAACACTGGGTTTCACTACACCATTTTTCTATCCAGTATTTTCTTTATCCCTAGTTTGATCATTGGATACAAAAAACCTAATGATTTTGGAGCTAAAATTGGGAAGCTGGTTTCTAGTATATATTTAACTATAATAGTAATTACGCTTTTGTTTTTTATTTTTTGAAACACACAGTTCATTTCGTCTCAGGTCTCTGCTATAAGGGAGTGATGTTTTAACAATGAATGTCTATTTATTTGCTGTTCTTGTTTTAATCCTTGTAGGTAGCCTGTTGTTTCATTTCTTCAAAAAAAGTAGAGTAAGGGACAGCAAAGCTCCAGATAGTCACAATTGTAGGACTTATTGTTGCAGTTGCTGTGGGCATATCTCCTGTATTTCTTAGTGGACTACAGGCGTGGACGTGGCATACAACAGTCCTTATTGTTGGATGTGCATTAGTTATTGGTCGCATCTTGTATAGCTGGAGAAAAAGTAGCGGCAATAAAACGAAAAAAGGCTGAGGGCTGTAATTTAACTTTCCCTGTATCACATTACAATTGAATTGTTGTAAATGCCATAACACAGCGTCCAAAGCAAGAGCCTTCCTTTAATGGAGGGCTTTTTGTAAAATGACAAAATAATAACTAAAGGGGAACCCTCAGTATTAACGAGAGTTCCCCTTTAGTTATTATTTTGTTACAGGTGTGGCAGCTACCGATGTATCCAATAAGCGATTACCTTTATGGACTAGAATTTCGATCAACTTCAATTCTTTCTCAGTTGGTGTAACTTTCAGCCTACTCAACAATCCATCAACTGTTTCAACGGCTACCTTCTCCTTTTGTTCAAATGTCAAAGTATCATTGGAATAGTTATGTACATATTCAATTACTTCACTTGCCACATCTAAAACAAAATTAGCTTTGCCTTTATGCTGTTCAGCAATTGGAAGTATCTCTAAAATCAATTTGCCTACATCGACACTCCCAAGAATACTATCCGTATCACTCAGATTGACACCTCTCTTTTTAAACCAAGTAATAACCAATACGCCTAATAGCACAAACAACACTGTTCCACCAATAATATAAATATCATTCACTTTACATTTCTCCTTGTTATAAGAATAAAAAGAGACGATAATTATCATCTCTTTGAAAAACTGAATTATTTAATTTTTATCAACAACATGTCTCTCGACATTGAATTCACTAGAACGACCAGCAGAAAGAATATCAGTTCGTAAGCTCCTTTTCTTAGCCCAAGTTTGGCCTTCTTTGGGATTGGAGAGAGAAGGTAATTTCTTCGTTTTAACTGTCTGTATAAATCCCGGCTTATACCAAAGATCGCGCATCCTATACAAAATACGTTCTTCCTTATTACTCCAATTAGACCCAAACATTAATTGACCTAATTGTTCATCGGTTGGATTATTAATCCCTCGCACACTAAAGTATTTTCGTAAGCATTTCTGGAATTTATTAAAAACGGTTGCATCCGGTGTTAGAGGTAATGTAACAGATGAAACGAGAGTCTGGATTTCGTTTTTCCAATGTTGTTCATCTGCGACATTCTGAAGCATGGTAACGCCAGATTGCACATCTACAACGCCCTTAATAACATTGAAACGAATGATACATGTAGAACCTACAGACAATTTACAACCAGTAATCCTATTATGTAAAACAAAGTTGTATTTTAAATGTGAAGTATGGCACAATTGGCACATATCAGAAAAATCATCAGATGAAGAGTCGGCTATACCTTCAATTTCCCATTCTTTTTTGGCTTCTTCGAAATCACTAGCAGAACATCTTTCCAACATATTTTTGACGATTATGCCACTAGGGATTGAATTCTCAACCTTAGAATCATATTTGACAACAATACGCTTCCTGCTATTAAAATTCTTCAGTTTCTATCACTCTCCATACTATATTTAGAGATCATGTAACGTTTAATCTCCACATATAGTATATCCTAAATATTTCCGACTGTAAACGACAAAATAAGATATTTTATGTCGATTAATGTCGAAATGTGAATCATTTAAAGAATCCTTTGCGGTATAACACAGTAATTAACCGATAAAAGTCATAACTACCGCCAGAAGTCGTATCAACCGCTCCAGCGTTTTTGGCTGCAACACAAGCTTCCATTGCCCAATCTGGGATAGAATCCATTTGCAATTTGGCTGTCAATTCTTTTACTTGATCCTGTAGTGCTTGAAAATCTGCTTTTTCTTGACTTGTCATAGGTTGTTGATCATCCTCACTAATATTATTTTTAATCTTTCCATTCAATCTATCTAATTCTGCTTGAATCTGAGGGAGAAAGTTTTTCATTGCAGCGGCAATAGTGTTTCCATCACCCCAGAATGCAGTACCGGGGCAAGTTTTACTTGATTTGTCGGGAATAAAATCATTCAAACGTTCGCCTGTACGTGTAAACCACGCATGAAATACAATGTGATCTATATCAATTGGAAGGTTGAACTTCTCAGCTAAACAGGCGTAAAGGTGAATAATCGTCTTCTTTTGTTCGTCTGTAATGATATCTCCACCAGAATCAAAGTTGCCAACATTCTCGATACAGATACATTTATTATTAAAACCTCTGATCCCAGCAGGAATTCTATTCAGAGGTCTATCAAGGCTAATTGCAATTTGTCCATTTTCCAGAGTCGTAATATTCTGTCCAGTAGCAGCCCAACCTTCCGATAGGTGATAATTTCTCATTCCCTCTAGACATTTAAATGCGTCTTGTTGGGCAACTCCATTTACCATTTTCCTTGTGGAATAATTGGGTGAGGCTGTGTGATGAACTTGTAAAAATTGAATAGGGCGAGTAACGACTTGTTTCTTTAACCATTCACGGAATTCATCTCGCTCCATAAGTAAAAAGTTACCTTGTTGAATCATCCGAATTTTCCTCTCTTTCTTCTTTTAAAGCTTCATTTTCTTTTCCCTTTAGAATACGAATAGCATATTTAATCTGAGGAGGAAGATACCATCCCATTCTTCCGTAATTTTCAACCAAGCTAATCAATTCATTTCCTATGTAGAAATACGTTACACTCGCCATCAAACTCAATGCACCAGTTAGTCCGAGCATTATATCTACACGATAGAGCAAGCCAATAGTAAGAAACATGAAAACTTTTTTAAAAATCCCCCAAAATCCCTTACTTGAATTCCAGCCCTTTGAAATATCGTTGGGATTTTTTCTGCCTTCCACATAGGCTGCGGCTAATCCAGATGCATAATCTAGAAACACTAAAAAGGTTAAGACAGTCAGGGCTTCGCTCCACCCACCAAATAAAAATGTAAGCAGAGAGCCGCCTAGCGTATACAATAAAAATTTAACAACAGATTCAAACACATGATTTTCCTCAATTCTTGTAATATAAAAAGACTCCTCATATAGAAGAGCCTTTGTGTTGATTAAATATTGGATTTAAAATAATCACATATTGCTTTAAACAAATAATCTTTAGTTCGTTGTTCTCGTGGAAGTTGATCGTAGGGGAGGATACAAGGGTGAGTTTTATTCTCAATATCCTTTGTCTCGCCAAATATCCAACCATCTTCAATTTTTTGCTTCATCCAATTGTTGTGACTATATTCAGGAGTAGTATCATTTTCTATATGATATTTAACTCCAGCAATTGAACTTTCTTTTTGCCAAGATGGGGACTCGCTCTATTTATTTTGAGAATAATCTCCAATACTTTCGCAATATCCTCTGTTTACTTCATGACACAATTCCGCAATTTGATCTATATTCATTTTGTACTCCTTTATGTAAAATGTCTCTTTTATAAAATGTACCAATACACACCAGATGAACGTCCCTTGACTATAATAAAGCTGCTTAAGTCGCTAACATCTCTTTTTCTAATCTGAGCAACAGCAATTAAATCATTTGTTCTCGCTAACCTTGGATATAAGAACCCACCTAATTCTGGTCTACTAATCATCACTTCAGACTCAACGTTATTAACATTCTTGATATCTACAATCGAATCCAAATCACTCTTCTGACGAATGTCAATGGTTGCACCTAAATATTCACGATTCTTTACATATAGAGTACCGTCAACATCGTAAAAGTTTTTCACTTCAATATATGCGCCTAAGTCTGGACGTGAAATCGTTACATTGGCATCACGATAGTCATATGAAGGAACCTGAACAAATGAATCTAAGTCATTATTTCCAATAGCTCTGATAACAACACTGCTACCCAAATCTGGCTTATTTACAATCAAGCTGCTATCAATATCTGAAAATCTTATGCCTTGAACCATTAGACTTGACTCTAGATCGCTATTTACATGTTTAAATTTAGACACAGTTAAACTTGCAAGCATATCTGGTCGTGAAACAGTTATTAAGCTATCAGTTGTAGATTCTCTTCTAAATGCAACCGTAAGCTCACTTTCAAGGCTCATTTTAGGATCGACAGTCAATCCTGCTCCTAAATCAGGTCTAGATATTATCAAAGTTGAATCAGTTGCAGATGCTCCATAGCTGGCAACACTAATGGATGCGGATAGATCATTACCTTTGTGATACACAACTTTTAATGTACTATTTATGTCTGGTCTGGAGATTGACAATGTTGAGTCGGTATCATGCTGCATAAAGTCTTTGTACTTGTGGACATACAGAGAGGACGGGAGATAATTTAATCCGACATTGCTCTTTACAGTAATACTACCAGTTACTTCTTTTCTTCCAGCGCCATAGATGAACAGGGAAGAATTTAAATCAGCTCGTCCAAAGCTATAGTTTTGGCTTGTAATATACTTAAGCTGAAGAACAGGGGGCTTAAGCGATTCTCTTGTATTAAAATAGGTGGGATGTGAACTGTCAGACTTGATTATCAACCCATAATTGATTAGCGATTCATCCTGCCAACGCTTAACCAAGTCAAACACGTCAAATTCAATGTATTTATCCGTTCTGTTGACTGTATAAGAGTCCAATAACAACTCTGTTCCATAAGGCTTGTTTGCATATGTAATACCATACTCTCGCCACAGAGTATTAGGTTGGTACACTTTAATATCCGTGTCATCCATAAAGCTTCCACTATAATATAGTCGTAACTTAGCTTCTTCGAGCTTATTTAAGTCAGGAACTACAATTTTCAAATCACCAAAGTTCACAAACGATTCAAATTGTTCTATATCTGACTGCCCAATCATCATAGATTGTGTATCGCCATAGTTTACAGTTTGTAAATCTGAACGACTTCGTGTTGTAGCATCTTCAATAGGATTTAAATCTTTGACGACTCTAGGCGCTTCCATAAGCTCAAACTTACCAAGCAATCGGTTATGTGGTCTTACTTCCAGAGTAGCAGATAGATAGTTGACAGATGTTGATTCCAATACTGAATTGATTTCAGTATTACCTTTATATTTTATATCCAATCGACCGATAACATCTGCTGGTCGCTGAACACGTGCTGTAATCGTCGATTCTACAATTGTTTCACGGCGATAAGCAACCAACATTTCAGAATTTACTTCACTTACTTCTTGCCGATATAATACAAATTTACCCTCCATACGATTGGAGGGCGATTTTATAAATATTTCACCGCCTAAATCATTATATGCATCCAAATAGTCACTTCCTATCATCACATTGTATTGTGATTATACTGCTTTGTTTGAATTGATCTTGAGTTCAAATATGCCGTTCGGTACTGGTTTGGCCTCTATATCTGCAACAATTCTCACGTAAAATTCTTGGGTTTCTAGGGGGTTAGTCAACCCATATGTAATATAATCTGTTGCTAAGAATGGAGACTGTGTACGCGACAATTCGATAGTTACGCCTTTAGGTAGTATCTCTTTGTTTACTTCTAGCAGTAAATTATCGATAGGGTAGCCAAGTTGATTCTTGATTACAACCTTTTGATCCAATGTAGTCTGACCAGCGAAGATCATACCGAAGTCTAAATACTTAAGGATGCCACCAAATGTATCAGATAGATACTCTCCAGACCCATCCATAAACATTAGACCTGTGTATGTACCAGCAAATGTTGTTTCCCAATGTTCTGTCTTACCCCAATAATCTTTAAATTCAACACGTAGTTTATTGTCTTTGTCAAAGTACATGTCTCGTTCAGATATATTGAGATTGATATCGACAGGGGATGGGGCTAAACGAGTGAATGTTCCATCATTGGGGAAATACGGAAGATCATTAAGTAGCACTCGATACTGTACTTTACCCTTATCCTCATCATAAATTTGCCCAAGAATCTTTCCACTGTTGAAGGTTAACTGAATCGTTGCTTCTGTGTTTAACACATAAAAAGATAAATTCTGAAATTTAGTACTATCAACGTTTGATTTAATACCCAATTGAGTAACATCAATTTTTGTAGGATTAAGCGATTCTTGTTTCTTGTCTTCTATGTAATATCCAAATTTAATTTTGTTGCCCTGATTCTTAAAGTTACTATCAACCAGCTTAGAGATTTCTTTATAGGACATTGCTTGCTTCTTAATTGCGTTCATATCATCTATAACTTCAATCCATTTTCCATAGCGATAAGACTTCCAAGTCAAACCAGAGTCGAATGACAGCAAAAACTTTGCATTGTCACTAGCATTCTTGATTACAGTGATTGCCTGTAGGGAACCGGGTAGAGTGAAATCATCGGATTGCTTAATGAATTGGCCTACAGGTAAAGCACCAAGCGAGAGATTAAGTGGATTATTTGATTCGTCTGTCCACGTTACAACTTCATAATTATTTGAGATATCATCCAATGGGGAATAATTGGCAGTATACTCTAAAGAAGCTGTTGTCTTAGTTAATTCATCTGTGTAATAGAGAACATCAATATTGTCACCAAGTTCATCATATAAAGTAAAAGGTTCGGTTTCTAATGTAACAGTCGATTCAGCCTTTTGTGGATCATCTGTGTATTCAATAATACTAATTTCTTTATCTTTCCATATCTCGGCAAGAGTAAACGGGGGAGCTTCAATAATGAATTGAGCAGATGTTGTATTTGGATTATCTGTGTAGTAACATAATTCTACTTCACCTTGAAGTTGCGACCACGCTGATTCTGGAATTATAGAGACATCGTTCATCCCATAATCCAAAAAAGACTGTTCATTCGCCATACTGGATAGAATTTTCCAATCACCGCTGCCGCTGTCATAATAAAAGAAATTACTTTCATTAAAAACTAAAAATTTTTCATTAAAAACAAATCCCATCATTTCTATGCCGTATATATTGATTACCTCAGCTACATTATTTCCTTTTACTCTAACTCTGTAGCTTGTATAAAATTCGTCGGTAGTAATTGTAAACGTCAATTTACCGTTATTCACTTTCCAGTCTGAGACCGAATAATTACTTTTTGTATCTAATACTACCCATGTAGTTTCATTATTACTGGCTTCAAACACCCAAGAATTAGGAGGAGCATTACTTTCTACACAATAGAGTGAGTATGCTCCTAATAGTACAGGTTTCGTAAAAGTATAGCATACCCAAGTATTTGTGTCCCTGTAAGTTCCATAGAATGTATTATCATCTCCATCGAAAGCTTTATACCCATAATAAACACCGTTGGCAGTTGAATACGTGACTTTACCTTCCGGGGCCGTATTGGATGTCATCTTTGGTATTAAATTAACAAGTTTCATAAACTCATCTCCTTTCAAAGTTTAAATAAATCAATCATTTTATTTTGAATGATTAAGTAATTGTTACTTTTTTAATCAGTATTTTAGATGTATCTAATCTTTGCTTAAAAACTTTTCCCGATCCCATTTCTATACTATTAGTTTTGAGTTTGATTGAATTGTACTTATCTTCTAGATTGACTACATCTCTTTTTTTATATCCATACTTAATGTAATCACTCTCAATCGGTACTGTATTAATTAAGACAGGAACAGAGCTGTAAAACTGAACCATAGAAATTCCCACCCGATCAGATATCGTTGTTGCTTTTGTTGTCTCTAATTTGTAGTAAATATAGGGATCAGAATTAACTACACCAAAAGATTTAATATTGGCAGTATCAGCCTTTTGATTAGTTCTTTCATCAAGTAGTTTCCAATTTACCCCATCATTTGAACAGAGAAATTTAAAATCTACTAGGCCAGCTATAAACTCATATCTTCTCACAATTGTTGGGGGGTTAAATTTGTAGCCTATATATACAGGCGATGTGGCAGTCGGAACAAAACTTGAGATGTATTTGGTCGTATAATCATCATCAAAAGATCGCCAAGCAATGTTATCATAATAAGCGGAGGAACTGATAGCAGTTCCATTGGTTCCAGTGTTTGAATTTAATTTTGGAACGAGGGCATTAAAAATAGCTCCACAAGAAACATTGTTCTCAGGGTCTATTACAACGAATCTATCAGAAAAAGTCATTGTGTAGGGATTAAATCCGTTAGGTGGCGAATATGTAAATGGTACTGCTCCAAAATTAAAGGTAACTGTTTTTGTATCTCCATTTCCACCACCAACATGTAAAGGACAAACT
This sequence comes from Paenibacillus sp. PvR008, assembly GCA_040544055.1. Classification (GTDB taxonomy): domain Bacteria; phylum Bacillota; class Bacilli; order Paenibacillales; family Paenibacillaceae; genus Paenibacillus. The sequence goes on from JBEUOG010000011.1 coordinate 84,517, forward strand.
TCTCCCATGTTTTGTAGATCGGTATGTGATATACCCATGCTGGTTCCATTTTTAAAAAACTCTAAAATGTAATTATCTAAGTCTAAAGCAATCCCAATGATATCTCCAATTCTCCAAGCCGCTCCATACAATATGCCTTCGGGATATTTGTATCCGTTGCTCCCAGAATAAACTCTTAAAGCTGTGTTTCCTGCTATGGCACTATTCTGTACATAACTATTACTTGCCACACCAATAGAAGACGATGTGTTGCCGCCATTAAACTTCACTTCCCAATACCATTTTCCCGAACTCTTGCCAACAGTAGCTTTAATACTGAAACCATAAAGATTAGTAAGAGTTAGATTTCCATTTGACAAGGTATTGCCAATGCTTAAATTATCGGGATTTAACGTCACCTTAATGGATTCCATCTTCAGTCTCCTCTCATTCGAATTTAATTGTGTTTACCTTTTGTTTATTTAGATCGACTCTATGTCTAAATACTTTACCCGAATCTAGGACAGTACTCGAAATCAAACTATTACTGTATCTATTTAAACGAGAGCTAAGGTTTAATGCATTGTCAAAATTCATTCCATAATTCATAAATGAATTTTCGTTGTTATCTGATATTGAAATTAGACTTGGTATATTTAAGAGTTCGAACATTTTTAGTTCCCCAACAGTAGTATAGTCTGTAGCTCCGTTATTTGCTGTCCAATTCAATCTATACATATTAAAAGATTTGATGTTATCAATTTCAAATACCTTGTCAGTTGTAGGAGTTGTCCAGCTCTGTTTTGTTTGTCTGTCTAAGATTTCCCAATTTCCATTAAACCCATCAGTACTATCATTGCTGCCTTCAAATATCCAATTTCTAGGTAAACGATTATAACTATTCAGCGTCCCATTTCGAACGGCATATTTAGCAATAATTTTAGGTGTTGTAAATTTATAACCTAAGAATCCAACACCGCCCGAACTATAGGTGGCGCAATAACCTTCGAGTTCATCTGTTTGGTTGAATGCAAGGTAGGCTTCATTGACCCCCATCGCACCTTTTGAAAAAGCCAATCCAGACGTGGCGTTGTTCGTCATTTTAGGAATAATTGTTGTATCGGAAACTTTTTTTGAAGTAGTAGAGAAGAATTTATTGTTTGATGAAAGTATTACTTTAATATACTTTAGGGTACCCCAAGCAAATTCACCATTGTATACGCCGTTCGTAGTTGTTTCTGTGGATGGATTATAGTCGCTGTCAAAGGTAGTGACTATATTACCAATATCAGAGGTGAAATTATTGGCTATTGCACAATTAATAAAGTCACCAGTTGTTACACGTGCATTCGTGTCCTTGTCTAGAAAGGTGGGTAGAATGCAACAATTCACGTATTCCAATTTTACAATGGTTGCTCCACTCGAATTACCTGAATACATCAAATAATTAGTAGGAGAATAAGGAGTTTTATCCCAAACGCAGTTTTGAAAAGATAGATTAAGTGTTGTCCCATCAAACAGGTATTCAAATATTCGTGCGTCTCCAGCACTACTTTGTTTTTGAATAATTAGACCAATAATTTTATTTAACTTTTTCATAACTATAGTGCCACCTGAAGTGCCAGTTAGATTTAATATTACTCGTTTAGTTTTATCTCTTAGAGTAATAGCTGCAATAGTGATATCGTAATTAGTATTAAATATGGATGTAAGCTTAGACTCAGTGTATGTTCCTTCTTTTGCTATATAAATCAAGGTATTATCCATAGTAACGGAAGATACTGCTTTTGATATCGTTTTAAATGGAGAATTAGCAGAACCACTATTTGCATCGTTACCTGTCGTGCCATCCACATATAAAACTCTGGAGAACGAATCAAGAAATCCACCAAAACTAGGCATTTTTTATCACCGTCCTTTGAATAAAATTGTTATTTTACTGTAATGCCTGTAATGTCAAAATACTTCTTTATGTCAACTGTGGATTTAAATACTTTACCTGAACCCAACACTCCATTGTCACTCATAGATTGATTGATCGTTTTGGCATTTCGACTTAGCACATTTAAATCATCCATCCCTTTTGTCGTAAAGGTATCTTTAGTGGGGATAGTTGTAGCAACTGTTTGCCACGTTCCATTTAAAAATGTTTTGTATGTACCCTTATCATTGATGAGGTGTTTTTGCATATATTCCTCCTATTTTTGAACACTAGATAGAGAGTCGATTTTTTTCCAAATAGTTTTATCGATTGTTTTTCTATATAAGCGCCCATCTTCTGACCAAGATGAGTCTACGACATAATCAAGAGTATAATTACGTTTCATCTCTAGATAGTCATTAGATGTATTCAAGTATTCATTGTTGTAGCGACCATCATTGAATTCATCTACAGTAAAATTTAGATTTTCGGTAGGAGAACTGAATAGTTCAATTTTGATACGTGCATATGTATTTGTAGGCGACTGGATAGAACCATCGATACCAACTTCCATATAAGGAGACCATTCGATACCATCAATTGAGGATTGCGTATAAATTTTAAATGTTGAAGTTGTGCCGTTAACAATTGTATTCTTTACAACTTTCTCAAATGATTTAATCTTATCGGCAATTTGAATCATCTCTGATTGCCAAGATCCAGATGAGGCATAAACTATCTTGCCTGCGTCACTTTTTTGCAATTCAACTAGCTGAAGTTTGCCATCTTTATAAATCGTGTTATCGTATTTACCTTTTGATAAATCTATTGGAAATCCTATTTCGGTTATACTCATTTATCTCAGCTCCCAATTTAGATTGTTGCTCATATTTGCTAGTAGGGGAGCATGTACTTCTTCAGATACGAGTCCATTATTACGGATAATTAATTTTCCGTCCAAATTCTTATCAGAAGTGACCTTGATTTGAAAATATATAGCATCTCGAAAAGGAATGGAGCAGATACATTGAAAATTAATGTTTACGCCTTCTAATTGCATTTGTTTTTTGTAGCCGATGTTATATTGCTCTACTCGACTAGCGAATCTTCCGTTTTCTTCTCTCGTTAGCAGATTAGCATCGCTTGAAGCGTCTTTGTATTGAATGATATCGTTATACAGGAAGGTTCGCCCTGTTAGCGGATATTCATTTTCTTCAGTTGCATATGAAATCATAAAACGATGACCATTAACATTGAAGATACCGTTAGCTACATCGAAGTAGATTTGTGATCCTTCGCCAATGTAACCAAAGGCAAGTAATTTATCTTTCTCGATAGAGGCAAATTCATTATGTTTGTTGTTGTGTGTGTCGTATTCAAGAAGAGATGTTGAATCCCAGTAGTCAGCCACCCAGATGAACTGTTGAAAGGGAACGGGCGAACGACTGTATTGCATATTACCTAGAATCATATGTAACCTCCCTAAAACTAAAATAGACAGGGAGATTATCCCTGCCTCAATGATTCGTTACTTCAATTTAATCTTTTACACATATCTGTAAGAAACACGCAGCTTAAAATTCTGTTTGCCGCTTGAAGCATCCAAAGGTACAGCACATTGCAATGTAACAGTTACATAGTTACCTGCTGCATCCAATGGTGTACCGTTATTAGCTACACCTAGAATTTCTTTGGCTCCCGGCTTGAATGGAGTATCATAAACTGTACCATCCCAATTTTTCGTTGTGCTTCCAGTTGTACCGATTGGCTTAGAAGCAATTTTACCAATCTTTGAACTATCTTGATCAAGGTCAGTCTCCTGTAAAGTATCCACTTGAGCATGGAACCAACTATTTTTCACTACTTCTACTACATTACCAACTGTATCACCTGTACCACCCGTCACGTCACGAGTGGTTATTGTGCAGTCTTCCATTTTTGCTACGTCTGTTTTACCTGTGCCTTTTGTGGCATCATATCTGTTGTTCCAAATATTGAAAGTAAAAGGTGAAGATTTAGTATCCGCATCAATAACACCGAAATCTTGTGTAATTATTTCAGTTGCATGCGTAGAATTTCTCCATTCAATCACTGGTTGAAGACCCATATGTATCACTCCTAAGTTCTAACTGTTATTGTTACTGTTAAATTCTGAATATTAATTCCATTCTTAATTGTGTTAACTCTAAAAACGTCTCCTGCGTTTACGGTCTTTGCTTTGACTTCTAATGTCTTGTCATCGAAATGCTTTAGTGCTTCAAAGTGAATCTTTTTATTTAAGATACTAGTCCAAGTATTTAAATCTCTTGATTTCTCTATGTCTAGTTCTGTTTCTGTATCGCCCTCTACACCTAAGTAAGCCTTAATTTCTACAATCTCTCCATTGAAAGGGAAGGCTGCTAATCCGAATGGTTCTACAAATACATAAGAATCCTTGCATAGCACAATAACTCTATCCTGTACTTCTAATGGAATATCATTTACCTTTTCAAGCAATGCTACCGTCATTAGCCCATCTTTATCCTTGCTAACTGGCTGAAGATTGTCTCCAAACAGGTCAATTGGTATCCAGCGATTACCATCATAGCGATATCGAATGCCATCTTTTGTAGTTTGAACTGTCCAACCAAGTTCAGGGTGAGGGTAAGTAGCAGTCAGTTCCTGCATATCTCTGACGTAAGGTTTGAAAGCAAGTCTTGTGGTTTTATATGCATCTATTGCATTGTTAGCTGCATTGTTCGCTAAATCTGCTGCTTGATTGGCGTTGTCTGCTGCTTTTTCTGCTGTGCTTGTAGCAACTTGAGATTGTCTAATAATTTCTTCGAGTCTACCAATTGCTAATTGAGTGTCGTTTAGTCGTTGATATGCTTCGTCTACAATATCTTGTAGAGTCTTCACAATGTCTGGATGGCGTTGCACCATAGCATATATACGTGATGCAGGTTGCATAACTAAGCCTTTGCCCATGTAGCGACATAGCTTTGTCGTACCTTCTAGCGAGGGATGGACTTGGATTGCTCCAGTCTGATATTGTACAAGAAACTCATTTTCATTTATAAATGGTCTGTTTTCAAACACTTGCTGACTAATCTCTGTTAATCCAGCAATGGAAACACCGTGAGCAGAGGAAGGCAGTTCAAACAATGTTATAAGTCCATTCATAACAGGCAATGAATCAGCACGATTAATAAATGGATCTTCAGGTGTCCCCTTGCGAGTAATCATTATTACGGGATCATTTAACTCTAAGTAAGTATGTAATTCTGGCAATATTTCACCTCCTCACTAGCTTGAAATGTTTAACTTATCATTGCCAGTTTCAATCGTAGTGTCTGTATTTAGCATAGTTTTGACAGTAGAACCTATGAGTGCTACAGCTTTACCATTATAAAAAACCTTCTGGCTACCAGTTGCTATCTCACCATTTCCGCTACCTGATGTACCGGGAGAGATAGAAGTAATGTGACCTTTTGGTGCTCGTGGAGGAGGGTTAGCTTCCCAACTTTCAGCAGTTTTATCGCCAACTGTTGCTAGGGAAATGCCATTCAAAAATATTTTATTGGAACAGACAATTTTACCAATCACATCGGCATTGGTATTGCCAGAACCAGGCGTAGGTCTATGTCTTCTGCCTTCCTCATATACATAATTAAAGTGTACATAGTCCTTTTTTGTTGATAGCTTTATTTCAGAACCATTCAACGCTACTCCAGCCATATGACACCTCCTTAAATTCTCTTATATTGATACCTCCATTTGATATCTGCATCTCCATCAACTTTGAACACATTCTTTCCGACAGGTAAACTTAGGTAATTGTCGTTGAAATCTTTATACCGATAAGTTACAGCAAGCGTGGTCTCAATGTCTTGACGCTCGTTGTTTACATACACCGTTTCACCATCCACAAGTCCAGTAAACCTAAACTGCTCGTTATTACGAGATGTGTTGGTCATAGTAAAATCACCGCTACCAACTTTAGTGATCCATATTTCAGGCCGGCAAGGGAGATCGCCTTTGTTGTGAAACACAAGTACTGGTTGAAAATGAAGTGTGGTATTGGGATCAAAGAAGGGGCGAATAGAATAGTCCGTTGTCTGAATAATTACGCGAATACTCAATTTTGTATTGTAGAGAGGAGTATCTTCATTTATTTCAGGTATTTCTCCACCGTTAACGCAGTTACGCCATTCAGACCAATTGCGTCCATCGTCTGACTTACGAGACTGAACAACTATCGTTGATCCTTCAGGTTGTGTCTGATTCCACGATATTTTGCTTAATGCTCCATCGGTTACAACAGGTATAGTGACTGTAGGATATGTATAGATGCCATTTTTATTTGTGAGCGAATTCCAAGTAGCCATAGTTATTCAATCTTCCCATAGGGTCTAAAGTTAGATGCTACACCAGCTTCTTTCCATTTCAACATCTTATAGCTTACCCAAGAAGCATTTTTATCGTATGTTGTTTGACCATCTGCCAATCCCCATGTAGGTTCGACGTCACCTGATTCACCAGCTTGGAGACAAACATAAAATCGACCATTGTCAATAGTGGGTAATACAATATCATCTTTTTTATATTGAGTTGTTGCTTGCCAAGTGTTACTGCCACGAACATCGCCAAATTCTATTCTCACTGATACTGGAAAGACAGGTTCAGTTAAGCCAGAGTACCCTGACTGGATACATTTATAAATATGTCCATTATCTATAGCAGGAACAATTAAATCGCCATTGGTATATTGTTTGAGTTTTTGCCACGTTGGGGCGCTAGTACCAGTTCGAGTATTTACCCATCCGATATACTCGCCAGATTTAGGTGTTTTCTTATAAAATCGTTTTGCGATGGGATATGTACCAGATAGGGGAAGGGAGTCAACATAGTCATCGCTGTCATCATCTAGTTTTTGAAAATTGTCAGCTAATTCGTTTAATGTATTTTCGATATCATCTGTTGCAAAGTTGGGCTTTTTAAGTCCTAGTTTAGTTGTCGTTGTTGACATAGGCATTCTCCTTTCTTATTTAATTTGAAATTTCATACCACTTCTTCCCACGAAATTCAGTCCACATTGTCTTATTCGGATTCAAGGTAAGTTTGCCATTCTCGATAATAACTTTGTTTCTCTCACCGTTAGTATTGTTTACCTGTACATCGAATGGCTGGTATCTCCATTGGTAAACTGGTGGATTATAAATAGAAGAGTAAGCGTAGGGAGCATCGCATCGAAAGGTAAGTGTGATATATCCTTGTCGAGCACAATTGTGGACCAGATTTATATCGTCCACACAAATCGCATAATATATTTTTTCTGGATCATCGGAAAAGAAGAGGGGTTGATAATAAGATTGTTCAGTCAGCCACTTAGCGACTTCTCTAATTTTTACGTCATCCCAAGTATCCTCAAAAGCAAAGGATACATTAAACTTTAGCGGCTCTTTTTTTGTTTGTTGGAAGTATGGCTTGTTCCTGCCTTTGATGGATACTTCGTTAATAGATCGAGAGGCAGCGAAAACTTCTTCTTGCATACCAGACGACATATTAACGTTTACGATTCCGTAGAAATCGGATTGAATACCAGCATAAGAAAAGTAGAGGGATTCGCGTATTGTCATATTTATCACCTCCATATTAAATTTAGGCATAATAAAAAAGCCTTATAAATAAAGGCTTTTGATAGGGGAGAGTCTTTATAAAATTGGGATTTTACGGACTGTTCTGGTCTAATAAAAAGATGAGTTATTGAGGGATATTTCAAGTTGAAATAAGCCTATCTAATTTCACTTAAATCATCTAAAGTTTTTTGATTTTTTTGCTGGCTTTTTTCAATAGATTTCAGTAAAGTATTTAGAAACATGTTCCCCATATCTAATAGGCATCTTACCTACAAAACTTTTCATGATTTCCTGTTGTTTTTTTACTCAATCCATTTTGGGATTTTTTGGGATGAGTTTAGGTTTCATTTCTCCTCTTTCTCGTATTGTAAATACTCCAAAAGGTGTGATAAAATATTGCCAAGAAGTATATACTAAAAAAGAGCAGGATGCGCTAACATCCTAACTCTTTTGGCAACAGCCGCCTTGAAGAGCGGTCGGCAGTGTCTTGGTACAACGAAATAGACCGTTTACCTTTCCACAGGGCGGTCTATTTCTTTTTGTTTTGATTCAATGCAATAACAATTGTGACGATCAATCCGATCAACGCTACGATCAGCGTACCGAACATCATCATTAATGTTAGAGCATCTTTAACCTCCACAGGCATCACCTCCCTTCGGGGAGACTAGCCGACCGCCCATCTAAGCCATTCTGTTGTTAAGAAATATTATACCATATTGATAGATAAGTGAAAATGATACATAAGGTGCGTTAGTTTTTTGGAATTATTTGGATGATTTAAAAGAAGATTCATTGTAATCTTTCTGATTCTGTTCTTTTTTCCATTCCATAAACTGATTTAACTCTTTGTTGTTCATTTCGTCAATAGATTTTGAATCAGGAGTGCTATTGTCAACACACGAAGAAATTAGAGAGAATATCCCCAACACAAAAAGAATAGTCGCTAATAACAAAATCAGTTTGAGAAAAAAATTTTTATCTAAACTTAATTTAGGTTTTTCATAACCTATTGTGTCATTCCGCTGATCATACAGTAAATTTCCACAATTGGCACAATGAGTTGTACTATTTTTATACTCTTGTTCACATTTCAAACAACGGAACATAGTAAAATTCCACCTCTCAAATAATACCAATAGTTTACCATGTCTTGGGTAATGGGTCTATAGTATTATGAGAGAGGAGGGGAATGGGAGACTAGATGAACAAAGCCACTTCTCCAGATGTTGAATATTTGCCTCTTGATACATAGGTGTCGTAAATTAGTTCAGGGTCATCCGTTTTGAAACGGTTGAGTTTCCAAGCTGGCATATGTTCTTGGAACAACTTTTCTAAAGCTGATTCCTTGTCACGATAATAGTCGAACGCAAAAGTTGCTTTGTCAGTGTAACCATAAGCATCAATGTGTTCTTTTCTCATTTTGACCAGTAAGGATAGTTCGTTTATGTCAGATGTTTTACGTTCAAGAAACTCATTTAGTCGTTCAACAGTGTTAAGCATAAACTTCATTGTATCGATTAGCGATATTGCCTTTGGTGAGATATCGAGATAGTAGCAGACTTGTTCTAGTGTTAGATCAGGATGATAGGGAATTCTCCGAGTTTGTACAGCCACAGCGTTTACGATTGACATATGTATCTTCTCCTTTGTATTTGGATTAAGATAGAGCAGGGGAGACAGGGACAGGTAAGATGTTTAGTTGGGCAAGTTTTTCGTCAAGTATTTTTTCTATGTTGTCAAATTCGGTATACTTGATTCGTATCAACGGGATGTTATGTGATTTGCAGTAGTCATCTTTGATCTTGTCTCGTCTTCTTATATTGTTAAACGTTTTTTGCCCACCCCAATATTTAACAGGTTCGTAATGTTGTAGACCGTCAAATTCGATTAATAGAAGGGGTGGTAGATCTTTTCTCTCTAATACAGCAAAATCAAATTTAAGAGGAGTGCGATCCCTGCAATCCTCAAATTCAAATTGAGGTACATAAACATAGTTATTATTAGTCAAGTACAAACGAATCCGTTCTTCACCTTTTGATTCTGATTTCTTAGGTGGTCTACATCTGGGACAACGTGAACCTCCTTGAATCAAGTTAGAGGGAATAGTTTTGTAAACATGTCCACATTCAAGATGTTTGAGCTTTACCCTGTCTGAATCGGTAATGTATTCGCTGACTAATTGATACTCTCCTTCAGTCAACAAGTTAACTTGTTGTGCGAACACTTTGGTGTCTTTTTTACAGTAACCGTGACAAATAGGACAGGATGCCTTTTTAAGAAGGTTGTATGCCGCTGTTTCAAATTCACAGCCACACTTAATATGCTTTATCTTCATTTCTGACACTGTGTTGATATATTTACTCAATATTTTATAATCATCGAAAAAGTTAGGTCTTCTTGAATTTAGAACGTTGATAAACTCTTCATGACTATAAGAAATTCCACCCTTGCAAAAATGACATCTTTTTCCCCTTAAAAATGCCGATGGAGTAGTAGTGTAAGATTTACCGCATTTTCGGTGTTTTATACTAACATTAGCTCTGGCATTAATATACTCAGACATAAGCTCATATTCATTTTTAACTAATCTATACATCTCGTGTTTAAATTGTTCAGTAGTCTTTTTCTGATTCCCAAAACAAATTGGACATCCAGTATTATATTTTACTCTAGTATACACATTTGAACACCAGCTATGACCTTTACTGCATTTCCAAGCTACTTTAGCAGTAGAGGTAGCTAGTACTTCAGAAGGTTGGATCTCATTTTTATGATAATCCCATTCAACTAATAATTCTGGCGCTCTACTCTCTAAGGAATTGGTGTGATTTATTTTAGTGCTACTACAATACGGACAGCCACGCCCTTTATGCCTTTCTTTTGGTGTTTTCTCATAAATACTTTTGCAATCTGTACAAATCCACTCATATTTTGTATGACTTGAACAATACACTTCGTAGGCTGAAATTTTGTTCTTGGTAATATTCCACTCATTAACTAACGATGGATTGATATAACCAAAAGATCTTTCCAAGGGAACATTTCTCTTCCGGGTTATTCCCGATTTTTTGTTTGAGCAAATTATACATCTGTCCTTTCCGTCCCCGTTAATCCTGTTTCTAATAAGTGATCCATAGCCAATATTTTTAGTTTCATGACCGCATATATCACATATTCTTGTAATTTTATTTATTCCACTGGTCAATGAAAGGTCGGAAACCTTCGCTTTAATCTTAGTTCCTTTAGCAACAGATGTTCTGCCTTTCTTATCTAGCCTTCTAGGAATATGATATCCAAGATTCTCGTAGTATGAAATTGTTGTAGGATTCAAAGTGACTTCAATATATTCCTCTTTAATAGCCAATTAGATTTGTCCTTTCTTATATAGGTTATATAACTAATATAACTATACGATTGTCTGTTGTCAATATAAGATATATAACTTAAAATACTATGTATCGGAGGTGTGTTTAGTTTGGCAATTGATAAAGATAAGAACACTCAAGTTCTTGTGACTTTTCCAAATGAATTGCTTGATGAAATTGAGATGTTCTGGCACGAAAACAAATTAAAAAATCGTTCTGAAGCAATTAGAAAATTGATTGAAATTGGATTAAAACAGAAGAGCACAGAGATGTGACGTTAACTTAATGGTGTATAAGACAAGAAAAAGAGCCTTTAAGAGGCTCTTTTTGCTCAGTTTGTTTATTCATTTTTACTTACATCATGTAAGCTTCAAGAACGATATAGTTAGAACTTTTTTTATCCAGAAGATCAATTGGTCTTTGTCCATTTTTATTCTTGATATTAGCATTCGCTTTATAAGTAATGCCAGTCAGTTCCCCTAAATAAAAGTTATTTTTATCTAAAATACTCTCATGCAATGGGGAATTTCCAAGTGAATTAACAAGGTTCACGTTCAACGCATTTTTCTTAATCACAAGGTATGTCGCATAATCATTCTTGCGAATTACCCAGTGCAGAATCGAATCACCATTTGCATCCTGTGAATTAATCGTTAACTCGCCACTAGCAATGGCTGCTGCAATCTTCTCTGAATCCAGCTTATCTCCTTTTGTATATTGATCCACGTTAAAAGTTTTTCCTCCTGACTTAACCGCTGTTGTTGCTGGCTCACTTTTTGTAGTTGTTGTAGCTGATGGAGTAGAGGAGGGAGTAGAAACCGTTCCATTACTTTTAACTAGCTCAATTTTACCGCCACTGGCGCTTGCTACATTATAGCCCATTGCTGAAGCCGTATCTCTAAGAGGAAGATACGCTTTACCGTTCACATTGATCGGGCTGTCACTGAGCTTTGCTTGTTCTCCATCAACTATGATCTTGGTGGGTGTCAATGTTGCTTTTAAATATGTACTTGCTCCTGCTACGCCACTAACTGTTACTGCAACACCAAATATTGCACCAGCAAGAAACGTTGGAATCCGCTTTTTCATTGTATATCCTCCAAATATTCGATTAGCATATGTTTTTACACATACTTACAATATATATCGGATAGGAGGGAGTAGAAGTTTATAAAAAATATAAAAGACCCTCAAAAATGAGAGTCTAAACAAAGCAATACTAAAAAGTTTTTTTAGCATCAATTGGTTTTATTTTAACAAATCCATTTGCGTCACACTCTAGATTTAGATTGTTACGTAAATCAATGGATTCATTCTTTTTAAGTCTGTTAATCATTGGTGTATCAGAGAAGGGATTAGCTAACTTTTTTCTTGTCAATGAGTTATTAGCTTGTTTGACAGTACTTTTCATAAGAAACCCTCCTTCCCTTACGATTATATCACACTTTATGGGAACATGCGATCTTATAATTCCTTGATGAATTTAGCTAATTGTTTATAAGCAGCTTCCTTTTGATCATGAATCTTGAAACATTTTGTGATTCTTGATGCTCTTACCGTCTTTTTCGAATGGCTGTATCCTTCGATTTTCCATTTTCCTGAATCTTCGCATAGACTCAGTGTCTTAATGGTCTTATCACCTTCAAGTGACCACTGCTCTTTACCATCATTAATTGAATATAACCAATCAAGATTATCTGAAACAGCACTAATGCTATTCATTAGCTCCAATACGCTTTGGTATCTTTTATCAGGATCAACTTCCAAAGCTTTTTTAATACTTTTCCTCAAGCTGTTCGGTATATGAGGAAGAAATTTGTCTCGTGAAGGAAATGTTCCGTTCATAACATTTTTCTGAGTAAGAGATGTACATTGTGAATTAAAATCGTCGTTTCCATTGCACATCCGATATAGAGTCAACCCAGCTTGGTAAATATCATACTGATTTGTCAGACTGGTGGTCACCAATGCATCTGGTACATAATGTTTCATATAGATTTTATCAGGAGATGCAAACCCATTAGCATCGGTGTATTTAGTAAGACCAAAGTCAGTAAGAATCGCTTTATTAGAATCGTTAATTATAATATTGGTTGGTTTGATATCAAAATGGACAAGTTTCTTCGTATGTACAAAGTGTAGCCCACTTAAAAAATCAAGCGAGTATTTAACAATTTCTCTTACGCTCAAAAACCTCTTATTCATCAGAGTATTCAGTGAGCCTCTTGAATGAAACGGCATGGATAGATATATCTTATCTGTATCTTCACAAGCGTAATTAATCACCATGATATTGGGGTGACGACCACTGTACAACATTTTAGACTCGTTAAAGTAATCTTCTTTCATTTGAAAATCAGATTTTGGAATTGATTTCACAACTATTTCAGCATCGAGTTGAGGGTCATGGGCAAGAAATGCTTTAGAATTAGCACCTTCACCACCAATTTCTCTAATGAAATTAAAAGTTAATTGTGTTATAACTTGATGTGTCATAGAATCACCTCTTCTTCTAATTCACTAGCTGCAACGGCGGTGATAATACTTTCCCTTACGCCCTTGGCTGATTTACTAACTCCTTCAACATTCAATAATTCGTTATCACCATCAATAAAGTCCTTTATTTTTGAAGCAGTTTCTTCAACCAAACTTGCAATCTTAGAAATTGTACCGAGAAAATACTTGTGTATGCTACAGTCGGCAAGCAATTCTTGAATTACCCCTTCTAAGTAGATTCTCTCAATGCTCACATTCTGAGCAGTCCCTTCGTGAACCCTGATACCTGCATATACAACGGAATACTCAATAAAAATAGAATTGAGATTCGTTCTTACATAGGCCAGTTGATCAGGGACTTCTAAAGCTTTTGGGATAATAATTTTATCGTGGGTTAGAATTGATATCTCGTCTTCAATTTTTTCAGTTAAACAATAAAAAACTTCTGATGGTGAAACTCGTATTCCTATTGATCTCAAAATTTATCACTCCCCTATAGTTCTACTATACGACATATGGGAACATATTCCTACAGAACAAATGTTTGATATAGTCGTATAGTAGGAGGGAGGAGAGAGAAAGATAGCAGTCTTAAGGATTACATGAAGTCGTAGCGAGTACCGTTGAAGGTGATTTTGCCATCAGCAGAGAGGACGATGGATGCTTTGCCATTGGAAATTTTGATTTCATTTTGGTTGCTGATTATTGATACCTGATTTGCTTTTGCAATAAAATTCCCGCCATCACTATTTATAATAATACCCAAATCTTGTAAACTTACACTTCTTTCTTTTCCTGTATTGCTTGCTCCATACAAAAAATCAAAAGAACCATTAGGTTTGTTTATAAAACCTTTGCCGCTTTTCTCAGTTGCTCCGTCACCAATACCCATTTGAATGTATGGAGTTGCAGCATCGCCTGAACCATCAAACGAAAACTTGGCTTTTACTTTTTCCTCCATTTTATATTCAAGAACAGGCCATGAGGTTTCTTCTGTAGTCATTTTCCCCGATTGAGTAGAGTTAACCCAATATAGAGGTCGTCCATCAGCTAATTTCTTCTGAGTTCCGCCACCTGAAACTTTTCCAGTAATCCACTTGGCTTCATTACCTTCGATTCGAATATAATTTGACCAATCCGATAAAGCGGCATTAGTTAAAGTCGATAACTTACCTGCTACTAATGAGCTAACAAAACCTTCTGTCGCTGTAACAATGTTAGCCGCTAACAAATCTGTATCAATAGCCGCTGCGCCCACGATGTCAAAATTATTCATAAAAAGATTTCCGGTCATGGAATTCATAAGAGGTTTACCATCTGGCTTTGTGATTTCTATTTTCCTAAATCTCGCAGTACCGTCCATATATATTGCTGCTGGAGCCGCATCTATATCTTCGTTTCCCAACCGAAGACCCTCTGCCGAAATAACAACGATCCTGTTGCCGCTACCAACGATCAACTTTCCATCTTGAAACACACCACCATTAGCGTACATTATACCGTCTGGACTAACCCTGAACGCACTAGCCGAGAACTGCTCACTTCCCAAATAGATACCCTGCATATCGGCTGAAAACACGTAATTACCTTTACCGATACGAATGCTACCATCAGCAATAATACTATCACTAATCCTCAAATTCTGTGCATTTAACAATCCATCTAAACTAGTCCACAATGTTTTCTTGTATGTAGTTCCACTTTTCTGATCAATAAAGAACCCCGAATCACTATCAATTCCTACATGATTGATGACGTTTGTATTGCCACAGTCAGTTGATGCGTAATGGTTAAATCGTAACCCAAACTTATCTGGATTTTCTTCAAGCAATCCCAGTTTAACTACTTCACGCTTACATCTGTCCTGAATGGTTAGTTTGGAACCTTCGATTGTAAATACACCAGTTGTATCACCAATTACTACACGTTCACCAAGGATAAGCTTCCCTAGTACCATTTCTGCAATAACGCCATCCGCGGAAATCGCAGTTTCCCATTTATTTCCATTCGACCGAGTTAATCCTATTACGCCGTGTGTTAGCTTGAGGTATCTCATAGGATCTTTGTCGTCAATAATTGTTATCCCAGTGTGATCTAAAAGAACCGTTTCATTGATAGCCATCTCTAAACGTTCTTTTTCTCTATTCCATACATTTTCAAACAGCTTGTTCATTTCACTTGAATCAAACACTGCTTTGTCATATTTAAACTTATTCAAATCTAACGCAATGCCATGAGTCCTCACATCTTGGAACAACTTATCAAACTCATTGCCCATTCTACTTACGTCTTTTACATTGGATATTGTCAGACTAATATTCGACTGTTCATAATCATACTCAATCTTAATAATCCTTGCAGTCACATCAACGCTAGTTGGTTCATATTTGATGTTAACGAAATCCCCAAGATTTAGCTTCTTCCAGTCATATTGGGCTTCAATTATCTCTAAAAAGTTGACAATATCAATCTCCATGCTAAGTTGAGGACGTAGCAATTCCTTAAATTTCTTCATTGTTTCGTCGTACAAGTCTTGCTCATCTATGTATTTACTATCTGAATAATCCTGAGTAATAATATATGACTCACTTAACTCCATCATTTGCTCATGTGTAAAATTCTTATCATAAGCGAATGAACTTCTAAGGTTGCTTATTTTATTTGAAACAGTAGTCAGGTTAGCTTTAACTGCATCTATTTCTGCTTGTTTCTGTTTAATCTGCATTTCCTTATTATCTAAACTATATCGCTCAATAATCTTTGAATCTGTGCCAGAATCATACTCATCAATGCTGATGTTACATACCTGAATGTATACGCCTGTATTGCCACCGTTAATAGACACACTAACAGAATCTTGATATCGAACTTTGCCTAGAAGTCTCCATTGATTAGAAGAAACAGCTTTACTTGATCCATTTAAGCTAACTGTAACACCAGTTGTATCATCAACCTTAATCATAACTGCATAGCCAAAATCAGAAGATAATTTGAAACTACGCGAACTACTACCAGAATGTTGGTATTTCTCAAAAAACATCTTCGTATCAAATTGCTGAGATATTTTTGTATCCGCTACTACAACTTCATTTTTTACTAACTTATCCATATCAACTTCAAGCAATCCTAATTGTTTTTCATACCCTTGTTGCTCTTTAAGATATGTATTAAACTCTGTTTTCTTAGATTCAATTAGCGCTTCAAAGTCGAGGAGAGCATGACACAATGAATCACTCATGAAATCACTGTGTTTAATCACATTGCGATTGGCATCGCGTTCAAATGGATACATGAAATATTGAAAACTTTCCACATAGTTTTGTCCAGTTGGGTTTACCTTTTCAAATGTCATGTCATCTTGACCAAAGCCTTTTAACCTAGTAACCACAGGTTCAGAGGTAGAATGTCTGGTCATTGATTTTAAATACTTATTCCAACTGAAGGTTAATCCTTTATTTGTACCAGTCAACTCTGGTTTTTGTAATGAAATGGTGTTTTTATCAGTATTGAAAATTGTTATAGCATTATATGTTTCACCGACAGTTAAAATTGCATCTAGTACATTTGTACTTGAGAAGTCAAATGCTCTATAGGTTAACTTGAAATCAGCATCAATGTAGTCGATTTTCCAAGTTGTTGGCGCAAGAATTTCATTTAGTATTTGTTCGGCATGATATGATTCTACGGTCAATCCCCGTATTGCAAAACCAACTAGCAGACCAGCAGTAGAAATGCAATTCAATGTACGAATGTCAGATTCATCTGAGATAGAATCTTCAATGTTTTTAATATAATACCAGTCAACATTGTTTCCACTTACAACCTTGATCAGATATCTTTCTCTAATTAGGTCAATGTTTTTATTGGGAACTAAACGATGATTGACATCAATGTAAAAAGGGAGGGAAAGCTCTAACTCACTAATATCGTGCCATTGAGTAGTTATTTTATCGTTAAACGCCTCACTTATTTTGCTTATGATTGTCCTGTCTGGTCTACATAAGAAATACTGAGGTTGAATAGGTTTTAAATTGTAATCAATTTCTCCAAGCAATGTATCACCTCTTTAGAATGATGGTGGGGGAGAGGCGATCCCCACCGATTTATAAATTAAAGCCATAATTATTTCCTAAAATACCTCTCTTGGATTGTGTCTTAGCGGCATCAATCAATTTGGTTAAGATAGTCGATCCTGAATCCTTATCGTTTGCATGAATTTCTACCTTCTCAATGTGAATACTGTTATCGCTAGAGGCAGTAGAAGTATTATTGTTTTTAACAATATTGGGGTTAAACGTACTCTTAACCGAATCGACGATGCCGCGGGTTACATCAATGATTTTCAACAAGTTTCCTGTATCGCTTTTATTTAAGATTAATTCCTTTTGGTGAGCCAATAAGAATTGACCTTCTTTAGGCATATTAGCAGGAGTCATACCGCCAGTTTCAGCAGAGAACGGTTTGATCTTATTCAGATAGTCATATGACCCATCTGGGAATCCCCATTTAGAACGCATCGCATCATTTTCTTGTTTTAATTGTTTGAATTGCGCCTGAAGACTTTTAATCTTATTGGTATCAGGTTTTTTCTCTCTCTGAAGCTGAACTACTTGTTTGGAGATGTTCTCAGCCTTTTGTTTATTAGACAAATATTTGTCCCAATCACCTTTTTGGCTTGCCTTGTCATCACCTTTACCTGTTCCTGTCCCACCGCCAATTCCTACACTAGAACCGTTGCCTATACCGCTATCCAAATTCAAGAAATCATCGAGTCTACCTTGATCCATAGAAAGACTATCTAACATGTTCTGCATTTGCTTGCTTGTTTCTAATGATTGTTCTTGGAGGAAAGTGAAGAACTTCGAATACTCGCCTTTTAATTCATCAATCACAGATTTAACCTTGGTCTTATCGTCGCTCATAAGATCCTGTTTCATCCTGTAGAAACGCTGCTCATCTTCTAAAATATCATCATACTTTTGCTCTGTAAGTTCTTTTTCTCTTTCGATGTTATCAGTAATTGCGTCATGAGTTCGATCTTCAGTATCTTTGGTCTTATCTAAATACTTCTTACGGTCTTCGAGCTGGTCATTTAAACCTTCTTTACGCAATTCACGCTCACGATCAAGTTTAAACTTGTCGATTTCTTCATTCTTTGCATCTAGCTGATCGGTTAATTCTTTCCTTTTAGCTTTAGCTTCGTAAGAATTGTTCAACGCAAGCTCATTAATTTTATCTTGAATCTTTTGACGCTCGTCTAGCTTCTTCTTTAGTTCCTTGTCATAATCATCTGATTCACTTGTCCGATCCAATTCTTGAAGTTGACGTTTAATGATCTCTTCAAATCGGTCTGATTCTTCCTCAAGATTTTTTAATCGAGCTTCATGCCTTTTATCCTCAGCTTCTTTTTGC
This sequence comes from Paenibacillus sp. PvR008, assembly GCA_040544055.1. Classification (GTDB taxonomy): domain Bacteria; phylum Bacillota; class Bacilli; order Paenibacillales; family Paenibacillaceae; genus Paenibacillus. The sequence continues at coordinate 103,311 of JBEUOG010000011.1, forward strand.
TTATCGATAGCCTTTAAAGCCAAATCCTTCTGTTTCTCAACCATCTTCTTATAAGCCTCAATAATCTTATCAGCAGCAGCAGATTTTATGGAGTAGATCGCATTGTTATACTCAATGTTCTTCAGAGTTAAATCTTGCAAACGTTTAGACAATTCTTCTTTGTTCTGCAAATTTAACTTTTCATTTTTCAATTGTCTCTCTACAGCTAAAATTTCTTTTTCTGTAGCTACACGTTGCTCGTTTATCAGCCCAATCTGAGTAATAAGCTCTTGTTGATATGCCTTCGAATTTTCGTCCAACGATTCCATACGAGCCTTAGAAAGAGCTATCTTATCAGCAGCAGCATTAACCTTCTTCTCATATTCATCAAGATTAGAGACAATAACAGCATAGTATTTTTCCTGTTTCTGTTGTTCAAGCTCCCACCACTTTGTACTGTTGGAAGATTTTTGTTTATCAAACTCACCAGCCGTAATCTTATTTTGCTTAACAAGGTTATCCAAGTTGATATTCTGAGATACAAGTTCTTTTTGCTGCGCTGTTAGCGACTTAATTTGAGCAGATTCCTCTTTTCGCCAGTTTGCTGACACTTGATCATATTTAGCCTGTCTGCCTTGAGATTTAGCAATGTCAACATCCAAGGCATCCAACTTGTTCTGGCTCATTGTTACGTAGTTTTCAATATAATCTACACGAGCTTTATAAATGTTATCGTATGCAGTTGTTCTATTTTTCCGCGCATCTTCTTGAGCCTTATCCATATCAGAAGCAGAAGGGAGAGTGTACTTGTTTTTAGATTTCCCGCCCGTAACAGAAGAAGTGTCGCCATTATAGTATCTCAATACGTTGCCTACATAATTTACGTCACCATAAATCTTGCTGCCTAATTTGTTCTTTTGCATGGCAGAGAACTTTTTCATGTTCTCAGCGCTGTATCCACCATTTTTATTAAAATAATCCAGTATTCCCGGCCCCATGTTATACATAGCCAAAGCAACGTCCACATTACCCGTTTGATTTAAATACTTAGCAAACATTGAAGTTCCAGTCTTAATACTACTTTCAACGCTAGTATTTTTACCAAGGCTACTGACCTGCATAACATTTTTTATACCATTAGCACCATTGGAGGATTCTTGCTGGATGATGGCTTTGATTAGCGCAGGGTCTACGCCATTAGCTCCAGCATATTTGTTTATCAAGTCGGCGTTTTTACCAGTTACTTTTGTAGATGTAGAAGTAGAGGGAGACTGAATTTCTGGAATAGCATTTGCACCGGGAACACGTCTTGCTCCACTATATCTAGTAGACCAATACTTGTCGTTCAGATTCCCTTGCTTTATTCCAGAGTCGCCCATCTGCATAAAGTTACCGTCACCCATGTAGAAACCAACATGAGAATTAGCCTTGCCTTTGATAGTATTGAAGAATACAAGGTCGCCTTTTTGCAAATCCTTTTTATTGGTTACGGCTTGACCCTGCTTAACTTGTTCTTGAGTAGTTCGGGGCAGTTTAATATCAAGGAACTCTTTAAACATTTGCTGCACAAATAGAGAGCAGTCGGATACAGCAGTAGCTGTAAATTGATCGTAACTAACATTTGATTTAGCAGCTTGACTATATTTGAACGTTTTGGACGAAGACAAGGACAAAGCTTCGGAAATCATCGAATCTAAGCCAGTTCCACCTTTTGTAGTAGTGGTAACTTTAGTAGACACTAACTTAGATGGATCTTTAATGCCTTCTGTATACAATTCAGCTTGCTTTTCAAGAAGTTTTATTTGTTCCTTTAAAGCCTTGCCGTATTCCTCTGTTCCTTTTTTTAATCGACTCATTCGACTAGTTTGTGCATCTTGAGCAGCAGCAATCGCTTTAAGCTTCTTCTGAGTTTCGGTTAAAATTTCATTAGTCTCTGACAAAGAATCATTATATTGTTCATTTTTCTTTGTAGCTTCTTTGCTAACACCTAAGTCAGGATCGCTAAATATACCCAACATTTCTTTGGCTTGTTTGGATTTCTCGTCAAGAGCAGATGTAAACTTATCTAATTCACTTCGTTGTTCTTCAAGTACTTTTGTTCTAAAAGTTGGAACCTCTTGATCTTTTGAAATTCCTAAAGCATTCTTTAACCCATCTGTCATAGGTAATTTGCTTTTAGCAATCTCTTCATCTATCTTAACAAGCGCTTTCTTAGCGTCTGCTAGATCCTTTATGCTATTAAGCTCAAGACCATAAGCGTTAATGTTGCTAATAACAGAGTTAATGTTGTTAATTTCACGCTGCTTTTCGCCTTCTAATGCTTGTTTAACCATTAGGATTTGTGCTTGTCTTAGATTCTCAATTGCTCCATTTTCAAGAACATAACCATCCTTGACTTTCTTGATACTAGCCGCCAATTGAGGATTTTTCTTTATGAGGTCGGCAACAGTAGCAGCACTTAGGTAGCCATTTTTCTGCTGGTCATACATGATTTGATTCAATGTCTTTAATTCAGATGCAGAGTCATCTAATGTCTTATTTAACTTTTCCCTAGATTCAGAAGCGTCTTCGGTAGCATTGGCAACCTTACCCTCTGTGGCAGCTAATTGATCTGATTTGAGTGTGCTTTCAGCGTATAGGACATTAACATCAGCCATGCTGTTTCTTAAGTTAAGAAGTTCTACTTTTAGTTTATCTACTGCTTTTTTTTGTTCTTCGTATTCTTTTACTCTGAATTGATGTACATTAGGCCCTTTTAAATACAATGCTTTATTATTAAGAGTGGCTTCAGCCTTAGCTATTTCATCTTGCTTGTCTTTAATATCTTGATTAATAGAGTTTTTTTGAGAGATTAAACTTTGACGGTTCAATTCTTCTTTTTCAAGTTTTAAAGCCTTCAATACTGCAATTTCTTTATTTGCAGCTTCTTCTGTAAATCCTGCCGCCTTCAGTCTTGCCAATCCTTCATCACCAATGGTAACAGCTATAGCTTTTGAAATTTCATCTAATTGCTTTTTCGCCTTGCCTTGGGCTATTTCTGATAGAGTACCGCTATTGACAACCTTGGTAAGATCATTGTGTGCCTTAATTAATTTAGGAAAGAAGTCGATTTGTCTATCTATTTGACTTATCTGTTGTTCTCTAGCCGAGATATTATCTTTAATCTTTTGTGTTTCATCTCTTTGAGCTTTTTCTGCTGTTCCCATTCCAAGTGCTAGGGAGGCTAGTAAACCAATAGCTACAGATATACCCATAGTTGCTACACTTGTCATAACAGCGGCTCTTGCAGAAGCAGCAGTTTGTGCATTAATTGCTACTGTAGTTGCCTCTGTAGCAACCGTTCTTCCAACTTCGGCGGTTGTAGCAGTTCTAGAAGTAACTGCATGTGCAGCATTAGCCACTGAACTGGCAGTTACAGCAGTAGTTTCAGAATTCGTAACTACGACTAATCCTTGTCTCATACCTCTAACAACAGTTAATGAATCAATCACATTTTTTACAGGAGATTTTAAAGCAAGGAAAGCTGCACCCAACCCCACAGTAGCAGCAGTTACACCGAAAACACTTGAAGGTATCTTTGTTAAACCAATAAACAGTTGATCGGTTATGTCGAGTACAGTTTTAATCATACTTCGCAATCCATCGTTACCAGCAGTATTGAATATATCAATGAAAGAGGTTTTTACTTGTGATGCTTTGCGAGAGATAGTATCCATCTGGGTAGTCAAGTACTCTAATGTTGAACCAGTTGAACCGATAGAATATGCCGTACCAAGTAGGATATCACCCGGATTTAATGAAGCAGCCAATTTAGCGTATTGATAAACCCCACGGGAAATAGCCGCGTATGATTGAGTTAAATCATAGTTTTTATCTGTAACAGCAACAGAAAGGTCAAGTAGAATATCTTCAGCCTTACGCCATTGCTCAACACCATTTACAACTTCCTTGGTTTTAACACCTAACTTTTCAATTTCACTAACTGCTTTACCTGTACGAATAGTACCCAATACGGTTTTCCACATGTTACCCAAGTTTTCACCAGATAAAGCAGTATTACGCATACCCGATGAAATCAAACCGTTCATAAAATCAAAACTAACACCAGTCTCTTGAGCAATTTTACCTGTGCGTTCAAATGCTGCACCCAAGTCTCTAGCAGGAGCCATAGTTTCGTGCGCTACCTTGCTCCAAGAGTCAAGGATTCGACCTCCATATAGTTGTGCATCATTTGTATTCTTAAGTTGTACACCATATTGAGCAAGCACAGATTCCATTGATTTTGTGGCATCTTCAAGACTCACCAGGTCAACTGTTGAAAGCATAGTAGATTGACGCACTAGGGTCTGAACAACACCAACATCTTTATACATACGACCCCAGAGACGTGCAGACTCAATTACGTCATTAATAGCAGCGCCTTGATCGTGTGCTGTTTGAATGAATTGTTTAGATTGATCATTGACTTTTTGCATGTCTAAAGCGCCGTGTTGCAAGCCTTGGAAGTAATGTTCGTTAGTCTGGATATATCCAGCCATCTTTGTTTCAATATCAACCATACCTTTAAATCCTTCTGAAATAGAAGAAAATACAGTACCATACAACGCACCAGCAATTAAATGTGCGCCAATCGACTTGAATGCATGGCTAACCTTATCGCCAAATGACTGAACTTGCGTACTTGCAGTTTTAGCGGAAGACTCTAAATCCCTGAATCCTTGTTGTATCTGTTTGATTTTATTTTTCAAACCAGAATCATTAATGTCTAATTTTGAAGCATTGTTCAAAAGAGAAGTCAGATCAGCTTGATTAACTGTTGACCCATATTTAGTATTTAAACGTTTAGCGCTTGCTTCAGCTTGTTGTTTAAACTCATTCAGATTTTGGAGTTTACTTTGATTGGTTTTCGTTTCAGATATTTCTTGTTGTCGTAGGTTTCTAGTCCACCAATCCGCGTATTCTTTTCTAGATTGTTGATTTTTTAAATCAGCGGCTCTTTGTAGTTCAGCATTCTTTTGAATACCCTGCTGTTGATTTGTTGCTAGTTGTCTCTCTGAATCTCTAACTCTTTCCATAGACTTAATACGTCCATCATACATCTGATTGACAAGAGACTCTTGATCTTTCAACATTTTAGCATGGTTAATTATCTCGTCGTACTTCTTTACAGTGCCATTTTGATCAATATTAGCTGTAACTTTTTGTCCAGTTTCTTTATTTTCGTATGTATTTTTATAACCAACTACTTGACCTTTACCATTCTTAATAGCTTTCTCGTTTGCTAGATTATAGCCTTTTAACTCAGCTTCCAATTGTTGAATTGACTTTCGTTGTTTATCATATGCTTCAGTCTCTTGCTGTAACTTCATTCTATGTTCATCAATAACTTTATTGGTCTTGGTAATGATATTGTTGTCGGCTGATCTTAGTTCAGTTATTTTTTCTATGCTTCCATCTAATCGTTTATATGTAGTTGTAGTTTCACTAACAATCTTATTTTGCTGCTCCATTGCTAAATTTAACTTATTGGCAGCGGATACAAAGCTATTCATAGTTGCTACAAAACTCTTATCAATATTGATTTTAATATTCAAACTTTGAAGAGAAGGGTGTTTGCTTAGAGCCTTCAATTTTTCATTGATGTTTTTAACACTGGAACCCATATTGAGGTCAGCTTGCACTAAAATTTTTAATCTATCAGGCATTACGTTTAAGTCACTTCCTTTTTTTACTTTTATAAAATAGAAAAAAGAAGAGACTTAATATCTCTTCTTACTGTTCATCCTTATATTTAATTTGTTCTACAATTTCACAGAAACGGTCATACCAATCAGCAGCAATACCTTCAAACTCGGTGGGGCCACGATTAATTACCGATTCTTTGATAGATAGAAGCATCAATTTTCGTTCTTCGGTTTCATCGATAACGATTTCTTCTTTGTGTAAGCTGTGTATTTCCGACAGACGCTCATTGTTATTTTCAAACGTATACTTACCATCTTCTACAACAGGTTCACCGTCAGAGCCTTTAATGACATAATCCATATTTATATCATTTGTGTCGTTTAGAAATTCATCGTAGTGTTCTAGAAGGAGCTTCTTAAACTTTACTTTATGTCTACTGTCGGTTCTATCAGTCTTTAATGTATCGAGATAGGCAATAAAATTTTCAAGTTCAAATTTGTATAGTTTCATTTTGACTCCCTTTAAATTAAGATATGTAGTTGTGATAAAAGGATAGTTTTACTTAATCCAACACGTGATGTGGGGTTCCTGCCAGCGCTCTTTATTGAAAAGAAGAGGATTATTAGGATAATGTTTATGAGATGGGAATGTTCTATCAAAAGTAAGAAGATAAAATGCCGCAATCTCTTCGGATGTACCCTCGACTTTAATACCATTGATTTTAGCTTTCATGTTCAACTCCTCCTTCGTCATCTTTACCAATATGGCTCTTCAGCTTGCCTAAACTCTTCCATTTACGATCTTTAGCTGTTAAATCGTTGTAGATACGATACATGTCGGCACTCGTCCAACCCATAAGTTCAATAATAAAGTCTGACTCAAGTCCAATACGAGTTAGGTTTGTAACTAGATAGTGTCGAAGGGAGTGAAAATAGAAGGGGGTCTCCAAAAACTTTTCCCACTTAGTACTCCAACTTCTAACTGTACCGACCTCTGCTGGCTCACCATCCGATTTAATAAAGAGGAAGTCATGTTCTTTATTGTTCTTCAGCATAATCTTTTCTCGTTCAACGATCCAAGCTTGGTAATAAGGCCAGAACTTTTCTTTGAATATGTATTTATATAATAGCTTCCCTTGCTTACCAAAACCTTTAGTCTTAATTTCTTTAGTGGTTTCTAAGAATAGACCGTCAAAGGCCGTATTATTCTCATCAATAATCGAAGTTGTAAACCTCAGCAATTCAGAAACCCTTGCACCACTGTTTGCAGCCAAAGCGAGAAGACATGCTTCTTGAGGTTTATTCAAGTCATTACTCAAATGTTTGAGAAGGGCATCAACCTGTTCTTCGAGTAAAATAGTTTTCTCTCGAACAGGATTATTCTTAAGGTTGTCAATCGATTTAAGAATAACATTACGGAAATTTGGATATTCATCATCAAAAAAGTTCTCAATAAAATTAGAAAAACTACTTAAACAAGATTTCATTCTACCGAAACGTTTGGGACTCCATTTAAGTTCTTCAATTGCATAACTAAAGAAATCAGAAAATTCTATCTTTTTAATGTCCACAAAGAACTTATTATCGTTCTCAAGGAGATTCCAAGTGAAAAATATATTCAAATCACTTTTATATCCCTTGATAGTTCCATCCGAGCATTTCATATTTTTTTCTTTTATAAAACGATTAATCATTTTAACGTTCTTTGGATTAAACTGTGCAGTTAATTCATCACTGGTGATTACTTTCATGTAAGTTTTTCTTGCCATTCACATCAAATCCTTATGTATTATTAATGAGTATTTAGGTGAACTCATCACGGTATTTTGCAATCATATAAAACACTCCCTATGTTTGTATAAAATAGCTCTTTTACTTAACTTCCACATCGAGTCCTTGTCGTTCCAATCCTCTATGAAGAGCTGCAACATGAGCATTTGTATTATGCAACTCCTCGACAGTCTTTTCGACGAATGGGCGAGGACGACCAGAATAAGCGAATTCAAAATCATAACCCTGTCCAGTTTCTACAACTAGGCTAACGTTCTTACTTCCATCCATACGCTGGCTTTCAATGGATACAGTATCTTGTCCAATCATTTCAACTGCAATATTACGTTCATCGGTGAGACCCCCTTGATCGCGTTGCCTCTCATAGACAGTAGGAGTGTATACATCATAAACATTATCCTCTATGGACTGTTTCAAATTATCTTTAACTGTGTGAGCGACATCAACTTGCAAAGCTGAAGCGATTTTTTGCTTCAATAGTCTTTCCAATTCAGCAAAATTATTCGCTGTCGGCATCAGAGTTTGCCTCGTTACTATTCGTTTCTTCATTTGCTTTTCTTTCAATCTCAGCAAAATTATCTGCTATTTCCTTAAAACGCTTCTCTAATTTTTTGACCTGAATCTCAGGTAATTTATTTACTACTTCTACGAAAATGTTTGTGTTCAATAAATTCTCATACACCTTAATCAAAGTCTGAAAGTCATTTTTATTAGGAATGGGGAGGTCTGTAAATTCTCGCAACATCAAAGTAGATCCAATTTGTGAAGCAATTTGACTGAATGTTAATTCTGTAAGTTGTGATTTTTCAATCCCTTGGACAACTTCTATGAGTCCTGTAAAAATGTTGTTGATTGAACTTTCTTTGAAGTTTTGCTTAATAGTCACTTCAAATTGACCATCCAGAATGGGATGTGTTTTCGTCTGTTCAAGCTCTTTGCTGAGTTTATTCAATTCTGTAGCTGTTATTTTTTTAGTCAATAATCACACTCTCCTTTATTGTGGAAATGTTTCGTCCAACACCTTAGACCATTTCTCTTCCCATCTTTTACTATCAAATGCCATCGAAACTTCTCGGGCATTCTTACCAAATGTTTCGGCTTTATCTCTATTGTGATATAAATACTCAATTGAATTGCATAGATTGTCTACAGTAGGCTTGATCAGTAATCCATTGTATCCATCGATAATTAGATCGCTTAATCCACCTACACAGCTAGCTATAACTGGCTTTCCAAATGCCTGTGCTTCAATGCAGCTCAAACTTGTACCTTCTGCACCGAGAGTGGGGATTAATACTATGTCTGCTTGTTCGTAAGCACGATACATCTTATTCATATCAAAATGTTCCCATCGAACTCGATCTTGAGTATTTACCCATCGCTTAAATTGCTGTTCGCCTTCAATAGTGCCTCTGCCTACAAAGTAAAACTCCATGTCTTTGTATTTGGGGAGAAGTTTCTTAGATGCTTCAGCCGCCAACAAATATCCTCTTAATTCATGAAGTCTGCGAGGAATAAGCACTGTAAATTTACCTTTTCCTTTTTTCTCTCTAGGTTTAAAGGTGTCGGTATTGACATAGTTCGGTATGTATTCAAATTTATCATATAGTTTTGGATATAAAGCTTTAGTCCAACCAATAGTGTTTGTATCTACAGAAACAATTTTTCCTACACGGCGGTAGCAGTCTCTAATGTATTCATTGTATCCTTTAGCGTGATACCAGTCTTGAATTTCATTGTCCCACCAGATACCATGTGAAATGGCAATGGAGTTCTTTCGAGCTTCTGGAAAAGCAAGGGTGGCAACAAAATAGATAGTGTAATCATAATTCTCTGTCCGTTTATGAAACTCAATCGTTAAATCTGGAAAAGATTCTTTGTCACCAATGGGGCAGGGGATACCAGTTATTTTTACATCCTTGAAACTCTTTACCCAAGACGTAGTGGATGCTTGAAAAACATCTACACTATAATTCTTTTTTCTTAATAGACGTACAAGATCAATTAAATACCTTTCGCCGCCACCCATTTGAGTATATGTTCCAGTTAGATCAAAGAATTGCGTTGTCAAAAGTGCTACTTTTTTCATCTTTTTCTCCTTTGAAAAATTCCTTAATAGCGCCGTTAATGATTTCAAATCTATCATCCCATGAATTGTATTTAGCCATTTCTTTGGCTTTATTTTTGTAGTCATTACACTTAGATACTTTAATTGCTTTATGAATATTTTTTATGAATTCTTTGTGGTTTCTGCTTACAAATACTACATCTTTATAATCATCCATTTCAGGAATATCGGTTGCTACTACTGGAGTGCCATGAGCAAGTGATTCATAAACTTTCAAAGGATTACTGAAGTCACTGATTTGACAGCGTTGAAACGGGAGAAGGGTAACATCTGCGTGATGATAATAAGCTTGAAGTTCTTGGTATCCTTTTGAACCCAAATAATGAACCCCTTTAGGCATTTCTTTAATACCCCAAGGAAGTCCAACAACCAAAACTTGATATTTCTTCGCTATTTTCTCCATAAGCAATAGGTCGCACCAATTCGACGTGAGCGCACCTGAGAATAATACGATAGGCTTATTTCTTTTATTGAATGGAGTCAAGTCTTCAGGAATAGGATAGTCGAGATCTCCTAATTCATTAAAACAAGCATTTCGAACCAAGTGTACATTTTTATGTTGCTTACTTCTTAGTTCTAGCAGAGGTTTAGAAGCAGCCAATAAAATATCTGCCTTACTTATCATGTTTACTTCTTCATGTTCGTTTTCTGGGAAATTGTCCAGAGAATCGTAAATAACTAAATCGGCTTCAATACTCTCTAAATCCATATGACGCATAGCCCAAGAAGAAAAATATATGTCAACTTTAGGATTTCTCTTTAAAAAGACTTCCCAGTTATGATAAACCTCAAGTGTATCAGAGATGCGATCACGCACTTTGTCTGTTCGTTGAGTGTAATTAACCCAATAGACCATGTACCCATTTTCAGAAAAATACTTCATAAGATGATGCGGTCGCTGTTGTAATGGCTGATCGAAGTCAATAGTATTGGCATAAACAATCGTTTTTTGTTTCATTTAGTTCTCCCTAAGATATCTTTCTAAATAATCTTGTGACATAATATGATGCGAGAACACGCCTAAATCACAGTAAAGCTCAAACCCTTTGTCTTGAGCCATCTTGCAAAAATATGCGTCCTCTCCTTGTGGATGAAATCCGTATTTTACTGATTTATAAACTTTGCGACTTAACATGATAATTGCTCCCGTAAGATCAACCTGTATAAGAACAGAAGATGGGAGGAAGGGTGCATTTTTCACTTGATTATTTACAATATGTTCAAAGTAACCCTTGGTATTAATCTTCATGATGTTAGGAAATAAATATGGTTTATCAGGATTAGAGATATAGCCGTTCCAAATTAATCCCGACACAATATCTCGTTTATGCTTGAGTAGATTATTAATGATATCAGGTTGAACGAGGATATCCGTGTCTATAAACATCAGATGATCAGTTTTAGTCTTTGACATGATATAATTCCGTAATTTACTCAAATGAGTATATATATAATTGTTTCTTACATTTAAATCTCTTTTATCTACTGGTGCATTGCGATTATATACATCAATTCGTATATTTTTATATGTATGTTTATTTTCTTTTTTGAAACTATTCAAAATATCCAACGAAATATCTTCAGAATCGTTTACTACGAATAATAATTCCATCTTTGCTTTTGGATAATCAATGTCCAGAATATGTTGTAAATAAGAAGGAAGAATCCAAGCTCTATTTCTAATTGGTGCAGCTATTGTGACTGTTGACGTATTCAAAACTTTCTCCTTTTATGGCATAGCCAAGTCCCGAAGGACTCAGCTATAATTTTATTGTTTAAATCATTTCATTTGCATCATAAATGGTCATAGTATAAAGCTGTGTGCTATTTTGTGGTTTTAGAATTTCCAAAGGAATGTCAAATACCGAAGGATCGCCACCGGCAGCCATATCAATTTTCCATCCATCTTCCATTTTGGCATTTGTGATATCAATCTGAGCCGCATAATCCTGTTTATCTCCAACTGCTCGAACAATGACATCAAGTATAACTCTATATGTTCCAGCAAACTTATCAGAAGAGACGGTAATAGTTTTCGCAGATGCACCTGATTGAGTTTTGTAGTATGCAACGATTTCTGTGTTATCTTCAAACTCTCCATCGGAAAAGGTCAATTCTTTACCAGTAATGGAATATGTGCCTTTACTCAAGGCTCCCACAGCGAATTCAATCTCTTTTTCGTGAACACCTTCATTTGAAAGCAGATATACGCTATTCAATCCTTCGACTGGAGTCGCTGGAGTATAGTTAAGTGTAGCTTTATTATTAACGATTTTAATTTCATCACGTTGAATAATTGGTGCTACACCTTTTTGGATATCATTTCCTGTCATCATCGCAATTACTTCATTTGTAAATACTGCATCTTGCAAAGGAACCTTTGCGCCTCTGTTACCAGAAAACCCAACAATTTTGTTGTTTCCTTCGCCACCTTGGGCATAGACAGTATCTGCTGAATTCTCAATTCCAGAAGTCTTTAAATTTTTAAGTTGAACTTTTGCTTTACCCGTTTTCAGGTCGTAAAATGTAGCTTTGGCAACTGCTCGAATTGCCCAAATATCTGGCGTTGACATTTTTAAATCTCTCCTATGTATAAGCTATTGTTTTAATTTGTTTGCCCAATGAATATCAGACAATTTAATATTTTTACCGTCTATTGTTCCTGCATAGAGTGCGGTAATGGTATGACGGTAGTTGTCAATACTATTTGTGACATACAATCCATTGTAAATTTGATAAATATTTAACTTAAATAAATCAAAAAGGCTTAACCCATTGTTTTTCCAAGCTAAACCAGCGACGATACTATGCAAATCTACTTTTTCTTTTGGTTTTGGTCTCTTAGCATCTTCTTTTAACATTTCTTCTATCATTTTGGCTGCTCGTGAATTTGCTGGATTGAACTCAGGCTCATTCTGTATTTCAACGTTATTCCCAAGTTTAATAACCGTTTGTATAGTGTCAAAATTGTTGTGGTTTATCTGTCCTTGACCAATCCCAATAAATACATTATCTTCACCTTCTAGTAAAATAGCTTTCTCACCGAAAAATAATTCAATGGCTGCAAAAGCGTGGTATTTAAACATCTCATCTTGATAGCAATATGCAAAGAAAATATCGAAGTTGGAAAGTGGTTTCGCCCAATCGCTTCTAATTGTTTCTTTGTCAATCAACATAGCAGCCAGATAAGCATTGTAAACTGACATATTTAACTCGGTTATTGTTTGGAGAGTAGGGATAGTTAACGTTCCAGCTTGGTCAATTTGGATAGGTAGGCCACCAAGTAATTTAAAATGTATATCTAGTTCATCCAAATAACCACCTCAATTAAAATCCCAAAGTTTATATTGTATATAAAAGCCCACATACTTTTCATTCACAAACATCTCGTCCATTCGATAAAACTGCAACTTACCGATGCCGAGATTTTCGTTCTCATTAAATAAATCATCTATGTAGGCCAATATATGATCATATCTTAAAACCTCATAATCAGTAAGAATCAAATCTTTGTGTACTAGTACTTGAAAATGAAGTAATCCCGACTTGAACTGTGAGCCAGCAGGTCGATAATCCTTAAAAGAGAATGTTACATAAGCTGAAGCTGAGTCGGCTAATGTGGGAACATGATTAAAGGGGAAAATATTCTTATTGATCAGCTCCGAGGGATCTTCGATATCTGGTTGTTCAAAATAGTTACTTTGTTCGCACCAAACAGATTTGCAAAGTTCCTGTGAACTAAGTAAATGATTCAGTACGATCATGCGATTTTTACCCAATTCCTCAAGTCTGGACATGTTAGTTCACAATAAAATCTCTGGTCAGTACATATTCCAGAAAACCACTAGTGTTCATATCCCTTGTATCATCAAATGTAGCGACGACCTTATCTACCTGATCTAGTGTGAGTGGAGTGGTACGATGTATTTCTTCGCCAAGACTATTTCGAACTTTGACCTTATAGTAGTTACCGTTTGGTTGCAGATTACCCAATTCATACGTCAAAGCAATACATTTTAAAGCTTCAAGTGCAGAACCTTTATCTATGTGAGTTTCTTTGGCGAATGCCAATTTAAACTTATTGTCTGTAGCAATCGAATAAGCGTATTTGAATTGTGGGTTAATAGCTACATCCAGATCAGCATCAATGATTTCAACTGTGGGTGTTGCACTGATAATTACAGAATTATCAATCCCAGATGAGTGCTGAATAGAGTAGGGAAGGGGGGAGAAGATGAGCCAATTATTTGTAGCTCCTTGAACAAATTGCTCAAGTTTAAGTTCTCCAAAACGGATGATGGCCTGCATGGATACACTCCTTATAGTAATGATTTGATTTCAATTTCTTTTGATGCACAAGCTAATCTGGTAGAGTTTTCAACATGCAAAATTACTCTTCCTTTTTTGTTATTAGCTTTAATTTTACAAACCTGTCCGTCTTGTTCGATTAAGGTAGCTAAACTGGTAGGAGTTACACTGTCTTCTTCAGTTAACCAAAAATGAGCCTTGTCTTGTCGATCAACCCCATTATCTTTAAACGAGCAAGCAAAGGATTTAGTCATGTTGTATTTAATGAAGTCGTCGCCTGAAATGTGGGCAGTGTAATTATTTGTAGTAGAGGACGTTATGTTTACTTGAATGGTTTGCGATATATTTCTAAATGAAATGGTTATTTTACTTGTTCCTTTTTTAAGAGGAGTTACTAAACCAGTAGGAGAGACAGATACAATAGTTTCGTCATCAACAGAATATATAATTTTATCATCGATTTCTATTACCTTTGAATTATTGGTTAGTTCGATGTTCAATTGCAGAGCTTGATTTTCTTCAATCGCAACAACATCTTTAACATTCAAAACATTCAGTTGGTAGTCAGCGATACTACCATTGTAATCGGCAATCTCAAGTTCTAAATTATCAGCAGGAATTATATCTTGCTCTTCAAGAGTCAAGTTTATTAATCCATCGATTAGACGATTAATCCCCACAGTCTTCCAAGCACGACCATCAATAATAAACCTTCTATTTTTCTTTATTTTTTCGGTCTGATTATTTTTTTGAACTGTTATTTGTCGTCTCTCATTTGGCATCATTAAGATTCGACCTTCCTGAATACCAAAGTTAGACGATGTATCGGTTTTGAAGGAGAGTGGAGTTTCTTGTATTTCACCTTGACCATCCAACCACTTAAGAGTTGAATAACAAATTAGAATTACACCACGATGATATATTTCCATATCATCAACATGGTTGCATAACCAAGTCTTATCCCTCCATATAACCAAATCGCCCATTTTCAACGGATAATTCAATGCAACAATATTTTTTTGTTCTCGAACATCTCCATCATCGGTAATCCAAACTTCTTGATTTGATTCTCCATTGATATTCACTTGAAAATAATTAGGAAATTGCGAAAACGTTGAACTCATAACTTGTTTCGTATGAATGATGTTTCTGTCTCTGACATTTGTTTTACAGTTAGAAAGATATGACTTATATGCCTTATATGCCTTGTATCTCACACTAATTCACGCTCATATTTTTTAAATAGTATTGCATCATCAGCGAATCGGCACGTTCAATAGCTTTGTCCCGTAATACAGCTTTTTCTTTAAAGTTCTGAGATTCGCTATACCTTTTCCAGTCTGATGATGAAATCGCCAATCTCATATCAAGAATATTATTTACCTCTTTTTCAAACCATTCACCAAGCATAAGTTGCGACAGAATTTCTTGCTCTAATTCGGTTAAATCAGCAGTAAAGTTTTTATTTTCTTCATCTCTGTCAGACAGATCGCTTTTACAGTAGCTGAACTTAACCAAGCCTGATTTAAGAAATCCTGTAAGATAATCTTCGTAATCTTCAATTGAGCGTAGAAACATTTCATCAATAGTATAATCTTGAATTTTACTTTGAAATCTTTCGAATATTTTTGAATATGGGGTCATAATTAATCCCCCTTTATGCGTTATTCTTTACTTTAGCCAGTTCATACAAATCTTGTTTGACCAATTTACCAATAGCATCAATCTTATATCTGTCTTGAAATTTATTATCATTAGTCGCAATGCCAACCACAATTCTTTCGATGATATTTTCTTTTAACGTTGGAGATACAGAATTCAAAGTATCAATAATTTCATCAATATCAAGAGAGATAATGTTATCAATTGTTTCACGACTCACAAATTTTTGATAAACATCGTCGAGATACAAAGCTTTAACTGCTTTTTCACTTTGAATGAGAAATGCTCCTTCGTGAGCAAACTTAGTATGGTTGTCTACAATTGCTCGAACATCTTCAAAGGTAATCGTCTTAGAGCTACCGAAATCGTTAAATCTGATGGTAGATGTAGTGCCTGTAAGATTCAGACCTCCATTAGTCAGAGAGACCACCCTGATATATTCACGAGGATCAATATCCAATTTATCCTCAACAGATTCAAACAGAGAATTAACTTTTTTAGCTTCTGTTTTGATTTCCTCATGAGAAGTTTCAATTTTTTTATTTTTCTCCAGTAAGTCTTCAACTAGAGAAGTAAGTTTAGCAACTTGGTCTTCTAAAGCGATTTCTTTTTCTGTTTTTTGAGAAGGTTCATTATTTGTGTTTTCAGTATTAGTAATCTCCATTTTTTTTGGTGCTGCCATCTATATGCCTCCCTATTATTTAATAAAAAAGGTCGATAAGAATATACTTACCGACCAATGATTTTATGAGAATTTATACAAACCATAAGCTGCTGCGGTAATCAACTGCACATCGTAATGCTGTGCAACAGAGTAACCCACAGTACGATCTGCGTTATCTTCTGGTTTGGATTGAGTGATTTCTGTGTTACCTTCGAATCCAATTTTAACAAGCTTATCAGAGCCAGAAGAGAGTACAACGGCGAAGTCACCGTCAATAGCAAAATCATCGCTATTCGGTTTCAAACGTTGTCCAATTTCAAACAGTTCTGTTCCTTGGAAATTGCCCAAATGTCCAGTTTTATTAAACTCTTGTCCAAGACCAAATTGAAGGTATTGATTTTCGGGTAGGATACGGGCAAGAGCAGTCTTAGTGCCGAACACTACACTCTTATCTGTGTTATTTGCAGCAGAAACACGTTGAACCAGATTGTTGAAAGCTGTAGAAGTAAATGCTGCATTTTCTTTATATTTAGCACCCAGAGTAGTAAAAGAGTCATAAATAGAAGAGTAGATGCGAGTAGTGATATCTGTTTCAATTGCCTGAGCCACACGTGCAACCCATGCTCCCCAATTTGTTTTTCCTGCGAGTACTCGGTACAATTCTTCATAAATCTCTACAGTTCTACGTTGAGGTGTAAGCGTTACATCTTTTCCGAACAAACGTTGACGTTGATTGCCGCGTTGCCCGTTAGCCTTTGTACTAACCACAAACAAATCAGGGCTGTCTACGTGAAACAGAAGTTGATCTCCCCAATTTACATTCTTAACATCAGCAAATTGATAAAAACTATCAAGCACTGTTTCAGGGATGACAATATCCAATGTTTGAGCGACCAAGGCAAAAGTAGCCCATTGGACATTTGGATTAGAAGCGATCATACCTTCAGTAAAATTAGTATCAGATGGAATACCTGCTAGACGGTAAGCCTCTTTTTTCAAGCCTTTGGTAAACAATTCTTGTTTTGCGTCAAGGTTTACACCATCATTTGCATACTGAGCATACTTATTAAAACGACCATCTTTGTTGCGGTTTTGATAGCAATAGTGATACCATGCTTCCACCCCAGCTTGTACAACATCTTTTTCGGTTTGTGACATATTAAAAAACTTAAGATTACTATAGTTTTTCATACTAAATTAGTTCCTCCAATTATTATGTATTAGGCTTCTTTAATTACTTGCAATTTTGTAGCTGGTACACGAGTACGACCAACCGAAATAGTTGTTTTTTCCAAAACTAACAATGCTACTTTTGTTGTTCCAATAGTTGCACTAGCAATGCCTTTATATTTACCATCTTGTGGAATAACGTATTGATCTACAACAGTTACACCATCAATACCATCGTCAGTAATAGTGAACGTATCACCATTCTTAAGACGAAATGCACGAGCAGGGGTGTTGGCTTTATTGGTGAATAGAGCAGGGTCACTTACATCAATTCGAAATCCATTAACTTCTGGAATTTCTGGGCTTGCAACCAACAACACTTCTTGAGCTGTAACATCAGTTGGAGTTGCAGCGATTCGAACTTCTGGATTACCGGGTAACACTCCTTTTAGAACTACAAAACTACCGTTATCTACCGCTACAGGTAGTTGCACAGACTGAATAAAGCTGTCTACTTTTGTACCAGCCATCAGATTAAGATTTACAATTGTACTCATTTAAAATATTTCCTCCTATTATTTGGTTTATTGAGAAAGTCTATCCCAAACTGTTTTGGGCATTTCTTTATTTTGTTCACTGTCATCTGGAAGCCCCATTGAAATAAAATTAAAATTCTTTGACTTTGTAGTTTCGATAATACGATCACATACGTAAGATTTGACTTCCTTTTCAAATTCAGCAAAAGTAGTAAACGTGGAGCGCTTTTCTGTAAACTTAGCCTTTTCATCTTCTGTGAGTAGAGTAGGGTAAGAGTTGAATAGTTCATCGATTTTTTCTACATCTTCAGCTTCTTTAAACTTTGAAATTTCTTCTTGAAGTTCGTTGATTTTCTCATCTTTAGATGTAATTTGAGATTCTACTTCAGTGAATTTCTCTTGAATTTCAGTTAATTTTTGATTCAAAGAAAGAATGGCTTCATCTTTACCCTCGATTTTTTCAGTAAACTCTGCTACCACAGTTTCTTTCTCAGTTTTTTCTTTGTTCAATACTTCTGTTGCTTTGCTGTTAATTAAATCAATAGTGGATTTAAAGGTGTTGATCTCGTCATCAGTTTCTTCGCCATCTACCCAATCAACAGGGGAATATTTGATTCTTGACAGAGTGTCGAAATCAATTACAACGTTGTCTCCTTGCATACTGTAGGATGCTTTTTTATATTTGTATCCGTCTTGTACATCACAAAGATAGATGTAATTTTCATCAAAATCACTGAGATAGTAAGAACATCTTTCTACAGATTCTCCATACCAGTTCGTACCTATGTATGTCTTTTTACTGAGCGAATTATCAATTTCTTCGTATAATTGATTGGTAGTCAATTTAAAAAGTGACGCAATTTCTTTTTTATTTTTATGCAATTGAAAATCATCCTCCTTGCTACATTTTGTTTGTGCATCACTGTCCTTGAAATGATGCAGAAACGAATTTAATTCTTTTATTTTTTTGTTGAAATCGTCATCCAAAGAAAACTGCTCAATTTTTGCATGAGCGTCAATCATACCAGTACCATATTTTTTTCCTAATAGGGTAACGCCAGTATATCTAAAGGATTTGATATCTAAGATTTTTGTCTCTTTGTCATACACAGACTCGTCTATTACAATTTCGATTGACAACTTAGTTTCTTCTTGATTGCTGATGATAGTGATTTCATCTTGAGCATACACATTCCATATGTATCCATCTACAACAGCATAATTTCTACCATCTATCTCTTCATAATGATAGTTATTATTAACAGCAGAAATTACCCCGATGGGTTTTTCAATGTATGTAATTTTATCTTCAACTTCGTCGTATTCCATTTCATGCTCACCAAAATCATCACCTTCAATATGGGCAAGTATAGGAATGTTTATTACAGACGATTCTGCGCTCTTTAACACATCAAAATCAATGTTACTTTTATTGTTATTTACACCGTCATGAGATATCCACATTCTTAATCTTGAAAATCTAGAATCGTTAAGAGGTTCAATTTCATAGTTCTCGACGAATAGAGTAACTTTTTTTTTCTTATTTTTTATAATTATCACCTCCTCAAAAGAATCTAACGATTATTTAGATCCAGATCTCTTGTCTTTGCACCATCATCACTAATATCGTTGTCAGATACTTTTGGACGACCGCCTTCCTTGCCACCATTTTGAACATGAGAGCTGGAAAGAGGGACAAGATATTTTTCAACTAGATTGATGCTATTTTCATAAGCCAGCAGACTCTGCATATCATCGGGATTGACCCCCATAGCAACCGACACTAAAGTTTTGGAATATCCAAATTGAGCAGCTTTAAGATAGGCTTCTAATTTTTCATTCCAATTAAAAACAGTTATATCTGGGAAAACAACTTTGTGACGATACTTCCCTGTTTTACTTTTTAGATAACTGTTAATGAAACGCTCAAATTGGCGATACATATGTATCACATAGCCTTCATCCACTTTGATTGATGCCTGTAAACCAGAAGCATTTAATGCTCCTTCGCCAAACAATACAGGACTAGAACCCGCAGCTTGATAAAAATTTTGTTGGCTGTAGCCAACTATATTGTTCTGTGTTTGTGATTGATTAAAATCTACAGTTTTTAGTTCGAATGGAGTTGTTGCTACTTTTACTCCATTAGGTACACCAGCTTGAAGAATGGCAGTATACTGACCTGCAACATTGGGATCAATTGCAAAATTGTTTGCTACGGAAGCACCTTTGGTATCGCTCTTCATCGGGATTTGTCCAACAATTATCTTCCAAGTTTCAAGCTCGGTTTTTGTTTTCAGTAAACCTTTATAATGTTCTATTTCAGCACTATCTAAAAATAACCCCATTAAAGGAGGGGTTAGTCCAGCTCTTGTTTCATCGAATTTAAATACTGGTGCTTTTATGGGATCAAGAGGCTGCCAATAAAAATAACGATCTTTTCTATTTTTATCGGTATTAACAAAGTCACTATAATAATCACTGAATTCAGACGCAAAATCATTAATATTCACACCTGATTGTAAAAAGTAGTACATATTAAAAGCATATTGATATCCATATTCGGTTTTATTGATGATCTTGCAATATTTTGCTGGCATTTCTTGCAAAGCGACAGAATCACCAAACTCACGAACGTAATAGAATTTAGCATCTTCCAAGATTACACCTTTTAAAATATTTGGAAAGGTAGACTTGGGCGATAGTTTTTCAACAATGTCTACAGCTTTTCTTCTAGATTTTTTAAAAGCTGTAGATTTCATATCTTCTTCGTCAGCGTTAGTGGCAACTATAAATGAGTCAAAGGTAGGTATGGTTGAATAATAGTTAACCAATCGATTAAACTGCATTACCACATTAAAAAGGTACTGACTTAAATCCTTTAGAGCGTCTTCGTTAGCTTTTGGATTTTTAATCATTTCTTCAATCTTTTTTCGATCAAATGTAGTAGGGGACATGTTCAAGGATTTTAACAATTCGTTTTGCCATAGTGGACTGAATAGAGAACCGCTTTGATAACTGTTAGATAGTGCTTTGGCGAATTGTAGCGCATATTCATCGTTTGCAGTAGAGAGAAGAGGGGGTGATTCTCCGTCTTTAGATGTAACTGTATTTCTTTTTCTGGTCATTTTTCACATCCTTTCTTATGAGTATTGATAATCCTAAGATATGTATAGATAATCAAGGATGTTGCTCACAAAAGCTGGTTGGATTTTGTTATTTTGTTCCTTTAAATGTATCCAAAATAGTCCATACATTAAAGCGGAAAATTTATCTTTTTTAATTCTAGAAGAAACGCGTTCAACTTTAGTGTCATTTCCACTCTGTTTATATTTAAGATTCATTATCTCTTCGCATAGTATATCTGTTAGTACATAAGGAATCTGCAATCTTGATATCTCATCGCTGTCTTTTATCTTATGTTTCGTCTTCTTTTCTAAATCTTTAATTCCTTCGTGCGGAGATTTTAACAATCCAACATCCATTTTGGCGAATGTTTGCATGAAATGATTTATCATATCACTTTCTCGTGTTTCTTTATTTTGAGATTTCAACGCAAACACCATAGGTATGCTATTTTCCGCTTGGTATTTATCGTATCTGTCGTCGTTAACCACTGAGTACGGGGGGTTGCCATCGTCTAAATCAAGCACAAGATTATCAACCACAGAAACGCCCAGACCGTTGGCGTCGATCACAAGTATACTTGCTTTAAATTCGTTCACTTTCTGTTTTAAAAACTTTGCTTGTAATTGGCTATGTTGCCCTTCCATTGAGAAAATATTAACCACTTCTTTAACGTAGTTACCATTGCTTTTGGGTGTAATTTTGTACACTACAAGACATGACAGTGCATTTTCATCACCCTCATTACGACTGACATCGTAAGCAAGGACATATTCAACGTTTTCGCTTCCGCAATGTTCCCATTCAGCTACGCCTACGATTCTCGTCTTATTTAGTTTTTCATCAGATACCAAACTGTCAGATGAACTCCCTGTCCAAAGGGACTCGTACTCCCGCATAAAATCCATAATTGAGTATGTAGGAGAATCTTTAAGTGCCTCAACAAAATCAATGTCTAATTGTTCATAAAGGCAAGGAAGTTCATAAGAATTTCCAATACAAAAAGCGGATTTTCCGTCCATCATTTCATTGTAAACTTCTCTTAGTTTCTCAAAAGCAAATTGCTGTTGAGTTCCTGCGGTTGTAATGTATATTTCAGATTTATGTAATTCATTTGGATCAATTGACCCACTCATAGATGTTCTGTTGTTAGCCATTAGAGGGATAATGACGCTGTTAAGAACATCTCCATTAAACTTTTTGTCAGCAATTTCTTCTATTGCTCCACCAAATCTTCGTCCACCACGAGTTGCATCTGACATTTGAACAACATCGTATCTTGAACCATTATGAAAAATTACTCTAATATAATCTTTTTGCAAACTAATGTCTTTTACTTCACTTTTAAGCATTGGGTAGTGATCAAAAATTTCATCAAGTTTTTCAGAAACGATTTTTGTGGCTTGTTCTTTACCGGGGGCGCAAATGAACAGTCTGGTTTTCGGATAAAAAATACATTTTAAGATATAGGCTAAATTTTGAAGGTAGCTTTTCGAAGTCCCACGAGTAGCCGTGAGATATACTTTTCTGTAACGCAACATTATTCGCAAATAAATTCTTTGATAAAAATATAATTGGATTTTTGAATCGGGAGAAGAGGTGAAGTCTAAAAAGTGATCGGGGTAATGCCTAAAATAACTGCAATACTCTCTCCATTTATCTTTCATGTCGTCAAAACTTTTCAACATTAATTCATTGACGTTATTCGTTTCAAAGTTTTCTGGTGATTTGAACGCATCTGCGTCTAGGTGTTTTCTGTCTCGTTGACTGTAGTTTTTATGTGAAGCCATGTTTACTCCATCACATCTTCAGAATCTATCTTAGGAGTGTCAGACGGAGGCTCAGACATTCGATCTATCTTATTTAGTCTTAAAGTGAAATTTTCTATATGCATAATCGTTTTGTCAACCATATCTTGATCAATTCCCTTAATTTTACGATAATACTCCCAAGGAGGAATGTGCCCATCCTTTTCTACCTCTGCATAGATAGTACTGAAGTTTCTGATTCCACCTGTCTTATCTGCTTCCGTTTTGTCGGATGCACGAAACTTGCTGTCTGCCATGTATTTTGAAAATAAATCTCCAAGCTGTTTGACTTGCCCGTATCTACCAGCCTCTAATTCCTTATCCATCTTCAAAGAGATAACAGATAGTTTTTTAAGATATGTTTCGTCACTAGGTGTTTCTATTTTATTGGAAGTTTTCATTTTTTGATAAAAGTCTTCTAATTTGATAAAGTCTTCTGCTTCATAGTTTGAACCCCACCGCAAAATTATTTCTGGGGTAATTGCAAAATCAAACTTATATTTTTTATTTTCATCGTCTTGGTAATTCTCAATATCCATATCATCTTCAAAAATAGAGTCTTTCCAAGTTAAATGTCTATTGTGAGCAAGTTGCACATTCTTCATATACACTCCAAAAATAGTCATTTTACGTCTTACAGCTTCCTCTTTTGAGGATTCCCATAAATTACAGACAAATGGACGATTTAGTTTCATAAGTTGGTCTTGAACTTCGCCTATATTTTCGGTGTTAACACTAGTTACTACACAGTTTTTGCAAACGGGGTATAGCTTGTCCGCATATTCGTCTGATTCTGATTTATAGTATTTATCTACTGTTTGAGATTTATTACATTTCAAACATACCTTCTTTAATCTATCCGATTTAT
Source organism: Paenibacillus sp. PvR008 (assembly GCA_040544055.1). Taxonomy (GTDB): domain Bacteria; phylum Bacillota; class Bacilli; order Paenibacillales; family Paenibacillaceae; genus Paenibacillus. Next base: position 127,035 of record JBEUOG010000011.1, read on the forward strand.
CTGCCAACATTTCACCTTCTTTGTATAGAAGAACATAATAAAATTCCCATTTGATAAAAAGCATGGGGTAGGAGGGAGTAGCCTGTTTAAAGGTTCCTATTACGGAACCTCCCCATGAAGAACACATAAGAAAAAGCCTGATAAAACATACAACTCAGGCAATTGATTTATGTATTCTTCTCAGTGATATTGTTTTATATCTTGTAAATTAATATCTATTTTGTACTCAATCCGTTCATTCTCATCAAAAATATGCATCTTCTGCATTGCGTCTGCATACATACGTTTACTGATTGCGTAAGAATCAGCACCACAAAGACTACCATTCGAAATTACGGTTGTCCTACCAAAATCCTTTACAGTGTCATGATGAATATGACCTTGGAAGAGATATTGAGGAATTACTCCGAGGAATTGAGGTAGTTGTCGAGCTGAGCTTGAAACATGATCTATATCGCCGTGAACATAGGCATGTGGCTTCGAAAATGTAGTATCTACATAATACCCATCTTCACCTTTTAGGATTTCAATATTTCTAAAATTACGTAAACGACTCTCCATATACCAAGGAATTAGATTTTCAAAGTTTTCCTTAAGTAGAGAGTCGTTTTTATTTGCTATTGTTCTTGAGTGATTTCCGTTTAGGCAAATAACTCTGACTTTGGGAACATACTTAGATATTTCAACTACAGCTTCAGATAATCGCTCTGATATGTATTGAATTTGAGATATAACATCTTCGCTTTGTTCAATTCTTGATGTTAAATGGATAAAGCCAGCAATTTGGTCTCCAATAGAAGCGATTGACAACTCATCAACATTGTGTTTTTGGCAGTAATGTATTGTTTTTGATACTAAATGACTAAAACGTATATCAAATATTTCTGGATTGTATTTATTTAAAGAATTATCAGATCCTTGCCCATAGTGAAAATCACTCCACAACACATTCGCCCTGATGAAAGAAGAACTCTCCTTGACTGGAGAGTAGGGGAGAGGCTTAAATTTTTCAAGTTGCTTTATGCTTGATGAAATTTCTTCTTTCAGATGCTCAAACTTAGCAATCATCTTAATTTTGTTATTTAATTCGCGCTTTTGATCTTGAAATTGATACTTTTGCTTTTGTAATTCAATAGTTTTATCTTGAATTTCACGTATATATTCATCGGTTGACGACTTTTTTAAGCCAATTGAGATGCCACGCGTAAGTAAATGAAACTCTTTGCGATATTTAGACTCTGTAAAATCTTCGTTAAGAAACTCATTCATATGCGTAGCAATTTTACTCCAAGACAAGCCCAACTCATCTTTATTGGAACCAATTCGTATAAGGTATTCCTCGTATGTTTCGTTATCTAATGATTGAAGAGGAGTCATTCATTTACTCCTCTTCAATTTCTAGTCCAACTGGAATTTCATAATCCTCAATCGGAGCAACTTTGATTTTTTCACCATCAATTGTAATGGTGATCTTAGAGGCATTAGGGTATAGCCCAAAGGCTGCTTCCCGAATTCCATTCAAGCCAACCAATTTCTCTTTATTTGATTCCATATATATTTGCTCCCTATATTATGTATTTTTTGAGTCTAATCTAAATCTGCTTTTTGTAGCTCACCTTGTTTGGGTGAGATAGAGGGGGAGATTCTCCCCTCTTAAAGTATTACAGCTTGTTTTCATCAGTCATCAGTCTGCCATGTCTCATCTTGCGGGTTCCTTTGTTCAAGGCTTAGTTAAGAATGAAGTCAATGTAGGGCGGCGTATCCTGATCTCTGGTAACTTCCATATTTGTATATAGTAAGCGCGTAGATTACCTTTTCTACTTCATTGACTTATATCTGGCTTGTGCCAACTTTACCACTTACTCTTCTATGGTGGTGAAACACCGATTTTTCTGATCCTTGTATATTTTCATCTACCCACATGATCCAGTGAGTAGACGTTTTAGTTTATGTATAATTAAAATAAAATTACTGTTTTACTGTGTCTTTCAGAGCTTTAGCGGCTTTAAATGCTGGTTTTTTGGATGCTGCGATAGCAATAGTGGCCTGCGTCTTAGCTGTATCAGCATCTACACCTTGCTCTTTGAGTTCTGCTAGCAGTTTCGGATTAATGCCGTTTCGAGCAGCGGTTTCACGCACCTCAAATGTACCAAAACCAGCAATCTTAATTTCTTCGCCTTTAGCCAATGCACTTGTAATAGTAGCCAATGTAGATTCAACTACTGCCTCAACATCTTTTTTTGTGTAGCCCGTAGTTTCTGCGATTGTCTTTACCAATTCTGTTTTATTCATGTTATAATTATCTCCCTTAATATTGTTTTTTGTTTGATGGGGGATGATGTAAAGATCTCTTCGCTTTGTATATCAGTCAAAACTTGTCCCCCTTAAAGACTATTAAGCGAATTGAAAAAAAGATTAAAAAATCCAATAAAACACTAGGTTTTATGTATACCGCTCGTTTCGTTCCTCATGGGGACAGTTTTTACTTCTTTGTTTTCTCTTTTTATCTCGCTCTTTTGCCTTTCTTATTATCTTAAAACAGTCCAAACAATAAATTTGACGCTGTTTAGTTATAGTATAATTTTGTCCACATCTTTCGCATCTTCCCATCTTATTTAGATTTCTCAATAAATTTGCTACTATAATATCACCGAATGATGACCATAAAGTTGTCTTGAAATTACTCTTTTTATTGTTATACAAGTATTCAATTAATACATCAACAATTTCATACTTATTCTTTTTACTACTTGAAAATATAGTTTCTCTTATTAATGAATAATGAAATAACTCGTCATTTGACTTTGTGGTTCCATCGGTAAAAAACATAAATTTTTTGTTTTTATCTAATTTTGTATATGCGTCAACAACATTCTCGTCAATTAGTACAGGAATCGTAGGATCGCTCAATAAAAGACTATAGTTGAATTTACCAAGACCAGCATTTTTAAAATTAATTCTCGGATTGGGTACAAGGTTTGATAGACGATTCATTACACTGTTATTAGAAACCTCAACTTTATTTTCCTCTTTGTCTTTTGCATACATAAAAAATTTAGGTGCTTTTGTTTTAGTATGATTTAATATAATTTTCTTTATTTGCTCTGGACGTTCTGGTTTATACAATGTTTTTGCATAGTCGATTGTAAAGTTGTTTTCCATACACAAAGTTTTGATAACATTAAGGTCAATATTATCACTGTTCCAAATCTTAGTAATATCATTACTAATGATTCCAATGTTTCCCCCCGTATAAGCAGCATTTAATCCGTCAAATATACTTTTACTATTGATAAGTTCCGCTCCTGCTTTAGCCATCTCATAATAAAGGGGGTATATACCTTGCATATTCCTTTTTGCTGCATTAACAAGTGTTTCATCACAACAGACTAAAGCTTTGTCACCATCATTATCAAACATCAGTATTTTACTTATGGGGTCATGAATGCTGGTATACAAGCTCTTAGTTACAAACCACCGTTTCATCTCTTTATTCTTAGTATTTTTCCTTATCGCATGTTCTCTATAAAGATGTGGACTTCTCAGGCAATCTAAATCAATAGCATTTTCGAATAAATCGCAGAATACTTCTGCATTCTCTAATAACCCTTTGGGTTGGTCAATTTCCAAGAAAAGATACTCACAAAAAGCATATAAGTCAGGGCTTATGAACGTATACTTGCCATTCACATCAACTTTTCCTGCTTTAGCATGTTTGATTAAGCTTTTTTTCACTTGTTTGATTGTTTCTTTGCTATAGGTATCGTTTAATAGCTCTGGATATATTTCTAATGCTTTTTGAAAACTATTTTTATTCTTATTATAATTTGTGACTCCCAAGGTTTTTAGCATTGTGTTTTTGTCAGTTCCAATTTTATGAATATCTTGTACTGTTTCAGAACTTATGATTTTTAGCTCCCGATCTGTTATATCGGTTAACGTTTGTAGCATTTGATAATTCAATTTAGCATTCCCAATCGTGTCATCTTCTTCATTACACTTTCCAGCTTGACAGTTATAATTTAAATATTTATCTATGTATTCTGACCAAGAATTATAGTATTTCCACATTTTGAACTGACTCTTTGTAAAAATAACCTCTATTTCCTCTTTTAACACGTCATGTTCTTTACCATAAATATCTTTGATGATTCCATACCTACTATAACCTTGTTGTTTGTTTTTTTCTCTTAAGAATTTATCAAAGGGAAAGGGGACTAGCAACCCTTTGACCCAAGGAAGACGAATCATCATTGCTTTTTTACTTTTGCGCGGTAAAATCATTCCGCAACCATCTGTATGCTCAATGGGGACATCCATAGTTTTGCGTTCAATGTCGTAGGTTTTATCTGAAATGAAGTCAACGGTAGTTTTTAAAGTTGTAGTCATATCATCCACGACAATGGATTTATTAATATCAAAATCAAGCCATTGCTCAGTTGCACTATTACAAAGAGCTAGGTACGCCAAATACTTGTTAATGTTCACGCCACCAAGTTCATTGATTTTATCAATAGTTAGTCCACACATTAATGTGCGCTGATTCCTATGAAAAACTGTTTCTTTTATAAAAACAGTTTTTTTTGTTCTAATTTGCCCAGCACTTGCTGTAAAACAAACATATTTCTCATTATTATAGAGGAATCCGTTAACAATAATATCCTCCAGTACATCGAAAAAATATGTTTGAACTATAATTATATCTCTAAATAAACTATTTTCTTTGATTTGAAGCACTCTAGTTAGAGTTGAGTCAAATACAGACACAATATTCTTCAGGTTGTTACTATCAACTTCGCTTGGACGAAGAGACCTGATGGTTTTGTTGTATCTAAAAAGGGTATAGAGTAATTCTTTCGATTTCTTTATTCGTTTATTGGTGTATTTTATGTAGCGGTTAACTTTATCTAATAAAAACCCATCATTTAATTTCTTATTTTTTATTTCTTTTAATGTTGTTCTAAATTTATAGTTCCGTTTTTGTCTTCTATGTATTTTCATTTCTGTCTCATTGTAAAAAGCGCTAGTATCAACACTAAAAATATGTACTTGTTTATTCAAATTAATTTACGTTCTCTCCTTTGTGAAAGATAGTTGCCCAAAATAGCAGTAATATACTTGTAATACCAGTCATAGTCTGTGAATTCCTTGCGTTTGTTGTAGTAGTTAACCCTAAGAATAGCAATTCCTTTACTACGACAATAAGCATCCTTTATTTCATCTCTATGTTTCGCTGCTATTCTTCTAGTTGATTTATGATCATACTGATGTTCCACATCATCTATTTCAACAAGAGATAAAATGCCTCCGTTTGACCCGAAAACAACAAAGTCGAATTTTAGAGGTTGTTTATTCTCACCTTTCAGATCATCAAAAGAATATTGAATTTTAAAATTGTAATCGTGATTTTTCAAATAATCGTAAACAACTCTTTCAGAGAAAGGGAGATTGCAAACAGGGCATCCACGGCCTTTCTTGATGTTTGTGGGTGTAATGCCCCATTTGTACTTATCGATATTACATTTCACGGAAACTGAGAGTGTACTTTTTTGATATGGAGAGAGAAGTTTATAATTTTTACTTCTCAGTATTCCTATAATTTCTTCTTCAAAGTTTCCTTTTCTGCCAGAACAGTAGGGACACCATTGAGACTTGCTAAACAAGCAGTCAGCCGTAGTAAAGAAATTGGGATGATTTTTGACTCCACAATCAATCTCATATGTACTTTTAGCTGTTTTCCATTTAGGACTTATTAGGTTACCACCTTTAGATTCACAAAGGTTTCTAAGTCGTTTAAAAAGATATACGTGATCTTTTTTGTTTTTACAACAAACACTACTTTTTAAATTACTGCTACAAGCGCCGCAAGGAGAAAAGCTCTTTGCTAATATATTCTTTGCGTTCATGGTTTTACGTACATCTCCATGATCATTACAATGGTAAATGAACGATATAGGTTCTGTGCCACCGTTATAATCACTTATAATTTTGACTCGATCTCCAAATTTATCATACACTTTCTTTCTGAATTCTTCTGTAGTCTGCTTTTTGATCCCCAAAAACCAATGTCTCCTTTCATTTATTATTTTATATGTATTTTTACTTACTAAAAGCTATTTCATTTTCTTTACTGGCTACTGTCTTATATGGCTCTCGATAATACTTATTTTGCGCTTCATTCTTAAGCCAAAAAACTTCATCGTCGTACTCTTCTATGTATTCAATACAATCCTCTGTACCTTCTAACATCCAATCTGATACATTTCTCTCATCAAACACATCTACTTTATACCCATCATAGTACAAATCCTCCCATGTAGTAATAGAATGATTCCCTTTGCTTCGTTTTTCCATTATGTATTTATTTCCCCTCAATTTTTTATTTTTATATCAGAGACAAGTTATCTCTGTGTTCACAATATATCACGTCGCTATAAATTCGTCAATAAAAAAGATAATTTAATTATATTTACTTATTGGAAGAGTAAATGTATAATGTATATAAGATGAAAGGGGGTTGCGTCACATGAGCGCAATAACAAATAATATAGTTGGATTACATAATAGAAGCGTGTACGAAGATATTGAAACGCACCTAAATAGTTTCGAAAGTAAATTTACTTCAAACACCTATAGAAATAGTTTGGCTAAATTTTTTATGTGGTACAGCAAGGGAAAGGATATGTCTTCATTAAAAAAAGAGGATTTGACAATAAGAAATGCAGATATATTGAGATATAGAAATTTTCTGGTGGGATTGAAAGATGAAGAAGGAGGCAGATTTTATACAAACACCACAGTAAATAATCATATAGCTGCAATTCAAAGTTTATATTCTTTTTTTGAGAAAAATGATTATGATGTTAAAGCTATCACAACACATATAAAACCATTATCAGATGACTCGAAGAGATGTGGCACTTTATATCCTCATGAAGCTGAACGGATGGCTATCATTATAGAAAAAACAAAAAAAGGAAATGAAAAATCTGCACTGATTCGAATGGCTTACACAACGAGCTTTCGTAAAAGTTCACTTCTGAATCTAGAGTGGGATGATATAGTATATAATGATGTTCACGACTACTATGAGGTCTATATTGTTGGTAAAGGTGGAATAAAGCATGTTATGCCTATTGAGCCTGAATTGTACAGCTATCTGCTTAAGATAAAAGAGCAGCCTTATTACAAGCAGTACGCAGACAATAAGGTATTTCATTTAGATACTAAAACGATACAAAAGATGATGGGTTATTTAAAACAAGAATTAAATATCCCAACAGAAAGAAATGTGGTATTCCACAGCCTTCGAAATGTAGCAAGTAGTTTTGGAACTCTTGAAGAAGCAAAGAAACATTACAATCATTCGAGTTACGATGTTACTGAACGTTACAGACACAAGGACAATGACTTAAGTAACAGCTTGAGCTTAAGAATTAGTAATCAAATTACTGATTCAATATTTGAAGAATTGTCAAAAGAAGAGTTGATTGAGATTATTCGAAGTCAACACGAAGGAGTGATTTTTCAAATGAAGAGAGATGCAAAAAAAATAAAAGAAGACAAGGAGAATTACTAATTTTGAATAGTGATATTATTGAAATTAACTTAAAGCCAGTGAAAAAATTGTATTACGGCTCCGATTTTGGTGTGTTTTCATGTGTCTCAAACTCAACAAGTGTAGTAAATAATCAATATGGTAATTTTGTAATCAATGGGCCAATGCCAGAATTGAGTTTGAAGGCTGAATATGTTGCAAGATTACACTATGTTCAACACAAAAAATATGGATGGGGTTATGAGGTACAAAATATACGCCAAGAACTGCCTAATACAATAAAAGGACAACATGCATTTTTACGGTCAATTCTAAGCGAAGCGCAATGTGAACCGATCATTGAAAGGTATCCGAATGAAGATATTATTGAAATGATAAGAAGTGGTACACTTAATTATTCAGAAATTAAAGGGATAGGCAAAAAAACTTTTAATAAGATAAGAGAAAAAGTGAATGATAACTTTAACATACAAGAGGTATTAATTGAGTTATCTCAATACGGTGTTACTTACACTGTCATTAAAAAATTGCTAGAACGATATTATAACTCGCCAACTATAGTAGTTCAAAAGATCAAGGAAAATCCATATATATTGTGTGAAGAAGTAAATGGGTTAGGATTTAAAAAAGTCGATGGCTATGCTTTGATGATGAATATTGAAGAGAATTCTCCGTATAGATTGGTGGCTGCTATTGACTACATACTCAAAGACGAAGAAAGTAAAAACGGTCATTGTTGGATTAATATCGATCATATGAAAAAATCAATGATATATCTGTTAAATTTATCAAGCGAAATAATCTCCAACTTTCTAACAAGAGAGAATCTAAGGAGTTTTTATTTGGACGAGACCAGAATAGCTTTGAAAAGGGCATATCAAGATGAACTAAAAATTTTCAACAAAATAATGGAATTATTAAAAGGAGATCCATATAGAATTGAAAATATAGAGAATAAGATTGAAAAAGTTGAGAATGAACAAGGTTTTAAATTTACAGAAGAACAAAGACAAACAATCTTTGATTGCGTTGAACATAATGTAGTTATAATATCTGGTAAAGCAGGTACAGGTAAAACTTCCGTTCTCAAAGGAATATTAAAAATCTTGGACGAATATACATATGAGACATGTGCATTTAGTGGTAAAGCTTCTCAAAGAATCATAGAATCTACGGGATTAACATCTCAAACAATACATAGGCTTCTTGGATACAATCCTAAAATGGGATTTTTATATGATCATGACAATCCTTTGTACCAACAAGTTATTGTTCCAGATGAAGGAAGTATGATTCCAAGTTATCTATTTAGATCGCTAATAGTTGCAATTCCAAATGGACATAAACTTATAATGCTTGGGGATGTGGAACAATTAGCGGCTGTAGGTTCTGGTAAGCCCTTTATTGATATGATAGATAGTAAAAAAATAAAAGTTTGTGAGTTAACACAAGTACATAGACAAGCAATGAAATCAGGGATATTAGTGGCAGCTAATACTATACGAGAAGGAAATCAGATTGTTCAAGCAAACGATTATACGCCAAAAGTAGTAGGAGATTTAAAAGATTTATTTTTATATCCCAAAGTAAATAGTCAAGATATTTATAATCATATAATAGAGTTATGCAAAAGCAATAAAGATAGGTTCAACTTAAAAGAGTTCCAAGTAATTGTACCAATGAAGAATAAAGGGATACTTTCAACTAAGAATTTAAATCATGCACTCCAAAATATATTTAATTGTAATTCAGAAAATGGACTAAAAAGGGCAGATATATTTTTTAAAACTGGAGACAAAATAATAAAAAATGGAAATGACTATGACAATGGAGTTTTCAATGGAACAATAGGATTCATTGCTTGTGTTGATTATGAAAACGATGCTTTAACTGTAGATTTCATGGGAGTAGAAGAACAAGTAATCTATAAACGAGAGCAGTTGTTGCAGATCGATCTTGCATACGCATTAACTACACATCGGGTTCAGGGCAGTCAATTCGATAATGTTATTTATGCGCTTGATTATTCATCTTATATGCTTCTCAATAGACAACAAGTGTATACGGGCCTGACTAGAGCAATTAAAAGGTGTGTGTTTATTTTCGAGTTAAAGGCTTTAATAAGAGCTACTCAAACAAACGATACGAATAAAAGAAATACTTTTCTCAAAGAAATGTTACAAAAAGGAGTCAACTAATTATGAATTTAAAAAATATACATAAAGGATTTGTAGCAAAAAATTATAAACATATGTGTGAGGTATTAGAGGAAGAGGTTAAAGAGGGTAATTCAAAAAACTCTCAATTAAAAGTCTGGAATAGTTATTTTGAATATGAAAAACGCGGCAATAAACTCGTAATAAAAAGAGTATATAAGAAACCAAAAGCAATTCCAGATACAAGAGGAGGAAATAAACTTCCTTATTTAGAAAATATAAATGATTTATTGATACAAATATTATTAAGGGCTAAAGGCTATAAATTTATACTATCCAAAAATAGGCTGTTATTGATGTTGAATATGATCAATGGGAAATATAATACAGGCAAAGATAATATAGAATATCTATGCAAACATTTAAAAATGGATAAAGTAGATATTTATGATTTTTACAATAGTACCGATGACACATTAAAAAGGAATTTAGAATCATCGCTAAAAGACTTGAAAAATAAAAAAGCAATTTTTTATAAAACTGTATTGATGATCTGTAAGAATAATGATGTGCATAGAGCAAGTGATGACGAAGAAGAAATGGTTTTAACAGTACAATCAAGAGTTCTAGAAAGTATGGGATATAAAGGATTGATCGAAGTGTTTAGAGATGGTGTCATTGAAGAATTTACTGAAATGAGTAATACAATACTATATAATGACTATGGAATTTCTTATGTTTTTGAAGCATACGATGTGACCTTAAACAAAGATAAACTTATTGATTTAAAAAAAATTAATGATAAGAAGCTTTTCAAGCTAGAAAATTGCATCAATATATCAATAAAAGATAGACTGCTCGATAATACTGGCAAACGTGTCACACGAGAAATTGAAAAATGGGATGACGGATTTGGTGAGTTCAATAGTAAAACAGCATTTAGAGCAAACAGTGATTATTATGCAAATCAAGAGAAATTGATAGATATATTTGTAGATGCAAACAGTAAATTCAACATGACTGAATTGAATAAAAGTCAATAAAATAAAGGGTTTTTGTATCAAAAAAGCATCAAAAGTTGAACAGCAAAAAATCTTAATAATAATATATATAGGGTTTTTGCTGTTCAACTTTTTTATAAAAAACTGGCTTAAACATTGGATAAATTGATGATTTTTGTGATGAAAAAAGTGATTATAGTCAAAATTGATTGAATCAGAATTAGCCGCATAGGGTGAATTGCCGTAGGCAAGAGGGAAACGGCGGCAGGTCGATAAAACGTTTACGAAGCGTAGCGAAGTGTTTTGTCGAGATGGTAAGAGAGTTTCCCTATATTTGTGGGTAAGGTCAAAAGAATCGTCACAAAAAATTAGCAAGCTAATTATTTCGTTCCGTCATCCAGTCACAGGTGACTGTCTGTAATTTGTATTTTCTCTGATAAATAATGAACAGTCATTCTTCGTGTTAATTTGGATTCTATTGTTCGAATCATAGATTGATCTATAGGAATGAAATTATTTGGTGGATGGTTAATGGAAGGGTAGGGTAAAGAAGACAAATTATAAAACTCTATACTTTTCTATGTAGGAGTTATGAGACCCAAGGTGAATTTAACAATCAGTCAAATGGGATTAAATAATAAGTTTGTTGACGAATATATGGGCAATTAATTGTATTTCGGATTATAAGGTAAGACATTCAGAAATGGATGTCTTTTTTGCTTGTCTTGAGGGAAGTTAAAATACCTTCAATCGTGATGATAAAAAAGCTCAATCGTGAATATAGATAAATTGACTAAAAACACTTATAGAATAAGGATAATTGAGTGTGTCGAGTTAAGTAATGATATGCTGAATCGCAAAAGGGTAGATGTGTAAAGGGTAATTTAATAAATATTAGATGAAAATAGCCGAAAAAGGCATGGTTACAGGATTGTAATAGGAGATAAAAAATAGATAAACAAAGGGGAGTTACGATTGAGTTTACGATTGAGATAAGGTGAAAATACGATGAAATAGTTACAAAATTTTAATATAAAGAAGGAGTGAAAAAATAACTTCAGTGTCGAAGTGGAAGTGCTACAGCATTATTTGTAAAAAATAGATGTTGATTGGATGTAAACCACCCCCCGGTATACTCTCCTAGATACCATATAAGTATAGTTGTATGGTATCTAGAGAAGGACAATGAATAGAAAATACTTGACAAAATGGTGTGAATATAATTCTATGAAATTGTAAAAAAATACTAAATATACTAGTTTAAATTTGAAACCTTTGGGCCGATAAGGAGGAGGGCAGAGGGGCAGCAAGTCGTTGTAATCGGTAGGTGACACGAATGGCATTAGACAAGACTATCACCAATTATATTGTATCATATATATTAACTGCCAACCATATCATTATAAATTAAATTGTACACAATATAATATCATCAAATTTAATATCAACCAACTTAATGCTCTCCATCTACCATTACCATTTACTCTATCTCGCTCACTCAATACCATGACACAATCACTCATGCATCTTACCATAATTATCAAGTCTCATCAATTTCAATAAGCAAAAATAATTAAATCCTTGTAATATCATACCGTCTGTGTTATAATTATATATGTAAGGAAGAGACGCAGAAAGGAGGTGGTAACATGATAGAAACGATAGGCAAAATACTTGCAACGGTTGGGGCTGCATTAACCACAACAATACTTGCAATGAACTTCTTCCCTGACAAGGCCAGAAAGATTGCTGATACTGAAAAGGTTAAAGCTGAAACAGAGAAAATAAAGGAGGAAACAAGAAGGCTCAAACTTGAGAATGACAAGCTAGAACGTGACAATCAGGTATAATACATATATCCTGTATGGGCTGAAGGAGTCGAATTGACTCCTTCTAATCTCTAGGATACAATAACATTGAGTTTGTTGTGATACGGTATCAAATGTGAAAGGAGATTGTACATGACCAACAATAAGACGATAGCTACGCGTATACTATCGGTCATTGTATTCCTTATTGGATGTGTCTTGCTAGGTATGGATAGTACAACATTGCCCACCTTCCTACCTTATGCATTCATCTTTATAAGTGTAATAACCTTTGTAGCTTCAATCAGAAAGTAATAAGACATACCATATGTAATCATCAGGTTGTACGCTGTGTACAGCTCTTACAAGCAGATATAGGCCTAGGCAATAACATGTCTAGGCTCTTTACTATGCCGTTATTCTTTTACCTACATCAACAAGCTACTTAGGTCTATTCAAATCCTACCTATCAAATTCAATAAGTAAATATAATTAAATAAATACTGTACATTATACTAGACATATGTTATAATTATATATGTAAGGGATACACACCGAAAGGTGGTGACACCATGCAAGAATACATACCTTACATTGCTCTAATCATAAACTTTCTCGGTTTTGCGCTTCGGATTCTCAAATTCATCTTTGATGAAAAACGAGCAAGACGCAAAGAGGAAGCAGAACGATTAGACAAGCTCAAAGAAGCTGAAAATGAAAAGAGTGCATTTCCTCCTAGAAAGGAAACACACTCAAAGCGTTGAAGCTTTAAACAACTAGGGGAATCAAATGGTTCCCTTAGTTCCTCACCTACATATTATCATAAGCGTTGACTATAGACAACATAAAGGAGGAATTACACTATATGAAACGATTTATTAAACGTATACCATCAAATGTATTGCTTATTATCTGTGCCATTGCATCTTTATTTATTGAGTATCCAAATTCAATAAGATTTGTTGCTTGGATATTAGCGGCTTTAATGATCGCAACAGGTGTATTGGGCATCATAAGAGATAAAAATAATAAGTAATGAATAAGCCTGATATTCTAATGTAGCAACAAATTACCTTTCTTATCTCATGTGATACAATATTGCTATTACTCTTGATAGGATGGGATGTTATGAATGACGATATATTGAAGCAAATAGAAATACCACCTAAGCTGCAAGAACATCTGAATTTAATGAAAAAGGTTATGGATAGCGATTACTATAAGACTGCATTTGATATGGTTTCTAAGTATGACAATCTGAAGCCTACCATTGACCATATAAAACAAATAAAACCATCTCTTGATTTGGTGAAAGATATACCATCTGAATACTTTAAACTAAATGAGATAACGCAAAAGTTCTTTAATCAAATACCAACTTCGACTAACAATAAAACTGACCGTTTATCCAATAATGATATTCCAACTACTCATGACGTGGATGAGTTTTTTGATACAGTTGAAAAAATCGTGCCACAGATAGATGATGAGGAATGTCGCAATGATGTACAACAACTCGTTACTGAGGCCAAGAAAGAATATAAATTCTTTGATTGGCATGAAGTAACAATGACAAAGGTTATCCCTTGGATTCTTGCAATAGTTGCGCTCATTAATGCTATATATCATTCGTAGATAATACCATACACAAACAAGCCTAGATGATCCTGTCTAGGCTCTTTTTCTGCTTACTGTTTAGGGTTGTATAAACGATTCACTTACTCGGTATCATATTCATTTTTTCAATTGTAGACAATTCCTCATTGGTTTACTTTTCAATTTTAACGGTAATCAATTGCGCTAAATCAGTTAGTTCAAACGTTCTCATAATAGTAGTAATTTGTTCCCGTGAAAATGTTTTATTTACATTTCTAGCCCATTCACTAATAGTTGCCTCGCGTATACCCATTTCTTTATGTGCTGTCTTAAAATCCCATCCACGTTGTTTCAGTAGGAAATTAAGATGACATTCTATAACGATATTCATTTCAATAAACCTCCAGATGTATCCTTTGTATTCTTATTATAAGGAGTGATTACGATATGTGCAATTACGAAAATCGAATTTATTTGTTTACAAATACGAATTTCGCATCTATAATAGAAATATAAAGAAGAACACAAAGGAGACGATACATAATGAACAAACTAATTGGATGCAAGGTATTTGGAAATTGGGGTATGGCAGGATGGGATTATGGAATTGTTGTAAATGAATTTTCTGACTCTCTAGGTACAGACGTTACTATTGAATGGGAGGACGGACGACAACAAACTGTGGACGAAAAAGATATTGTAGAAATCAATGACGATACTGATATTGAAACTGTAGGCTTTTACATCGATGTAAAAGGAGAATACCTTTCATCGAATATAAATGTTCAAATCACCAAAGAAGCCAGACTTCCAAAGGAATCAATTAATCAAGCCGTTACTAATAAATCCAACCACTCACCACGAATCACAAACTATGATTTACTTGATGACCTAGACAAACTTAGAGCATTAACTTCTTGTCTTGTAGACGCTATTGAGTCTCTTAATGCGCGGACATATGGATATAATTCATTGCTGATATCCGAACAGCAACGTGCTAAAACTATATTCTTTGAAGAATTAAACACAAATAATGTAAAAATTACTTCGGCAATTATCAATAAGGCTAAACGACTTTCTTGGAATACTTTAGCTTCCTTACTGCATGAATGTATTGGCAATAAATAAACTTGTTAAAAAGGAGAGGAAGACAAATGACCTATTTAGTTATGTGGGAAGTAAGGATTCCATACAAACATAAAAACAGTAGAATACTGCATTATAAAATAAGGAAATATAACAAACCCGCTCAAACACTCGAAGATGCTGAAAAAATAAAGTTAGAAAAAGAGAAATAGGGCTATTGGGTGAAGATCATTAAAGAATAAGACTTAATAAATTGAGGAGAATGTGAAAATTAATGAAAAACATACGAGTAGTCAAACAAAACGGATCAACCATCATACATAAACTAGGAACCAACTTAGACATTCTTGAACTATTACGGCTTTCCAAATGGATAGAGTAGATTACGAAGGCAAGTATGTCTATATACATCTAAAAGGGTGAATTAAATGAGTTTATGGAGACTCAAAGATAAAATATCGTTTTTATTAAGTGTTACGTTGTGGCTGGTCGGTATAGTAAAAATTTATTTTTAATCTCTATATACAAATATAATTAAAATGTTTCACGTGGAACAATAATTTATTAAAGGTGGGAATATTAATGGGAAACTTGATGAATAAATATAGTGAGTGGAGAAAAGTATCAGAACAAATGTTAGAGGATGGTTTCAGTGGTTCTGTTGATTGCGGAGAATCTATAGTTAGAGATGATTTTTCTCAATACGCAAAACTTGAATCAACAATTAGCTTTGATGATATGTTTGCTATAGAACTGGAATATGATACAATGTTTTAAAAGTGATTCATTTAACAAGGAGGTCTGAAGCTATGAAAGTAGTAGAAATGGACATAAAAATGACAACGAAAAAAGTTATTGAAAGCTTATTATCAGAAAATCCATCTCTCTCTATTTCCACAGATGAAGAATACTATTTTATTTACGGACAGATAATAAGTCATTTAACCTATCTGTTGTACAAACAAGAAATAAAATATGTTCACGGTACTGGGAACTATGGATATACAATTAAGCAATGGAAAGAAAAATTTGAAAGATGTAATAGTCCAAAAGCTCAAAAGACACAAGTCGAAAACTTTATGAAAGAATACGCTTATTTAATCGACTTAGAAAATAGACATCTAAGAAATGGGTTAGCAATGTTTTTTGGATATCGACCAGATAAACCTATGGTGAAATTTGGTTACAAATATTACGCATATGGCACTGCCGTTTCAACGCTTTTTTTGAAAGATGCTACACAGATTTCTGATTTTAATTTGAATATTAGTTTAGAGTAGAAAATTAAAATAACCGTAACATAAGATGTACAAAAGAAAACTTAATACATATGGAAAATACAACCGTCTAAAAAGGCGGTTTTTTATTGTTTTAACATACAAAAATAATTAAATATATTGAAATATATAACGAATTATGTTATAATAAGTACATAAAGAAGAAACGATAACGAGGTGAAAACACAATGAGTCAATCTAAATTAGCAGTATTAAAAAGCCAATGGCAGCGCAAGCAAGTGTTAAAGGCCCAAACTGTATTTGGTCACCTAGTACTGAGATAATTTTAAATCAATAAACAAATATAAATAAATATATAAAGGTGGTAATTAAAATGACAAACTTCAACAGTATGAATATGGCAGACAAATTAGACTGGCTGTCTGAATCTCTAGCAACTGAAATTGCTAGGGTCGCATATACATCTTGGAAGCACTTGAACGATGAACAAAAAGAATTGGTAAAAGTGGCATTTCATGAAGATTTGAATTCTAACAACATTGATGTTACCGACGAACTCATTAAAGCAGTAAAAGCGGAGTTCACAGGATCTCCTATGGCTTCAATGCTTGTCGAATACATAAGTAAGTTTGCAAAGGTAACGAAACAACTTAAATCGGAGTCCAAAGCAACAATCATTAAATTTAATGAATTCGGCTTTCCTGTGATTCTTCATACAGTTATTAAAGGTTTCGAGATTAAACCCTACGCACAATATAATGATTCACTTGTAATTGAACATAAGCCAAAACAAAGACGAAAAGTGTGGGAAACAAGGGTTTTGCCTTATGAGGAATTAATGATATATGACGGATGGGTTGATATTGATACTGAAAAAGCTTTGCATAATATCATTAAGTCTGATGATTATGTAACAGTTAAACAATCCAAATATGGCTGTTTCGATAAGCGTTTTCTGAGTGATATTAAAGATTTAATCCATAAAGAACCATTAGTATTAATAAAATGATAATTAGATTCCTATATACAAAAATAATTAAATGTGTTATAATTAATGTATAAATAAGAAGAGGTGATTCGGATGTATTATGGTGATAAGAGAGAGTCAAAAGTAAACATTGCTAGAGTACTTGTTGAAAAGGGTTGGAAAATTTACGGTTACAAAAATGATGAATCTAATATGATGGTTGACTATTACTCACCAGCAGACTGGGGCGGAATTGCTGAAAAAGATGGATTTATTCTTTGCATTGATCAATCTAGTTTGTCCTATAGCGGATATGAACAAAAAGAATACATAGGTGGTAATGCTGAATATAAAACTAATGCACGTATTCAAAAACTTGAGGCAATGATGAATGATGAGGCTTCAACTGATAATGAAAAGGCTTCTTGTGCAGTATTGATTGAGAAGGAAAAAGAAAAGGCAGGAATGATTGAGAAGTATAAAGTTGTTGAAACGTATCCTACATTTTCGCATCCAAATCCTAAAAGTTGTTCGTGGCATATTGAAAAAGACGGTCAAATTATCGCTAAGGGTACAGGCGTATTCGCTTGCTATCAAAATAATGACCATATTGAAACTAATCGTATCGAACGTGATACTAAAATAAATAAATTGATTGCACGTTTTGAAAAAGCAATTAAAGATACAGGTGCATTAAAAGGTGAAGTGGTTAAGGTTGAAAAGAAAGTTATTAAACCAGTTGAAAAAGAAGATAAAACTATTAACGTTGACGATGTTTTATCCTTCTCTTATCATGGACATTATTGGGTAGTTACTGAAGTTTATAAAAACAAAAATAATTATACTTGTATTGTTTATGAACTCTTAGGAAGTGCAAAGCGTGGCTACCAGCGTTTGAAATGGACAAATACTACACGATACTATGAAACATTGGATAGACTTAACAAAGGAATGGAAGAAGGGAAAGTAAAAGTACACACCTTGCAAGAGGTAATAGAATACCAAGAAAAAACAGTGTTTAAGAAGACATCTCGTAAGCAGAACGTTTCTAATGTTCCAGCCATTGAAACCACAGAAGAAACACAAGAAACAGTAAGTGACAACACAGAAGAAAACGAAGTTGAAGAACCAGCTACAACTAGACAACTATGGGCATTACATTGCGCTACCAAACTTGACACTAGAGGAATGAAAATTAGCAAAACAAAAGCGTCCGAATTGATTACAAAGTCAAAAGCAGGACATAACATTATATTAGAAGTAAAGGCGCATATGAACACTAATGAAACAATTGCACCAGATAAAGAAAATGGATTAATTGGTAAATCAGGAGAGGTAACGGAGACAAATAATTATAACGAATCACAAATCTATGAAAGCATTGATATTGAAGATCTGGATCAGTATACCGTTTCTGATGAACTTCAAGCGCGTTTACATTCTTCCAGTATGTTTCAAGTGGATTATAAAAAAGATTGCTATAATACCTTTTTAGAGATTCAGGAAATAGCTAAGAAGACAATTGATGAAGTAAATGATACATCTATCCAGTACCAGATTAAAAAATACCTTCAGTCATTTAAAAAACGATACTATGAAAAATACATCGAGATTTTAAATCATCGTGCAAATAATCCATCATGGGCCGTCACTGGTCGTGGAGGGCTGAACGTCAGACGCTATAACAAAATGCAAGACAGATATGGGAATATGTTGGGTGAGTTTTCAAAGATGAGACAAGGATTCGAAAATAAAATGAACAGATTTAGGGATTCAGTTAGACAAGTAGAGCAAGATAAAATTAAGAAAGCAGTAAATAATGTTACGACTACTCTAGAATTTAAAGTAGAACAAAAGGAAATTAATGTTGCTGGGTACAAAGAGAAAGTAAGAACATATAACTATAAAAATTATATGATAGCAAAATCATGGGGAATGTTTCGGGTGTTTAAGGATGGAAAAGAGGTAGAAACCACACTTAAGACAACAAGTAGATTAGATGAAGCTAAGCAATTTGTCAATTATTTAGTTGGAAAAGAAGAGCAGGTAACAGATGAAGCAATAAATAACAGCGATAATAAAAGACGAATTTTACAAGAAGAATCAGGAAGTAAAAATAGCAATCAGCAGCAATATATTAGCAAGATTAATAAGCAAATCGAGTCAGCACAAAGGAAAGTGAATGCCTTGTCTGGTGATTATTTAACTAACACATGGAAACGCCAGCAAGAAGCAGCAAGCCGAGAACAGAAAAAAGATAATTTGAACTTAGAAATTAGTATTCTGGAACATCTAAAAGAAAAGGCAACTAATAACATAATGAATGAATTCGACATAGCTCTATTAGTGGGTAGCTTTAGGGAAGATATGAGAGTCAAATATAAATCAAGAGGTAAGCACAATTATGAAGTAAAATATCCGACTATTAATCCAGATATCGATGTTAACGGCTGGTGGAATCTAGAGGTTCCGAAATTGCAGAAGCGCTTGAACAAAGCAGGAATACACAATACAGAGCAATACAATGAAGCAATAGATAAATATGCTGCACTTGTAAAAGCTATAGAAAGACCAGTCAATCCAATACAACAGAAGATTAAGAAAATGGAAAGTGAAGCTAAGCTCCGTAAAATTGATGGATATTTTCCGACACCTAAAACAATTGTTCAACGCATGATTGAATTGGCAGACATACAAGATAGTGAAACCTATTTAGCCCCCTAGAAGACTTGGACAGTACACCCCTTAATCAAATACAATAATATTAGAGGGTGGGGAACGTGATGAAACGTGTACAGTATGA
>JBEUOG010000012.1:0-139550 GCA_040544055.1 Paenibacillus sp. PvR008
CCATTTACCAAATGACGAAAAAAGTGTATCCTTGTCCATGTGTGATCTCCTATAGTTAGGGATTTGGACAGGATTACCTGCTCCCCTAATTATGGGGATTTTTTTATGGAGTGGACAACAAGTTTTTAACATTTATAGCACAATTTATAGATTTGTTGATCGATAATTTTTATGCAACGCTAATGGGTACTCATAAATAAATGAACACTCCCTTTGTCATAAATAACTTACATTTTTGAAATGAACATAAACTGAAAATAAGTTTGCCTTTCGACTTCTTTAAGTATAGCGTGCTGAATGATGAAGGGAAAATGGAGCGAGACAGCAAAATTCTTTTTCACATCCCCATGTCCCGCCGACGGCTACTCACCCCGTGGGTTCTTAGATATGCTTCCTGATGCTGACGATAACGGTATCTAAGGAGAAAATCAGTCAAAATGGCGGTAGACAAGGATAGGGAGCATTATTTATACTTAAAAAGCGGCGAAAAAAACAGCGTATAATATAAATTATACGCTGTTTAGGTTTAAATCGACTTTCATTAGCCCCCACGCATAAGTTGTCGATTGGATTGTCGATAAAAATTAGGCGAAATGGACGTTTTACAGCATTTTTGGTATTTGGGAATATGAATCGAAACGGAGGTAATCGGGATGCAAAAAGGGGTACGGCAAATGGAGCCGGATACAATAGATGATATTGATGAAGTGTATGCTGAGGAGCTGGAAGCTTTTTTGATCTGGATGAAGGATGCGGGATATACGATACATACACAAAAAAACTATACAGGGGATGTGAAGCAGTTTTTGCGCACACTCCGTGAAAAGCCGCTTGATCAGGTGAAGAAAATTCATGTGATGTCGTATCTGTCTAAAGCACGGGAAGGTGGAGCAGGAGATAGTACACGGAACCGAAAGCATGCAGCGGTGAGTAGCTTTTATAAAGCGTTGCAGGAATTTGAATTGTGCAGCACGAATCCGGCATCCGGAATTAAAAAAGCAAAGACCGAAAAAAATCGTATGCCCGTCTATTTGGATGAAAAGGAAATTCAGCCGTTTTTGCTCGCAGTGGAGGGTAAATATGCAAATCGCAACATGGCAATTTTTCTGCTCATGGTATATATGGGATTACGGGTGGGAGAGGTTCATTCTTTGAATGTCTCGGATTTTAGCAGAGAACGGCGCACACTAGATGTGTTTGGTAAAGGGCGCAAGTGGCGTACGCTTCCGGTGCCGGAGGGGGTGTGTGATATTGTGGAACGTGCGTTGGAGGAAAGATTAACCCCGTGGATGGGGAAGGAGGACGCGATGTTCGTGTCGCAAAAAGGCCGCCGTTTGGCGGTGCGCTCTATTCAGCAGATTGCTACGGAAACGTTCGAGCGATTCCAGCAGGATAAGAGTGTGGAACGTCGGGTATCCTACTCCAGCCATAAGCTGCGACATACGTTTGCAACGATGCTTTTACGTAAGGGTGCCGATCTGCGTACCGTGCAAGAGCTACTGGGACACTCATCCATCCAGACGACCACGGTATATACGCATGTCACGGATCGGGAAAAAGAAAAAGCGATGGACAAGCTGGATATTCAGGTACCTATGATAGAATTAAAGAGTTAGGGGCTAACAAGAGAAAAAGGGGAATAAAGTGTTCAATAGTGAAAAGTGAAATATTTACAGGTATATGATAAGCGCATGAGGGAGAATAAAAGATTGAGTTTACATAATATTTATTATGTAAACTCATTAGAGTGAAACCCAATTTCATAACTTCATATCAACGAAAAATACCAACATATTATATTCGTTTTAACGATTATATAAGCTTAACTAAAAATGTACTTAGAAAACGGAGTAGGCGGAATGGTACTGTACAAGCGAAGCACCATCCGTCTGCAAAGTGGCACGATAGGTAACTTTTAAGTTCAGCTTATATAGCTTTGCTTTTGATTAATTTGCTCCAAATGATGCCGCATATGTTGAATATAATCGTCAACCAACCACCCTATGTTCGTTCTTGGAGTAGTACCAGCATCGCTGACACCACCCGCAAACGTATGGGTTAAACTGGGGATTTATTAATAACCTGATATATTCAGGCTAGGCATCGGTGATCGCCAGCTTTGAATACACTTCCAGCGATTTTCGACTTTCATGGCCGGAATATGGCTGAATCAATGCATCATCGATTCCTTGCTTTTTTAACCAAGTTGGTAGGAAGTGACGGAGCTTGTGCGGTGAAAAATTCTGGGTCAGCCCGGCTTCATCGGAATACTTGGCCAAAATCTTTCGGATTCCCCGATCCGCATATTTTTTCTTCCAGGAGGATTCAAATAAATACACAGCCTGCTTCTTTTTCATCGAATCTACATGCATAAGAAGCCAGCGAATCAGCATCAAAATCAAACGTAGCCTGCTTGGAACGGATTATTTTCGTAATGGTTAAGTGCGGGTTTTGAACAAACAGGCGAAAAATAGACTTGCGCGAATAAGCGGCAACGGTGGCCTCGGATACCACAGAATGCGAGGGCGTTCGCAGATAGCGGAAAAACAGTCCCGGCGTCCGGCCTGAAAAACTCAAGGCAACCAGTTGCAGGAGTCCCATCGCGATGCATTGGCACCTGACAAAACCTTCGATCGCTTGAAGCGCTCGTCCAATCCGGCGTTGGTACGGTTTTCCTTTTACGGCTTCGAGCGGGTGAGTTTCCTCCTTTTTCAGAAACCGGTTCAGCTTCGGCATAGACTTGCTCCAGAAACGGTAGCCGAAGGCGTCGGTGACCTGCTTCATTTCTCGAAACGTGCACTCGATCTTGAAGCGATAACCGTACAAGCGGATGATGTCCGTGGCAGCTAAGGTTAGATCGGAAGTAGAAGAGTCATTATATCCGGAGTATCATGAGCCGATCTATTAGCATTGGCCGAGTTACTAGATGATGCGGCTCCCAAGACAACTACAATTTACACTATAGTTAATGTGGAAAAGATGCGTAAAATAGTTGAATCTGACCCGTTAGAATCAACATAATTATATGGAGATTTATCTGTATGTTATGCAACCACATTTGCTTCATTAGTGCAACCGGATAATTTTTTTATGCTATGTAATTATGAAAAAAACACTTCTATTAAATCGTCCAAGCATCTACTTAAAAAAAACATAAGATAGAGTATCTTATACAAAAGGAGATGATAGAAGATGGCAACAGCAACAATAACGACTGGCCCAGTCCTGAACGGCTCAGAAACAGGCGCTCGCGCTCAAATCGTACGGGTACTGATCAGCAATGATGACTCCGTACCGGCGACCTTTGAAATTGAAGTGTTCTCCATACCGGATAACGCGAACAATTCGCCGAAAGTTCCGATCGCGCATCAATTGTTCTCCATAGGGGCTCTTACCGCCAAAAATGTCGATATCCCGATTTTTGGAGCCCCGATTTTCGAGGTTCAACTCCGGGGAACATCGAGTAATCCTACTCAAGTGGATACGATCACTACCGTTGTCGGCGTAGATGCCGGCGGTAAAATCGTGGATAATCTTCAATTTCTAAACTTTGAATTAATCGGTATTGCGGCATTGACGCCTATTGCCTAATAAGGATTTTCCAACATCACAAAGCTGATGGCATTTCGGGGGCAGTTTGAACGCAATAGAATTACGAAGAACTTCCCTGGGCGTCATCTCAACCTAAGATCAACTTTGGAGAGCCGTGCAGCCGCACTGCTCATTTTTTTATTTCAAAAACCTGTATACATATATCCGCTTCATGTCGTTATTAGAGTGGAAAGAAGCGGATCATGATCGATGACGAGTTGATGAGACAACTGCTTCAGAGAGGCAAAGTCATTAAACATTATTTGGTGCGAATCGGTGCAAACCCGTCCGATGCGGAGGAAATCGTGCAGAACAGATTGCTAAAAGGCATAACGCATATCGATTCCATCTAACCGGCAAAGTTTATGCCCTGGCTTGTTAAAGTCGCAACGCATAAATATTATGACCTATACAGGAAGGAAACCCGGCGAGGAAAAACCGTATCGATCGAGCATTTATTTTTAAAGGATGAACATTCACCTGAAGATCATTATTTGCAAAGGGAAAAGAGTCAAGGGGTAAAGGAAATGTTGAACCGGATTCCGCAAAGATACAAACAGATGCTTATCCTGAAATACGAACTGGGATTGACTTAAGATGACATCGGTAGGTTGTTGAACGTAAAAACTGAGCTTCAATAAGTAATGAAACTCTTGCTTGAGAATTAAAATGATTTATTGGTGAGACGATTCGGTTTGATTTCTGATACAGGCAAGCATAGAGAGTCTTATGGTTTTAATAGAGCTTTAGAGATTGTTAATGAAGGAACTGCACACTCGACATTGAACGTTACGTTCAACAAGAACGAAGGCACACTGATGTTTCTTGATTCTCATTTTAAAGCAGTATCTACGCAGGTTGAGAAGCTGATTATTAGCAGTACACGTATCCGGAAGATACCGTCCGCCTAGCCTGGGGATCGAGTAGAAGCGGTGCAGCTGCCGGTGGAACATGGAATAATACTTTCGGGAATCATCGTTTTCTATGACGATTTATACTTATGTTGTATCGAGAAGATTCATCCTCCGATAATATATCATAAAGGAAATATATCATTGAGGAGTGATTAAATTGGCAGATCGGAAATTTAAAATAATCACACGAAAAGTCAAGGACAATAAGTATACAAAGAAGTTTGGGTCTAAAATTGGTCCGTCTGATATCTATTTTGAAAATTCAACACAAATTGTAACGGATCGTATGGAAATTAAAGATCATTTGATGGAAAAAAGTACAAACAGAAAAGTTGCAGTTTGTGACAGACCACTAAAAAACCACATTTTCTTGTGTCTCCACAACGAACGTTTTTCATGGATTCATCCTGAGCATACATCGCTTTACGCAAATCTTTGGCACGTGTGCGCAGGACTTCCTGAGGTGACTTTTGGCTATAGCGTGCCTGAGTGTGGGTTGCGTCGACAATCACGAATGTGCTGCGAAGAACCCCTTGAGCCACAGCAATCTCCACCGTTTTTTTAATCAGCAGATCCAGAAGGTGGGTCCCTCCAAGACGCAGCTTGCGGAATTTGGTCAACAGACTGGGATCGATAACGTCTTCTTCTGGTGCCATATGTAGAAAAAACTTGAAGGCCAGATCGGTTTTGGTTCGTTCCACGAGATCGACATCGGACAGGTCAAACATGCATTTGAGCAGCAAATATTTAAACATTCGCACGGGGTCCACCGCTGTACGACCATTGTCATGACAATAGACGCTGTGGAGCTCCTCGTAAACAAAATGAAAGTCCACCAATTCATTCATTTTCCGCAGTACGTGCTCTTGTGGAATGAGAATGTTGTAGAGTTCAAGATAGGGACTCAGAATAAAGCTTTGCTGTTTGGGAAGCATGCGAGCCACCTGCCTTTGTCATATTACCCTCATTATAACAAAAAATAGACAACCTTCTTAAAAAATCAAGAAGGTTGTCTATTGGGGACTTTTTCAGTGGCCTCGTTTGTGAGGGAGAGTTTTTTTTCTTTCACGTTGGGAAATTCAATATATTCAGGGTCCATTTGATGCTATTGCGTATTACAATAAGAAATTATCGCCCACAGAATCGATTGAGAATTTTGTTCAATTGATTGGTCTGGATGATCTTTCAGAAATAATGATTACATAGTCACTTTCGAGAGTCGTTATTTCTCTGAAATTAAAAAAACAAAGAATAAGAAAAAAGTTGTATAAGACTAATAGGAATGGGTAAGTTTTAGAATCATGAAATATAATAACGGTAAGTGGATATTTGAGCTGCCCTTGATCAAAAAAATACTACGACCTCTCGTTCGGATGTTGGGTACGGACATTGGACGCCGGTTTGAATCCATCGCTACGCCCTATTCGAAAAGCATGGTGGTGGAGGAAGATACATCTGTTTTATTTGACGGCATGTATCGAAAAATTGTAGTGCGCAAGCAAATATTTAATAACTCAACTTTCGCACCTAGAAAATCGGCTTAAACCCTTGAGGGCGTGAGAAGAATTCAATACTTTTACTCGTATTTACAAAAAACACCTCACTTGTTTGGTATCATGGAAGTGCGACCAACCATGCCAACAAGAAAGGTGCGTAACTCTATGTTACAACAACATTCCCTGTATGAACAGTCTCGCTTTTCTAAACTTTTTACCACGCTCCATATCGGGAAAGCCTTACGGTACGCGGGCATTTCCAAATCCTTTGGTCTTTCGAGTCTAGCGATTTTTCAAATCGTTTTCTCTTTGGTCTTCGAAGGAAAGAACTGGTTTCGACTCCTAGAAAGTGAACGTGGAGCAGATCTTCCCGGCAATGATGTCATCTATCGATTCTTAAATCAGGCTTCTTTTGCTTGGCGACGATTTTTGCATACCTTAAGTCTTAGCATTGTGCTCCATTTTGAATCGCTTATTTCATCTACGCGTGTACGAGTTGTTCATCATCGACGATTCCATTTTGAGCCGAAACAAGAGGTATATATATGATAGGGTTTTGGAGTATTTATCAGTTCTCAAAATAACGGAAGCAGATTAAGTTAACATAATATTTATTATGTCAACTTAATCTGCTTTGCCAATTCTAATTATAAATTTTGAATGACTATATTAGCTGAGCTGAAAAATGTACATGGAAAACGGAGTAGACGGAATGGTGCTGTACAAGCGAAGCGGTGGCTATAGAAACACCATATGTCTGCGCATTGCACTGTAGATAACTTTTAAGTTCAGCTTTTATAGAGTTGAATCTACAATTGTTTTTACACTTTATCTTCCGGAGGAGATTCAATGATTAAGCCTTCGACATGCTTCCGGCTCAGAAGCTTCCGTTTTTTGCGGTTCTCTTTAGTTTCCAAAACGATGTCCAGATCATAGTCGTCGGGATACAACTCGGTAGCTGCAATATGAAGAACAAGCCTCTTTTTGTTTATGGTCAGCTTTTGTCCTTGGATCAAAACCCCAACATTGCCTCGTTCATCTTCGGTTTTGTACACAATTCCAGTCCGGTTCAGGTAGGCTGCGTAAACACTGTCACCAAGGGCAAACGGCTTAGGTTCGGCAGTGTGTTCTTGTTTCACCTGTTTTGTGGCTGTATGGTTTAAAGACGCTCTTTTAGGAGAGAGTTCACTTGTTGTGTTCTGCTTTTCATCATCAGAAGCTGGGGGAACCACAAATGGCTCCTTTGTATTCTGAGACGTTCTGCCCGCAGAAATGGCCTGAGAACGGTCAATAATGCGATTCCACATCCCCAGCTTCAAGGCTATGGCGTATGCGTAGCTTTCCCCGGCCTCACCGATCCGAAGACGATACAAGGGTTGCAGCGTTTCGGTATCAAACTCCATACGAGCATTTTGGAATCCCGGTGTATTTTCAGCAAAATGCTTAATTTCGCTAAAGTGGGTGGTAGCCACTACGGTTGCCTGGCGGCGGTGGAATTCTTCCAGCAGCGCGATAGAGAGGCCCACGCCTTCGCCCGGATCGGTTCCAGATGCCATTTCGTCAATCAGGATCAGAGTGGAGTTACCCGCTGTTTCCAAAATACCGATCATGTTGCGGATATGTGCAGAAAAGGTGCTCAATGCATGCTCAATGCTTTGCCCGTCTCCGATATCTACCTCAATTTCCTCAAATACAGCCATTCGGCTGCCCTCCGATACAGGTACCAGCAATCCGGACTGCACCATCAGGGTTAACAAGCCGACACTTTTGAGGGCCATCGTTTTTCCACCTGTATTGGGTCCAGTAATGATGAGTGAGGAGTAGCCTTCACCGATTGAGAAATCAAGTGGAACCATGGAATTTCCCATCAACGGATGACGTGCCCCTCGGATGTCTATAACCCCGTCAAGGTTAAGCTCGACAGGCACAGCATCCATAGTCATTGCATATTTGGCTTTTGCTAATAAAAAGTCGAGTATGCCTACCGTCTCTGTGTTGATGCTCAGCTCCCGGTTGTATGACTCAGCAAGTGTCGTCAGGTCACCCAGCACCTTCATTTCTTCTTTTGATTCTTCGGCCATGTTCGCACTCTGATCGTATTGGAGACTTACAATCTCGGCAGGCTCAATGTAAACCGTTTGACCACTACCTGATTCATCCAGCACATTGCCTTTCACCTGTTTGCGGAACTCTTTTTTGATCGGAAGCACGTAACGTCCACCGCGCTGACTGATCATATTTTCCTGCATGATGGATCGGTGACGGCTGGTGAGAGAATCGAGTTTCCTTTTGATCCGTTCTTCCGTGACCGCTATTTTTTTGCGGATTTTAGCTAGTTCTTTACTGGCGGTGTCCGTCACTTTTCCTGAATAAATACAACTTTCAATTTCAGACAGAAGGGGCTCCATCTCATACATGGAAGAAGCATAGGCACTGACGCTTGGAGCGGCATTCGACTTGGAACCCATATATTTTATCAGTTGAATGCAACTTCTGATAAATTGGGCAATGTGAGAAAAATCGCGCTCGCTGAACAAATATCCGGTTCCCAGCAAGTGAAGAATGTGTTCCATCCCTTCCAGCGAGGGAATAGGAACACTTGCACCGTGGCGAATGAGCTGCAAGGCTTCGGTCGCTTCGTCAAGGCGGATCTTGATTGTATGGATGTCAGTAATTGGTTGCATGGAAGCGGCATGGCGCTTACCAAGGTAAGAAAAAGCACATTCGGAAACTCTTGTTTTGATCCGGTCGTATTCCAAACGCTGCATTGTGGTTTCATTCATGAATAAATCTCTCCTTTAGTGTGTGGTTTTAGGATTGTTTAGAACCTTTTCTGTAAAATAAAAAAAGGGCGGAGAATGAACAAATCGTTCATTCTCCGCCCTGAAGGAAAGAGGGAATTTATCGTCAAATAAGCCTAAAATCCAGCTTTTGCAGCTCCAATTTATGCGCCCCAAATCATCCATGAATAAACCAATTTGTAAGCTAATTAGCCCATGAATAGGAGGTGTATAAGGGAAGTTCACAAAATCTGAAAACAAAAAAACCGCGCTGAACACAGCACGGAATAAGGCCTAGAAGAAAATAATCCCTGAGGCGATTTATGATATCCGCATGTTCTTAACTAATGTCAGGGTAAAAACACAGTAGCAAACAAACCTGTCCCCGGAGGGCACAAGCGCCTGAACAGTCTTCCCTGAATATGAAGTTGCTTAGTTAAGAACATTCACCGACATCAAAATCTCTCCCTTGATTACAGATATATCCACACTATACGATCAGTCAGCACCGAAGTCAAGCCTAGCTTCTTCAAAAAACAGTAATTAGATTACGTAATATACATTATGTAACTAAAAAAATCCCAGTGAAAGGATGTAATCATATGGAATTTTTGACTACCGAGCAGGCCATTACAAAAGTTAAAAATTGGCTGAATATTCCGGAAAATATAAAAGCAGTTCAAACTCTATGAGCCATGAAAAAGACCCCATTCAGGCGTCCACGAAACATGAGCATATTTATCATATACCTGAGCAATGGGGAGACGGTGTGCATCGTACGCATTTTTTGCGCAAAGACTTCGAGCTTTCTTATATGAACGAAGTGAAGATCCATCCGGAAATGCCGGGAAGTAAAGCGATGAATCATATTGAGCTGCGTTTTAATCCTTCGTTGTGGGGCGAACTGTTACAGGAGCTGGGTATCCGTCTGGGGCAATCGTTTGCTTGTATGGAAACAGTGATTACGCCCGGTATGAGAGCGATCTCAGGAACTGTCGTCTCATCCTTATCAGGGCCTGACCCGACAGCTTTTTTTTGGAGAGCAGGGCACTGGAGCTAATGGCACTTTTTCTGCAAGAAACACGCACCGCTTCACCTAAACCGACTATGACGATCAAACCCAATGATGTACGTGTATTCACGAGGCGAGAGACATTTTGCTACGTACGCTGGTTCAGCCTCCAAGTCTGATTCGGTTGGCACAGATGGTACATATTAAACGAAATGCGGACCGCATCGTTGTACTGGACAAAGGAAGGGTTGTAGAACAGGGACGACATGATGAACTGCTGAATGACAACGGTCTGTATGCACGATTGTGGAAAAGACAGCATGAAGGAAGAGAGTGATAGGTCGTATGAAATAACGATGTGATCATAAAAAAACCGACCCTTAGCGGATGGCAGGATGCACCTCCATTCCAATAAGGATCGGTTTTTTGCGTTACTTAGATTCCCCGGATACGACAGCTTGCACAGGGGATTTGTCTCGGAGTAATGGTACCAACAGCATTGCACCAATTAAGAATAATCCGGTGCTGACAGCAAATACGGCAAACAGGGAGGACGCATGCTTGAGCGTCCCGCCAATACTCATACCGACGACCATCATCCCTGTGAACAGGGGAGAGAGGGCTCCGCCGACGCGACCAATGAAAGCTGCTTCGGCATTTTTCATCATCATGGTGTTGATACCGATATGAATGCACGGATAAAATAAGCCGCTGAATACTTGTAGTGCCAGTGTCAGCACAATATTGTGCGACCATCCAATTCCAAAAGTTGACAGTGTACTAACCAAAAGTCCGGCAACCAGCAACATTTGTGGCTGTACTTTTTTGGAAACACCCATAATCATGCTGCCTCCAATCAGCATGGCCGCTCCGTTCGCCATTAACAGCCATTGTAGAAATTCCTTGTTTTGTCCAAGGTTCTCTAAGGCGACAAAGAGCATTAGAGGCTGAATAAGTCCGACCGCTAGCCCAATTACGGTAAAAGTCTCCCCAAGCTTGCGAAGTGTACGGTTATTCCATACATAACGAATTCCTTCTTTAAGCTCTTGAATGAAATAAGTTGGATTATTACCTACCTGAAGCTCTCGTTCATCTTGTGGAATACGAGTCAAAACAAGCGCTGAGATGAAAAATAATACTCCTGTTACAGACAATGAAACGAAGATTCCAAAGTGTTGATAGATAAATGTACCGATGACAGGGCCAATGACCATGAATAAAGCCATTAGAGACTGAAAAAGGGCTATGACTCCCTGAAGCTGTTCCGGTTCTACATGCTGCTTAAATAACTTCATCGCAGATGGCTGAGAAAATTGAGAAAGAATTGCCGAGAAAAAAGTGGACAGTAATAGTACCTGCCATGAGCCGTACCACAACGCCAATAACACGATGAAAATGGAAGCGGCGGACAACAGATCACAACTGATCATGGTCCGTTTGGGCCGCCAACGGTCTGCGAATGTGCCCCCAATGATGGCAAACAGAAAAATGGGCGTAAATTCTGCTACCGAAATGAGCGACACGTATACCGGATCATTATGAGTCAGATCAGTTACATACAGCAGGATGGCAAAATTCCGCACCCAAATGCCTAAATTCAGCAGTGCATTGGAGGCAATAATGGTCCTTATATATGGATTTCTAAACAACAATAAACTCTCCTTTCCTGATTTCAGGGTGTCAAACCCTTAAGTTTATTTTTTATATAAACAAAATATATTTTTGTCTATATAACAATAGATAATATAATAAATTAACTACTGTTTAGTCAAATTTTTTTTGAATCAAGAAGAGAGTATGGCACAGAAAATTAATTCGTCAATGATGCTTAAGGACGTGGATCAGAATAGTGGTAAATTGACTCAATATAAACTTGTGATTTGGAAATTATATCTAATTGCAAATTAAGTTACATAATAAATATTATGTTAACTACGATGAGTATCTTAACAATGAGGATTTGCATCCGATGTACGTTTTAAATCCATAGTGATATAATTACGCGTACATGCCTGAAAAGGAGCGTATGGAACGCAAATGAACTTTCAAGTGGACTTTTTATCATTTTTTGTAATTCAGGTAGACGGAAAAGAAGGACAGGGTGGTAAGTCCTACAAGCATTACGCTACGATGGATGATTATGATTATGATGAAAGCGATGTTAAAAAATTTCTGGACGGGGAATTTGCCCGCATTAGCAAGCGGAAGGTCGAGAAAAATCCGAGCACAGAGCAGGCACCGACCAAAATTGGCCGCTTTATCGTCGAACCGGAGCATGAACTGAGCAGTAATCCGAATTTCAATATGTTCGCCCGGCTACGGGCAGCAGAGGATAAGGAAGATTTTAAAAATGCCTGCGACGATCTGGTACGGATGTATCTAGATACGAGCGCGGTACGAGGCGGAGCGCTGATCATTGTACAGGCTACCTTGAATACACACTCCGATGATCCGTTTATTTTTGTGCTCAAATGTGATTTTGAACCTAAAATTGCCCGTATTACCGAAAGCAGTCTGGTCAGTGAGGTCGAAATGGCCATTTCAGCCCGTAATATGAAATCCATCATGTATCCTTACATGTTGGAGGAGGGGATGAACGATGAGTGGGAGCTTAAAATTCACCAGTCCTCGCATGCCCGGTATTTTGAGGATTTTCTGAAATTTGTGACCTATGAGCAATCCATGCCGGAAATCGTTAATGAGCATGTCATGGGCTTCGTCCAGAACTATGTAGAGACGAAATGGCCGGATGCTTCCAATGAGGAAAGACAGCAAGAAGAACGTGATCTGGAGCTGTGGGCGGCCAGTGAAAAACGGGATTTGCAAGGGAAATGGGAGCCCCTTCAGGTCGTAGAGGCTGCACAGCATATTGTTGAGCTAAAACCGGAAATTGAAGTTCGCTTCAAGCTGGATGATACGGCTGTACGTGGACTGCTGTCCGACTTTGGGGCCAAGCTGCATATTACGAAGCTGCACGATAGATACGCGCTTATCATTGAAGGCGATGCATTTACGTTTGAAAAAGGCTTTTCACCGATTGAGCTGCTTCAACCTGAATCGTTCGAAACGGTGGCTGAGCGGCTGAAAGAGAAACGACTGCAAGAAGACGAGTTTGCCGATGGAGATACACCGCCTTGGTAATCTGAATAAACTGTATTACGATAAGCTGACTCTTATATGGCACGATCAAAAAAAGGGCCTCTCAACGGTATTTTCGCCGCTGTGGAGGCCCTTTTTTGTCTACAATTTCAGTTTGTCCATCTACAAGTTGAGTTTACTGATTTGATCTTTCAGCTTGTCCGCAGATTGATGTAGCCCTTCACGTTCCTTGTCATTCAGCGGAAGATCCAAAATTTCACGTACACCGTTGTGATCTACAATACTCGGAACACCCAGATAAACATCAGACACTCCGTTATAATCTTCCAGCAAGGTGGACACATTAAGTACCGACCCTTCGTCCCCCAGAATGGCGGCTACGATTCGGTCGAGAGCCAGTCCAATGGCGTAAGAAGTCGCGCCTTTGGCATCTATAATTTCATAGGCTGCATTTTTGGTGCTTTCAAAAATCTCATTTTTCGTTTCTTCGCCCAGCTCCAATGGAGTTCCTGCGATGTTGGCCGTGCTCCATACAGGTAGCTCGGAGTCGCCATGTTCTCCAATAATATGGGCGTGGATGCTGCGAGGATCAATGCCCTTTTGCTTACCGATCAAATAACGGAAGCGTGCGCTGTCCAGCAGCGTACCCGAACCAATAACTCTGCTCGAAGGCCAGCCACTACGTTTCCAGGAGATGTAGGAGAGAATGTCCACCGGATTGGTTGCGATCAGCAAAATGCCGTGTGTGTTTACCTTGACGATATTATCAATAATGCTTTCAAAAATTTCAGCATTACGCTTGAGCAGATCAATACGCGTTTCTCCCGGTTTTTGTGAAGCACCCGCTGTAACGATAATGATGTCCGCATCACGGCAATCTTCATAATCACCGGCCCACACTTTGACACCGCCGAGAAAAGGAAGCCCATGATTCATATCGAGCATTTCCCCCTTCGCCTTTTTGACGTTGACATCAATAAAGACAAGTTCTGACATGCGTTGGCGTAGTAGCAGGGTATAACCGGTCGTTGTACCGACCGCTCCCATGCCGACAATGGCCACTCTGCTTCGTTTGTAAGGTTTTAAGCTCATAAAATCCTCATCTCCTTCTCGGGTTGAATACCTTTTCATTTAAAATTAATTTATTTAAAATTTATCTTTCCAACTTAGTTTACCGTATATGTGTACTCCACCGCAAAGAAATATGATATTTTTCCTTGACTTCAAAGCGGGACTCGCTAATAATTAATCGAATGATAACATGCACTAAAGCGTTGCAGCAGCGATATTTACGTATGAAATTATGGAAAGAGGATTATGTATATGGACTTATTTCGAAAAAAAACAGGACTACTCCAGCATGAAGAAAGCGGATCTACAGGACGCTTAAAGAGAACGATGAGCGCCTTTGACCTTACTATGCTAGGTGTAGGTTGTATCATCGGTACCGGGATTTTTGTTATTACTGGCAAGGCAGCAGCAGAAAATGCAGGTCCCGGATTGATGCTCTCTTTTGTAATTGCAGGAATTGCCTGTGTACTGGCAGCCTTGTGCTATGCAGAGCTTTCTTCTACAGTTCCCGCTGCCGGCAGCGCTTATGCGTATAGCTATATTGTGTTTGGGGAAATTCTGGCCTGGGTGCTGGGTTGGGACTTAATTCTTGAATACGGGGTGGCGGCCGCCTCAGTGAGTAGTGGCTGGTCTGCTTATTTTCAAGGCTTGCTGGCCGGTTTTGATATACATTTACCACTGACATTAACCGCAGCCTTCGATTCAGCCAAGGGAACTATTATTGACCTGCCTGCCGTGTGTATCATTATGTTGATCACGCTGCTGCTGAGCCTCGGGGCCAAGGAAACGGTCCGGTTCAATTTCATTATGGTTTGTGTCAAAGTCGGAGTCGTGCTGCTGTTTATCGGGATTGGAATTTTTTATGTTAAGCCTGCTAACTGGACACCGTTTCTCCCCTATGGTTTTTCCGGTGTTTTGAGTGCTGCGGCAATCGTATTTTTTGCTTATTTGGGCTTCGATGCCATTTCAACGGCAGCAGAGGAGGTACGTAATCCGCAGCGGAATATGCCAATCGGAATTATTTCCTCGCTTGCGATTTGCACCGTGCTGTATATAGCGGTTTCGGTTGTACTTACCGGAATGGTGCCTTATACGCAGCTGGGGGTAAATGATCCTGTTGCGTTTGCTTTGCGCTTTATCCATCAAGATTTTGCGGCAGGATTGATTTCTGTCGGTGCGATTGCCGGGATGACCACGGTTTTACTCGTACTGTTGTATGGTCAGACACGGTTAATTTTCTCGATGTCGCGTGACGGTCTGTTACCGGTATTTTTATCTGAAATCAATCCCAAAACTCAAACACCAATCCGAAGCACTTGGCTGGTCGGAAGCATTATCGCATTGGCTAGTGGTTTTTTTCCATTACATGCACTGACGAACCTGACGAGTATCGGAACCCTGTTCGCTTTTGCCGTTGTATCGGTTGGGGTGATCGTTCTGCGGAAGAGACGTCCGGATTTGAAAAGAGGCTTTACCGTGCCTTGGGTTCCGTTGCTCCCGCTTTTGAGTGCCCTGGTTTGCGTCGGTTTGATGCTTCAGCTTCATGTCAGCACGTGGATTGGATTTATCGTGTGGCTTCTGCTGGGTTTGCTGATTTATTTCTTCTACGGATATCACAAAAGTTTGTTAAACCGTAAATCCTAATTTGTCTAAATGTTAAAAGCCGGCATCCTGCACTTATGTGGAGGGTGGCCGGTTTTTTGTATGAGTGCGCGAAAAGTGTCACTTAGGGTCGTTTATGGTATAATTCTGTTTCAGATAAGCTTTTGGCACGGGATTACCGCATGCCATCGAGGGAGGATCTTTATATGAAACTGCGCTGGCGTGCGCTCTTGGGGGGAGTATTCCTGCTGACAGGCATCCTGCTGTCTGGCTGTTCTTCCGAACCCGCAGAAACTGTAACCAAACCTCAGGTTGAGGAACCGGATGACCAGGGACAAACGATAACTATTAATCCACCACTGACGCCGAAGGTCGGCGATCCCAATGCCAAATATGTAGTTCAGACGCGAATAGCTGATTTCCACCTGATTGATGATAATAAAGGTTTCGTTTGGGGAGTTACTCGTAATGAGCTTCGGCTCTATTATACGCATGATGGCGGAAAGACCTGGAATAATATTTCTCCTTCTGAAAACGTTCAATTTCAAGACAAGCTTGAATATGGGAAGGATATTAGCTTTACCGATTCCCGGCACGGATGGGTTGTCCGTCAAAATCTGGACAAAACCGCAACCGTCATACTCAGAACCGCTGATGGGGGACAGAGCTGGGACATTTCAGCGCTTCCAAGCGGGGAACATGTGAG
Organism: Paenibacillus sp. PvR008; assembly: GCA_040544055.1. GTDB lineage: Bacteria > Bacillota > Bacilli > Paenibacillales > Paenibacillaceae > Paenibacillus. Next base: position 16,272 of record JBEUOG010000012.1, read on the forward strand.
CGCGATTCAATATGTAAATCCGTCTATCGGATGGATTATGGCTTCTACAAACCTGAATGAGCAGGATCAACAAAAGTTGTTGTATCATACCACTGACGGAGGAGCCACATGGCAGAAGGTTGCGCAAAGTTCTGGCATGTCATCCAATGAGTCAGGCTCAGGCTTACCCGATCAGGGCAGCATGGCGGGAATGAGCTTTGATGGCAACAAGCAGGGTTTTGTTACGATTAATCTGGATAACAGTGTTAAGCTTTATAAGACTTCGAATCAAGGGAAGACCTGGACCCCGGTAGCCAACAAGATGCAGGGTTGCCCTCAAGCAAAAGCCGAAGCTCCGCAGTCTTTTAAAGGAAATAGTTCCTTGTACTGGATTCCTGTTCTCTGTTATTTGGACAGCGGTACAAAATATAGCGGACTGTTTACTGCTGATGCAGGCACGCAATGGAACAAAGTGTCTTTGGGGCTGAGCAGTAAAAGGAACTCCATTATTCCCGGACGCACTTTTCTAAATAATAAGGAAGGGTGGATCATAACCCCCACCGGAATGAGCCGAACGATGGACGGGGGCAAGACGTGGACAACCCTTACTGGCAGCAAAGTGTTGCCATCGAAGCTTAAGGATTACCCGCGATCGGTCAAGCTCCGTTTTGCTTCTACTACGGTAGGTTGGCTGCTTCTGGAACGATTGGACGACAAGAAATCACTGTTACTTAAAACGACGGATGGCGGTGCCAACTGGAGGATCCTATAACCTTAACCAGGGCGATTACCCTGTGCTTTCCCCCTAATTTTGCACGTCCTCAACAGGCCGTGCAGATCAGGGAAGAGGCACAGGGCGTTTTATTTTTAAAAAACTTAAATTTTATACGACGATATGTGAAAAAAATCACAATCTACCGAATGAGCCGCTGTTATACTGAACCTGTAAACAACGATAGGAGTGATAATCATGAGAGCGAATCAGGATCATATGTTAACCCAATACTACCTTCAATTTTGTTACACTTGCCAGGATGCCTACGGTTGCACGACTGAAGAGGATTGCAAGCAGTGTGCAGAGCGTTACGCCGAAACAGAAGAAAATGAAGTTCTGGATGAGACACAGCGTTATCTCCAGCTTGTACATGTATAAACAGATGCACCATTCTGATATCGCCATATATTGAGCCTCCCGGATCATTCCGTGGAGGCTCTTGGCGTTCTTGAGGGTTGCTATCAAATTTGGGCAGGAACGTACATATACTATTACAGAAAGCTTAGGTCATGTGAGGATGCCCGGCGGTTTCCCTGTGGAATGCCTGGCGGAGAGGAGTGCGGTGCATGGGATTTGAGTCATTATGGATGTTCGATTGGCTGGGTACGGTACTGCCCGTATTTTTCGTAGTCGTGCTGGGTATTGTCGTACTGTCTGCGGGCAAGGAAGTTATGGAATGGAGCCGGAATAAAAGGCAACCTGTGTTGACGGTCGGTTCCCGAATTACGACCAGAAGAACACATCTCCAACAGAGGCGGCAGGAGGAACAAGGGACTCGTACCTATACTTTCTATTATGTAACCTTCGAGGTGGAGAGTGGCGACCGGATGGAGTTCAAGGTAAGCGGGGAAGAATATGGACAATGTGCCGAGGGAGATGAGGGACGGCTTACCTTTCAGGGTACACGATATATCGGGTTCCAGCGTCTTAATCGATATAGCTTGGAACAGGTTAAAATGTAGACATCAGCTTATTCTCCCGTTCATTCATGGGTAGCCCCCTGCAATACAACAGGCCAGGGGGCTTTTCTTGTTTCTTGTGCAGCACATTTTGGTACATATATACTAGGGAAGTGTATAGAGGAGGAATAAGCATGTCATTTGAGGGACAAGTTGTTATCGTAACAGGAGCGGCACATGGAATCGGAAGAGAGGTCGCTTTGGCCTACGCTGACAAGGGTGCCAAGGTCGTATTGGCCGATCACAATGAGGAAGAAGGGGCAGCTATTGCGGCTGCGGCACGGAATGAAGGACATCAGGCGATCTTTGTTCCCTGTGATGTGCGTAAGGAAGAAGATATTGTTGCGCTGATCCGTGCCACGGAAGAGGAATAAGGCACCATTCATACGTTGATTAACAATGCGGGCGTGTCCAAATGGAAATCTCCGTATGAGTTAACGGTTGCGGAATGGGATGACATTTTGAATACGAATGTACGCAGTTGCTTTATTGCAACACGAGAAGCGGCCAAGGTAATGAAACGCAATCCGGAAGGCGGTTCGGTGGTCAACATGACTTCGACACGGGCTTTCATGTCAGAACCGGATGCAGAAGCCTATGCGGCGTCCAAAGGAGCCATTGCCGCTCTCACACACGCAATGGCCATATCGTTAGGAAAGGATGGTACCCGAGTCAACTGTATTAGTCCGGGTTGGATGGAGACAGGGGATTACGGGCAACTGCGCCCCGAAGACCATCAGCAGCATCCGGCCGGTCGAGTGGGAACTCCTGCCGACATCGCGCGGGCGTGTCTGTATTTGACCCAGTCCGACAACGACTTTGTTACAGGCACGAATCTGGTTGTAGATGGTGCATGACGCGAAAATGATTTATGAGCCCTGAAAATCAGGCTGAACATGGGCAAACTTAATTTTCATATAAGGATATGTTACTGTAGGATAGTTCCGAATTTCGGGGCTATTTTTTTGTCTATTTTTTTCGCTGTCGCTGTCACCCATTGGGCATTTGTACCATACGATACGGTATATGATTGAGCAGTAAGGAGGAGAGACGTTGGCTGTTATTAATGTCAACTCAGAGGATGTAAGGACACTCGCCCGGCTTATGCGGGCAGAGGCCGAAGGAGAAGGAGAGCAGGGAATGCTCATGGTCGGCAATGTCGGTGTTAATCGGATTTTGGGCAATTGTCTAGATTTTCAGGGAATTCGCCTCATGAATGACATGGTCTTTCAAAGTCCCGGCGGATTTGAAGCTACCCAAAAGGGGTATTTTTATCAAAGAGCCCGTGACCGTGACATTCGTCTTGCCCGGCGTGTCATTAATGGGGAAAAAATCCGCCCGGCTTCGAATGCATTGTGGTTTTTCAGACCTTCCGGGGAATGCCCGGATACCTGGTATAACCAGACTAACACGGGGCGTTTCAAGGCGCATTGCTTCTTTAGCCCGACTGTACAGGATTGTCCTGCCGTCTATTAGAGCGTTTCAACATGAGTTTGTATGATTTAAAACCATTTTAGGAGGAATTTACATGATTTCACAGCAAGCTTACCGTCCTGTCTCTTATCCTGCTGGCGGCGGGTTTCCCGAATGGCCTAGGTTGGCTCCAATGGGAACCATGCAGCCCATGAGCGGCTTTCCCCCCCAAGTCAATAGTGGTAGCGCAATGACACCGACTGGCACAGTGGTACAGACTCAGACTCCACAATATGAGCAATCTTATATTGAAAATATTTTACGCTTGAACTTGGGTAAAACAGGAACCTTCTATATGACGTATGAAAATAACCGGGAATGGAACGCGAAAATATTCAAAGGTATTCTGGAAGCAGCAGGTCGTGACCACATTATTATCAGTGATCCTTCTACCGGAAGACGCACCATTCTACTTATGGTAAACCTGGACTACGCTACTTTTGATGAGCCTTTGCTGTATCAATATCCCGGCGTCATCGGGAATCCGGGTACATCCCCGGTTCGCTGATGCCTTCATATATATTAATCTACATCCCCTGCCTGACGGCAGGGGATGTATTTTGTTTATAATCTTTCTCAAATATAGTTGCTTCCTTTGTGGTAAAAGGCGAAAAACGGCGCTTTCCGACCCCAATGATAGGATTAGCCAATTTTTCTGACATCGCTTGCCGTTTGACTGTGTAGTGTATAGCTATATAATTGAATATAAGCTAATGAATGATTGGATCATTCATGCGAAAATATGGCTTGTGAAAGCCGGAAGGAGTGAACGTGTTGGGAAGTTGACGCTGCTTATGATGTGTTATCGTTCTGTCTATGATGAAATTATCCGAAGGAGGTGCGCCTGTCTGCCGTAATGACGGCTGATGGGGAGCATATTGAGTGACCCTTTACCGAGTATGTTTAACTTATTTATTGTTTTTGCATTAGTATTATTGAACGGCTTTTTTGTATCTGCAGAATTTGCAATGGTGAAAGTCAGAAGCAGCCGTATTGACAGATTGCTAGAGGCGGGCAACAAAAAAGCCGTATATGCCGCGAATATGTTACACAATTTGGACGCTTATCTGTCTGCCTGCCAGTTGGGCATTACACTGGCTTCGCTGGGACTGGGGTGGATCGGAGAGCCGGCCATTGCACATTTGATCGAACCTGTATTTACCGCCGCCGGGCTGGGACCGGTATATGTACATGGTACTGCCGTGGTCATTGCATTTATTGTGATTACGATTCTGCATATTGTACTGGGTGAATTGGCGCCCAAAACAATAGCCATTCGTAAAGCTGAAACCATTACGCTGTATTCGGCCATGCTGATGACTTGGTTTTACAAGCTGATGTATCCATTCATATGGGCGTTGAATGGCATGGCGAACAGCCTGCTGCGTTTATTCCGTCTGGAGCCGGTATCCGAATATGACGATTCCGCGCATACGGGGGATGAAATACGCATTCTGATGAAAGAAAGCAATAAGAGCGGACTAATTGATAATACGGAATTGGCGCTTGTTGATAATATATTTGATTTTACCGACACGACCGCCAGGGAAATCATGATTCCACGTACCGAGATGATCTGTTTGTACAGCAATGAGTCCACAGAGGAAAATCTCGCGATTGCGACGGAGAGCATGAGAACGCGTTATCCAATCTGTGCCGAGGACAAGGACCATATTATCGGCTTTATCCATATTAAGGATCTTCTGCGGGCGAACAAACTGGATACCCGTACGATGATCCGTCCGATTCTTGCCGTTCCTGAATCTACGCAAATTAGCGATTTGCTCAAACGCATGCAGCGTAGCAAGACACAAATTGCGATTCTGATTGATGAATATGGCGGTACATCGGGTATGGTAACGCTGGAGGATATTATGGAAGAGATTGTTGGTGAAATTCAGGATGAGTTTGATCAAGAGCGTCCGGGTTGTGAGCAGATTAATGACGAGGAATTTTCCATTGACGGTATGCTGTTAATTGATGAAGTGAATGATCGCTTTGGACTGAATCTGGATCATGAGGATTATGATACAGTAGGGGGCTGGCTGTACTCGCATGTTGAGGTCATCCCGCCACAACCGGGTCAGTCTGCAGAATTTGAAGGTTGTCTGTTCGTTGTAGAAGAAGTCGAGAACAAGCGGATTTCACGTATTCGGCTGTTGAAGCAGCCAATCCTTATGGAGGAAGCCGGAGTCTCGTAAATCAGGATTCACCAGACAAAAGAGTAGACATTCTATAATTGAATCATCCTTGAAGCGACCCTCGAACGATAGAGGGTCGTTTTTTTTGATTTTAGCTGCTTTACACATAAGACATGAATTGATATGATGTCTGTAGTATTGTAAACCTATTATAGATTTATTTGGTTGACAATTAAAAAGGTAATTTATCCTGAGAAACTTATCTATTTACATGCTCATTTAAATTAGGGAGGTACAAAGTATGAAATGGTCCAATGAGGTTACAGATTGGTACTCGCTGGCAGAGAAAGCGATCCACGGCGGCAATGTAACGCTGGAAGAAGGATTGGCGGTGCTGGAAGCGGAAAATGAGGAAATCTTACCGATTATGCAAGCTGCATTTCGTGTGCGTCATCATTTTTACGGTAAAAAGGTAAAGCTCAACATGATTATGAATGCCAAAAGCGGCCTGTGCCCGGAGGATTGCGGCTATTGCTCACAATCGATCGTATCCACGGCACCTGTCAGCAAATACAGTATGCTGGACAAGGAGTCTCTGCTGGCCGGAGCCCGTGAAGCGTTAGCAAGGAAAGCAGGTACATATTGTATCGTAGCTTCCGGCAAGGGCCCAACGAATCGAGAGCTGGATCAGATAATTGAGGCGGTACAGGAAATTACCAGTACGATGCCACTTAAAATTTGTGCGTGCCTGGGAATTCTCAAAGGAGATCAGGGCCGCCGATTGGCAGAGGCGGGAGTCCATCGTTACAATCACAATTTAAATACGAGCAAGGCCAACTATCCGTCCATTACAACCACACATACATACGATCAACGTGTCGAAACGGTTAAAATGGCTCAATCTCACGGGATGTCACCATGCTCCGGCGTGATTATCGGGATGGGGGAAACGAATGAGGAAATCGTCCAAATGGGTTATGCGTTACGAGAACTCGGTGCCGACTCCATTCCAGTTAACTTCCTGAATCCGATCCCCGGAACCCCGCTGGAAGGAGCAAAGCGCACATCTCCGATCAGAGCATTAAAGGTACTGGCGCTGTTTCGGTTCATTTGTCCATCCAAGGAAATTCGTGTCGCAGGCGGACGGGAGCTGAATTTGGGGACACTGCAACCCTTATCCCTGTATGCAGCCAATTCGATTTTCGTAGGAGATTATTTAACGACAGATGGACAAGAAGTCACAGCCGATCATCAAATGATTGAAGATCTGGGGTTTGAAATTGAGATGTGTGCCCTTTCAGCCGTATAATAAGAATTGTACAAACTTGGAAGGAGAAGTTAAACGATGGGCGAAAAGGTATTTATTAGTCCGGGTAAATATGTGCAAGGGAAAAATGTGATTGATAAAACGGGTGAGCTTGCCAACCTTGGCAGGCGCACATGCGATACACAACGGTTTTACCGTGCTGGAAGGGGATATTCATCATCTGACGCATGGTCAGAAGGTGGCTTTCGGCACCTTGGTACAGCTTGCGTTGGAAAAAAGATCTTTGGCCGAGGTGGAACGGTATATCGATTTTTATCTGAAGCTGGATCTGCCCGTCACACTGGAGGACGTCAAGCTCCAGGAAGCCTCCCGCGAGGATCTGTACCGTGTAGCTCAGGCGGCGACGAAAGAAGGCGAAACCGCTCACAACCTGCCATTTGCTGTAACGGCGGACGATGTGCTGAAGATGCGATTTTAGCCGCTGACCAGTATTCCCTTGCTTACAAAGCTAAAATTGGACATACGAACTAACACCAATATAATATGAAATACACGAAGAGGTCGCTAACAAGCGGCCTTTTTTTCCATTATTTAACTTTCAGCTTATGTTATGATTTTTACAGTACATAATTAGGAAATGTCGGAAGTATATTTACGGTTATCCTAAAATTTGAGAGGAGTAGAGCAATGGCAAAATGGAATGTAGAAGATAATGGAACTCAATATCAAATTGAGTACAAAACGTAGCCTCGCCGGAGGGAAAATTATTGTGAATGGAAGCGTGCAGAAGGTTAAAAGCCAAAATGCATTTTTGAACTTGATCGATTTCCCAATTCAATTGACGAATAAAGCTGTAAATGTTGTCGTCATCGGCAACAAAACGGATTTGGCCGTGGATGGCGTATATCTGGGTTCCAATCAGCCTTACGTGCCTGTGGCTAAAGTTCCCGGCTGGAGTTGGGCTTTTGTTGTGGTCAGCTTGGTTATAGGATTGCTATTTTCGGGGATCTTCGGTGTGTGTATAGGAATATTGGGCAGCATGTTTTATGTAAAATCTTCTTTATCCATGCACCAATCCACGAATAGAAGAATCGTAAGCTGCCTTATTGTCTTTTTAATCATCAGCGTCGTACAAATTGTTTTTGGAATTACAGTAAATCAGTGGCTTCGTAATTTGTAAAATGTCTGTGACATAACCCGTTGAATGAAGAAAAAAGGCTCCTCCGCATGAAAGCATGAAAGCGGCATGAGCCTTTTTTGTCTTTTTAGATCGCCCAGTTTCCTTTGCGGAAGATGGGTTCCTCGGTACCGTCCTCGGTGACGCCGTTAATGTCCATTTCACCTGAGCCGATCATAAAATCGACGTGTGTCAGACTGGAATTCAGGCCGTTGGCAGCCAACTGCTCCTGAGTCATGTCCTTGCCGCCTTTGAGGTTAAATGCATAGGCATTGCCAATCGCCAGATGGTTAGAGGCATTTTCATCAAACAACGTATTATAGAACAAAATGTTCTTATCCGAAATGGGGGACTGGTGAGGCACAAGAGCGACTTCGCCCAAGTAGTGGGAGCCTTCATCCATTTCAATGAGATGCTGAAGAGTCTCCAAGCCTGTTTCAGCCTGCGCATCGACAATGCGTCCATTTTCAAAGGTCAGCGTAAAGTTGTCGATAATATTTCCGCTGTAGCTGAGCGGTTTGGTGCTGGTTACTTTGCCGTTCACTCCGGTTTTGAGCGGAGCAGTAAACACTTCTTCGGTAGGCATATTGGCTACGAAGGTGTGTCCCTGCTGATTGACGCTTTCGGCTGCAACCCACAGGTGATCTTTAGCCAATTCGATGGTCAGATCAGTGCCTGGGGCCAAATAATGCAGCTTTTTATAGCGTTTGGCATTCAAAATATCTGATTTGCTGGAGAGTGTTTTCAAATGCACTTTCCAAGCTTCTACCGGGTTATCGAGATCTATACGCACGGTGCTGAAAATGGCTTCCCATAGCTTATCCATTTGTTCGGAAGCTGGCAAATTCGGGAATACTTTAGCAGCCCACTCTTCAGAAGGGTAAGCAATCAGAGCCCAACTGAATTTATCGGCCATTTGAAGTTCACGGTATTGGCGTAATTCATGTGAACGTACGCGTTGGGCCGCAGTAATTCGACTCGATGGGATACCTTGAAGCAAATCTGGATTTTCTGCTAAGATATGCAGTACTGCTGCGCCGTTCTCGACCTCTTCGGTCATTTCGGCCGCATACCATTTGGGAGGAATATTAAAAGTCTCATCAGGAGCCAGTTCATACTGTAGGCGAGTAATGGTTTCGTCGCTCCATTTTACCTTAACCAGCTTGGCTCCGACGGTATACGCGGATTTGACAATTAGCCGCACAAGTTCAGCGGACAGGATGGGAGCATGAACGATGAGTGTTTGCCCGGGCTGGACATTAGTAGCCACCCGAACAGCTAACTCGGCATATTTTTGCAATTTTTGTTGGAAATTTGACATGTAACTTTCCTCCATTTCACGAAAAGGCCCTTAACAGGGCTTGGGGTTGCCTGCACAGTTTTTTTTGCAAATTCCACACACTGCTTATATATTGTACAATGTAACGAAAAGGTTCACAAATCCATTTTGGTACATTTTGGCGAAAATGAAAGGGCGGAAAGATAAATGACGGATCAAAATGCACATCAGGAAGTAAAGGAAGTACATATTCAACAGGCACAAATGACTAGAGATGAGAATGGTGCATACTTGGGTCAGGTCGTGTTTGGAGTAGATGGACAGACTTCTGTATACGAAATTACGTTCCATAGCAAAAGGGGCAAGGAGTGGGATTACAGTCTCCATTTTGCAGGGGAGCCACGGGTAGAGGAAGAGATGCTGCGTATGGATGCCTGGATTGAAGAGAATGATGAATTGTTTGATTATTTGCTTGATGCGGCTTGGAGTAAATTACCCGAGTAATGTAAACATGGTCTATTTTCGTGACAAGCGGATTATATTTAGCAGTGTCCGCATAATCTGCCGACATGGGGGAAGCCTATAGTCGATAATGACAGCAAATTCCATGTGAATGGGGAGGATGACGTTTTGGCAAATCATCTGTTCACCGAAGGAATGACGGCAAATGAAGAGGCTGCTCCCGATCTTCTGAGCTTACGGACGCTGTTTGTCAATGTATGTTTTATCGGGGAGCCGGGAAGTCGATCCTGGGTACTGGTGGATACGGGGATGGCGGGGTTTACAGACTCGATTATTCGCTTGGCTGAGGAACGGTTCGCTGGCCCTCCCGTTGCTATTGTGCTCACTCACGGGCATTTTGATCATGTGGGATCGGCCATTGAGTTGGTTCAGCATTGGGGTACCCCTGTGTATGCGCATCCACTGGAGCTTCCTTACTTGACGGGGATGAAGGATTACCAACAACCTGATCCCGGTGTGGGTGGAGGTCTGCTGTCGAGCGTTTCCTTTTTATATCCCAATGATGCCATTGATCTGGATGATCGCATTACCCGTCTGCCTGAGGATGGCAGTGTGCCCGGTGCGCCCGGTTGGAAGTGGCTGCATACACCTGGACATACGCCGGGTCACATATCGCTTTTTCATGAACGCAGACGGTTGCTGGTAGCTGGAGATGCTTTTATTACAGTAAAACAGGAATCGGCGCTGGCGGTTATTTTACAGGAAAAAGAAATACACGGTCCGCCTGCATATTTTACGACAGATTGGCAGGCTGCGCAGCGGTCAGTGGAACTGCTATCCGGTTTAAAGCCGGAGATTGCTGTTACGGGACATGGTCACTACATGCAGGGAAATGAGCTGACCACCCAGTTGGAACGACTGGCGGAGGATTTTGAGCACACGGCTGTACCCAAGCAGGAGCGTTATGTGTAGTGACGTGGAAAGGACGATGCCTTACGGGGCATCGTTTTTTTTGTGTTGCCATGGAATTTTTTTGCTCAGCATGGTATAGTCAAGCAAAAAGCTAAACGCTTTCATTAACCATCGTCATTCATCAAGGAGGATTTTTGATGACACATCAGCATGCTGCAATTGGTGACCTTTATTATGGAATACCGGCGATTCGCCTTAAATTCGGGCGTTATGAAGCGGTAGCCCTGCCGGGAAACGGCGCAAATCTGATTTCTTTTCGTGACAATGAGACGGGATATTCATTTCTCCGCGAGCCGGAAGCTGACAGCATAGAGGCTTTTAAACAAAGCCCGTCAGTCTATGGGATTCCTTTCCTGTTTCCTCCGAATCGGTATGAGGATGGCCAATTCCTGTGGAATGGAGTTACATATGAACTGCCTATCAATGAAACGGCGACCCACAACCATTTGCACGGCTTTTTACACACCGTCCGGTGGGAGGTTGAGGACTACGGATCTGGAGAACAGGCCAGCTATGTGGTAATGAATCAGCATACGAGGGAAGGACATCCCATGTTCCGCTATTTGCCGTTCACCTTTACCATCAAGCTGACGTACAGCCTGGACGAATTTGGACTGCATCAGCGTTATGTGATCCACAACGAGGGTGATCAGCCGATTCCAAACCTGTTTGCCTTTCATACTGCAATTCGGGTTCCGTTCGTACCGGAGAGTTCGCCGGAAGACTACAAAATTAAGGTTACCATCGGTGAGCGTCGCGAGCTGACGGAGCGGTTGTTAGCCACAGGAAAGTTCCAGCCATTGTCACCGGAAGAGGAACTGCTGAAAACAACGGGAGTGAGTCCCTATTTTGCATCGATGGACAATCATTACACGGCAGATCCGCAAAATGGACGCAACTATATGGAGCTGACCCACAGTAAGACAGGCGCTACTCTCGTATACGATGTAGGCACGGCCTATAAGCATTGGATGATCTGGAATAACAAAGCGAACAAGGAATTCATCTGTCCTGAGCCGCAAATGAACATGATCAATGCACCGAATCGTCCGGACTTGCCTGCGGAGGAGATCGGGTTGATTGCACTTGCTCCAGGCCATATTTTTGAAGCAACCAGCCGTTTATATTGTGTCACACCTGCACAATCAAAATCCTAGCCTATATTGTATCGGAATAAGCCTCTATCGTGTCCAACGGTGCGGGCTTTATTTTGTTGATGGTGAAATGGAGAAGGCAAGTATTACAGGTAGAAGCCTGATGAGGTGAGGAAAGGAACATGAGAAACAGGTTGCAGGAGGGCAAGCCGCCATAGTATGATACGAAACAGGAGATGATCAGATGAATCAGGAAATGGTGCCTTTTCAAGCCGTCAAACGCAAGCAAATCGCCGATGAAGTGGCTGAACAGCTGCAACGAAAAATAGCTACTGGTGAATGGGAAGTGGGTACAAAAATTCCGACAGAGCCTGAGTTGATGAAGCTTTTTGGAGTAGGGCGTTCCACGGTGCGTGAAGCGGTCAGCGTTCTCGTACATGCCGGTCTATTAGAGAAAAAACAAGGACACGGAACCTTTGTCTGCCAACCGACGACTTCCCATGAGCCTCTGGATTACCGACTGAGTCGCGCTGAAATAATTGAGGTCTATGAGGTGCGGAGTGTGTTGGAGCTGGAAATTGCCAGACTGGCTGCTTTACGACGTAAGGATGAAGATTTACGCTTGATGCGCGAGGCACTGGACCGTCGTGCCGTGACATTGGCTGCTGGAGATTTGAACGGGTATCTGGATGCGGATATCACTTTTCACTTGGCTGTTGCCGGAGCTACACGTAATAAGGTGCTTACGGACGTATATCGCAGCTTTGTAGAGGCGATTCGGAAGGCGCTGAAAAATCTCGTAACCGATCCGGTGATGCAAAATCCTTTCACACTTCAGCATGAGAAAATATATGAAGCGATCCGGGATCAGGATGCCAAGGCTGCCGAGCTGTACAGTATTCAGCATTTGGACGGCACCAAGCTGGAGCTGCAAAAGCATATGGGAAATTCATAATTTTTTTAATCTTAAACATCTGATGATCGGATGAATAAAATGATTCGTAAATTTTTTATATCGAGCATCTCCTAAAATAAAACCAAAGGTGGGTTCTGTATGCGCAAAATATGGGTGTTGGACACAACGTTAAGAGATGGAGAGCAATCACCAGGAGTTAGCTTAACCAGCACAGAAAAGGTGGAAATTGCTCTTCAGCTTCAAAAATTAGGCGTAGATCGGATTGAGACTGGCTTTCCGGCAACCTCGCCAGGTGAGATATTCAGCATGCAGGAGATTGCCAAACGGGTTACAAATTCAACCTTGGTTGGTTTTGCACGTTCGAAAGAGCAGGATATAGATGCGGTCAGAGAGGCGCTGCGGGGAGCGGAAGATGCTTGTCTTCATCTGTTTCTGGCTACCTCACCCATTCACCGCCAGCACAAGCTGCGAATGGATAAGACGAAGGTACTGGAGACCGCAGCCGCAGCCATTCGTTATGGGCGAAAGTATTTTGATAAGGTGGAATTTTCGGCGGAGGATGCTAGTCGTACTGAGCTGGACTTTATTTGCGAGGTCGTGGATATGGCGATCCGTGCTGGAGCAACGGTCGTCAATCTACCGGACACAGTTGGTTATGCTTCGCCGGATCAGTTCGGTGAAATGTTCAGAATCGTAAAAGCCCAAGTGCCCGGCATCGAAAAAATACAGCTCAGCACCCACTGTCATGATGATCTCGGCATGGCAACAGCTAACACGCTGGCGGCCATCCGTAATGGTGTAGATCAATTCGAAGGCACAATCAATGGCATCGGGGAACGTGCCGGAAATACACCAGTGGAGGAGGTCGCGCTGGCTCTTGATACCAGAACCGAGCTTTATAATGCGCAAACCAGTCTGGTTCTGGAGGAATTGTATGCCACCAGTCGCCTGGTAAGCAAACGCACGGGGATGTCCGTACCGGGGAACAAGGCCATTGTTGGAGCGAATGCTTTTGCCCACGAGTCCGGTATTCATCAGGACGGGATGCTTAAGGAGCGTACGACATATGAAATCGTGTCCCCGGAGCGTATCGGCTTGAAGACGAGTAAGCTGGTACTCGGCAAGCACTCGGGTCGGCATGCGTTCAAGGAAAAGCTGGCGGACATGGGGTTTGATGCTTTGACAGAGGAGCAGCTTCAGGAGGCGTTCCGTAAATTCAAAGCCTTAACGGACAAGAAAAAACAGGTGCTGGATGAAGATCTGCTCGTCCTGATGGATGAAAGCCGCAGTGCCTCGCCTCAAATTTACACGCTGGATTCCATCCAGGTATCCTATGGCAATCAGTCGGTTCCGGTAGCGTCCATTCGACTGATTAAACAGAATGGAACAGCTATTGATGAAGTGGCGATGGGCAACGGCTCCGTAGACGCGATTTTTCATGCTATAGACAAGGCCAGTGATGAAGAAGTGGAATTGGAAGATTATTCAATTCAATCTGTAACGTATGGTAAGGATGCTCTTGGAGAAGTGCATGCTGTTCTGAGACAAGGAGAATACACCGCCCGTGGAAGAGGCACAAGTACAGATATTTTGGAAGCCAGCGCCAAAGCTTATATCGACGCGCTGAATAAGCTGTTGGGTAGAAAAGAAGTTCGCGCTAAAGGTAATATCACCATTAGCTGAACCGACCGCCCCGGTTTATAGCTGACGATACATTCCTCCTCCGACCTAATCGTAAAAAAGCGTTTGCAAAATATATGATAACCTTTGAAATTTAATGTATAATAGGCAAGGAAGTCACCATATTTTGTGTGAATTACAAGGCCAAGAGGAGGAAATGAGTTGAACTACCGCATCGAAAAAGATACGTTGGGTGAAATCAAAGTACCGGCAGACCGTCTGTGGGGAGCGCAAACACAGCGCAGCAAGGAAAATTTTCCGATTGGCTCAGAGAAAATGCCATTAGAGGTTATTCGGGCGTTCGCAGTGCTCAAGAAGAGTGCAGCAATCAGCAATTTTAAGTTGGGCAAGCTGTCACAGGAAAAGCAGGACGCTATTATTTATGCGGCGGACGAAATTCTTGTTGGACGGGTCGATGACCATTTCCCATTGGTCGTATGGCAGACAGGAAGCGGCACGCAGTCCAATATGAATGTGAACGAAGTGATTGCTCATCTTGGAAGCCAATGGCTGCAAGAGCAGGGACAGGATGCGAAGCTGCATCCCAATGACGATGTGAACATGTCGCAAAGCTCGAATGATACGTTTCCGACGGCGCTTCATGTAGCGGGTGTCATTGCAGTGGAGGATCACTTGCTGCCTGCTATTGATAAGCTGAAAGACACCTTCCAGCAGAAGTCAGAGCAATTTAAGGATATTATTAAAATCGGACGTACTCACTTGCAGGATGCCACGCCGCTTACACTGGGTCAGGAAATCAGCGGCTGGTATGCCATGCTGGACAAAAGCAAGCGAATTATCATCGACACGGTGCAATATATGAAGGAGCTGGCGATTGGCGGTACAGCCGTGGGCACGGGTATTAACGCTCATCCGGAGTTCGGTGACCGAACCTCTGCGGAAATTTCCAGCTTCACCGGCAAAACGTTCACGTCCGCACCAAACAAATTCCATGCGCTGACCAGCCATGATGAAGTGGTTGCCGTACACGGAGCAGTTAAAGCACTCGCTGCTGATTTGATGAAAATCGCTAACGATGTTCGTTGGCTGGCAAGTGGTCCGCGTAGCGGCTTGGGTGAAATCACGATTCCTGCTAACGAGCCCGGCAGCTCGATCATGCCAGGCAAGGTCAATCCGACCCAGAGCGAGGCACTTACGATGGTCGTAACGCAGGTCATGGGTAATGACGCAGCTATCGGCTTTGCTGCGAGTCAGGGTAATTTTGAGCTGAACGTGTTTAAGCCAGTCATTATTTATAACTTCCTGCAATCCGTGAATCTGCTAGCGGATTCAATTGTAGCCTTTAATGACAACTGCGCGGTCGGTATCGAGCCGGATCTCACTAAAATTGAGCACAATTTGAACAATTCGCTGATGCTGGTGACGGCATTAAATCCGTATATCGGATATGAAAATGCGGCTAAAATCGCCAAACTCGCGCATGCGGAAGGGCTGTCTCTTAAAGAAGCGGCTCTCCGTAGCGGACTGCTGACCGAAGAGCAGTTCGACCAATATGTGGTACCGGCGAATATGATTCAGCCCAAAGCATAAAGCGCGGAGCTTTCGAAATTTGCAGATGTTAAGCCAGTCATTCGGTCTGCGATGTCACTATCGACGCTTGGCGTTATTATTACGACTGTGGTCATTGGCGTGTGCGCCAAGTTTATTTTAGGCGTGAGCCGGATGGAGTCCATGCTGCTTGAACCGGACGCCGCACCGTAAAAGGGATTACAATGGCAATGAAACAGGTTCCGACGCAACGTGATTTCTAACGTAATTTTCCAAACAGTCCTTCACATTGATGTGGAGGGCTGTATTATTGTGTTCTTTTCCGGTATGATGAATCTGTTAAAAAATTGACACTATCATTCTACAAAATTAGTTTATGATATTGTCGTTAGATGTCGCTGCCGATATGTTACCTCTGAGGATAAAAATCAGCAGCATGGCTGTCCTGAACAACAAACCTTATCAGCTCATAGAGAACGGTTATATTCAAGACAGAAGTCAGCATACAGGAGAGATGACGAATGAAATCGGAAGTCTTGCCACAGCGTGCAACAGCCCGCAGGCAGAAAAACAAAAAAAAGAAACGAAAAGGGAAATTTGGTCGCTTTATGGGGCGGCTTTTTATTGTACTACTGCTCGCAGGAATCGGGGGCGGCGCGTGGCTGTTTTTAACGCCTTCTGGCAAGGACATGCGCTACTTGGCTGCGGATACGCTGATCACTACACAACATCGTCACTGGGCAAAATATTTTATTGGTGAGGCGGAGGCGCAGAAGCGAGTGGCCGAATATTCGGCCCGTTTCGAGCAAATGGGCGAGGAGAAGGACAGACATACGATCAAGCTGCCTGATCTGACACCGACCAAGATGCAGCAAACGCCGCTGGTTGAAGTAGAAGAGGTATCCGGTCGTAATTATCACGGCTATGTGATGACGGTGCATGACCCAACTAAAATCAGACTCGGGATTCCTGCCAAGGTAGGCAAAGGAGAAAGAGTATCCAGTATGGTAGAGCGCCTGGGAGCTGTTGCAGGCGTAAATGGCGGCGGCTTTGCCGATCCCAACTGGAATGGGAATGGCTTTAAGCCGATCGGCGTTGTTATTTCTCAGGGCCAGCTATACTACAATGATATGGGAAAAAACGCTTCTGCCCAAATTGTAGGGATTGATAAGCAAGGCAAAATGGTGGCCGGGCATTACTCGCTGTCGGAGTTAGCCAAAATGAACGTGCAAGAAGCGGTTACCTTCCAGCCACGTTTGATCGTGAATGGTAAAGGTCTCATTCGCAATGCCAGCGAAGGGTGGGGAATTGCTCCCCGTACGGCAATGGGGCAGAGAGAAGACGGCGCGATTATTTTTGTGACCATCGACGGTCGTCAGCCGGGTTACAGCATCGGTGCCAATTTGTATGATATGCAAAACATTTTACTTAAACACGGAGCGGTTATCGGTGCTAATCTGGATGGTGGATCATCGACCGTGCTCGTCAAGGATCATGCCATTGTGAATAAACCTTCTTCTGAGTACGGCGAGCGATATTTACCGACAGCATTCCTCGTATTCGAGCATCCAGAGACCGTCAGTATCCCGAATATCTGGGAAGGTTTGAATCCTGGAAACATTGACGCAGCCAAGAAAAGATAGAGTTGGAATATAAAAAGCGCGTACCGTTGAAGTGAAAAATGACTTCCCGGTACGCGCTTTTTTTGATTCTATTAAGCGTCATTCTCTGCTTCGAGAAATACGGAGATCAGAATACGTGCGTTGTTTTCTCCAATGTTTTTGACATAATGCGGAATGGCTGCTCTCCAGCTAAAGGAATCTCCTGCTTCTAGGGTAGCCGAATCCTCACCTTGCTCCACATATACCGTGCCTTCCATAACAAAATGAATCTCATCACCCGCATGAGCATGTTCTTCTTCCGTGGATGAGCCTGGCGGCATGTCCACCAGCATCAATTTGATGTTACCCTGACCCCCCAAATGGTCAACCTGAAGCTTATTTTTGCCATAGACCGTTTTACGTCGCTCGTCTTTGCGAATCACCTGCATCCGTTCCTCTTCTTTGAGCAGCAGAAAAGCGAGGGGCACCTTAAGTGCATTAGCGATGCTGTCCAGTGTAGCAATGGAAGGGGAGGTTTTATTGTTTTCCACTTGACTCATAAAACCTTGAGATAATCCGGTTCGTTCGCATATTTGCTGGATGGATAAATTTTTACGTTTACGCGCAGCGCGTATGTTGCATCCTATACCCATGGAGCGTTCCTCCTTCAAGGAAATATAATGTATACTAATTTATTATTTATCATACCAAATATTTTATTGACAGACTATAGTTTCTTATGATAAATTCACATTACAAAATAATTATTCCTATTACTAATAATTTGAATTTGATTCGTACTTATATAAGTTACAGCTTAGAGCAAGATCATTTTATTTTTTAACCAAATTATTAGTAATATAAAATAATTATTAATATGTGCTCATACGGGTGCGAAAAAATATTCAGAATGGAGAGATAAATATGAGTTCAGTAAGCAGAAACATTTCTACAATTATGCGGGTTGCGTTGGGTATCTTGTTTTTGGCGCACGGAATTGCTAAATTTCAAATGGGGCTGGGCAATGTGGCTGGCTGGTTTTCCAGTATTGGTGTTCCAGGATTTTTAGGTTATGTCGTTGCAGTAATTGAGTTAGTCGGAGGAATTGCTTTGATTCTTGGATTGCTTACCCGTTATGTATCTGGACTTTTTGTTATTGTATTAATCGGTGCAATTTTCACAGCAAAATTGTCCGGCGGTCTGATGGGTAATGGTCAGGGAGCAGGTTATGAGCTGGATATTTCCTTTATTCTGGTAGCTCTGCATTTGGTATTTGCGCCGACGACTCGTTTGTCTCTGGATTCTTTGTTCAGCCGTCGTACTTCAACAGAATAGTAATTTATCATTAGCGTAGTCCTCCAACCCATGTAGAAAGAGGGAAATCTCATGACAGCACATATTCATGACAACACCAGAATCGGGCAGATTTCATTAAAGGTTAGTAATTTGGAGCGCTCTATTCAATTTTATACCGAAGTCGTTGGCTTTCAACTGCTGCGTCAAACGGCGGATACCGCTGAATTGACAGTCGACGGAAAGCATCCGCTGCTGACCCTTAAGTTTATTGAAAATGCAGTTATTCTTCCACGCCAATCCGCAGCCGGATTGTATCACTTTGCTATTCTTGTACCGAACCGCGTGGCTCTGGGCCTGTCACTGCGTAATCTGCTTGCTCATAAGATTGAAATCGGACAGGGAGACCATGATGTAAGTGAAGCTCTATATATCCATGATCCGGATAATAACGGGATTGAGATCTATGCGGATCGTCCTCGTGATCAGTGGAAGAAAGATGCTAACGGATATTATATTATGGGAACAGATCCCGTGGATGCAGAAGGCTTGGTCGCAATTTCCGAGAACCTATCTTGGCAAGGGCTGCCCGAAGGAACGGTAATTGGGCATGTTCACTTCCATGTATCTAATTTGCTCAAGGCGCAGCAATTTTATTGCGATGTGCTCGGTTTTGGCATTACATGCCGCTATGGCTCTTCTGCTATGTTCGTATCCGCAGGTGGTTACCACCACCATATGGGCTTGAATATATGGGCAGGGGAAGGGGCGCTCCCAGCTCCTGAGCATGCCGCAGGCCTGGACTATTTTGAACTGATTGTGCCGGATCAGAAGGAACTGGAGGCTGTTGTCGCCCGTTTGACTGCGGCAGGATATGGAGTACAGGAACGCGATGGTGCCAAGTATGTAGTTGATCCGTTCCGCATTCATATCAAACTGGTTAATGGCCAAACCATTTAACATATCAGGTAAGTAAAATAAAAGGGTATTCCCGTAAGCCTCAAAAGGCTGGGGATACCCTTTTTTTTCGTAAACTAGAACAAGCTCCAATCCAAATCTCGCGACATGGTCTCCAGCAAGTGTACACCCGCTGTACTGTTGCCCATGCGGTTCAGAGAAGGTCCGACCAGTCCAATGCCATATCGTCCGGGCACCATCGTCATAATGCTGCCAGATACGCCACTTTTGGCGGGCAGTCCGACCTGAATAGCGAATTCTCCGGATGCGTCATACATGCCGCATGTGGTCATAAAGGTTTTGGCGATCTGTACATAGCGGCGGGGAATCAGCGGTACACCCGTGACCGGATCACGTCCATTGTAGGCTAATACGAGTCCCATGCGCGCCAAATCCGTACAATTCAATTTTACAGCGCAATGCCTGAAGTAAACTTCCAGCACATCCTCAACATGTCCGCGCAGAATACCCTTTTCCATCAAGAAATAGGCAAGGGAACGGTTCAAATGGCCTGTAGCAGATTCCGAATCGTAGACATCCTGGTCATATTCCAGCGTGTCATTACGGGTAAGCAGACGGAAAAATTGCAGGACACGGGCAAACTTCTCTTCGGGACTGTTTCCGTGAATCAAAGAGGACACGGCGATGGCTCCAGCATTAATAAGCGGGTTAAAGGGGATGCCCGGCTCGACCAGCTCCAGCTTCAGCATGGAATTAAAACGGTCTCCGGTAGGCTCCATACCGACCTTGGAGAAGACAACATCTTCACCATTATCCATCAAGGCCAAAATAAGCGAGAATACCTTCGAGATGCTTTGCATCGTAAAGCTTATTTCGGTATCTCCGGCTACCACGGTCTCGCCGGTTCCGTTCATCACAACAACACCCAGCGCGTCGGCCGGGGCTTTGGACAATTCGGGAATATACGCTGCCACCTTGCCATGGATATACTGATGACGGCTTTGTTCCACCCATTCCGGCAGTTTGGTCTGTATTCTCTGCCATTCCGATGTCATTTCTTTTCCTCCAGTCGAGTAACCATTTTATGGTGTTGTTATTGTGGAGCAAGATGTGATAGCTATACGCCTATTCTAAAGATATTTCTGGTCGAAAGACAAGCTTTATTTGATTAGATGAAAGGAGGTAGTTGATTTGTCATCTGATGTCATTTCTTTTCCTCCAGTCGAATACCCATCCTGTAGTATCGTGATTGTAGACAAGATCTAATAGCTGTCCGCTATTCTAAAGATATTCTCTGTCTAAATTTTACCCCCTATGTTCTTCATTCGCTTTATCCCAACTGTTTATCCAGAAATCACTTCTATGTTTCCGCACATACTCTCTTCCTACATCATGCTCATGTGAAAACTTCCAATCCTTTTTGCTGCGTAGCTTTACAAGAAGAGTTTTGGAGGTGAATTACAGAGCAAGTCCTAACATAAATGATCTTAAAATGAGAAGGAGATGAAGTTGAGCATGTTTCACGATCCGGTAATGGACTACCCGCAGGAAACAACGATTCATCAGTTATTTGAGGAGCAGGTCGAGTGCACACCGGAGCAAGTGGCAGTCGTATTCGGGGACAAGCACTTAACGTATGCTGAGCTGAACAGACAGGCCAACAAACTGGCACGAGTTTTGCGGGCCGAAGGCGTACAGGCAGACAAGCCCGTCGGGATTATAGCCGAACGCTCGCTGGAGATGATCGTTGGGATTTTCGGGATTTTAAAAGCCGGGGGAGCCTATGTGCCGATTGACCCGGAGTACCCCAAGGAACGTATACACTACATGCTGATGGATTCGGGCGCAAAGCTCCTGCTTACCCGGCTGCAAATCCGCAAACAAGTGGAGTTCGACGGTCTTGTACTGGATTTGACGGACAACTGCAACTACGGGGAAGAAACAGGGAATCTCACACCCATTCATGGCTCAGATTCGCTAGCTTGCATCATGTATACGTCCGGCTCTACGGGCGAGCCCAAAGGCAACCTGACGATGCACTACAACATCACCCGTGTTGTCAAGGAGACGAATTACATCCGATTCGCCGCAAAGGATCGGGTATTACAATTGTCCAGTTTTTCGTTCGATGGTTCTACCTTTGACATTTACGGGGCTCTGCTGAACGGAGGCACCCTCGTTCTGGCCTCACGCGATCAGGTATTGAATGCACGTGAGTTATCGAGTGTACTGCGGACACAGCAGATCACGAAATGTTTCATGACGACAGCACTTTTTAATGCATTGGTGGATATTGACCCCGAATGCTTTGCAACACTTGAAACATTGCTGTTCGGCGGTGAAAAGGTATCGGTCAGCCATGTGCGTAGAGCATTTGCTCGTCTAGGCCCCGGACGTTTAGTTCATGTCTACGGACCGACGGAGAGCACTGTATTTGCTACCTATTATCGGATTGATCGTTTGGATGAGGATGCAGATACCGTACCGATCGGTAAACAAATCAGCCATACGTCTGTTTACGTCATGGATCTTGACCAGGTTCCTCTGCCGACAGGAGTTGCAGGTGAACTGTGCATTGCCGGCGATGGATTAGTCAGAGGTTATCTGAATCATCCAGAGCTGACAGAAGAGAAGTTTATCCAGTCTTCACTGGTACCTGGAGGGAGGTTGTACCGGACTGGAGATTTAGTAAAACAGCAAGCGGACGGAAATATCGAATATCTCGGCCGGATCGACAGTCAAGTCAAAATACGGGGTTACCGAATCGAGCCTGGCGAAGTAGAGTCACATCTATTAAAAGTGAAGGATATACAAGAAGCCGCTGTTATCGCGCGTGAAGACGAGACCGGGCAGAAGCAGTTGGGAGCGTACTTCATAGCGACCAAGAAGCTGACGTCAGGTGAAATTAAAGATGCTCTCTCTGAAAAACTGCCGAATCACATGATCCCCTCCTATTTTATGCAATTAGAGCGGATGCCACTGACGCTGAATGGAAAGCTGGATCGCAAGGCATTGTTGGCTCTTGAAGGAAAAATGCATACTGGAGTGGATTACGTGTCCCCTGAGCCAGGATTGGAAGCCAAGCTGATGCAAATCTGGCAGGATGTGCTGGGTGTTCAGAATATCAGTGTTTTAGACACCTTCTTCGACCTCGGTGGGCATTCTATTCATGCACTTACGTTGATGTCGAGAATGGAGCGGGCAGGAGTTTATGCCACTTTAACGGACATTTACCACTATAAAACGATCCGGGAGCTCACTGCTTATCTTCATTCAGCTCAGAATGGGGAAGGGGCTAAGGAACAAAAGGAACTTATAGAAACGAAACAAGAATTGATTTCTTGGTTGCATCAGGAAACAGATGGTGTCTACGAACTGGTAAAGTATCAGGTGAAGAATTTTCTTCA
Organism: Paenibacillus sp. PvR008; assembly: GCA_040544055.1. Classification (GTDB taxonomy): domain Bacteria; phylum Bacillota; class Bacilli; order Paenibacillales; family Paenibacillaceae; genus Paenibacillus. The sequence continues at coordinate 39,174 of JBEUOG010000012.1, forward strand.
CGAAGTCAGAAATATCCAGGTGCTTTACTGCAACACTGTGGATGTGGATCAGGTTAACAACATCATACGGATCATAGACGGGAAAGTCGCTAAAGAGCTGTTGCCGCACTACATTGTACCTCTGCATCAAAGAGTTGAAATGGATGATATAAATTGGACCATTGATGAAGAGGTATTTTGCCAGCGTCTGGGCCTGAAAAGCATGGATGAAGATAAGGTGGGAAGCATCCGTAAGCAACTGGAAGATGATTATTTGAAAAGAGATCAATGGGTTAAAACGGGGCAAGTGGCACAAGAATATCCGTTGAGCGGAATTCAACAGATGCAAATCTCGTTTGATACACCGCCGAGTGTAGGCATATTTAAGCTGGACGAGTATGTGGGCTATGATTTTTTAGATCAGGCTTACGTTCAATTTGTACAAAGTCAAGGATTGCTGAGAAGCGTTCCTGTCCAGGAAGATGAATGGACTCATTGGAAGGAATACGTAGTTCCTACGGCTGGTTGGCCAAAACTTAGCATAATCGACGTTTCGGATTGTAATCCATGTGGTCTCTTTATGGAGATGATAAATGATTACATTGCGAACACCCGATACGCTGGAGAGCATACTTTGTATCACATGTTTGTGCTGAAACGAAATCTGCGTGAACATTATGTAATAACGCTCTATCATCATGCCATATGTGATCGGGTGACATCAGAAGTAGCCGAGCGACAGGTAATGTCCTACTACAGGAGCCTGCTTGAAAATCAATCACCGCCTTCGGACGAAGTGAAGCCATATGTGGAGTATGTTAAACAAATTCAAAGTGGCCCGAAAGGAATCACGGAACAAGAATTGATATCGGCCTTTGACCTGAAAGTGTTCCAACAAAGCAAGAAGGACACTTTACAAAGCTTGAAGCTCAAAACGAGTAAGGAAGCCTACCTGTTTAACGTGAACATCCCGGTTAAGAACCCATCTTTGGAAGCTGCGCTTTCTGTCTATACAAGGGGTTTGCAAACCTATTTAGGTATAGATAAGCTACCGCTATTATTTTTATATGATGGAAGAAGGTACGAGACGGCGGCGTACTATAATACGGTTGGTGAATTTATAGATTTTGTGCCTATGTTAATGGATACGAAGCTGAATCAGGATGAGATGCTGAAGTCTGTCAGAAACAGGCTTGGTTTATTAAAGTACAATACTATCAATTTTATGAATCTTCTTACTAGTCCTGCTTACAAAATCAAGTGGGAGCTGACAAGAGAACTTGTACAGCTTGGAAAGCAGTATGAGCAGCTAGATTTGTTTATGTTTAACTATTTAGGGAATAGCACCAAAGAAGGTTTGAAGTACAGCAATTACGACGACACCGTTATCAAACAACCGAACCCGCTCCCGATCTATTCACTGTTCAACTGTATCGCTTCTTCTTATACTGGCGGCTTCATGTTCTCTCTGCGATGCAGTTACCAGATCGACGTTGAGGAAGTTAGGGCTGCTTTTCACCAAGCTGCTAGTACAGTTCACGGGATAGAGGGGGTTCAGTAAGTGATGCGGCCTACCATTTTACCCATTCAGAGTTTGCCTGATGTTATAGGCAACAACCGACGTTACTTACCTTTATTATCAAATCAGATGGGAAACGCTGGACAGCCCGACGTTCAAGCATTCCACAAAATCCATTTGGGGAAAAAACAGATCAAGGCGATCACGGAATTTGTACATCAGCAGCAGTTGGATATGCCTTCTTTAGTAACAGCCGTATGGTCCGTACTTCTATCCCATTACGCCAATCAATATGATGTGCCTGTTTTGTATTCAGTGATATCAGACAAAGAGGGGAACGAATGCCGACTGAATTATCCGCTTTTCATCAACATTCAGGAAGAAGATCATCTTCTCCATTTGATGCAAAAGGTAAAGATAGAATGGGACAATCGCAAAAGAAGCAGCGATACATGGAACAAAGTGCTTTCGCAGCAAGCTGAAGTAGACCCACAATCGGGGAATGATACGGATTTTTTCAATGTCAGCATCGTAGAAATGCATGGAAACTGCCCGCTCCCGAATACGAATGCGTTAGTTCCTTTAAACGGCATAGATCAGACGGAGATTGCGCTCTGCTATCGTTATGGCCCGGATATACTAGAGTGCGGGATAAAGTATGATGGCATACACTTCGGTAAAAAGCAGATAGCTAGGCTCGCAGGCCATTTTCGGATACTGCTGACGAAAGCACTCAATCTCCCGGAAAAACAGATACTATTTCATTCCATGCTAACTGTGAGGGAGAGGAAGCAAATAAACCAATGGAATGATACGAAACAAGCGTATTCTTCCCATAAAACCGTGGTTCAATTGGTAGAGGAACAGGCTGCCAGAACGCCCGACGCGCTCGCATTGGAGTTTGGGGAGCAGAAGCTGACCTACTCGGAGTTAAACCAACGGGCAAACCAAATTAGTCGCTTGATTTTGGAGTCGTATCCGATACAGGAGCACGGCGTTTTACCGCCAGGCACGCTGATTGCCATCGTCATGGACAGAAGTGCAGAGGTGATACCGTCCATGTTAGGGGTTATGAAGGCGGGAGCGGCTTTTCTTCCGGTTGATCCCCAATATCCTGAGGAACGGATTCAATTTATTTTGGAAGATGCCCAGGCCAAAATGATGATTACACATAGCAAATTAGCCCCTTGGCTGAAACCATGGGCTTCCCAAATTGGTGTGGAAGCACATTCGTTTATTTGTGTAGATGAATGCTTTTCGAATCTCAACGGCTCTATTGAAAATTTGAACATTCGGGTTGAACAGAACGATCTGGCCTATGTCATCTATACGTCCGGCTCCACTGGAAGCCCGAAGGGAACCCTCATCGAACACGCCGGACTGGTCACATTGATCCCTTACCTTATCGAGAAGTTTGGTATGACCCCAGATTCGAGAGTTATGCAATTCGCCTCTATCAGTTTCGACGCTTCGGTCTACGAGTGGATCGGAACGTTAACGGTAGGAGGGACGCTTGTGGTGCTGTCGAATGAGGAACTGCCCCCTTATGCGGATATTTCGGACATTCTTGAGGAGAAAAACATTCACATTGCCATGCTGACGCCGTCTGTGCTGAGAACGATGAAACAAAGAGGCTTGCCTCGACTGCGTACGATCGTATCCGGGGGAGAGCCTTGTACGCCGGATATTGTGGACTACTGGGGAAAAGGACGACTATTTGTGAATGCTTATGGACCGACAGAAGTGACAGTCATTTGTTCCGCTTCTCCATGTAAGCCAGGGAAAGAGATTACGATCGGCAAGCCTGTCTATAACAAACGACTGTTTGTATTGAATCCATTTGGCAATCCTGTCCCGGTTGGTGTTCCGGGTGAACTATGGGTGGGTGGCGTAGGGCTTGCCAGAGGATACCTAAATCGTGAGGAGCTGACCAAGGAACGCTTCGTTAACAAAGAGATTGTCATGGGGGGCGAGCTATCACCACAGAGTGAGCGGTTATATAAAACCGGAGACATCGTGAAATGGACATCGGGCGGTGAACTCGTATTTATCGGTCGCAGGGATGATCAGGTAAAGATCAGAGGCTATCGCATCGAACTGGGAGAAATAGAACATCGGCTTCGCCAGCATCCCGACATCGGTCAATGTGTCGTCCGAGCCTGGAAGGACGGATCTTACCAGAAACTGGTGGCTTACTATACTGCCGAAAAAAAGTTAAAAGAGGCCGATCTGGCTCAGTATTTGAACTCCGTTTTACCGACTTATATGGTTCCTTCTTATTTTTTTCATCTGGATGAGTTTCCTTTGAATCCAAACGGCAAAGTTGACCGCAAGGCTCTCCCAGATCCAAACGTCACCTTATTTCTCCCCTCAGAAGAAGTTGTGGAAGCAGGGAAGGATTGCTTCGAAAAAAAACTGCTTCTGATTTGGCGACAAATTTTAAAGCGAGTAGATATCGGCGTTAATGATCATTTCTATGCAGTTGGGGGAGATTCAATTCTTGCCATTCAGACAGTGTCCATGGCCAGGGATCACGGTATCATAGTTACTCCAAGACAAGTTGCGGAACATCCGACCGTTAAGGATCTGGCTACCGTGGTCGCTTGGGCAGACAGCGAGAAGAAGGATGATCGTGCCATCGATTTGACGGGTGAATTTGGTCTGACACCGATACAGCACTGGTTTTTCGAGCAACAGTTCGAAGAACCACATTATTTCAACCAATCCCAGCTGTTTTTACTGCGTGATCTCGATCCCGAAAAACTGGAAGCTGCCGTCAACCAATTGACCCGGCTACATCCAGAGCTTTCGATGGAGATCGTAACAGGGAAGCAAGCGTATTCCCAGCGCTATCGCACGGATACCGCCGTTCGACTTGCAGTCCACACCATTCAACAGACCGAGCGCCCTGAACCGGAAATTTCAAGCATTTGCGATACATGGAACAGACAACTGAATTATGAGACGGGCAACATGATTTGTGCAGGAGTAATCCAAGGCCATTCCGACGGTAAAGCCCGTCTGTTTATAACGATTCATCATCTGGTAATCGACGGAGTTTCCTGGAGAATTTTACTTCAGGAATTGTATCAATTGTATCAAGATGCCGAGTTGTCTCCTGTTTCAAATCCGTACAAAAAGTGGCAGTCCGTAATGATGAATTATGCCAAAAATGAAGATACTCTAAGTCATATAGATTACTGGAAAAAAGTGCAACTCCAAAATGCAGCATTTGTGCTGCCGGTAGACCATTGCGCGGATAATAGAACGAGCGGCGAATCTTCGGAGCTCGTTACAATGCTTTCTGCAAGCGATACGCAGCTACTTTTGCAGCATTGCTCCCAAGCTTATCATACCCAGATCAACGACCTGCTGCTTACGGCCTGGTCGCTGGCGCTCTCCGGTTGGTCCGGACAGGAGACGGTTGTATTTCGGCTGGAGGGGCATGGACGTGAACACTCTGTATCCGATATGGATCTGACAAGAACAATTGGTTGGTTCACCTCAATGTTTCCGGTATGCATCCGAGTTACGGACACTCACTCCTTGGGAGTGACAATCAAATCCGTCAAAGAGCAGTTACGTTGCATCCCTCACCGCGGCATGTCATATGGTGCTTTGCGATACTGCCATCCGAACGAGGAAGTTCGTTCCGAATTAACAGGTTCCGAGCCGCAGGCTTTATTCAATTATTTGGGCCAATTCGATCAGGCGAATACGGGCGGGCTGAACGAGTGGTTAAGTTTCACACGTGATGCCGCACAGGATCATAGTTCGCCGCTGAATCATGGAACAAGTCTTTTGGAACTCAATTGTTCCATCGTTCACGGACAACTGCATTTGTTTATGAAATACAGCAGACATCACTATGAAGAAGCGACCATTACTCAATTGACAGGTGATTTCGTATCCCGCCTGCTTGCCATTATTGAACACTGTAGCCGGACAGAACAAGAAGAGTTTACACCAAGTGATTTTCCATGGGTTTCATTGAGACAATATTCGCTGGATCAGATCGTAAACACATATCATGTGCAATACGGTCTGGATAAAATGATGCATCTAAGTCCGTTACAGGAAGGTCTGCTATTCCATTATTTAGATCATCCATCTTCCGATCAATACTTCGTACAGGTTAGCTGGAAATATCACGGCAGGCTGGAGGTAAACCGTTACCAGGAAGCATGGAGCCACGTCATTTCTGAAAATGATTGCTTGCGGACATGTTACGTTTGGGAAGAGTTGGACAAGCCCATACAATGTGTCCTTCGAAAAGTAGAATTGGATTGGACGTTTTTGGATTTTGGAGCAGAGTCTCCAGATTGGCAACAGAAGTATATCGAACGATGGGTGACGTCGGATCGTAATCGGCGTTTCGATCTGCATCAGCCTGCGTACCGCATAACACTAATTCAGACTACCCCAGAGGAATGGACGATGATTTGGAGTTACCACCATATTTTGCTGGACGGTTGGAGCCTGCCGCTGCTGCTGAATCGGGTTCATGAAATCTATGATTGCAGCTTAAAAGGCATGGTGCCGCAGCATAGCCTGTCCTGCTCTTTTGAGACTTACATTCGTTGGCTGAACAATAAAGATCGAACGGAAGCTGAGTCATTCTGGAAAGATTATTTGTCCAACCTAACGGAGCCAACCCTCCTGCCGATGGGGAAGAGAGGCATACTTCCTGATGTGCATCAACCGATTGAGAAGCAACAGATTGAGACCATTCATATCGATTCAAGCATGACCAAGCGCATGGAGGCATTTGTACAACAAACGCAAATTTCACTAAACACCTTGGTGCAGTTCGCTTGGGGGAAAGTGCTGCAAGTCTATCATGATGCAGATGTAACCGTATTCGGAATGATCGTGTCCGGTAGAGGATCCGATCTATCAAAAGCGGCCCACATCACGGGCCTGTTGGTCAATACGCTTCCTCTGGTTATGCATTGGAATGTGGAACAAACCATTACCGAATATGTTAAGGAGCTTCACCAAACGATTCAAAAGCTGAACGATTACTGCTATGTGAGCCTGAACGAATTGAAGGGCTGGAGTGCCATCCAAGGACATACATTGTTTTACAGTATTGTCGCATTCGAGAATTATATGAACGACTATCGACAGCCAGAAAATGAATTGAAAATGTCAGCTATGGAGGAGCATGAGAAAACCAATTACCCGATGACAATCACCATTGCCAACGACAGAGAACGGATTATGATCAAGTTGATTTATGATGCTGATCGATTGAATCAAGAAACGGTTCGCCGACTGTCAGAGCATTTGCTAAATGCCTTGCAGTATGCGCTGGAATATCCGGATCGCGCGGTTGGAGACGTTTGTTTAATGGACAAGTGTGAATATGATCGAGTCGTCTACGAGTGGAACAATACGTATACAGAGTACCCTAGAGAGAGTTCCATTGTTGATTTGTTCCAGGAACAGGCGAAGCTACGGCCTTCACAGCCCGCTGTAATTGAGCACAACCAGGTAATGTCTTACCACGCCCTCAACCAAATGTCCCAGTACATGGCCAATAAGCTAACGGATGATACCGACAGTCATGGGAAGTTTATCGGAGTTTACTTGCCACGCTCTCTCGGATTCATTGTCTCGATTTTGGGGATCGTGAAAGCGGGATGCGCCTATGTTCCCATAGATCCTGATTTTCCGGCAGAAAGAACGCGCGAATTGATCAAGGATGCCAGACTGGACACCATCATCACCTCACAGAAAGGGGCAGAAAGTATCTCGGAAGCCTGTAAGGGAATCCGTTTAAAACTGATTTATACGGAGCATTTTGACCAGTCTGGAGTTGTACTACAAGAAGAGAAGGAGAACATGAATGCTCCCAGCGACCTTGCTTACCTGATGTATACATCAGGCTCGACGGGAAAACCCAAAGGCGTGATGGTAGAACATCGCAATGTTGTCCGCTTGGTCAAAAACACCAGCTACTTCCCGTTTTCCTCTGATATCAGGTTGCTCTATACGGGTTCGCCCGTTTTTGACGCTTCCACGTTTGAAATTTGGGGGACGTTGTTGAACGGAGGCCATTTATTTGTTGTTTCAAAAGAAGATCTATTGAACGTTCGCCTGCTGGAGCAGCGGATGAAAGAGTGGGAAATTAATGCACTATGGCTTAGCTCCGCATTGTGTAATCAATGGATTGAAGAAAATGAAACGATGTTTGCTGGACTCAAGTGGCTGATCGTAGGTGGGGAAGTTTTGTCAGTTAAGCATATAAACCATATCCGGCTCGCCTATCCGGAACTTTCGATCCTCAACGGATACGGTCCAACGGAGAACACCACATTTTCGACGAGCTACCGGATCGAAGAGCCTTTTGAGAAGGATATTTCCATTGGCAAGCCCATTAGTAATTCAACGTGTTATATCCTGGACAAACGGGGCCGTGTCCAGCCTGTCGGAGTAGCCGGGGAATTATATGTGGGAGGAGACGGGGTTGCAAGGGGGTATTGGCTGCAAAACCAGTTGACACAGCGTGCGTTTACTCCGAATCCATATACTTCTGCCAAAGATCGTGAAAGAAGAGTAAATCTAGTTCTCTACCGTACAGGAGATCGGGCGAGATGGTTGCCGGACGGTAATATCGAATATATTGGACGGGTTGACGATCAGGTGAAGCTTCGCGGCTATCGGATTGAACCCGGAGAAGTCGAATTCCGTCTTAGCTGCTATCCTACGGTCAAAGAATGCCTGGTCGCTGCTCGGGAGATTCACGGCGATTTGCGGCTGATCGCTTACTATACAGCGGAAAAGGAAGAACGGGAGGAACAGCTTCAGACCTTTATGGCTGACGGCCTTCCATCTTATATGCTGCCATTTCGTTATGTTTGGCTGAAGTCGTTCCCATTAACAGCTAATGGGAAAATCGACCGTAAAAATCTTCCTTTACCAGAAGCCCGCAGCGGTGAAATTGAATCCAATCTCAGTCCGAAAACCGGTTTGGAACAATTAATAGAAGAGATTTGGGTCAGGGTGCTGAAACTTGATCACATTCGTAAGGATGAAGATTTTCACGCGTTGGGAGGACATTCGCTTCATGCGTTACGCATAGCCAGTCTGCTGCAAAAAAACGGTTATCCGGTTACAGTCAGCCAAATATTTCGCGAACAGACGATCGAACGTTTGGCCCTTTCGTTAAGCGGGGTACTGGCGGATACGGCATCTGTCCATTGGTCCGACACGAAAACTCCATCAACTGAGTCTACAAGGAAAGTATACCCGAATGGCGGATTTCCGCTGTCTGCTGTACAAAAACGTTTTTTTCAAAGAGATCTGGCGAATCGTAACATGTTTAATGTGCCTTACCTGGCTCTGCTCAAGAAATACATCCCCAGAGAATTGCTGAGCATGTCGCTGGAGGCACTATTGAACAAACATGCGGCGCTACGGCTATCATTTGCTCAACTCGATAACGGTGAATGGTATCAATATGAGCAGAAAATGAATGTGGAACAGGTTGTTTCTTACGCGGATCTGCAAGAGGCTCCGGCACCCCACGACACCTTCATTTCGGAATACTGCTCGAACGCTCAGCATGGATTTGACATCAAGGACGGCCCTTTATGGAAGGTGGTGCTGTTTGACCACTATTGCGAAGAGAGACAGCAGGTGATGCTGCTCCTGTTTCATCATTTGATTTTTGACGGCATATCGATGAACATTTTTTTAGAAGATTTGAGACATCTTCTCTTACCGGGAATGGGGAGTGAATTGACGTTAGATGGAGAGGAGGAAAGCAGTTATCGGGATTGGTGTATGGCGTTGACACATTACGCGGCGAAAGATATTTCGGCTAAGGCATCAAGCTACTGGAGAAAGGTTGTGGAAGGCGGTAAGTCTTTACAGGTCGACAGGGAATCGGAGTTATGGCCTCTCCACCGCCACATGACAACGATAACACGAGATTTGCTTGAAGGAGAGGAACATATTAGCCTTTTAAAAACATTGGCCATGAAGCAGCATACTTCCCCCCTTGGGATCATATTAACGGCATTATCTCAGGCTTGTTTCCAACTGAAAAAGCAATCGGACCTGCTGCTGCATTTGATGTCTTATCAACGCGAGTCCTTTTTGCCGGGCATTGTGAATGATCGTACGATCGGTTTTTTTGCCGGAGCTTATCCTGTTCGAATTCAAATACCGGAGGGAGGGGTGTCGGAGAATGACAAAGCTCTGCTGGAACATATCAAGCTCACGTTGCAACATATTCCTTTGGAAGGAATGGATTACTTTGTTTTACGGCATATGATTCAGGAACTTCATCCAAATACGGAACTGCTGATGGATGGAAACCACATGCTTTTCCATTACCAATCAGAGGAAATGAATTGGCTAGCCGACGATTTTTATGAGCCTTTGGCCGTTCCTTACGGAAATACCAATGCAGCCGACAATCCCTCTGCCTACTGGTTAAATATGACGGCAAGCTTACAACACGACAGATTAAGTTTAACCTGCTATTACAGTTCACTGCACTATGAAGACCAGACCATCGCCGAGCTTGTACGTTTAATTTCCGGGCATCTTTGCCGCAGCATCAATGTTCATCCGAACACTACGGTAGTAGAGGGGAGCTTCTGGTTATGAAAATATACGAATTTTGTCCTTTTTTTAATGAAAATCGGATTGCAGATATTAAAATAAAAGAAAATGACCGCTGGATTGACGAGCTGCATGTGGTCGAAGCTAACAAGACTTTCAGCTATTTAGATAAGCCAAGCAACTTCAATTCAAATCATCTTGGCCCGAAGGTGATTCATCATTCATTTCATGCCGATGATCTGTTTCGTGAACCCGAGAAACATCAATTGTATTTTGATGTGACTACCTGTGGTGCGGATAACTTTGACCGCTGGTATTGGCGTCTGCTCAGCTACAACAGCGCATTTCATAATGAGGCTTGTCAAAGAAACAGGAGTACCTCTATCTTGCGGGATAGGGTCGAGGATGATGATGTGATAATTCTGGCTGACTTCGATGAGATTATTGATAGTCGGATGGCGGATCGTATTGTTTCGGAAGTGAAAAAACACCAGATTATTACAATTAAAATGCACTATTCCGTATTCTTTCTGAACCTTTTTTGCCAATCTAATCACGGTGCTCCTCATTGGAGCTATCGCGTGTTCGCGATGACGGGTCGTTACTTCAAAAGTATGCCTTTCTCATCGGACTATCTCAGGAAGAAGGGGATTGCCGAAGCGTTGTATCATGACATCTATTGCTTGGAAGAACCAGCCGGATTCCATCATTCATGGCTTGAATATCAGAAAACCGCGCTTCCCAAGTTGCAGGCATTTGCCGCCAATGTAGAGGATAAAAGTATATTGAATGCAGATTATATTGATCAATGCTTAAACGATAAAAAACTGTACTATATCGACACTGAACTTTATGTTGACAACTCAAAATCGTTTTTAAGCAGTCTTCAAGAAGTTGAAACGGATGATCTTTGGTATGAGTAAAGAAGGCTTTACTTAGCTTGTCGAGAAACCCAGTCTATACAAGACTAGGGTTTCTCTTTGCTTTTTTGAGACATAGGAATGCAATATCCTCAATTTAATGGATGCGAAATTCATAGGATTGCTGTTGACGAATCTGGAATTATATATTACCGTATTGATATTAACATTTTGTTTGTATCATTTAGTTAAAATAAAAGAATGTTTACATAGGCTGTTTTCGCTGCTTGATTTAGAAAGCAACTATAACCCATATATGAACAGGTAGGTGACGCAAGTGACAGATATATCGAAGCACAATCATAACGGCTTGACGGAGGAACAATTTTTGGCCGCATATGATGCCAATCAGTACGAGCGTCCATCGGTAACGGTAGATATGCTGCTTTTTACCGTGATGGATCAGCTTCAGCACAATTACCGCAAGCTACCTGAGAAGACACTCCAGTTGCTTCTGATCCAGAGGGGGGAGCATCCGTTTCTGGGACAATGGGCGTTGCCAGGCGGCTTTGTAGGGATGGATGAAAGCCTGGAAGAGGCTGCACGACGTGAGCTTAAGACTGAAACGAATGTAGACCGGATTTATATGGAGCAGCTATATACGTGGGGAGATGTAGCACGTGATCCACGTACGCGGGTCATCAGTTGCGCCTACATGGCATTGGTAGACCACGATTCACTGGAGGTACAAGCCGGAGATGATGCTGCGGATGCCCAATGGTTTGAGTTGGACTACAGTGTGGCTCAGGAGACACGGACGAATCAGCCGGAAGGTTACAGATGGGAACAAGACATTGACATTACATTGAAGCATGGGGACATTCACCTGTCAGCCAAAGTAAAAGTGACTGAAATTCTCAAGGGGAAAACCATTGAGGTTAAGCGAGAAGTGCTGGAATCACAAGGAATTGCTTTTGACCATGCCAAAATTATTGTGTACGGCATCGAGCGTTTGCGCAGCAAAATAGAATATACAGATATTGCTTTTCACCTGATGCCATCCCTGTTTACACTGGGTGAGCTTCAACAGGTATATGAAATTATTCTGGGTAAGGAGCTGTTGGCCGCAGCCTTCCGTCGTAAAATAGCCGAACTTGTGGAAGAGACGAATGAATACAGAAAGGCGGCCGGACATCGTCCGTCCAAGTTATACCGCTTCAAGCCCCGGTCGCGTTTTATGTAGCATGAGTAATATGAAATGAGGAATTAACGTGGAAAAGTTTACATTTTTTTATCGCAGTCAGTCGCCATTTTCGCAATGGTATCCCTCTGTGTTTATCGTGGATGGATTGGAATTCAACTGCGCGGAGCAATATATGATGTTTAAAAAAGCACAGCTTTTTGGGGATGAAGAGACGGCCAGTAAAATTATGCAAGCACCTACCCCTCGGGAGCAAAAAGCCCGTGGCCGTAGTGTGCGCGGATTTGATCAATCTTTGTGGGAGGCGAATTGCCGACAATTTGTGTACGACGGCAACAACGCCAAATTTACGCAAAATCCGAATTTGCTTAAGCACCTGCTCAAAACGAAAGGAACTACACTGGTTGAGGCCAGTCCGACGGACACGATTTGGGGGATAGGATTGGCTGAAACCGATGCCCGCATACACTACCGTAAATCATGGCGAGGCATGAATTGGCTTGGGGAAATACTGACGAAACTACGTGAGGATGTACTGCAAAAGGAGGAATAGCCATCATGAAACATAGCATGAACCCCCGGAGCAACCGGGATACTCGATCACATATGGCGTAGGAAACGTTATCTATTTTGGAGAATGGATATTATACGAATACCAAACAGGCACAAGTGAATATTGCACAAGAGGTAAGCAACGCCATCACAGGCTCGAAGCTATATGCACCGTCTCAGCTTGTGGCTGTAAAACAAGAGGCTGAGGAAAAGATTCTTCTATTAAAAGGAGCATCACAGTCTTCTCGGTTGGCGCAACAGACGATTCATGAGAAGATGGAAGTTACGGGAGAAAGCACATTGGAAGCGGCTTACAGGCTTCAGGTGACGGAGAAGCTGAATCACGTGGCGTGTCTGAATTTTGCATCCGCCAAAAATCCGGGAGGCGGATTTCTCGGAGGAAGTCAGGCACAGGAGGAAAGCTTGGCTCGTTCGTCTGCATTGTATCCTTGTATTTCACAAATGGAAGAGATGTACCAGCACAATCGAAAGCTGCGGAGCTGTGTTTATTCAGATTATATGATTTATTCGCCTGATGTGCCGGTATTTCGGGATGATCAGGGAATGCTGCTGGAGAAGCCGTACCTAGTCGCTTTTATGACCGCCCCTGCTGTTAATGCTGGAATCGTGCGAGAACGGGAGCCAGAGCAGATAAATCGGATTGGCGAAGTGATGCTGTGATAAGTTATGAAAAAGGAGAGTGCTGAATGAATCCAAATTCGAACGTCACCTGGCATGCGTCAGACGTTGACAAGCAAGCGCGCCAGCTTTGGAATGGGCATAAAAGCCCGGTACTTTGGTTTACGGGGCTGTCTGGCTCGGGAAAATCAACGGTATCCTCCACACTGGAAAAAGCATTATTTGCACGAGGCATACACACGTTTATTTTGGATGGGGATAATGTTCGGCATGGTTTAAATCGCAATCTGGGTTTCCTGCCCTCTGACCGCAAAGAAAACATCCGTCGTATTGCTGAAGTAGCGAAGCTGATGTCACATGCGGGGGTGCTGACGATTTGCGCTACGATCTCTCCTTATCGTGAGGATCGTGAAATGGTAAAGGATATTTTACAGCAGGAAGGCTGTTATGAAATCTATATCCAGTGCAGTCTGGAGGAATGCGAGCGACGTGATCCCAAAGGCATGTACAAGAAGGCAAGAGCTGGAGAAATACGCCATTTTACCGGTATTGATGCGCCTTATGAAGCACCTTTGGAGCCTGAACTCATCGTATCCACTGAAGGCCGGGAGATTACCCAGTCGGTTCAGGATATACTGGATTTTCTCGACAGAGAGCAGCTGTTGCTTTAATCTTCGTCAAATCTTTTTCAAATCTTCCTGAAATCTTCATTATCTAAAATGGAATTCATGTTTAAATAGAATAGACCTCTCGATCTTGAAGCCGTCTGAATTTCCCACTGGTTTTTTCAGATATTCGGCACCAGAGGCGGGAGGTTTTTTGATTACAGCACATATCCAACCAATTCATTCAAGAGGTGATTTCAATGATGAGTAAACAACCAACCAACCTGACTACCAGCTGGGGCGCTCCTGTCGGTGATAATCAAAATTCCATAACGGCTGGATCACGCGGGCCTACATTGATTCAGGATGTGCACCTGCTGGAAAAGCTCGCGCATTTTAACCGGGAACGTGTGCCGGAGCGTGTGGTTCATGCCAAGGGCGCAGGGGCGCACGGATATTTTGAAGTCACTAATGATTTATCTGCCTATACCAAAGCAAGCTTTTTATCTGAGGTGGGCAAGCGCACACCGCTGTTTATCCGTTTTTCTACGGTTGCCGGTGAGCAAGGTTCGTCCGATACGGTACGCGACCCGCGTGGTTTTGCGGTGAAGTTTTATACCGAGGAAGGCAACTACGATCTTGTAGGCAACAACACACCCGTATTTTTCATCCGGGATGCGATCAAATTTCCAGACTTTATTCATACGCAAAAACGTCACCCCCAAACTCATCTGAAAAACCCTAATGCCGTTTGGGATTTCTGGTCCTTATCTCCTGAATCGCTGCATCAAGTAAGTATTCTGATGTCCGATCGCGGCATTCCCGCTACACTCAGACATATGCATGGATTCGGTAGCCACACGTTCAAGTGGGTCAATGCCGAAGGGCAGGCGGTATGGGTGAAATATCATTTTAAAACAGAGCAAGGCGTACAAAATCTCGATGTAGATCTGGCTGCCAAAATTGCCGGTGAAAACCCGGATTATCATACCGAAGATCTGTTTAATGCCATTGACAAGGGTGATTTCCCTGCATGGAAGCTTCATGTGCAAATTATGCCTGTGGAGGATGCGGATACATACCGCTTTGATCCATTTGATGTGACGAAAGTATGGTCGCAAAAGGATTACCCGCTAATTGAGCTGGGACGCATGGTATTGAATCGCAATCCTGAGAATTATTTTGCAGAAGTAGAGCAGGCAACGTTCTCTCCGGGTTCGTTCGTTCCAGGTATTGAAGCATCTCCGGATAAAATGCTGCAAGGACGCCTGTTTGCCTACGGAGACGCACATCGCTACCGTGTAGGCGCAAATCACAATTCATTGCCGATCAATCGACCGCATGCAGAAGTACACAACTATCAACGTGATGGTGCATTGCGTAGTGATGACAATGGCGGTGGATCGGTCTATTACGAGCCCAACAGCCTCGGTGGACCCAAAGAGTCACCAACGCACAACATCGCTCCTTTTGAAGTATCTGGCGAAGCTCAAAGTGTAGCTTATGACCATCATGATCACTATACTCAACCGGGCGATCTGTACCGCTTGCTCAGCGAAGAAGAGCGTATACGTCTGGTACAAAACATCGTGGGTGCGATGAAGCCGGTGGAAAGTGATGAAATCAAGCTGCGTCAGATTGGACATTTCTACAAGGCTGATCCTGAGTACGGACGCCGTGTAGCCGAAGGTTTGGGCTTGACTGTTCCGCAAGGCGAATAGAGGTATTTGCTCACTTTAGGTTCAAGATTTCTCCATAAAATAAAAGAGTGCCTCAACGCCACGTACATGGTTGATGGGACATCCTTTGCTTTTGAGTATGATGTAAAGCAGGTATTTGTGGTGGGCGCTCCGCGAATGGAACGTTGTTCCAATCGCTGTTGTCTCCAGATTTATTGAATCACACTCAGCGGTGTAAATCTGGAGACAAAGGCAACCGCTGCCGCTTTTCCGTAATTGTTCCGTCCTCTCCGCTGCTTTTAGGTGTGCCAGTTTTACAAACCGAAGGAAAAATTCTAAAACTAGAAAAGCCGCAAGCCCCCAATAATACGAGGTTTTGCGGCTTATTTTGGTGTGTTTTGTGTTTAAAAATATAATTAATGCAAACAGCATAAAGCCAGCGGAGAGGACGGAATCGTTCTGTAGAAGCAACAGCGATCGTAAGAATGATCCGTCCGTGTAGCGATCATAGATCCACGCATGTACACATTCGCCAGCACTATAAGCTGCTATATCCTCTGCAACCGAGGCAAATAGATCACAAGAAACAGTGACCGCCCCAAAGCAAATTTATAATGTAGCGGATTACATTCCCCAGCTGATAAAATAAAAAAGGATATGGAATTGCTTCCTGGCTGACCAGCTTTGAGAACCGATTTTCTTATTCGTGAGAAAATCGGTTCTTTTTTATACGCAAGTGACACGATTAACTCATATTACCAGCACCAAATGATGAAAAGTATGGTAAAATGGAATGAATTTGATTTTGCAGTAAAGGAAGGGTGAAAGCAAGTGGCAAAGGCGAAGGTGGCCAAACGGCCTACCCGGGATGAATTTGTGCTGGAGGAAATCGGGAACCAGCTTGCAGAAGCGCAGCAAGAGCAATCCGAAGTCGTGTTGACCGTATGGGGACGTCAAGAAACAACCCGCGGGCAGATCGTCAAAATGGACCCAAGAACGGGCAGGGTTCATGTAGAGAGTAATGGTGAAACAGACAAAGTTCCTTTTATGGACATTATGAGTGTAAATTACCCAAGAGATTAGTGGGGGATTTGTCTATAAGATTACATAATATAAAGGAATGAAATCATGACAAAGTGGGGCGCCCCTTTTCAATTCCCGTCAGATGACTATTATGAAAGCTTGGAGAATTTCAGAAAATAACATTTTATAATACCAAATAAAAACACGGTTTTCCAAGGTTACAGAAGCCCCGGAAAGCCGTGTTTTTACGTAAAATTATTTTTGTATGTGCCTATGTAGCTTTAACAGGAGTGGCATTATCCATACGCGCTTCCGCTTTCTTCAGCACCTTACGGTCAAAGATGAAAGGACCAAACGGCAGCAGCGAGGCAATCAAAGCTATAAGCCCTTGTAATACCGTCAATTTGCGAAAAATCAACATGGCTACAATCGCAACTACATAAACCACGAACAGTACCCCATGGATCATCCCCACCCAGCTTACCATTTGCGGCATCCCGGCTGCGTATTTAAGCGGCATAGCGATACATACAAGCAGCAGATATGAGACCGCTTCAATATTACCAATGACGCCAAACGCCTTAAAAGCATTTTTAAACATGAATAAACCTCCCTATTCTTATTACTTAAAATTTAATATAGCCTATAAAACGCTTTTGTTAAACGGTAGAAAGTTACGATATATCGAATATTTACAGCTTTTTCTTCATTTTAGAGGATAATACCCCAAAGATACGTCTGGATTTTCACATTTACATGAATGGATTTAAGGCTTAGATTGGGCTTTCTGAGTGATGAGTTGTTGTAATGGATGCGATGATAAAATGAGGAGGCTGCGCATATGACTAGATCCACAGATCGATCGGTTGCACAATCTACAGTATCACAAACTTGATCATTGATGGAGTATGGTCGATAGAATTGCACGGTGATCATTGTTTGTTTGTAATCCAGAGCGCGGCGCGTCTGTTGAGGCCTGCATTTATGATACGCAGGTGATTGATGAAGGTTTTTTAAGCTTGTTCCTTTTTTTAACTCAATCTATAGATTGAAACTATGATTCTATACATAAAATAGCATTAGAATTTATAGATCAGAGGATTTAAAATCAAGTCATAAGGAATGATCGTACTCAACAAACATTCGATATTCCTAAAAGTGAAAAAAATCACATGTGAGAATGTTTTACTAAAATTTAAAATGAACATGAAATCTGCAAACTCGCAAGGAGGAAGAACAATGAACCACTATCCTGCTATTTTTGAACCTCTAACAATACGTCGCATGACGTTAAAAAACCGGATTGTTATGCCACCGATAGGCACTAACTTTGCGGCTATGGACGGAAGCTTCGTTCAGGATCATATTGACTATTACGTGCAACGGGCCAAAGGTGGTACCGGTCTGATAACAGTAGAAAATGTTTGTCTGGATTTCCCAATGGGTACGAACGGAACAACCCAGCTGCGTATGGATAACGATCAGTTTATTCCCGGATTGTTTAGATTAACAGAAGCCCTGCACTCCTATGGAGCTTGCGTCTCTGTCCAAATTAACCATGCGGGTGCTTCGGCCTATGCTGGACGATTGAATGGAGTTCAGCCTGTATCTTCTTCGAATATTCCTTCTAAAAAGGGTGGAGCGATTCCAAGACCTTTGCAAAAAGAAGAAATTTACGCCATTGTACGCAAATACGGAGAGGCAGCGGGAAGAGCGCAACGGGCCGGCTTTGACTGTGTGGAAATTCATGCAGGTCATTCCTACTTGCTGAGTCAGTTTCTTTCGCCGATGTATAATAAACGTACGGATGAATTTGGCGGCAGCGCAGAAAACCGTACCCGTTTTGCCAGATTAGTCATTGATGAAATTCGTTCGGTGGTGGGCCCATTCTTCCCTATTTGCTTACGTTTTAGTGCGGAAGAGTTCACAGAAGGTGGTAACACACTGGAAGATACACTTGATTTATTGGAGTATCTTGCTGTACTGTAAATCCTGACCTGTTCAGAGAAGCTGAATACCGGAAACAACGCGTTAAGAATAACGTTCAAGTTGTTGTGATTGGCGGCGGTACCGCAGGGCTGGAAGCGGCCTGTACAGCGGCCGAAGTAGGCTGCAAAGTAACCCTCTTTGAAGAAAAACCAGAACTGGGTGGCTTGGCTCGTGATATTGCCCGCTTGCTGGACAAAACGCGTATCAATGATTTCCCAGATTATCTGATTCAACGCACCAAACAACTGACCAATCTGGATATTATCACAGGAACCCAAGCGGATCTAGCGATGATTACTGCTTTGAATCCTGATATTATTGTCAATGCAACGGGGGCCAAACCACTGCTTCCACCCATTGCAGGTCTGCATGATCAACTAGGCAAACCGGGTACAAAGGTATTTTCCATCTTTGACCTTTTGCACAACATGGAGAACTTCCAAGAGTTTGAAGGCAAACGCATTGCTGTAGTGGGTGGCGGAGCCGTGGGACTGGACGTTGTCGAATATTACGCAGAACGTGGCGCTCAAGAAGTTTCCATTATTGAGATGATGCCGTTACTGGGCAAAGATCTTGATATGATTACCCGTATTTCCATGATGAAAATGGTTGAGGAGCGGGAAGTGAACGTTCATACGGAAACTGCTTTGACAGAAGTGTGCAGCGACCGTTTCAAAGTAAAACACGGAGAACAGGAGTTTGAGATTCCTTTTGATCTCGGTTTCGTATGCTTGGGTATGCGTTCATTCAGTCCGCTTATGGACAGCTTGCTCGAATATGGTAAAGAACATCAAGTGGAAGCCGTTAATATTGGGGATAGCAAACAAGCTCGTCGTATTATTGATGGCACCCGTGAAGGCCGGAATATTCTGAAAACCATTCAACGAGTAGACGAATTTAAAAATGAGTTTTCTTATTCTTACTAATATTTTGCTGTTAGCTGTGTTGACGCTGCTGGTGGCCATACTCAGTATGAATGTTGGTAAAATGAATTTATCTCCTATAGAAGTGTTCAAGGTTATTCTTGGTGATGGAACAAACAAGCAAAATTTGATTGTTTTTGACTTTCGTCTGCCGCGCATTGTGTTATCTATATTGGTAGGCATTGGTATGGCGATTTCGGGCTGCATTATGCAAAGCTTACTCAAAAACGACATGGCCAGCCCAGGTACCCTGGGAATCAGCTCAGGCTCCGGTTTATTTGTTCTTTTGTATATCACGGTATTCGCCAGTGGTGGATTATTATCGCCTATTATGCTTCCGGGGCTGGCCTTTGCAGGTGGCCTTACAGCAGCGTTTTTAATTTTTTTGTTCGCTTTCAGGCGGGGAAGAGACATTTCGCCTACGGGTTTAATTTTAACGGGCGTTGCGATGGGCAGTGGCTACAGCGCATTATCGCTGATGATGACGCTCCGACTAGACAAGCAGCAATATGACTTTGCTCTGCGATGGCAGGCCGGAAACCTGTGGGGGGACGACTGGAGCTATATCATGGTGCTGCTCCCATGGGTGCTTATCCTTAGTTTTTACGTTTTTTACAGGTCGAACACGCTTAATACGTTGAACTTGGGAAATCAGACGGCATCGGGACTGGGTGTAGCGATTAAAAGGGAATTTAGGCATAGTCAGTCCCCATTTGGCCCGCAAGCTGGTAGGACCTAACCACAAACTACTGCTGCCTACTACGGCATTGGTAGGGGCGCTAGTCATCCTGATCGCCGATACACTCACTCGAACCATCAGTTTTGGTGCAGATATACCGACCGGAATTATTATCACGATCCTGGTTACTCCTTATTTTCTGTACTTATTGTCGAAGGCCAGTTAATGCTTATTAATGGAAAAGACGTTAACCCAAGCAAGATTTGATCCGGGTTAACGTCTTTTTTATTTGCTTCTACGCTTCACTGTCATAACTCAATTGCCATTCAATTCCGAACTTATCTTTAAGGCTGCCGTAGCATTTGCTCCAGAATGTTTCTTGAAGCTCCATACTTACGGTTCCGCCTTCTTTTAGCTTATGAAAGAACGATCGAATTCTCTCTTCGTCCTTATTGACGATAGCGAGGCTGATGTTAGTTCCAGCAACAAAAGGCATACCAGGGAAAACGTCTGAAAACATAACATTACTACCATCAATATTAAGCCGCGTGTGCATGACCAAATTTTTTGCTTCTTCCGGTAGAGGATAATCGGGGTTGGGCGGTGCTTCTCCGAACGTCATGATTTGTGGTTTTTCCGTACCAAAAACCTCTGCGTAAAACTCTGCTGCCTCACGACAGTTCCCATTAAAATTAAGATAAACATCAACCGACATATGCTTCGCTCCTTCAAGACTAAGTATTTTACATTCTATAGTTTCATATTTCATTATTACCTGTGCATAGGCAAAAATACTACAAATTCATGGATAAATCTAACGTGTATCGTTTAAAAGGACAGGTTTATGCGTATCTTTATTGTGTACAGCCTTTGGTCAGAGGAACGAGTTATTTGTCGCTATTTTTAAAACAAGCAGGCATTATGTCCAAAGTAATGGTATGATAACTTAGTTAAGTCTGAACGAATACTATTGGAGTGATTATATGGGAGCAAAAAGTAAGGGCGGCGGAACAGGCAGAGGTACAGGTAGTAAGGGCTGGACACGCTGGAACAAAACAGCGAAGCCCGTCAGGGTAAAAAGCGCTTCTACAGGCGCACCGGGAAGCAAAGTGGCAGGTGGCGCAAAAGGCGGCACTGTCAAACCAATCAGGAATAAAAGCGGCCGCAGCAGTAGCAAATAAGCCGGGCAAGCATAGTGTAGTCCTAAAAGCGAACATCTGATTAAGCAAGAACAATCAGGTGTTTTTTTAGTCGGAAAAATAGCACAAGCTTCATAGTTTCATTTAGAACCCTATATTACAACCAGAAGCAGGTGGATTATGCGAATTAACAAGTACATAAGCGAAACCGGATTCTGCTCACGCCGGGAAACCAACAGACTGATTGCAGCAGGTCGAATTACGATAAATGGAAATGTTTGTGAAGCAGGCGCGGATGTAGAGCCACAGGATATTGTATTGATCGATGGGAAAGCCATTCCTACTAATCATAGCGAACCTGTATATTTAGCCCTGAATAAGCCTGTCGGCATTGTTTGTACGGCAGCGGAACAGGTCGCGGGTAATATTATTACGTATGTCAACTATCCTTCACGAATTTTTGCCATCGGCAGGCTGGATAAAACGTCGGAGGGACTGATTTTATTAACCAACGACGGAGGGATTGTGAATCAAATGATGCGTTCCGAGCATGGACATGAGAAAGAATATGTAGTAACCGTGGACAAACCCGTTACAGACGAGTTTACAGGGGCCATGTCTCGCGGTGTCGAAATATTGGGCGTCATTACCAAACCCTGTGAGGTATATTGGCAAAGCGAATATGAGTTTCGAATTATTTTAACTCAGGGCCTGAATCTGCAAATCCGTAGAATGTGCAAGGCTTTGGGGTATAAAGTGCTGAAGCTGGAGCGTATACGAATCATGAATATTACCTTGGACAAGCTGGATCGGGGGCAATGGAGACATTTGGACGAAGGAGAGCTGGGGTTGCTTCTTTCTAAACTGAAATAGAACTATTGCCTGGACAAAAGGACAATATAGAGTTGCAAAGCAAGCATTCGGATGGAAAAGTGGCTTTGGTAGCAGAGGCCGCACACGTTGCGGATCGACAAATAGCTACTACGATTTTATATCGTGTCATATACTTTGTAGTATAACCTTGAAAAGGAGCTGATCGTCATTCATATCTCTCGATTGGATCATCTGGTCTTGACTGTTAAAAATATGGATATAACCTGTGATTTTTATAGCCAAGTATTAGGGATGCAAATTACCACTTTTGGAGAGGGTAGAAAGGCACTTCACTTTGGGCAACAGAAAATAAACCTGCATGAAGTAGGTAAGGAGTTTGAGCCCAAAGCAAAAACCCCCATGTCCGGCAGTGCTGATCTATGTTTTATAACAGATGTCCCACTATCAGATGTGATTTTCCATTTGGATAGCTGTGGAATACCTATTGAAGAAGGTCCTGTAAAGAGAACTGGAGCATTGGCCCCGATAACATCTGTCTATATAAGAGATCCTGATGGTAATCTGATCGAAATATCTAACTATTAACTAACGTCCCCCAAGCCAAATAGAGTTAGCTCTTATAAGTTGAGATTCAGCACGTTCTGAAATAAAACAGCCAGGCCGGGGAATCCCGACCTGATTGTTTTTTAAGCTTCTTCCTCAATAACTCCTAAAGCGAGGTTCTTCTCTTTAAAACGCTCATTGTGGGAGGAAACATACGCCATAATAGGCCCGTCAGGGTCCATATACTGCTTGGCGCTGTTCAGAGCCAGGATGCTGCTCGTGAAAGTGCCTGCAATCAGTTCAACCTTATTGTCGTAAGCTACAAAGTCGCCTGCGGCGAAGAACCCAGAAGTCGGGATTATAGGGTCAGATAATTTTGGAGCGGAAAATGCCCATATGTGAGATGTCATTATGATTTTAGAGATCTATCCTGCGGGGGAGGGCTTTTTTTGGTTCGTTCTATTTAGTAAATAGTCTGTGCTTGTGTGATGAAAATTTGCCAGTCTAATCAAAATCTCCGTGGGAATGTCTATATCACCGCGTTCATAATTGCTATATATCCGCTGGCTACAATTCAGATACTCGGCCATTTGAGTTTGAGTTAAATCTTTATCTTCGCGTAAATCTCGAATCCGTTGATACATCTTGTTCACCTCAAAACAAGAATATCTTAGCGAAATAATCGCTATTGATTTTTAGCGAATATTTCGCTAAAATTAGTTAAAGGATTAATAATACATATCAAGAAGGAGTAGATCATGAGTATCTTGGAGAACTTTTATTACGGAAAATGTAACCCAAGTGAACGAATCAAATCGAAAGACACTGAGTTTGAACTGGTCTCTCAGAGAATAGCCGATGCCGAAGAAGCCCTCAAAACAAAATTTCCAGAACAGGGTTACAAATTAATTGAAGAACTTTCGGATTTACATGATGTTTTAATTTCCTTATTGTCCGCTTCGGCTTATATTGAGGGTTATAAAATGGGAGCATTAAGAAGTATTTGACGGGATAGAAGGTTTAATATAGGCAGTTCAGAAGAATGAGGAGTCGATTATAAAAATTTTAAAGGTAGCTCCTTCATGCGGAGTTACCTTTTTGTTATTTCTAAAAGGAGCTAACCTGCCGGGTAAGGCTTTTTTTGTTTCGTTCTGTTTAATAAGTAGTCTGTGCTTGTGTTATGGAAATCAGCTAGTTTGATTAGAATCCTCGTAGGAATATCAACATCACCGCGTTCGTAATTGCTATATATTCGCTGACTGCAATTCAAATATTCAGCCATTTGGGTTTGAGTCAAATCTCTATCTTCACGCAAATCTCGGATTCTTTGGTACATCTTATTCACCTCCAAACCAAGAATATCTCAGCGAAATAATCGCTATTTATTTTTAGCGATTATTTCGCTATTTAGCCGGAGGATTATCATTTAGATTTAGAGCAAGAAGGGATGCAGTCGAGAGGGTATCCATTTATTGTTTGAAGTAATGATTTTGAGACTAAACATATTTACAAGAGATTACCTTGATAGTGAATTGACTGAAATAAGATATATTTTCCGAATATTCAACAGAAGATAAGGTTTTAAAAGGGGGATTTTTTATAATTAAGAGGGAGCTGTATTTGATAAATATAAGTCAGAGGTCATAGGAATTAGGTCGTATTATTCTTATAACAATTAGGAGTAGAGATAGTTATCTGTAAATTTGAATGATGTTATGATGTGTTAACGAATTTAAATCGAGGTAAAATATGACAACGATTAAAGTGACACTCGAACAACTTATATCCGTATCTAAGCAATTTGAGCTTGCGCAGCAAACGGCTATTCAAATGAACAGTCAGTTATTAGGGGTCACCTCACGAAACAGAAAAAATCGTACGCTAAGCAATTCGTTACATGAAAAAAACCGGACCCTTTACGATCTACAAGGGAATCCGGTTTCGAAATCGCAGCTAGAGTGAAGTTCAACTAACGTTCTTCGTTAGCGGAACAACATCGTTTCACCAAAAGATAATTTGCTGAAACTTTAACTTTATAATTCTTGGCTAAGTCCTAATATCTGATCATTAACATTTACATTACTTAACCCCCCGTGATAACAAACCACGGATGCAATGTCGAGATCTAAATACTTTTTCAATGAGAGACGAGCTGCATTCATATCCGGTGTGGTCGGGACATGAATTCCCTCGAGAATCCCGTTTACACTGTACATCGAATCCCCGGCAATGAGGGTCTTACTTTGCCTTAAATAAAGGCTGATATGACCAGGAGTATGCCCGGGAGTATGGATGACGCGAATCCTACCGCAAAACGGCAGTTCCTGACCATCTATTAAGATATCGTCCACTTTGCCCTTCGGGGGATTCTCAAGGTGACCATCTTTTAAAAGAGGTATCTCCCCCTGAATATACGGCTTATCCAGTTCGTGTGCATATACTTTAACATTATGCTCACACTCCTGCAAAATCTCAGGAAGACTTCCTATATGATCCACATCCTGATGCGTCAAAATCACAACTTTTAGTTTGTCGAACGACACGCCTACCTTTTCCATTGCCACGCGTAAATCTTCAATTTGCCCTGGGAATCCTGTGTCTATTAAAACAGCCATTTCTCGATCCCACAAAAGAATGGGGTGAATCATATTCCCATGAAAATCTAGATGAAGCATTTCTATTCCCTTTGAAATTTCCATAATATCGAGCCTCCGTAAAATGAAATTTATACATAAAATAATATGAAAGTCCTCACCCTTGAACAATCGCATGCCGGTTGAGAAAGACGCCACTCATGCGGCTCGCCGATCCGATCGCACGACTTGTTGAATCGGCGAGTGCCAGTAATGCTATAAAAGGATCATGGGGCGAATCCAACTATGAAATGAATAGTTACTTCCTTGCCTTGTAAGCTTGCTAACATAATATCACCTCGTATTTTCTTGAAGTTTCTTGCCGGATCATTGGGAATCATTAGGTTTTGGGCATGCTCTACAAAGAGGTTACCACTTGATCAATAATACCGTATTCCAGTGCCTCCTGAGCGGACATGTAAAAATCTCGGTCCATATCTTTTTCGACTTTTTCAAAAGATTGCCCGGTTCGTTCGGCTGTAATACGGGTTGCCTTTTCACGAGTCCATAAAATTCGTTTTGCGCTGATCGCAATATCGCTGGCCTGCCCTTGTGCGCCGCCGTGCGGCTGATGGATCATAATCTCACTGTTCGGCAGCGCCGAACGTTTCCCTTTGGCGCCCGCCAGCAAAAGGATCGCGCCAAACGAAGCAGCAAATCCTGTACATATCGTGTGCACATCGGGTTTGATGTACTGCATCGTATCATAAATGGCAAATCCTACGGAAGTAGAGCCGCCCGGGCTGTTGATGTACATGTGAATTCCTTTTTCCGGATCTTCCGCCGCCAATAACAATAATTGAGCAATAATACTGTTAGCCAAATGATCATCGACGGCTGCCCCTACAAACACAATACGATCCTTTAATAGTCTGGAATAGATATCGTACGATCTTTCACCTTGAGCGGTTTGCTCGACAACATAAGGAACATAAACACTCATTTTTTATACCCCCATTTTCCTGTTTTCAGTTGAGTTCACCTTGTAAACGAACCGAGACCGTAAAAAGATACGGAGGTTTCAATGGAAAAACGATTTGCGTAAATGGTGTAACTTTTACAACCACTTGTTCGTTTACATTGGAGGTAGCAAAAGGCTTTGCTCTAGCAAAGGACAAAATAAGACCGTGGAGGAGATGGCCTATGAGCATAGATGATTCTATACAAAAGACAGGCAATATAATAAACATCGAGAACTTGGAGGAATTACAGGCGATCCTGAAACGTTACTGTCTGTCGCTTACGAAATCAAATTGGGATGCGGAAGAACTGGTGCAGGACACTTGGGTAAAAGCATTAGGAAAGTTAAATAGCTTGGAGCATACAAATCCCAAAGCGCTTTTGCTGCGAATTGCTAAGAACAGGAGCCTGACGTGGTGATCGGAATCGTCAATAATAAGCTGCTCTGGAGTCTCGCTTCAGTGAAACGAACTGATTCCCATACAATGAGTATGATGGCTGCATAGTTTGCGAAGAGAAATGCGGAGCTGATAATAGAGGTTGTTTCTGATGAAACAAGTTCCAGCCAATCAAATTTACGAACAGATTTATCGGGACTACAAGCAGCAGGGTGAAAATCAGGCTGCGCAGGAACAGATGCAGAGCGCAGCCACTGATGGCAAAGAGTCCATTGTGGCTGTGCGGGAAAACGATGTCGGCGATCATTGCGATTGTACATGTGGACATAGCTGCCAACGTCGTGCCTATCGTACATTCTTGGTTAGACTCTAAGTTAATATGTAAAGCGCCCGGTGAATGGTCCGTAACGGCTGGCAACCCAGAATTCGAAAGCCAATGTACATCATATGATTGCAATAAAGTTAAAAATGGACCGCATAAGCGATCCATTTTATTCCTGTTTTCTTGACTATGCCACTACAATTCCACAATTTGTTGAGCATATATCGGATGGATACTGTACTATACAGTTTTTATAAGAACTTTTTCATTTCATTAAATGCTAACTCCCTATGACCTGCTTGACAGTGTTGTTCACCACCCGTTTCTTTAGTAAATACTTTGGTTGTAATGGAAGCAGCATTCACTAATTCTTGTTGAATTTGTGCTAGTCGGCTGATAGGTACGTATTGATCATCTTCTCCAGCTAATAAAAGAACATCTTGATTAATGAATGGTCCAATTCCGTGCATCGTGTGCTTTTCGAAATTTTTAATGAGATCAAAAGGCGTTGATTCACCGGTGTTTTCCATCCCTTTGGTAATCTTCCAATGTAAATCAATATTGTGAGCCATCATCTTTTCAAGTAATGTATTCACTTGATCGACTTCATTACGATCGACTAGCTGCATCATACTCTGATAAGTTTCTTCTGGCATTCCCATTTTTAAGGCATCTAAACCACAATAGAAAATGTTAAAAGCAACTACTTTATCGATTCTCTTTTCGAAGGCTGCTGCACGCATAGCTAAATATCCTCCCCAAGAAGCACCCACGAGGCTTACACGATCTAATTTGAAATAATCAATCACCGTTGATATTGGCTTTTCCCAGTTGTGAATAAATTTAAGACCGTTTTTTAATGCAGTTCCTTGGCCTGGACCATCGAATACAATAATATTGTAATCAATTCCTTTCATAAACTTCATCATTTTAAGCATCTCTTCCATGTAAGAATCATACCCACCAAAGACAAGTAATGTTTTTGTAGCTCCAGGTGTCAATAATTTTACAGCAGGAAGATAGGAGTCCTCATAAGGAATCTTGTAGGATTCATAATCAAAATCATGAAAGCCTTTATAGAATGTTTCTCTATATTTTTGATACATTTTTTCTTTATTGGGGTCTGTGGGTGCAAGATAAAATTCTGCAGCTTGATAGTAGACTGAGGCTAAGTCATAGTCCTTGCTATCTTCGCGTTTCTTTGCAAAATCTAGCCAGGCCTCATACCAGCTATGGGTATCGTTTAATTTCGGAATCATTTTTTCCAAGTCAGCTTGTGCTCGATCATCTTCTTGATAATAATCATTGATAAAACGGTTAATTTGAAGATTGAATTGTTCGTTAGTTACATATTGTTTAAACATATATTTTCCTCCTTCAATTTGGGTATGTGCTTACTATAGAGTATAGTTACTACATAAAAAATAATTAATATCGTATAATCTGTAGGATATCTTACACGTTATACTTGAAGTGTTCGAAAACTTACACATAAGGAGCAAATGGTTAAATGAATGAAGATATCAGAATTTATAAAACAAAAATGGCTATTGAGCGAGCACTCATTGAATTACTCCAACAACATGATTTTAAAGATATTACGATCAAAAAAATTTGTGATCAAGCTCTTATCGGACGTTCTACTTTTTATAGTCATTATTTGGATAAGTACGACTTGCTAGAAAAAATAGTTAAACAGTATACTTCTGATTTTAAAGTTGAGATTGAACAGCGTTTTGATTCAATGGAAGAGGGCAAGGTGGCAAATGCCATAGAACTTGTAACCGATAATATGATTAAAAATAAGTTGGAGATCTCAACATTGTTAGCAGTTCATGAAGTAACAGCTGATCTACGTAAGGAGTTTGAACAAATTTTGTTTAGAACTTGCTTAGATTATTTAAAGCAACAGAATTCTTCAACTTCGATCGCGTTGGAGTATTTAGCAGAACTATATGCTGCTAACTCCATGATGTCTATTCATTGGGTTTTGAAAAATGGAAAGGATGCAAACATCATTCTTCTTTTAGATCAAATGCAGGAATATATTTTTAACCAGATAAAGTCTGACTTGTATAAAAGTTAGTACGGGTGGAGTGAAGCTTTTATCGACATGTCATTGATGATGGGTTGCAGGAATTTTTTTCTAAAGATAAGTCTTGACAATATTAGTTGCTATAGCTATTATGGTTATGATAATAAAAATAAGGCGGGTTATACAAATGACCATTCAATATGACTACACACAATTGATCGGATTTAAAATTATTAAGGGAGAAGTTCTCATAAAGAGAAAGCTTCTAAGCGCCTTCTTGGATAATGGATATGACATCACTTTTGAGCAATGGACAGTTCTTAATGTACTGTATGCGGAGCCGGGCCTGATTCAAAGTGAAATTGCAATTAAAACGTACAAAGACAAAACAAATCTGACCAGAATTCTGGACGTTCTTTCTAAAAAAGACTATATCGTAAGGGAGGCCCATGACAAAGACAGGAGAAGTATCCGCATTTACCTGACTGATACAGGAAAAATGATGTTTCACGATCTGATTCCTTGTGTGAAGTCCATTAACGAACAATTTCGGGAAGGCATATCAGACGAAGAATTGGAAGTATTTATGAACGTCCTTAAAAGAATAAGTAGCAATGCCGAGTGATTTTTTTAACCATATAGTTGTTATAGCTATTTTAGATAAAGCAAATAAATTTTTGAGGAGGAATTACTTTGGTGAAGTTGTCCCTGCGAGAGAAGTTTGCATTTAAGTTTATCTTCAATGAAAAGAATGTGTATCACAGATGGTACGGAAGATTCTTATCTTTCGGAATTGATTGGGGAAGGTTGAAAAGAGTCGTTGCCAGAATTCCAAATTGGATGCAGTGGTGTGAAGAATGGACGAAGGAAGGGGATGAGCTCTATAGAAAAGCTGAACAGGCCTTAAATGAAGGGTATAGTACTAAGGCCAAGGCATTGTTTCATGCGGCAGTAGGCTGCTATCATGTTGGCCAACACATCTTCTTTATTGATTCCAGTCAGAAAGAAGGATCTCAAGAGAAGGCAAGAAGAAGCTATAAACAGGCAATCCGTTTATATGAAGACAAAGATAAACCAATCCGGATTGAGATTCCGTTTCAAGGTGTGAAAATTCCTGCTTATTTGCGGCTTTCAGGAACTCCGAACCAACCATTGGTCATTTTTGTGAATGGAATGGATAACATTAAGGAAGCTGAAGGCCATTCCCACGGCACCATTTACAGACAGCATGGGTTCAATTTTATTACTTTTGATGGCCCCGGGCAGGGAGAACTGTGGAAGGACATGAAATTTGATGTCAAAGAATATCACAAAGCGGTTTCAGCAATTATCGACTGGTCGGAGAAGCAGCAGGATTATCAAATCGATACTCAAAAAATCGCCTTGACAGGCTTTAGCTTGGGAGGATATTTAGCCCCGGTGTCTGCGGCATATGACAGACGTGTAAAATGCGTGGTAGGTAACAGTGGGCTGGTTTATACCGGGGGGCTTCAAGGCTTAAAGCAATTGAATCCGATCTGGCAGCGTGGCGTCACTTATATGACTGGATGTATGACACTTGAAGAAGCTGTTCATCAATTTGATTGGGACATTGAAATGGCTCCAAATCTGCAAGTCCCTCTATTGTTTTATCATGTAGGGAAGGATGAAGTGATGCCTTCGCCAAAAATTCATTCAGAAAAGATGATGAAATGGGCACAGGGAGACAAGCAACTTAAATACTACGAAGATGGGGAACATTGCATCATGAATTATCTGGATGAGGTGTTCCCGGAAATGATTGACTGGCTTAAACACAAGCTTGAAATGAACTGAACGAATACAATCGGGATGAATTCATCAATTGAAGAGGTGGTTAATGCCATGGATAAAAACCAGCAGGAACTTTATGCCACGATTCGAACTGTACCCATAGACAGGGCAGTTATCAATGGATTTGATTTAATTGATTATTTGAAACTTATGGAGGAATACCGACAGGGAAGTGGCTATGTTGACACATGCTCGGAGATCGCTGAGACTGCTCAATCGCTTGCGGAAAAGGCTCTAAAAGATGGTCGCATTTTTACTGCTATATAAGTTGAACTAAATTCGCTTCGGGGTATCTCTAAAATGATGCATCGTCAAGGGCTAAGTTATACCAATCCAACTTATACCTTGGCAGCGGCGGACGAAGAAAAGCAACAAATTTTTTCGGAAGTCACGTTTCCGAATTAAAAAAAAGATACATGACAGGAAAAAGCGACCATGTATTATTTGAAGACGAATCCATGATTCGCGATGACCAAGCCATTCAAAAAACGTGGTTTCTTCGTGGCAAGCAGCGTATCATTCAAACGACAGGTAAACATCGGGGTGTCTCACCATGCAAAGCTGCTGACACCGTTCCTAAACGAGAGGAAGGATCGACTTGAACTTGTATTTTTGCCTCCCTATAGCCCCGAACTGAATGCAGTCGAAGGGTTGTGGAAATGGCTTAAATCCGATGTGATTAACAACGTCTTTTACCACACGGTCACTGAAATTCGTACCAACGTACTATATTTTGAAAGGCAGGCTCCGCAGTTCTCATGTACATTGTACACTTATGATCTAGTACATTCTGTTAGATGGAACGCGGAGTGCGGGGAAACTCGCATGCTCCGTGTGAAGCAGGGAAAAATTGGTGATCGCATCAAAAACTTGCCTAATTGCTACAATATTTGCTTTAAAATAAATTTGTGTTAAATTATATTCATATGGAAAACGGAGGGGCTTTTATGACAATAGGATCACAAAACGATATTGATGGTCTGAAGGAAATTGGCAAAATCGTTGCATTGACGATTAGTGAAATGAAACGTCACGCACGTGTAGGAATTACGACAAAGGAACTGGATGATATTGGAGGGCAGTTTTTGAAAAGGCATGGGGCTGTGTCGGCACCTAAGACAACTTACAATTTCCCTGGCAACACATGTATTAGTATTAACCACGACGTTGCCCACGGAATACCGGGAAATCGAATCATTCAACCGGGAGATTTAATAAACATCGATGTTTCTGCAGAATTGGGGGGCTATTATGCGGATGCGGGACATTCTTTTCCGATACCTCCATACGAGCCATCATTAATGCGTCTGTGTCAATACACACACAATACAATGATGAAAGTAATCTCTTCACTTAAGCATGGAGTAAAATTGAACGAAATCGGAAGGATTATTGAAATCGAGGCTAAAAAAGGCGGCTATAATGTAATTAAGAATCTGTGCAGCCACGGTATTGGAAAATATTTGCACGAGACCCCACAAGATATTCTACCCGTTTATAACAAGCACGATAAACGGGTATTGAAAGAGGGCTTGGTAATTACAATCGAGCCCTTTTTATCTACAGGTGCAGGGTATGTCGTTGAGCAAACGGATGGATGGACTTTATGTGTGCCCGACAATAGCTTTGTGGCACAACATGAGCATACCATAATAGTTACAAAGAATCAGCCAATAATCGTGACTGCAGTATAGAGCATCAGAATGAATCCGTTTTTTGTGTGTTGGTTGCGCTAACGGATAACGTTAGTTTAAAAACACCGGCAGTCTGGACATTAATTTTCAGTCCACACGGCTGCCGATGTTTTTCCCGATCAAGAAAAAGATGTAATGCTGAAACTT
Source organism: Paenibacillus sp. PvR008 (assembly GCA_040544055.1). Lineage (GTDB taxonomy): Bacteria > Bacillota > Bacilli > Paenibacillales > Paenibacillaceae > Paenibacillus. The sequence continues at coordinate 71,916 of JBEUOG010000012.1, forward strand.
TTGTGTCATTAGAATTGTACCGATACAAGTTGCTGAAATAATTGTAATTGCGCAGCAATATTGGGGAGCGGTAATCGGCCCAAGTTCTTGTCGTCCGCAATAATAATTTTTGTGGTGTTATTTAGGACAACAGGAGGATTCAAGAATAGCTTTAGTAGATTTTTTCTTATACATGTTCACAAAACCCGTATTTTGACTAAATGTCTCAAATCAAAGCACAATGGAACTTGGCTGACGACATCCCCATCTTCTTACATCTTCATCTCTAAAGGTTCAGCTTTAATTCTCAAATACCAACCGTGATTCCGGCTCTATCTACAAGTTAATATTTTATTTGAAACTAACCGTTTGTATGTAATAATGTGTCTTTTTTAAAGTAAAACCTCCGTAATATTTTTAATTTCACATGGATAAATATGTGATTTCAATTTGTAAGCTGATGGCTTCAGTACATTGGGGCCTCCCGACAGGTTTCCTACGTCTAAGACGTGCAAGAATCCCCCCGTTCTTTCATCAACCGGAAGACACGCTTGCTCTTCGAAATTGGATGATGTTTTCTTTATGTTTAAAGCTTCGTTAATTGGAGTTACCGTGATGCCATTGCTGGTTCTGCTTGTGATCGTCAATCTTATTCCTTCAAGCATCCAATTGATAGGCGACCCCTATCAGCCCATGTCCAATTTCAATTTGAATATTATCTTTTTCTGGGTGCTTGGGCTTGCCTTTGTACCGACTGCCTATCTTGCTGTAAGAGCCTGTAATCCTTTTTCGGGCAGTGACTCTCCTTCTTTAGGCAGAAATCAATAATGCGGAGGGCGTATTATACTATTGGAATAATGCAGTGCTAACGGAAAAAGCTTGTATCCTGTTGCATTCACCTCAAACATAATCCTGGCCCATTTTTATTGCCTGAAATACATTGAAAGTGACTCGATGAGACAACAGCCTGACGAGGCTCTCGGTAAGCTTGTTCTGAAGTGGTGCCTCGCAGCTCCCCTCTCTTGTGTTCCGACGAAGCTCCCTACTAGCTTGCTGATAACCCGTATCTTATTTTCCTTGTTCCCAAAAATATCCGTTGTGGCGGTCATATAAATGATTTCTTGCGATATGCTTGGAGACTCTAAGATGTAGTTGCAGAAAGGATATGATTTGAAAATATAAATATTATTGTTATAATAGATAGAGAGATTCAGTGAAAACTGCGATCTTCGATGAAGGGAAAAGGAGTGATGATAGATGTTACACATATTAATGGTTAACTTTCCGGCAGAAGGACATGTGAACCCTACGCTCGGGATTACGCAAGCCTTTGCAGCACGAGGGGACCAAGTACATTACATTACAACTGAGAAATACAAGGACAGACTCGAAGCAGTTGGAGCAACGGTTCACCTGCATCCCGATTTGGTCAGAAATGCTTCTATCAACGGATCTTCTCCATCCGGATTGAACGAATTTTTGAACATTCAAATTCAGACTTCGCTAGACATATTGGAAGTTACCCAGAAGTTGTCGGAAAGCATTGATTTTGATTTTGTGTTCTACGATAGATTCGGAGCTGGTGAACTAGTTAGGGATTATTTGAATATCCCCGGCATTGCTTCATCTCCATCCTTTCTTTTTTCAAACGATCAGATGATTGTTAACCCCTTTCGTCCTGATGCTGAAGTACCGTTTCAGATTGATGAACAGGCCACAACCTCACTGCAGCACATGAAGGAAAGATTCGGTATTGCTCCCAAGAATATATTTCAATTTATGAATAATTCAGGGGCACTGAATGTTGTATATACCAGCAGATATTTTCAGCCGAACGGCGAACTGTTTAGTGACGAGAATCTTTTTATTGGCCCCAGCTTCCCAGAGCGCAAAGGGAAGAATTCATTCCCCCTGGATGCATTACAAGATAAAAAAGTTTTGTATATTTCGATGGGAACGATTTTCGATCATATTGAAGACTTTTTTAACACCTGTATTGAAGCTTTTTCCGATTTTGAAGGCATCGTCGTGATTGCAGCCGGCGAGAAAGCTGACTTTACGAAAATCAATCCGGCCCCTGAGCACTTTATCATCTCGCCCTATGTTCCTCAATTAGAGGTATTACGTCATTCAGATGTGTTTATTACTCATGGTGGAATGAACAGCGTGAATGAAGGGATTCACTTTAATGTACCTTTGGTCGTCCTGCCTCAGGACAAGGATCAGCCGATGGTCGCGCAGCGGTTAACGGAACTTGAAGCTGGCTATCGAATAACCAAGGATCATATCAGTGTACAATCATTAAGAGATGGCGTACGTGAAGTGGTTTCGAACGCAGCGTATAAAGAGGGTGTACAAAAAATAAATGATAGCTTCCAGCAATCCGGTGGTACAGAAGAAGCACTCGCAAAAATTGATGCTTATCTTCAAAACGAGCTCGCGTAAATCGCGGGCTTTTTGGTGACATACAAAAAAAAAGAGAAACCCAACGTCATGGAAATGACCGGGTTTCTCGACAAGCTGAGTTCCAGATTCTTTACTTGGAACCATTTTTACAAAAGCAGTTATTTTGTAATCGTAATTTGTTTGGATGCAGCGCTATAATTCACTTGGTAGCCCGAAAGCTCACTAATGGCTCTTAGTGGAACTAGCGTGTAGCCCTTAACAATAATCGGGGCTGTGATGGGAGTTGAAGAATTACGGGATATATTTAGCTCATATACTACCATCTTGGGATTCTTAATTTGAAGTATCACCTGTTTGCCTTCAGTAGGGCGATTCATAAGGATCCGCTTAGTCCCTCTTTCATAATTCACCTGGTAGCCCACCCGTTCGCTGATAAAACGTAGCGGAACCATCGTCACCCCATTTATGATCTGCGGGGCCTGTTCTATCGTCATAGCACGACCATTCACGTAAGCATATTTAGCTCCTGGTGTCAGTATGAATGAAGTTGCGTATGGGGTAACCGCATTGTTGGAGTATACAGACGTTGAGCCAGAGGTTGTCGTACCTGTACTTGTCGTGGTTGATGAACCGCTGGTATTAAACACACGATTGCGAATAGCTTCCAGTCGATCCAGCAGATCATTTTTACGCGACCCGCTTGGCAGATCACTAATTGCGTCTCTGGCAGAACGCCAACTGGATGCACTCAGGTTATTCTCCGCAGTCCTCATCAAATCTCTTGCTTTCTCATAGTCTGATGAACTAGACGACGAAGACGAATAGGAAGTATCCGTTCGTTCGGACAAACTCACACCTGAAGATTCCCCTCCATTGCTTTTTACTGCTACTACCTTAATCACATACCAGCGTCCTGCACGCAAATTCGTAATATTGTAGGACTCAGAGGTTGTAGACCCCTGATAGTCATTATCAACATATATTTTCACCCTCTGCGCTTCACTCGGAATATCGTAGGTGATTTTTATCCAGGTTTCATCCTTGCTGTCTACCTCAAGATTGGTTACTTCCGACGTACTGGAGCTCGAGTTAGTCGTCGCACTCAGCTTCACGCCAGAGGACAACGCACCTGTGCTTTGCTTGGACCTTATCGTAATTCCATACGACCGAGCTGCTGTCAGGTTCGTGAACGTATATGTCGTTCCAGATGAATCTGTTATCAGTTGCCCGTCCAGATATAGACTAACTGTACTAATCCCGCTGGGTCTCGTCCAGGAAATGGATATACTCTGATTGCCAACGGACGTCACTGTCGCTCCAGTCACATCTGGCACGGACGAAGTATCGACGGAGACTGTTGGGGTTGTAACTGGAATACTACCCCCCCCAGATACGTTTCCGGATTTGTCTACTGTTTTGACCGTTACTGTATAGTTAGTGGAAGCGATCAAGCCACTAAACGTGTAGGACGTACCTAAGGTTCGCTGCACTTCCCTATCATTTAGATAGATAATCGCTTGGCTCAGGTCAGCATCCTTGGGCAAAATGTAATTCACAGTAAAAGCGTTGTAACCCACATTCGTCGCTGTCAGCCCGCTCACCTCTCCTGGAGGTGTCCTATCTACAGGAACAACAGAAGCCGTTTGGGCCTTCATTGTAGTCCCCTGAGATTCATTTCCGCTCTTATCCACCGTCTGCACGCGAAAGTTATATGTTGTATCAGGTTGTAAGCCGCTCATCGTATAAGAATTACTTTTGATGTTATCTACATATACGTCTGTGCTGACGCTGACCTTTACATGGTCAAAATTGGCGTCCGTCGGATTTGTCCAAGACAAGTTCATCTTTGTTGTATCTGCCGGAACCGCTGTCAAATGGCTTACTTCTCCAGGTGCAATACTCACAGCAGCTGTTTGGTTCGCCAACGTTTTTATAATTCTGTTAATATAGGTACTTTGAGTATCAGCTTCTGTACGCGCCGCATCCGCCGCTACATCCGTTCCTCCCCAAATGCCGTATCCCGTATTTAAAATCAGAGTTACCGTTGCGAACGGAGCCATCCATTGGCGCAATCCCTTCTTTTTCATGATCTTTTGCTCTCCTTGATAACAATATGTATTTGTCTAACCAATAAGCAAGCTTACAAAAGCCTCCTACTGCAATCCCTAGCATAAGCAGTAGATGTCCATTTTATTGTTATCGGAATATTTATAGGAAATGTTTAGGCTAATCCACTCCATTCGAGTTTTACTTTCCAATCCCGGCAAACGTAACGAATACCTCCATAAATACACCTCCCGGCAAGAAGTTATTTCTCCTTACGGGTTATTACACCTGTCCATTTCTACATAAACAGTGGTTCATTTCGCCTTTTATACTCTTGTGTTCAGAATATCCGTTCTAACGGACGTACCCTGCCGTACTGGCGCACATCGTCTGGCGTTACAGCGAACAGCATATTAAGTAGCTCGATCTGAAAGCTTCGTGGTCCTTCCGCACCTTTTCGTTCCGCTGCCATTTCAGCAGCAACGCCATATACGGCAAGTGCTGCCATACTAGCAGTAAGCCTGTCGTTTTCGACAGCAGCGAAAGCGCCCAGTACCGAAGTTAATAGGCAACCAGTTCCCGTAACTTTGTTTTCTAATGTTACGGGTTCGTCATACAAAAAATCAACAGGTAATTGCCATAAATTCATTGATCGCAAATCTTTTGATCATGTAGAAAACGTTTGGAGGTTTGGTTTTGGACCAATCTATCGATTCCTCCCCGTCTGCTGTTGTAGCAGCTGATGGATCGGGTGACTATCTTTCTCTAATTGAAGCCTTAGCATCCAATGAAACAAATATTTTTGTGAAAAACGGTATTTACAATGTTTCTTCTACTGTACTGATTCAAAATCATGCTACAAAAATACAGGGTGAATCCGTTGAACAAACGATACTTCGCCAAACCGATCCTTCAAAGGATTTAATCAAAATAAACGCCGATGATGTTGCGATTACCCGCTTAACCCTGGATACGTTAACTCACTCTGCTCAAGCAGCTCTTGTTGTTGCATCCTCTAACCGCACCCGCATTGAAGGAAATAAAATTTTAGGTGCTGCAAGTATTTTTGCCGTATACTTTGCTGGTCCACAGGTGGCGCCAGGTGCAGAAACGATTGCAGCAGTAGAAGAAAATCATCTCGATAATGAAAATGTGTTTGAAAATAACACCGTATATTCTGATTTTATAGGGGATGGCCTATCCTTTTCTCTTCAGAAAAATGGTAAGGTGCGCAATAACAATGTATTTGGCTCCATGATCTCTTTTTATATGTGTCGTGATTCCGAAGTATTGGGCAATCTCATTAAGGATTCTCCTCTCTCCGGTATCTCTTATTCTTTGCCCGCTTATAACAACCGCATTGAAAGGAACATCATCCTTCGTTCAATCAATTCAGGGATTCGCGTTTCACGTAATTTAGAGCACCCCATTTCATTAGGCAGTCGATACCATGGATTAGAGATTATTTATAATATGATTTTGGATACCCGCTTTTTTGGCATTGAACTGGATCAGCTCTCTAGCAGTATTAACGTGATGTTCAACACGATTGATCATCCTGATTTCTCGGGCATCCAGGTATTGCGATGTTCTAAAATCAATATTTCCAATAATATCATTTCTAATTTTGGAGCATGGAAAGATCGTGGTAAAATCCATGATTGGGCGAGTGATTCGAACGGTATTTATCTGGAAACGGATGTTCAACAATCCAGCATTCATTTAAATGAAATCATATCCAATGGAAATGGGGATTTTGGTATTCGGGTTACGAAGGAAACTTCTCAAAATCGTGTTTATTTTAATCAAAATTTAGGCACTTATGTTCAGTATTCCTTATGTATAGAGGGCAATAATTTTTTGGAATAATATTGCCCTAAGAAAAAAATTTATGCTTCTGCATACCATAATCGTTTCTTGCTTTGGATCAAGCTCGTGTTGTCTTTCCAGCAATTGACCGAAAATGACCTCCTTAACGGCTTTTTACGAGAAGCTGAATCGCTTCCTTAACAAGTTTATCTGTATCTCCACCAGCTTCTTGCTCTTCCAATATACAACGTTGCAGATTCTCTGCCACGATTTGGGCAATCGCTTTATCTGATGCGTTGCGTACGGCAGATAACTGGCTTACTACGTCCTTGCAGGACTGTCCTTCATCCATTAAACGAAGTACCCCACGCACCTGACCCTCGATTCTTCTCAGGCGCGTTTTCAGTTCATCACTATAATTGTAATCCATAAGGTATAGGCTCCTTTTTGATTTAATCATATACATGTATAGGTATATTATAAACCAAAAAAAATAACTAGGACACCCTAAATGAATAGATTTACCTTGCCCTGCGAAGCATCCCCCAGGTAGGCAGCTACTCCGGCATATTCCAAACCGTCCATCATCTCTTCCTGTTGCAGTCCTAGCAGATCCATGGTCATGGTACAGGCCACCAGCTTGATCCCCTGCTCTTGCGCCAGCTCGATAAGCTGCGGAAGGGAAAGCGCATTATGCTTTTTCATGACATGCTTGATCATCTGCGGGCCGAGTCCTGCAAAATTCATTTTGGACAATGCAAGCTTTTGGGGTCCACGCGGCATCATCCAGCCAAAGGCTTTTTCGAGTAGCCCCTTATTCGTGCGTACGAGTTCCTCCTTACGCAGCGTGTTTAGCCCCCAAAACGTAAAGAAGATGGTCACTTCATGGTCGTAAGCTGCCGCACCATTCGCGATAATAAATGCAGCGATAGCCTTATCCAGCTCCCCGCTGAATAATACGATGGTAGTTTTTTGCTGAGTATATTCCTGTTTCATCCTGTAAGCTCCTTTTTCACTACAACTTTTTTATTTAAACTCCTAATATGGAACTCCAAATTTTAATGGCAGTAAGAAGGATCAATACCACTAAACTGTATCGCAAAATAACTGGATTGATTTTCGCACTCCATTTGGATCCCAGAGGTGCGCCGATCAAACTCCCCAATACCGTAAAAGCAGTTACGATAATCGGAATATGGCCCGTTGATATTTTGCCAATCACACCACCAATGGCGGAAATGAACACAATAGCGAGTGAGGATGCAATGGTCGTGCGGGTAGGAATCTTGAGCACGGTTAACATAATGGGAATTAAAATGAATGCTCCTCCTGCACCTACGACGCCTGATATGATACCGACCAAAAAGGCAGACCCCACCGCGATCCATTTGTTAAACGTAATTTCGCTTGTGGATTGTTCAGGCTTCCCTTTATTTGATATAAGCATCAGCACGACGGCGATCATCGCCAGCACCCCGTAAATGATATTGATCACTTGTTCATCCAGAAAATGAGACACCATTCCGCCGATCAGACTTCCGAGCATAATGCTTGTGCCCATATACAAGACAAGTCCCTTATGCACAAGGGAAGGCTCGTCTTTTCTACTGCGAAAGGCTAATACTCCCGCTAATGAAGCAAAGAAGACCTGAAACATGCTAATCGTGGACACTTCTTGCGCTGAAAAATGCGCTACGTCCAAGCCAGCCGGGACAAAAAGCAATAACGGATAATTGATAATGGCTCCGCCTATACCCAGCAAACCGGAAAAAAATGATCCGAGCAGACCCAGAAGCACCATAATTCCATACAGAAGAATATCCATCATGCACCCACTTTAGTTGTCATGTACGGCACAGCGGTTAGGTCCCATTTCCATGTCTCGCTGTTCTTCTTCCGTAGGTGTTATTTTTCCCATGTTGGTCTGCCGAATTTCTTGATAGGCGTTAGGGTGCTCTGGTAAGTTAGCAGTTACTCTATTTCTGAATTCAGTCTCACTTTGCAGGTTTAAACCCGGATTCGTCTGGTAAAGCTCTGCTAATCGTGCGTGAACGTTACCGTCTTCACCCAGCTCCGTGATGCTGCCAAAATGCGCAGGAAGTACGATCAAATCTTCCGGCAAATCCTTGAAACGGGTATAAAGTGTGGTGTGCAGGTCGCCAACCCAATCCTCCGCTTTCCCCGCCAAATCTGGACGGCCGATGGATTGAATGAACAAAATGTCTCCGGTCAGCAGATATTGCTGATCCACAATAAGGGATGTGCTGCCGATGGTGTGACCAGGAGAGTAAATCGGCTGGATGTTAATCGTTGTGTTACCAACCGTAATGGCATGACCATCTTCCAGCTTGGCATAATCAAAGGTCAGCTCTTCAGCGTCTTTGGATGGCAGCCAATAGGTTGCCCCTACGCTTTCCGCCAGCTTTTTGCCTCCCGAAATATGATCTGCATGTAGATGAGTATCTATCGTATGTGTGATTATGGCTCCTTTTTCGCGGGCAAATTGTTCGTAAATATCCGTCATCCGCAGTGTATCCACGACAGCCGCTTCTCCGTCAGAAATGATCATGTAGGAAAGACAGCCTTTACCGATTCGAACGAATTGATATAGTTTTCCGCCATTCTGTAGTTCAGCGACTTTGACAGGCTCCAGATATTCACTCCAGCTTTTCATCCCTCCTTGAAGGTAAAATAGTTGGCTCCGCCCAACTGCAACCAACTGTTCCGCGACAAATATAGAAGACCCTTCCTTGGCGCAGATGACTAACACGGGTTCATTATCGGGAATTTGCTCCAGTACATGGCCAACGCCATCCAGCAAATCGAAATACGGAAGGTTGATAATTTCAATCTCTTCGCCTTCCACCTTCCAATTGTTAAAATCACTCTCGTTGCGGACATCTACAATAAAGAGACGTTCTTGATTCAAAATGATTTTGGTCAATTCCTGGGCTGTCATGGCGTTGATTTCTGTTGTGGTAGTCATATGGTTTCGCTTCCCTCAGTTGCACCTGTCCATGCGGATATGCCTAAAAGCACATTTTTGACGTTTTGGGCGCCTTTGGCTGCTAATTGCTGGCAGGCCAGATCACTACGGATTCCGGTACGGCAAATCACTACGATCTCTTCATCTACATTTAGCTCACCGAGTCTGCTTTCCAGTTCTCCGAGAGGAATGGATTTTGAGCTAGGGATACGTTTGAAAGCAAATTCCGCGGGTTCACGGACATCCAGCAACGTTATTTTCTCGTTTGCGGATAGTTTCGTCTGCAATTCTTCGTGGCTTATCGTCCATGGAAAGGTCTGTTCTTCCTTCGTTTCATCGGGATTGGATTTACGTAAATAATGCTGCATCACATCTCCCGATTGAAGAGTGCCTAAATATTGATGTCCGGTGTTTTGGGCCCAGCTCTGTAAATCGGCTAATGAGCCTTTGTCCGTGGCTTGAATTTCAATAACCTGCCCGGCATTGAGCTCATTCATGGCTTTTTTCGTTTTGACAATGGGCATGGGGCAAGCAAGTCCTTTGCAATTCAGAATTTGATCTGCTTGGATGTTAGTTGATGACATTGTACATACCTCCGTTATTTTTTTGAGGGGAATGTAATCTAAAATTTTCATTATACATATACCCCTATGGGTATTAGAATAGCGAAGCGTACGCTCCTTGTCAACCTATTTGGTTGTTTGTGTTCACAGGCGCACGAACGAGTATACCTGATATAGTCAAAGTAAAAAAAGAAAAAAGCCGCATAGAACGCGACTTTCATTGCTTGGAAGTATATTTTCTGATGAAGTCCCATCCTAGATTTTATTGACGTTTCTTCAAAGCCAGTATTGTATCCGTTATACCTGTTTCAAAAGATGTCTTGGGTATAGGGCCTACAACACGCTCGTATTTGCTACCATCCAGCACAACAGGTGTTTGGGTCAGATATAGCATCTCTACGATTTCACGAATCACCGGATCAAATAATCCGATTAGACAGAGTGCGGTTTTTCGCAGTGGAAAGACAGGTTTAGTTTTACCACTTGCTTTTTGTGCAATATGCACAAGCTTTTTGCCGGAAATCACACCCGCCCCCGGTATGTTCCAATTTTGACCGTAAGCTTCTTCCCGGCCAGCTAATTCCACGATCATCACTGCCGCATCGGGCAGATACACATATTCGCGTGGGACATTCAAGCCTCCTATGAAAATAGCCGGTTTTCCAGCAGCCACGGCCTCCATAGTTAATCCTAAATAAGAGGATTTGTTGGCGGTAGGTCCGTAATAATCAGGCAATCTTGCAATCATAGGCCGTGCATGATCCCAGCGGGAACTGAATATAAGCTTTTCAAATTCCAGCTTGACTTTTCCCTTGCGGGTATGTGGTTTTTTGGGATGTTCCTCATTCACCAATGGGGTCAATGCCTTGCCGTACGGATAAATTCCGTCAATGATGACTATTTTCTTGCCTAATCTATGGGCCGCCTCCATGACGGATTCCCCCAAAAGAAGCTGGCGTGTCTCCATTTCGTGGTATGGAACAGCCGCACATTGGAAAATGACATCTGCATCTTTAACCGCGTCACCAACCTGATTCGGATCGAATACATCGCCTTTATAAACAGACAGATGCTTTGGCTGACCCAATGACGCTTGTAATTGCTGGAGCTTGTCGGAAGAACGGCCAAAGGCGATGGTTTCAATGCCTCTGTTAAGAAGTTCATATAGAATTGCCGACCCAGTTCCTCCGGTTGCACCTAATACGATTGCTTTTTTCATTGTAACACTCCTTAAATAGAATAATTATTTAGTGACTAATCAATAACAAGGCACGATGAAAAAAATAGTGATTGATCAATTACATAACATGAAAATAAACGAGGTTAATCGTCTATTTTCATCAGCTCCGGCAGATCCAGCGACATTGAGATATTACAAAGCATGCCTCTGGCCAGAAAAAGCATCGTTCTTTCCAATGCCTGATCAATACCTGCATGGCGAAAAGCATCATATACCGTCGCATGAATTTCACGTAATCCCTGCTGCATCACGTTCACAACCACATCCTCGTGAATCGTCTGCGCCTGCATTTGCAAAAGGATCTCATTGCGGTATTCCATCATAATTTGCGAATAAGCTGCAATAAGCTCCTGCTCTAGCCGTTCAGACGAGACCGAATGAATAACTCGGTGAAAAGAGTCTATGATACGTGCAAATGAAACCTTCAGCGCTTCAACAAGCAAAGCTTCCTTGGTAGCGAAAAAACGGAAAACATATGGCTGAGAAATGTTGGCCCGTTCAGCAACTTTGGCTGTGGTCCCACGATAGTAACCCATCTCCGCAAACACTTTAATGGCGGCGGATATGATTTCCTTTTGACGATTTATTGATGTTGACGTAGCTTTGGTCATGAAATCTCCATCCTTTTGTTCAACACAGATTCATATTAGTGATTGATCAATTACTAAATTCAATATAAACGACACTGCTGAAAATGCAATAGTAATCGCTCAGAAAAAATAAGTCGCCTCCGGGATGGTTATGGAGGCGACTTATTTATTGTGTCTCAGATTATAGGGTCATGGAGTTAAAATACAATCTGACATAGTTAACCTTTTGCGTTTTTGTCTGATAGGAAAATACTAAATACTGATCAAGTCCGGAAGCATTTTTGATGGTATAACTGGCTTCTGCTGTATCAGGTATGTCTTTGGAAGTGTCGTTCGTTTCGGTCGGCTTACCCAGTTCCTTAATGACTTGGTTGATAACCAGCTTTTTATAAGATGGATCGGATGATGTAATCTCTGTAACTTTATCGCTTCCATCCAGTACGATATCCGTATGATGCTTGGCGTAGCTCCGCAGATGACCGGTAGAGCCTGACTCGGATTTTCCCCACAGCTCGAGCAAAAGATCGCTGCCTGTTCCCAAACCAAGACCTTTGGGCAAATTCGGAAGCGTCCCCTGCTTGGCTACGCTGAGTATGCTCGCTGGGTAACTGTGTGTGCTATTAGATGGCGCTGCACTGCTGGCAGGTGACTGATGGGCCGAGGTTGAGCCTTGCTCAGACACCTTTCCGGTATCTTTGGAATCTGCTGGACTCAGACTTTGCTGGTCTGCGTCCGAACCTTGCTTGTTCGCATCTGCACTCTTACTATTGTCACCCGTTTGCTGAACCGCAGAATCGGTAAACGGTGCAACCGCTCCTTCCGTAATTGGAGCAGTTGATTTTGCTTCTCCGCTATTGCCGCATCCGGTAATGGCAGCGAAACTTATAGCCATCAAAGCAGTAGCCGTGACTAGCTTATAGGACAGCTTTTTTGGTTGATGTGGATGTGAATGTTTCATCATGAGATCACTCTTTCCTTGTTTCAATGAGGTACAAACCAAGTGTAACCGAACCACATTTCCAGAATACCTCTACTTGTTTCCAACTTGTAAACAAGGACATTGAAGATCATCCAACATACACTATTTTCGATAATACGATCCTAACTGTTGCTTAGAAAAAGAATAGGGAGAATTGCTGTTTTTCAGCCACATATTCCCTTTTATGATGAAGATATATACAGCAAAAGCAAAGTAGATCGTCCCCCAAATCCAGTCTGTTAGGGTCGGTGCATTGTACTTCACAATATCGTGAATGTACCAGATTCCAACCGGAACATGCAGGTTTACTGCCGTAAACAAGCCAGGATTATATAAGGTTTTTGCTTTTATATTCACAACAATGCCATGCCAGACTAACTGGAAAAAACCCATAAAAACAGGTGCGAGTCCAAGCCATATCACGTGTGGAAATAATACCGGGAGTAAATAAAACACATAGGCAATCACCACATTAATAATCATGGCTGATTGAGTGTTTAAGGGATAGCGATCCGGGGTTTCACTTTTAAACATGACGTTGTTAAATAGACCGGCAAAATATCCAGGCCAGCGATACTCCTCAAATTGATGAAAAAGGATGGCTACAAAGCTTAACCATAAAATTCCCGTTATATCCGAAAAGCTGTCCCTGTTCATAAGTAAACCAATACATACGATCACACCGATGATAGCCCCTGCGTCCTGCCAGTATTTTCTCAGAAGATTCATAGTATTCACTCCAGTCATTTATTATTTATCAAAATATCTTTCAAACAACAGGTTTAATTGTTCCTCGATTGAAGGCATTTCCACACCCGCTCCGGATTCAAGAATCGGGCTCATCAATGCGGGAAGAAAAATAGCCCCAAATATTTGCAGCATCATCGCTAACAATCGCTCTGGCCGTTGCTCACCTGTCAGCTCCTTGATCGTACTTTGCACCTTGGGGAATCCCATCATGTTTAAAAATCTTCCGTATTCCTGTTGGGATGTGAAGGGCGTGCTGCCCATGACAATGACTCGTGAGAGAAGCTCCGGGTATTGCCGAATGACTTGTAAATAATCAAACAAAAATTGTTTCAGTCGATCTTGGGGTGGGATCGCTGTATTGTCCAAAATAGAAAAAGTGTGCTGAAAGCCACTTAATATTACTTCAATGGCTTCACTGAGCAGATTTTCCTTAGAGCCAAAATAATAATTAACTAGAGAAATATTGGTGGTCGACAGGTCGGCAATTTTCCTGATTGTAACCGCCTCGAAACCTTCCTTTTTAATGAATTCAAGCGCAGCGTGTAATATTTTTTCTTTGGTTTGCTGTTTTTTGTCTACGTGATTCATACTTCTCCTCCTCTTACCTGGTCCAATCAGAGCGAATTGAATAGACCAGAATTCTATAAGTTAAACATAATTTAAAACAGTGTTTAAATTTATGTTTGAATTCAGTTTAGCACTTTATATTTCGCAATACAAGCGCAGTTTGATATTTAGCATATACAAAAACCCGCAAACGAATGAGATCGCTTGCGGGTTGCTATAAATTAAGATTGAGAAAAGGATTAAATCGCCCAATTTCCTTTGCGGAACACAGCCTCTGTACTTCCGTCCTGCAGCTCGCCGTCAATATCCAGCTCAGCAGAGCCGATCATAAAGTCAACATGGGTCAGGCTGATATTGGCACCGTTCTGGAGCAGCTCTTCCCGGTTCATTTGTGTCCCTTTTTCGAGGTTAAACGGATACGCACTGCCGAGCGCCAAGTGACAGGAGGCATTTTCATCAATCCCTGTATTGTAAAAGATCCGATTGAGATTGGAAATCGGCGAATCGTGCGGCACCAGCGCGACTTCACCCAAATAGCTGGTCCCTTCATCTGTAGCCAGCAAATGAGTCAGATGTTGCTCGCCGGATTCCGCTGTATATTTGGTGACTTTGCCATCCTTAAAGGTAAATGTAATACGATCGACCAGTTGTCCATTCAAATTTAACGGCATCGTGCTGGTGACATAACCATTTACACCTGTACGTTTAGGCATTGTGAACACTTCTTCTGTCGGCATATTCGCTACAAAGTAGTCTCCACGCTCGTTTTCACCACCACCGCTGCGCCAAATATGTCCGTCGGCCAGTTCGATTTTCAAATCTGTTCCAGGCGCGCGGTAGTGCAGGCTTTTATACTTTTTATGGTTCAGCTTGTTTTGCAGCTGTTCGAGGTTTTTCAGATGATTCTCCCAATTCTGGACGGGATCAGAGCCATCTACACGGTTCATTTGGAAAATCGTTTCCCACATGACACGAATGCGATCCTCTTCCGCCACATCGGCAAACACTTTATCGGCCCAAGCCTTTGTCGGTGCTTTGATCAGACACCAGCTGATTTTATGATTTCGGGTATACTGGGAAAAGCCCTCTCTCGCCATTACCGCCGCCTTGGTTGCACGCGATACCTTTTGCGGATCAATGCCTTGATACAGGTCCGGATTCGGCACCTTGATTGTTAGCGTGGCTCCACCCTCCTCGGCGAGTTTTTCCAGCATTTCTGCTTTCCAGGCCGGGTAGTAATCAAAGCTGGCTTCGTCACCATGCTCAAAACGGCTGCGCGTAATCTGATCGTCCTCAAACTCTACTTGCACATATTTGGCTCCTGCTTCATAGGCTTTGTTAACAATCAGGCGCGTAAATTCGACGGTTTCCAGTGGTGCAGTGACCAAAAGCACCTGTCCAGGCTGGATGTTGACACCTACTCTTACGACCAGTTCTGCATATTGCTCCAGCAATGCTTCAAATGAACTCATTTTCCCACGCTCCTGTTCCGCATTTCATGATATTTACAATCTACAATTACAGTACATACTGCTTCTCCAGTTCACGCAGCTCCACTCTTCGTATTTTACCCGAGCTGGTTTTGGGAAGCTCCTGAATAAACTCTATTTTTCGTGGATACTTGTAAGGTGCTGTCCATGCTTTCACATGATGTTGCAGTTCCTTCACCAACTCCGGCGATCCTTCTACTCCCGCTTTGAGTACAACGTAGGCTTTGACGATATGTCCCCGGATTTCGTCAGGACTAGCTACGACAGCACACTCCTGTACAGAGTCATGCTTCATGAGCGCTTCCTCCACCTCGAAGGGACCGATGGTATAACCGGAGCTGATAATGATATCGTCACCGCGTCCTTCGAACCAGAAATATCCATCCTCGTCCTTGCGCGCCCGGTCTCCTGTAACAAAATAATCTCCATGGACACTGACTGCTTTGCGCTCTGGATCAAGGTAATACGTATGGAATAATGCCGGCAGATCGGCACGAACTGCAATATCCCCCACTTGGCCAGGAGCCAGCGGAACACCGTCCTCGTCTACGATCTCAACCAGTCCTGGCGCAATGGATTTTCCCATTGAACCTGTGCGCAAAGGCGCGTCCTTCAAATTACCAATAATCAAAGTGCTTTCCGTCTGGCCGTAGCCGTCACGAATCGTAATGTTGAATTGTTCCTGAAACTTGTTAATGACCTCCTGATTAAGAGGTTCTCCCGCAGAAACTGCGCTGCGCAATTGGGACAGATCATATTGATCCAGACCGTCTGCTTTCGCCATAATCCGGTATTCCGTCGGGGTACAGCACAACACTTGAATTCCGTACTGCTGCATGAGCTGTAAATATCGACCCGGACGATACGAACCATTATATACGAATCCAGTCGCTCCATTACCCAGTACGGATAAAAACGGACTCCAAATCCATTTTTGCCATCCTGGTGCAGCTGTAGCCCATACCGTATCCGAGGCTTGGATATCCAGCCATGGGGATGTAATCCGCAGATGGGCATATCCCCAGCCGTGGCTATGTACGACACCTTTTGGGTTTCCTGTGGTACCGGAGGTATAGGCCAGAATCGCCATGTCATCACGGTGCGTCTTCACAGCTTCAAAGGTATCTTCCTGCCCTGCCATCAGTTCATTCAGCGCCAGCCAGCCAGGTTCAGCTATCTCAGCTACCGTGTCGTCGCTGGAAACCGCGATACGGTAATCCAGGGAAGGCAAATCCCCATCTACTTTGTCCACTTCACCTGTTACTCCGGTCCAGGCAATCACCCCGCGCGCTTCCGAATGGCGAAGTCGATAGGCAATATCCTTGGCCCGAAGCATTTCGGAAGAAGGAATAACGGCAAGTCCCAGCTTTAAGCATGCCAGGTAAATCACATACGCAATAATGCGACGTGGTACTACGACCAGAACCCTGTCTCCTTTGTTAAATCCCAGTCCTGCGAGTCCTGCAGCCAGTCGATTAGCTTTTTTCAGCAGCTCTCCGTAGGTGATTTCCTCGTAGTCTCCTGTTTCGCTCAACCACTTGATTGCTGTTTTACTAGCGTCATGGTGCTCCATTTCCGAAGTCATATTGTAATATTCAGGCGCAAGCCATTGCTGTTGATCTGTCAAATTGTACATTCCCCTTTATACATAAGATGAGAGCCACGATCTAATCTTATTATAACACGTCTTAGTACCAGGTTCTAATACCAGATTCATTTTTTTGGAAAAAACAAAGTCCGTAGAAGTGAACGACAAAAAGAAAGAGTCTGGTTTCAGACTCTTTCTCTCTGCTGCTATAGAGCTTTTAAAACTCGAGCTCCACTACTGTAGATGCGGCTTCTTGTCCGTTCACAAGCAGTATAATACGGTGTGCACCTGGATAATGGCGGCGGGTCGTCAGGTCTGCAAAACGGTGTGTCCGCGTACTTGAAAGACGGGTTCCTCCGGGAACGGTTTTGTCGGAAAGCAGAAATAATTTACGCGAGACTTGTCCTCTCGCCTTCACAAAGTCGATGCCGTATTCGATGCGGACCCGCACCGGGTCCCCTTCCCGAAGTTGAAGCGCATAGCTCAGCTCACAGCTATCCCCGAGCTTTAATACAGCCGGATCGGCGGTAAAAGACGCTTCCGTGACTAACGGTGATCCGTTCGTTTCTTCGGCATAGCCGAACAGCGCCATCACCTCGGGGCTGGACTTGCGAATCAGGGTCCGGCAGCCGTGGCGTACAATCCAGTCGGTGTCGGGATGCGTACCTTTCCATCGTTGAGCTGTTGCAATGACTGCTTCGGGATGGTCCTTAGCGATGTCGTTCAGGTTGTTGGCTACACTTTTACGTACATACAGTGAGGGATCGGCCTTCAACAGTTCCAGCACGGCCAATACCGGAGCGGGATCGCGCTTAAATATGGGCAACGCCTGCCCCCACGGCAGCCGTGGACGACAGCCTTCGCTGGCAAGACGGCGGACGTGCTCGCTCGGATGAACCGCCCAGACCGTCATCTGGCGCATCATCCGTTCCGGTTCACGCAGTAGGAAGGGTCTCACGGCAAACTCCGCAGATGACTTCCGGGTGAAGCGTTCCAGTGCCTCCATGGAAAGTGTCCAATGCTGCTCCCCCTGTCCATACACCTCCACAAAGTCCGGGAAAAATAAGTACGGGAAACCACTGCAATGCTCGTCTATGGCAAAAAGGACAGCCAAGGCTTCTTCATAACGACTTGGCAAGAACGTTCCCAATGTTAGTGAAATCCGCCGCATCCGGGCTTTTAGCTCCAGCTCATTCCATGTCTCGTCCATGACTTGATGGATAAATCCCTGGGTATCAAACGAGCTATAAGCAGTTTGTACTCTTTCACCGAAAAGGCGAAGAAAATCCTCTGTATATATATTTTTTAAAGGTTCAGCCATCTTGTATCTCCTTTTGTATCCTAATGTAAACGATAGATTCATACCTTCGTCTATGATAACCATATACGGCGCTCCAACACCAGCACCAAAATGATCTGCCTCAACATGGCGAAGCCAGACATACTAAAAATGCCAGGCCCTGTGATGAGGACCTGACATTTTGCATGCGTGGCTTATGAATTGTGGGAAGGGGCTACTCTTCCAATCTCCTCTGAAGGAATCTCAAACTGGCGAATATCCTTGATCAGAAACATAATCAATCCGCACAATGTGGTAATCAGTCCGCTGAAAAAAAGGACCTCACTCAGAGCAAAACGTAAAGCTAACGCGCCACCAATTAAGGCTCCTAATGGCAGAGCTGCGCTCGACAGGGTGTTTAGAAAGGATGTAACCCGTCCCATTAACGGCAGCGGGGTAATAATTTGAATCAAGGACGTTTGCAGTACATTGATGATGCCTGTAAATATACCTAGCAACAGGGCTGCCAGCAGCTTCATCCATATCTCCGGCACAATGGAAAACACGTAGATCGCCAGCCCCATGGCTACCCAGGAAACCGCGATGGTGATACCATTCTTTTTCAATACACTGACCAGAAAGGAACCGACAAAAATACCGATAAAATAGGCCACATACAGCAAGCTGTAATAGATCGGTGAGCCATAAGAAACAGCGATGGAAGGCATGGCAATCACCAAGATCGCCATCGAAAAGTTCGTCAGAGCAAAGAACGGAAGCATAATTCTCAGGAAGGTGTGCCGTTTTACAAAAAGATATCCTTCTTTCAGCTCCCTCAGATAGTATCCCAGCTTCAGTGAACCCCTACCGTTCGTGTCCTCCATCGCAGGAGCGTCGATCTGCTTGCTGAGCCTGATATACACAAAGCCTGCCAGAAACAGCATTGCGCTGGCTAGAAAAAACGTGTTTTTCATCCCCATGGCGATAATGAGCGAGGCTCCAGCCAGATATCCGGCGATATTAATCACCTGATCTGTCGACGAAATCATGGAATTCGCCCGGACAATCAAATCCGGCGAGCCTACCAGTTGCGGCAGCATTTTACTGTTGGCCGGATAAAACAGTGTAGAGAAGCAGGATGCAATAAAAACAATAACAAGGATAGCGACCAGATTAACCATCCCGTCCTGAATGAGAAACGGGACGGCCAAAATAAGCACAGCCTGCGTAAACAAGGCGATACTGGCCAGCAAAGGCGGTGAATAACGGTCCACCAAAGGACCCACGAGAAAGCTGAAAATCGACGCCGCAGATACGGCCGTATACGTGAAGCTGGTCATCGCCACCGACTGTGTTGATTGCTGTACAAAATACAGCAGGACGATAGAATAAATGCTGTCCGCGATATTGGCAGAAGTACGAGAAGCAAAGAAACGGATAAAACGACTATCCTTAAACAATTGATTCACATCTTCATCTCCTTACTGCGAAATGGTCAAAGCGTTAAGAGCCTGTCACTAGCAGCTTGGAAGATTTGATGGATATACTGGTCGTTCTCTTCATACGGAATGGTAAGTGAGATTTTCAGAATATTCCCTACATGCTCTGACTCAAAGAAAATAACCTTGTTAACGTTAGTTTGTGTGCCTTCGGTATGCAGATTGTCGAGCAATTCTGCATCCTCTCGTCCCTCACCCAAATAGTTGAATACGATAGGCAGCTGTTCAAGTCCCTTTTTCAAAATGCTACTGGATACCGGGTAAGCTTTCTCCATTTCAGCATTGAAGATCAGATTGAAAAAGTTCAAATGATAGCGTGCAGCAAAGTCCAGGTGGGTATGGATACTCTTTTCATAGGAATCAGTGTCATCTTCCTGCAGTATAACGGGTATATGATCAATACACTCGCCTACGGTTCCAAAATAGTTTCGGTCGCCATATTGTCTTCCATAATTAGTAAGCCAAAGCGGAACATCAGAGAGTTGGAAATAGCTGCTGAAAAAACGTACAGCCATTTGAAGCGAAATATCCCATATATTCGCAGCTCCGTGCTGCTCTGAAATGTCGCTTACATTCAGCTCCCAACGATATCTGGTAGTGTCCGCATAGTTGCGTTCTTCGGTCAGCGCATGGATACGATCATAATTCTCACCAAACGTCTGGAGTTTGAATTGCTCGCTGATTTCCTGATCTCTGATTCCTTGAGGGCCTTGACGGATATGCTTTACATAATCCCGGTATTGCACCTCTTCTGTCGCATGTTCCTGCTGCGGACGATGATATTCATCAAGGAGTTGTCTACGCAGGATGTCACTGCTCGTAGCATCAAAGATGATGTGCGAGCAAGGAAACAACAGCAGATGTTCCCGAAAATTTAAGCGAATCAGGACGATCCGGTACTGCAACGACTGTGTAAGTTCATACGGTTCTAAAAATAGGTTAGAAGCGATGGATGAAAGCAGCCTGCGTTGTGCTTGCACCGGATAACCCGAAAGATCAACAGTCGGTAAAGAAAGATGCTCTGGCGCTGGGCGCAGCTCCCATTCCCATGTTCCGGACGATTGAACAAGTACGCTTCTCAGCAATTCATGGCGTTGAAGAAGCCGCTGAACCGCTACGGTTAAACGTCCGGTGTCCAAGTAGCTATCTAACTGCACAGCCATACCCGAACCTGTAAAATGCCGCAAATGGTACTGCTGAGCTGGTGCAAGCGGATAGCGCCCAATAGCATTCAGACTTAGTATATTGGTATTCCAGTCTGCATTTAACTCAGCGATGCTGGCAAGCCATACATCGGCCTGTTGTTTAAGTAAGGTTTCTTGTTCTTCGTTTGTCGGTATAGCTCCGAGAACTCTATCTGGTTCGTCGGTTCCCCAGTGGACGATATAATGCGGGTGCAGGTCTGGTTGGATATGAGATTGGATAAATTCTGAGATTTCCTGAACTTGTTCTGCGTGAAAAGGCTCCACCTGCAAGAACAAATAGTTTTGCTTATCGGTGGATACGGACTGAAGCAAAACCTGTACACCAAACGCTTCGGCTATTGCCCGCTCAACTTCCTTAGCTTTCGCAATGAGCGTATCCGTGTTCACTCCGCCCTCTTCACCACGTTGTAAAAGATCGGACAAGCTTCTTATCGTCTGATATTGAAGCAATTGATGTATATCTAGCGGAATGTTCGATTCCTGTACTTTGGATACCAGTTGAATGGCCTTCAATGAATGACCTCCAAGCTCGAAGAAGCCGTCGTCAATGCCGACCTTTTCAACGCCAAGCACTGCTTGCCACAGGTTCACCAACTGTTGTTCCACTTCATTTCTTGGAGCAACGTATTCCATATCGGAACCGCTGGTCATTTCTGGCTCAGGCAATGCTTGACGGTCGATTTTACCGTTCGTCGTCAAAGGAAATGCCGGCAGGAACACATACTGGGCAGGGATCATATAATCCGGCAACTGGCCAGTCAAATGGGTCTTCATATCACTCTTAGATAGCGGTACGTCGGTTGAGATATAAGCACAGAGCGTTTTTTGACCATCGTTTGTGCTTTTTACCGCTACGTGCGCCTGCTGAACTGCATCATGCCTCATGAGCTGGGTTTCAATTTCCCCAGGTTCAATACGATATCCGCGGATTTTAACCTGCTGGTCTATCCGTCCGAGATACTCCAGATTGCCATCCGGTAGCCATCTGCCCAAATCACCTGTCCGATACATTTTTTCGCCCGGAATGAATGGATTAGGGACAAAATTTAGCTGGGTCAGATCATCCCTGTTCAGATAGCCACGTGCTAGACCATCCCCGCCAACACATATTTCTCCTTGAGCACCAATAGGCAGCAGCCTGCTTGAAGAGTCCAAAATATAAACAGTTGAATTGCCAATTGGACGACCAATAGGAATGCGGTTATATTCCTTATCAATCGGGAAATAAGTAGAAAATGTTGTGTTTTCCGTGGGGCCATAGACGTTGATAACGTTCAGCCCCGGAGAATGTGCTCTTACCGTATTAATAATCCCAGGTAAAAGCACATCCCCGCCCACTAGCAGGTGCTTTAGCGAAGCAAAGAGATCTGGTTTATGCTGAGTGAGTTGGTTAAACAAGGGCGATGTCAGCCAGATCGTTGTAATACGATATCGATCCAGCGCTTCACCAAGCTGAACAGCATCCAAGATTACGGATTCCGGTACAATGTACAAGCGCAATCCGTTCAGCAAAGCTCCCCAAATTTCAAAGGTACAGGCATCGAACACGAGCGCCCCGGTCAGCAAAATGCGTTCGTTCTCGGCAAATGGCATGTAATTGGTGTTCTTCACCAGCCGTATGACATTCCGGTGTTCAATCATGACACCCTTGGGACGCCCGGTCGAGCCGGATGTATACATGACATACGCCAGATCGTCTGCCGTTGTCGATTCGGAAAAAATGAAGTCGTCGGAATCGTAGGAGCTGATGTCAGCCAGATCCAGAACAGTACCGGAAAAATCGAAAGTGTTCATCTGTTTTCCCTTGTCGGATAGGGTTAGCAGAATTTCGCTACCGCTATCCTGAATCATAAACGCAATCCGTTCTTGCGGATAAGAAGGCTCCAGTGGCAAGTAGGCTCCACCTGCCTTCAAAATACCAAGAATACCGATAATCATTTCTGGCGAACGTTCAGTCAAAATGCCTACGATGGTATCCGGCGTAACACCCAGTTTCCGCAGCTTCGAGGCCAGTTGATTCGCTTTTATATTTAATTCGCGGTAGGTCAGCTCACGATTTTCAAATACAATGGCTACTGCATCCGGTGTTTTCTCTACCTGTTCTTCAAAGCCATGATGTATGGTGTGGTCCGATGGATACGGTCTCCGTGTATCGTTAAAATCAAACAAGATCTGCTGTTTTTCCTCCGCTGTCAAAAGATCAATCTCCGAAACCCGGATATTTGGGTTTTGAATAACTTGCTCCATCATTTGGATGAGGTGAGCAGCCAATTGTTTGATCGCATTTTTGTTATACGTTAGCGCGTTATAGCTAAATTTGATTTCCAACTCCCGGCCAGGCATGACGATTACATTCAAATCATAGTTGGTCTGTTCAATATCCTCTACTTCACCAACACGGAGGGCTTTAGAGTCTTTTTCCAAGCCCGTAAGCTCTTCCGAAACGGGAAAGTTTTCAAAAGCGACAATATGCCGGATCAGGTTTTGTTTTAGTACACTATGGGCTTGAATATCAGCCAAGGAAAAATAGGAATACCGATTGGACTCCATCAAGGAATCCTGTATAGACGTAAGCAAGTCGGAAAACCGCAGTTCAGCGGAGCTTTTAATACGTACGGGTATGGTATTAATGAATAGTCCGACCATATTTTCAATACCGGGGATTTCATCAGGTCTGCCCGATACGACAGACCCGAAAATGACGTCCTTACTGTTGTTGTACGCTTGTAGTAATAAGCCCCAAACGGTTTGAAATAAGGTGCTGACGGTGACACGGTTTTGCTTGGCGATTTGTTCCATGCCTTGGGTCAACTGCTCTCCCCATGTGCATATGAGTTGCTCTGCCTGAAACGAAGGATCGACGGATCGAGTATAGCCGGGCACGACGGTTTCATTTTCAAAATCAGTCACATATTGTTTCCAGTATGCTGCTGCTTCCTCTTTATTTTGTCTTTCCAACCACTGAATAAAGCTGCTAAATGGATGGACAGGTTCTAATTTTAAAGGAGTATCGTCCCGAAGTGATGTGTAAATATCAAAAAAATCTTTGGCTACCGTCCGCAGGCACCAGCCGTCCATAATAATATGATGAGAGATCCAGATGAGCTTGGAGGTATCCTCATCCCACTGTACAAGCGCTAACCGGATGAGAACCTCCTTCTCCAGATCAAAGCCTCTCTGCCGCTCTTCCTGTAAAATGACTTGAAGTCGTCTGTGCTTTTCCGCATCCGGTAGACTACGCACATCTTCGGTATGGACAGGTGTAGCTGACCGTTCCTCCAGTACAATCTGAAGCGGGCGCTCCGTCTCCTTATACATGAATACCGTACGGAAAATATCATAGCGGTCAATTAGCTTTTGTAAGCTTCGGCTGATTAGGTTGGTATCCATAGCTTCATGAATGGTAATGATCGTTTGTTCGAAATAAGCCTCTGACTTTTCATCAAGTATGGAATGAAATAGCATTCCCTCCTGCATCGGGGATAGCGGATAGAGGTCTTTAATTTTCACTTGGCTCAAAAAAATTTACCTCATTTCAATTGGTTTAACAGCTTATCTGTCAAGCGATTTGCAATATTTTCAAACTGGCCCTGAGACAATTGCCCATATGTAAAATCCGTCGGGCTTTGTTCTGCTGTATCCTTGGCGCAGCAATGGCGAATAAGTTCGATCAGATGATTCTTAAAGCTGGCTGTAAGTCGTTCCACCGTCGATGCTTCATATTCACGTGCGTTGTATTCGAATACAATGCGGAGTGTTTCGTCAGCCACCGCACCATGAATATCAAAGCTGGGCGCTTTTTCAGTCAGAGGGCTAATTTCAGTACCAGCAAACGTGGATAGTGTTGAGGTGCGCCATGTCGTACCTTCTCTGGCTTCTCCGTCAAAGCTAAAGCTGATCTCAGGTGGCTTGGCAGAAAAAAGAGTTGCCCTATCCTGCTGCTCCCTGTCGGTCAAGTAGCGTAAAATGCCATATCCGACACCCTTGTTGGGTACACGTCGCAAATTGTCCTTAACCAGCTTGATCTGATAGGCCAAATCTTCAGGCTTGCTCACGTCTACCACATACGGATACACGGACGTAAACCTGCCTACTGTGCGGGAAACGTCTATGTCTTTAATCAATTCCGTTCTGCTATGACTTTCCACCTGAACTGCAATTTCAGCATGTCCACCCCATTCCCGGAAAGCCAGCCCTAGCGCCGTCAGTAAAATATCATTTGTTTCTGTATTGTAAGCATGGTGCGCGTGTTTCAGCAGGTTTTCGGTTTCTTCCCGGCTGAGTGTCACTTCGGATTGGCGACCATCACGGATCAGGCTAACTGGAACCTCATGATCTTTTGGCAGCGAAAGTATTTCATGAGCTTCTACCGCATTCCAATAGCTGATTTCCTGACGCGCCAGTGCGCTTTGTGCATACTTGGACAGACGTGCTGCCCATTCCTTGTAGGAATCGGTCTTGGCGGGTAGCTGTTGCTTTTCACCGTTAGCTGCCTGCCGGTAGGCTGTTTCCAAGTCCTCCAGCAGGATTCTCCACGACACACCATCTATGACAAGATGATGAATGACGATTAACAAATGATCGGCTTCCTGTAGCCGGAATAAAGCCAAACGCACAAGCGGGCCGTTGCGCAAATCAAAGCGGCTTTGTAACGCGTCAGCGAACTGCGCGATTTCTTCCTCAGGCTGGCCAGCATGTGATAAATCGTAGCTTTCCAATGTGAAGCGTTCACCTTCGGCTGTGCCTCTGTTATAGGCGACAGGTTCTTTTTCACGCTCATCAAAGGTGATGCGCAAGGCATCATGGTGCGTGATCAGCTTATCCACGGCGCTTCGCAGCCAGGTTTCGTTCCACTTTTCGGCGTTCTGAAGCATGACAGCCTGATTGTAATGATGACGTTCTGTTCGATGATGCTCAAAAAATTCCCATTGGATCGGTGTCAGCTCCACTGCACCTTGTACTGCCCCCTGTGGGATGGTCCGGGTTACTTCTTTAATATAAGGAGCGATCAGATCAATCTGCGGATAACGGAACAAATCCTTCATGTCCATTTTGAGGCCCTTCGCATTCAACCGGGCTGCAATTTGTAGTGCTTTGATCGAATCCCCGCCAAGCTCGAAAAAGTTGTTGCGCAGGCCAATCGGCTTAACGCCAATGACTTCCTCCCAGATGGAAGCGAGTGTTAGCTCCAGCTCGCTCTGCGGCGCTTCATACTCGACGTCGGTCAACACAAAATCTTCGGGTTCTGGAAGCGCACGTCGATCAATTTTACCGTTATGGGTCAAAGGCAATTGATCCAGCACGATAATATGCGCAGGTACCATATAGCTAGGCAACTGTTTCGCAAGCTCTGTCCGCAGAAAGGATTTGTCGGTTGTACCTGCCACGTAGGCGCACAAATACTTTTGTCCGGTGTTGTCCGTTCTATCCGTGACCACCGCTTGGCGTACCTCATCCAATTGCAGTAGGGCCGACTCGATTTCACCCGGCTCGATCCGGTAACCACGAATTTTTACCTGAAAGTCAACCCGGCCGATGAAATCAATGTTGCCATCCGGCAGCCAGCGGGCCAGATCTCCGGTGCGGTACAGACGCTCTCCACTCACAAAAGGATTCGGTACAAATTTTTCCGCCGTCAGGTCAGGGCGGTTCAGATAACCACGAGCTACAGAAGCGCCGCCAAGGCACAATTCCCCGGCTACGCCGATAGGGAGCGGACGCAAAGCCTCATCTACGATATATACTTTATGGTTCGGCAGCGCCTTTCCAATCGGGACGATACCCGACAGAGGCAGGCGTTCCGCCGTTTCTTCGTAAAAACTGGAATCAATAGCCACTTCGGTCACACCGTAGGTATTCATAATGCGCATCGTATCGCCGAAGCGATTCAAAAGCGTCCGGTAGTTTTCAACGCCGAAGCTGTCTGCGCCAGTAGTGAGCAGCTTCATAGCGCTGACATCTGTACCGTGTTCATACACATAGTCCATGAGCAGCATCAACAAGGCTGGCGGAACTTCAAACGTCGTAATTTCGTGCTGTTCGAGTACCTGGGCCAAGGCCGGAGGATCGTTACGCACATCCTGCGGGCAAATGACCATGGTGCCTCCGTTTACGAATGTCTTGGCTAGATCACCGGCAAAGACATCGAACGACATACTGGCAATCTGAAGGAGCTTGACTGGAAACTCTTTTAACTGGTGGGCCTCTCTATACCCCCACGCCGTATTTACGTAATGACGATGCTCGATCATCACGCCTTTGGCATTGCCCGTCGTTCCCGATGTATAGATGACGTAGGCCAAAGCCTCAGGATCATGAATAGGCGTGTAGATGGGCGCTTGTTGATGGGAATGGTCCGCTTGTGAAGCTTGTTGAAGTAATGCTGGCAAGTCCAGCACTTCACCCGCAAAATCCACATCCGCCAGTAGTTCAGTCAGGGAAGACTGCGTGAGCATAATAGTAGCCCCGCTGTCTTGAAGCATGTAAGCAATTCTCTCCTTCGGGTAGGTCGGGTCGACAGTTACGTAGGCAGCTCCCGCCTTCATAATCCCTAACACAGCGATAATCATGTCTGCTGAACGCTCAAGCATCACGGCGACGAGATGTTCGCGTTGAACCCCACGGCTTTGTAGAGCTTGAGCAAGCAGATTGGCCTTCTCATTCAGCTCATGATAGGTCAGTGCGGTATCTTCGTAGATGACAGCGGTCTGTTCCGGGATACGTTCTGCCTGCGCTTCGAATATTCCATGAAACGTTCCGGCAGGATAGTCGGCAACCGGTCCGCTCCATACATGGGTGAGCTCCGCCTCTTCTGTAGCGGTCAGCAGACGAATGTTCCGCAGCAGGATTTCTGGTGTACGTGCAATCTGAACGAGTGTATGCTCCAAATGTCCGGCTAACCGTATCATCACTTCATCGCTGTAGACATAGTTGTTGTAGGACAGCATAAAGCTCAGCGCTTTTCCGTCCTCCACCTCGATGTTGAAGTGGTAAGGTGTTTCTTCGGACAGCTGAGCGTCCTCCACGACGAATCCAAGCCGTTCCTTCAGATCAGGCCGGCCAACCATATCCTCCAGCGGGTAGTTTTCAAATACAACAAAATGATCCATGAGCTGCTGCTTAAGCGCTGACTGGGACTGTATTTCAGCGAGTGAAAAATAGTCATATGCCCGTGATTGAACCGCGCTGCGCTGCACTTCACGAAGCAGACCTGAGAATGGCTGATCTGCATCCAATTTGATTCGTACCGGTATTGTGTTAATGAAAAGTCCCAACATCTGTTCAACACCTTCAAGCTCCGGCGGTCGACCGGAAACAACGGTGCCGAAGACGACGTCTTCACTTTGGTCGTATCCTCCAAGCACGACTCCCCATGCAGCCAGAAACAGACTGCTAAGGGTCGTTCCATTGCGTTCAGCCACCGTCCGCAATTGACGGGTTGTTTCATCCGTGAGTGTTATTTTATGCTCATGCAGCAAGTACCCGGTTTCTGCCTGGAGCGGATGGGCTACAGGCAAGGTTGGGAGCACGGCTGGCTGATCATAGCCGTTCAGGATGGACCGCCAGTATTCCTTCGCCGCCTCCTTATCCTGCTTATCCAGCCAGCGGGCATAGCCAGTATAGGGCTGCGGTGTTGGCAGTTGTACGGTCTTACCCGCTTTCAGTGCTTCATAAGCCGCGAACAGCTCGTCCATAACGATGCCGAGGCACCAGCCGTCCATAATAATATGATGAAAGCTTAAAAGTAGCGTATATGCGTTCGTTTGGGTTTGAAGCACAGCCAGACGAATGAGTAAATCCTTGCTCAGATCGTAACGATGGTTCCGGTCTGCGTCTGCGTAGCTGCGAATTGCTTCAGCTTGCTCTGCCTCGGGAATATTCGTCAGATTCTCGTAACGAAGCGTTGGATTTCGCTCCTTAAACACGATGAGCCGTGAGCGGGTGGCACTTTTATGATAAATATTCGAACGAAGCGTTTCGTGACGCTGTACCAGGGTCTGGAAGCTCTTTTGCAGAGCCTCCAGGTTCAGTTCACCCCGGATGGTCATTCGTACTTGCTCATAGTACGCCTGTGATTCCGGCTCCATCACCGTATGAAAGAGCATCCCCTCCTGCAAAGGCGTTAAATTAGCCACTTTTTCGATTTCAAGGCTTTTACTCATCGTATTTCCCCCTCGGGCGAATAATTATAGGCTTTCATAAAAATGCTTCATGTCTTCGAACTCTTCCAGATCCATATCATCTGCCCCTACGTCTGTTGGTGTCAGTTCCTGACCGGACTGATCCAGACAATGACGGATGGCATTCAACAGGTGAGTTTCGAAGCGAGAGAGAAGTTGTTTGATCGTGCGCTCTTCATATGCATTCCTGTCATAGGATATACGGATACTTAATTTTCCGCCTTCCAAGCGGCTATCCATATAAAGAGCATAAGATGAACCACTATCCGCATCCTTGGTACCTGGTGCAATCTCAGCTTCCAGCGGCGATGTTGAAAAATAAACCGATTCCGGGTGTAGAGAGTCTATATAACGGAAACCGATTTCCGGATGACGAGAACGTTTAGGATCCGTTGGATTGCTGGCTTCGGTCAGATATCTCAATACACCGTAGCCCAATCCCTGATTTGGAACCTGTCGAACCGTTTCCTTCACACGCTTGAGCAATAGCGATAGTTCATCCGCAGATTTGATGTCCAGTACAATCGGATACACGGACGTAAACTGCCCTACCGTTCTGGAGATATCCAGCGAATTTGTTTCACCCAGCTCTCGACCAGGGTTCTCCAAGTAGAGTGCAATCCGTTCTTGTCCTGACCATTCGGATACTGTCTGACCCAGCACGGACAGCAGCACTTCATCCGGCACGGTATTGTAGGCATGATTGACCTGTGTCATCAGGTCCTGGGTTTCGTCTGCTGTTAATTGCAGATGGAGCTGATTCGTTTGCCGTCCCGTTCCAGAGTCCGTAATGACTTCATGGTCTTTGGGAAGCGTTCCCCATTCAGACAACTCTATCTTTTTCCAATAGTCCTGCTCCTTGAGCAGCTCTTTGCTATTCGCATAATTCTCAAGATGTTCGGCCCATGTTTGGTAAGCGTTGGTTTTGTCCGGTAAGACAATCGTTTCCCCGTTCAGAGCTTGTCCGTAGCCTGTTGCCAGATCTTCGAGCAAAATATTCCATGAAATGGCGTCAGCCACCAGCGGGTCTACAGCAAGGAAAAGATGATCTCCGCTATCCAGACGGAAAAGCCCTGCCCGAACTCGTGGTCCTTCAAACAGCCGCAGGCTGCTTTGAATACGTTGGCATTCAGCTTCCAATGGGCTGCGTGCTTCGCTTTCTGTTCCCGTAAGCGACAGCACCTCCAGCGTGATTAGCTCCTCATTCAGTCCTTTGTGAGCTTGCGTAACCGACCCGTCAGCCTGTTGTAGTAAGCCAAGGCGTAGAGCATCGTGGTGCTCCACGATTTTCTTCAATGCGGCTCGCAATGGCTGCTCATCAAAGCCCGACTTTGCTAACAACAGTACCGATGTTGCGGCAGGAAGTGCCTCGGATGGGTGCCGTTCGATCCAATCGATTAGATGTCGTTGTATCGGGGTCAGTGGCGCCTCTCCATCAACCGGCCCTTGCTCAATCGGACGGGACAGTGTTTCCGCATAGCCGCTCAGGATTTCAATTGACGGATGCTCCAGTACGTGTCGGATATCCAGTGAATACCCGTGAAGACGCATGCGCGCGATGACCTGAACTGCTTTGATGGAGTCGCCTCCGAGCAGGAAAAAGTTATCCTGAATGCCCACCTGATCGCGTCCCAAAACATCTTGCCATACGGCGGCCAAAGCTTCTTCCACATCATTTCGCGGCGCTACATAGGCAATATCCGGTCGTAATAGCTTGTCAGGCTCCGGCAACGCTTTTCGGTCGGTTTTTCCATTTGGAGTCAACGGTATACGATCCAGAAACACAAAGTGAGACGGAACCGAGTAATAAGGAAGCAACTTGGCGGCATGCTCATGAATTGCGGTTAAGCTTGGTGTTTCTTCTGTACGCAGTACAATGTAGGCACACAGTACGGATTCATGATCTTTGCTTTGATTTACAGTAACGACAGCCTCTTGAATTGCAGAATGGTTAATCAAAGCATTTTCAACCTCACCCAGCTCGATCCGGAATCCACGTACTTTCACCTGATGGTCGATTCGGCCGATAAACTCCAGATTTCCATCCGCTTTCCAGCGGGCGAGATCGCCCGTTCTGTACATTTGTGTTCCTGTTGAAAATGGATTATCTACAAATTTGTCCGCCGTCAGTTCCGTGCGATTCCAATAGCCGCGGGCCAATCCTTCCCCTGCAATGCATAGCTCGCCTGGTACACCAATAGGTTGTAATCTGCCCTGCGCATCAATGACATAAATTTGCGTATTCGCGATGGGACGTCCAATGTCGATCTGTTTGGCATTTGTAAGTTCCTGCACTGCCGACCAAACCGTCGTTTCCGTAGGTCCGTACATGTTATAAATGCGGGGACCGTTCAATTTCTGCAATGCCTTCAGCAGCTTGGGCGGAAGCGCTTCTCCCCCAACCATAATTTCCTGTACACCTTGCAGCGCACGGGAACCTTCCTCATGAGCCAGCAGCATTTGCAGCCGGGATGGCGTCATTTGCAGCATGTCGATGTGATGTGCAGTAATCAGCTCGCCAAGTGTCTGAGGATCGACCTGATGATGGCGGTCGCCTAGCACGATGGTCATTCCGCCCAGCAGCGGCAGAATTGTTTCCAATACGAAAATATCGAACGAAATGGTGGTTAGCGATAAAATCGTTTTGTCCGCTGCAAAGTCGATCACTTCACGCATTCCTGTAATAAAATTCAGCACCGAGCGATGCTGGAGCATAACTCCTTTCGGATTTCCGGTTGAGCCAGAAGTATAGATGACATAAGCCAGATGCTCTGGCTGAGCAGTGGCTTCCAGATTGGTCTTTTCTCCTTGATATACTTCCTCATCTTCAATAAACAGGGTGTTGGCGCTGTAATGGTGTTCTCCTACCAAATCGCGACTGGTCAGGAGTACGGCAGCCTCACTGTCACTCAGCATATATTCAATGCGGGCTGACGGATATTCAGGGTCAATCGGCACATAAGCGCCACCCGCTTTTAGCACGGCGAGCAGACCGATGATCATTTCCGCCGAACGCTGCACCATCAGACCGACTAGCTTATCGGGTACTACACCTTGCGCTTGAAGTACCCGTGCCAGTGAGTTAGCGCGTTCGTTCAACTCCCGGTAGGTCAGGCGCTGATTTCCGAACACCAATGCTATATGATCCGGCGTCTGTATGACCTGCTTTTCAAACTGCCCGTGGAGTGTCTCATTGTACGGGAAAGGTACGACGGTGTCGTTAAATCCGGTTAGCAGCAATTGCTTCTCTTCAGCGGATATGATCGTAATATCGGCCAACCGCACCTCGACATCCTGCGTCACCGTTTCCAAAATTCGCACAAAATGCTCTGCCAGCCGTCGGATGGTCTCCGGTTTAAACAGCTTCGTGCCATACTCCAAAGTGAAGGACAAACGTTCTTTTTCTTCGGTCACATGCAATGAAAAATCCACCTTGGATATGCCCGCGTTGAATTCTTCCGGCTTAAAACGAATGCCTCCTGTTTCCAAAACATCTGTGCCGACATTTTGCAAACTGAACATCGTATCGAACACCGGGTTTCGACTTACGTCGCGTACCAGTTCCAGCTTGTCTACAAGCTCATCAAACGGGTATTCCTGATGCTCCAGTGCCAGCAGCGAGTTTTGCTTAACCTCCTGCAAAAAGGATTGGAACGTTAAAGAAGATTGCGGATGATTGCGAAGAACCAACGTATTGACAAACATGCCAATCATCGCTTGCGTATCCACATGCCGTCTTCCGGCAACAGGTGTACCCACGATAATATCCTCTTGGCCAGAATATTTGCTCAGCAGGACATTATAAGCTGCCAAAAGTACCATAAAGATCGTAGATTCGGTATCTTGGGCCAATGTGTAGAGTGTGTTAGTAAGTTTGGATTCCAATGTGACGGTCAAGCTGTCACCTTCAAAGCTTTGTGCTTGCGGGCGTGAAAAGTCCGTAGGCATATTCAGTACAGGAAGCTCGCCACTCAAGGTCTGGAGCCAATATGATTCATTCGCTTGCCATGCGTCGTCAGTGATCTGCTGCTTCTGCCAAGCAACAAAGTCTTTGTAATGAAGCTGAATGTTCGCAAGCTGTCTGCCCTGATACCGTTGAATGATTTCATCCAGCAGCACGGCCATGGAGAAACCATCGGACACGATGTGATGCATATCCACTAGCAGTATGAAGCCACCTTCGATAAATTCGTACAGTTCGGCGCGAAATAAAGGAGCTGTTCCCAGATGAAAAGGCTGGACAAATAAGGCCCGAGCCTGTTTTGCTTCTTCCTTGGAAATACGGGTATACGGGATGTCGAATGGAATCGTGTCCTGAACCTTTTGTACTACTTCCCCGTCTTCCAGATCGAAATACGTCCGAAAGGATTCATGTCGCAAAATAACTTCCTTAACGGATTCAATAAAGCGGGGAACCTCCAGATCTCCCTCTATGAAAAGCTGACCGGGTACATGATAGGCCGTTCCGCCTCCCAGCTGATCCAGCACGTACATTCTCTTTTGGGAAGAAGATACCGGATAGAAGGCTTGCGATTTCACAGATACAATCGGTTCATAGGTCTGCTTTGTTCCACCCGCAATATATGTAGCAAGCTCAGCAATCGTTTGCAGCTCAAAAATGTGGCTGAGTGGAATGTGTACACCCAATTCCTTGTTGACTCTCGACAGAATGACCGTCGCTTTTAGCGAATCACCACCCAGTTGAAAAAAGTTATCGTCATAGCTGATATCCGTTACATTCAGAACGTCCATCCAAATGTTCACGAGCTGATCTTCTACGCCGTGGATCTCAGAAGCGGCGTCTGTTTTAGCGAATACGCTTGCTTGTCCTGGCTCTGGTAGAGCCTGTAGATCAGGCTGACCATCCGGCAGAAGAGGAATATGATCCATATGAATCCAAAAACGGGGCTGCGCATAATCTGGAAGAATTTCGATTACAGCCTTTTTCAGTGCGTCTTCTTCCCAAGGCTTCGATGCGTTTGCAACCACATAGGCGGTTATATATGAGACTTTTCCAGCTTCGCCCGTTTGTGGTGTAATGACGCAGGACTTCAATTGGAAAATGTGCAGCAGGTGTTTCTCCAGCTGCTCCAGATTAACCTGATGTCCGCGAATGTGGATGGTCCGATTCAAATTTCCAATATGCCGCAGCTTGCCATCGTTTTCCACGTAAGCCCCTTCCCGAGTCGTTCCCAACAGGCCTGCTACAGAGGCTTGATACACCTCCCCTGCTGTCCCAACAGGTGCCAAATGCTTGTAGGCATCGAGGACGCAGAGATAGTTTCCATTGGCATCGGTATTTGCTGCCCATGCAGCTCGAAGTTGTTCGTTCTCCGAAGCACGGAGTAAAGACAGCGCGGAAACGTGAGCCCCTTCTTCCTCTACAATGGAATGCAGCAGATTCAGGAAATATCCTGACCAGGCTTCGATGATGTTTTGCTGAAAAAGATCCGAATTATAGTCGAAATCAAGACGTAATTGCTTCTGCGCCTCTGTCACGTTCAAAAACAACTCGTATTTGCTGAATGATACCTCATTCTCAACGAGCTCTGCTTCCAGTTCATGGAATTGAAAACGTGGAATCGGTCGATCCATATTGAATACAGCGTTAATGACTGGCAAATGCCTCAGCCCCAGCTGAGCGAGTCCGGCAAAGCTATACTTTTGGAAGCTGTCCAGTTCATTCATGCGCTCTTTGACCGTTTGGGCATGCTCCGTAAAAGTAGCATCAGGACGCACTTCGCTGATCATCGGAAGTAAGTTGACACAGTTGCCGATCAGGGAGAAGGCGTCCATATGGGATTGTCCTGCGGTGGGAACCCCCACCGTTACTTCCTGCTGCCCTGTCAGGCGATGCAGAAAAATCTGAAAGGCTGATAGCAGCGTTATAAAAAGACTGCTGCCAAGCTTTATGCTGGCGGATCTCAATTGTTTAACGAGCGGCGCTTCGAGAATTACGGTATGTCTGCTTCCTCTGGAAGACGGAATCTGTATTCCCCTCACTGGAGATGGCAGATTAAGGGCAGGCAGCTGCTTGTCCAGCACCGCCGACCAAAAAGCAAGGGCCTCTTCTTTCCCTGCTTTCAATTGTTCCTGCTGCCAAACAACGTAATTCCGAAAAGGTACTGGATCGGGAAGGTTGTAGTCAGCATGTCGGACTAGCGCAGAATAGATGTGTTCCAGTTCCTGAATGAATACACCAATCGACCAACCATCCGCGATAAAATGATGGAACGTAAAGACACTCAGATGCTCCTCATCTGATATTTTCAGCAGATGAATCCGGAATAACGGCTCTCCTGACGTCATGTTAAACGGGGTTTCGCTGTCCTTGATCATCCATGCCCGGATATGCTGTTCCTGTTCATCCGGGTGGTGACTGGTAAAATCATGAAGCGCGACTTCCACTTTCATCACAGGAGCGATCACCTGAGTTTCCCCATCGCCGCTCATAAAGGTATGTAAGGCTTCATGACGGTTCACGATGGTTTGGACAGCCTGGTTGAACGCCTCCTGCTGAAGTGGACCACGAAACCGCAACAAGGCGGTTTCGTGTAAAGATTGAGAGTCACTTCGTTCCGAGACAGAGGCGAACCAAAGCTGCTTTTGGTCCGGAGTCAGCGCAATTACGGTTTCTGGAACACCCACTGCTTCAGCCTTTGGAGGTACGGTTACAGGTACAGGTTGCTTGCCCGGCCCCGGGCCGTTTCCATTCGGGGGCGGGTCCGGTAAAAATCCCCCTTTACGCAGCTCGTTCACGCTATCCTTGACCGCTTGCACGATTCGCGCAATATCTTCCTCGGTATGGGCAGTGGACAAGAAGCAGTTTCGTCCCTCCCAGATATAGATGCCTTTGTCCAGCATGTGATAAAAGAACAATTCCAGATCGCCTTTGAGCACGAAGCGGAACAGGGAGCCAAAGTTAACCACTTTCATAGGTACGTGTTCGCCCGTGAAATAGCTGTTTAGCTCCGCTGCTAACGCCGAGGTGCGGCTGTTCAGGCGATTTTGCAGCTGCTCGCCGTTGCTCTCCAAATGATCCAGCACCGCTAAGGATGCAGCCATTGCCAGCGGATGATGGCAGAAGGTTCCCGCGACAAAGGTCCGCTGCTGCTCATGCTGTGGATAGGAATCGTCCCCGAAGCTCCACGTACCTCCGTCGATCCCGTTCATAAAGGCGGCTTTCCCGGCTACGATGCCGATTGGCAGCCCGCCGCCAATGATTTTACCGTAAGTCACAAGGTCGGCTTGCACCCCAAACCAAGCTTGGGCCCCTCCCGGCTGAATCCGGAAGCCAGTTATGACTTCATCAAAAATGAAGGCAGTACCCGACTGCTCCGTCATCTGGCGAATGTCCTGCAAAAAGGCTTGAGGCTGAAAATCTGGACGGCGGCTTTGCACCGGCTCCACGACAACCGCCGCCAGTTCATGCGCATGGGTGCGGATATAATCCAGGGATTCGTCCGCTCCATAATGAAGCACGACGATATCGTCCACCATATGCTGCAGGATACCTGGAGCCAGAGGTGTCGAATGCTCCTTGTTGTCACCCGCGCTCCCCAGTGCCAGCACCCCGTCGAATGTACCGTGATACGAGCCAGCAAAAATGACGACTTTAGCTCGTCCCGTGGCAGCACGTGCCAAACGGAGCGCGACCATGACGGCCTCCGTGCCGGAATTGTACAGCGCAATCCGTTCCACGCCCGTCATCTTGCAAATTTTCTCGGCGACTTGCCCAGCCATGTTAGACATCGGGCCGACACACATGCCGTTTTTTAGTTCTTCCTCAATTTTTTCACGGATAAAGGCCGGGTTATGTCCAAACAGATTCACCCCAAAGCCCATCGTCAAATCGACGTACTCATTGCCGTCCAGATCCCAAATTTTTGATCCGTCTGCACGTTGAGAAACGATTTGGTACACCATTTCCTTCAAAACAGGCCGGAAGCCAGCCACATTACGGTTATTGGCGTATACAGACCGATACTGCTGGGTGTATTGCTTCGTGCTACGCGTACGGGCCGTGTAGCGTTCAATCAGCTCTTGCAGGTGTTTTTCCTGACGGAGCGAAAGCAATTCACGTGCTTTTACATCCAGTTTTTTATAAGGCGTATACGGCTTGGCTTCATTGCCTGTCTGCTTGGGAACAGCCTTTACGGATGGAGCCGGTGCTAATGCAGCCGCGACTTCCTGCTTGGATTCGGTACGGATGATCTGCGCGCTTTCTCTACTTGCCGATGGCAAAACGCCCGTTTCCGGGCTAAATGGCTCGGAAGCTATTACGGATGCAGATGGCTGATGCCGGAGAACATCGAGCTGCTGTGACATCAGATGTAGCTGTTGCTCCAAAATTCGCTCTACACCCGCAGGAGCTGTAGCGATTGGGAAGCTTTGAGCCCATGTTTGTCCAGCCGTACCTATAGCATAAACGGATGCGGCAGCCGGAACGGCGGATTCATGAGACGGTTGGGTTAACAGGGAAGCTGCATGTTCAACCTGATTCAGAGTTGCTTCCGGACGATTTTCCACAGACTGAACCGGGGTTTCAGCAGAAGTGGAAATGCTCACCCGCTCGGCTACGTAGCTGGCTAACAGCTCCAGCGTGGTCAACGATTCGAAAAATTCGTTCATCGGAACGTCCAGTCCGAAGGTATCCTTGATACTGTGGCGAACTTGGGACAAATTAATGGAATCCAGCCCAAGCTCCAGAAAATGTGTTTGTGGCTCCAGTTCCTCCAGACTGAGCTGGGACACGTTACCGATCATTTTCGCTAACTTTTGAAGGATAGATGATTTGTGCTGATCGGTAGCCGATTCTGACACCGAATACTCGTTCCCCATAATTCCAGACTCCTTTACTGTTGAGTTTTCATGAACTGGTGCCTTCTGTTCCGTTCGAACCTGTTCGGGCACGTTAATCCAGCATCTTTTACGTTCGAATGGATACGTAGGCAGAGAAACCTTTTTGTAGTGCTTACCTGCATATAGGGCATTCCAATCGATCTGCGCTCCTTGCACGTACTTGGCAGCCAGTTGCTCCAATGATTGCAACGTGTCCAAGCTTCCAGTGACCGTCTCTGCGCCATCTGTGCTATCCGCTTTCCCGGTGTATACACCTTCGACGGCTCTGCCTTGTTCGTGCAACTGAAGCACCTTCGCTTTCAGCGCATCCGCTCCTGCGGCAGTTACCGCAATCCGGTGATTCAGGTGGCTTCTGCCCGTGTTTGCCGTATAGCATATATCCTGCATCACGAGCTCTTCTGCGCGTCCGAACCGTTCTGCGTACCGCACGACCAACTCGCGCAAAGCGGATTCACTCCGCGCTGACAGGGTCAGCAGCAGCGGTGATGATCCATTGTTGCTGCCCGTGGAGGGTTTATCCGATTCCGTCTTTGCTATATATTCCTCCAGCACCACATGGCAGTTTGTCCCGCTGAATCCAAAGGAACTCAGCCCGCTTCTTCTCGGGAAGCCTTCCGTCTTCCATTCCCTCAGCTTCGTATTGGCATATACCGGAGATTCCTCGAAATGGATCTTCTGGTTTGGCGTGCGAAAATGAACGAGCGGCGCAATCTGTCGATGCTTCATGGACAGTACGGATTTGATCAAGCCCGCAATCCCGGCGGCTTCGTATAAATGGCCGATATTCGTTTTGACTGTGCTGATCGCCACAAACTGCTTACGCGGTGTATGCTTGCGGAAAGCCTTGGTAATGCCGTCAATCTCGACCGGATCGCCCAGCTTGGTCCCGGTGCCATGTGCTTCGATGTAGCTCATCGTTTCAGGATCAATCCGTGCATCACGCCACGCCTGCGAAATCACTTCCGCCTGAGCCAGCGCATTCGGTGCAGAAATACCAATCGTGCTGCCGTCCTGATTGATGGCACTTCCCTTGATCACGGCCAAAATGTTGTCGCCGTCTTGTTCCGCTTTGCGCAGCGGCTTCAAGAAAACGGCTCCAACGCCTTCACCCCAGCCAGTTCCGTCCGACTGGTCGTCGAAGGCGTGTGCCCGATCATCGGAGGATTCCATGCCAATGCCCGCTTTCAGCGGCAGCAAAATCGTCTTCACTCCACCTGCCAGTGCCATATCACAGTCTCCGCTGAGGATGGACTTGCAGGCCAGATGCACTGCCACGAGTGAGGAAGAGCATGCTGTATCAATCGTTAGCGCCGGGCCTTTTAGATCGAGCAAATATGCAATCCGGCTGGAAATAATGGACGATAAATTACCAATGGCAAAGTTCGGCAGCGCACCCGGTTCCACCTCGGACAGTAAACGCTCGTATTCGAAGCTGGTTTTGGAAAAGCCGACGTACACGCCGACCTTTTGGCCTGCCAGTTGCTTACCGCCATACCCCGCATCCTCAATCGTGCTCCAGGCGGTTTGTAGAAATAGCCGTTGATTCGGGTCCATTAGTGAGGCTTCCCGCGGAGTCAGCTTAAAGAAGGAGTAATCGAACTTGTCTACTTCGTCCAGATAGCCACCTTCTGCGATTTGCATATTCCGTCCTTCCGTATTCAGACGGGAAATGAAAGCTTCGGCGTCTTTCCTTCTTTCGTCGCTGTACGGGCCGATATTGTCTGTCCCTGATGCCACATTCGCCCAAAACTGCTCCAGTGTTTCCGCTTGAGGAAACTTGCCAGACATGCCAATGATGGCAATATCCCGGTCATTCGCTTCCTCCTTGGCCTCGGGCTGTGCTGTTGCAGCCGTCCCTCTGCTTAGGCCCTGACTGGAGATATACGCAGCCAGCTTGGCGATGGTCGGATAGGAAAAGAAGTCGGTCACCTCAATATGAATCCCTAATTGATCCTCCAACTGGTCCACAATTTGAACAAGCTGCAAGGAAGTCACTCCGATATCAAAGTAGCTGTCGTCCGTCCCGATCGACTTTACATTTAAAATATCCTGGCAGATTCCAATCAGCTTCTGTTCTATTTCTCCCTGAGGCAAGACTGCACGCTCAGCAGCTTGCAAGGTTTGAGTGACCTCGGCCAGAGTTGTCAGTATTTCATCGAATTCGCCCTTCTCGTAACTTTGGGCTAATTTGAAGCGCTGAACCTTTCCACTGGTTGTTTTAGGAATACGCCGGATCGGAACCACATCCTGAATATGCCAACCTCCCCGGTAGTTCAGATGGCTTTTCAGCTTTTGGACAAGTGGCACAAAATGCTCTATCTTTTTTGTGTGCATGACAAAGGCAACAATACGATCCTGCCTGGTTTGCGCATCATGTATACCGCACACAGCTACTTTCCCGAGATCCACGCCATCCAGTTCCTCGGCAATCCTCTCGATGTCATGCGGATAGACATTCTGTCCGTTCACGAAAATGATATCCTTGGCTCTACCGGTAATAACGAGGCGACCATTTCTCATAAACCCCAAATCTCCGGTGATAAGCCAACCATCCTCTGTTTTGACCTTCGCGGTAGCCTCGGGATTGTTGTAGTATCCAGCTGTCACATTTTTGCCGCGGATTTGCGTGTGTCCAATCACCCCATCTTCGAGCACCTGATTTTGTTCATCGCAAATGCGGACAGAGGTGCTGGCCACCGGATACCCCAAATCCACAAAAGTAAGACACCGCTTGTCGGACTTGTCTACTTCTTCTATGGGTTCACCTACGTTTAACTGCTGCCGATTCAAATGAATCGGAATAAAGGTATCTTTGTCCAGAGGGGGAGAAGAAACACCCACGCTCGCCTCTGCCAATCCGTAGACAGGGAGCATCGCATTTTTATTCAAACCGTGAACACTCATTGCATCCATAAACACATGGCAAAGCTCCACGGATACTGGCTCCGCTCCATTTAAAATCATACGAACACTTGACAGGTCCCAGTTAGCTGCTGTTTCGGGTTTGTACTGATCGAGAAAAAATTTATATCCGAAATTGGGAGAGCTTATTTGAGTCACCTTATGCTCCGATACTTTTTTTAGCCATAAAGACGGGCGTCGGATAAAAAGTGCCGTCGGCATAATCAGCTGCTTGGCATTAGCGATCACACAGGTTAAATGAAAGGCGATCAATCCCAGATCATGCGTAAGCGGCATCCAGCCCAAATAAGCATCCTTGGAGTTCATGCTCGTTATATTTACGATATCTCGAATATTGTAAACCAGATTTTCATGCGTCAGCATGACCCCTTTGGGATCACCTGTAGAACCTGAGGAAAATTGGATAAGAGCCAAATCCTCCGGTTTGGATGCATGAACTATGCCTTTACTTTGACTGGAATAATCGAATGCATGGCTTGAAAAAGTCGCTTTATTAACAGACTCAAAGGAATCCAGCAGTTCGTGCTGGTGCGAGTATTTTTCCAGCTGCTCCAATACCTTGTCATCCGCAATCATATAAGGGCGGGATAGAGTATTCCAGATTTTAAACAGTTTCATTTTATGCTCATCATTATTCCCTATGCTTACAGGAACAGGGACGATTCCACCGAGTAGGCAACCCCAAAATACATTCACAAAGGTATGATTATCGTCGATCTGCATGATCAGCTCATCACCAGGTTGTATCCCTTTTTCCTGTAATTCATGGAGTACCTGTGATGCTTGCTCCAGAAGTTTACTGTAGGATACGTATTCCTCTTGTTTATCACCGGAAATAAAGGTGATTCCGTTCTCATCCCGGCTTGCGCGGTCTTGAATGATTTCAATTAAAGTTTGAAACTGCTCCATCCTGATCCCTCCTCAATTGCTCTAGCATTACTTTCTGCTCTCCTTCGGGAACCTGTTTGGTTTGCAACACCAGGCGAATACACTCCAGTATTTCCTGTCTTTGCTCAGAAGCAGGAGGAAGACTGCTGCCTGATTCTGAGTTTCGCAGTAATTCTTCCAGTCTCCGAACAGGTAAAATAACACCCTTTCGATACTCATCTTCATTCCAATTGGCATTGGGGGTAGACACCGCCAGTGACAGGGAACGGGCAACCCAATCACGGATCGAGAAACGGCGTTCCAGTTCAACTCGATCCAAGTCTCTGTCCAGGGACAGCACTTCGATGGTAGTGTTTATTTCCTTCGCCAAATTTTTCAGCACTGTTCGTGGACCTAACTCGATGCCTTGTTTCACGCCATGATTCGCCATATACTGCATGGTTTGGATCCATCGAACCGGGTGAGTCATTTGCAAAATCAATCCTTGACGGATGCTGTCGACATCGGAGTATGGCTGAGCGGTCACATTGGAGATCACGGGCCACTTCGCCTCATTTAAAGTATATTTTTGCAACTCTACGGTCAGCCGGTCCGCAGCATGCTGCATAAGCGGACTATGAAAAGGACCGCTGACCTGCAAGCGGGTAATTTGGACTCCCCGCTGTTCTAACTCGCCAGCTACCACAGCGACAGAGGAATGATGGCCAGAGACAACGTACTGGTTAGGCGAATTGTAACAGGCAATGACAGCAGGCTGATCAACTGTGGAGTGCAGACGACAGAATTCTTCCACGGCACTCAACTCAGCTCCGCGAACGGCAATCATGCTACCCAGTCCGGCATCTGCGGCTTCTTCCATGAAGCGTCCCCGCTCTTGTACCAGTCGTAAAGCGTCGCCAAAGGATAGAACACCGCTACTTACCAGAGCTGAATATTCACCCAAGCTATGACCTGCCGAAAATTCAGGGATAATCCCGATTTCGTGCATATAACGCCGGAATGCAATGACGCTGATCGTAAGAAGTGCGGGCTGAGTATAGAATGTTCTGGATAGCTGGGTAATCGGACCTGCCATGCATAAAGCTTTCAAATCATATCCCAAAATATCAGCAGCCTCTTCGAACAAGCGATCCGCTTCTGTAAAGCCGCTATGCCATGCCGCTCCCATTCCTACATGCTGGGACCCTTGTCCCGAAAAAACCAAAGCCATGCGATTCATACCAAACCCCTTTTCTTCCCACAAAGATGTAGCAAAACAAAAAAAGTTTTTACGATTCAGGTGTTAATGTACATAT
This sequence comes from Paenibacillus sp. PvR008, assembly GCA_040544055.1. Classification (GTDB taxonomy): domain Bacteria; phylum Bacillota; class Bacilli; order Paenibacillales; family Paenibacillaceae; genus Paenibacillus. The sequence continues at coordinate 115,039 of JBEUOG010000012.1, forward strand.
ATATGGAGACATCGAGATGTCGAGATAGATGCAGCAAAAAGCAACAACACGGATTGCCAAAAAACAGTAATCGACATGTAAAAGTGAATTGGTTATGGAGTTTCCATTCGTGATGTGATTGAGATCAAAAGCAGGTGTGTGACTAGACTTAGAAGTGTAAAAAATCTTGGAGTTTACTGGAATTTCAGGCTTGGAACCTAAAATTCAGCATCATAGATGAATGTGATGAGAAACTGCTGAGGTCATACAGGATGTTTTTCCATAAGTAAGAATTAAATGTGAAATATTTTATTTATATAATAAATATGGACTCGAAAAATGTCAATATCTTTTTAAATTCCTTTAATAAGAAAAAAATGTGATATATGAATCTTTTGTATTATTATAAATCGTTAAAAATCAAATTAAAGAAATTCAAATGGTGATTAACGGCAACATCCAAGGGTTTTTGAATAACGTTTTCATAGAATATCTCCTCTTCCTTCTGGAGCAAAACAGGAATATGGTCAATATATTCTCGCAGTGACCCAAAGTAGTTTCGATTCCTGTACTGTCGTCCATACTGCGTCAACCATAATGGAACTTCTGTCTGTTCAAAGTAACTGCTAAAGAACTGAAATCCCATTTGCAACGAAATATTCGATAGGTTTGCAGCACCGTCCTGTTTTGGAATATCATGCAGCTTCAGTTCCCAAGTAAATGAGGTAGATTCTGCATAGTTACACTCCCGGGTTCTTGCATGGATTCGACTATTGTTGTTGTCAAACGTTTGGAGCTTAAATTGCTCCACAATCTGCGGATCGCTGAGCCCTTGCGGACCTTGGCGGATATGATCGACATAATCGTGATAATGGAATGTTTTAACTGTCTGACTCTGCTGTGTATGATCGTATTCCTCCAAAAGCTGGTTATGCAGAACGACACTGCTCGTAGCATCAAAAATGATGTGTGAGCATGGCAGCAGCAGCAAATATTCCCGCAAATTCAAGCGAACCAGCATAATTCGGTAGTGCAAAGATTGAGTCTGCTCATATGGTTCAAAATAAAGATTCGACATGATGGATGGAAGAAGCTGCTGTTGTGTCTGTACCGGATAGACTGAAAGATCCACACAAGGCAATGAAATATGTTTCGGTGTTGGCCGTATGATAGATGCCCGGAGATTCGGACACAACGACAAGCGGTTGATCCCGTAGCTCGCAGCCGTCGCAATAAGGGCAATTAAACAAGCTTTTTCCGTATAGTGGATAAAAGCCTTCGATCTCGGGAAATATCTCCTTTACGCCCGTCGCCAAAATCAGTTTTCGCGCTTGAACGCGAAGGCCTGACGAATCAAGCACCTCAAATCCGAATTCAGTTTTTTCAACCGAAACAACCTCGGTTTGCAGATGATCGACAGACGGATAGCGCAGTACTTCCTCATAAGCAACGCGACGGAACTCGGCCGGCGTTACGCCGTCTCTTGTAATAAAGCCGTGCGATGCATGCGTAACGGCATTTCTGGGCTGGTTGTTGTCGATCAAAGCCACACTTCGTCTTGCCCTGCCAAGCACAAGGGCTGCATTCAATCCGGCGGGTCCTCCGCCAATAATAGCACAATCGTAAATCATGATACTCATCTCCTTTAAATAGATATTAAAGACTTGTTATATCTATAACATCCTCGAATTCGCTAATGTGTCAAGCTACACCTGATCATAAAAAAACGCAAAAAAAGCCCGAAAACCGGGCTTTTCTAATTCCTCGTCTCATAACATGCCAGCCATATCCTTAGCATTCAGACGAAATGTGCATGTTGCTTTATTCCGCAGGGGCTACAAAGGTGCGATTGGCAAACTCACTGTCCAGCATGTAAAAGGCATTGCTGTCCCTTTCAATCCGTTTGAGCTTCTGGATTACACTGTCGAACAGAGCTTCCTCTTCGACTTGCTCATCAATAAACCATTTCAGGAAATGGATCGTCGCATGCTCACGTCCGTCCAGAGCCAAGTCAGCCAAATGATAAAATTTCTGCGTATTTTGCTGCTCGTGCTTGTAGCCATGCTCAAATACGTCCAACATGGAATCGTAGCTATTTTTAGGCTCCGGTAATGCTGCCAAAGTAGCTCGCCCTCTGCGATCATTAATATATCTGTATAGCTTCATCGCATGAAAACGTTCCTCTTCAGCTTGTACCAGGAAGAAGTTTGCGAACCCATCCAGACTTTCGCCGGAGCAATAAGCAGCCATCGCCAGATATACGTGAGCGGAGTAAAATTCAAAATTCATTTGCTCATTCAGAGCCTGTGCCAAATTGTCTTTCATGTCTCAGGTCACCTCGGTCATATATGTAATGGTGTAGCGATCTTAGTGTACCACAAGAGTGTCGGCGGGAATATACAATATCGGAGAAATATCATCGGGAAACGGGCGCAATACAATGTGAGTCCCCCCCTTGCATTGCGCCCGTCTCACCCAAGATTATTTTACATTCAAGGCTCCAGCCCCCATACACGCTGGTCGTTCACAATCAGAGGCGTTTTGTCCCAATCTGTATAAGACGTTTTGGTCGCATCATAGGAAAAATCATCACTTTCGTTAATTGCTCCAGTCCGTCTTGTTCAAGCGAACCTGAATATCCCCCGTGTTGGCTCCTGCTGCCAGACTTCCCTCACCAGCTCCAAAGGAGATTTCCAGATAGTAATCTGCGCCCGTAACCGCCTTATCCAGTTTCATAAAGCGTCCCTGAACGTTGCCGCTGCCGAGCTGTGCATAGTCACAATGGAATTCCTGCGGTTTATCGCCATCCACTGTAAAGTAATACCGCAGCTTGACAGTCTTCAGATCAACAGCCTCTTTCCCCTTGTTTACAACACGGAAAAGCGGACGAATCTGATTATCTCCCGGGTTCGTGTCGCCCACGCGGTATTGGGCAATTACATCTCCCGTTGCCGGAACCGGCGCTGCTATAGGCTTGGCGCTGACCTCGGCAGAATCCGGGCTGGTTTCTAAAGAATTAGTTGCACTTGCTACATAATAATAAGTGGTTTCATTCACCACACCTGTATCCTTGTAAGCGCTATCCGTTACCGCTGCTACCGTGGTATAAGGTCCTCCACTGGTTGTGGAGCGCTTGACGGTATAGCTGTCGGCTCGGTTGTTCCACTATTGTTGATGAGACGGTCATATTCGGCATAAGCTGTCGCCATATCGACTTGGGACCAAAAACGGTGATACATAAATTCCGGAGCGCCTTTGTCCCATTTTTTCGTTTGATTATTCCATGAAGTTGTGTATTTGTCCTTGAGATAAGACCACTGAGGATCTTTGGTGATGTTAGGCCGGATATCGGTGTAGCTGGAATACGTACCATTACCACCCTTGGACGGGTCAGATGCGGTAGAGTCTGCGCCAGGAATGGTGTTGCCTTGCCCCGTTTTACCACTCCATCCGTTCGGGATATACGCTTCTTTCGTAAAATAACGATAATAATCCTCACGTGCTTCCTTCGTGGTAATGCCTACGCCATCATTGTAGCCCCAAGCAGCATCCAGTAAAGCTTTGGACAAATCCTTGGCTTCCTTGCCCAATGCGGTGTAATCACCTTTTTCGGCTTTCGTTCCAGCAGCAAAGAAAGTAAGCGCTTTAACATAACTGCCCAGCACTCCCGCATCTTGTCCTGGATTCTTCGTTACCACATGCAGATTGGCATTCCCTTTATGATTGGCAAATCCGCTCCACGTCTCCGGTTTTCCACTCCATTCCAGATTGCTTGGCAGCCAGAACTCACCTTTAGCTGTAGTTGTGGCCACTTTCGGATCTTTTCCACCCAGAATACGTTTGCCTTGAGCGTCCAAATAGTATCCCTGTGCGTCAGTCACAGGACGTTCGTTCGCAAATACATAGCTCTTGAACCATGCAATCCAGTTTTCCGTCACTTGTTTAGCCATCTTAAACAGCTCGGAAGAAGTTAGCGGAATCACCAAAATGGCTGACATGACCATAGAGACAGCTTTCCTGAACACGGATTTTCTGCTGATCACTTTTGCATCCATCCTCTCCATTATCAAATTTGGCTTTACACAAGCTTTTGTTCAGAAAAACGACAGCACAAAAAGACAGCACCCTCACCTCACTTTCCCGTCTAAAAGGTGAAGGACACGCTGTCCATTAGCTCCAAATGCTTCACATTGGCCCTGGCAAAAATATACCACACCCGCCGCCAATTGAGAGTCGAAAAAATCAATAAGTTTAGGGTTTAGCAATGAAATTTGACGAAATCACATGAAATCGGTACGATTTTACAGGGAGGCGTTACAACATGAAAATTTTACTGGTGCTTGGTTGTACGATGATGTTTTTAGCCGTAGCTCTAGGAGCGTTCGGGGCACATGCTTTGAAAAAAAAACTTTCCGCAGACATGATGAGCATATTCCAGACAGGTATCCAATATCATATCGCTCACGGACTGGGCTTGGTTCTGCTCGGAGCAATTGCAGGAAATCTGGTCCATTCTTCTCTGATCGTTACCGCAGGCTGGGTTATGCTCGCAGGCATTCTCCTGTTCTCCGGCAGTCTGTATGCTCTTAGCTTGTCCGGCGTGAAAAAGCTCGGAGCGATTACACCGATTGGCGGGGTCGCTTTTTTAGCAAGCTGGGTGCTTGTGATTGTGGCAGTTGTGCAAGGTTAAATAAAGCTAAAGAAAAGAGACTTGGAAAAGTAGACACTTCCAAGTCTCCTGAACAATTCCCGAATATGAAAAAATAATATTACTTTGTGTGTACTTCTTGCTCCTTCTGAGCCGCTAAGCGATGGCCCTCGATGTAGCCGTTTGGATTCAGCCATCTGGTGCTCCTGCGCGGCTTCCATAATGATGTAAACCCCAGGCTTGTACTGCTTCAGCAATTCCATGTACAGACCGTAGTTCATGTCACCAAAACCGGTACCGTCTCGATCTCGCCTGTCGATGACAAACGCCGGTCTTTGGCATGCGCCGCGATAAAACGAATACGCCCCATTTTCCCGCCTCGTCCGCTAATTCACGCACGGCTTCCTTTACAACCTTCCAGTCTCGTTCCGTATATGCGCTGCCATCCTCATTACGTCCGACTTCAGCAGCCACCATCGGTGCCCCTAACAGGCTCGCGTACCGGATCAGCTCTTTAAAGCGCTCTACATTTCACGCAGCAGATCCTCATCCTGTTCAAAAAATGCAAATAGCACCCAAGAACCGATATGGATACTCCGTGCTGGCGGAATGCCTCCGCGATAGAAAGTGCCAATCCCGGACTGAACTTGCCCGGTTTGTTAAAGTCTACATCACTGATTGCTCTCCACGGAGCCAGTTGAACATGAGTAAAGCCCGCTGCGCCTACCTTAGCAGCCAACTCGCGATAAGGCAACTTGCCAAATAAGTGCGCCAATACGCCTACAGTCACAGCAAATCACCTCTTCTTTTTAATATTGCGTTCTGCTTGTCACAGCACTGCGTTCCAAGGTCTCATTAATGATTTGCGTAATCCGCTCCACCTCGTCATGAATAAAAAAGTGTCCTCCATCAAAGGTGAAAATTCGAAAATTCTGATCCGTATGCTGCCCCCACGCCTCCGCATCCTGCAAGGTCATCGTGTTATCGGCCAGTCCTGTCAAGGCTGTCACCGAACAATTCAAAGGTACGGCTTGGTCTGTGTACTCATACGTCTCAACGGCTTTGAAGTCCGCTCTTAGAACCGGGATAAAATAGTCGTACAATTCGCGATTGTCAAAAATGGCCTCCGAAAGCTGACCATACCGCTGCAAATGCGTCCTGAACTGCTCTGCGGACAGATCATGGGCCCATGGGAAATCTCTCGGGACATGCGGTGCCCGTCCACCAGATACGAACAGATGAGCAGGCTTGCCATAACCGCCAGCCACCAGTTTGTAATACAGCTCGAATGCGATCATCGTCCCCATACTGTGACCGTATATGGCATAAGGATCACCGGGGGCTATTTCTTGGCTGATCTTGAGCAATAAATCCTCGCTCATTTCCTCAATGCTGTCCTTTAACGGCTCTCCAGAACGAATACCTCTGCCCGCCAGCTCCAGCGGAACAAGCTTAATCTGCGGAAGCAGCAGCTTTTTCCATTTGAAGCTGGCTGATGCCGATCCGCCTGCATATGGAATGAAAAACAATGTGATGGGTGCCATCCTTGCGACCTCCTGCCATGCTGAGTCCTAACTCTTTCATTTTAGCATAAAAAGGGATATTTACCCATTTCAATTTTTTTGCAAATTCAAGAAAAAAGGCCTCGGAAATCAAGCACCTTTTGCATCAGGCAGGAAACCGCTTCTTTTAGGAAGAACAGCTTCATGTTTGAATATAATAATGTGTTTGGCCTTATTTCTTTAAATTCGAGAGGAGTTCTGCGCCATGAAGTACGGTTTCTTCGATGATGCTAACAAGAATATGTCATTCACACCCCTCAAACCCCATATCCCTGGATCAATTATTTAGGCAACGAACGATTTTGGGGACTGATCTCCAATACAGCCGGCGGCTATGCGTTTTACCGGGATGCACGCTTACGTCGCTTAACACGATACCGATACAACAATATTCCTGTCGATAACGGCGGCCGCTATTTTTATATTCATGATGACGGGGATTACTGGACTCCAGGCTGGATGCCGGTCAAACGGGAGCTGGATCTATATGAGTGCCGACATGGGCTTACCGTGAAGCTTTTCTGGGACTATACAACGGGCTGGATCAGCCGCAAACCGTTACCGCCGGGCAAGCCTCGAACTCTATTGCCAGCGGGTGGTCGCCTGTAGGATCGCATTGCATCGAAGTCACGCTGGAGCCAGGCGAAGAAACAAGTCTTAACTTTGTACTCGGTTATGTGGAAAACCCGGAGGATGAAAAATGGGAATCCCCCGGTGTGATTAACAAAAAGCTGGTCCATGCCATGATTGCTCAATTCGCGGATGAAGCCGATGTAGAACGCGCCTTGAGTGAGCTGCGAGCTTATTGGAACAACCTGCTGTCCAAGTACACCATTCAGAGTCACGACGACAAGCTGAACCGGATGGTGAATATATGGAACCCGTATCAATGACAAGTACATTGGCACCTAAATCGCCCTCTAAAAAATTAGCTTCAACTTCATCACATAGTATCTTATAATACGAGAATGGCTAAAGATATATTAAGTGTGGTGACATCATGACCAAGACAAAACGGCTTATACAAAACATGGATTACAAGATGAAGCAAGCCCGCTGGGTACGCAAAATGTTATTACTGTACTGGATGATTATTGCCGTACATTTTATCACCCAGTTGGGCTGCTATTTGTTTCTTGATTACCACGCTTCGCCTTATGAATTTTACGTTGAAACCCTTATTGTTCCGACCCTGATCATGAGTGGCTCCAATTTGCTTGCAGAAATAGCTTATTTTAAATGTAATAGGTATTCTTTCGCGATTCTGTTTATAGCGAGCACGGTCATTTGCTGGACGATCATTCGACTAAACTACGATATTCGAATTATTACGGCGTTGTGTTTGGTGCCTATTTTCTCATCCATCCTGTTTTTCAATCGTCGCTTGATATGGTTTTCCTTTGTCTTGCAAGTTGTAGTTTTTTTTCTTTTGCTGGCAGTGGATGGTTCATTCCGTACCTACTTGTCGAACTTTGATATCGTGGCCATTCCGATATTTTTGATTATGTCTACCTTTATTGCTCTTATTATTCAGTCAAGCGGTCGCGATCTGTTAGTGGATTTGTATAAAACACAGCGTGCCCAGCAAGAGTTAATGATCAGCAACGCGATAATCAGCAAAATGTCGATGACCGACGGGTTAACCAAATTGTACAATCATTTGTCCTTTCAGAACTTCTATGAAAAAGCACTCGAATATGCTGAACAAGGCGCCATTATCCATCTTGCGTTAGTGGATATTGACAATTTCAAGAAAATTAATGATAATTATGGGCACCAGTTCGGAGATAAAATTTTGGGGGGCATTTCACAAATCATCACAGAGCAGATTACAGCAAATGATATTGCGGCCCGCTATGGCGGTGAGGAATTTGCCATCCTGATGTTCGAGCATACCTTTGAAGAAGCTTATCAAATCGCCGAAAACATCCGTCATGCGGTGGAAAAGATGACCTTTTACGAAAAAAAGCAAAACATTTCCGTAACCGTAAGCATTGGGCTGAAAAGCTATACAGAAAAAATGAACAAAGATGCGTTCTTTCAGGAAGCGGACGACTATCTATATCAAGCCAAGCGTTCTGGCAAGAATAAGATAGTTTCGCTCAATCATATTGCCTAATTCGACAGAGAATACTCACAGGATGACTTCTCCGGCACTCGTTTGCCGGGGATTTATTTTTTAAAGACAAGCCATTTGACAAGAATATAAGCTGAAACTATAATAATTACAAGTAATAACGTAATTTACTTACATACAATAAGTTAAAGGAGATGTTTTTCATATGTCAACACTTGTTATTGTAACCCATCCTAATCTTGCGGAGTCCCGCGTTAACAAAAGATGGGTCCAGGAGCTTAAAAAGCAATCGGGTGTAACCGTTCATAACTTGTATGAAGTATACCCGGATGAGAAAATCAATGTAGCTCAAGAGCAGGAACTGCTGGAGCAGCATGACCGTATCGTACTGCAATTTCCTTTTTACTGGTATAGCACCCCTTCCCTGCTGAAAAAATGGGAAGATGCGGTTCTGACTTACGGTTGGGCTTTTGGAAGCGAAGGCGGCAAGCTGCAAGGCAAAGAGTTGTTGATTGCTCTGTCTGCCGCTAGTGTAGAGGAAAACTATCAACATGACGGACGGAACAAATACACGATCGAAGAGCTGTTGAGACCTCTTGAAGCTACAAGTCATATGATTGGTGTCAAATTGCTCCCTTATTTCGTGCAATATGGTGCTGGGGTTCTGACCGATGAGGAGCTTGAGCAATCCGCGCAAAGATATGCGCAAACCGTTACTTCTTAATTGTATTGCAAAAAGCCCCTTGGTTGGAGCTGCTACCTGCTGTGACGCAGCACGTGGCAGTCTACCAGACCAAGGGGCTTTTTTTGAGTTTAATTTTCAAATCAAGAATTATAACGAACTGCGTACTGATTGCACGGAAACGACTTTCCCCCTGCTATTCAGCACGAAGCCTAATGCATAGACCACAGCGCCCAAGCCGTAAGCAGCAGCAAAGTCCCCTATATGCTCGATCATCCACCCGACAGCGCCGGACCCAGCATCTGCCCTACTGCATAAAATAACGAAATAAACCCAATACCCCTGCAAACGCATAAATCAGCCCTGTCGTGCTGCTTGAAATACCTACCTCCAGATACCGAATTGTTGGTGGTTTGACAAAGAACCTCCTGCCGCTAGAAAATAGCAGCGATGGAGGTTCCCGTCGATCTGTTAAAATATGAAGATTTACAAAGTAACTAGTGTACTGGACACCTGAACCATGCTTTCTTTAATGATGTTGCAGCCTTCACGCAGGTTTTCCAAGCTTATCGTTAGCGCAGGCATAATTTTAATCACTGTATCGTTACGCCCAGCCCGCTCAATGATGAGGCCCTTACTAAAGCAGAGAGTAGCTACCTCCTTAGCGAACGCTTCTCCCAGGTGGGATACATCAATTCCCCAGATCAGACCCAAGCCGCGAATTTCAATGAGAGGATCAATGGTTTGGATATGTTCACGCAAAAATTGCTGGACAAAAGCCTCTTTTTCCTTCACCTGTGCTTCCAGCCCTACCGTATCCCTGAACTCCAGCGCTGCCTTTGCAGCGACAAAAGCAAGCTGATTTCCACGGAAGGTGCCATTGTGCTCACCAGGACTCCAAATATCCAATTCCGGCTTGAGCAGCAACAGGGACATAGGCAGTCCGTATCCGCTGATTGACTTGGACAAAACAACCATATCAGGAACGATACCCGCCCGCTCAAACGAGAAGAACGAACCAATCCGGCCGCAACCAACCTGTATATCGTCAATAATCAGCAAAATATCATGATCATCGCACAGTTGCCGCAAATCACGCAGCCATTCTGTATCCGCGATGTTAATACCGCCCTCAGCCTGTACCGTTTCCAGAATGATGGCCGCTGGCTTTTCCACCCCGGAATGGGTATCCGTTAAAAGCTGCTCCATATATAAAATGGTATCCAAGCCGTTAAAAGTACTGTTAAAAGGGATGAAGGTAACATTATTCAGGGAAACCCCGGCGCTCTCTCGCATGGATTTGTTACTGGTAACAGACAAACTCCCCAGCGACATGCCATGAAACGCGCCCATAAAAGCAAAAATTCCATTTCTTTTCTTCACCTTGCGTGCAAGCTTCAATGCCGCCTCCACCGCATTAGTACCAGTCGGTCCGCAAAATTGCAGCTTATAATTCAAGCCCTTGGGCTGGAGAATACGCTCGGAGAAAGACTCAATAAACTCCTGTTTGGCCGTAGTATACATATCCAAACCATGCATAATCCGGTCTGAGGTTAAATAATCCAAAATCCGGTTTTTCATGAAATCATTATTGTGCCCGTAGTTCAAAGCCCCTGCTCCGGCAAAAAAGTCGATATATCCCTCTCCTGCCTCTGTGTACAGCACATCGTTCTTCGCTTTGTTGAAAACAACCGGAAAACTTCTGCAATAGGATCTTACATTGGACTCCAGTGCTTCGAATGTGTTCATAATCTCTCGTCCTCCCGCTGACCTAATTTGAAAAAATACAAGCATGGAAAGCAAAAAAAGTGTAAATATGTAATCTAAAATGAGAAGACAGTCTGAATCGCAATGGGGTAGCCACACCAAAGAATCATGAGTACGATCACGAGAACGAATAGAGTACGGATAAATAAAATGCTGAGTAGCCAAATTAAATTCCAAAAGATTAAGTGGTGTGGGTTTCTAAGGGGCCTATCAGTAGATGTCACTCCTATGTAATAAAATACCATAACTTTTTTTGAAGTCAATGCATGTTTCTGATGTGTTTTGTTAAATTTTTGTAATCGAGGGTCCGAGGCTTAAGGAATTTTGTTAATTCTCCACGAAAAATGTCGAAATAGAGCTGAAAATATCAAAAATAGTAGATTTCCATATCAAAAAGATATGAATTCGTTCTGTTGGGCTATTAGTTTCACCCGGTCCCCCTGATCTTTTGGCAGACTGTCCAAAGGGGGTTACTCTATCAAAAGAACCTGCCAAAAACTTGTTGTATACATTGCAGCTATCCTAACCATTTGGCTCGAATTTGATAGAAAGATAAGGAAATATCATCATGTCTAATGTTTTGATTATTGAAGATGACAAATGACAACATTCAGCACCAAATCTCGAAGCAATCGTTTGTCCCCCTGTAATTGTGCATGGTTGTATGTGATATCAAAAGTATGTTATTGGGAAAACGCAAAAAGCACAGGACAGGTTCCTTATGCCATAGGGCTTAAAGACCTGTCCTGAGCTTTCATTGTACTATAAATTTCATGTGTAGCAAGTTTGCTTAGTATTTAAATTGACTAATCATTGCTTTCAAATCAACGGCCATACTTGAAAGCAACTGTGCAGAAGAAGATATTTCCTCCATGGATGCCATCTGCTCCTGAGAGGAAGCTGCGACTTCCTCAGATGTGGCAGCATTGCCGGTTGCAATCGTGGCAAGCTCATTAGCTGTCGCTGCAATTTCCTGAACACTGGCTGATATCTGCTGCGCTATGGCTGCGACTTCTTCCACTTGAGGTGTCGTTACGCGGATGCCTTCCATCGCCTGACTCAGCTTAACGATCGTGGCTTTTGAAATCTGCAATCCGTCTTGTACCTCGGTCGTTACTTTACCCATCGTCTCAACCGTAGATTGGGTTTGGTTCTGAATTTCGGCAATTAATGTCGCAATCTGCTTGGCAGACAACTGGGACTGCTCTGCAAGCTTGCGTACCTCATCAGCAACGACGGCAAAACCTTTACCATGGTCGCCTGCTCTAGCCGCTTCAATGGCCGCATTCAAGGCCAGCAGATTGGTCTGATTGGAAATATCACTAATCACATTTGTAATTTCACCAATTTCCTGAGAACGGACTAACAGCGCTTGAATCATCTGATTAGATTGCTCTACCGATTCGTGAATGGAATGCATTTGCTCCCCTGTCTGCTCGACGGATTTCCGCCCTTCCTCGGCTTGCAGGGTGGATTGTCGGGCCAAATCAGCTACCGTGACAGAACGTTCGGCAATTTGAGTGACTCCTTGTGCAATTTCATCCAGTGCCGCTGAATTATTTTCCAATCCAGTCGTCTGCTTCTCCGCACCGCTGGCGATTTCTTGGACGGCCATGGTCACCTGCTCACTGGCTGCGCTCGTTTGTTCAGCACTGATCGTCAGCTCATTCGATGATCGGGCTACATGATCCGCACTGTTTCCTACATTTTGAATGACAGAGCGCAAGTTTTGCTGCATGTTTCGGAAGGCTTGTCCCAGTTCTCCGATTTCATCATGAGTGGTCACTTGTATGTCTTGAGTCAGATCGCCTTCGCTCACACTCACAGCCTGCTCTTTCAGTTTCAAGATAGGCTTGATGATCGAACGAATCAGGAAAAAGACAATGAGAATACCGAACACCAGACATCCGGCTGTCGTGAGTAACGTACGAATCAGAATCGGACGTGCCGCATCATCCACCTCGGATAAATACAAAGTACCGCCAATCTTCCAGCCTGTCAGCTTGTTGGTTTCAAAATTCATGTACTTGGTTTGACCTTCAAACTCATACTCGTATTCACCAGCATCTGACTTAAACATTGGTGATTCAATATCGGTGATTTTGGTACCTGGTGCGATGGTAGGATGCACAATATATGCACGATTGCTGTCTAGAAGTATCCCATAACCTGCATGTCCTACCTTGATTTTGTTCAGTGTATCTTTAATCGTGCTGATCTTCAGGTCAATACCAATAACCCCTGATCCATCTGTTGTGGCTCTGGATACAGTTACAGTCATTTGATTCGTTCCTGCCGAGATATAAGGCGAACTAATCGCCGCCGTGTTCTTATTACCTATGGCTTCCTCGTACCAGGGTCTGGTTCTGGGATCATAGGTATCCGATAATTGCTGCGACGGATAGGTCGCAAATTTACCATCTTTCGTGCCGTAGTAAATATAGTCCGTCTCAGGATGGAGCGCTGAGTATTGCTTGAAAAATTGCTCCAATACGACCGTTTGATCCTGCGTTTTCAAAAGAGTGCCTGCAAGCTTTTTGGCGAAATATTCTGCGTCATGTGTTTTGGGTTCTATGGTGCTATCAATAATAAAATTGGTACGGTTAATCGCTTGCTGAGCACTATCTTCAATCTGACTTCTGATCTGCTGACTGGCACTCGTAAATGACAATGCCCCGACAATAACAGACGGTATGATCAGAAAAGCAATAAAAGCAACCATCAGCTTCGTTTTAAAGTTTTTACTGAATACCCTTCCTACGAGCCATTCTATCTTTCCCCAAAATTTGTTCATTGCTCAACCTCTCTCCGTTTCATCTCCTGAATTTCCTGCTTCCTGTGAACCGCTTCGCTCTGCTCATGTCCAAACCCCAACATACGCTTTTCCCCGGTCATCTTCTGCCAAAAAATGCTTGGAAACCCAAATCCGATCAATCTAGGTATATGTACTTATATTCCAATGGCATCAAGATTAATTGGAACCAGTTATATAATATAATATACCTAAAAAATATTAAATCGAATACACTTATTAAGAAAAAGTTAGTTTTCAGGGTATTTCACTTATAAATGTACACAAATAATCCCCTGGGGGGAGCACAACATAGGTCTTTTCTCTCAAAAAACGCTATGTGTTCGCTACCCCCGAGGGGATCATAACCACTTTTATTCAGTTCAATCCAACAGCGCCTTCAGATCGCCAAGACTGGTGACAGGTGCCTGACAGGCAAAATGTTCACACACATATACGGCTGGTTTGCCATCCACAAGAGTGTAATCACGGATATATGGAACCGTCTCTGCAATCTCTGGCTGTCCTTCATCCTTCAAAATAATCACTGTGTGGGGTCTGAATCCAGCTCGAACCGCCCGAATGAACTGTACGGTCTGCGGATCATCCCTATGGCCCACAATAACAATCTCCTTCGTCGTTCCCGTCGCATACAACAACGAACTGAGCAACGCCGAATAGCCTGTGGGGTAATGAGTAACCATGCCGCCGAAGGCCTTGAACTGCTTGGCTGCGTAGTCCTCCAATTGGGTTTCTCCCGTCAGCCGTGCCAGCCGAATAAAATTATGGGCCGCAATACTGTTAGCCGACGGAATGGCTCCGTCATAAATTTCTTTGGGTTTGGCAATCAACTGCTCGCTATCTGACCCGTAAAAGAATAATCCGTCCCGTTCCTCATCCCAGAACAAGTCGATCATATCCTGATTGAGCGTCAGCGCCCGTTGCAGATATTGTATATCAAAGGTCGCCTGATACAGCTCAATCAAGCCCCACACATAAAAAGCATAGTCATCGACATAGCCGGGATAAGCTGCATCCCCGTCCCGATAACGCGCCAGCAGCCGTCGGTCCTCCCGTCTCAAATGGTTCCATAAGAACGACTCTGCCTTCTGGGCCTGCTCTGTATATCTGGTATCTCCAAAAGCCTGCCCTGCCTTCGCCAAAGCAGCAATCATCAACCCGTTCCACGAGGTCAAAATCTTGTCATCCTTGTGAGGATGAACCCGTTCTTCCCTGGCAGCAAACAGCTTGGCTCGCAACTCACTGACCCGATGCTCCAGTTCCTGTTCGGTCAAGTCATGCTTGATCCCGTAGGCTTCCAGATTGATATCAATCAGGTTCGGAATGTTATGTCCTTCGAAATTGCCGTAAGGTGTAATCCCGTACAAATCGTTAAAAAAGGCGGCATCCTTATCGCCCAGTACAGCCCTTACCTCAGGTTCGTCCCAGACATAGAATTTGCCCTCTTCTCCTTCGGAATCTGCATCCTCCGCCGAATAAAAGCCCCCTCCTGCATCTGTCATGTCCCTTGCGATATATGTAAAGATTTGTTCCGTAATCCGTCGGTACAGCTCCTTGCCCGTCACCTGCCAAGCCTCTGTATAAGCAATGGCTAGCAGAGCGTTGTCATACAGCATTTTTTCAAAATGCGGCACCAGCCACTTCTCATCCACTGAGTACCGTGAGAATCCCATGCCAACATGGTCGTAAATTCCGCCCCGATACATCGCATTCAGCGTCTTCTCTGCCATTTCCAGTGCCTGTTGATTTCCCATATGCTGTGCATATCGCAGCAAAAAAGACAAGTTATGCGGAGAAGGAAACTTGGGTGCTTCTCCGAAGCCGCCATATTCTTTATCGAAGGTGTGGCTGTATTGATGGAAAGCTTTATTCAAGCTCTGTTCATCCAGTTCACCGCGATAACCCGCAAACATGTCCTGCCGCTCATGCTCGGTAAGCACCTGCTCACTCAACTCCACCAGCTCTTCGGCCTGTTCTTTCCACCGGGTTCCCACCTTGTCCAGCAGCTCCAACAGTCCGACACGGCCAAACTTCTGCTCCTTGGGCAAATACGTACCCGCAAAAAAAGGCTTCTGATCCGGCGTCATCAAAATCGTCAGCGGCCACCCCCCATGCCCGGTCATCGTCTGACAGATGGACATATAAATATGATCCACATCTGGGCGTTCCTCCCGATCCACCTTGATGGATACATAATCCCGGTTTAATATCTCCGCAACCTCTTCATCCTCGAATGATTCTCTTTCCATTACATGGCACCAATGACAAGTTCTTAAATTATACCTATGTTAGCCCGAAGGCTAACTATAGCCTATACTTAAAAATACAGGTTTGCCCTCTCTTGTAGCTTTAGAAAAGGCTTCAGGACTCCATGAGAGCCAGTTTACAGGGTTATGGGCATGTTGTAATAGGTACGGACTTCTTTCGCTTATAAGGCTGTTTGTATGCTTGTGCTTAACTGTTTCATCACGCATCGCAAATCACTCCATTCATAAAAAATAGGGAGTCAATTAAGACTCCCTTATAGTTTACCCAATTTTATAAAATTATTATATGTATGATTGATATTTTTTCTAGCTTGATCTGAAACTTTATTTAAAGCTCTTATGTATACTTTATCTCCATTGCTTAATGTTATTAGTTCAAATTCTGGGACATTGTTTCTTAACAACTGAAAATCGATTAATGTCAATATTGCTACTCCTTATTTTAGTTTAATAATTACGTTCTAATTTCAATTCTAAGCCTTCCTAACTTTCTACCTACTCCAACTACTCCCTAACCGTAAACACGCTTTAAAATGGATTCAAGCTCGTCTGAGGTGTAATAATTGTCTAGAAACGTCCTAACAACTTCATATGGATAATCTTCATCCATTATGGCTGTCATAATAAAATGTTTCGGCTCTACATGTATTCCATCTGTACTCAATTGACCTGCTATAATAGCATATTCGTTTATAAGCTCTGCCAGAGTTGTTTGTTTACTCAAAAATCTATGCCTCCAATGTTTGTGATTTGATCAAATGTTGATTTTATAAACTATTCATTGAATACTAGCCAGATGAATCCGTAGATTAAAGACATTAGCCCTATAATACCCAACAAGCAAAAAAGTAAAAGCATAAGAACAAATTTTTTACCTTCCATAATAACCACCTCATTAAAGAATATAAAACAGGTAGAAGAAGTCGGCTACGATCCAATCAATTTTACATAATAAAGGAATATGTAAAAGGATACTATAGATTGTTGTATCCAAACATGCTAACTAATCAAGCGGATTACCTCCCAATGTATCAAATCCATAGATATAAGCTTTTGTCTACTTAAACCAATCTTAAATTCGGCTTATTCGGTGTCATATCCACAATGTTTCCAAACTCATCCACTTTACTTGTAAATGATGGTAAGGGTTCACCAATGATCTCCTGAACCATATCCAAAACATCAAAGCCCTGTTGTTTCATCACCTTAATACATTCGTGCATCAGGTATCCCGATACTGCACGGTCATTCAATAGAACACTGTCTGTAGCAGCAAAATCTAAGAATGCAGCTCCATCAATTACATCTGGTAAATCATTGATTGCTTCAATCGTCCCTTTATAGTTCACTCTGCTCCAATCGTCCTTCACTTTATCCCGATTGAAGGAGAACAATCCAAGGAATTCGTCTTTTGTCAACGGACACATATCAAAGAAGATTGTGTAATGTCGCAAATTTGGATAGTTCATTTCAAACCCTTCTTTTAAGCTGGAATCAATATCGAGCATCATAGCCTTCTTCGACTGATAGTCATTTTTTATATGTTTCGTTGCTTTATCCAGATTATCGCGCATATATGTACATATACTTTTGGCTTCATTTGAAGCCTTTCTAAAAACTGTTTCATACTCATTAATCTTATTAATCATGTTATTCAAACAGACAATAGCGTTAGTCGTCTTTACTTTGGGTATTTTAGATGATTCATCAGTAATCAATTCTATGGCTTCCTTAGATATTCTGAGCAAAGCCGATTTAGACAGGATGAACTCTTTATCCTCCTTTAAATCTTCGTAGGCGCTGATCATTCGCATCATACAGTCATCAAGCTCGTTGAGCTTTTGTTTGATTTCAAAATTTTTGTTCATTTAATTTTCTCCCTTGATATGTATTGGTATAACCGATCTATTACTGGCCTTTACTTCTCAACCTAGTAAATTACTGTCTACAATATTTATTCATTAAATCTAAGTAGTCATCTATAAGCTTTTCTTGTTGATCAATATATTTATCAAAAACTCCTGTGAAATTCTCCAAGTCGCTTAGGGTTAAATTTAAATCAATAGAATTATTAATCATCTTCTTCAATTGAACTGTCATGCTTTCTGCCACTTGTTTCCCTTTGTTGCGTAGCATTTGCAATTCATCATTAATGGAAAAGTCCGCCTTTTGCATAACATCTTCTGTTTTTTCAATAGTTTTCAATAATCTTTCGTAAATTACACCTGCATCGACCTGCATTTTAACAGGAATTTTTATTGAACTATTCATTTAATCGCTCCTTTTTATATGTACTATTTTATATAATTCCAGCTTTACTTCATGTGAAGACAATCCAACACTAGCTCAATCCACATCACCCCTTTCAAGCCACTTCGTTCAATGAACAATGGTTTGCGAATGTACACCCTCAATTTCGCTGATTTTCAAACTAGCCATGTCAAGGCTAGAGCGCATTGAATTTAGCCTTTTAGTGGTATCATCGGTTATTTCTTTAACATCACTAATATGCGCTCTTGTCATAGCTTGAATAGTATTTTTGACCTCCTCTACATATTCCCTAATCATCTGCTGGCTCTTCTTTGTCTTAAAATGAGAACTGCACATCAAATCGACGCCCTTTTCAAGTACTTTTTCAGCGTTATCAAAAGCCTCATTAAATTTATTCATCTCATATTTTCTCCTCGTATATGTATTGGTGTAATTCTGCTACTTCGTTTTCACCTAATCTACAAACCATCTCTATGGTAATTCTATGGCGGCTAATATCTCTCAGACACAAATACTTTACTCATACATCCGATTCACAATTTCCTATAGATTATTCAAAAAGGATGCACTGAAGAAAGGCTCTGAGAAGGAATTTTAATTTTACCTTCTCAGCCCATAACTAATCTGCTTTATAGATAATCTGAGGATAGCATGGATTCCCTTTACCGTTCGTTGGAACGTCAATATCCAGTCTCTCGGATAACTCTTTATTCAGCTTTTTCTTAACCAATCCATAAGAATCCAAAAATTCTGCCCGAATGGTTTTCATCATTCCAGCTTTGTATATAGATTGCCCTTTCCAAAGTAAGTGTAAATTCTCCTGAATCTCTTTTTCAGTTGTCCAGCCCTTTTGCTCAATAAGCGATAAGCCAATTTTAACCAATTCATTTGCAACAGCTACATTGGTTTCAGAGAATTTTTCACCCTTCATCTGAGGATAAACTTTATCCGCTACTTCTTCTCCATGACCTCTGTAAATCATCTCTCTCGTTAATTCCTTTTTAGTGTATCCCTTCTCTTTCCATTCCACAGCTCTCTGTTCAGCAGATCTCCGCACACCGATAGTATAAGAAGGGAACGAATAAAAGTTTTTCTGATACTTATAATGGTTCTTTAACTGGAACTCAACTGCTTTCTTCTTTAAATTCCTAGGTAATTCTTTCGGATTGATCTTATTCAACATTCCTAGATATGTATAAAAATTAATGTCCTTAGTCACTTTATCAACAGAACTTTTACCTAAAGCTGCCGTGATACTTTTTAAATCCTTAAAGAAAAGAACGTTTCCTTTATTATCTGTGTAGTTTTCACTTGTAATATTCTGTATTGCTACATTATGTAATGCCACCAGATTGGGAACATTCCTCACAATCAGTTTATGTAGATTTGGTTCCAGTTCCTCCAATTCTCGACTTAACAACAGTGCAATATTGGATTCGAGTTCTCGTTTTTGCTGCTCTCCCCATACAGAAAGCTGATCATCAATCATATAGATTTCTTTAAGAAGCTCTATAACCTGACCACGCCTGATCTTTATTTGCCTATCTTCAAACAGTTTTTCGATACAAGTAATGATATTGCCTGAGAATCCGCATCCAAAGCAGTGATACATATAATCCCCTGTGTCTGCTTTAACGTTAATGTATGCTGAAGGATTACCATCAACATGGTACAGACAGCAATGTTTATGGTTGACTCCTAACAAAGTTGAGAAGTCTATTTTATAGAGATATTCATATAAATCATACTGTGATAATGAAATTGCAACAGGTTTAATGACTGATTGTAAGTAGCTAACGTCACGATTGATTATGTATTCAATATTATTTGTAGTCTGTATTACTTTATCTTGGATACTTGGTGGGTAAGAGGGGGGAATATTAT
Source organism: Paenibacillus sp. PvR008 (assembly GCA_040544055.1). Taxonomy (GTDB): domain Bacteria; phylum Bacillota; class Bacilli; order Paenibacillales; family Paenibacillaceae; genus Paenibacillus. The sequence continues at coordinate 134,988 of JBEUOG010000012.1, forward strand.
TACTACTAGATAAGATATAATGTAACCCCTTCTTGCCCTCATCTTGTTGAAGAAATTCATCCACATTTAACCTGTTACTGAAGTCAAGCCTATGTACGTCCGTCCCACCGTAAAACAACCGACTTTCTTCTAAACACTTGCTATCTATGTATGGATACAAATGTTTAAATCTCGTGAATATATTCCTAATCATATCTCTGTTGTAGACTACCCTGTCCAACGCAATAACGACTCTGAATTTAGGATGATCATCTGTATAGCTAAACGACTTATACAAGAATAAAGCAAAATCTTTAAAATGTTCAATCGCTTCATCATACGTCATATGAATATCTTTTATCTTCTTTTTATTGTTCGGTTTCTCCGGTAAAGGATCAAGTACTTCGCTTTCATTGTCAAAATCCAAGAAAACCAGTTGTTGGCTACTCCAACACTCTTTAGACTTTCTAATCTGTCCATTACATGTATGTCCCAAATAAGCTGGTAATACTGTCCTACCTTGTTCTATTGCTAGAATTAGCTCCTCGGTAGTAAGATATGTCGGATTCTTCACTATACGGTTAACAATTCCACCTGCATCCGATGGTTTGCATGTGTATGTCTGCTCATCCAGCATTATTTTAAATTCATCTTTCAAAAGTACATACTACTCCCTTCGTTTTATATAAGATATCCAGTTAAACCACTTGGTTTCCATTCTCGAAAAAAGCATACAACAAATAACCATTCAATCTTGATTAGACAAATCAGCTTGACATGATGCTCAACATCATAAAATCAATTTCATTCGCCTAAATAGACTTATAGTTCTGTCATAATTTCGAGCAAATTAAATAATACTCACGCAACCGAGCGTGAACGTCGACAACGATAAAATTATCCTAAACAAAAGATAACCCCACCTATGAAAGTATTATAATTTGGATTGTCAAAGATCGAATAAATTCAAAAGACAGACTTCACTTTAGGAAGTTGTGTCTCCGTAACACTCCCTCCATTTTCACATTGTATTTTATTTACTCAAATTACTTTTAATTTAGTTGCTCACTTCTGCTTTTGAAACAAAATCAAAGTTATATGTATAGTCTTTGTAATTCTTCAACTAGCATTTAACAAAACCACTTTGTTTTTCCTTTCATTTTATTATTTTATCTCTGTCACCTATTCCAGTATATCATATGTTCCACCAGAGTCAACCCCTTCCTTTTGTATATTTTTCAGCCATGCGTATTTTTAGTCGCTGAAATATGCATACATAAAGGAAGCGAAAAATTCGAGTCGCTATTATTCAGGCAAATTGCTCCTATCATATCCCCTTTCACCAATTGCGTCTGCTACATCCTTGAAAGTATATGCATTATGTATAGACTTTTTTGGCCTACCCAATAATTTGTCACGTTGGATATTGGGCATGGTGAGTTAAATTTGACGCATCTTGGTTTGAATAAAGGTGTATGCAAATACCATCCCCCTTTATTCAGATTGGATAACTATAAAAAGCTCACTCCCATTTTATTGTTAAAGGAGCAAGCCCATAAATAAATTATTTTGTAACATTAATTATCTTTTCAGCGATTAACCGACATTCTTCAATACTTTTATCGAATTCCTTTTTAAAAGATTGAGCGAATACAAAATGAATCTGCTCTGCTAATTCTTCCACAGAGTTTGTTTCCTTGCTTTTTTCATAGATTTTACGTATTTCTGAATAATATTCATCTTCTAATAGAGGATATATTTCGATTGGGTTCCATTCATTAATCATTTGTACGATATCATCGTTCATTTTTATACACTCCTACTCTCCAAATAACGATTTAGATAGTGCTTTATATGCATCATCATACTTACTCTTAGGAATAACTGTAACAAGTGTCCCATCGTTAGCAACTACAGCAGCACCTTCTTTTGAAAAAAACAAATGCTTACTACCATTATTCTGGGAAAGGGCCTTCCCATTCTCCACCCAAGAATCTGCCATTTCTTTTGTTACGCCTCGCTCTTGCATTCTTTCTAAAGCATGATTTGAAGAATTAGACCAATTTATTTGTGTTCCCGGATTCTCAACCAGTGTCCCTGACTTTCCAAAAGTGTCACCAATCTGTGCAGTTTCACCTTTTCCCTGAGTGTGAGGCACACTTTCTGCCTTAGCTCCTGAGGATGGAGTAGATTTAGATGAACCTCCACCTTCTCCCTTCGCCATCTGCCACAATTCCGCTGAGCTTTTCCCTATTCCACCTGCACTTTTAACTGCGGTTGTACCTCCATGTGCCGCTAAAGCTGCTGATCCAATCAATCCCGGTATTCCGATTATACTTCCAACTCCCGTAGATGAAACAGCAACTGATAATCCTTCTCCACCTGTTCCAACTATTACCTCACCAGCCCCCTGCAATGTCGTAGCTACGTGACCGAGAATTTCACCTACTTTAGCTGCCATAGGATGATCATAGTCCCGTTCTTTATCAGGTAACATCCCCAAGGTTAAATCTTCCTGAATGGCTCCTTTTGCTCCCTGAGCAGTATCCCATAAAATTTCACCTTGAAGCTTGCTAGCTTCCATCTGAGCTTCAGCCTTGGTTATCTCAGCTTGTCCAATTTGTTCAAAAATTTTATGTAGCCAACCTTCATCACTGGGTGCCGTTTTAATAGGTACACCATTTCCCGGTACATCCAGTACGACTTTTTCCCCATCCACCTGTGTAAAGTTTTTTGAAATAAAAATAAGTTCCTGTGCTACTATCGATAGTCGTTCAATCGTCACACTCATGGATTGTCGAGAAACCTGAAATTCCTGAAAAAATCTCTCTCTGGTAGCTCCAGACCAACCTTGTTGGACAAAATCAATTCTTCCACTCAAAAAATTCAGCATACGTTCCATTTCCTGTTTGCCTTGCAAGAACTGGTTAGCCACTTGCATCAGTTTATCAGGTGGAACCAATATTCTGCCCATTTGATCACGCCCACTTTAATTTAGATGGAAGTAATCTTATCAGAAGGAGATGTTTAGGGATATCCATCTAATATCCTGGAATTCCCTTTTATATTTTGTGACAAATGAACTGATATAAAAAGATTTACTGTGTCTAAAGTATTGTATAACTCCCTTGTTATAAGATACATGAATCAATGTAGCAGTAGTCGCCTTCAACTCCTGATCCTCAACCATGTCCTGTAACTCAGGGATAAGGGTAAGAAGTTTTTTGTAATTTCTAAGTTGCTGAGTGGTTATGTTCAAATCATTAGCAATATCCTCTTGTGTTTTTTGCTGACCAAAATTATTTTGCTCAGCACTTTTATCTTTGTATTGGTTACTTCCATCACTAGCGCTTCCATCTCTCACTCCATAAATCCTTTCCAGCTCAACAATACATTTAGCAAGCTCCAGCCATACATACTAAAAAGGCTAGACGGATAATCCCATCTAACCTTCACTTAAATTTTATATGATTTAATGTTCGGCCTTGTGTCTTCCATTGATCCATACTAGGAATGATTAAATTCCCCATGTGTGACCTGTTGGGTTCGTAATTAGACCCATTTTAGGAGTACATTTTAAAAAATGACTTTTTTATTCCGCTTTTATTACACGTTTAAGCCCCCCCTTGTTGATCGTATAGCCTGATACTCTGGTGTTGGCTATGAGTCTGAACAGGTACAGTAACAATAAACAAAAAACTAGCTGCGACGATCAGCAGTACCATTTTTTTTAACATTGTCTAACCACACCTTTTCTAATAGTTTGAAATACTCTTCTCTGGTCTCAGGAAGCGCATATGCTTGGAAATGTGCAAAAAGCCCTGTACAATTTATAAAATAATCCTTATTGTTTAGTGTATGCGCTTTTACCATTGAATACATCAAGTATTTAAAGCCATCGTTATACATTCCTCGATACAAATAATAATAAGCCAATTCATAACCAAATCGTGCAAACTGTTCTGGTATAACTTGTTTAGTATATATGTCATTAGATTGCGGAAATTGCAAAAGTGAATTAACATCCGTTTCAAAACGCTGAAGTATATCATTTACGTCTATCTGGTATCGGTTTGCCGTCATCATAATGTTCAACAGTTGGGTAACCTTATCTTGTTCAGTTGTATCTGACGGTGCGCCAATATATTCAACATAATCATATAAGGCGTTTATATCTCCAGATAAAAGCTTATTTGCGGTAACGTTAGCTTGCGCCCAATGCTCAAACAAGCTGATCCAATATAGTGCATCTTCGTCAGTCTCTTTTACCCAACTTAAATCAGCATAGGCGTATGTAAATTGTAGAGCCTGTTCATAATCTTCCCGTGATTCACATACACCTGCACACAACAAATCGGCATAGGTGATGTACACAAACATGGGACGACTTAGCTTCTTTTTAGACTCGTCACACTCTCGCTTCTTCTGTTGATGTTTCATCGAATATTGGATTTCCGCTTTCTTCTTCATTTTTTTAGCAATTTCATCCACCTTATCCCAATCACGTAAAGAACGATACACATTCGCCAAATCCTTCAGAGCATCAAGTTGGTACGTTTCATCCAACCGTTCGACAAAATCCTC
>JBEUOG010000013.1:0-115220 GCA_040544055.1 Paenibacillus sp. PvR008
AACGAAAGAAATGAAGAATACGAGAGCAATTTCGAGCAATTTTATGAGACCGTTTGATTAAGAGGTGTAGTGTCCAGTATAAGGGTGTTCAACCGGTATGTTTTTGGTTGGAAATGTAATTAACATAAACTTTCAATTCATTTACGAAAATCGTTATAAAAAAATTGAACGAAATGTCGATAAACAGTTGAAAAGGGGCAGGGGTGGTCATATTGCGTACATTTCAATTTAAAAGCTTACAGGCACGAACATTCGCTATCTTGGTTCCTCTTGTGCTTCTGACTTTGATTTTAATCTGTTTTTTGTCTTACTTTTTCGCTAAGCAAAAGTTGGACGCGGAAATTAGCCAGAATGCTACCCACTCTCTGTCGGGAGTTAAAGCAGATATTGCAGCTAATGTGGATCGGCATGCTTTACTTGTCACCATGCTGGCCAAGAGCGCAGAACAGCTGGGGACAGGAACGAAAATTGAAGATTATGGACATTTGTATGAACAAGAGTTGGCATTGAATGATATGACCTATGGTCTGGGTGTTTTTTTCGCCAAGGATGCGTATGAGCCTGATACGACATATCGATCCAATTATGTGTATAGAGATGGTAAACAGATGAAGCAAACGACTGAATATGATGATCCCCAATATAACTATTTAACACAGCTGTGGTATACAGGGGCTGTTGAGCGTGGTAAAGAAATAAACTTTACGGAGCCTTTTTACGATTCCAAAATGAAAGTAAATATGATTACTGCCGGAAAAGCATTTTATGACCGAACAGGTAAGCTGAAGGGTGTCATTACGGGTGACTTAAGTATGGCGAGTATTCAAGCCTATATCGAACGGATGAAATTCGGTGCCCAAGGAAGTGCGGTTTTGATGGACAAGAATGGAGTGATTCTGTCATCGGGACTCGAATCCATAAAAGCAGGTGAACCGCTGGCGAAAGTGTTGGGTACCGAGGCGGCACAAGCTATCCAAAATGATGCTTCCGGGCAGTTGTCCGCGTCCATCGGTGATGAGGATTATCGGATATTGTATGATACAATACCGCAAACCGGTTGGAAAATTGGGGTGCTGCTGCCGGATTCGGAGCTGAATCGTCCTGCGAACGAAATGCTTGAGCTACTGCTTATCGTTAGTGCTATCGGAATCCTGCTGATCATGGGGGCTTTGTTGGTTAGCAATTCAGGAATGGTCAAAGAAATTAAAAAAATAATGCAGATGACGAATCGCATGGCCGTTGGAGATTATACAGTTGAAGTATCTCATCATCGTAAAGATGAGTTTGGTCAAATGGCAGAGGGAATCAATGAGGTCATTGCTGCTACAAGGGGGATGGCAAGTCGCTTGAGCGAAGAATCCGACGTGATTACGACAGTATCCTCAACCATTTCTCGCGATGTTTCTGACGCGGCTGAGGATGCGAAACACAATGCTGACGAGCTGGCTCAGGTAAAGGAAGGTGCAGAACTACAATTGGCTGCTGCGGCAGAGAGTGCGACTGCGATGGAGGAAATGGCTGTTGGCGTTCAACGTATTGCCGAATCCATACAGCAGGTATCCGAAGCCACCACAGGCATTGAACATAAGGCACATCAAGGAAATGAACGTTTGACCGAGGTCACCCGAGGAATGCGCAAAGCGAAAGTATCTATGGATGAAGCAGGCAAGGTAGTAGGCTCGTTAAATGAACGGTCGGCTCAGATTGGCAGCATTATCGGGATCATTCAGGAAATTAGTGGGCAGACCAAGTTGCTGTCGCTGAATGCTTCTATTGAGGCCGCACGTGCGGGTGAACATGGACGTGGATTCGCCGTTGTGGCATCAGAGATCGGCAAGCTTGCCGTAAATGTCAGCCAGTCTGCGGAGCAAATTACAAGCCGAATCCGGTCCATGCAGGAAGAAACGAAATTAGCAATGGAAGGAATGGAACAGAGCACTCTGGAGATGGATGAAGGAGTGGCAATTTTGCAGGAGGTTGAACAACGCTTTGCTGCGATGAATCAGGATATCCAGCAGGTTGCGATTGAAGTGCAGGAGGTCTCATCGGCCTCGGAGCAAATGTCAGCAGGCTCAGAGGAGGTTGCAGCATCTATTAGTTACCTTGCCGATATTGCGAAAGCTTCTGCTGAACGTGCTGGGCAAGCCTCGGAACGATCCGAACGGCAACTGAAAGCGTTGGAAGGTCTGGATAGCTCAGCGAAGTCGCTTACAGGTGTTTCTGACACGCTCAATCAGGTGGTATCCCGTTTTCGTGTGTGATTTTGTTTGAAAATACAGGCACTACTATAAAAAAATCGCCGATCTCCATATGCTGTGGTCAACACATTTTGCCGTTTGGGCAGGTTGTGTTCATTCGCAGCACATGGAGCCGGCGATTTTTAATATGATGGGACGGGCATCAATCCGGTGTTTTTTCCGTCAAGGGTTCCTGAGTTTTATCATTGGACCAGCCGAGTACGTCAATCAGCTTGAAGAACAAGCTAAGGATAATTCCGATGATTGTAGCCAACGCCATACCTTTGAGGGTAACAGCGCCCCAAGTGAGTGTAGCACCACTGATTCCGACGACCAGTACGACCGTAGCAAGCAGCATGTTAGTCGGCTTGGCGAAATCAACTTTTTGCTCCACGAAGATTCTTAGACCGGAGGCAGCGATGACACCGAACAACAGCAAGGATACGCCGCCCATGACCGGAGCGGGGATATTAGAAACAATCGCCGAGAAGGTGCCTGAGAAGGACAGCAGGATGGCAATGACAGCGGCTCCGCCAATGACCCATACAGAGTACACTTTCGTTAATGCCATGACACCGATATTTTCACCATAGGTTGTATTGGGCGTCGAGCCAACAAAACCAGAAAAGATAGTGGAGATACCGTTACCCAGCAGCGAACGATGCAGGCCGGGATCTTTGGACAGCTCGCGTCCGACAATATTGCTGGTCACAAGCAAATGCCCGATATGCTCCACGATAACGACCAGAGCGACTGGAAGAATCGTCAGCATAGCCGAGGTGTTAAATACTGGAGTGGTAATTGCAGGATGTCCGAAAAAAGGAGCATCCGCAATTGCTTGCGTGTTTACCATACCCATAAAATAAGCGAGCACATACCCCACCACGATACCAATCAGAATATGAATGATTTTGGCAAACCCGCGAAACAGCACGGCTCCCAGAACAGTGACACCTAGTGTAACAAGGGAAAGGGTAATGGTTTTGGGATCCGGGGTCCAGGCTTTGGTGGGATCTGCATTGATAATGCCTGCCATGCCTGCTGCAACGGGAACCAGCTCCAGACCAATCAGGGCTACGATGGAGCCCATGACAGCCGGTGGGAATACAACGTCCAGCCACCGGGTTCCGGCATATTTGATCACCAGCGCAACAAGGCAGAAAATAATACCTGTAACAATGAAAGCGCCGAGGGCCATGGCATAACCATTGCCACCAGGGTTATTTTTAAGCACGAGACTAACTGGAGCGATAAAAGCGAAGCTGGAGCCGAGATAGGCGGGAATTTTGCCACGGCAGATCCAGATGTACAGCAATGTGCCAATTCCGTTCATTAGCAAAATCATGCCGGGATCGACACCGAAGATATTCGGTACCAGCACGGTACTGCCAAACATGGCAAACAAATGCTGTACGCTGAGCAGGAACCCGGGTCCTGGCGGAAGCTTTTCATTAACTTGAATTTCGCGTTGCAACGCAGTTCACTCCTTAGTTCTTTCAATTATTCTTATATACATTAATTATTTTTCGTATTTTTTTCAATAAAATTCGTTTCATTTCGCCAACAATCCTGATTTCATTGACCTATATGTGTCGGAATGACACGACAATGCCAAACCTGTAATAGTTGACGTGTGACGTGGTAACCGTCATAATTATAGGAAATCACTTTTAAAAGGGAACCTTTGCGCGACATTGATCGGCGGGTTCCATTTTGCATAGAAAGGACACGGAATAGAGCAGAATGGGGATAGAGCAATTACTTAAAAAGGCCGGGGCCTATACCAGAGAAGCAGATCTTATCCGCATCAGGGAAGCCTACGATTTTGCCGAGCAGGCCCATTCAGGCCAGACTCGCAAGTCCGGTGAACCTTATATTCTGCATCCGCTTGCGGTTGCTGATATCGTCGTTAATATGCAGATGGATACCATCTCCATTATCGCCGCTCTTTTACATGACGTTGTGGAGGATACGACGGTGTCTTTGGCGCAGATTCGCGAGCATTTTGGCGATACATGTGCGATGCTTGTCGATGGTCTGACGAAGCTGGAGCGTATCCAGTTCCGTTCCAAGGAAGAACAACAGAACGAAAATTATCGAAAAATGTTTATCGCTATGGCACAGGACATTCGCGTCATTGTCATCAAGTTGGCGGATCGTCTGCATAACATGCGCACCTTGAAATACCAGTCCGAGGAAAGCCAGCGCCGGATCGCTTATGAAACGCTGGAAATTTTCTGTCCGATTGCGAACAGACTAGGTATTTCCGCGATTAAATGGGAAATGGAAGATATTGCTCTGCGCTATCTGAATCCTCAGCAATATTATCGCATCGCCAATTTGATGCACAAGAAGCGGGCAGAGCGGGAGCAGTTTATTGATAACGTTATAGAACGCATCGCGGAGAAGCTGGTAGAGATGGGCATTCAGGCCGATCTATCCGGGCGTCCCAAGCATATTTACAGTGTGTTTAAAAAAATGACGACGAAAAACAAGCAATTCAATGAAATATATGATTTGCTGGCGATTCGGATCATTGTGGATAACATTAAGGACTGCTATGCCACACTGGGCATTATCCATACATTGTGGAAGCCGATGCCGGGGCGGTTTAAAGACTATATCGCCATGCCTAAGGCCAACATGTACCAGTCCCTTCATACGACAGTAGTAGGTCCGAACGGCGAACCAACCGAGGTACAGATTCGCACAGTGGATATGCACCGTACTGCTGAATTCGGGATCGCGGCTCACTGGGCCTACAAAGAAGGCAACGGGTCGAATAATATCAATTTTGAGGATAAAATCACTTTTTTTCGCGAAATTCTGGAGCTGCAAAATGAGGCGAAGGACGCGTCGGAATTTGTGGAATCGCTCAAAATGGACTTTTTCTCCGACCTTGTTTTTGTATTTACGCCAAAAGGTGAGGTTATTGAGCTACCAGCCGGATCGGTTCCACTGGACTTTGCTTTCCGTATCCATACCGAAGTCGGGAACCGCACAATTGGCTCCAAGGTAAACGGAAGAATTGTGCCGCTGGACTATCGGCTTAAAACTGGCGATATCGTCGAAATTATGACGTCCAAGCATTCTTATGGACCTAGTCAGGACTGGCTTAAAATTGCTCAGTCCTCTCACGCGCGCAGTAAAATCAAGCAATGGTTCAAGAAGGAAAAGCGTGAGGAGAATGTCGAAAAAGGCCGTGAGAATCTGGAACGCGAGCTGAGAAAACGCGATATAGAGCCCTCGGTGTGGATGAGCGACGACAAGCTTCAGGAAGTTGCACAGAAGTTTTCTTTTAACGATATCGAGGATATGCTGTCTGCCATCGGCTTCGGTGGTATTACAGCAGCGCAGGTCTGTACACGTCTGACAGAGAAGCTGCGCCGGGAGCAAGAAGAGGCACGACTGATCGAGTTGACAACCGAGGTCAAGGAATATAAGCCGCAGGGCGAACGGAAAAAAACACCGACCAATGGCGTCAGTGTCAGAGGCGTCGACAATTTGCTTGTACGTTTTGCACGATGTTGTAATCCTGTGCCGGGAGACGACATCATCGGTTATGTAACACGTGGACGCGGGGTATCTGTTCACCGCACGGATTGTCCTAATATCCCTTCGGGTACGGGCGAAGATCAGGCGCGTGTAATCGAGGTTGAGTGGGAAGAAGCCGCAGAAGTTAATTACAGCGTCGATATTGAGATTACGGGACATGATCGTAACGGCTTGTTGAACGAGGTGCTTCAGGCTATTTCTGAAAATAAAACCAGCTTCTCAGCCGTTACAGGCCGTACGGACAAAAATAAAATGGCGATGATTCACATTACGATACTCATTCGCAATACGGATCATTTGCATTCTGTTGTAGAGCGGATCAAACGGGTGAAAGATGTGTACACCGTGCATCGGATTATGCAATAACCCTTGTGGGCGTGAAAATAGGTTTACAGCCTTTGTAACGCAATTTGGGTATAAAGACCCGTTATGTCGCTAAAAGAGACGTGACCCGCACGTAGGTGGCTTTACAGGGCAAGGATAAAGGAGACAGCGGACAGGCGATGAAGATTATTATTCAACGCTGTAAAGACGCTCAGGTAACGGTTAATCAAAAGGTGGTCGGCAAGATCGGAACCGGATTGATGCTGCTGGTCGGTATTGGTCAGGGAGATACGGCGGCCGATGCCGTTTATTTGGCGGACAAAACAGCGGGATTACGTATATTTGAGGATGCTGAAGGTAAAATGAACGACAGTGTGCTGGATGTCGGCGGGGCCATTTTGTCCGTCTCTCAGTTTACGTTGTATGGCGACTGCCGTAAGGGGAGAAGACCCAACTTTATGGGAGCGGCCAAGCCTGAGGAAGCAGAGAAACTGTATGATTTTTTCAACAGTCAGCTGCGAGCAAAGGGCCTAAAGGTCGAGACGGGGATTTTCGGGGCTATGATGGATGTGTCATTGACGAACTGGGGACCGGTGACGCTGATTCTGGATAGCGAACGGTCGTAGGTGGAGCTGAGTAGCATAAAAATGACCGTTCAGGGGGACGATAATGTCATCCCGGCTGGTGATTAGCCAGGCGAATAGCCTTAAGGGTGACAGGAGAGACGAAGCCATGCGTCAAACCCCAAAAGTGGACGGTTATCGAAGCGCTGCGCTGCTTTTTCCCGGTAGCATTCAAGAGGCGATCAGCCTCACCCGTGAAGCTGATACGTTATTGCAGCATGTTGCAGTAGCCATGGACAAGCCGGGACGCGGTGCTTTGCCGCGCAGGTAGGGAAGGAGCCGAGAGGCTCCTTTTTATTTTTCCCTGCTTCGAATTGTTATAAAAACAGATCAAGCGGATAATAACAAAACGTGGTAGACAAACGGAAATTTGTCACAAACTTAATTTAAAACCACGACGGAGGTCTGCTTCAAGACGTCTATATTAACGGTGATCAGGATGAATTGCGGTATGTATTGTCCGCGAAGGTAAATGATGCCGATTATGATGAGGTTATTCATAAGATTCGTTCCAATCGCGGTTATATAGCGCGGCTGTAATACAATTGTAACATTCGAAACATCATTCCTTAATATTCGTTGTTTATAATAACGACATGACCCCCTTTTGATATATCTTTTGAACCTGCGGACCGTTTCCGCAGGTTATTTTCTTTTTATAGGACTTATTTGTCTTATTACGGGGGAATGTCTTGACTTTGTCGAAGCGGTTCATTAAAATCATAAAATAATGTAAAATGATTTGATGACGGGACCAAGTACTCCGAACCCACAAGCGCAGAGAGGAATTTCCAGGCTGTAAAAATTCCCTTGATGAGCGGACGAATGACCTCCCCGAGAACAGACGGCGAACAATTGAGGAATACACGCTTAGAGTACATTGTAATTGTACCAAACAGCGGATGATCCTGCATAATAGCCGTGCTGCGCGTTACGGGCGTTATACGTATGAGCGGAGTCAGCGCAATGCTGACGGGCACTGAGCGTTTTTTACGCTGGTTGTTCGGGCAAACTCCGGAATGTGGGTGGTACCACGGGTGATTCGTAAACGACAATCTCTCGTCCCTGTTAATTTAACAGGGCGGGGGATTTTTTGTTTTATATTGAAACAAGAAATACAACGACGGGGGGATACGTTAATGGCCTTTCAAAAACCGACAGGAACGCAGGATTTGCTGCCGGGCAATGTAGAAAGATGGCAAGTTGTCGAGGAAAAAGCCCGCGAAATTAGCCGCCGCTTTAATTATCGTGAAATCCGTACACCAATGTTCGAGCAAACGAATTTGTTCGTTCGGGGTGTAGGCGAAACGACGGATGTGGTGGAAAAGGAAATGTACACCTTTGAGGATAAGGGAAAACGCAGTATGACTCTGCGTCCGGAAGGGACAGCAGGCGTAGTCCGCTCCTATGTGGAGAACAAGCTGTACGGGGAGCCGGATGTAACGAAGCTGTATTATATCGGTCCAATGTTCCGCTATGAGCGTCCACAGGCTGGACGTCAGCGCCAGTTCCACCAATTTGGTATCGAAGCTTTAGGTGCAGTAGATCCTGCACTGGACGCAGAGGTTATCGCTTTCGGGTATCAGTTCTGCCGTGAGCTGGGCTTGAAAGGGGTAAAGGTAGAGATTAACTCAGTCGGCAATGCAGCCAGTCGTGCAGCCTACCGTCAGCATCTGGTGGACTTCCTGATGCCAATTAAGGATACGTTGACCAAGGAGAGCCAGGCGCGTATTGAGCGTAACCCGTTGCGAGTGCTGGATAGCAAGGATGACCAGGACAAATTTGGCGGTGCTCCTTCCATTTTGGATAGCTTGGACGAGGAATCAAGCACCCATTTTGAGAAGGTGAAGCAAAATTTGGACGCTATGGGTGTGGAATATACAGTCAACCCGCGCTTGGTAAGGGGGCTGGATTACTATACGCTGACCGCGTTCGAATTCAAAGCCGAAGGGATTGGAGCCATAGACACCATCGGTGGAGGCGGACGCTACAACGGATTGGTTGGCGATCTGGGCGGACCGGATCAGCCGGGTATTGGCTTCGGTATCGGACTGGAGCGGATTCAGCTAATCCTGGAGCATCAGGGTGTCCAACTGAACGAAGCCAAGCCGCTGGATGTCTATATGGTGGCGTTGGGTGAAGCGGCAGAAACGGAAGTAACTAGACAGCTGTTCAAGCTGCGCCAAGCCGGATTTTCCGCAGAGCGAGATTATCTGGGTCGCAAAATGAAGGCACAGATGAAATCAGCAGATCGTTTTAAAGCACGGTATACTGCGATTTTGGGCGAGGATGAGCTGGTTCGCGGTGAAATTGCACTGAAAAACATGGAAACTGGCGAGCAGCGTACCATCAAGCTGAATCAACTGGTGGAAGAGCTGAGATAAAACTCAGACCATCTTTTATCATCACTCGTGATGCAGTAAGCACGAAAGACAACAAATATGTATTGAAGTCACCGAGTAACATTCAGTCGAGTGGAACTTCCTTCGGCTGGGCAGATAGCATCAACTACTAAAACATAAACAGGAGTGTGTATTATGAAAAGGAGTCATCAATGCGGCGCATTAACCCATGCGCATATCGGAGAAACAGTTACATTGAACGGTTGGGTACAAACCCGTCGTGACCTGGGAGGCGTACTTTTTATCGACCTGCGTGACCGCAGCGGGATTGTACAAATCGTGTTTAACCCGGCATATTCCGGTGACGCCCTGCAAATCGCGGACCGTGTTCGTAGTGAATACGTACTGGAGGTTACGGGTACAGTGGTCAAGCGTGATGCAGAAACCATTAACGCGAACCTGCCTACAGGTGAAATTGAAGTACGTATTACGGAAATTGAAGTATTGAATGCAGCCAAAACACCTCCATTCTTTATTGAGGATGGCGTCGAAGTGGACGAGTCGCTGCGTTTGAAATACCGTTATCTGGACCTGCGTCGTCCGGAAATGCACCAGACGTTGAAACTGCGTTCTAAAGCAGCAAAAGTATTCCGTGACTTCCTGGACGGTGAAGATTTCATCGAGGTGGAAACACCAATTTTGACGAAAAGCTCGCCGGAGGGTGCACGTGACTATCTGGTGCCAAGCCGTGTGCATGATGGTGAGTTTTTCGCCTTGCCGCAATCGCCACAACTTTACAAGCAATTGCTGATGGTGGGTGGGGTAGAACGCTACTACCAAATTGCACGTTGTTTCCGCGATGAAGATTTGCGTGCTGACCGCCAGCCTGAATTTACACAGGTCGACATCGAGACCTCCTTCATGCAACAGGATGACTTGCTGCCAATGATGGAGCAACTGATGGTGAAGCTGTTCAGAGAGACGGTTGGTGTAGAACTGGAAACTCCGTTCCAACGGATTACACATGCCGATGCGATGGACAAATACGGTTCTGACAAGCCGGATCTGCGTTTTGGCCTTGAGTTGATTCATGTCAATGATATCGTGGCAAGCAGCGGCGTGAAGGTATTTGCTTCCGTAATTGAAAAAGGCGGCGAGGTTAAAGTTCTCAATGCTAAGGGTTGTGGCACATGGAGCCGCAAGGATATTGACGATCTGGGTTCTTATGCTGCACGTTACGGTGCCAAAGGTCTGGCTTGGATTCAAGTGAAAGAAGGCGAATTCAAGGGACCTATCGTTAAATTCTTTACACCGGAAGAAATCGAAGCTCTGAGAGAGCGTACGGGAGCCGAAGAAGGCGACTTGCTGCTCTTCTCTGCGGATAATAAAAAAGTAGTCGCTGATGTATTGGGCGCGCTTCGTCTGAAAATTGGCCGTCAACTGGGTCTGATCGACGACAACGTATACAAATTTGCATGGGTTGTAGACTTCCCGCTGCTCGGCTACGATGAAGAACAAAAACGTTATGTGGCGGAACACCATCCGTTCACTCGTCCAAAGGACGAAGACCTTGCCCTGTTCGAAACAGACCCGGGTCAAATTCGTGCCCAAGCCTACGATATCGTGCTGAACGGCTACGAAGTGGGCGGCGGCTCGATGCGGATTTACAAACGTGATGTTCAGGAGAAAATGTTCAACGCTCTCAGCCTGTCGCCGGAAGTAGCTAATGAAAAATTCGGCTACCTGTTGGATGCGTTCGAATATGGTACGCCTCCACATGGTGGTATTGCCTTCGGTTTTGACCGTCTTGTGATGTTGCTTGCGGGTCGTACAAACCTGCGTGAAACGATTGCATTCCCGAAAACAGCCAATGCGACCGACCTGCTGATGGATGCACCGTCCGAAGTGGATCAAGCTCAATTGGAACAGCTTCATATCCGTCTTGCTCCGAAACCAGTTGCTCCTAAAGCTTAAGACGAATGTTTGATTTTACAAGTGTCCTACATGGGCCTGTGAATAGTTTATAAAATGCCATGAACCCGTTACCCTCTTATGGATAATGGGTTCGTGGTTTGTATGCACGGAGTTCAAGCATAGTGTTTAAATCAGTGAGGGAGGATATATACCATATGCTGCATCAATTTTCACGAACAGAGCTGGCCATCGGGACTGAGGGTCTGGAGGTTATGAAAAATAGCACGGTAGCTGTGCTGGGTATCGGCGGTGTCGGTTCGATTGCAGTGGAAGCGCTGGCGCGGACGGGTGTTGGACGCATCATTTTGATTGATAAGGACGTCGTAGATATTACCAATATTAACCGCCAGATTCATGCGCTGACGACAACGGTAGGCCAAAAAAAGGCTGATCTGATGGTAGAGCGTGTAAAGCTGATTAATCCTGAATGTGAAGCGATTGCACTGAACATGTTTTATACGGAAGAAACGTATGAGGAGCTGTTCAAGTACGATCTGGATTATGTGCTGGATGCCTCGGATACGATTATTTACAAAATTCATTTGATCAAGGAATGTCTGAAACGGGGGATTCCGATGATCTCCAGTATGGGCGCTGCCAATAAAATGGACCCCAGTCGTTTTCAAGTAGCAGATATCTCCCAGACGAAAATGGACCCGATTGCTCGTGTGATCCGCACCAAGCTACGTAAGGAAGGCATTACAAAAGGCGTGAAAGTTGTTTACTCCGATGAGGAGCCGATGAAGCCGCGTGAAGAGATTACGAAAAAAATCGTACCTGCGAACGCACCCGAAATCCGGAAGGCGAAGCAGCCGCCTGCGAGCAATGCTTTTGTACCTCCCGTGGCAGGATTGATCATGGTCAGTGTGGCTGTCAAGGATTTGTTAAACAACGCTGGCGTGTAAGTCTGAAATTAGTAGGTACAGATCGAACAACTTGCTGGAGGGTTTTGGTATGCAGGGTGGACTATGGTCCAGAAGTCTCGGTTTCAAACCCGAGCATCATTGGAAAAAGGAAGTGGCTGCTGGTGCCATTTCCTATTTTTCCGTTGTATATATTGTAATGGTCAATGCGACCATTTTGGCAGATGCCGGGATTCCATTACAAGGGGCAATGCTGGGTACACTGCTGACGTCGATTATTGGCTGCTTGCTTATGGCCTTTGGCGGAAAGTCCCCAATGGTTGTTGTACCAGGAATGGGGATTAATGCCTTTTTCACTTATACGCTCGTACACTCTATGAAGCTGAGCTGGCAGGAAGCATTGATGGTGGTCACCATTACAGGTATTCTATTCGCCGTTGTTGCATTTACGTCCTTGTACAAGCTGATTAGCCAGGCGATTCCCCATAATCTGCAGCACGGAATTACGGTAGGAATTGGTTTGTTTTTGACCTTTATCGGATTGCAAAAAAGCGGCATCGTGATTGCTCACCAAACGACTTTTGTCGCGATCGGCCATTTTAATGACCCGAAGGTAATCACGGCTTGTGTAACATTGCTGCTCGCTATTGTGCTGTTTGTGCGCAACGTTCAGGGAGGACTGCTGATTAGTATTTTGGCAGGAACAGGGCTTGCTTACGTGCTGGGAGCTGTAGAACCAACAAGCGGGGTGCGAACCTCTGAAACAGTGCGGCAGTATGGGCAATTGTTTGGCGAGCTATCCTTTTCAGGCATCCTTTCGGTAGCCTTCTGGATCGCTGTTTTTCTGCTACTGCTCATTGTTCTGTTCGAAAACATTGGGATGATTGCTGCGCAGACCAACATGATCGGAAGACCGGATACGTTCAAGAACAGCTTGCGAGTGTTGGCGGTAACCAATATTTTTGCCGGTATTTTAGGGAGCAGTCCGGCGGTAGCGGCTGCGGAATCGACGGCTGGTATTGCAGCAGGAGGTCGATCAGGAGCGACGCCGCTGGTAACTGCCATTTTATTCGGGGCAACCTTCTTTTTTATTCCGCTGCTAGCTTACATTCCGGATAGTGCCATTGCTCCCGTGCTCATCATCATTGGCGGTCTTATGGTGCAAAATGTGCGTGAAATGGATTTTAGTGATTTTACCGAGGCGTTTCCTGCATTTCTGATCATGGTAATGATGCCTTTTACTTATAGCATTGTAGACGGGATGGCATTTGGTTTTATTACATATCCCGTAGCCAAACTGGCAGCAGGGCGCGGCAAGGAAGTGCCTGTCGCATTGTATATTATTTCCGTGCTATTTGTGGCTAACTTTGTGCTTCATTCTCTGGTGTAGTAAACTCAAATTTAGGCTGTACTATTCATACCCGCGCAGAGCGCGGGTGTTGTTGTTTGGACAAGAATGGTCAGACAGGAAGCGAGGTTGATGGTTTATGGAAAAGGAACATAATCTACAGCAAGATGAACAGCAGGACCGGATGAAGGAAAAGCCGGGTAAAAAACCCGATAAGGCTGGCATGGGCCGGTTTATCAAATTGATTGCAAGCGCACACCCTCCCAAGGCCATTCTCATTATTGCCCTTATTCTGACCTTGATTCAGACGATTGCTGGTTTAATTGTACCGCTGATGACCAAGGGACTGATCGACGGTTTGACCTTTTCTTCACTGAACCGTATGGTCATTTTTGGCCTGCTAGGGGCCTTTGTGCTTCAGGCTGTGGCTTCAGCGGTTTCCATTTATATGTTGAACTATGCCGGACACAAAATTGTGGCTAATTTGCGTAAACGCTTATGGCATAAAATTTTGTCTCTTCCCATTCCATATTTTGACCGTAATCGTTCTGGGGATACGATGAGTCGTGTCACCAATGATACAAGCCTGATTATGAACCTGATTACGGAGTATCTTGTGAATCTGATTTCTAACGTGATTGCCATTATTGGCGGTATCGCTTTGTTGTTTTATCTGGATTGGGTTATGACACTTATTATCATGGCTATCGTGCCGTTAACAGCGCTGATTTTATTTCCGGTGGGCAGGAAAATGTACCGTATATCCAAAAAGCAGCAGGATGAGATGGCTGATCTGACCTCGGTACTGAGTCAGGTAATCGGAGAAATCAGGCTTGTAAAGGCGTACGGGACAGAAAGCAGGGAAGCACAGGCCGGAGAGGATCGTATTTACCGGATGTTCCGCTTTGGCTTGCAGGAGTCCCGTATTTTGGCCCTTGTAGGTCCTATCTCTACTTTCTTGCTGACCGCTGTGCTGGTTATTATTTTGGGTGTAGGTGGTGTTCGAGTCGCATCGGGCGTGCTGACCGCGGGGGATTTGGTAGCTTTTATTTTGCTGCTGTTTCAAGTGATTACACCGATGGCCCAGTTCACGACTTTGTATTCACGTCTGCAAAAGGTGGTGGGCGCCACGGAACGAATTCAGACTATTTTGGATCATGAAGAGGAACCGCTGGAATTGAAGCAGGAAGCGACAAAAGAGAGCAGGGATATCGTGCTGCGTGATGTTACCTTTTCCTATACCGAAGGTGAAGAGGTTCTTCATCATGCCAGTTTGGTCATTCCGGCTAACCGGACAACTGCATTTGTTGGACCGAGCGGAAGCGGCAAGTCCACTCTGTTTTCGTTGCTGGAGCGTTTTTATGTACCGGATACGGGAGAGATTCGTTATGGAGACGAACCGATATCGTTGTATACATTATCCTCCTGGCGCTCCAAAATCGGCTATGTGTCGCAGGAAAGCTCGATGATGACCGGAACGGTCAGAGATAATATCACGTATGGCTTGGGACGGGAAGCTGATCTGGAGGAAGTGAGACAGGCAGCCACGATGGCGTATGCGGATGCATTTATTATGGATTTACCGCAAGGCTATGAGACTGAAGTGGGTGAACGGGGGATGAAGCTCTCCGGCGGGCAACGTCAACGGATTGCCATTGCTCGTGCGCTTCTACGTAGCCCGGATATTCTTATGCTGGACGAGGCTACATCCAGCCTGGACAGTTCATCCGAGCATGAGGTGCAGAAAGCGCTGGCGAATCTGATGGAAGGTCGTACGACGATTGTTATCGCTCACCGTTTGTCTACTGTGGTTCATTCCGATCAGATCATCGTGTTGGACAAGGGTAAGGTGACTGGTGCAGGAACCCACGCGGAGCTGATTGAGTCCCATGAGGTGTACCGTGAGCTGGCTCAGAAGCAGTTTGTGGAAGTAGGAGTAGGAGCGCGTTAGAGGCCGCTTCGCGTGTGATTTGATCCTCCGATCGCTGTTGCCTCTGAATTCCTCTGATTGTAATAAGACCAGAAGGTTGGAATTCAGAGGCAAAGGCGAACGCTCCACTTCTTCGGATTCAAATCACCCGCTTCGCTGGTGCCGCAAGGGTCCATACTTGGGTGGAGAGCAAGGGAAGTTCAAGGGCTAAGATCAAGAGCTAAGATCAAGAGCATAAGAACAGATGTATGAGTGGAAGAAGTGGTTTGAAGTGAATTTGGGGATTTGGTTAGAAGCGGTTGGGTTATATTACTGGGCGTGTTCATATGTGAACTGGAGGGCCGTCTTGAAATGAGAGCAGGACGGTTTTTTTGTACATGGAAATGGGCGTATTAGGAAATAAGGTTGGATTTTTGGGGTTTAATGTGTTACGCTTACTTTCCTTTTTTTGTGTCGGAGCAAGTGAATGGGATGCAGAAATCGAGACTTGGTATTCTTAGGAGGTAACTGAAATGGAGAACGGGTTTCAAAGTGCCTATCAAGAAGAACAGCACAGGCTGTCGCTTGCTATGGAGGAAATTGATCGCAGATTGGAACGGCTTCGCAATACGCCGGTGTACACGGGACATGATTTTACGGAGCAGGTGCTGGAATCCGGGCGGGAGGAAAAACGTCAGGCTTTGGCAAAAAGTGCGCAGGAGCCTTATTTCGGACGTATGGATTTTGACGAACGTGGCAGGGGACAGCGTAAGCCGCTCTACATCGGCAAAATCGGAGTGGAGCGCGAGGAAGCGTCTGCGTATCCGCTTGTGATTGATTGGCGCGCGCCGATTGCCAGCTTGTTTTATTCTTTTACAGGCGGTGAAGAAACCGCGTCCTACGAAGCTCCTGAGGGAACGATTGAGGGCTTGGTGTATCTAAAGCGCAACGTTGTCATTCGTAAAAGAATACTGGAACGGGTAGCAGATACGTACAACCGTGAAAGCGACGAGCCTGCGGTTTCCGATGAATTTCTCGTCTATCGTCTGGGAGAGAACAAGGATAACCGATTGCGGGATATCGTATCTACGATTCAGGCAGAGCAGGATCAGATCATCCGTGCTGCTAAAAATACAGCCCTCGTTATTCAGGGGGTAGCGGGTAGTGGCAAGACGACGGTAGCGCTGCATCGTCTCGCATTTTTGCTGTATCAATACAAGGAGCAAGTATCGGCGGACAAGATGGTTATTTTTGCACCGAATCATATGTTTCTCGATTATATTTCAGATGTACTTCCAGAGTTGGGGGTCGGAAATATTCAGCAAAGTACATTTGCGGACTGGGCGCTTCATTTGTTGGGGCTGGATTTACCTATAGCTGATCCTGCTGAAACGTTAGCTTATTGGTTTGAGGGCGGTAGCCTGAGAACGGAACCAATGGATGAGACGCCAGGACGATTCAAAGGTTCGATTCACTTCATGAAGCTGCTTCAAGCTTTTGTGGAACGGCTGGAGCCTGTCTCGGTGCCGGAGGGCGATTTTTCACCTTGGGATGGGGCGCTGCTCCCGCGAGCCGAGATTTTGAACTGGTTCAATGAGGAATACAAGCCTTATCCGCTTGCGAAGCGGAAGGAGCGTGTGCTTGCAAGAGTCCATCGCTGGATTGAAATGGAGCTGAAAAAGTCGCCCTCAGCGGCTGCGCTCAAGGAACGCAAGAAAAAAGCGGGACCCCGGGAAAAGGCATATGCTAAAAAATGGCCCCAATACGACGCGCTGACGCTTTACAAGCAACTTTTTCAGGCAGCTAAAGGATTACCCGCAGACACGGCTGCGGAGCTGAAGGCTTCTTTGCCTGCTGCTATTTTTAAGACTACACAGTCGGACCTGCGTAAACAGGTTATCCGCGAAGAGGATTTGACGGCCTTGGTATATCTTCACGTGCTGATTCATGAGGTAGAATCGTCTCAACGTTTTGACCATGTGGTCATTGATGAAGCGCAGGATTTTTCACCTTTTCATATCGCATTGCTGGATTTGTTCGTTAAAGGGCATTCCTTCACGATATTGGGTGATCTGTCGCAGGGTATTCACGAATACCGTGGCGTACATGCGTGGGAGGAAATGAGTTCTCTTTTTGCGCCGGAACATACAGGATATTTTGCACTTACCCGCAGCTACAGATCAACGCTGGAAATTATAGAGTTTGCAAATACGATTTTGGAGCAGGGGGTTCGCGGCGGCATTACGGCAGTTCCGGTATTCCGTAGCGGCGATCCGGTGCGTACACTGCCATATGGTACATCGGGGCGTGAACAGAGTTTGCTGACCGCTCTGCAAGAGCTTTCTTCCAAGGAATACCGCACTGTATCTGTGCTGACGCGTACCCTGAAGGAGGCTGTGGAGCTGCATGAGGTTTTTACGAATGCAGGGTTAGATGTAAATCTGATTGACGGCGGTAAAAAGCAATACGAAGGCGGCTTGTCCGTTCTGCCTGTGTACCTGTCCAAAGGGCTGGAGTTCGACGCAGTTATTGTGGCGGATGCCGACCAAGAACATTATGGAGAGCTGGAATGGGACGCCAAGCTGCTGTATGTGGGCTGTACCCGTGCGCTGCATGAGCTATGGCTGTTACATGAGGGTGCACTTCCGAGTTATGTACAGGAACAGTTGAAGTAAGGGAAATCTACCAGCATAAGAACAGCCACGAAATTCATCTTTCGTCCGGCTGTTCTTTCTTTTGCTTGCCAGGTTACAGGTATGGAAGTATATAGCCATGCCGTGACCGTGCTATCTGCAACTTGTCTGCGGGTATGGTAGAATAAAAGGCGGTTCATACCGTTTTAGGGAAGATAGATCGCTTGAAATTTCAGGATTTTCAACCGCATGGGCGAACGGGATGGAAATGGACCCGCAGGGGTAGAGTGTTCTCCCATATCACCATAAGGAAGTGAATGAAATGGACTTATTTTCATATTCCCAGGATTCGACGCCAAGCAATCGGCTGCTTGCTGACCGACTGCGTCCGACTTCGTTGGATGAATATATTGGACAGGAGCATGTCGTCGGTCCGGGCAAGCTGCTGCGAAGAGCTATAGAGGCAGATCAGGTTTCTTCGATCCTCCTGTACGGGCCGCCGGGATGTGGCAAGACGACACTGGCGCATATCATTTCACAACACACGCAAGGCGAATTTGTCCGCCTGAATGCAGTGGAAGCGTCTGTGAAGGACGTGAGGGAAGTCATTGACCGCGCACAAACGAATAAATCGATGTACGGCAAAAAGACCATCCTGTTTCTCGATGAGGTTCATCGTTTCAACAGTTCACGCCAGGATGCACTGCTGCCTGCGGTGGAAAAGGGTACGATCGTGTTTATCGGCGCCACGACTGAAAACCCCTTTCACTATGTGAACGGCGCCTTGCTGAGCCGTTCTACGTTATTTCAGCTCGAATCGCTGACGCAGGAGCATTCGCTGGCAGCCATGCGCCGTGCCTTGGCTGATGCGGACAAGGGGCTCGGCTATATGCAGCTTCAGGTGGACGAAGCTGCGCTGGGTCACATCGCGTCCATGGCGAACGGCGATATCCGCCGCGCCTTGAACGCGTTGGAACTGGCGGCGCTCACGACGCCTCCGCTGGCAGACGGCACGATTCACGTGACGTTAGAAGTCGCGGAGGAATCCATTCGCCGCCCGATTGTCAAGGCAGACGAGTCTACGCAGTATGACGTGCTGTCCGCCTTTCATAAAAGCATTCGCGGCTCCAGCGACGCGGCGCTGTTCTGGTTCCTGTACGCCGTAGAGAAGCTCGGCATGGACCCGATGACCTTTCTCCGCCGCCTCATCGCAGCGAGCAGTGAGGATATTGGCCTGGCAAATCCACAGGCGCTGGTGCAGGCAGTGAGTGCGCTTGAAGCTTATCGCAATAACGGCTGGCCGGAGGCCAAGCTGAACATCGCGCAGGCTATTTTGTTCGCCGTGGAGAGCCCAAAATCGAATGCCGTATATACGGCGATTTCACGGGCAATGTCGGCTATGGACGACATCAAATCCGCTGAGGTGCCACTTCATTTGCGCGACGCACATTACAAAGGCTCGGAGAAGCTCGGTCATGTCGGCTATCAATATCCGCACAATTATCCGAATCATTATGTGAAACAGCAATATTTGCCCGATTCTATAGCAGACCGGACCTTCTACCAGGCTACAGAGCAGGGGAATGAGTCGAAAATCAGACAAAACCAGCAGTGGCGGGATTCACAGTCGTAAAATATATGTAGCAGACGGATATACGTAATGTGTAAGATAAGGTTTAGCCACTGTTATGGTTACACCATGAATACTGCAAGAATGAAGAAGGGGATATAAAGATGAAAGACGTGCTATTCGTCGGGGCAGGAGGAGCGCTCGGAACCTCTGCCCGTTACGGCGTGCAATCATTGCTGCCTGCGGCAGGGGCTGATTTTCCACTTGGTGTGCTGTTAATCAATTGGATCGGTTGTCTGTTTCTCGGCTGGTTCTTTACGGTAACTTTGCGGTCGTGGCGGATCAAGCCTCGCTGGCGACTTGCCATCGGAACAGGCTTTACTGGGGGCTTTACAACCTTTTCCACCTTTGCAGTGGATGCCGTGCGCCTGACGGTTCATGATCGTGCGCTTACGGCTGTGCTGTATCTGTTGCTCAGTGTATGTGGAGGTCTGTTTTTAACATGGACAGGTATTCGTCTGGGCACGAAAATGACACAAGCTGCCCCCAAGGAGGGAAGCTTGTGATCTGGTGGGCGGCGGCAGGTGGAATGGTCGGTACATTGGCGAGATACGGGCTTGGCATGTTGGTTGGAAAAAGGTTTGGCACCGCATTTCCTTGGGGAACATGGATCATTAACATCAGCGGTTCATTGCTACTCGGCTGGCTGTACGGCGAATTTACGCAGCACAATCTGTCTCCTGTACTCTGGATGCTGTTAGGAACAGGCTTTTGTGGTGGCTATACCACCTTTTCAACATTCGGGTATGAATCTCTCCAACTGATGGAGCGCAAAGAATATCGGCGTACGGCTGTGTATGTGCTGTCTTCGGTGGTGGTAGGGGTTGTAGCTGCGGCTGTAGGGTATGGGGTTAGTTGACGCAATAAAAGCCTCCAGAATCCCTACCCCCGGCTTTTCAGCCTTGAGTAAGGTTTCGGAAGCTTTTTTATTTGGTGTGTTAACGAACATATGATGGAGTGCTGTGCCTGCGAAGCTATTTTTTATCCCGTTCTTTATACAGCTCAGGCAAAAGGGATTCCAGTTCCGGTCTTGGTTCAGGATCGGACAGCTTCATTTCCTCCAGCGTTTGGACGGCAATGCGCAGCACGGTATAATCCCTGTACCAACGGTTATCCGAAGAGACGACATACCAAGGAGCCTGTTTGGTTGCACTTAGCTCCAGCACGTCCTCATAGTATTGAGTATATTGCTTCCAAAATTTACGTTCCTGCAAATCACTCGGATCAAGTTTCCAGTTTTTATGCGGCTTTTCAATCCGGTCGATCAGCTTCTCCAGCTGGAATTGCTTTGAAATATGTAAAAAGATTTTCACGATCTTTACACCGCTATCCAGCAGCAGTTGTTCAAAATGTTTGATATGTTTAATATTTCGTTTGGCCTGCTTGTCGGATACCTGACCGTGAACACGTGTAATCAGTACATCCTCATAATAAGAACGGTTGAACGCCGCGATATATCCCCGCCCCGGAGTTACGTTGTGGGCACGCCACAGGAAGTCGTGACTTAATTCTTCGGCTGTAGGCGATTTAAAACTGTGGACAGTCACACCCGCCGGATTGAGATTGGAAAATACCTGCTTGATGACGCCATCTTTCCCGCTGCAATCCATACCTTGGAATACAAACAAAACCGCCTGCTTCTTTTCCGTAAATAATTTGCTTTGTAATACCGCGAAACGTTCCTTCAATTGATCTGTTTCCTGCTGAATTTCTTCTTTATTTTTGATATCCTTCGTATCCTTGGGGTCCCACTCTTTCAAAGAAACTTTCTTACCCGGCGTCAGCATTCCTAATGAATCAGACATAGAGGCGCGCTCCTTTTCAATTGAAGTATGATATCTTGTCTACATCATATACCCAAATGGGATTGTTATCAAAAATTCCTTATGTATCTTTGCTTTTCTTGGTCTAAACTGCTACATTTTCGACTTTCTGGTCACGCTTTTGGTCACAGAATTTTTCTTCAATTTCTAGTGGATCAGATACTTCTTTTTTACTCAGTAAATTGCTCAATCCTACTGCTGCATCTGACTGCATATTTTTTAACAAATGCGAATAAGTATCCAAAGTTATAGTTACACTACGATGTCCCAATCTTTCAGAAACAACTTTTGGATGTATCCCAATGGACAGCATCAACGAAGCAGAGGTATGTCTAAGATCGTGAAATCGAATAGATGGTAGTTCCAATTCTTCTATCTTTCTTTTCATCAGCCTTGTAATTGTGTTTGGGAAAACTTGCTTTCCAATATTTGTGCAACAGACTAAATCATTATCTACATACATTTCTCTAGCTAATTCTTTTTCCATAATGACTCTTTCATGTTGCTTCTGCAACATTTCAATTACTTCGTCTGATATATCAATCGAACGAACACTTGATGTAGTCTTGGCTCCTTCCTTAATCCTCTTTGCATCGCTCTCTAATGTTTGAGTAACCATAATACATTTATTCCTGTAGTCAATATTCCTCCAAGGTAGACCGAGTATTTCACCTTGTCTCATACCAGTGTGTATTGCCAAGAAATAGACGATGTGATGTCTATGATTTTCAAAGGAACTCAAAAATCTGCGTATTTGATCGACATCCCAAACATTCAATTTTCTTTTTATAACTTTAGGTCTATCTAATTTCTTTATTGGACTTTCTTTTATCAAATCATTTTTAACTGCATAATTCAAACTGTACACCATAATATTGAAAATCCTTTGAACATATGAATCTGCATATGGCTTTCCATTCTTTTCTTTCTTTTTTATACGATTCATTACCCCTTGGAGATAAGTGATTACTTCATTGCGGTATATGAGAAATGGAAGGAAGGCAGCATAACAGCGGTTGAAGCAATGAAGCGTGTAGATATGAAGCCTAATACATTCTATCGTAGAGTTAAAGAATATGAACAGCAGCAACAAGCAGGATAAAATAATAATCATGTGTAGACTATGTACACTCTTGTAAGCCTAGATGATCATGTTTAGGCTATTTATGCGTCTGCTGATCAATATTAGCAGGTACAATAAATACGGTGGGGGGGTATTTTACATCAAAAGCAACACTTTAATTTCCAGAAATACCCCTAGCACTTCTACTTCCCGACTTAGGCTGAATTTTGACTCGATTCAAATACGCAAATTGTGGACGGTTGTTCGACTGTTACATACATCAATTTTGAGCTAAATCTACTGATAATACACAAAGGAAAATGAGTATCAATGTTCAATCAGGTAACTTTGTATGGCTTGAGTAGTACCGCTATTTTCTACTATAGATTATCAAGTAAAGAACAAGTCGCTTGGCAAAATGATGATACCCTTAATCAAGAAATCTTTATAAACAATCCAAAAAGGTATCGTGAGTACAAATATGAAAGGTATATGATTTTGTTCCAAAAGATGGTATAATACATTGTGGTAATTCTATTCAATCATTGGATTGCGATAGTCTTTTTTTAATGAGTTGATATCCTAATAAGTTTCCTTTAAAGGGGTGGTTTATTTTGTCCAATACAACCACGATACTCGCAGAACTGATTAAGTACATGAACGAACATGATATAAACATTAGCGATCTATCTAGGAAATCAAAAATGAATACCGGAACTGTTAGCGGCCTTGTTAATGGAAACCGTAAGTTTTCAGTCTATCAGTTAGACCGAATTACAGAAGCGATGGGACACCCCGTCGGGTATTATTATGAGCGTTATATCCCCGAATGTTTGGCTGATACTAGCCCCAACTGGCGTAGAATGAGTCCCTATCTGGAAAGTTGTGCAAAGTTGAATAAATTGGATTGTATTCAGCAAGTCGTGAATATGTTATTGGATAAGTTAAGCTATGCTACTCCATTATTTGAACTGGCTGAACAATTTTTTGAAGACGGTTTGTATGAAGCGGCGGCTATACTTTATGAAAACGTGGCGCTCACTGAGAATAAGCAGTACTCGGGGCGCTTGGCACTATGTCAATATCGTATATTTGTGGCAAAACAAGGTGATGATCAAGAGGAAAACTATGATGCGGTAGTTCAGTTTCAAACTTACGTTGAGCGCTTGGATGAAGCGGATCAGTTAGATGCGTTAAGGGATTTAGTGAATGCCTGTCGTTCATTGCGTAAGTGGGATAAGGCCCATAAGTTTGCTACAACTTTGGGAAATAAAGCTGAAATACAATACAAAATCGACCAACAACATCATGCAAAGAGCGAACATACAAAGAAATCGTTTTACCCTCCATTTGTATACTGGGCATTTTCACATTTAATTCGTGCTGAAGTGTGCGATGCTAAGAAAGATTATGAAACAGGACTCCAGCATATCCAGAAATATGCCGATTTAAGCTGGGTGGAAGAAAAGGATGAAACAACCCTAAAATGGAGAAATCAATTTAAGGAGTGGGCAAACGCCAATACCTATGTGAATAGGCTTCTTGCAGGTGAAGTAAACGTGCTTCCCGATTATGTAGATTACATTTCTTCAAGAAAAGAAGAGGTTCTTCCTGCACTTGATATTATCGTTGAGGCAGCTAACCAATATCATTTTGACGTAGATGATATTCTAAAACAGTTCGAAGTGGACATTTCATCTTACTTAGAGGAACAAAACGTCGAAAGCTTTTATACTCAGCGATTCATAACGGGACGATATATACATTTTTCAAAGGAATTAGCGGTTTACTACTTTAACAAAAGTAATTTTGCAGATGGATTTACTTTTTTGTTAAGTTGTTTGGAAAAGTCTACATTAATCAATAATAAATCGTATATAATTAAATGTGTAAAGCTGTATGATTCCTATCAGGAGTATGCATCATCTGAGACGAAGGGGGCATACAGAAATTTGATTAATGAGGTGGATGAAGATGAAACGTAAAGTAATTCTAACCTTATTAGTATCCAGTTTTATGCTAGTAGCAGTAGTGATCGCGCCTTTACATTTTCAAGATAAAGGAACTACTTATCAACCAACACATCACGGTGAGATTTAAGCTATTAAAGATTGTCCTAAGAGTCAATCACAGTAGAACCTAGAAAATCAACTATTCTCAAGAAGGTTAGATGGGATTATCCGTCTAGCCTTTTTTTATGTTTGGCTGGAGCTTGCTAAATGTAATGTTGAGCTAGAAATGATTTATGGTGTGAGGGATGGGAGTGCCAGCGATGGAAGCAATCAATACACAGATAAAAGTGCTGAGCAAAATAATTTTGGTCAGCAAAAAACCCAAGAGGATATTGCCAACGATTTGAACATAACTACGCAGCAACTAAGAAATTACAAAAAACTTCTAACTCTCATTCCTGAGTTGCAGGATATGGTTGTCGTTACGCACTATAAGGCCTTTAGACGTAGGTAGAAAGGTTAATCCTTCTTATAACAATTAGGAATTAAGGTTATTTTCCATAAATTTGAATTGTGTTATTATGTCATAACGAACTCAAACAGAGGTATATTATGATAACCATTAAAGTGACACCCGAACAGCTTATGACTATCTCCAAGCAATTCGAACAGGCACAACTATTAGTAACACAAATGAATAGCAATTTAGTACAACAAATTTCATCTATGGGGCAATTGTGGGACGGTACAACCAAACAGCGCTTTTACTACAGTTTCCAAACATCTCAGAAGAATATGAATGACTTTGTTACACTTACGGACTCCATTTCTAAAGAACTACGCCATCATGCGGATAAATTTAGATTAGCTGATCTGATGGAAGCAGGTAACATTGACGCAAGTTGTGTACCACCTCCACCGAATTCATGTGCTGTTCCTGCTCCAGATACACGGAATGCGTTCCAGAAATCAGTAGATAGCTTAACAGAATTGGGTCAGGATTTTGTAGCCGCTAATTCAGAACGCTATGAGAAAAAATTCGATTCAGTCTGGAGCTTCCTAGATTATATGTCGTATGGTATTCCAAAAGGAATGTATCAAGGATATATGGAACGAGCAGCTAAACAAAACGATTCATGGAATGACATGCTCAATTTCGGTACATTTGGAGTAACGGGTATGATTCAGGGGGCCTTTAATCCTACCAATGCATGGTCAAAGGAACACTGGGCTAATATGATCGGTACAGCAGGATTACTTGGAGGAGTCAGCTCAGTAATCAAACCCAAGCTTGGGATTGGTAATACAATAAAGTTTAATGGTGAGGTAAGACCATTTCCCAAAGGCCATGACTTAGATTTGAAATCGTGGGAAGAGATGCCTGTAAGTGGTCAGAGGAAGGTAACGCCAACTGGACACAGAATTATGAATGTGAGTGAAATGAAGTCATTTAAAAAAGAAATGGATGCACTAGATATAAAGATTTTGATTGATAAGAAAGATAAAATTTTGCCTGAAAGTGCTGCGGCTGGTTTTAATCCAGCTACAGGAGAAATAGTTTTGAGAAAAGAACCGACAAATTTGAGTGCAATTCATGAGTCCTATCATGCCAAACAGTGGAAGGAACTAGGGAAGGATAACTATTTACAACAAAGCACTCTTGAGAGAGAAGAATTCGTTTATAATGAAATCATGAAAAACAAAGAGCTATTTAATGATGGTGAAATTCTCTTTTCGCAAAAATATATCTATAAATTAAGAAACGGGGAATGGCCTCCACCGGGCTGGAAAGGTTTTGAAAATAATGAGTGAAAAGATAAACAAACATCTCACAGCAGAACAAGCTATGCAAATAGCTGAGAACTACAAGGAGAAGTATAACCTTTCTGGAACAATAGACGGTACAAAGGAACGTACTGCAAAATTTTATAATCAGTTTGACGATTCCAATCTTCCAGTCTGGCTTGTAATTGTAAGTATAATTCCAACCATATTCGAAGCAGATGATGAGTATACCATTGTGATCTCTGATGAAGAGGCGCAGGTTAAATATCTTATTGATCCTAATGGACATTATTATGCTCCTCATACAAAAGAGGATGGATTGACGGACGAAGAGTTTGATAAATTATGGAATGAAGATTCAGAAAACAATTAATCCTCGAAGCTTGCTCCTTTAACAATAAAAATGGGAGTGAGCCTCTTTACGTTGTCCTATCCGCTTAAAGGGGGATGGTATTTGCATACACCTTACTTCAAACTAGGAGTCACGAAATTTCGTTCCCCTTTATTTGTGTTGGGGTGTCCGTATAATTGCGGAGGCTCCTTTATGTACAAATCGTTTTGCCCGAACAATCAAGGATGTAGCAGACGCAATTGGGGAATATGAATAGTAGAGTAGGATCAATTAGACTAAATAATAGTGAGTCGAATTTTTCGCTTCCTTTATATATGCATATTTCAGCGACTACAAATAAGCATGGCTGAAAAATAAATAAAAAAAGGGGTTGATTTTGGTATAATATATGATATAATGGAATATTAATAGAGAAAAAATAATAAAATGAAAGGGAAAACAAGGTGGTTTTATTAAATACTGGTTGAACAATTACAAAGACTATACATATAATTTTGATTTTGTTTCAAAAGCAGAAATGAGTAACTAAATTAAAAGTAATACCCAGTAAGTAATTTGAGTAAATAAAATACAATGTGAAAACGGAGGGAGTGTTAAGGAGACGCGACTTCCTAGGGTGAAGTCTGTCTCTTGAATTTATTCGATCTTTGACAATCCAAATTATAATACTTTCATAGATGGGGTTATCTTTCGTTTAAGATAATTTTATCGTTGTCGACGTTCACGCCTGGTTGCGTGAGTATTATTTAATTTGCTCGAAATTATGACAGGACTATAAGTCTATTTAGGCGAATGAAATTGATTTTATGATGTGGAGCATAATGTCAAGCTGATTTGTCTAATCAAGATTTAAAGTTTATTTGTTGTATGCTTTTTTGAGGAATAGATAAAAACAACGGGAGTAGTCTATATTTCTATAGATGCAATGTCATTAACAAAGAACAAGTAAGTAAGATGCTGATTGATGAAAAATTTGATGAACAGTTTGTATTTAGCACATCCACCCTAGACAATGGTATCAATCTGAGAGACAAACAAATCAAATACATAGTTGCTGATATTACGGATATGGATGTTCTGATTCAATGTCTGGGAC
This sequence comes from Paenibacillus sp. PvR008, assembly GCA_040544055.1. Classification (GTDB taxonomy): domain Bacteria; phylum Bacillota; class Bacilli; order Paenibacillales; family Paenibacillaceae; genus Paenibacillus. Next base: position 27,510 of record JBEUOG010000013.1, read on the forward strand.
GAAAACGAATCATCGACAAATCAGACAAAGTCACTGTAATCATTAAAAATATATCCAATAAAATGTTGAACAAGCTGATTAGAGACTGTGATAGACAAATAGAACCAGCTCTTTACCTACAAGAACATGGCACATCATCCTATGTGGAGAAGTACAGGAAACAGCCTAATCGTATTGTATATGATCGTCAAGTAAACAATGAAGTTGGATATGATAAAGCAATCAATGATTTGATGTTCTTTAAAGAAATCTACGACAAGCAGTTTTTTGAACAAGTAGTCAGTGAAGAAAATGGTTACATGAACTACATAAGAATGAAGCTCCAACAAAATACATATACAATATTGGATGATACATATGAAAAGGCTGATATTACTGATTACTTAGATACAATTGTAGGAAAACGTTCAAGCAGAGTTAATTAAAAAAGTTGATTTACATGATGGAAGAGGTAGGAGATTAAAGAGCTACAGGACAATTAATGAATATTTTATGAAGATAATATGTCTTACAACATTAGAGGTAAAAATAGAGATCAAAGAAGAGTTTTAGAAAATGGAGATATCAATCCAAACTACAATAAAACTTTTTGGCTACTAGCAAAACATCAATGTTTATAAGTGTTTTTTGACTTTCTTTGCATCATTTTTGTGGAAGGTGCTTACAAACGAAGAAACTTTCTGATACATATAAAGGTAAGTTTCACAAATTGAGCCGCATAGGGTGAATTGCCGTAGGCAAGAGGGAAACGGCGGCAGGTCGATGAAACGTCTACGAAGCGTAGCGAAGTGTTTTGTCGAGATGGTGAGAGAGTTTCCCTTTCTTTAGGAGTAAACAGCAAGTTCAAAAGAAGCGTCACAAAAAATTGCAAGCAATTATTCCGTTCCGTCATCCAGTCACAAGTGACTGTCTGTAATTTGGATTCTTGAACTTGATCAGATATTAATCTATCCAATCTCCCTATATATAATATATAGAAAAATGGGGAGATTGATAAAAAACTCAATGTTTATCTATGTTTTTTGCACATTTATTTTTATGAGTTATAGTCAAAAACATGCCCTATTCGGCTATTTTTCAATCAAACTTTTGATTACAATGGGGAGATTGCCGAGATGTAAAAATTGGTTTAATTATCTGAGTCGTTTGATTTGAATGAGGTTCACAGTGTATGAGTTGAACAACATAGCGTATGCTGTGGGGTAAATATTTGAACACGAACCGATAAGGGGAGTTTTCAAATCGTTATAGTTGCATAAGTAGCAAAAAGATGTGGAAGCTGATTTCCTGTGTTTTGCTGTACATGAATATATAGAAAATCGGAATGTTTTGTTTTGGAAAGGGTATTTGTAAGGGGAAGGACAATAACTGTTATTCATAGATAAATCTATGGGGATTATAGCGCTAAAATTAATTTGGGGACTCATCTTTACGTTTCCCATGCAGCAGCATAGACTTACCATAGAGGCGGTTTGTAGATTAGATGAAATGAAGTAGCCGACTTCTTCAACCCGTTTTATATTCTTTAATGAGGTGGTTATTATGGAAGGTAAAAAATTTGTTCTTATACTTTTACTTTTTTGCTTGTCCGGTATTATAGGACTAATCGCTTTAATGTATGGATTCCTCTGGTTAGTTTTCAACGGATAGTTTATAAAATCAATATTTTACATGGAGGCAGATAATTTGAGTAGACAGACAACTCTGCAAGACCTTATAAACGAATATGCTATTGTAGCAGGTCAATTGAGTACAGATGGAATACATATAGAGCCAAAAAAATTCATTATGACAGCCATAATGGATGAAGATTATCCATATGAAGTTGTTAGGACGTTTCTAGACAATTATTACTGCTCAGACGAGCTAGAAGTGATTTTAAAGCGTGTTTACGGTTAGGGAGTAGTTGGAGTAGGTAGCAAGTTGAGAAGGCTTAGAACGAGAATATAGGATTTTCAATAGATATACAAATAAGCAGAACTGAAACAGGAGGAAGTTAATACATATGGAAGAAAAAATGTTGAAAGTTTTAGGATCATATCCACCATTACTAGACGTAACCCACATTCAGGAAATACTTATGGTAGGTCAGTCAGCAGCCTACAACGAATTAAATTCTGGCAATTTCCCAGTGATGAAAGTAGGTAAACAGTTAAGAGTAGCAAAGCCACTTTTTGCAAAATACATAATCGAATCCTCATATTGCGCTAATGAATAAATAATGCATAAAAAAAGAACACACTAAGCAATCAATTTTGCCGAATGTGTTCTTTTTTTATTGTTGTAGTGGTCACACGCTGGTCACGAAACATCAAAAAATTGATAAAATCCAACGAGATTTGATGTGACTAGATGAAAAGTAGTGAGCGAAAAGCATTGATACAATAAGGTTTTTTGAGGTTTAATGAGACTAGATGAGGAGCTGATTGATATCTTGTCTACATCATATACCCAAATGGAGAAAAGAGCATCTTTTCATAAAAAAGACATCCCTCCACAAATAGGAGAGACGCCTTCTTTTTAAATACTTATGCCAACGCGAAACGGGCGTTCATTTTAAACCGTTTCAGGCTGGAGCTTTTCAACCTTGTCAATGGTTCCGCCGCCCAGACACCGTTCGCCATCGTAAAATACGACAGCTTGTCCAGGCGTAATGGCCTTTTGATGTACGTCGAATACGACGTGTACAGTTCCATCCTCAAGCCATTGTAAAGTCACTTGCTGGTCAGGCTGGCGATAACGGAACTTGGCTGCGCAACGGAATTCGCCGGACGGACGCGTATCCGCGCCTTCAATCCAGTTCACGTCGGTTGCAATTAGACTGGTGGAATACAAGCTGTGGTGACGGTCGCCCTGTACCACATACAAAATGTTCCGCTCCAGATCCTTGTCGGCTACGAACCACGGTTCGCCTGAACCGGAACCGCCTATGCCCAAGCCTTGCCGTTGGCCGAGTGTATAGTACATCAGACCATCGTGGCGTCCTTTGACTTCACCTGTAGCAATATCCACCATGTCTCCGCCTTTAGCAGGCAGATACCCGCTCAAAAACTCCTTGAAATTACGCTCGCCGATGAAGCATACGCCTGTGCTGTCCTTCTTCTTGGCCGTATACAATCCTGCGGCTTCCGCAATTTTGCGGACTTCCGGTTTCGGCAAATGACCGATGGGGAACATAGTCCGAGACAATTGTTTTTGGCTCAATGCATTCAGGAAGTAGGTCTGATCCTTGTTGCTGTCCACGCCCCGCAGCAAGGTGAAACGGCCGTCTTCTTCCACAACCCGAGCGTAATGTCCTGTAGCAACATAATCCGCGCCCAAATCCAGCGCTTTATTGAGAAATTCGCCAAATTTAATTTCACGGTTGCACATGACATCGGGGTTTGGAGTACGTCCAGCCTTATATTCATCAAGAAAATACGAGAATACTTTATCGAAGTATTCTTTTTCAAAATTGACGGTATAGTAAGGAATGTCGATCTGCTCACAGACACGGCGTACATCCTCCGCATCCTCCTCAGCCGTACAGCGGCCAAATTCATCCGTGTCATCCCAGTTTTTCATGAAGATGCCGATTACGTCATAGCCCTGCTCCTTTAGCAGCAGCGCGGTAACGGATGAGTCGACGCCCCCGGACATGCCGACGACGACACGGGTTTCATGATTGGCTTTAGCCATGGTCATCACCCAATTCTTTCAAAATTGTTGTAGAACCCTCCTATTGTAACATAAACGATAATAAGTTACGATGGCTGGACGATCCAACGACACGGAGAACGATGGGAGAAAGCTCCATAAAATGGGCCAAAGCCGTTCCAAATCGCCTGAAAACAACTTTTTTTAAGATTGTTACCGTTATGTTTCCCTTTACCTGCCCTAATATGTTAACATAAGCTGAGGGTTAAGATCGGAATAGAGAGGTATATAACACCAGTTATTCCGCGTGTTTAACGGAATTGTTACTATAAGTGAGGTGGCACAATTGAAAATATCAACAAAAGGCCGCTACGGCCTGACGATTATGATGGAACTTGCAGCCAGGTTTGGCGAAGGTCCGACGTCTTTGAAAAGTATAGCCGAGAAGAATCAGCTCTCCGAGCATTATCTGGAGCAGCTTATTGCGCCTTTGCGCAATGCAGGTTTGGTAAAAAGTATCCGTGGTGCTTACGGCGGTTATATTCTGGCGGGTGAACCGGCAGGGGTAACGGCAGGAGACATTATTCGTGTACTGGAAGGTCCGATTTCTCCGGTAGATTTCACTGAAGAGGACGACCCGGCGAAGCGTCAGCTATGGCTGCGGATTCGTGACAGTATTGCAGAAGTGCTGGATTCCACTACGCTCAAGGACTTGATCACATACCAGGAACATGATGAATTGGATAACTACATGTTTTACATTTGAGGTGAATTGACATGAACAGAATTTATCTGGATCATGCCGCATCGACTCCTATGCATCCTGAGGTTGCGCAGACTATGATGGACATCATGACCGGCCAATTCGGCAACGCTTCAAGCGTTCATGCCTTTGGCCGGGATGCCAAGCGCACCGTCAGTGCTGCGCGGGATGCCGTTGCGGCCTCTTTGGGCTGCAAGCCCGAAGAAATCATATTTACTAGCGGAGGGACAGAAAGCGATAATCTGGCCCTGTTCGGGACTGCTACGGCAGATGGCCGCACTTCTGGCCATATCATTACGACAGCCATTGAGCATCATGCGGTGCTTCATGCTTGTGCTGAACTCGAAAAAGCGGGATACGAAGTGACCTATGTGCCAGTCAAGAGCTTTGGGCGCGTCAATCCAGCCGATATAGAGGCTGCGATCCGGCCGGATACTTTTTTGATCAGCATGATGTATGCCAACAATGAGGTAGGCGTAATTCAGCCGATCCATGAAGTGGGACAGATTGCGGGACAACATGGAATTGTATTCCATGTAGATGCGGTTCAAGCTTACGGTCATATACAGATAGACTGCCAGAGCCTTCCGGTTGATTTGCTTAGCGTATCCGGTCATAAGATTAACGGTCCGCAAGGCGTTGGAGCTTTGTATATCCGTCAGGATACACATATCCAACCTTTGATGCACGGGGGACTTCAGGAGAAGAAACGCCGTGCCGGTACGGAAAACATTGCCGGGATTGCAGGTTTGGCTAAAGCAGCAATTCTTGCCAACACATCTATAGAGGAACGTTGGGCGCATGATATGACTCTTCGTCAAACTCTGCTGATAGCGCTGGAAGACACTTTGGGCAAAGACGCTTTTGTAATCAACGGCGACCCTGAGCATTTTTTACCGAATGTTCTGAATCTTAGCTTCCCGGCTATTGGTACGGAAACCATGTTGATGAATCTGGATATGGAAGGAATTGCAGCGGCCAGCGGTTCAGCTTGTACTTCCGGGTCTTTGGAATTGTCGCATGTATTGCAGGCCATGGATCTTCCTGAGGATGTTTTGAAATCTGCGATTCGGTTTAGCGTCGGTTTGGGTAATACTACGGAAGAAATGGAATACACGGCCAAGAAAATTGAAACCATATGGAAGCGGCTACGTACTAGGTACTAGGGATTTCTCCGCACTTGAATAAGAAGGGAGGGGCGGTTTTCCATTTCATTGCATGAACGGAACCAAGGTCTGACACGCATGAAGGAAAGGACCGCACCTCCGTTCGGATTGCAGAATGAGGAGGTACCCTATTATGAAGCTTCAGGATATGATCGGACTTGCCGTTTTCGATGTAGAGGACGGGAAGCAGATCGGTAAAATACTCGATTTTATGGTGACGGCTGATTGGAAAATTACAGGGATCGAGTTGGAGGGCAAAGGCCTTTTTTCATCTCAAGTGAAAATGGTGGCTTGGGATGACATCGTTGCTTATGGCGAAGATGCGATTATGATTCGCAATCAGCAGGCTGTCCGTAAAACGGAGGCCAACGATATTCAACATACGTATTTGCTTGGACCCGGTAAACTGAAGGATTTATCCGTGCTTACAGAGGAAGGGCTTATGCTCGGACACATTTCGGATGTTTATTTTGACCAGGAAATGGGCAATAACATAATAGGCTTGGAAATCAGCGATGGTTTTGTATCGGATATTATTGAAGGGCGGAAATGGCTGCCCTGCACCGAAGAAATGTCCATCGGGGAGAATGCCGTTATGGTGCCCCCGTTAAGCGAGCAGCGTTTGGAAAAAGCCATATATTCTGTTAATGGATAGGGTGAGTTTATTGAGATGTCCGAATTGTAATTCCAAAGATATTGGAAAAATCGGCTCCCATCAATTTTATTGTTGGGGATGCTTCATCGAACTTCAGGTGAATGGTGAAAAAATGTCCGTCTACCAAGTGGAAGAGGACGGTACGCTCAGTTCGCTGGACGACCTGTTCTTTGGAGATGACGTGGCACAACAGGACTTGCCGCAGATTCACGCTTCTTCCTAAGTTTAAATCTGGAGTAGGGACAGGCAGTCCATCTAATGTGGTGTGAACTATACTGTTCAGCAGATGAACGGATCATAGATTGGACCATGCTTGATGAATAACGAAGAGGATGATTCCCGATGGCTGTAATAGCCTGGGAGTCACCCTCTTTTTCATATAGATTCCTGTCTGGATAGGTAGCATGCTGTTTATCTGTTTTTTGAGCAGAATTGCTTTACAGCTTAAAGCGTTTGACCTCTTCCAGCAGCAGGTCCGCGTGCGAGTCAAGCTTGGCGGAAAGCTCGGCAATATTGTTCATGGAATGCCCTTGCTCCTGCACGGAGGAAGCCACTTCCTCGGTGGAAGCTGCGCTTTGCTCAGATACGGCGACTACGCTGGAAATGACATCGTAAATATGTCCGGCGTTTGTTCGGAGATGACCAGCCGCGGCAGATACATCCTCAATCTGGGTAAGCATATGCTGAGAAGCTCCCCGTATGGACTCGAACGCCTGTCTCGTAGCGGTAGCCGCACGCTCCTGTTCTACTGTTACAGCGAGAGCCTTCTTCATTTCTTCTGTGCTCCGCAGTCCCGCAACCTTGATTTCCTCCAGCTTGTGCATAATGCTGTCACTGGAACTTCCTGCTTGTTCAGCCAGCTTGCGCACTTCTCCGGCGACGACGGCAAAGCCGCGTCCGTGTTCCCCGGCGCGGGCTGCTTCAATGGAAGCATTCAGCGCCAGCAGATTTGTTTGGGCTGCGATATCATGGATGGCCCCGGCCAGCCGTTCAATATCCTGTGTTTTCAACGTGAGCGAGTCTACAGCTTCACCTACAGCAGTTGTTGTTTGTCTGGACTCGGCTGCAAGCTTCGCTTGACGCTCCGCTGTTTCGTACCCAGCCAGCACGGCAGAGTCTGTTTCCAGCACGGCGGTTTGGGTTCGCTTGACGCTTTGGCCGATTTGGTCGATGGAGCCCGTCATATGCGATAGCTTTTCAGAGCCGGAATATACAGCCTCGGCCTGATCACTTGCTCCTTGGGCAAGCTCCTGAACGGCACTGGAAATTTGTGATGCAATGGTCCCAGTATCCTTGGCGTGCTGGTGCATGTCATGAGAAGCTGAGCTGACCTCGCCAGCCGTATCTGCCACTCTGCGCAGTAAGTGAGAAAGATTATCCGACATGATATTAAAATTCGAACCCAAGCTGGCAATTTCATCTTTGCCTTTAATATCCACACGTGCTGTCATATCCCCTTCAGCAATCCGCTTGACGTTCGCTTGAAGCCTCCGAATCGGCTTGATAAAGCTATTCGCCGCCCAGACTGCCAAAAGCATGGCAACAACGAAAATAATAGCTACAGTAATCAACAGTTGGTTACGAGTGGAGTAGTACTCCTGAAAAGCAATATCTTTTGAAATAGACAAACCTACAATCCAGCCTGTGCTGGGCATTTTCTTAAAATAAAGCTGGCGATCACTGTCATTGTAATTGTAGTCGGCTTTTCCCGAAGGGGCGCTGAGCAGGGCCGCCGTTGATGAACCCAACTCGGGCGTATCCTTGAGATTTTTACCAGCCAGCTTGCTGTCCGGATGCGCGACAACGACTCCATTCTGGTCAATCAGAAATGCGTAGCCCAAACCGTTCAGGTCTATGCTTTTAATCATTTTTGTCATATCGTTGAGCAAAATATCCTCGCTGACTACACCAGTGATGGAGCCATTCGTATCCTTGAGAGGCTTCGCAATCGAAATGGTGAAATGCTTGCTACTTGCATCAATGTACGGTGAGGAATAATACAATTCCCCCTTGGTTTTGGCATCCTTGTACCACGGACGTGTGCGAGGATCGTAGCCCGTATCAGACCAGCCGGAGCCATCCCAGTAGGTTCCATCCTCAAATCCTGCATAAATGTTAGCGACACTTTGATCCTTATAGTTTTGAAAGGCCGCCTTTAGAGAAGCTATTTTGGCATCTGGCGGAATATTGCCGGATTCCAGACCAGCAGCTAATGTCTCGATAATTTTGGCATTGCTGCTTGTCCATCCGTCGAGCTGATTGACGGTTTCGGTGGCTTTACTGTTCATAAGCTCTTGTATGTCACGGTTGGCCTGATTTTTAATGCTTGTCATGCTAATGACGGACAAAGGCCCAGCTGCAACGATAACAATACAGGTGAAAAGGAGAATAAGCTTCATTTTTAAGTTCATGTAACGACCCCCGATGATTCAGAAATGTGAAAGCTCAAATAGTTCTTTGTACTTATATCGTCAGATAGAATGACTTTGTTAATCATTTTCAATTGTTTTCATTCTTTCTTCGTAATCATTATTTAAGGCGCCTCCACAGTTATGGGAAGGATTAAAGTAAAGGTACAGGCATATACTGAATAGAGGCTAGTCTGGTAAGGGGGCACAGTATGGAGCAATTAACGAAAAGCAGGCTGTTCCGATACGGAATATGGACACTGCTGGGACTCGTCATTCTGTATTTTATCTGGCTGCTGCGGCCTTTGTTTTTGCATCTGTATGATTTTCTGAAAACGATTATTGCGCCATTTGCGGTGGCGATGATTATTTCCTATGTGCTTAATCCTGTGGTCAATATGCTGGGCGGACGCAAGGTACCTCGAAGTGTAGCCGTCCTGCTCATTTATGCTGTATTTTTGGGCAGCCTCGTCGTTATTCTGATGAACCTGATTCCGATGTTTATTGAACAACTGGATGAGCTGAATGAGCATCTGCCCGAGCTGACTATGCATGCACAAGGATTAATGACGAATATGGACGGAAGTATTTTACCCCAAGGGGTACGCTCGGGCATGAATCAGTGGTTTTTTCAACTCGAAAATCGGATGGCTACAGGCATTGCCGCTTTTATGGATAACATCGGCGGGATGATCAATATGTTGTTCAATGTGTTCATTGTGCCGTTTCTCATTTTTTATATTTTAAAGGATTTCGATGTGTTTGAACGGGCCATTGTGTCTTATCTCCCGCGATCCCGCCGCAAGGCCATTGTAACGGTGCTCAAGGAAATTGATCAGGCGCTTGGTAACTATGTGCGTGGACAACTGCTGGTGTGCGTCATTATCGGGGTGATGGCCTATATCGGATATATGCTGATTGGGATGCCTTATGCGCTGCTGTTGGCAGGAGTGGTAGCTGTATTCAATATCGTGCCGTATTTAGGCCCGTTTTTGGGGGCTGCTCCGGCGGTCGTTATGGCTTCTACGGTTTCTTTTAAAATGGTACTGCTGGTTGTAGTCGTCAACACCTGTATTCAAGTGCTGGAAAGTAACGTCATTTCTCCCCAGGTGGTTGGACGAACCTTGCATTTACATCCGATTGCCATCATTTTCGCACTGCTGGTGGGCGGGGAAATAGCGGGAATAACCGGGTTAATTTTGGCGGTTCCGGTGATGGCAGTCTTGAAGGTGGCGCTTCAGCATTTTTTTGCTTATTACGTGAAGCGCAAAACGATCTGATTTCGTCCATATCCCCGTCTGAAATCGCGTTGACACGGCTAAATGACACGGATATACTGAATTGAGTATGTTTAAATGTGTTTATCCAGTAGGGAAAGCTCATTTCGGAGTGCGGGCTGAACCCGCCGGGATGCTCCTGTTACCAGTGAAAACAAGGCGATCGCTCGTCCGTTAATCAGATGTTGGGTGCGCAGCTTGCGCATGTAGCATTTCGTACAGAGGGGACGACGATAACCAGGGTGGTACCGCGATACAATCGTCCCTGATCCGTTCAGGGGCGTTTTTCTGTTTTTTATGGCCTGTGCCAAGTACAAGTGACACCATAATTAGGAGGCTACTTAATATGAAAGCTAGTGAAATCCGCTCCAAATGGCTGGAGTTTTTTGAAAGCAAGGGACATGTGATTGAACCAAGCGCACCGCTTGTTCCACATAAAGATCCTTCTCTGCTGTGGATTAATGCGGGGATGGCACCGCTTAAGCCTTATTTTGACGGACGTGTGAAGCCTGAAAATCCGCGTATCGCTAATTCGCAAAAATGTATTCGCACCAATGACATTGAAAATGTCGGCAAAACACGCCGTCACCACACCTTTTTCGAAATGCTCGGTAATTTTTCGATTGGCGACTATTTTAAGGAAGAAGTCATTGTGTGGGCGTGGGAGTTTCTGACTGATCCGAAGTGGATCGGCTTTGACCCGGAGCGTCTGGCTGTAACCGTGTATCCTGAGGATGAAGAAGCGTACAAGCTGTGGAACGAAAAGGTGGGGCTTCCTGCTGAACGTATCATCAAACTGGAAGATAACTTCTGGGATATCGGCGAAGGCCCTTGTGGACCTTGTACGGAAATTTTTTATGATCGCGGCGAAGCTTACGGCAGCGACATGACGGACCCTGAAATGTATCCGGGCGGGGAAAACGAGCGTTATCTGGAAGTATGGAACCTCGTATTCTCACAATTCAACCATAACAAGGATGGCAGCTACACGCCGCTTCCGAACAAAAATATTGATACAGGCGCCGGATTGGAGCGTTTTGCATCCATTTTGCAAAATGTGGATTCCAACTTCGATACGGATATTTTCCAACCTATTATTCAGAAAGCAGCCGCTATGGCAGGGGTCAAATATAACGAAAATGTGGACAGTGATGTGGCTCTCAAAGTGATTGCCGACCATGTCCGCACCGTAGCTTTTGCGATTGGTGACGGTGTGCTGCCTTCCAACGAAGGCCGTGGTTATGTTATCCGCCGTTTGCTACGCCGTGCTGTCCGTTACGGAAAAATGCTGGGCATGAACCGTCCATTTATGTTTGAACTGGTGGAAACGGTGGGAGATGTCATGGGTGTGTACTACCCTGAGGTAGTGGACAAACGTGATTTCATCATCAAGGTAATCAAAACAGAAGAGGAACGCTTCCACGAAACGCTGACGGACGGATTAGCTATTTTGGCTGATATCAGTGCTCAGGCGAAAGCGGAAGGTCGCGATGTCATCAGTGGAGCAGACGCATTCAAACTGTATGACACGTATGGTTTCCCATTCGATCTCACGGAGGATTATGCAGACGAGCAGGGCTTGAAAGTAGACCGTGAGGGCTTTGATGAAGCGATGCAGGAGCAACGGAAACGTGCGCGTGACGCTCATCAGGACAATGCCAGCATGAAGATTCAGGGTGGAGCCTTGTCTGACCTGGCGGTTAAAAGCGATTTTGTTGGATATAATGACCTCGTAACCGAGTCTAAAATTGTGGCTATTGTATATGAAGATGTGCTGGTGGACAGTGTTAGTGAAGGACAGACTTGTCAGGTTGTGCTGGACGTGACTCCTTTTTATGCTGAAAGCGGCGGACAGGTCAGTGATCATGGCTTGCTACGCGGGGGTACGGTAACGGCGAAGGTCGAAGGACTGTTCAAGGCACCTCAAGGCCAGCATGTACATCAGGTCGTCGTGGAAGCCGGTGAACTGAACGTTGGCGATACGGTGAAAGCGGAAGTAGACCAAGCATCTCGCGGTGAAATCGAAAAAAATCATACCGCTACGCATTTGCTTCACAAAGCGCTTAAAGAAGTGCTGGGCGATCACGTCAATCAGGCAGGTTCACTGGTAGAGCCTGGGCGTCTGCGTTTTGACTTCTCCCATTTTGGAAGTATTACGCCGGAAGAACTGGTGGATATTGAGCTGCGTGTAAATCGCGCCATTTGGAGCCAGCTGGATGTAAATATTGAACTGAAACCGATTGATGAAGCCAAGGCTCTTGGAGCGATGGCGCTGTTCGGTGAAAAATATGGAGATATCGTACGTGTCGTCAAGGTAGGCGATTACAGCATTGAGCTGTGTGGCGGCTGTCATGTGAGCAACACCTCACAAATCGGACTGTTCAAGCTTGTCAGCGAGAGCGGCATCGGATCGGGCGTTCGCCGGATTGAAGCGGTGACCGGACGCTTTGGCTTTGAATATATGGAAGGCCAGTTGGAGCTGCTAAAAGTATCGGCAGGTCTGGTGAAATCAAAGCTGTCCGAGGTGCCAAAACGCATCGAATCTTTACAGCAGCAAATTAAAGACCTCAGTCGTGAAAATGAATCGCTGCAAAGCAAGCTGAGCGTTATTGAAGCGGGCCAGTTGACCGATCAGGTCGTGCAAGCTGGCGGAGTGCAGCTGTTGGCTGCACGCGTGCAGGCTTCCAGTATGGATGCGCTGCGTGCGATTGCCGATGAGCTGAAAGGCAAGCTTCCGGCTGCTGTGCTGGTGCTCGGGGCTGCGATGGACGACAAAGTCAATTTTGTCGTAGCTGTACCGGCAGAGCATACCAAGGCTGGGCTTCATGCAGGCAAGCTTGTGAAGGAAATCGCTGCGGTATGCGGCGGTGGTGGGGGCGGTCGTCCGGATATGGCGCAAGCCGGAGGCAAGGATGCCAGCAAGCTGGACGAAGCGCTCGTGCGCGCCCGTGAATTGGTAGTGGCGGCTTCTCAAGGATAAAGTTCGATGATTTTTGCGGAATTTTGGAAAAAACCGGACTTAGACATTTCCTTGAAGGGCTCTGCTTATGGTATGATGTATAAGAATAAGCTGGCATAAACATGTACACATGTTTTGTGGAAGCGAGGTGTCAACAGTGGATTCCATGGACAAAACGGTCAAATTTAATGTCAAGGCGGATGAGAAAGAAGCTTCTGCTCAGGAGATTTTGTTGACCGTATATGATGCTTTGGTGGAAAAAGAATACAATCCGATCAATCAGATTGTCGGGTATTTGTTGTCAGGTGATCCGGCTTATGTGCCACGGCATAATAATGCCAGAAGCCTGGTACGCAAAAAAGAACGCGATGAATTGATTGAAGAGCTGGTTCGTTTCTATCTGGCCAAGCACCGTTAGGAGACAGGCATGAAAGTAATGGGATTGGATTACGGGGACCGCCGAATTGGGGTCGCCGTAAGTGATGCCTTCGGCTGGACCGCCCAAGGATTGGAAGTCATAGAACGACGCGGTGACGACAGCGAGTTCGGTAAGATTGCAAATCTGGTCCGTGACAATGAGGTCGGCGAGGTTGTAGTAGGCTTGCCGAAAAACATGAACGGTACCGTGGGTCCACGCGGTGAGATTTGTATTGAGTTTGCTAACCGACTCAAGGAGTTACTGAGTTTACCCGTTCACCTTTGGGATGAACGGCTGACGACGCGTTCGGCGGAGCGCACGCTCTTGGAGGCCGACGTCAGCCGAAAAAAACGCAAGCAGGTGATAGACAAACTGGCCGCAAGCCTGATCTTGCAAAACTATTTGGACGCACACAGTACAAGGTGAGGGGGATTTCGTAATGGCTGAAAATCAAGTGGGTATGGAAGAAGAGCCGGAAATTATTTACATTGCCGATGACGAGGGCAACGAGGAAGAGTTCGAGGTCATTATGAAGTTTGAGGTAGACGGTTCCGAAGCGAAGTACATGATGGTTGCGCCAATGGACCCTGAAGCCGACGAGTCCGATGTGTACGCCTTCCGTTACGAGGAAGAAGGCGATGATATTAAATTGTTTGTGATCCAAGACGATGCCGAATGGGAAATCGTTGAAGAGACCTTTAATACATTTGTGGAAGAAGAGGACGAGGAAAACGGGAAATGACGAACTATTCACGTGAAGACCTGAGCTGGACCTCTGATTTGAAGGAAGCGTTCGGCGGCGATGTAGAGCTACAGGATGAACAGGGCCGTGCGGTACGCATGGAACTGGAAGCGGAGTTCAAGGTAGGAGAGCAACGGTACGCCGTATTGCGCAAACCCGGAGCTGCTGAAGGTGAGCATGAGCTGTATCATGTGAGCCCATCCCCGGAAGGCGATATTTCCATCACCACGATTGAGGATGACGATGAGTGGGAAGATATTTCCGAGCTGTATGATGAATGCACGCTGCCGGAAGAGCTGTAAGGTCTGGATAACGAGGAGATCAAACCTGAAAGGGCGGACCAGTCCGCCCTTTTTGTCTGTGAAGGAGTTGGGTGGAAGTGAAACGAAGGACGACGTTGGTTACGTTGCTTCTGTTGATTGTGATCATAGCAGGCGGAGCAACTCTATATATTTGGAATGCCATGCAGCCTGTCCAGACAAAGACGCAGCCGGTTGCATTTACAGTAGTGAAGGGAATGGGGACATCCGCTATAGCAGATACACTGGAGCAAAAGGGACTTATACGTAATGCGCTCGTGTTTAAGGCTTATCTTAAATTTAAACAGCAAGGCAGCGCGTTCCAGGCCGGAAAATATGAGGTTCAGCCCGGTGTTACCTTTGATCAGTTGATTGCCAAGCTATCGGCAGGGGACGTTGTGAAAGAGGAAATGATCCGTTTTACGATACCGGAAGGATTTACGATCAGACAGATGGCTGATAAGCTGCAAAAGGAAGGACTGGCGGACCAGAAGCAATTTTTGCAGCTGGCCAACGATCCGTCCGCTTTTGACGTCGCGCTGGTGCGGGACATTCCAAAGCAGGCGGGGCTTCGCTATGCGCTGGAAGGCTATCTTTTCCCGGAAACCTATGAGCTGAAAAAGGGCAGTACGACCAAAGATATTATACAGGCGATGCTGGAACAGACGCAAAAACGTCTGGAGACCGTTCCCGATTTGGACGCCAAGCTGAAACAGCGGGGTGAAACGCTGCATCAACTGCTGACGGTTGCTTCTCTGGTGGAGCGCGAGGTGGTTGTGGATGATGAACGGCCTGTCGTAGCTAGCGTCATTTATAACCGACTCAAGCAGGATAAGAAACTGGAAATTGACGCTACCGTTCAATATATGCTGGACAAGCAAAAGGAACGGCTGTACTACAAGGATTTGGCTGTAGAAAGCCCATATAATACGTATTTACATCAGGGACTTCCACCGGGGCCGATTGCAAGCCCCAGTCTGAAATCAGTGGTGGCGGCTTTACAGCCGAAAACTACGGATTATTTATTTTATGTGACCAAAAAAGACGGAACGCACGGACATTTGTTTGCCAAGACATATAAAGAACATTTGCATAATATTCAGGTAAGCAACCGTAAGACAAATTAGGAGGTGAGCCTATGGCTTACAAACCCGAACTATTGGTAACCGCCAGCTCTCTGGAGGATGCCCGTCATATGCTGGAGGCTGGAGCGAGCGCATTACTTGTTGGAGATGATCGTTTTGGAATGCGGCTACCGGGACATTTTACATCGGATCAAATCCGTGAGGTTGTGGAAGAGGCTCGGAAGCATGCGGCCCAGGTATATGTATCCATGACAAACTTGATGACGAACGAGCTATTGCCATTCCTTCCCGAATATGTGCAGACGCTTGCCGAATGCGGCGTAGATGCCATTGAGTTTAATGATCCGGCAGTATTGATGGCAGTAAAGGAATATGCCCCCCATTTGAAGCTGTTCTGGAACGGTGAAATGATTTCCACCAACTTCGCAACCGCCAACTATTGGGGAGAGAAGGGCGCTTCGCGCGTCATTTTGGCCCGTGAGCTGAGTATGGACGAAATTACGGAAATGGTGCCAAAGCTGAACATGGAGGCGCAGGTTCAGGTGCATGGCATGACCAATATTTATCATTCCAAGCGCAAGCTTGTACAAAGCTATATGCTGCATCAGGGACGCCCGGTGGAAGGTGATCTGGGCCGGGAACGTGGCTTGTTTTTGATCGAAGCAGAGCGGCAGGAAGAGAAGTTTCCGATTTATGAGGATATCAACGGAACGCATATTATGAGTTCGGATGATTTTTGCATTATGGAGGACCTGCATATTCTGATGGAGGCAGGCATGCATAGCTTTAAGATCGAGGGTTTGTTGAAGCCTACGGCATACAACGCGGCGGTCGTTCGTGCCTATCGTAAGGCGATGGATACCTTTACAGCCGATCCTGACGCTTATGCCTATGATGAAAGCTGGCTAGATGAGGTTCGCCGTCTTCAAGATCCTGAACGGGAACTGTCCTTCGGATTTTTCTATAAAGAACAGGTTTATTAATTTTAAAATGAGTACACAGAGGGGGGAACGTCATGGGAACAATGACCAAAACGAGAAAATATACGGGCAAGCGGAATCGTCTGGATAAGCCAGAGCTGCTGGCTCCTGCCGGAAACCTGGAAAAGCTGAAGTTTGCTATTCACTATGGCGCGGATGCCGTGTATATTGGTGGACAAAAATACGGTCTGCGCTCCAATGCCGATAATTTCAGCTTTGAGGAAATGCGGGAAGGCGTAGAGTTTGCGAAAAAATATGGCGCCAAAGTTATTGTTGCTACCAATATTTATGCGCACAATGAGGATATTGCGGGGATTGAAGAATACCTGCGTAATTTGTACAAGGCGGGTATTCATGCTGTAATTGTCGCTGATCCTGCGATTGTATCAGTGGCATTGCGTACGGTGCCGGAGCTGGAAGTACATTTGAGCACCCAGCAATCGACGCTGAACTGGCAGGCGGTAAAGTTCTGGAAGAATGAAGGATTACCGCGTGTGGTACTGGGCCGTGAGACCAGCCTGGAGGAAATTGAAGAAATTAAAAAGCATGTGGACATCGAAATCGAAGCCTTTGTCCATGGTGCGATGTGCTCTTCATTTTCCGGTCGCTGCGTGCTGTCTAATCACTTTACGGACCGGGATTCCAATCGTGGGGGCTGCTGTCAGTCCTGCCGCTGGAAGTACGATCTGTTTGAGGATGCCCGTCAAGACGAGGTGTGGATATCAGAGGAAGAGGCGCAGGATAGCAATGTGCTGAAGCAATTCCAGCTTGGTGTTAATCAGCTTCCACTGTTTGAGGAAAATGATAATGCTTTTTCCATGGGCTCTAAGGATCTGTGCATGATTGAAAATGTCCCTGATCTGATTGACGTCGGCGTGGATAGCTTCAAAGTAGAGGGACGTATGAAGTCCATTCACTATGTGGCTACGGTTGTAAATATCTATCGTCAAGCGATTGACTCGTATATGGCTGATCCTGAAAATTATGTGCTCAAACCGGAATGGATTGATGAAATTAACAAGGCGGCCAATCGTCCGCTGAACACTGGCTTTTTCTACGATACACCGGATCATGAGGATCATATATATGAGCCGGAAGAAAAGGCAGCGCCTTATGATTTTGCCGGACTGGTTATGGACTACGATGCGGCGAGTGGTATGGCTATCATTCAACAGCGTAACCATTTTAAACCGGGGCATGAAATTGAATTTTTTGGTCCGAACGGAACGTTCTTTAAGCAAACGGTCGGAACCATTTGGGATGAAGAAGGCAACGAACTGGATGCTGCCCGTCACCCGCTTCAACGGATCAAAATGAAAGTAGATCAGCCTGTATCTTATTTTGACATGATGCGTAAAAAGAAGTAATTAAGTCTTAAGTCTCGGATAAAAAGATTCAAAAGCCTCAAAAGCCTCAAAAGCCTCTCCTATCGGTACAGCAGCAAATGGGTGAATTCGCGCTTCGATTGGGTACGGTTACCCCATCCATTCAGGAGCTGAGTGAATCGCAGGCGACCTTGTCAGAGGCGATGACCAATGTGAGCGCGGTAGCCGAACAGTCCTCCGCCACTTCGCAGGAAGTCGCTTCTCTCAGCATCGAGCAGGCGAATATCGGGAATCAGCTGGTAGGATTATCTGATAAGCTGGAAGGGGTATCTGTCAATTTGAAGGAGCAGCTTTCGCGGTTTACAGTGTAAGGGCGTGCGTATCCATAAATTGTAGAGCTTGCTGGCGTTTGAGGATTATCGTGTTATATGAATTTATTGTTTACCCAGAAGCCCTTTCCTTAGCCAATACCTTGCATAGCCTATACAGTACGCTAAAACAAAGGAGGCGTTCTTGTGGGGGAAATGGAAAGAAGCTTCGGAGGAGTGTGGACATCAATAGCCGCTATCCTGACACTGTTTATTTTGCTAGTGATCATCTTGAAAACATTTCTCTTATAACATTGTGGGCTCTACTGCATCGTACTGGTAGGGCCTTATTTGTTTGCCTGAATGCCCTGCCCTTGAGTAATCTTCTACATATGCTGAAGTGTACTACACATCAAAGGAGGGATCGAGCCATGGGTGGATTTGAAGGTGGTTGCGGCGTGTGGACTTCTACGGGTGCAATTTTGGTACTCTTTATTCTGTTGGTTATCATCACTAAAGCCTGTTGGATTTAATTCGTAAAGAATCGTGAAGGCAAGGTCAATAACCAACCACTCGGCTTCTCAAGCTGGGTGGTTTTCCTTTTCAACAAATGACATGCCATATAGCCATACAGATTGGAAAAAACAATTACAGGACATACTACTGGAAAAAAGATGAAAGAAGGATGCGTGTGCCGAGGCGTGGCAGCAGTTTCATTCGAAAACGTCGAATTGCATATATGGCTTTGGGCATTACGGCATTGCTACTCATTTTGCTATTGCGGCTGGCCTGGATACAGGGGACGGCTGGTATCCATTTGTCTGCTTACGGAGGGCATTCGCTCAAGGAAATGTCTGTACGCCAGCGGCAGGAGGGAATTGCAATAGACTCGGGGCGGGGGCAATTTACGGATCGGTACGGACGACCGTTAACTGGGGGCGTGGTATGGACGCCAGTGCTTTTTCCTGATGTGGACGGTAAAACAGCCCTGCACGGAGAACAACTTGCAAAGCTGCTGCGGACAAACAAGAAAGAGCTGCTGGCTCGATGGAAGGGGCTGCAATCCCCGCTGTTATGGCGAGACGGGCGCGGAGAACCCCTGCAAATCAAGCCGGATGAAGCGGGTAAACTGCTTAGCCTCGCGCCTTCGCTGGTAGAGCTTGTACCGTATTCGACACGCTACAAAAATTTACCCAATGGCAAGCAGTGGCTTGGCTTCTTGTATGAGCGACCAGACCGACCGGGTCAACTGCCGACCGGGGCAGCCGGGCTGGAAAGAACACTGGAGCCGCTATTAAGCGGTGTCGGTGAAACGTTCGTTTCCCGGTTTGTGGATGCTCAGCGCCGTCCGCTGGCTCATGTACCGTTACGGGTCAGTGCGCCATCCAATGATCACTATCCTCTACAGGTCCAGACGACCATTGATCTTTCACTACAGCAGGAGCTTGAAAAGCTGACGGAAACCAATCATCTGGCAGAAGGGGCGGTGGTTGTGCTGGATGCGGGGAACGCCGATGTGCTAGCGATGGTGTCTCGTCCTTTTTATAACCCTGGTCGCATCGATCCGCAGCAGACAACAGGTTGGTCTAATCGTGCCCTCAAGGCGGTGACGCCCGGCTCCATTTTTAAGCTTGTTACGGCGGCGGCTGCGCTTGAATCGGGGGTAGTCCAACCGAAGGAGCAATTCCATTGTCATGGGACCTATGGGAAGTATGGTTTGGCATGCTGGAAAAAAGAAGGACACGGCGCTCTGAACCTGGAGGAAGGGCTCGCCGTATCCTGTAATATCGTGTTCGCTCATCTGGGTGAACGGCTGAGCCCTGCCCAAATTCAGGCGACAGCCTCTGCGCTCGGATTGAGCCGGACCGTAGGCTGGCAGGAGCAGAATCTTGCAGGCATGTCGCAGTTCAGTCCGTTGGATCACGAAGAAAAGGGAGCCGTTTTCGGCTCCCATACGCACGCGGCTGATCCGGGTGTGCGTGTCCAGACAGCTATCGGCCAGCGAGACGTGCTGGTCACGCCCCTCCAAGCCGCCAATCTTATCGTGACATTGCTGCATGATGGTCAGGTGCAAGCTCCACGGTTGGTGAAGCACATCGGCTACGCAGACGGAGACACATTGCTTGACCTGCCAGCTCACGCTTCTCCATCACCCGAAGGGAGCCGTCCGATTCACGCTTCCACAGCTCGTACGCTTCGCGAAGCGATGGAAAAGGTCGTAGCCCACGGCACAGGTGCATCCTTGCGTGGCAAGCCTTGGCATCTGGCTGGAAAATCGGGCACAGCCCAGGCTCTAAAGGACGGTCAACCCGTGAATCACCAATGGTTTATCGGGTATGGCCCGGTGGAGCACCCTCGTTATGCCGTTGCCGTCTTGGTACAAAATGCGCCACAGCATTCTGCAAATCAGGCAACAGCACTGTTCGGTCAAGTGATGGACCTGTTAGCTCAATTTTCCTCGGTCCCACGAGAAGCTACACGCTCTTCCTCCTGAATTTTGACGATAAAGGGAGGCTCCTCGAATTCTTCTGTCGGAAATCGAATCCATTGCTGCAAATAGCCTTGCTGCCATAATTCCTTCAGTAAAATGATCAGGATTGGAGACAGGATCAACCCGGCCAATCCGAAGATCGACAACGAGATGATGGCAAAGGAAAGCATCAGATAAGCGGATGAAATGCCGATGGAATTACCGGTGATTTTAGGCTCTGCGAGCTGGCGGACGATTACCGTAACAGCCATGACAATGAGCAGCCCTACAGCCAGGCCGGTGTTGCCCGTGATGAACAAATAGACTGCCCGCGGAATAAAAATAACAGGTACACCCAACAGTGGCAAAATATCGAACAAAGCCGCCACAAGAGCCAACGACAGGGCATTATCCACCTGCAAAATGAGTAAACCTATAAATACGAGAACAAAGGTAATTCCCACCAGCATGGCTTGTGCCTTCAGAAAGGCTGAAATCGCTTTGAGTACATGATTTTTCAGAAAAAGATAAGCGGTTTTAAGCGTCTTGGGTGTTTTACTGCGAGCAATGCCCTTCCAGAGATTGATCTCCATACTTAAAAAGAAAGCTAAAATAATGGCAACTGCAAAGTTGCCCATAAAGACAGTGAAGGAGCTGAGAAACTGTATGAAAAAGGATAGCCCCAGCTGTGCCCATTTGGTGGCAATGGCGGTCGCAGTTTCAAAATAATCGTTAACACGTTCGGTAATCCCCGGCGGCAAAGCGGCAATTTTATCTTGGGAAAGATGAAGATACCGCGTGAATTCCGTTTGGATAATTTGGGTATACTGTGGGAGATTTTGCGCCACTTTCGTAAATTGCGTAACGAGAATCAGACCCAGTCCAAAAAAAATAGCGAGTAAAAGGATGACAAACAGCAAAACGGAGAGCGCGGAAGCGAAGGGCTTCTTCATACCTTTGCGGTTGAAATAACGGGCCACAGGTTCAATGCACCAAAACACAACGAACGACAGGAACACAGGAGCCGCGAGCTGATACAGCTTACTGGAGACGAACATAATTAAATACACGGTTAATACAATCAGGCCGATATCAAAAACGGTCCGCCAATATTTTTTGTACAATGGTAACATATGTATACAACGACTCCTTTAAGATTTTTACCTATTGTACACTAAATTGGATGTCTATGCTGCTTACACGGTACTAAAATACAGAAGCAAAACCAGCAGCAAAATCTCGGCACGCTTATGTCTTTGTGATAACATATAAGTAAGTGAGTTCTCCTCAGGAAGCCTGCTTGGTAGTCCAGAAATAGAAAAGTGGGGATAAACGTGCAGACTTTGCTGTTATGGATGTTTTACATTTCAACTTTTTATGCTTTTATTCCGGCGCTGGTCAGTCGAATGTTTGGATTTCGGGTGTTCCGCCGGGGCAAGAGTGAGCAAGAGTATGCGCTCACCTTCGATGATGGTCCTGATCCAGTGTATACGCCGCAGTTGCTTGATTTGCTGAAGCGTTTTGATGCCAAGGCTACTTTTTTTGTCGTAGGCATGCATGCGGAAAAACACCCGGAGCTTTTGAAACGCATGCATGACGAAGGTCACTTGATCGGTATTCATAATTATGTGCACAAATCGAATTGGCTTATGCGGCCTGTCACGGTCAGAAGACAAATTGCCCGGACAGAGGCTGTTATTCGCCGGGTAACCGGGGAAGGAACGACCTTTTACCGCCCACCATGGGGAATTGTGAATTTCTTTGATATTTCCAACTCGAATGGTCGCCGAATCGTATTATGGTCCTCCATGTTCGGGGACTGGAAGGCAAGCATCGGAGCAAAACAGTTGGCTGAGCGGATGCTCAAAAAGCTGAGGGGTGGCGAGGTGATGCTGCTCCATGACTGTGGTACGACACTTGGGGCAGACGCAGACGCTCCGCAAAACATGCTGATTGCGCTGGAGAAGCTGTTGGTGGTTGCCCAAGAACGGAAGCTGCGCAGCGTACGTGTCGATACCTTATTTTGTCGTCAGTCTGCCAGTAGACCTGCTACTACGGAAACATCCAGTACGAGTTGGTTTAAAAGAACGTTAGTATTCGGATGGTTGCTGTATGAGCGGCTATTTCACGCCCTGTTCCGTCTGCGTCCGTTGCGTAAGGAGGACACGATCTTTTACTACCGTCGGAGTATCTATCATGGGCCAAATGTGAACATGGAGAACGGCAGGTGGCTGGAAAAAGGGGACGCCATCGTCGAACTGCATTTTGATAATAAAATGCTGTTTCAGTTAGGCACAACCGCCAAGTCTATGGTGCATTTGGCTATTCAACTGATTCGGATTGTAAAACGACAACTTCCTGATCTCGCCTACCAAATTGCAGATGACCCCAAAATGAACGGTATTAAAGCCGTTTATGCAGTGAGTATGATTAACCGGGGACCGGAGAAGCTGGGCTTTCAGATACGAGAGCTTCCCAAGGGAATGTTCAGGATAGCGTCAACCTTATATTTAAAGCTGTTATTTAGTATTATCCATCCTTCCGGCCCAGAGCAGTTGAATGAAAAAAGAGACATGATGGTGCCGAAGATGATTGTGATGCCGATTGATACTCTGTTTGATCGTTTTTGGTCAGGAGATTCATACCATACGGATCAAGGCCAAAGCAAAACAGATCCTATTCAGGAAACAGTTAGAGCCTCACAAGCAGCGGATACGAGATCAAGTAGTTGAATTAACGCTAAAAAAGCCTCCCAACTCCTGTGATCAGGGTGTTCGGGAGGCTTTTGTTTATTCGTTTTTAAAACATATCATGTTAAAAATTAGATTTTCATAATACCGCCGTTGCTTGCATTGGTCACCAGCTTGGAGTAACGTGCCAGGTAACCTGTTTTAACCTTCGGTTCGAAGCCTTTCCAGTTTGCGCGACGACGTTCAAATTCTTCGTCACTAATTTGCAGCTCAATCGTACGATTGTTCAGATCCAGCTCGATAATATCGCCGTCCTCAACAAAAGCGATAGGGCCGCCTTCTGCTGCTTCGGGGGAAATGTGACCGATGGAGATACCACGGGATGCGCCTGAGAAGCGTCCGTCTGTAATCAGGCCGACCTTGGCACCAAGTCCCATACCGACGATTTGCGAAGTAGGAGCGAGCATTTCAGGCATACCCGGTCCACCTTTAGGACCTTCATAACGGATAACAACAACGTGGCCTTCTGCGATTTTACCGTTTGCGATGCCAGCCAGCGCATCTTCCTGTGAATCAAAGCAGATGGCAGGGCCTTTGTGATAACCACCAACAGACGGATCAACTGCACCGACTTTAATGATGGAACCTTGCGGTGCCAGATTACCAAACAATACAGCCAAACCGCCGCGTTCGGAATAAGGGTTGTCCAGCTTGTGGATAACATTGGTATCCAGAATTTCCTGACCCTCTACGTTTTCACGGATCGTTTTTCCGGTTACGGTAATACAGTCACCATGCAGCGCGCCCGGTTTCTTCAGAAGTTCATTCAGCACTGCGCTTACGCCGCCTGCATTATGAACATCCTCGATATGATAGTCGGAAGCAGGTGCCAATTTGGACAAATGAGGTACGCGGTTCGCCACTTCATTAATCCGTTCGATAGGGTAGTCTACTTCAGCTTCATGAGCCAGTGCCAATGTATGCAATACCGTATTGGTGGAACCACCCATTGCCATATCCAGCGCAAAGGCATTATCAATAGCTTCTTTAGTCACGATATCACGTGGTTTCAGGTCCAGCTTGATCAATTCCATCAATTGACGTGCAGATTGTTTGACGAATTCTTTACGTTCTTCCGCTACCGCGAGAATGGTGCCGTTACCAGGCATAGCCAGACCCATCGCTTCTGCGAGACAGTTCATGGAGTTCGCTGTGAACATACCTGAGCAAGAGCCGCAAGTTGGACAGCCGTATTGTTCTAATTCCAGCAGGCTTTGATCGTCGATTTTACCAGCCTGATATGCACCTACGCCTTCGAAGACGGAGGTTAGGGAGATGGAGCGCCCGTTCTTGTCTTTACCAGCTTTCATGGGGCCGCCGCTGACGAAAATAGTCGGAATGTTCACGCGCAATGCGCCCATCATCATGCCGGGTGTGATTTTATCACAGTTTGGAATGCAGACCATGCCGTCAAACCAGTGAGCGGAAACGACAGTTTCCAGGGAGTCGGCAATAATTTCACGGCTCGGCAGAGAATAACGCATACCAATGTGTCCCATGGCAATGCCGTCATCTACACCGATGGTGTTAAACTCGAAAGGTACGCCGCCTGCTTCACGAATGGCTTGCTTGACAATTTTGCCGAATTCCTGCAAATGGACGTGACCCGGTACGATGTCGATATACGAGTTACACACCGCGATAAACGGTTTGTCAAAATCTTCTTCTTTAACGCCCGCTGCGCGCAGCAAGCTGCGGTGAGGAGCGCGGTCAAAGCCCTTTTTAATCATATCGGAACGCATTTTCGTCTTAGCTGTCATGATGCTGGTTTCCCCCCATAGTTCAAAAATAGTATGGCGTTTGAAGACGCCGAATTAGCGCAGATGTTTTCTAAAGAGTCTATCATACATGTGCGCATATTTCTACATATATAGAAAGTAATCGATTGGGTTTTTATGATGTCGGCAAAATATGAAAAAGCCCACTCCGCAATAAAGCGGGATGGGCTTGAGCTTGCTTTTATAGTAATAGGGTCCGCCTAGTTCTTCGTCTGATAGCGGTTTGTCGCGTGCAGATACTTGAATCAGGATGGACATAAAAAGCTATGCGGATCGTTTAAAAAGATAAGGAGACGGCTTAAGCATCCAGTCGACCCGCGGCTCAACTAAAGGATGTGTTGCATTCCGCACCCAAGGCAGAGTCAGCAGACAGCACAGACCCGCAGCACACGCTACAATCAGCATCACTTCTACCGGAGTGTCTATATAATCGTAAATCCCCTTGGCAACAGCGGTGCGGACAATCAGACCATGAAGTAAAAAGACGTATAATGTCCGCCGCCCCATTTCAGTTATACGTCCAGTGACGGCTGGAACAAAGCTCAGAAACGCGATAGACGCTAGTAATTGCACTCCGTAGATGCCAATGCGGTAAATCCCTGCATACCATTCGGTATGGCCCAGCTCACCATAAGTCATGCTGCCATACAGCCAGCCAGCGGGAATGCCGTAGTACGACGTTCCCGCCAGTACCATAAGCAGAAGGGATACAACGCCTGCGATCACACGGACTGGAGTCGTGAAGAAGCGTCGAACATCTGTATAATGCAGATGATACCCTGCTACAAAAAAGGGAAAATAAACAAAGGTTCTGCATACGCTGAGCCAGATGCCATCCACCGGGAGATACCCGACAAGGATACCCAGTAGCACGGATATACCTAATTGGACAACAGGTGGCATTCCCTGGAAAGCAAGCATCAGCAGTCTCCAGCAGATATGGCTGGCGAGGAACCAGAGCAGCAGATAAGGTGCGAAAAAAGAATGATGAATATGGGGAACATGGAAGAGTGCAGCATCCAATATCGAATAGAGGGATTGGAAAATAAGATATTGCATACCGATCTGAAGCAAGACTTTCCGGCCTGTGAACCCCGCTAATGATGATTTGGCAAAGTAGCCTGTAACGAGCACGAACAACGGCATATGAAACATGAATATCCAGCTAAACCATTGTTGGGCGATGTGAAGCGAGCCAACCAAAGGCTGCAGAGCATTGCCTGCAAATACGCATATGATCAGCATAAAGCGCAAATTGAGGAAGAAGCTTTCACCTTGTTTGTCATGGCTTGTCGTCATGTAATTCCCTCCGAACGGCACTCAGCCGAGTAAACTCTGTGCAAAGTAATCCTTACAAGGAACAAGGTACGATACTCTGAGCCTCACCATTGTGATTTTATTCACATTTGTAAGCGTTATCATATCCTTATTGTGTGGCGGAAGCTTGAACAGGGGAAAAAGACCGGGCTAATGTCTGGAAATGTCTTCTGATTTGACCCTGTGTGCGCAACGATGGTACCCTAACAAGGCTATAGATAAGCTGATTTGCGCAGCAAAAAATTTCATACACAAATCATGAAACATGAGGTACGAAATACGAAAGGAACATTTAAAATGAGAAGAAGAACGAGAAGATCATACAGCTCATATGGGACACGCGGTCCCCGGAAAATATGGAAGATCCTTCTGGGCATCCTGATTGTCATTGTGCTGATCGCAGGCTGGGGAGCATGGAAGGTATTTACGCCCTATCAGCCTGACAGCACGGCTACTGCTGCATTAGCAGAAGCAGCCGATGCTGTGAAGGTGAACGAACAAGAGCATTGGGTTGGTTTTGTGCCTGCAAAAAGAAACGGTGCCGGAGTTATTTTGTACCCGGGTGCGTTGGTGAAGCCCGAAAGTTACGCTCCTTTGGCCCGCCGTCTGGCGGAAAAGGGTCATCATGTGATCATTGCAAAAATGCCGCTGAACCTTGCATTGACTTCCCCGGATTTGGCGGGCGAGGTGTTGAAGGCATATCCGAAAGAAACTTTTGTGATCGGAGGCCATTCGTTAGGCGGTGTTATGGCTGCCCGCTATGCCGCTGCACATCCCGATCAGGTCAAGGGCGTATTTTTCCTTGCTTCCTATCCGGACAGTAAGGGGAATTTGAAGGATAAAAATCTGCCGGTCATTTCCCTGCTTGGCAGTGATGATGGAGTTATTAAAATGGATAGTGTTCAGAGTGGAAGAGCTTATCTACCAGCCAATACGCTGTATTTTACAGTTGAGGGCGGCAATAACGCCCAATTCGGCAGCTACGGAGCCCAAAAGGGCGATAACCCAGCGAAAATTAGCCCAGCCGAGCAATGGAACCAGACGGTTTCAGCTTTGCAGGACTGGATGAAAGAGAGTGTAGATTCAGCTCCAAAAAACCAGTAATGAGGAGGCGGGCTGCATGTCTGAGTTAGTTGTGCAGGGACAGCGGTTTCCATGCCGTGGCATTTTATTGGACAAGGATGGCACGCTGCTGGATTTTATTCAGTTGTGGGGTCCCTGGGCCCGTTCTATACTGGATATGATGGAACAGCATCTTGCCGTGGCAGGTACAGACTTTACAGTGAAAAAAGGCAGCATTCTGGGTACGATCCACGACCCTGAGGGGCGCGTGATCGGCTATGATCCTTCCGGCCCGCTGGCGATGGGGACAGTGGATGAAAGTACGGGCGTACTGGCTTGGCAGCTTTATACTGCCGGTGTACCGTGGAATGAAGCGGTGAGGCTGGTTCGGGATTTTAACCAAACGGCGATGGCTGATGTGCGGCGACATCGGGCGGCGAAGGTGTTTCCGGGTTTGCGGATGTTATTGGAGCAAAGCCGCCGTGCCGGATTGAAGCTGGCAGTCGTGACCTCTGACAGTACAGAGGCCGCGCAGGAGCATCTGGAGTGGATGGGACTGACGTCATATTTTGACGAGGTCATCGGACACGACAGGGTTACATACGGTAAGCCGGACCCGGAAATGGCTGAAAAAGCTTGCTCCTTGCTGGGACTGTCGCCAGCGGATGTAGTTGTCATCGGAGACAGCAACGGGGATATGCAGATGGGCAAGCGTGCCGGGGTGCGGCTGGCCATCGGATTTGCGCCAGAGCTGGAACGTTCCGGTCATTTGCTGGATGCCGACATCGTCGTCCGCGGATATGAAGAGCTGGAGGTGCGTGAAATATGGACAAAGTAAAAACGTTGGCTGATTGGATACAGCAATCACAAAATATTGTTTTTTTCGGTGGGGCGGGTACGTCGACGGAGAGCGGTATCCCGGATTTTCGTTCGGCGGCGGGTCTGTATCAGAGTGAGGAAAAATTGCCTTATCCCCCGGAGGTTATGCTTAGCCGTTCTTTTTTTGTGAAACATCCTGAAGTGTTCTTCGGCTTCTACCGTAGCAAAATGCTGCATCCGGATGCAGAGCCGAACGGCTGCCATCGTTTCCTTGCGTCACTGGAACAGCAAGGCCGCCTCAAAGCAGTCGTGACGCAAAACATTGACGGCTTGCATCAGGCCGCAGGCAGTGTGAATGTGCTTGAGCTTCACGGCTCGGTGCACCGCAACCATTGTATGGAGTGCGGGCGCTTTTACAGTCTGAACGAAGTGATGGACAGCTCCGAGGTAGTGCCCAAATGTCCGGTAGACGGGGGAATTATCAAACCGGATGTCGTTTTATACGAGGAAGAGTTGTATCAGGATACGCTTGTCCGGTCCATTCGGGCTATCTCGCAGGCCGATCTGCTGTTAATTGGAGGAACCTCGCTGACGGTGCATCCTGCGGCAGGGCTGATTACTTATTTTCACGGTAAACATACGGTGCTGCTCAATACAGACCCTACCTCGTATGATCACAAGGCGGATCTCCTGATTACCGACCCCATCGGCAAGGTTATGGGAAAACTTGTTAATCAATTGGGTTTGTAATCGTTTTCTTGTCAACGGCCGGATAAAAGCGCCATGATGTTGTTGTAATGGACATAACAATGTTTCGAGAGAGGCTGGGATAGCATGGTTTATTTGGCTGGCGATGATCGTTATGAAAGCATGAAATATAATCGCACAGGGAGATCGGGCCTTAAGCTGCCTGCCATTTCACTGGGCTTGTGGCACAATTTTGGCGGGATTAACAATGCGGAGAACGGTCGTAAGATGGTTACCCGCTCCTTTGATCTGGGGATTACGCATTTTGATCTGGCCAATACTATGGTCCTCCGGTCGGTTCGGCAGAAGAATTTTTCGGACAAGTGTCGGCTAGTGATTTGAAGCCGTACCGGGATGAGATGGACTTTTCACAGGAAGAGCTGGATCGGATTGGTTCGATTCTGAATGCCGGGAACGGACAGGACGGCGGTACAGCCTAAAGGCCAAAAGATATTCCATCATCATCGGTATAACGTGCATTTTCTCATACCCAATATACACGCAACAGCCCGCATCGTTGAAGGATGCGGGCTGTTTGCCATTTTCCGAACCATACCAGATTGGTCGTTGCCCATGCTGCAACTGAGGATCAATCATCAGACGGAGCAGGCAGTGCATGTGATCGGTTAAAGTCTGCTAAGGATGCGGATATTGCTGAACTTTGCTTCGATACTGGGTTGGCGACTGACCGCAGAAGCGCTTGAATTGACGCGAGAAATACAAAGCGTCAGTCAATCCCACCGAAGCGGACACCTGCTCCACCGAAAGCTCGGGACGCTCGCGTAGCAGTTGGCGAGACTTGTCAATTCGCAGCTTGAGTAGATAGGTGACAGGGGAGACGCCTGTTTCCTTCTTGAATATGCGTGACAAATACGCACGGTTATAACCAAGTCCTTCGGACATTTGTTCGATAGAAACGGGATGCGCATATTGAGTGGACATATATTGGACCATCTGCTTGACCGTCCGCCGAATTTGCGAATCCGCCCCGGTCGGGTCAGACCAGTCGCTTAAATGATTACCCGCTTCCCCCATGATCAGATACAGGTAGCCGAGGGCTGCAAGATGCGAGCTGGATTTTCGGCTGTAAAAGGCTAACTGCATCTGCTCCAAATAGCCGGGGATCAGGCTCTCACTGGAAGCGTGGAAGACAGGCTGGTGCACGCGCAGTCCTGCTTCCTGCACCATTTGTTCGGTATGCTGTCCCGTAAATGCAGACCAGCGATACCGCCACGGCTCCTCTTCATCGGAGGTGTAGCTTACAAGCTGACCGGGATGGATCAGGAAGAAATCGTTTTTTTCAAGCTGATATGCGTGCTGCTCTGTTCGGAAGATGCCTTTTCCCGATTCTACGAAATGAAGCAGATAGTAATCATAGAGCTTCGGCCCGACAGCATGACCGGATTTGGTTTGACTCTCCCCGGCAAAAAGCACGTGCAGCGGGCTATTTTCATAAAACACCGGATTGGAAGCCACAGCATAACTATATGAATGCGTTTGCAAATAGGGTCATCCTTCCTAGATTTGTGAATGGTTTAGTAGATGCGGTATACTTCTATTGTACATGTCCAAGTCACATTTATCCATAGCTTTAACACATGGATGCATTACATTGTTTAGCGCTTTCATTTATACTGAAATCATAAGAATTGTCAACCTGATTAAGTTTGTTAACAGGGAAGTCAGGGGGCCTTTACTAACGGTGATGAGGTGGATGCGGATATGAACACTACTGAAATAAAGAAACGTTTTATCGACAAATATGGTGAAAGTAGCCATGAGCTGCGAATATTTCATGCTCCCGGGCGTGTTAATTTGATTGGGGAGCATATCGACTACAACGGTGGTTATGTACTCCCGGCTGCACTGGAATTCGGTACAACGCTGATTCTTCGTGCACGAAATGATGATGAAATTCATTTTGCTTCGACAAACCTGTCATATGAAGTGTCTATACAGCGTGGAGAAATAGGTAACAACAAGACGGACGAATGGGTGGACTATCCAGTGGGTGTGCTGGTGGAGCTGGCTAAAAAGGGAGTTTATCCGTCTAGCGGGTACGACCTGCTCTATCATGGAGAAATACCGAATGGTGCCGGATTGTCTTCATCTGCTTCCATTGAGGTCGTAACGGGCTACGCGCTGCTCACTGCCGAAAAGCAGGCAACAGACATGCTTGAAATTGCGCTGTTGTCCCAGCGGGCGGAGAACAACTATGTTGGCGTCAATTGCGGCATTATGGATCAGTTCGCCGTAGCGAACGGTGCGGCTGACCATGCGATTCTGCTGATGTGCGATACGCTGGAGTACCGCAAGGTGCCTTTCCGTACGGGCGTTTATAAGCTGGTCATCGGCAATACGAACAAACGTCGTGGGCTGGTAGACTCAGCCTATAACGAGCGCCGTAGCCAATGCGCCGAGGCGTTGTCGATATTGCAGCAGCAGGAGCCGTCTCTGGAATATCTCGCTCAGTTGGATGAAGCCCGCTTCGGTGAGCTCCAGCATTATATTGCGGATGAAACGGTACGCCGCCGGGCACAGCATGTGGTGGAGGAAAACGCTCGTGTGCTGGCTTCTGTCGATGCCCTTGCGGCGAATGATCTTGAAGCCTTCGGACAGTTGATGAACGCTTCACATGATTCGCTATGCGATCTGTATGAGGTCAGTTGTACGGAGCTGGATGTGATGGTGGAAGAAGCAAGACGTATTCCTGGCACGCTGGGCTCGCGTATGACGGGAGCCGGATTCGGGGGATGTACGGTTTCACTGGTTCATGAGGACGATGTGGAACGGTTTGTGAAGGAAGTCGGCGAAGCTTATCAGACCCGGACAGGGCTGGAAGCCAGCTTTTATGTATGTAAGGCGGGAGACGGAGTTAAAGAACAGAAGGAGGACGAATAACATGGCCATTTTAGTAACAGGCGGAGCCGGATATATCGGTTCACATACCGTAGCAGAACTGTTGAATCGGGGAGAAGAAGTTGTGGTGCTGGACAATTTGCAGACTGGGCACAAGGCGGCACTGCTCGGAGGCAAGCTGTATGAAGGTGATCTGAGAGATAAAGAACTGCTGTCCAGACTGTTTTCCGAAAATAGTATCGACGCGGTTATCCATTTTGCAGCCAGCTCGCTGGTCGGGGAAAGTATGCAAAATCCGGGTAAATATTATGACAACAACGTATTCGGCGCGTTGAGCTTGCTGGAGGCCATGAAGGATGCTGGTGTGGGCAGAATCGTATTTTCCTCCACGGCGGCTACCTATGGCGAACCGGAAAAGATGCCGATTGAAGAGGGAGACCGTACGGAGCCAACGAATGTATATGGTGAAACGAAGCTGATGATGGAGCGCATGATGTCGTGGTTTGATAAAGTATTGGGCATCAAATATGTGTCCTTGCGGTACTTTAATGCGGCTGGTGCGCATGAGAGCGGCAAAATCGGTGAGGATCATCGTCCGGAAAGTCATCTGATTCCGCTGGTACTCCAGACAGCACTGAAACAGCGCCCGCACATCGCGGTGTTTGGTGAGGACTATGCTACACCTGACGGAACGTGCATTCGGGATTACATTCATGTGAGCGATCTGGCAGATGCCCATGTGCGTGCGGTGAATTATTTGCGCGAAGGCCATGACAGCAACGTGTTTAATCTGGGCAACGGACAGGGCTTCTCGGTGAAGGAAGTTATCGAGACGGCACGCAAGGTCACTGGACTCGACATTCCGGTCGTTACAGAGCCACGGCGCGCGGGTGATCCGGCAGTATTGGTTGCCTCTTCTGACAAGGCACGTTCAGTGCTGGGCTGGAGTCCGGCGCGTACCCAACTGGAGGACATTATCAGCGGAGCTTGGGGCTGGCATCAGTCGCACCCTCAGGGCTACGGCGACGAATAGACGGGAGACGATGACATGATGAGCGAGAGTCCATCCGCAGATAGAGGCCAAGGCCGGGAACATTCCCGGCATGCGGCCCATGACATCGACGAAACTGTACAGCAAGCCGCTCTGTATGCGTTTGAGCAGCTGGTTGCATTCGCACAAAACCGGGGATTGATTGGTCTGCAAGATACAGATTACAGCCGTAATCTGCTGCTGGAGCAGTTCGGGTTTTCTGAGCCTTATTCCGGCGAGGAGGCAGGGGGCATCACAGCCCCCCAACTTCTCCAGCCTGTGCTTAATGTATTAATTGATTATGGGTATGCGATTGGGCTCATATCGGAAAACACTGCTACGTACCGTGATTTGCTGGATTCCAAAATCATGGGACTGCTGATGGCAAGACCATCTGAAGTCATCCTTAACTTTCGCCAAACAGAGGCTGAACGCGGCATAGAGGCGGCGACAAATGCTTTTTATCAACTGTCCATCGACTCGAATTACATTCGAATGGACCGGGTTGCCAGCAATGTGTACTGGAATCAGCCGACACCTTACGGAGATATGGAAATCACGATTAATCTGTCCAAACCGGAGAAAAGTCCGAAGGAAATCGCAATGGCGAAGCTTCTTCCGCCGTCTGTTTATCCAAAATGTCAATTATGCCGTGAAAACGTTGGATATGCCGGAAGGGTGAATCATCCGTCCCGCCAAAACCTGCGCATCATTCCGGTGGAATTGAACGGGGAACCGTGGTTCTTTCAATATTCGCCCTATGTGTACTACAACGAGCATTGCATCGTATTCCATCACGATCATGTGCCGATGAAGCTTACGAAGGATACACTGCGGCGGTTGTTGGCATTTACGAAAGCGTTTCCGCATTATTTTATCGGTTCCAATGCCGATCTGCCGATTGTCGGGGGGTCTATCCTGACTCACGATCATTTTCAAGGTGGACGTCATACGTTCCCCATTGAAAAAGCGGAGGTGGACGTTGTGTACCGCAATGAAGCCTTCCCGCAAGTTACAACAGGTATTGTGAACTGGCCGATGTCAGTGATCCGCTTTACTTCAACGGATGTCGAAGCGTTGCTGGAGGCGGGGAATGCCGCTTTTGAAGCCTGGAAGGCTTACAGCGATCCCGCAGTCGATGTCCTCTCTCATACGGAGCAGGACGGAGAAACGGTGCCTCATAATACGGTGACACCGATTGTACGCAGGAATGCGGAAGGAAAGTATCAGATGGATCTGGTGCTGCGTAACAATCGGACGAGTGATGAGTACCCGGAGGGTATTTTTCATCCTCATCGTGAGATGCATCATATCAAGAAGGAAAATATCGGCCTGATCGAGGTTATGGGACTTGCGATTTTACCGGGGCGGCTTAAGGATGAACTGGATGGAATTGCAGATATTTTGTGCGGTAACGACGAGCTGGCTGTAGCTATGCAGCAGGAAGGGCATCCGCTATTCAAGCATGCGGACTGGATTCACCAGTTGAACACCCGATTCGGTCGCCTGCCTGACAAGGAGACGGCTGTCCAAACTGTACAAAATGAAGTTGGACTGAAGTTCAGTGAAATTTTGGAGCATGCAGGAGTGTACAAGCGTGATTCGGAAGGTCAGGAAGCGTTTGGACGTTTTATAAAGCAACTGGGTTATGCAATAGGGGAATAAAATAATTGCAGGCAGCGCATAATACTGTTCGAGAACCCTCCCAAGATATGACATGGAACCATGCTCCTCAGGAGTGTGGTTTTTTTTCTGAAAAAGTAGCAAATTTGTTTCTTGTAACTGAGAAGGTTATAATAGAGTAGTTTCTTAACATTAAACTTTAAAAAATATTGGAGGCGGACGTTTGCGATGAAAGCATTCGAATTTTATAATCCTACTCAATTGATCTTCGGTAAAGGCCAATTAGAGGCTCTCAAGCGTGAAGTTCCTAAATACGGTAAACGCGTACTGCTTGTATATGGAGGCGGCAGCATTAAGCGCAGCGGCTTGTATGATAATGTAATAAGTCTGCTTAAAGAGATTGGCGCAGAGGTAACGGAACTGGCTGGTGTAGAACCAAATCCTCGCTTGTCTACAGTACATAAAGGCGTGGAATTGTGTAAAACACATCAAATCGACCTCATACTGGCTGTTGGAGGCGGTAGTGTGCTGGATTGCTCCAAAGCGATTGCTGTCGGGGCGAAATATGATGGCGACATGTGGGATTTTGCAGAGCGTAAAGCGTCTCCACAGGCAGCATTGCCTTTAGGTACAGTTCTGACGATGGCAGCTACTGGTTCCGAAATGAACGCAGGTTCTGTCATTACGAACGAAGAAACACAGGAAAAACTGGGATGGGGCAGCGTATTTGCGTTCCCTGCGTTTTCCATTCTTGATCCGGTGAACACGTATTCTCTGCCACAAAATCAAACTGTGTACGGAATCGTGGATATGATGTCACATACGCTGGAGCATTACTTCCATTTGGAATCTAACACTCTGGTTCAGCTTGGCTGGTGTGAAACGATTTTGCGTACAGTTATTGATGCGGCTCCGGGCCTGGTCAACGATCTGGAAAACTACGAGCTGCGTGAAACGATTATGTACTGTGGTACGATGGCGCTGAACGGCTTCCTGAACATGGGGCTGACAGGTGACTGGGCGACTCATAATATTGAGCATGCTGTGTCTGCTGTTTATGATATTCCACATGGCGGAGGACTGGCGATTTTGTTCCCGAACTGGATGAAGCACAATCTGCATGTGAAGCCTGAACGCTTTAAGCAACTGGCTGTGAATGTGTTCCATGTGAACCCGGAAGGCAAGAGTGATGAAGAAGTAGCGCTGGAAGGTATTCAGGCGTTGCGTGATTTCTGGAACTCGATTGGTGCGCCAAGCCGTCTGGCTGATTACGACATTGACGATTCCAAAATCGACGTTATGGCTGATAAAGCTGTAAAATTCGGATCCTTTGGCGGATTTAACAAGCTGAATCGCGAAGATGTAGTGGAAATTTACAAAGCATCCCTGTAATTCAATCATTGGATAATTGTAAGCACGTTTGTACGTCATTAGACGTATGGACGTGCTTTTTTGGGTTTGATTTGGAATTTTAGAGGAAAATTTTGAAACTTTTTAAGGTTGAATACGTAAACATAGTTATAGACTGGAAACCAGACTGAAAAGGTA
This sequence comes from Paenibacillus sp. PvR008, assembly GCA_040544055.1. Taxonomy (GTDB): domain Bacteria; phylum Bacillota; class Bacilli; order Paenibacillales; family Paenibacillaceae; genus Paenibacillus. The sequence continues at coordinate 63,534 of JBEUOG010000013.1, forward strand.
TATGAAAGGAGGAGTCGTATGGAAACCATATTTTGGTGGTTATTGACAGGGGGCGCTATCTTTACCGTGGTCAGTGTGTTGATCGGGGATGTACTCGGTGGTTGGCTGAATGGATTGGAGCTGCCGGGCCTCGATTGGTTCAGACCCGTCGTTTTACTTGGAGCGATGACCGCTTTTGGCGGGGCTGGTGTACTGCTGGCGAAATATACCTGGCTGAGCACGGGTTGGGTCGTTGTGTTTGCCCTTGCGATTGCGTTTGTGATCGGAGTGCTCGTATTTTTTGCGTTTATCAAGCCAATGGCGAACTCGGAGGTATCCAGCGGCTTCTCGATGCGTGAGCTCACTGGCAGGATCGGCGAGGTCACCGTTCCAGTACCTGAGGTTGGTTACGGGGAGGTTATGATCCGCTTGGGTGCAGGCAACACCATACATACAGCATCGAGCTTTGATCACAAACCGCTGGCTGCGGGAACCCGTATCGTCGTGGTTGAGGTCGCAGAGGGTGTCGTCCGCGTAGCGTATCTGGACACGTAGACGGCGCATTCGCTTAACTTGAAGGGAGCGTGAACGGGAGTGTCAAGTTTGCAGGATATTGTGTTGGTCCCGGGGATTGTCGTCATCGTTATCGTCATATTAGGGATCGCTTTTTGGGCCCGTTACAAAACGGTAGGACCGGATGAAGGGATGATCGTGACGGGTTCATTTTTGGGAAATAAAAATATTTCCGAGGATGATTCCGGTCGCAAAATCAAAATTGTGCGCGGCGGGGGCGCCTTTATATGGCCTATTTTTCAGCAGTCCGAATTTATTTCTTTATTGTCCCACAAGCTGGATGTAACAACACCGGAAGTGTATACAGAGCAAGGAGTTCCCGTGATTGCGGACGGGGTGGCGATCATCAAGGTCGGCAGCTCCATTGAGGATATAGCAACAGCAGCAGAGCAGTTCATCGGGAAGCCGCTGGAGGCCCTCAGGGGAGAAGCTCAGGAAGTGCTGGAGGGCCATTTGCGTGCGATCCTCGGCTCGATGACGGTGGAGGAAGTATATCGTAATCGGGATCGGTTTGCGCAGGAAGTACAGGGCGTGGCTGCTCGCGATCTGAAAAAGATGGGTCTACAAATCGTCTCCTTCACGATTAAAGATGTGCGTGATAAGCACGGATATCTGGATGCGCTCGGGAAGCAGAGAATTGCCGCTGTGAAACGGGATGCAGAAATTGCCGAAGCTGAGGCTGTAAGGGATGCCCGGATTCAAAAGGCGCGTGCGGAACAGGAAGGGCAGAAGGCTGAACTTTTGCGTGATACAAACATTGCCGAGGCAGCCAAGGAGAAGGAACTAAAAGTGGCTTCGTTTAAGAAGGAGCAGGATACAGCCAAGGCGGAAGCCGATCAAGCTTATCACATTCAGGAGGCTCGTGCCAAGCAGACTGCCGTCGAAGAACAGATGAAGGTCGAGCTGGTACGCAAGGAGCGGGAAATTGATCTTCAAACCAAGGAAATTCAGGTGCGTGAAAAGCAATATGATGCGGAAGTGAAGAAAAAGGCGGAAGCCGATCGGTATGCGGTAGAGCAAGCCGCGGAGGCGGATAAATCGCGTAAAATGCGTGAGGCGGAATCGCTGCAATACTCGATTGAGACACAGGCTAAAGCGTCAGCTGAACAAAAACGGCTGAATGGGCAAGCGGAAGCGGATGCGGAACGCGCCAAAGGTACGGCGGATGCTGACGTCATCCGTTTGCGTGGTTTGGCGGAAGCCGAGGCCAAGGAAAAGCTGGCGGAGGCGTTCCAGAAGTTTGGGGAGGCAGCCATACTCGATATTATCGTGAAAATGCTGCCTGAGCTGGCCGGACGGATTGCCGAGCCGATTGCGTCCATTGATAAATTAACGGTTGTGGATACAGGCAAGGGAGAAGGAGCGGCGCGTGTCAGCAATTATGTCACAGAGCTGATGGCTACGGCTCCAGAGATGCTCAAGAGTGTGTCCGGTATTGATATGGAGCAGTTAATTAAGGGGCTGACCACGGGGAAAAAGGGCCTTCATTCCGTACCGTCCTCGGGTGAAACGGATAAGCTGCACATTCATGCCCCGGTTGAGGTTGCGCCGCGGGATAAAGAATAGCCGCAGGGCTTTCAGGAGCAGATACCCCTTAACAGAAAGAACGCTTTTCATCACAGATTTTCCCGGTTATTGGGATGAAAAGCGTTTTCTTTTTATTGACCTTTGGCGGAATATTTGGTACTTTAACGTGGATTCCTCTGAGCTTCATGCTATAATTCTTAGGATCAAGGTTCTGATAAAAAGAGGTGCGGATGTGAGCAGCCTACAAGTGGCAAAAGCGCTGAACAACAATGTGATTATAGGAATGCATCCCGAGCATGATGAGGTTGTCGTGATTGGAAAAGGAATCGGTTTCAATCGCAAAAACGGCGATCTTATACCGTTGGATTCAGTTGAAAAATTATTTATATTAAAAGGTCATGAGGAGCAGGAGCAATATAAACGATTGCTTCCTGAGCTGGATGAAAAACTCATTGAGGTCATTGGTGAGGTACTTCATCTTGTTCAGCTTCAAGCGAAGAAGCCTTTGAATGAGCACATATTGATTGCTTTAACCGATCACATCGCCTTTTCCATTAATCGTCAGAAACAGGGCATTACGATCCATAATCCGTTTTTGTATGAAACGAGAGAAATTTACCCTCAGGAATACAAGATGGCTGAACAGGCAGTCTCTTTGATCAAGGACAAGATGGGTGTGGATCTGGGAGAAGATGAAATCGGATTCGTGGCTTTGCATATTTACAGCGCCATGACGAACCAGCATATTTACGAGGTCAGGAAGGATTCTCAATTGATTGCTGATCTGGTGCAGGTAGTAGAGACTACGCTGGACTATCGCATTCCTCTCCAATCCCTGGATTACTCACGTCTGCTGACCCATCTGAGGTTTGCGATTGAACGAGTACGTCGGGGAGAGATTGTGCAGGAGATTTACCGATTGGACAAGCTTTTGAATGAAGAGTATCCGGAAATGTATATGCTGGCCTGGAAGCTCACGAAGATTATGGAGAAAAGGCTCCGCAAATCCGTATATCCGGCTGAGGTTAGCTATTTGACAATGCATTTGCAACGGTTTTCCCAACGCAAAGAGCAGGGAGAGTAACCATGATAAAGTCGGGAAATAAAAAAGTATTGCCTCACTTTTAGCAGGATGCTATAATCAATTCTGTAATGAGCAAGACAACAATTGGATATCTAACGTGTTACTGATTCGATCAGGCATGAGTTGTTTTAAGTTATGATTGTTTACAGCCTACCGGGGGTAAGCTATATCCCAAGGTTGTGTTCAATCATACTTAAATCGGCTCATGCCTTTTTTGTTGTTTTGCCTCTGTATTCTAATTTTCAGAGAAGGAAGTGGAACGTATGTTTAAAAAGCTTTTCGGCGTTTTACAGCGTGTCGGCAAAGCTTTAATGCTTCCTGTAGCCATTTTGCCGGCTGCGGGACTTTTATTGGGAATCGGCAACATGCTGGTCAATCCCGATTTTCTCCAGTACATTCCTGCATTAAATGCGGGCTGGGTTCAATCGGTAGCGACGATCATGATGAATGCCGGACAAATTGTTTTTGATAATCTGGCACTGTTGTTTGCAGTCGGCGTAGCCGTCGGTCTGGCAGGCGGTGAAGGTGTAGCAGGTTTGGCTGCGATCATCGGTTACCTCGTCATGAACATTACATTGGGTACAGCTGTGGGTGTTACACCGGGTCTGATCGCTCAAAAAATACCGGGCTATGCGAACGTGTTGGGGATTCCAACGCTGCAAACCGGGGTGTTCGGCGGGATTATCATCGGTATACTGGCCGCTGCCATGTACAACCGCTTTTTCAAAATTGAGCTACCTTCGTATCTGGGCTTTTTCGCAGGTAAGCGCTTCGTTCCGATTGCAACGGCAGTATCCTCGCTGATTGTCGGACTTGCGCTAGTTCTGATCTGGCCTCCAGTTCAGCAAGGACTTAACGCAATATCTCACTTTATGGTGTATTCCAATCCGACCTTCTCGGCGTTCCTGTTCGGGGTTATCGAACGCGCGCTTATTCCATTCGGTTTGCATCATATCTGGTACTCACCGTTCTGGTTTGAGTTTGGCGAATATGTTAACAAAGCAGGTCAAACCGTTCACGGTGACCAGCAAATCTTCTTTAACCAGCTTCGCGATGGAGTTACATTGACAGCAAGTACGTTCCAAGTGGGTAAATTCCCATTCATGATGTTCGGTTTGCCAGCCGCAGCGCTTGCGATGTATCATGAAGCAAGACCGGAACATAAGAAATATGTAGCAGGTATTATGGGTTCAGCAGCTTTGACCTCGTTCTTGACAGGGATTACGGAGCCACTGGAATTTTCCTTCCTGTTCGTAGCTCCACTGTTGTTCGCGGTGCATGCTGTGTTTGCAGGGCTGTCGTTTATGACCATGCAAATTTTGAATGTTAAAATCGGTATGACCTTCTCCGGTGGATTTATCGACTTCCTGATTTTCGGGATTATTCCGAATCGTACGCCTTGGTGGTACGTCATCATTGTCGGTCTGATTTTGGCGGTTATTTACTACTTCGGATTCCGATTCATCATACGGAAGTTTAACCTGAAAACACCAGGGCGTGAAGAAGCTACAGAAAATGTTGAAGGAGCCGCAGTCGGTACCACAGACGAGCTTCCAGGCAATATTTTGGCAGCTTTCGGCGGGTCGTCCAATATCAAGCATTTGGATGCTTGTATCACACGTCTTCGTATTGAAGTTAACGAGAAGTCCAACGTTGACAAGGCTCGTCTGAAACAGCTTGGCGCAGCGGGTGTACTCGAAGTCGGCAACAACGTACAAGCCATTTTCGGTACACGTTCCGACACGATTAAAACGCAAATGGCTGATATTATGGCGGGACGCACACCTGCTCCGGCTCCGGCTCAACCGGCTCCGCAAGAAGAGAAGGAAGCTGGTGAAGAAAAACAGAACATCATCGTTGAAGATATCGTGATGCCTGTTAACGGAGAATTGGTTGATATTTCGACTGTTCCCGATCCGGTATTTGCAGAACGTATGACAGGAGACGGTTTTGCTGTCGTGCCAAATGATGGAACGATTGTGTCACCTGTATATGGTAAAGTATTCAATGTATTCCCAAGTAAGCATGCCATTGGTATCCAATCTGACGGCGGTAAAGAAGTGCTTGTTCATATCGGGGTGAACACAGTGAAGCTTAAAGGCCAAGGATTTGACGTTTTGGTGAACGAAGGCGATCTTGTGTCAGCCGGTCAGCCCATTATGAAAGTAGACCTGGAATACGTGAAGGCAAACGCAAAATCCATCATCTCACCAGTTATTTTTACCAATCTTCCAGAAGGTTCTTCGGTTACTTTAAACAAAACGGGAGTATTGAAGGCTGGCGAAGATGGTATAATTACGATAAAATAACTCTATGTGTTTCGGATTAGTGATCAGGCGGCTTAGGTCGCCTAATCATCGACCCGGTTTCACTACACGTATACTGCGTGTAAACAAATATTATCCATAGGAAAGTGGGAGAAACAATTATGCAAACAACTTTTAGAATTACTGATGAAGACGGTATCCATGCACGTCCTGCAACTGCGCTGGTAAATACAGCTAATAAATTCAGCGGTGCTGAATCTTTTGCCGAAGCTAACGGTAAAAAAGTAACTTTGAAATCCATTCTGGGTGTATTGTCTCTTGGTCTGGAACAAGGCGATACCATCAACATCATCTGTGAAGGCGCTGAAGCTGCTGACGCTCTGAAAGCTCTTGAGAATGTAATCGTTAACGAAGGGCTGGGCGAAGTTCATGCTTAAAATTTCCGGGATTGCCGCTTCGGCAGGCATCGCCATTGCCCGGGCGTTTATCTTGGAGCATCCGAATTATGCTGTAGAGAGACGCGCGGTTGGTGATGCTGAAGCTGAAATTGCAAGATTGGATGCGGCTTTAGTAAAATCTCAAACCGAATTGGAAGCGATTAAGGAGAAAACTTTACAGGAACTGGGCGAGAAAAAAGCAGAGATTTTTGCTTCTCACCTGTTGATCCTGAATGATCCTGAACTGATCGATCCGGTTAAAGCTAAGATCAGAGACGAGCAGCTTAATGCTGACTATGCTCTGAACGAAGTAGCCACACAGTTTATTTCCATGTTCGAAAACATGAAAAGTGCTTATTTGCAAGAACGCGCATCGGACATGCGTGATGTAACCAAGCGGATCCTGAATCACCTGCTTGGTGTTCATTTTGTCAGTCCTGCAGAAATTGCCGAAGAAACGATTGTACTTGCAGAAGATTTGACACCTTCCGACACAGCTCAGCTGAATCGCGAATTTGTTAAAGGTTTTGCAACCAACATCGGCGGACGTACTTCGCACTCGGCTATTATGGCTCGTTCACTTGAAATTCCTGCGGTTGTAGGAACGAAAAATATATTGTCCCAAGCTAAAAGCGGCGATTTGATTATTGTCGATGGTCTGGATGGGCACGTATTCGTGAATCCTTCCGAAGAGATCGTTGCGGAATATCGTGCTAAACAAGTGGCATACGACAAGCAACGCGAAGAGTGGCGCAAGCTGCGCGGCGAAGCTACGGTTTCTGTCGATGGTGTCCATGTCGAACTGGCAGCCAATATCGGTACGCCTAACGATGTAGCTGGCGTTCTGGATAACGGTGGCGAAGGCGTTGGCCTGTATCGTACTGAATTCTTGTACATGGGACGCGATAAGCTTCCATCCGAAGAAGTACAGTACACAGCATACAAAACCGTTCTGGAAAGAATGGAAGGCAAACCGGTTGTAGTCCGCACGTTGGACATCGGTGGCGACAAAGAGCTTCCTTATCTGGATTTGCCGAAGGAAATGAATCCATTCCTCGGATTCCGTGCTATTCGTCTGTGTCTGGATCGTCAGGATATTTTCCGTACTCAATTGCGTGCTTTGCTGCGGGCAAGTGTACACGGTAACCTGCGGATCATGTTCCCGATGATTGCTACACTGAACGAATTCCGTGAATCCAAAGCTGTGTTGCTGGAGGAAAAGGAAAAGTTGGTAGCCGAGGGTGTAGCCGTATCTGAAGAAATTCAGTTGGGCATCATGGTAGAAATTCCTTCTACAGCGGTATTGGCTGACCAATTCGCGAAAGAAGTTGATTTCTTCAGTATTGGTACGAACGATCTGATTCAATACACAATGGCAGCGGATCGCATGAACGAGCGGGTTTCTTACCTGTATCAACCATATAACCCATCCATTCTGCGTCTGGTGAAAATGGTTATTGATGCAGCTCACCGTGAAGGACGTTGGGCAGGTATGTGCGGCGAAATGGCAGGGGATACAACAGCAATTCCATTGCTGCTGGGTCTGGGACTCGATGAGTTCAGCATGAGCGCTACTTCCATTCTGCCAGCACGTAGTCAAATTTCGAAATTGTCCCGCGCGGACATGGAGAAACTGGCTGCAAAAGCTTTGGACATGCAAACAGCCGAGCAGGTTGTTGAATTGGTTCAAAGTATTGAAGGCTAAGGAAGGGTATTACCTTTTCAAAGGTTATATCTTTTTCCAACAAAAATTGCTGTCTACATACAGCGGCCGGTATCTAACAGATACCGGCTTTTTTGTATGCCCAGAGTTGGAGTTTGCTTTTAGCTGCATGAGCAATTCAGTATGGGCTTGCGAGCTGCGGTTGCTTCGTCCAGTCGAGTAACCGGGGTAGTATATGGAGCATTTAGCACCAATTCAGGCGTTTCCTCCGCTTCCCGCGAAATATGGATCATGGTGTCGATGAAGGCATCAAGCGTCTCCTTGCTTTCCGTTTCTGTCGGCTCGATCATGATACATTCCTCTACATTCAGCGGAAAATAAATCGTAGGCGGATGGTAGCCGAAATCGAGCAATCGCTTGGCAACATCAAGGGTACGCACTCCGAATTTCTTCAAGCCGCGTCCAGACATCACAAATTCGTGTTTGCAATACCCCGGATAAGGGATGTCAAAATGCGGAGCCAGCCGATGCATCATATAATTGGCATTAAGTACGGCACATTCGGATACCCGCTTCAAGCCGTCAGGGCCGTAGCTGCGGATATAGGCATAGGCACGGACGAGAATGCCGAAGTTGCCGTAAAAGGCTTTGACCCGTCCGATGGAATCTCCCTGTTCTCGATCACAGTGGTACGTGCCCTGCAGATCACGCACGACAAGCGGCTTGGGCAAATACGGAATGAGCCGCTGCTTTACCCCGACAGGACCCGCGCCGGGTCCGCCTCCGCCATGTGGGGTACTCATCGTTTTGTGCAAATTGAGATGCACCACGTCAAAGCCCATATCCCCAGGGCGGGTGATCCCCATAATGGCGTTGGAGTTTGCGCCGTCATAGTAGAGCAGGCCACCCGCTTCATGCACAATCGCAGCAATGTCAGCGATTTGCTTCTCGAACAGCCCGAGCGTGTTCGGGTTGGTCAGCATAAGCGCAGCGGTGTCGTTGCCTACGGCTTGACGCAGCGCGTCCAGATCCACCAGCCCCTGCGGTGTGGAGGGGAGGGTTATCGTTTCGAAGCCTGCCACAGCGGCGCTGGCGGGGTTCGTACCGTGCGAGGAATCCGGCACGAGCACCTTGGTGCGCCGCTCACCACGCGCTTCGTGGTAGGAGCGGATCATCATCAGCCCGGTCCATTCGCCATGGGCGCCCGCGGCGGGCTGAAGGGTGACGGCATCCATGCCGGTTAACGCGGCCAGATCGTTTTGAAGCGTATGGAGCAACGCCATGGCTCCCTGGATGCTGTCCTCCGGCTGGTACGGATGGATTTTGGCGAAGCCTGCATAACGGGCGACATCCTCGTTCACCTTGGGGTTATATTTCATAGTACAGGAGCCGAGTGGATAAAATCCGTTGTCCACGCCAAAATTGCGCCGTGACAGTGCGGTATAATGTCGAATTACGTCTACTTCGTATACCTCAGGCAATGCCGCAGGCTCGCTGCGCTGCGCATAATCCGGCAAAAGCTCTGCCACCGAACGGCGGGGAACATCGCATTCGGGCAGGGAATAGGCGATACGGCCCGGTCCGCTCAATTCAAAAATGAGAGGCTGCTCATGCTCTTTCATCTGATTCCGACTGGATTCGACTTCTGGATTCGGTGTACCCTGATCTAGTCCGGTAGTGTATGTCATAGCAATCCCCCCAAGGTGTGCACGAATTGGTCGATCTCTTCTTTTGTTCGTTGCTCTGTCACGGCAATCAACATGTGACCTACATATTCCTCATAATCCCGCCCTAAATCGTAGCCGCCGATAAATCCGGCAGCAAGCAATCCAGCTTGCAGTTTATTCATATCCGTACCCTCAGGTAACCGAAGGGCAAACTCGTTAAAGGTGGGTGCGGTAAAAGAGGCGGTTACGCCCTTCAAGCCGAGTAATTGCTCCAATGCGTAGCGGCTTTTATGCAAGTTTAGCTCGGCTACTTCCGCGATGCCCTGTCTACCCATGACGGACAAATACACAGAGGCGGATAAGGCGAGCAACGCCTGATTGGAGCATATGTTAGAGGTGGCCTTTTCCCGGCGGATATGCTGCTCCCGTGCCTGTAAGGTCAGCACGAAGCCGCGTTTGCCGTTGCGATCTGTGGTCTGGCCCACAATACGTCCAGGGATACGGCGCATATGCGCCTGAGAAACGGCAAAGTAACCGCAGGTCGGGCCGCCGAGGGAGGAGGAGATACCAAGCGGCTGCGCGTCTCCTACGACAATATCCGCGCCCTGCTTGCCGGGTGCTTCCAGCAGGCCCAACGCCAGCGGATTAGCGCTGACGACCATAAGACCCTTGTGCGCATGGATCAGGTCAGCCATCGGCTTCAGGTTTTCCACAACCCCGAAAAAATTAGGACTTTGGACCAAAACTGCCGCCGTCTGCTCCGATATGGCTGCCGTTAATGCCTTCACGTCGGTTACACCGTCTGCACAGCCGATCTCCACGATATCCAAATCCAGCCCGCGTGCATAGGCAGCCAACACCTGACGTGCCTCCGGATGGACGGTCCGCGATACGATAAGTTGCTTGCGGCGGGTGGCTGCTGCGGCCAATGAGCCTGCTTCTGCCAGCGCAGTCGCTCCATCATACATGCTGGCATTGGCTACAGCCATGCCTGTTAATTCGCATATATACGATTGAAATTCGAAGATGGCTTGCAGCTCGCCCTGGCTTACCTCCGGCTGATAAGGAGTGTAGGCCGTATAAAATTCCGAGCGCGAAGTGATATGCTGTATGACGGATGGAATATGATGATCGTAAATCCCTGCGCCGAGAAAGCTGGCGTGCGTGTCTGTATTGGCATTTTGCCCGGCCAGCCCGGATAAGTGGCGGGTTAAGGCTCTTTCGTCTAACCGAGAAGACAGGGGAAGCTCCCCCTTATACCGGATCGCCTCAGGAATATCGCTGAATAAATCGTCGATGGACGATGCGCCGACCACGCGCAGCATTTCAGCTTGATCCTGCTCGGTCATGGGAAGATAACGATGCTGCTTCATGGGTCTGGCTCCTTTCAACCAACAAGATCGTAAAAACGTAAAACGATTAACAAATGATTCATAAACGATTGCCAACTGCGCAGCGGTTCGTAACGGATCAAGATCGCTATAGTAAGACGAGTATTTAAATCAGCGTGTGCGTTTATAAAAGGGTGCGGCTACCACCTCGGCGCGCAGGCGCTTGCCACGAATCTCGACCTCCAGCGGCGTGGATAGGGAACTGAAACGGCTGTCCACCAGAGCCAAACCCAGATTACGCTTTAAGGTGGGCGACTGGGTTCCAGTTGTAACCTCGCCAATGTGCTGTCCTTCCGCGAACACGGGGTAATGGGCACGCGGGATGCCACGGTCAAGCATTTCCAGCCCGATCAGTTTGCGCGGAATACCTTGTTCTTTCTGACGTTGCAGGGCCTCTCTGCCGATAAAATCTCCCTTATTCAGCTTGACGAAGAAGCCTAAACCAGCTTCCAGTGGTGAAATCGTGGCGGACAGCTCCTGTCCGTACAGAGGCAGCCGCGCCTCGAAGCGCAGTGTATCCCTGGCTCCAAGTCCGGCGGGAACCAGACCATACGGCTCACCGATGCGAAGCAATCCGTCCCACACTGCCGGTGCATCCGCAGCGGGCACATAAAATTCAAAACCATCTTCACCCGTGTATCCGGTGCGGGAGATGAGCGCTTTTGCTCCGAACAATTGCACGTCCTCGCTGAATCGGAAGGAGGCCAGATTCGTAATGTCCGTGTCTGTCATGGCTGCGGCAATACGCGCAGCTTCAGGTCCTTGCAACGCCAGCAGTGCCATCGCATCTGATACGTTTTCCAGATGAACGGATGCAGGCGCATGGCGAAGCAGCCAATCCCAATCCTTGTCGATGTTGGAGGCATTCACAACGAGCATGTAACGTTCTGGTCCTTTGTAGTAGACAAGCAGGTCGTCTACTACACCTCCATCCGGGTAACACAGGAGCGAGTATTGGGCCTGACCTGGCTCCAACTGACTGACATCGTTCGTCGTCACCTGTTGCAGAAATGCTTCGGCTTCCTGGCCCTCGACCAAGAATTCACCCATATGCGATACATCGAACAATCCCGCACGTTGCCGGACGGCCTCATGTTCCTTTTGAATGCCACTGAACTGTACAGGCAGCTCCCAGCCACCAAAATCAATGCAACGAACCCCCGGCAGCGTGCCATAGGACGAATGCAGCGGCGTTTTTCGCAAGTTAGTCATTTTTCCACTCCTATCCGGTGTGATCGGCTAAACAAAAAAGACAGGCCGAAAAAAACGTATGGACGGCAGTCCACACACTTTTTTCAGCTCTGTCCTTGATACCTGAGAGTTACCCCGGTGTGTACCGGGTTTCCCCTTGGGTGATCCGCCTGTATGGCGAATGCTCTCCAGAGATGCGTCCGGCGGAGGTCCTTTTGCCTGAGAGATTCACCTGTGGTGCAGGTTTACTCCTTCGGCGCTGCCCTTGGATCAGCTATACGTCACACGGTCCTGCCGGTAACAGCTTGATCCGACTCGCTTGCTACCTTGTTTTCACAGGCGGCAACAGCTATGCGAGTTTTGACAGTCTCTCCCTCCACGTTCATCCGCGTTTACAGTTATCGGGTATTTCCAAAAGCACTTGTTATAACCCATTAATACGCAAATTTATTCGAAATGTCAACAAAAATGTCATCAACATCTTTTTTTAAAACATTTTATTCATAAATAAGGATATGTAAGCGTTTGTTATATTTTGTCGTATTTTTAGTTAGAACGATACATGGTGTGATGTGAAATATTTTTGTTAGTATTATTGACATGATAGTTCTAGTTGTCATAATCTTAACCTGTCATAGACGGGTAGGCGAAACGATGTAATCCATATGAAAGCGAGGCGGAGCAGGATGAGTGAAGTGAAGCAGCAATTGTGGTACACGGAAGAACATGAATGGGTTCAGCGCACAGAGGATGGAACGGTACGAATCGGTATTACGGACTTTGCGCAGCATCAACTGGGCGATATCGTTTTTGTGGAGCTGCCTGGGGAGGGAGCAGCGATTGAGCAAGGGGCGGAGATTGGTACTATTGAATCGGTAAAGACAGTATCCGACCTGTTCGCTCCAGTGACTGGAACGGTGTTGAAGGTGAATGAAGCGCTGGAAAGTACGCCTGAGCTGGTAAACGAATCTCCCTATGAAAAAGGCTGGATGATCGAAGTGGAGATTGGTGAAGATGTGGAGGAAGCACTAAGCAAGCTGCTGTCTGCGGATCAGTACGAGCAGTTGACTGCCAACGAGTAATAATAGGGCAATGTAGGTTGGATAACTGAATAAGGGCGGCTTTTGTCCGCTCGGCTTTGTACAAAAATAGTCGCGATGAATTGGCAAAGCGGCTATTTTTTGCTGTCTTTTTTTGCAAGCGTAATTACGTGTTTTACTCTTGTTTGGAGGATGGATTTCGTACATAAATTGTACCTGTGATGCTTCGCTCCTACTGCTCGATGAGCCTACCCGCAATTTGGACAGCCTGAACGAAGCGATCATCTTAAAATCCTTAAAGGAACAGCAGCAGGATAAAACGATTATCCTTGTTTCCCACCGAAGCTCCACCATGCGGATTGCGGACGATATGTTTCAGATGGATAACCGTAGGCTGTCCTGACTTTTTGGCGGTTTTTGACATGCATGTGAAGGGATAAAGGGAATTATTTATGGTGCTTGAAGGGCTGCTGCTGTAGCCTATTCATGGTTTTGTCATAAAATGGAGTGTGCGTGTGAAATGAAAGCAGCATCCGTATTTGGAATCATCCGACTTTTCAAGCTTGTCTTATTTTGATAGCCTAGGTATACTGACAAGTCGTATACATCATAAATGATGGATGAACATAGGCTGAAAGCCGATGTACAGAAATGGGTGGTGAACAGGAATGTCTGATTTCAATCAACTCAAGGAGCTTGGGCACACAACATATCCCACATATGAAGGCCATGATTTGGGTCTTACTTATACGCCTGCGGGCAGCATATTTAAAGTATGGGCACCGACTGCGAAGCAGGTCCATGTAGCGCTGTATGACAACGCTGGATTGTACGATCAGGAAGGTAACGTTCAGGACCATAGCGGTGGCCGGGAATATCTAATGAGCCGTGATGAGCGGGGGGTATGGTCTGTAGAGCTGGAAGGTAACTGGAACAAGTATTATTACATGTACAGGCTGGAATGGGCAGACCGCACACTTCATTATGCGGCCGACCCTTATGCGACAGCGGTATCAGCCAATGGACAGCGCACGGCGATCGTTGATTTGGCTCAAACCAATCCAGAGGGATGGAAAGAGGATGCCGGACCCACACTTGCCCGGGCTACAGATGCCATTATATATGAGCTTCATGTGCGTGATTTTTCAATGGATACACATTTTAATACTGGAGAAAAAGGCTTATCTGCCGCACAGGGACGGTTTGCAGCTTTTACGTATACGGGACTAAAAGATACGGCTGGCAACAGCATCGGACTGGATCATTTGCTAAAGCTGGGCATTACACATGTTCATCTGCTTCCGGTGGCTGACTTCCGTACGGTGAATGATTTTGCGGAACAGGGCAAGGAATATAACTGGGGCTATGATCCGCAGCACTATAATGTGCCGGAGGGATCTTATTCTTCGAATCCGGCTGACCCGGAGGCGCGTATACGGGAGTTGAAGCTGCTGGTGCAATCCCTGCATACTGCTGGCATCGGTGTCATTATGGACGTCGTGTACAACCATACTTTCTCGGTGGAAAAAGGGCCGTTTGAGCCTGTTGTACCGGGTTACTATTACCGTACGGATGAGCATGGGCAGCTTTCCAACGGCTCGGGTGTGGGTAATGAGGTGGCAAGCGAACGCCCGATGGTTCGCAAGTATATCAAGGATTCACTGCGCTATTGGGCAGAAGAATATCATATAGACGGCTTCCGCTTTGATCTGATGGGACTGATTGATACGTCGACTGTGGAGCAGCTTACACAGGAGCTTCGCTCTGAGGTTCGTCCCGATCTGCTTATCTATGGAGAGCCTTGGACGGGGGGAGAATCCCCGCAGCCTCTGCTTACGTTAAAAGGAACACAACGGGACAAAGGCTTTGCCGTCTTCAATGACAACTACCGTACTGCTATTAAGGGTGACAGTGATGGTACCGCAAGTGGCTTTGCCACGGGTGCATGGGATCAGGAGGAACTGGTGCTTAAAGGTGTTTTTGGCGCTATTCATGATTTTACAGCCCAACCTTCGGAAACGGTCAATTATGTCACTGCTCACGATAATCTCAATCTGTGGGATAAAATTTTAACGGTGCGGCATTTGCGGGAGCGCTGCGGTTATCCGCAATGGGAGCAGGGTCAGCCGCAGGATGGGAGAACGGCCGAACAAGCCGTGGCGGAAGCAGACCCGTATCGGGAAGTGAATGAGCATGACTTGCTGGAGGATGAAACCGTACGAAAATCCTTACTGGCAAACGGCATGGTGCTTACCTCCCAGGGCATTCCCTTTATCCATGCTGGTGATGAACTGTTGCGCTCCAAATATGGAGACCATAATAGCTACTGTAGTATGGATGTGGTGAATGCTATTCGCTGGGAGAACAAGGCGAGATTTCGCCCCGTATTTGATTACTATCAAGGGTTAATCGCTTTACGGCGCAGTCATCCGGCATTCCGGATGGATCACCGGGAGCTGGTGGAGCAGCATATGGAAGTGCTGCACAGTAGCGGGCATGTGGTAGCTTTTGCATTGAGGCACCATGCTAACGGCGATGCCTGGAATCATATTGTGGTGATTTATAACGGCTCAGATACGGAGCAGACGATACTGCTGCCTGCGGAATCGGATCGCTGGCATGTCGTTGTGGATGCTCACGGGGCTGGAAATGAGATACGGTATGAAGTAGCAGGCCATCGTGTGACCGTTTCGCGCTGGTCGATGATGGTACTGTATGATCAGGAGGAACTCGCTCAGCTATCCTTTTTGACCGGACAGGATCAGACTATCGAGCTGGCGGAGAACGGATTGGAAGGTTCGGATGAGGGAACAGACCAAGAAATCGCAGGTCACTACGAAGAAGCGGCGTTGTATCGCACTGTTGAGTTGATTTACGAGCGTGCGGATCGACAATATTCCGGCTGGAATGTGTGGGTATGGGGCACCGGATGCCAGGACGGACATGTAGAATTGAGTGAATTGGATGACGGTCGCGCAGTAGCGCGTATTCAAGTGGCTCCTCATGTGCGGCGTATCGGCTACATCGTCCGTCTAAATCAGTGGGATGCCAAGGATATTGAGGCCGATCGGTATATTGATGTAGACCTGAACCGATCTGTGATGCAGGTATTGATTCACAGTGGCAGAGAAGAATACTTGCTGTTGGTCAACGACAACCGGGCGGGATAGCTTTATTTTTTATGCAAACGTGTATCAGTTTCAGAAAAAAGGGGTAATATAGAGTTATGGACTTGTTTTGTTTTTCCAGCCTTGTAGTACGACTGGTAAACAGGCGAGATTCTTGAGGAATAATCATTTGTAAGGTAACCTGAAGGAGGTTGTATATCATGAGTTCTAATGGAGGAAGTATTCAACTGACCGCCCAGCCGAGAACAGAGAAGAAGAGTTCGGCACTTCGTGGATTGAGGTTAAAAGGACGGATTCCAGCTGTGGTTTACGGCTCTGAGCTTGAAGGAACCCCTGTACATGTCGATGCCAAAGAATTTAATAAAGTAGCCAGAACCGGACGTTCGGAGGTGTTCAACCTCACAGTAGAGGGTGGAGAAACCATTCCGGTCATCATTAAAGACTATCAGCAGCGTGACAACCAGTGGTTGCATGCCGATTTTCTGAAAATTTCCAAAAACAAGCCGCTTCGCGTGCGTGTTTCTATTGTTTATCAGGGTACACCTGTAGGTACAAAAACGGGCGGTATTCTGCAAATTCAGGAAACCGAAGTCGAAGTCGAGGGTCTTCCTGCTGACCTGCCATCTACCATTGAGGTGGATGTATCCGCACTGGATGTCGGCGACAAGCTGAGCGCAAGCGACCTGAAACTCCCTAAAGGAGTAACGTTGCACGTTCCTGAGGGAGAACTGCTTGCTTCCATTATCGTTCCGCGTGCGGTTGAGGTGGAAAATGCTGCTGTGGCAGGCGATGCAGCTGCAACAGAAGGTACAGAACAGGCTTCCGAAAACAAGGAATCCTGATGCTGTATATCATCGGATAGATGAGTGCCTTTCTGCTGATGATGGCTATTCAAAGATAAATCTAAAATCGCTCCTCATTCAATATGCGTTCTGATATGACGATATATAAAGTAGGGCATTTACATTTTTTGTTTTATAAAAATACCTACTATTCATCTAAGGAGCGCGTAAACATTATGGACAGAACGAATGAATTGGTGTGGCAAAGAAACAAACTGGTGATCATTATTTTTTGGGTCGTGATCTTGAGCGGAATTGTCCCGGCATTGACTGATCCCTCGATGCTGGTACCTAGTGTTGTAGGATTTGTTTTCGCTGTAGCACTGACGGTGCTGAATGTGAAAAAGAAAGCAATCCGTGTAATTCCGTGGATTATTACGTTTGTTAATGTATTTATATGTATAGAGTATAGCTTGTCGAGTGTAGATGTGAGTTTCACGATCTTAATTTCCTCCTTAGTTTTGCTGTACCCGTCTTACCGTTATTTCCTGGTAACTATAAGCATAAATATAATTAATATTTTTGTGCAAATTACAATCGGTACGCCTGCGATTCTTCCTACTGTCGGACCGCTACGCTATGTTAATGAGTTTTTTCTTGCTGCATTAATTGGTTCACTGCTGTTAGTGGTATCCGTGCTGAATCAAAAGCAGTTTCAGAAAAGTGAGCAGCAAAATCAGGCTATTAGTGATTCGAGGCAGCATATTGAGTTTCTGCTGGAGCAGGTTAGACAAGCTGTGGCTGGATTGTATAGCTTTACCGAGCGTTTTAGAAATCAGGTGGATGCCACCGGCAGTGTGACGAATGAAGTCGCTATCGGTTTTCAGGAGGTCGCCAAAGGTGTAGAAATGCAAGCTTCGAATATCACCGAGGTTACGGATAACTTGTCCCAATCGGATCAGCATATTCGTGATGTCGCAGGTCATTCCAGAGAGCTGAAGCAGCTATCCGAAGATACTAAAAATGCCGGGGGGAAAGGAAGCAGCCAGCTACTCGCATTAACGTCCCAAATTTCCGATTTGGGTCAGGTTATGAGCCGTACCAAGGAAGAATTGGATGAATTTAAAGTACAAAGTGATAACATGTCTGCCATGCTTAACGATATTGCTCGAATTTCGAAGCAGACTAATTTGCTCTCCCTAAATGCATCCATTGAGGCCGCCAGAGCAGGGGAGCATGGTAAAGGATTTGCCGTCGTAGCTGGAGAGGTGCGTCATTTGGCTGAAATGGTAGGCAGCACCTCAGTGGCGATGGAGGGCATTTTGACCCAACTGAGAACTCAAATGGATTCGGTTGTAAGTCAATTTGATATCGGCCAGCAAAGATTACAGCAAAGTATGGAATCGGCACATTCAACCGAGGTTGTACTGGAAGACATCTTGCAAAATGCCAATAAAGTGCTGCTTCAGGCCGTGGATGTGGAGGCCAGTACGACCAGTATGCAGCAATTCTCATCCCAGGTCGTTCAGGAGATGACGGAATTTGCAAGTGTAACGGAACAAGCCAGTGCGGCGTCGGAACAAATTTTGGCTGGTGTGGAGGAGCAACGAAATATAACCTCCAACATGGTGGCTGGCTTCGGTGAGCTGGAGACGCTGATTATCCAATTGAAAGAGCTGGTGCAGGAAAAGAATGAGGCCAATAGCCATACCGGAACCAGCAAAAGCAAATAATTGAATAGCTTCATCATCGGGCTAATGAGCCGGGGAATATCGCTATCAAGCGGTAATCCCCGGTTTTTTTTTACTGCTGTATGAAGGAGAGTTGAGAGTGTATTTCTAAAAGCTATAATTTGATGGAAGTTGATGGTATAATTTGTAGCGGTTTAAATGCTTCGTATATAGGGGGAATGACCATGATCATGGGAAAGCAACCGCCCAAACTAAAGGCTGGAGACGAGATACGCATTCTTTCGCCATCCAGAAGTTTGTCTATCGTTTCTGAGAAAAATCGCCTGATCGCCCAGCAAAAGCTGGAGCAACTCGGATTTACGGTGAGCTTTTCGCAACATGTGCTGGAAAGCGATGATTTTACATCTTCCTCAACAGAATCCAGAGTAGCAGATTTGCACGAAGCTTTTGCCGATCCGAAGGTGAAGGGCATTCTGACTGCCATTGGAGGGTATAATGCTAATCAGCTCCTTGCCCACCTTGACTATGAACTGATTGGAGCTCATCCTAAACGGTTATGTGGGTATTCGGATATTACTGCTTTAAGTCATGCCATATATGCAAAAACAGGGCTTATCACGTATGCAGGGCCTCATTTTTTGACATTTGGCATGCAGCAAGGGAATGAATATACGACAGCGTATTTTCAAAGGATGATGTTGGAAGAGGGCAGTATTCAAATCCAGTCTTCGCCAGAGTGGAGTGACGATACATGGTATTTGGATCAGGATAAACGAATCTTTCACCGCAATATCGGGCCTTATGCGATTCACGAAGGAGAAGCACACGGTACGATTGTGGGTGGAAACCTGTGTACCCTGAATTTGTTGCAGGGAACGCCGTATATGCCGAGTCTGGAAGGAACGATTTTATTTGTTGAGGATGATTATGAAAGCTCTCCTGTTACGTTTGATCGGGATTTGCAATCATTGCTGCACCAGCCGGGATTCGATCGGGTGAGAGGAATCATCATCGGACGTTTTCAGCAGGCATCTCATATGACGGAAAAGTTGCTGCGGCAAATCATTAGCTCGAAAAAGGAACTGACCTCTATTCCGGTGATCGCAGATGCGGATTTCGGACACACCACACCGCAATTTACATATCCGATTGGCGGGAAGGCGAGTATTCGTGCCCGGAATGACAGGGTGGGTATTGAAATATGTGAATAATGAGAGAGTGATAGAAGACTTGACGAACTGGGGGAGAAATACCTATGGAGCTTAAATATTTGTTAGTCGGCGTGTTGAGCCTATTGGGTAGTGGAGTGATATATACGATGGAGCGCTTTATGTCCGTCATTCAATGGGCTGCGAATTCCGTCCCTGTTAAATTGAAAGGTTCGGGCATGTCTATGCCGGAACCTGATATGCCGGGTTTTGCTGACAATATATTTGTTATTATTTTATGTTTAGGTGGCCTGTTGATACTCGGATATGGTGTATTTGAACGGCGTACACGATAACGAAGCCTATGTAGATATATCCGTTTATATTTGGGAGGAACGTATGTGAACGCCTTTGTGGAAATGCTGATGCAGCTATTTGAACGCGCAGCGTTGTTGCTGATTTGTCTATTTTTTATTACCCGTATTCCCCGGTTTAAGGAAACCTTGCAAAAGAACAGCCATTCCCCGGCAGAGCTGACCCTATTAACGATAATTTTTTGCATGTTTGCACTGTTTGGCACGTACACCGGGATTGAAGTCGAAGGCTCGCTCGTCAATGTCCGGATTATTGCGATTATGGCGGGTGGCATCTTGTTTGGACCGTGGGTCGGGATTATTACGGGCATTGTATCAGGTATCAACCGTTATTTGATTGATATCGGGGGAGTGACCTCGATTCCGTGTCTCATTACGAGTATTCTGGCAGGTGTGGTATCAGGGTACATTGGTCGCCGGGTCGACCGCTCCAAGAGGTGGCTGGTCGGTATTGCGGCCGGGATGATCTGCGAAACATTGACGATGCTGCTCATTCTGGTGATGGCACAACCGTATGAGCTTGGTTTGGACATCGTTTCAAAGATCGGTCTGCCGATGATTATCGGGCAAGTCAGCGTCGGTCTGATCGTTCTGCTGATTCAGAGTGTCGAGGGGGAAAAGGAAAATATCGCGGCCAGACAGGCCAAGCTGGCACTAGATATTGCGAACAAGACGCTGCCTTATTTTCGGTCCATTAATGCTGAATCTTTGCATACGATTTGCTCGATCATTAAGGAGGATATCAAGGCCGACGCGGTGGCCATTACGGATACTAGAGATGTACTGGCCTACGTCGGTTTTGGCGAGGAACGTTATCATATCGGCGACGAGATTATTAGCGATGTGACCAAATCAACGATCCGTAGCGGTAAAATCACAATTCGCAACCATATTGCCGACGATAAAACGCCCCAAATCCAGTCTCTGCTCATTATTCCACTGGAGGAACGGGGAGAGGTGACCGGAACCCTGAAAATATACTACCGCAAAGCTTATAAAATTACGTATCCGTTGCAGACGATGGCGATTGGATTGTCCCAAATTATTTCCACATTAATGGAAGTATCGCGTGTGGAGCAAATTAAGGAAGCGGCGAATAAAGCCGAGTTGAAGGCGCTCCAGACTAAAATCAATCCGCATTTTCTGTTCAACGCGCTGAACGCCATTGCCTCTACGACGCGCACCAAGCCGGATAAGGCACGAGAGCTGATTATTAATTTGTCGGGATATCTGCGTTATAATTTGGAGCTGAATGATGATTTGATCGAAATTCATAAGGAGCTTCAGCAGGTGTCTGATTACGTGGAAATTGAAAAAGCCCGCTTCGGGAACCGACTTCAGGTGGAGTATGTGATGGACGAGGTGTCCGTGCGCATTCCAAGCCTTATCATCCAGCCGCTGGTTGAGAATGCGATTAATCATGGAATTCTCAAGAAAAAGGGACCGGGTACAGTGACCATTTCCGTAAAGGATCGGGGAGAGAAGGTGCGGATTTCTGTGGCAGATACAGGAGTAGGCATACGGGATGATGTCGTGGATAACCTGTATCATGATCGGGTTCCGGCCAAACAAATTGGCTTGTATAATGTGCATAGACGACTCAAGCTCATGTATGGAGAAGGGGTTATTATTCTCAAGCATGAGCCAGGCACCGAAGTTTATTTTGACATACCAAAGGAGCAGTCATGAAGGCCATCATTGTAGAAGATGAAATTCCGGCGCGTGAAGAGCTGGAGTATCTTATTCAGACCCACAGCCATATTGAAGTGACGAACAGCTTTGAGGACGGGCTGGACGTGTTCCGTTTTTTGCAGGAGCATGAGACGGACGCCATCTTTCTGGATATTAACATTCCTTCTCTGGACGGGATGCTGCTAGCGCAGAACATTAGCAAATTTGCCAAAAAGCCTTACATTATTTTTACGACCGCCTATAAAGAACATGCGGCGCAGGCCTTTGAACTGGAGGCGTTCGACTACATTCTCAAGCCGTATGATGAAAAACGGATCGCCGCCATGCTGCGCAAGTTGGAAAATGCCTATGAGCAGCGGAATGTTCAGTCACAGGATGCTGTCCCAACTGCACAGCCTCGAGCTGCTGAAACAAGCACGGTCAGCGCTTCGGGCCGCGTCAATCTGCTGAAAAACGACAAAATTATCGTGACCGATGCGAACGATATTTACTATGCGTGTGCACAGGAAAAGGTAACCCGCGTATTTACAAGGCACGAGGAATATACGATGCCGATGAGTATTTCGGAATTTCATGCCCGGTTGCCGCAGCAGGACTTTTTCCGCTGTCACCGATCCTATACGGTTAATCTGTCGCAGATCCGTGAAATTGTACCTTGGTTCAATCATACGTATCTCCTGCGTTTGCGTGGACTAGAAGCAGAAATTCCGGTGAGCCGGAGCAAGGCCAAGGAATTTCGGCAAATTATGCGACTTTAAAGGCATTTCATTCCGCTATATGTGCATTTCATTCCTCAAACGATTTCTGGCTGACATGCAGGGTTATAATAATCCATGTAGAGAGAATCCTTACAGACTTGCTCCTCCATAGGCGCAAAGTGTACTGGATTCCCGGTTATCATGATAACAAATTGACGCTGTAGAGCCGGAATGAAAAGAGGAGATTTATATGAAAACAAACAGCGGAAACCGCCTGCTGATCGTGCTTGGAACGATTATTGTCCAGATGGGATTAGGAACAATTTACACATGGAGTTTATTTAATCAACCGTTGGTGGACCGCTTTGGCTGGAACCTCAGTTCGGTCGCCATTACATTTTCAATTACCAGTTTTGCACTGGCGTTTGCTACGTTATTCGCAGGCAAGCTACAGGATAAATGGGGACTACGTCGTCTGATTTTGTGCGCTGGTGTTGTGTTGGGTGCAGGACTCATGCTCAGCTCGCAGGTAACTTCCCTGTCCCTGTTGTACATTTTGGTGGGTATTGTTGTAGGATTTGCGGATGGAACGGCTTATATTACATCACTGTCGAATCTGATCAAATGGTTCCCTGAAAAAAAAGGACTCATTTCCGGTATCTCGGTTGGTGCGTACGGAACGGGCAGTCTTATATTTAAGTTTATCAATGGCTCGTTAATTCAGTCCGTTGGCGTTTCGCAGGCGTTTCTGTATTGGGGAATCATCGTGCTGATCATGATCGTGGGCGGTTCTTTCCTGGTAAGGGAAGCTGTGGTCGTGAACAAGCCTTCGGTGCAAAACGGGGTTGTGCAGCGGGACTACACCGTTAAAGAAATGCTGCGTACCAAGCAGGCATACCTGCTGTTCGTAATGTTCTTTACCGCTTGTATGAGTGGTCTCTACTTGATTGGAGTAGTCAAAGATATCGGCGTACGGATGGCCGGCCTGGATGTAGCAACAGCCGCTAATGCGGTTGCTATGGTCGCTATTTTCAATACGGCAGGTCGGATCATATTAGGTGCGCTGTCGGATAAAGTCGGTCGTCTGAAAGTGGTAGCGGGTGCGCTGTTAACAACAGCGGTCGCAGTTACAGTGCTGAGTCTGGTACCGCTGAATTACGGTTTGTTCTTTGCCTGTGTAGCAGGAATTGCATTCTGCTTTGGCGGTAACATTACAGTCTTTCCTGCCATCGTAGCTGATTTCTTCGGCCTGAAAAATCAAAGCAAAAACTACGGTATCGTGTATCAGGGCTTTGGCCTCGGTGCGCTGGCGGGTTCCTTTATCGCAGCCTTGCTCGGCGGATTCATCCCGACCTTTACCACGATTGCTGTGCTGTGTGTCGTATCGTTCCTTATTGCGCTCACTATCCGTACTCCGGATCAAGGCAATCTGCGCAGCCAACGGAAGAAAAATACCAACAGCATGCGTAGCATGAAGCCTGAAACGAAACTGGGTTAAAAGGAATTGAGAACAAAGTACCAGATGAATGCCAAAAGACCTGTCATCATTTCTCTGAGGGAGATTATGGCAGGTTATTTGTTTTTCCATTATTCGATTTTACGGTATAATAAAAAGATATGTAATAAGCCGATATATACAAAAGACATAAGCTAAGAATCTGACAGGAGGACGAGTCATGATCGTGGATACAAGCGGGAATCTGCTTGCCCGCAATACGAAGCTGCGAAATACATATCAAATTCGAAGCGCCTTGTCCCGCAGTGAGCTGGCCATCGTGTATACGGCAAGGCTGTTGGATAATCGAGAAAAGGTCATTGTTAAGGAGTTTTTTCCGAATGCGCTCGCTTTGCGGGGATCGGATCGAAAAACGGTGACTTGCAGTGCATCTATGCAATTCAAATACGTGGAGTTTATGCATTATTTTTTGCGTGAAGGACAAATGCTCAAGGAATTAAGCCACCCGGGTATTGTCGGTTATATAGATCACTTTGAAGAAAATGGAACTGCTTATCTGGTGATGGAGTATTGTGCCGGCAAGACGCTGGACCGGGTGATGAAAGAAGAAGATGCTCCAACGTCCGATCCTGCTTTTTTATATCATGCGCTGCTGCCTTTAATTGATGCCATGGAATACATTCACAACAAAGGCATTATTCATCGGGATATTAAGCCGGGCAACATTATGATCGGGGAGAATGGCAAAATCAAGCTGCTTGATTTTGGATCGGCTGTGCATTTTGAAGGCAAAGAGCATCCGATCTTCACCACGGCGGGCTACTCTCCGCTGGAGTTCTACTCTAACCGCTCGCAGCAAGGACCCGTGTCAGATATCTACAGCCTGGCGGCCACGCTGTATTATTGCCGAAAAGGATCACCTCCACCGGATGTGCCGGGCAGATTGTTTGCAGATCAGGCTGACCGGATTCAGATCGAAAATGCAGGTCTTTCCCTGCTGCCGTATGTGATTCGGCGTGGTCTGGAGGTACAGGCGAAGAAGCGTTGCCGCTCGCTCAGATGGTTTAAAGCCGCACTGCGTGCGGAATATTGGATAAAAAAAGGGAAGCGCCCTACTCTTACGGTTCGTTAATTGTAAGAGACGGTGCTTCCCTTTTTTGTTACCGGCGGACGTTATCCATTATCCTGTCGGAGCTTGAATATGATCGGTGTACACGGAGGTATTGGGCTTGATCGCCTTGTACCGCAGCTCGATTTCAGTTACACCGTCCTCGAACGTAATGTACAGCTTGTCGCTGTACTCCAGCACGGCCTTTTTATTGCGGCCAATTCTGACTTTCCCGTGCTGCAAGGCGCAACGTGTATCATGTTTGACTACAAGAGTCCCTTTTTTACCCGCGGAAAAGATAATTTGCTCCGCTTCTGGCAGAGTTTCGTGAACGTCAAGCGTTCGGAACAACTCCTGCAAGCTGACCTTCCGGCCTGGAAAGGAGGTGAGCGGCCAAGATTTTACCGGAATCTCCTGTCCACTTGCTGTCGAGAGGAAATATCCTTCGATTCTTCCTGCAAACTGCGGTTTTGGCCGCAAGAACCAGTACAGAAGTGCCGCCACTACGACACTGACCGCTATCGTCCATTTGAGGGTTGTATACCGGGACTGTACGGAAACGATCAGCGTAGCGCTGCTCGATGCTCCTTCCGAATCGGTAGCGGTAATTTTCAGCTCAGAGTCGCCCGTGTGAAGCCCGGATAACAGCAGATCTGTGCCGTTAATCTCAGCATTCGCCGCATCCCCGGAGGCTCCTGAATCCAGCCTATAAGCGAGCTTGTCATGATTCGGATCAGCAAAAAATTCGCTTAAACTCCGGCGGGCATCCCCGTCTTCCTTCACCAGACGAATGGTCAGGTCCTTTAAAGCCTGCGGTGCAGCATTCGCTGCATGGACGGTATGGACTGCTCCCTTGCGATACCATTGCGGGCTGTCCAAAGATAGCTGCCAAGTATAATCCGCCGTTAGAGGGAACGCGTATTCGGCCTGGAAAAATCCCGACTTGTAGGTCATAGGTACCTTTTTGCTTGTACCACCCTTTACGGGTGTAACCATGATATTGGCTTGAAGCGATTTGTATACGGCTTCGTCTGTAAGCTTTTGACCGTCCGGCAGCAACAACTGGGCTTTGAACGGTATGGCTTGTCCTTTAAGTAGCTGCACGGGTTTGTTTCCATTGGCTTGTGTTTCCTTGTTTCCCGTCATGATAGCCTCGGCTTCCAGTCGATAGCTGCCAAGCAAATTGATTTTAACCAAATCTCCCCGAATGCCCCTCAGCTTCAGCTTTACTTTGCCTGCCTGTGGATGCTCAATTTTTAAAATTGCATATCGACTCGATTTGTACCTGCGGACATTTTCTGAATTGGAATAGAGCTGTGTTTCCTGAAGAGGATGCTCCGACAAAAGCACCAGATTGGCTTCTTCCATACTGGAGTCAGGTATATCCACGGTTAATTCCTGCATTTCGCCAGTGGTTGTAATCGCCGCGACTGGAACGAGCTTGGAACGAATTTGACTGGCGAAAATACGGTTTAATATTTCCGGCAGATCCTCGGCGCTGCTCGTTATAAAAGAAGCTCCCCCCGTTTGCGAAGCGATTCGCTCCAGTTCTTGTCGGTTCACCGTGCCGTCATGATTCAGACCAATCGTATACACCGGGTATCCTTTGGTCTGTGCAGACTTAATGACGGAGGACACATCATTACTTGAGTCCCCTTTGGATCGGGAACCGGAAGAGGCTCCAAAATCAGTCTCTCCATCGGACAACAGGATCATAAAAGGCTGACGACCTTTAGAAGTCCCGGCAGAAAGCAGTTCCGAGCCTTTACGCAATCCAAGTCCCAAATCTGTATAACCGGAACGGTTCAGCGTTCTGATTTCCTGCTGAATTTGTGATTTTTGCGCTGCTACCGCAATAGAAGTCAGCGACTTCGAGGCGACTACATGATGGTTGTAAGCGACGAATCCGACGCGTGTACGGTCTGCATCACTCAAATCCATAAACATATTGATGACTTCGGCCGCAATGCCTTCGGGATCGGTATCCCTCATGGAATAGCTGGTATCCAATACAAAAACGGCATCATAACCCTCGATCGGAACAGCTCCCAAGGATGCGGCATTGGCCTGATTTACAGTCCAAATGACCCCGTTTGAGCCAATTTGAAAAAATAGTACTAAGGTCATGAAAGCAATGATTCCCAATTTCCTCATTCTGAACATAAGCCCCTCCATCGACGAGGCCAATGCGGGCGCGCCCACTCTCCTAATCCTTGGTATATAAGGGATAAAGGATCAAAACAGACTGTTAACCCTCACATTAGCCATGAATTTGATACTTTTACGCTTATCAGAAATATCCAATGGATTTCTATCGGCAATTGAGTTCCATTTGTGAATAATTCCCTGAATAAACAGGTCTAATATATCATAAAAATTACGTATTTACGCATAAAATGAGTCAAATTGCCCTGTTTCAATCTTGGACTACAGAAATTGACAAAACTAACGGGTGCTTTGTATGATAGCTCTTGTATCAACGGCAAAAAATGGGATAACAGTAGGATCACGGAATAACAGAATCGCAATTTTCCTTGTTACCTGAACGATATATCTCCGTTTGTTAATTTTGCCATTAAAAGTTAAACGAACGCTTCGGACTGATTTTCGAGGTTACATGCCTGTACTGCGTATGCAGTATGAGCCGAATCCTTTGGCCAATTTGAATGTTATGTAGGGGGGAGGAGGCAAAAGAACTAAGCGTGGGAACCCGGCTGCTCTAAATTGGACATCCCGTGTCCGTGTATGGGGCTTTCGGCGTATATCCATACTTTAATTCGTTTGCCGACAGCGATGGAAATCATTTATCAAACAAACCGGACAATGCTTTTTGAAGAAATCAACCCGGAAAAGCTGGATCTGATCACAATTGTAGGTGATGTGAAGGGCATTGACAGCTTGAGTGATGAGAAAATCAAGGAAATTAACCAGCACCTTCTGGTGCGCAGCTTCGACGAATTTTTGGATAAATTTTCGCCGACTGTGTATTCGTTTTTTAACGCGGCTAATCAAAAAGTGGTCTATACCCTCAAAAAGCCGGAGGGGATTGATGAGGACAGTATTTCTGAAATCCGCGTGAATCAAAGCAATGATTTTCTGAAAATGTTGTTTACACTCATTGATACCAAGCGCAGCCAAGGAATCACAAATGTGGATTTCAAGTTTGAAAATCTGCTGGATATGATTTCTCCGAAAAAGGTTATGGACGATATTCGTCAAGTCCGCAAAGAAATTCACTATATGTATGGTGAATACGACAAGCTGGATGACGGCGATCCGAAGAAACTCGACATGGGCGACAAGCTGAATGGAATGTTCGAGGAAGCAAGTCAGAACTATAACAACGTTATGGCCATGCTGCCATTGGCGATTGAGGATATCAAAACCCGCCTTCTGCTCGGTGGCGCCCAGGAGGAAAACTCCGGTGAGCTGATCCAGGTGGGTATGCTTTCCATTGGGGAAAGCGGCGAGCTGAAAATTATTGAAGCACCGAAGAGCGACAGCACCGAGCTGATGCTGCTGGATGAGAACAGCACGGGTGATCTGTCACAGGTGTTCGAGGAAGATTACAACTCGATTACCGATACGCCTTCCGACTATGTGAAGGATTTGGTGGTTCGCACGTTTGTGCCGTTGCCGGCTGTTCAGACCAAGGTCGATACAGCAGTTGAAGTTCAAAACTACAACACGTATCTGGAGTTCTATAAAAATGCCAAGGATGATTTCGTAAAGGCGGTTAAGCCGCTTGTGGAAAAAATCCTCGGTGTCAAAATGTTCTTCGATCAATATGCAACGAAGAGCAAAGGTATGTTGCCAACCATGCTGGTGGCAAATAACAAGCTGGACATGCTGGTGAAAAGCAGCAATATCCCGCGCCTGGAAACATACCTGAACACCGTGAATGCCAAAAATGAATTCAGCGATACGATCTGGTTCGGTATCGTTCCATCCGTCGAGCTGGAAGCAGCCGGTAAGGTGAAGGTTTCACGTGAACGCTTCAAAGGCAACGAGAAGGTCGTTAAGCAGGGCGGAAATTCGATGGAATCACTCTCGATGCTGCTGCAAGTCGTGAAGGATTACAAAATTCAAATGTTCTTTAATTTTGAATCTGGTGAAGAAACGACTTTCAACAGTATGGCGACAGCAGGCATCGACAAATATGTCGACAAGTGCGCCAGTCTCGTTCGCAGAGAATACAGCGAATTTGCGATTCCTTGCGTACCGAACTTCACGATTATTCCGAAGGATAAATCGGGTGTCATTATCGATAGCAAAATGCTACAGACCGAAAGCGGTGTGCAGCTCTCCAAGGAGAAAGAGGATATTCTCAAGCTGTGGATCGAAGGCGTTTATGTGGGTGCAGCCTACGTAGCCGCTGGTTTGGTCGCTTCTTATCAGTGTCCTGAGTACCTGCGTGAGACGTTCAAAACGGTCAACAAAAACTTCCCTGGCGTACGCTTCGACATTGAAGCGGGAGACAACAGTCTGCGCACGGTGACGACGATGGCCAAGGAAATCACCGGGTTCACCAACACAATCAAGGATGCCATCAACCGTAAAAACTTCGGCTTTGTATTCTCGTCCGAGAATGCTCAGATTCAGGATAAGGATATCCGTCGGATTACCGTCTACAAGGCGAGAAGCATGGCGATGTCCGAGGACGGCTTTGACTCCATCTACAAGACGCTGGTCAGCACGTACATTGAACGTATTTTGCGCTACCAGACAGGAGACTTCAAGCACGAAAATATCGTCCGCTTCTTCAGTAACAATCCGAGCAGCCAAAAGAGCAAGTGGCTGGGCAGCAGAGGATCTGTTAACTCGATCATTCAGGACGGAGACGATATGAGCTTCATTATTGATGAGAAAAGCAATATGTGCCATATCGATCTGGTCTTCAACGGCAATGTGAAGAACCTGGAAGTCATGATCACTAAAGGAACCAGCTCGGTCAAATCATGATCCGAGCGCTACGAAAGATGTTAGAGGCGTTTCTATCCAGAACCGCCTTTATACATAAATTGCGGAGAAGCCTTGCTTCTCCCGCCATCATATTACCTAATTTCAAGGAGGCAACACACATGGGATTCAGATTGAAAGTTGAAGGACAAGAAACAATTGAGCTGGGCTTGGATAACATCCAAACGGTTATTTATGACACCGATACACCGGACGACTCCAATGCACGCTCCACTGACGTAGGCTCCACGCTGCGCATCAGCGGTAAAATTATCACAGCCGTAGACGGCGACAGCGCGGATGACACGCTGAAACTGGCTTTGTGGTCCCTGGTTCCTGCTGAAAAAGCAGACAGCTACCGTAAAGTAACACTGGAAGTTATCGCAGCTGACCAAGTTGTGCGTAAAATCCACTTCCCGAATGCATTCGTTGTAGACTACAACGAGCACTTCGGTGACACAGAAGGTGTAGGTGCATTTACACTCTACATCAAACAAAAGAAAGACAAAACCGAGCTGGCTACAATAGACGGCGGATATCCGGTTTAAGCTTGACGTCCTGACGTTAAGCGCAGCTTGAACACACACTCACCCCGCGTTCAAGTACAGGGTGGACCAATATTAAGAGGCCTTCGGGTCTCTTAATATTTGTTTTTTTCGGAGAGGGGAACATCACACAATGACCAACTATTATGAGCTGCTCGGTGTCAGCCGGGATGCTTCGGAGACAGAGATTAAGCAGGCTTACCGCAAACTGGCCAAAAAGTATCATCCGGATACCAACCAGGGAAGCGAGGAAGCAACGCGCAAGTTCAAGCTGATCCACGAGGCTTACAATACCTTGCGTGACGAAGCATTGCGGCAGGCATACGATGCCGAGCTCATCCGAAAAACAGAGGGAGCTGGCGGGCCGCAGCAAGAGAGAGGAAGAGGGTCAGCATCTTCCAGCGGTGCTCGCACCGCAGCCAAAGGATTTAATCCGGCTGATATAGGAACTGATTTTGAGCAATTTTTCGGTTTTCATCCGAAAACGAAGGAAGGCTCACCAGGGAAAAAAACGAAAAAATCCGGTGATCCAACGGATACCTCGGCGATGTTTAACCAGTTTTTCGGTATTCGTAAAAAGTGATGATTTCAGGATAGAAACGGGGGAAGCAAGCAGTGAAAACGGCGCAGAACAGATGGGTTTTCATCATAGATGTTGCCATGTTCGGGCTGATGCTGGCGATCGCCTTTTATATGTTTAGTCGTACAGGCTATAGCGGTTTGAAAACCGTGGTCGTGATAGGTATCGGAATCGGCGTGCTTGTATACATATTGCGTAATCTGGTGTCGGTTGAACGTGTGGTGAAGCCAAAGACACACCGCAATCGGATTGCCAAGCTGATACTGATGGATGAAGAGGGCGAGTCCATTAAAGAATGGTATATCGAAGGCGAAACTTCGCTCCTGATCGGCAAAACAACGGCTCGTTCTGAGGCGGATATTGATTTGGCAGGTACAGATTATGCATCTCTTGTAAGCGTGGAGCATGCGGTGCTCAACCGGGTGAACAGCGACTGGTTTGTGGAGGATGTGGATTCCGGTAACGGTACCGGGCTACGGCCTGCGAACGAAAGTGTAACCAAGAAGCTGGAAAGCGGTGAGCCGTACCGGATTTACACAGGTGATTTATTATATATCGCCAATACGAGACTGCTCGTTAAATAGCTGAAAAGACAATCATGACAATGGGGGAAGGAACCGATTATGAGTTTGACAAGATGCCCGAACGGACACATGTTCAGTACACGAAAGCACGGAAATACGTGTCCTTATTGTAATACGGTGGTAAATGTAGCCGCACCCAAAAGTGTTGAACCAACGGCAAAAACCAACGGTGCGGGAGACGATGACAGAACGATGCCGTATTTGGGCGAGACCGTGGGGATTCACCCGGTAACCGGATGGCTGGTATGCATCGAAGGAGCGCAGGTGGGTCAGGACTACCGCATTATGGCCGAGAAAAACTTTATTGGACGTGCCGAGGAAATGCATGTCCGTATTATTGGAGACAACACGATTTCACGCAGAAATCATGCGGTCATTGTGTATGATCCGAAGAAGCGTAATTTCTACTTGCTGCCGGGGGATTCGTCAGGCTTGGCGTATCACAATAACGAGGCAGTGTATTCACCAGCAGAGCTGGCTGCTTATGACGTGATTCAACTGGGACACAGCAAATTTATCTTTATCCCGCTGTGCGGCGCCCATTTTGAGTGGGATAACGAAAACTAGGACGGAAGTGGGCATGGTGCAGGGAGGTAACGAAATGCAGCCTTATTTTGTTGTATGCGGAGCTGCGGTGCTATTCGCTGTTCTTCTCATGATCCGCATGCGGCTGACGCGAAGTCCCGACAGCCGTACCGTGAGTGGAATTGAGATCGGAAATGGTCAAACGATCGGGAGCCGAAGCGAGCAGGATGATTATTTTGCAAGTATGACGACACCTGTCGGTACGCTGGCGGTTGTCGCAGACGGGATCAGCGGACTGGCTAATGGACGCATGTCCAGTACATTGGCGGTGACGACCTTTACGAAGGCGTTCGCCAAGTTGGAAGATGCGTCGAACCTGAACGGATATTTTGCAGAAGCGGCAACTCAGAGCAATCGCGGTATTTTGCAAAATTTGAATGGGCAGGGCGGAGGGACGACGCTGGCGGCGGTCATCATTTGCGGCTATCAGTTGTATTACGGAGCGGTGGGCGATAGCCTGATTACGATTTACCGTAACGGTCATTTTCAGAACGTTAATTCCAAGCATACGGCGGAAACCTTGCTGGAGGAACGGGTGCTGGCTGGGCAAATGACCTCGGAAGAGGCCAAAACGAGTCCGGTTCGCAATCAATTGGTCAATTATTTGGGCTATGAGGGCTTTGAGAGTATGGAGCTTGGTGCTGCCCCGATTCGCCTGTACGCAGGTGATCATGTGCTGTTGTGCAGTGATGGCATTCAGGAGGCGCTGACGGAGATTGAGCTGGAAGAGATCATGCGCAAGGGTGGAACACCGCAGGAAATGGCGGAAGCGATGATCGATACGATTAATGATAAAGGCTTTAAAAGTCAGGATAATGCGACAGTGGTTTTGTTGGCGATAGGATGAAACCAGAAAGACGGGGGTAGCGATGCGCAAGGACAACAGCGATTTTAGTACCGCCTTTGTGTCGGAAGCGGGCTCTTACATAGACAACCGGGACTATTTTGCATTCATGGAGACGGACGACATGGCCTGTTATGTCCTCGCAGACGGTCTGGATTCGGATCAGGAGCTGCGCAGCGCAGAAATGGTTGTCAAAACGGTGCTGGAAAACTTCATGGAGAAGCCTTCCATGTCCAAGCGGCGCCTGATGAGAGACCTGCGTGAAGCGCAGGAATGGCTGCAATTCGAAAGCCGCCGTGTGCGGCTCAAGGCCAGTCTGCTCATGGTGGTGACCAACTACAACAAAATGGTATACGTTTCGTGCGGTAATGTGCGGCTGTATCATTTTCGCAATGGACGGCTTAATTTTCGCAGTAAGGATCATAGCTTGGCTCAGTCATTGGCGGATGACGGACGTATTCCCGACGAAGCAACCAGCACGCATGAGGAACGGGGCAATCTGCTGGAATACCTGGGAAATCCGAATGGAGTTCATGCCCATGTTGCCAAAAAGACGCAGCTTGCAGATGGAGATGTGATGCTGCTTGCCACATCCGGGATGTGGGAAGATGTTGAACTGGCGGAAATGCTGGGTGCGCTGGAGGAAGCGAAGGACCCGGTTATGTTGACGGATACGCTGGAAGAGGTTCTGCTGAGCAAGCAGCGCCGGGCGGTGAACAATTATACGGCTGCTGCCATCTATGTGAACAAAATTTTTCAGGAAAAGCCTAAGAACCGCCGCAAGCTGATCAAACGAATTTTGATTGCGTTGCTCGCCTTTGTGATCGTAGGCGGGGGAGCGTGGATTACCCTGGCCCGTATGGCTGCGAACAAGGCGGCTGCTCTGGAAACGATGGTCGAATCGGCTCAGACCGCGGATGATTACGCCAGGGCAGGTGATTATGCGAAGGCGCTCAAGTCCTACAGTGAAGCGAAAAACGCGGCGGTTAAAATTAACGATAAGATTCACAAGCGACTGTATACAGCTGAGCAGAAAGTATCTCAACTGATGGTTGACGGGGATGGCTATGTGGAAAAAGCAGACTTTACCAAAGCTGAAGCCAGCTACGAGAAAGCACGGAAAAGCGCCGGACTGTATCCACCGTTTAATGTGAAGGATATTGAGCATAAAATCGACCAACTGGATAGCTATGCCGAGACGGCGAGTTGGATGAAGGACGGAGATTTGAAATTTCAGGGCGGCGATTACACGAATGCGCTTAAGCTATATAAGAAAGCAAACAAGGCTGCGATGGAATCCGGTTATGCGTCCGCGCAAAAAGAGCTGGAGAAGAAAATGACCGAGACCAATGATAAAATGGCGGCCATCCAGCAGCAGCTCAAGGAAATTCAAGCTGGTAAACTTCAGGCCAGGGGGGATCGGCTGATGAAGGATCTCGATTATGAAGGAGCCATTGATGCTTATAGCGGGGCACAGGAGATTTATCAGGAGATCGATAAGCTCGAAAGTGTTCTGGCATTGGAGCGGAGCATAGCCAAGGCGGAGGAAAAGCAGAGCGCGGAGCAGCAGAAAAATGGTCAGCTTCCTGCTGGATTAGGATTGACGGACGGAGCGCTGAACGATACGGGCGCAGGAGACGTAGCGGACGAAGCTTCGGCTGCTGCGCCCCCTGCTACAGCATCGCAAACCAAGGCTACGGCAGCTACGGGTAATGCTGCGACGACGAGTTCAGCGGATACGGCAGCTGCGAAGAAGGAAGCCTCTTCAGCAACGGAGAAGGAAGCTTCTTCAGCAACGAAGAGCGGCAGTACGAGCGATGGGAATGCCTCTTCGACGAGGGCACCCGCCAGCAAGGAGCAAGGAACTGCTGATTCCGCTTCCAAAGAAGCGGGTGCGTCTGATTCAGGCAGCCAGGATCAGGCGGCTGCGAATGGGAGTTAAGGTTTTCATGTTCAATGAATGCTGGAGCCGGAAAGGAGTGAGGCGTCGTGAAAGAGCTGGTGCAGGACCGTTTGAGCAAGATGGACGATCTGGAGCAGAGACGTTTGCTGAAAAATATGATGGCGGGGGTGTTTATGAACCTCGTCGAATATCAGGAAGAAATGACCCGCCAGCTGGAACGGCGGGTATTTGAGGAAATTGAGAATACGGAAGAGAAGTTTGACGTGTACGTGTCATTGACATCACGTGAGGACTATGATCCGATTCATGAATTTTTATATCCGGTGTTGCCGTCAGATACCAAGGACAAGGTGATGGATATCAGCCGTGTGGCAGAGGTCGTTCGGGAAGGCGGGGCGCTGCCGCTCTTTACTCTTTTTCTGGAGATGGAGACCGAGCAGATCACCGCGCTTGTACGTAGCAAACGGGTTTTCGAGGGAACGCTTGTAACGGAAGCCGGAAGCTATCCGATTCGTTTTCGTCTGGAGCACAACCGTTCTTATATTTTGGAGATTGAGAAGCTGTATCTTATGTTCATGCAAAATGGCATGCCATGGAAAACGATTAATCACCCGTACGCTTATAAATTTGTCGATTGTGTACTGGTTGGAGGAGAAGGCGAGCCTGCCGCTGATGAGGAAATTCACGAAATTACGATCTCATTGGAGGAATTCGACGTTTTTAAGAAGGTGGATGTTTTTCCACTTTGGAACATTGAACGACTGTCTCTGAAAAACAGTGGTTTCCCCATACCGGCTATAGATCATGTGAACTATGAGCATGTGCTTCCTATACGTAAAATAGGACCTGAGCACGGCTACCTGATTGACGGAGTGGAAGGCGATATCCGGTATATCAAGCGCACGGAAGAGGAACTGACGATTGTCACGCCACGTGATAAGTCCGGCGAATGGAATGTGTTGAAGGTTACGAAGCCCGTCCTGACGCGACTTAGTCGTCAGACCTATCCGGTGTTGTCCAACCGGCGGCAGGACAGCTTTTTGGGGCGGTATGCAGGTAAACAGGCTGTGATCGTTCGAGCTAAAGCGGAAATTACGCGTATTGTACATTCTTTTGAAGCTGCACAGGGATTGGAATTGGAGCGTGTGGACATTTGGGGAGGCACAGGCAGAAATGACGTGAGCAAGCTTTTATCCAAAACCCAGACGTATCCGTTAAATCCGTTTGTCAGTGACAACGTGCGGACCGAAGAAGGCAAGCAGATCATGCGACTGGGGTTCAGACACGGTTCTGCGGATACTTCGCCAACATTTGCCGCCTACATTTTATCCGACTTGATGAGCTTTCTGGTGTCGGAAGTGCAGATGTATTTCCCGGAGTACAAGTGTGAAGGAGAATGGCTGTGAATTACATCTGGGACTTGCTTATGCGCGCAAAGGAACAGGAGTTAGATGTGAATAGCTTCCGGTTTGTACCCGCTGTCAGCTATTCCCCGTATATGGAGTTGAGTCTGACTGAGCTGAATACATCCGAGTTGGAGCAGGTGGTGGAAATCAATCCTTACTACCGCTTTTATTCTATTTTTCGGGACCTGTTTCCGCCGGATGCTGAAGAGTACCTGGAGCTGAGAGAATCGCTGTTCGATATTATGATACATTTTCTGGCCGAAATGGATTTGTATCAAGGGATGAATCGGCGGGAGTACCATATCCGGTTTGTTCAGCGTGACATTGGGAACGGCATTTTTGGCCCGAATGTGAAGGAAAGCTTTACACAGTTAAACCGTGAGGAGCAGGATGCAATTGCCGAAGGATTGCTGCGGCTGTATGAGACGGGGGAAGCTGTACATTTGCTAAAAGAAACGATGCGCCGCGTTTTCCACCGTTCGATCATTTATACCAATTGTGAGGAAAAGGACGAATTGCTTATCTATATCGGTCAGGAGGAAACGCAGTTGTCACGGATTAAAGCGGATTTAATTCTGGACTTGTTTCTTCCGGCGCGTTTTACGATTGAGCTGTATTGGACACGTCATTTCGGTATTTTGGATGCAGACCCGACGATGAAGATAGACGCTATTGCCCTCTATTGAAGGCCAAATGGCTAAGAAAGGACATGTGAACGATGAACGGACCCTATACATACAGATTGCTTGACCCGCTCACCGATCGAAAAGGCATTCGCTTCACGGCGAAATACACGCGGGCGGAGCTAGAGCAAATGACGACCTTTCAGCTACGCGGAATATGTGATAAGGAGCGTCTGGTCGAGGGCTTTGCTAATCGTCTGGCACGTGAGGAACTGATCCGCGTAATTTTGCGGTTTCGGAGTGCAGAGGAGCATCTGCTCATTACCCGGACCAACCCCGGCGGCTTCGAGCGCATCGAATCGGCACTGCGGCGAAATTGGAATGATCGACGGCAGGAGAGCGGCGGTATCCGGGTTCCCGCCAAAATCACGCTGTATCAGGGTGTGCGGACAGGTCGTATGGACAATTACCGGATTGAATCCGACTTGCCTTGGCTGAACGCGTCTAATGTGCTGCTGGTGAATGCGGTGGGAGAACTGTGCGGTGTTTTGAATTTGGTGAAGGACGAGGGACGGACTGGCGTATATTACCTTTCCCGCCATCTCGACGCTGAGCTGCGGGAGACGGCTAATCATAATTACAGTCTGCTGTTTCTGCGAAGACAGGAATCGGAATATTTTTATAATCTCTACTATGGAGATAAGCCAATGCTGCCATTGAAGCTTCAAGGTCAACGTATTCCGGTGGCAGAGCTGATCATTCGCGGTACTGAAACGACAGATGCGGTACTGGCGGTTGATTTTGGCACCTCGAACACCACGGCAGGCGCATATCTGGATAGCTCCTACGTTACTGCCCCGGATGCGGGCATGAGCAGCACGGTACGGCTGAACGCGATCAACTATGTGTCCTTCCCTGGCCCGGAGGGAGCGGAGGGGGATTGGATCGAAGTGTTGCCGACCGCCATTCGTGTCGCGGACTGCTCTAACCCGGAGCATATTGTATACGTATTCGGAGAGGAAGCACTGCGTGGAACGGATGTAGCGGGCAGCCGGGCGACGGTACTGCGGGGTATCAAGCGCTGGGTCAACGACTATAAGCGAACCGAGGAATTAATGGATTCCGAGGGGAATACGGCGACTGCTTCCCGCAGCGAAATTCTGGCGGCTTTTATCCGCTATGTGATTGCGACAGCCGAGCAACAATTCAAGTGCCGGTTTCGTAACCTGCATTTTTCAGCACCCGTCAAGCTACAACCGCAGTTTATCGAGATGTTTAGCGATATTTTACCGGATTACCGGATTGAAGCAGAGGATGCGCTGGATGAAGGGCTGGCTGTGCTGTACAACACGCTGGCAGACCAGATGGAACGAGGGACGTTTGCGGACGGTGAGGAATATCAGGCTCTTGTCATTGATTGCGGTGGAGGTACAACGGATTTATCATCCTGCCGATTCCGCATTGAGGATGGACGCATTGCCTATAAGCTTGATATTCACACCACATATGAAAATGGGGATACCAATTTTGGCGGAAACAATCTGACGTATCGGATTATGCAGTTCATGAAAATTGTGTTTGCAGGCTATTATGCCGCTGAAACGCGATTGCCTGACACTGATATTGATGCCTTGATCGGCATTCCTTCAGGGGATTTGTACCGCCATGTGGATGAGTTTGGCGTAGATGCTGTGTATGCGGGACTGGAGGAACGTTATCGAGAGGCAGAGGCCATCTTGCCTACGGCGTTCAAGCAGTATGAGCATGCCACACGGGACGAATATCAACGGGTGCTGAGCAATTTTCATCTGTTGTGGAGCGCGGCGGAAAATATGAAAAAGGAATTTTTCTTACGCACAGGTATCCTGCGCAGCCGCTTCGAATCCGAGCAGGTATTTTCAGCAGAAAGTGACTTGAACATTGCGGTGATGGATCGTTGGCTGGTTTCAGTCATCGAAAATGGACGTTTTCGTGATGAATACGGATTGCCTGATGTGGTGTTCAATATCCGTGAAATACAGCAGCTTCTCAAGGCGGATATCTATAATATTGTACGCAAATTTCTGGATGATTTTTATCAGGAGGGGCGCTTGCAGGATTACTCGATTATCAAGCTGACCGGGCAGTCCTGCCGGATTGACGTATTTCGGGAGGCGCTCAAGGAATTTGTGCCGGGGCGCAGCATTGAGTTCCGTCAGAAGGCGGAAGACCTGAGCCGGGTGCCCGAGCTGAAGATGGCCTGTCTGCGCGGAGCCATCCGTTATTTGAATGCCAAAAAAATGGGCACGATTGAGCCTGTCATTACCAATCATATTCCGGCTATTCCGTACACCGTCAGCGCATGGACGCATACGGGACGCGAGAAGGAGCTGATTGCGAGCTTGGAGAGCAATCGCGTGCGAGGCTCTATTTCCAGGCCGTCTCATGCCGCCGAGGTAGAATTTTTCCTGACGGCGAATGGTGGCAAGCTGCGTCAGCGCCATGTGTACCGCAGTCGGCCAGAAGCCTTTGAGCCGATGCCGTATGAGGAAATTGCCGTGCTGTACGGACGAGATATTCCGCAGGATGATACCGACTCTATTCGCAACGGCGAAACGAAGTATTTTGTTTTTGCAGGCGACAGCCGTTGGGGCTTTTATGTAGTGCCGATCACCCGTCGGGATGAATTGCTGCATCTGGGACCCAAACGCTTTTTTGCCTTCGAAAATGATCTCTCCGAACTGGATTTCTTTGACGGCACGAAGTAAGACAACAAGAAAAATATACAACATTGGGAGGCAACAGCATGCTGTATGCAGGTTTTTGGAAACGGGTTTTGGCGAGTATCATCGATAATCTGATTATGTGGTTCGTATTTATGATAATTGGTCTGATATTGCTAGTGGTGAGATTAATGGGGAATTGGGAGCCTTCCCCTGCGGAAACATCCCTGATCACAGATGGCGAGTCGCCTATATTTACGGCGAGGATGTTTGGACAACTTTTGCTTAATTGGGGCGCGATGTGGCTGTATCACGCGATTATGGAATCTTCCAAATGCAGAGCTTCGGTGGGCAAGCTTGCTCTCGGAATCGTCGTGGTAGATGAGTTTAACCAGAGGCTTAGCTTTGGACGTGCCAGTGCCCGCCATTGGAGTAAGTTTATATCGACCATCATTTTGTTCATCGGCTTTATCATGACAGCTTTTACGGTCAGAAAACAGGCTCTCCATGATCTGATCGCCCGTACCTATGTCGTGGACAAACGCGAACTGGATCATATCCTCCGTGAGCAGGCCGAGCGGGGAGCCGGGATGTAAAGGTAGATTTTAATCAGGGGGAGCACGATGGATATACGCAGATTTTTAGAAAAGAATTTTCGCCTGCTTACTGGATTATTCGGAGGAAGTAAAGCTCAGCCCACTGATGATGGAGTTACTGTTCCGCCTCCTGCGCCCGGTGTGAATCGGCTGTCTGTTCCCCTGAATAAAGAAGAATTGTGAAAGGAGGGGAACCATGTTAACCCATATCGTTCCGAAGTTTGAGAAAGGCCGTATTCTTAAAACCGAGATGCTGGAGAACCTGCGGGACTACCCTCGCAGTTTTCTGGATATCCGGTATCAAGATTATTCGGATGGCATTATTACCGGAATGAACGTAACTGTAGCGGAGGATAGGCTGACCATCGGTAGAGGCATCGTGAAGCACAAAGGCAGGCTATACCTGCTGGAGCAGGAGCAGGAAGTGCCGTATGCACCCACGGGGCGGCTGTCGGTGTTGAAGCTGCTCTTTTTGGAACAAACAGATCGCCCGGATTTCACCGCTCATCATGCAGATATTGTCCTGGAGGACGAGACCGAGATCGGATTGGATGAGCTGGAGTTGGGCAGGTTCAAGCTCAAAACCGGAGCTGTGCTTCGCTCGGATTATCAGGATTTTGCCGACATGACAACCGAATTCAATACATGGAGTGATATCCATGCTCCTTTTGCGGGTTTGAAGCAGAGTACATTGCGCCCGGAAACGATGCGTTACTTCGCATCCGAGTTGCTTAAAAGTGGTGCAACCGATCCGATGGATTGTATGTTTTCGCTCATGTGCCTGAACCTGGAGGCTGTGGACAGGGAGTCCATTCAGCATTACATCGCCAACAGAAGCGGTACGGAGTACAGGGAATATTCCCATGTGCAGCTTCACAGACAGCTGGTGCTGATCCTGGAAGGAGCCGGGCGGGGGAAGCGCATAGCAGGCCGCTGGCAGGGCGGCGGAGCCGGGCGGATGATTGTGGATTAGTCTGTATACGAAGGAGGAAAAATCATGAAATATGAGGATGA
This sequence comes from Paenibacillus sp. PvR008, assembly GCA_040544055.1. Classification (GTDB taxonomy): domain Bacteria; phylum Bacillota; class Bacilli; order Paenibacillales; family Paenibacillaceae; genus Paenibacillus. Next base: position 104,771 of record JBEUOG010000013.1, read on the forward strand.
AAAGATTTTGGATCGGCTCCATGAGATGGAGAAGCTGAAGATGCCTAAAAATATTTTGGCAGGTCCCGTGATCATTGACGGTCAATCCTATGTGTTTGAAGAACGATTTTTCTTTAAGGATCGGTTGAAAATGCATGTTCCCTCTGCTTTTACCCCTATGCCCGAGCATTTGCAAAAGATTAAGTATCCTCATGAGCAGCGTCCGGAAATCATTTTGACGAATGAATTGGGCAGTGTGGATGTTACCCTGAACCGGGTGGATCAGGCATTACAAGACGAATGGGTGGAGCAACTTACTTCTGGCATGAAAGCAATGATGAAAAACATGAATCCGGCCCATGTATTTTATGAAGAAAAAGTAGAAGAGATCCATGGCAAGCAGATCGGCTATTTTGACTTTAAAAGCCCGGCGCTGGATCAGCCCATTTACCACAATATGTTCTACTTTGAGCTGGAAGGAAAGACGGTCATGGGAACATTTTGTTGTCCTTATAAGCAGTATGCCGAATGGCGGGATATCGCCCTGCAAATGATTCATACCATTCAAACGGTTGACGAGGCAGAAGAGGAGGGATATGAATGAGTAACCCCATTTACACCACGGCTGATGTTCAGGTTGCCCCTTATCAGTTTCAGAGTGTACTAAGTGTTCATCTCATTAAACAGTTAAACGAGCATGTGAGTTTCAGCATTCGTGGAATTGTTTCGGAGGACAAGCTGGATCAATACGTAGAAAAAGCGGATGAAGATGAGCACATCGAAGTGTTTTTAAAAAGTGAAGGGAAGCAGATCCGTCTCTTTCAGGGAATCGTCACGAATATTGCTGTAAAAGCTGTAAATGGAGTACGCGAGCTCACTATTGAGGCCGGCAGTCAATCCTTATTGATGGATATTCGCCCCAAACGCCGTTCCTTCCAAAAAACAGGGGAGTCTTATAACAACTTATTTTCACATATTACAGGTTCATATTCAGATGCAGAAGTGGTTGATGAGGCTTCTCATGGCGCAGCTATCGGTGAATTATTGGTGCAATACAATGAAACGGACTGGGCCTTTGTTAAAAGAATTGCTTCCCGGCTGCATGCTGCTCTAATTCCAATTACGATGCAACAAGGACTGAAATATGTGATCGGTGTCCCCCATTCCAGTGCCCCTCAACCGCTGAACGAACATAACTATTCCATTAAAAAAGACTTGAAGGAGCACAAGCTCATGTCCCGCAACGGACTGCCGGAATTTGGCGAGTCCAACAGCTTGAGCTATGAGGTTACCAGCAACAAAGTGCTAGAACTCGGTAGTTCCGTCATTTTTCATAAAAGAACTCTTTACGTAGCCAAGGCGGAAACGACTACCGAAGGAAATCTGATCGTGAATCGTTACATTTTACGGGATGCACATGGGTTAAAATGCCCAACTCACTACGCCTATGATCTGTCAGGTGCTTCTCTGTTTGGCAAGGTAATTGATATTTCCAAAGAAAAAGTGAAAATCAAGCTGGAAATTGATCAAGGCTCGACTGCATCCGGGGCAATGTGGTTTCCCTATTCTACTGTTTATTCTTCTCCCGATGGCAGCGGCTGGTATGTCATGCCGGAAGCAGGGGATCAAATTCGTCTGTACTTTCCGGATGAACGGGAGCAGCATGCTTTTGCCGCCAGTTCTGTCGATCTTGCCTCCTCTGATCCTGTGAAAAGAAGTGATCCTGCGGTCAAAAGCATCAGCACTAAATACGGCAAACAGGTGGTTTTCAAGCCGGGTGCGGTAGAAATTATCAATAGTGGACAAATGCTGATGCGCCTCACAGATGAAGGCGGTATTGAAATTAACAGTAACAAAAAAATAACCCTGTCTGCTCAGGAGGATATCCAAATTACAGGGGGCGCCAAAATTATTATGGAGGGGAAAGAAGGCGTAAGTTTTATTCAATCCGGAGCCAAGCTCGACATTATGGACGATGTGAGATTAACCGGGGGTAAGGTGAACATTGAATGAAGCTCATGGACCGGGATGCAGCGTTGCAGGACTTGCTGGAAAAGCACGTATTTACGGAATGGCTACATGATCTGGCGCTCATTGAAAACAACTTTCTGACACGGCAGCAAGCTATTGAAGAGGAACTTATAGCGGCTTTAGAATCGCTATGCAAGCTCGCTACCGTTCAGCACGAGCAAGGTCGCAAGGGGGATATTCGATATATGTATATCTCCTTGCTTAGAACCCATGTGATGGAAAATAGAGCTGTTTACCGTATAGACGCCTATGATGAGAATTGGTTTCTGGATGAGGCTGAATGCGCGGTGGAGTGGTCGGCAGACTTTGTTTTCGAGCCTCTGTTCAATCGCATGGCTAAGCTGGAAAAGCTTAAATCCGACTATGCCCGTAAGATTACGTCGATGGATATTGAGCAGATTCAACAAATTGAAGCGGTTAAATACCACCTGCTCACCGTTGAGTTTCTCAAAAGTCAGATGCCGGCCTTTGTCGCTTCCCCTTCGCTAGAAAGGATGCCGAAAGCTGACATATGCACGATATTTGCCGGAGAGTATCGAGATGATAGCGAGATATTGTGCCGTTTTACACGTAAAGGGGAAGTCGGGGAGCGAGAGGGGGAAGCCTCATGGATTATTTCCTCTTAAAGCAGGATGTAAGGTATACCAACGTTCCTATGCTGCAAAAGGTGTTTGAAACGATTGATCCGTGGAAGCTGTATGATTTGCAGCCGGAGGATATTGTCAAGCCATTGATGTTCAACGTGAGGGCAGATGCAGAAAGTATTTTTATTGATTATCTGGAAGGCCCTATTCTTCTCATATCAGATGCTTTAAAAAGTCTTGTCCAGGCCTATGTGCCGGAGCTGCCTATGAAATTAACGATACTTACTCAGATCGAACAGAAGATACAGAAGAATTACTATATTCCTTTTGTGGAGCGGCTTACAGCCGTACATCCGGAAAGCGAATGGAATTTGGATCAAAGTGTGCTTAAGAAGCTGGTATTACAGGCAGACGCTATTCGGGGGCACAAGATATTTAGAATTCAGGAGAGTGCCACCCCGATGATCATCGTTCGTTTGGACGTGGCGGAAAGCATATTGCGGCGCGATTATACCGGGATCGCTTTGGAACAGGTCCGGGTGAAATAGGGAGGTTGAGATAACATGCCAGACGATGAGTATTATGTCGTACGGGGAGCCTGTATGCGTTGCACTTGCGGGAGCCATCCTCGAAAGATCAATTTGCCGAACAGCCATGGCTCTTTTGTTAAGGGTAAACCGATGATGAATGAAGGAGATTATTCTCCTGAAAATGTCCCTCATTTTGGAATTTGCAATAGTCCGGAACAGCCGCGTGCCGAAACCGTTTATCTGATCGCCGAAGATGGCTCTACGATTTCTGGAAAGCCATGCCTGCCGATGCTGACGGACAAGTGGAAAAACACAAAAGAACATACGAAGGTGGAAGGCCAGCCAGCCTTGACGACCTCTTCATTTCAGACTTGTTTATATCACGGATTTATCGAATTTCATACGAATGGCCAGCAGGAGGAGTAGCTGGAAGGGAGGTTTGAAAACATGATAGGATATGATCAGATTCGAATAGATTCCCCCTATCCCATTCAGGTCTTAAAGGATGTTCAGATCGAGTGGAAGCCGGGTGAGCATGGGCGTATTACACTTACAGGCATTTGTAAGGAGTCGAGTCATGCCACGGCTGCGCTGGATGCGACTTCAGAGGATCAGCTACATGTGTATGCTCAAAAAGAACAAGAGAAAATCAGCTTGTTTAAGGGTGTCGTCCATACGGTGGAGGTTGAGAACCATAATGGAGTATATACACTTACACTGGAGGGAATAAGTGGCTCATTTGAGCTGGATATTGTCAAAAGAAAGCGGTCTTTTCCTGAGGAAAAACAAACATACAAGCAGTTAGTGAATAAGCTTGCTCAAGGCTATGCACGAAGTGATGTGCTGTATCAAACCGGGGAGCAGTCGGTAGGCGAAGCCATTTTACAATATGATGAAACCGACTGGGAGCTTATGAAACGGATGGCGAGCCGTTTACATACAGTGGTGGTCAGCGACATATGGGAGTCCGCAGCGCCGAAGCTGTATTTCGGCATGCCTGCTGGCACCCAGCGAACGATTCGGAAGGATACACCTTATACGGCAAGTAAAGATTTAAAGGGCTATCAGCGGGCAGGCGGAACGTCAGCCGGACTACATGACACCGACTTTTTCAAATACGAGATCGAAAGCGGAGAACGGTATGCTCTTGGAGACGAGGTGCAATTTCGCCAGAAAACGATGATTGTAACTGAATTGCGAAGCCGCATGGAAAAGGGTCATTTGCTATTCAGTTATGTGTTGGCCCGCGCGGAGGGTATTCGCAGTGATTTCATTCCCAATTCCAAAACGATCGGAATTTCTCTGGAAGGAGAGGTCCTTGCGGTACGGGGAGAGGAAGTGAAGCTGCGGCTGGCGATTGATAAGGATGATGGGGTATCCGAGCCGCATTGGTATCCGTTTGCTCCCCCAACGGGAAGTGCGATGTACAGTATGCCGAAGGTGGGAACACAGGCAAGCTTGTATTTTCCAGATGCGTCTGGTTCCAGAGCAATGATTTTGGGTGCAGTTCGTACAAATGGAGACGGTTGCGCGAAAACGAGTAATCCCAATGATCGATATTTTGGTACGGAGCATGGAAGTGAGCTGAAAATGGCACCGGGTCGCATCCATATCATGGGTGATCCGGGTGGAACGTTGCAGATGAGTCTGGACGATGCTACGGGGATTGAAATTACAAGTCCGAAGAAGCTAACGCTAGAAGCAGAGCAGGAAATCATTCTGAATACGCCGAAGAAAATTATTATTGACGGGACGAGCCAGGTCATGGCGTACCAGACGGGAGGAAGCACGGGGCTTTCGGTAGAAAACGAATACCATGTGCTGGGAGGAAATGTCTGGGCGGACGGAAGCGACCGAACTGCATACCCGCCGTTTGATGATGAACCGAAGGAAGGCGAGCCACCTCCACCGCCGCCACCCCCTGAGCCGTTTAATTGGGGCAAGCTGGGGATGAATATTTTGGGAGGATTGGCAGTCGTGGCAGCCGTAGCCGTGGTAGCAGCCATAACGGTAGCGACGCTTGGAGCGGGTACGGTGGTCATTGCGGCGGTAGCCGGAGGAGCGCTGCTGGCGGGTGGCTTGGGCGTAGCAAGCTTGGCCGTATCAGATATCGCCCGAGGGGAAGTGAGCGACTTCAGCGACTATGCCCTGACCGGCTTGAAAGAAGCGGGAATCGGGGCGGTATCTGGAGCGATCTTTGGCCCTCTCGGTGTAGGGGGAACCTTGCTGAGGAAAGCAGCGATCGGCGGTGTGACAAATGCGGCGGAAAACCTGGCGAGCCAGGTGCTAAGCGGCGAAAAGATTAACTGGGGCTCGGTAGCAAAAGACGCGGGTTTGGGCTTTGTCACCGTGGGCGTACTGGATTCCAAAGTAGGTAAAGCCATCGGCGGATTCGCGGAAAAAGTAGGCAGCAAAGTCACACCTCAATGGATCGGCAAAGGCGTAGATGCAGTCGGAGCAGGCTTTGGCAAGGTTGTAAACAAGCTGGAGCAGGCTGGCAGTAAACTGGGTCAGAAATTTAATGAGCAACTGAGTAAAATGGCAGACGGCCTCACCCCCGGGAAGTTGGCCACAGCCAACGGAGCGTCAGTTCCGCACGTTAATAAGATGGATAGTGGAAGCCTTCCACAGACGGATGTGCAGAAGAATTACAACAAGATCATGAAGGAAATGGAAGAGGGCGCGGCGAAGAAGGTTGAGGGGACTGGTAATGTTCCAAATGTGCCTGATGAATTAAGACCAATCGATCCTGAGACTGGAAAAATAATTTATCACGATTGGGTATCTGCTAAACCTGTTGATCTGGAAACTGATAAGTACCTCATTGATAAGGTTGCAGAAGCAAGGTCTGGGTTATCTAATAAGTACAAAGATAAAGGGAACTTTGCATATGTTAAAGCAGATATTGATGGGCTTGATCAGTCTGAATTCTTCGCGCATAGTAAAATTAGTGATCCAAACAAAAAAATTCCCGGAGCTGAAAATTTTTCTCTTGATCCAGAAAATCCTTCATTCCCTGCCACTAAGGCCGCTTTAAATGAGGGAAAGGGTGAAGTTATTCTCAGAGATATGGATACGGAATATAAGATTTTAAATGACATTGATAAAAAACTAAATCATAATAGAGAAGCAAAGGGTACAATTGTTTTGTTTACAGAAAAAGACACATGTGGTAGTTGTAATTTGGTTATTAGCAAATTTAAGGAATATTACCCTAATGTAACCATAGGAATAATTCATAATAACGGAAAATTGATTGATCCATGATTAATAATGGAGGATAAAAAGTCTGAAATCCCTGGCTGACGCACGTATGAGGGAAAAAGCGCATGGCAAATAAGCCGTTCTCAAGACGGTTAAATCCCAGTAAATGTAATTCATTAAAGAGAAATCAAGTTACAGACCCCAGAATTTGGTATCCTTGGGCTTGGGCCCACAAAATCGCTTGTTCAACCGTCATTTCACGGTTTGTAGGACGAACAGCGGCTTGTCAGTACAATTCTGTATGATAGGGCTCTTTGTTCTTCAAGATGTGATAGATGGCTGTTAACAGCATCCGGGCAATGGCAATGATTGCACGTTTATGGCCTCTACGCCTCTTCAGTTGCAAGTAGCGGTTTCGGATTTCGGGATATTTTTCGCTTTTGACTACAGCGGTAGCACACTGTACCAGAAGCGGCTTGATGTAGCAGCCCGCTCTTGAAATCCGTACTGACTTTTTCTTGCTGGCACTCTCGTTATTGGTGGGAGTGAGTCCTGCCCAGGAGCAGAGATGCTTGGCTGTCGGGACACGTCCATTATTCACACCGATTTCCGAAACCACGGCAATGGCGAAAAATGGGTTTTTGAAGGACGGAACAGTCAAGATCAGGTTGATTTCGTCCTGGTAGGATTCGGCAAGGGAAAGGATGATGGCTTCCAGGTCGGCTTTACGGGATGCAAGGTCCTCATAGTGTTGTTTAATGACCTTGATTTTTCCAGCCTGTTCGGGCGTGATCGTTCCCTCAATCGCGAGTTTCAGTTCAGGAAGTTTCCCTTTCATGGAGCCGTGAATAAGCGGTTCGATCTCTAAAGAGGCATCTGACGGAAGATTCAACAACTGGTTAATGATATTCATAGAGCTTTTGCCGAACGTATCGGAGACCACATTGCCAAGCTGAATGTTTGAAACCGTCAGGCTGTTTTGGAGGCGATTTTTCTCGCTGGATGAAAAGTTCGTCAGCTTAAAGCGGTAGCGCATCAGGTCGCGGAGCTATCGGATGGGCAAGGGAGGCATAAAGCTTCCCGCGACAAGATCATGCTTAAACAAATCGGCGATCCACTGAGCATCTTTTTTGTCCGTCTTTTTGCCGCGGATGGCTTTGACGTATTTCGGATGCGCCAGAGTGATGGTACAGGAAGACTCCAGAATGTTGAACACGGGAATCCAGTATTTCCCGGTGGATTCCATACAAACATCCTTACAGTCATTTTCACAAAGCCACTGTGACAGCTCCTTCAACCCCTTGGTAAAGGTGGAAAAGCGATGGCGTTTGTAAGTGGTGACGCTTTTGCTGTTGGTGGAAGCGATAAAGGCAACTACGAAGGTTTTGTGCACGTCAATTCCACAACAGATAGGGTAGACAATTTTTAGAGCCATAGGTGCATCTCCTTTCGAGGATATACAGGGATAGTCCGCAGGGACTGATGGCCCAGCAATAAACGAGTTGTTTATACAAAGATAAGTCTGCGTGCTCGAAGCCACACTTATTTGTGCTTGGAAAGGCCATCTACACATATAACAATGCGGTCACCTCATCCTGAGGCGGCCCACTCACCTCCGCGTGATTTGTAGTGTACGGGTACCCCTGCAAGTTAAGCATACAAAAAAACGCTCACGACTCAACGGATTTCATTCCGTTTTGTGCCTTGAGCGAAGCGAAAGGAATGGGAATAATAATGAAGAAATCATATGAAGATTATATTGCTGAGATTTATGAATGTTATGAAGATTACAAAATTGAAGACAAGTTTAGTACGGTAGAAGCAATAGCAAGAACCTTGTATGATTTTGATGGCTTAATGTCTCGAAGTGAAACAGAGAAAGCGGTTATTCTCATTATATATGGTCAACTGGTTGTCTCTGAACAATCAAGGGTGTTGGATATTACAAGGGATAGTCTAATAGGTAAGTTAAATCGTATTGATTTTTTGTTAATTAAGCAAGAGCAGAAATTAACTTCAGAGCAATATAATGATTTACAGTCTAAATACAATAGTGTTTTAAAAAATATTAATAAAATGCCGATAGATAATTGTCGCATGGCAAGATGGTTTTATGAAGAATTGACAGAAGAAGTAGATCAATATTTTATAAATATCAGAAGTGATAATATGAATGCTGAAAAAATTACAATTGATATATTAAGTCGGTTTAAAAGGGATTGCAAGAATACTCTCAGCGAAAGAATGATTGTGTATACAACTTTGGGAGAAATACTTTTAACTAACGATTTCATAATCCCAGATGAAATCGTTGCAGAAATAAAAAGTTTCGATGTTAACGAGACAAAGGATCAACTTCTTCAAGTAGAAAAAGACCGGCTAATAAAGCGTATTAAAATAATTTTGGAACAATCGCATAATAGTTAAGAGTTGATTTAAAGAATTTGGGCAATATTCTTCATTGAAAAAGTGATTTTATTAATAAGGCCGACTCTTTGGTCTGTCAACCTTTTTGTGTAAACTCATTTCAAGCAAAGGCTCAGTAGATAATTTGCATAAGCCCATTTACAAGCCCAACACTAAGATCGTACAATACAACCAACAAAGGCACAATACGAGTTAGCCGCCCGTATTGTGGTCGTTTTTTTACCCTTTTCCCTGTATCGGCACTTAATGAATAGACCCCACCCAGTGCCGAGTGAAACGGGTGGCAATGCTCAATCAGACTTAACCCTTATCAGCCCCATATGAAGTTTTACTAAATATGGTTGTACGCACATCAATGCTTTAATTTTATACCCTAAATAACTGCATTCCGTTGCATCGAACAGGTCGATTATGGTCAGATACCACCATGATTGACCTGTTTTTTGTTATCTTCGTTTTCTCACAGGTTTTTCAAAATTTTCGCAACTGTAACATACTCCGCCCCATTAGATAAGCTGTCTAAGCCACTGCAACAAAAAGGCAGGATAGACCGACCATTAAATTGTTAGGACTTATCTGTAAATTGTCCGCAACGAATGGGCTACTTGCCGCGATGGTTATAGTGAACGGACAATCTGGTGACGACCAGTTGACATAGAACAGGTGAGGATACGTCAGGCTAGCCTCCTACTCCAAAGCCACCTAGTGGCGGCATAACAACACAAGAAGGAAGGGATTGCATATGAAATCGAAGTACAACGATTTCTGGTTCGTTAAGAATAACAAAGCCGCTAATGCGTACATGGACGAAGTTGCAAAGGAGAGCAACTTTACGGGACATCACAAAGGAGTGACATTGACGGGAAAGCGGCTCTTGCCTTCTGGGAGAGGTATCCTACACCGCATCAAGCGTTAACGGTGGGTGTTGATGAACTGGCAGAGTATTTACGTGAAGCGAGTCATAACACTTGTTCGACTCGTAAGGCAGAAGGAATACTGGAATTGGTGAAGCAGGATAGTGAGACAAAGCGAAGCTTCCAAGAATACAGGGATTTCCTCATCGTTAACATGGTCAAGGACATGCGGAGAAGTCGGGAACTCATTAGGCAAATCGAGGAACAGCTTCGGCAGGTATTGGCACAGACCGATTACAAGTTAAAGTCGATGGACGGAATCAGTACTGTCACGGCGGCGGAACTGGTCGCTGAAATCGGAGATGTCAGTCGCTTTTCTAACGCTGATAAGTTAGCTCGTTTTGCCGGAATCGCTCCTGTTCGTTTTAGTTCGGGCGGCAAGTGCAAAGACCAAGCCAGTGGACAAGGCAATCGGGTACTGAATAGCATTTTCCACAACTTAGCTGCTCAACAAATCCAAGTTGCCAAAGGGAGCAAGAAACAGCGTAATCCCCTGTTCTACGACTACTATCATCGGAAGCTAGCGGAGGGCAAAACCAAGAAGCAAGCCCTGATATGCGTCATGAGAAGGCATGTAAACATCATCTACAGCATGATGAAGCACAAGACAGAGTATCGGGCAGCAAATCGAACAGAGTGTCAAGCAAGCTGATATAATGGTGGTTGCTACCTTCTTTATTCCAAAGTTTAATTTTCAAATGCGAGGTTCAACTCCACCGTCTTTAGACGGTATCCGCTTTTAGCCCTAAACGATCTGGACATACTTTTTCGTAAGAGGTGA
>JBEUOG010000014.1:0-113395 GCA_040544055.1 Paenibacillus sp. PvR008
CAACTGGATTCATTTCATCTCTCCCTGTAAGTTTAGATTCACCGGCATCCCTAAGGTTTTTCTTGTCGCTCCATAGCATCGCTTGTTATACGGGAACTTACGTCCCAACCAGCCTCAATCATGGTCATGACAAGTAGGGCGAACACTATAGCGCTCGGGATCAAGTCCCACGGGCAGGTACGTTCGGCCAGGCTACCTTAATCCTCTATGCAAATGAAAAAAGGATCAACCAGAAAGAACTGGTTGATCTCATAATACGAACGGGCAGATTAGCTCAACACCATGGGTTTTAACCAAATTTTCTGGTAAAAGAGTGATTTATCAGAAGAATTGATGGGTATGATTGGAAAAATATATACCTAATGTTTCCATATTTATGGTATGATCTTTTTATTCCTAGTTTTCACACCTAATTAAATTAAAATATTGGAGACGATAATGTTGCTTCTATCTGAACGCTTGCCATTGGCAGCAAGTTTGTACCCTGAGGCGCCAGCGCTTCTGAGTCACGGGCAGTATATAAATTATGGGGAACTTCATCGCCACGCTGAAAGACTCAGTAACGCCCTGTATGCCGAGGGCCTCCGACCAGGTGATCGACTTGCTCTACTCGGTAATCCTGATCCACAGCTTGTTCTAGCGCTTTATGCCGCAGTTGGGATTGGTGTTATCCCGCTCGTGCCGTCCCCTTTACTTACTGCACCCGAGATCGCAGCCATTCTTGAGGATGCGGAACCGTATATGCTCATTCATGACAATCGTCACTCCGATACCGCTAACTCCACGATAAAGCTTCTCTCGAATCCTCCTAAGCTGTTCACAACGGAAGAAGGATCGACTTCTACTTCGCTGAATTCTCTTTTGCTTAAGGAACTTGGATCGCCTCCAGCTGGCACTTGCAAGCGAAGTTCAGACGATACAGCCGTTCTGATCTATACAGGCGGAACAACGGGCAGTCCGAAGGGGGTAATGCATTCGCATCGTGGCATGGCAACCTGGAATCAATTTATCCCCTCCGCTGGTTTCGGTTATGATATCGGGCGTCGTGTACTGGTGCTCAACATATCGCATCTTGTTGGGCAATTCCAGCTGTGGGCGACTATGGCTGCTGGAGGCTGCTTGGTCTTTCTGGACGAGTATCCGGCAAACGTGCACCGCATAATGGAGGCCGTGGAACGCGACCGGATTACACATCTCAGTACAGTCGGCCAGCTACTTCGTGACCTCACTCGAGAGGCAGCTGCAACCGGCAGGGATATGCAAAGCCTGAAGGTGATCGGTTGCGGAGGGTCCATCATTGTACCGGAAACCCTGCGGGACGCGATTGTGCAATTCCCGGGAGCGATGATTGTCAACAACTATTCGCAAGCGGAATGCGGAATGTCCATCAGCAGATTATTTCCTATCCAGCATCAAGACGATCCCATTCGCCTTCGATCTGTAGGTCGTCCAGCCGATCTAGCCGCTCAGGGGGAACAGGCCTTTCAGGTCCGAATCATCAACGGGGATGATCAGGAGGTAGAAGCAAACGAGCCCGGCGAAATAGTTGTTCAAGGTGCGCAGACTATGATTGGGTATTGGCGTCAACCGGAGGCCTCCAACGAAGCGATGCTCGACGGCTGGATTCGAACCGGTGACGTTGGCTATCTGGATGTCGATGGTTATCTTTATGTATTGGATCGACTGAAGGATATAGTTATAGTTGGCGGTTCAAACGTGTATTGTGCTGAAGTAGAGCAGGTGATCGCAAGCCATGAGATGGTTCATGATGTGGCCGTAATCGGAATCCCACTTCACTGCGAGGGTGAGACACTTGTCGCTTGCATAGTTCTTCTACGGGAAGGCTATAGCTTGAACCTGGCACAGCTGCAGACGTATTGCGAACCAAGTCTCGCACGGCACAAATGGCCATCTCATTTGTTCATCCTAGATACTTTGCCTCGAACGGCCGTGGATAAAGTGGACAAAAAGCGATTGCGTAATCAATTATCCCTATCTGTATCTGAAGCGTTGAACTAACGGAGAACGTTAGTTCAATAAAACAGCAGGACTCTAGGATTTTATTCGTATTATTAGGTCAACCAGATCTGGATTGTCAACACTAAACTAGACAGCTTTTTTGTGGTGCCTCTGCTTGAACTCAGCCGGACTCAAGTAATCCAGAGAACCGTGAATCCGAATATGGTTAAACCAGTGTACATAGTCATGTAATTCTGTGGTTAGCTCAGCCAGACTTTCAAAATGACGTTTCTTCACAAACTCCGTTTTGAAAATTTTAAAAGTGGCTTCCGCAACGGCATTGTCATAGGACAGCCTTTCATGCTCAAAGAACGCTCAATCTGAAAAGCCTCCAGAGCATCGTCGATGAGCTTATTCTTGAATTCATTTCCTCGGTCGGTGTGGAAGAGCTGAATGTCATTCAGGTTGCCCTTGATCGAAGCCAGAGCGCGGTAAACCAACCTGGCATCTTTGTGTGGCCCCGCACTGTAGCCGATAATTTCGCGGTTAAACAGATCCACAAAGAAACATACGTAGTTCCAATATGGACCTACTCTGACGTACGTTAGATCATTTACGACGACAGATAACGCCTGTTCTTGTTCAAATTTCCGGTTCAATACATTCGCTTGCTTGGCTTCATTGCAGCTCGTGGGATGAGGTTTATACTGAGCGACCGTATACGAGGAAACCAGCCCGAATTCCTTCATGATTCGTCCGATTCTCCGCCTGGATACCCTAAAGCCTTGCTGGTTCAACTCTTTTTTAATCTTACGCGTACCGTAGTTTTGACGGCTGCTTTGAAAAATGTCCACAATCCTAGAGGAAAGCTCGTCCTCTGATGTAGCCTCGACCTTGCTCTCTTCATAATAATAGCTGCTTCTAGGGAGTTTCAGGACGTCGCACATGGCTGATACCGAGTATTTGTGTTTGTTCTGGCGAATTACATTTACTTTCGTCCCATGATCAGCGTGGCTTGCTTTAAAATGTCATTTAAAGGATCCAGATGTAGAACTCTGTCTCACCCATTTATCCAGCGATGAAGGATTCAAATCATATTCTTGAATGATATCCTTTCGAGGTTTACCACTCTGATAGGAGCTGAACCATCTGCATTTTAAATTCGGTGCTAAAGGTACGTCTTTCTTTTTTATTCATGTCCGTTCGCTCCTTCTAGAGTCCATCTGTAGTCTACTATATTAGACCACAATTTTTCTGTCTAGAAGAGTGTAGCCGTTCCAAAATAGTTTTCTTTTTCATTAGAGAGACTTGTACACTCCTTCTCAATCTTTTCCACTACAAATCAATAATAAAAAGTAATAAATTGTAACAATTATAAAAAAGACCCCATTATAGGAGTCTTCTTTAAGAAGTTGAAGCGATTGTTTAGCTATAAGAATCGTATAGCATATGGTTAGTTGAAGTGCAATACATTAAAGAAATGAACTAACCAGAGCGATTACCAATAAAACAAGAACAACTAAAAAAAATATTTTATAGCCAGATTTACGATGTGTATCTTTCTTTTTTTTAATTAGGTAAACAGCCACATAGCTGAGCCCCCAAATTATCAGAAGAACATACAATATACTTGTACTTGTCAATGTTATATTATTAGTCATAAGTCATCCCCAATTAAGATTATAAAGGTGTAACATCAAACGCCGCCGCCCAAGAAACCGCTACATAAACCCCCTTACCATTATTGTTCGCACTCATACGAGCCGCAAATAATGCAAAGTAGGAGGAAACCAATATGTTGCCCCTGTAACGAGTGCGCCACCGCCTGCTACAGAGTTATAGTAGTCTATAGCCTGTTTTGTCTGATAGTCAGTGAAGTTACGATCATATTCCCACCAATGATAAGTCCATAATCCGTATACCGCATTAAGTGAAATCGAGTTGTCTTTAATGCTTAAATCGCTAGTTACAGTAATTTTACCGGATTTTGATAAATCGTTCAGTTCATTAAAATGCTTTTGCAAATCCGATAAATTATACTGATCATAAATACTTTTAGGAACATCTTTTAGGGACAATATTCCATTTTTAACTTTTACATACGGTTTCACTACCTCAATTGCACTCTTCTGAGATACAGTTGAAGTTGAATTTTGTGAAATTTGTTCTGTGGACGATGCGGCAGAAGCTGCCACTGGAGCTACCACAGTAAGAGATAATACACCAGTAAAATAATTGCTGTGTTCTTTAATTTTTTTGTGGTACACGCACACCCCCTCTTCTATTTTTTGGATTACTTAATAATAATAACATAAAAAAGGTATAAGTTGTTTATTTTTATGCATAAAATGTAAATTGATGCTATAGGCCTATTATTTCTATAAAAATCGACAAAATAAAATTGGATGCCATCAAAAGAGGCAATGAATTGGTGGAACGTTTTGAAATGGGGGAAGAGTTCCAGTTCTACTGCATAACTATAAAAATGATAGCTATTGGATTAGCCAGAATAAAGAAGAGTACTTTCTTACTCGTGAAAGAGACAGTTTTTCGCAGTCTTTTGAATCAGCAAAAGAATTATTGGCGAATGGGAAGATTGACGATAAGACTATTTTAGAGTTGTGGGACAGCATAGAGATTTAAAGAATTGCATTCTGAATTAACCAATTGATTTGGAATGCGCAGAAAATGCACATTACTCAATAGTCACTCCACAAAATTAGTGTACTAAAATTCAATACATATCCACGGGTGTCCACACTCACGCGCAAATTCTGCATAAAATATCCCGGATGAACAAAGAGGAGGTGCTTGTGAGAACAATGATACACATGGAACCCGTACAGGTGGGTGAGCATACATTTATCGGAGTTGAGGTCAAACTGCCTAAAACAACACTGTTGACTATCTCTAACTCCCGTGGTTACATCATGTGCGGCGCACTGGATGTCGGATTGCTGAATGAACGACTGGGAGATCGGAAAATTCTTGCCGCACGAGCTGTGGGTGTAAAAACGCTACGCGAATTGTTGGAAGCACCCATGGAGTCGGTGACGACGGAAGCGGAGCAGCTTGGGATTAAGCCGGGTATGCCGGGGTATGAGGCGCTTTTGAAATTGGTCTAAGTGGTGGAGCTTTTGCTGTACGAAGGTAGAAAAACGAGAAAAAACCGGAGCTGCTTCGGCTTCGCTCCGGTTTTTTCAATAGAAAAGTTACATTTTATCGAGTAAAACGATTCAGCCTTCATACGAGCTACATGGCCTGGCAGACAAATTAATCCGCAAATAAAGCGGGCAGGCTGTCTCTAAAGGGGGCTTGAACGATCCCTTTTTCGGTAATGATAGCGGTAATGTATTCCTGAGGCGTAATGTCGAAAGCCGGGTTATAGACCTTGATACCCTGTGGAGCCGTCCTTTTGCCGAAACTTTCGGTAACTTCCTCCGCAGGGCGTTCCTCGATGGGAATGTCTGCACCTGTTGCCGTGTGCAAATCAATTGTAGATAGCGGCGAAGCTACATAAAAAGGAATACCATGCGCCTTGGCCAGCACAGCTAAGCTGTAAGTACCGATTTTGTTGGCGACATCGCCATTGGCAGCGACTCTGTCCGTGCCGACGATGACGGCCTGAACCCATCCTTTGGCCATGACCATGCCAGCCATGTTGTCACACAGCAGGGTTACATCAATACCAGCCTGCTGAAGTTCAAAAGCCGTCAGTCGCGCCCCTTGGAGCACAGGACGCGTTTCGTCGGCAAACACTTTCAGGTGTATGCCGTTCTCATGTGCGAGATACATGGGCGCGAGCGCCGTCCCATACTTCGCTGTCGCCAGTCCGCCTGCATTGCAGTGAGTGAGCACGCCCATGCCGTCTTGGAATAGAGGTAAAGCATGGACGCCGATCAGGCGGCATACTTCCTCATCCTCTGCCTGAATGGATATAGCTTCACGCTCCAATCCGGCATTCCAATCCTCGACCCGTCCTCCGGTCGCTTCGGCGGTTAGTTCTTTGGCTCGCTTCTTCATGCGGTCCAGTGCCCAGAACAGGTTCACCGCGGTCGGTCGTGATGTAGCCAAATGTCCGCAAACGCTGTGTACATGCTCCAGCCATCCAACAGCATCGGTTCCGCCGTAAGCGGAAGCACCCAGCACGACGCCGTAGGCCGCAGCCATCCCGATGGCTGGCGCACCGCGTACCTTCATAGCATGGATACCATCCCACACTTCTTCGGCGGTGAATAAATCCAGCATCACGATGGATTCGGGCAGTAGGCGCTGGTCCAGCATGGACAGGTGGTCACCTTTCCATACTAGCGACGATAGAGCCTGACCAGGCACTATTGCTTCATTGGAAGCTTTAGTCACAGATTCTTTATTTTCACTCATATCCATTAAGCTCCTTTAATTGAGGCAGCCGTTGCTGTCTGAATAATGTCTCCCAATTCACGAATCGAATGCACCTCACGATTGCGTAGAACCAAGGCTTTCCCGATAGATAACGCCAGTCTTTCCGCTGCTTCCTTGATCGCAGGATTGGCAATCGTGTCTATATCGGCCACATGCGACAAGCTGATGATGCGGCGGATGACCTTGCAGCCAGCAAAGCCAATCGTATCTTGCAGCACTTTCTGGAGGTACAAGTCCTGATATCCCGGTGTACGGGCCATGTGGTCAGTAACATGCTCGTCCCACAGTTTGCGGAACCCGCTCTCAAACCGCTCCCATACCTGAATGGCAGTCTCTAAAAGCCAGTCACGGCGCTCCTGTACAGCTGTCTCGCCAGAAGTCCATCCGGGCTGTGCTGCGTAGTTCAACAGCAGATTGGCAATCACTGCTCCGATATCAAAGCCCATCGGTCCGTAGTAGGCAAATTCGGGATCAATGACTTTAGTGGACTCCGTTGTTACAAAAATACTACCTGTATGAAGATCACCATGCAGTAGCGCTTCTGTTCGCGTCAGAAATTTCTCGCGCAGCAAAGCCACTTCCAGGTGAATGGCATGATCTGTACGAAGTGCCTCAGCCTCGTCTTCGATGTACAAACCATAGTTGTTATTGTCCGAAAATCGATAAGGCTCATCCAAAATAAGATCCTCGGTGATTTTACAAAGATCCGGGTTGATAAAGCGCTTGACCAGCTCTTTTTTGTCCTGCTGATTCATGCCCAAATCCGAGGTGAAAAAGAGCGTACGTGCCAGAAATTCTCCAATATGGTCAGCGAAATGCGGATATGTGTTTCCTTCGATTAATCCTTTGCGCATGATTGTGTATGAGCTTAGATCCTCCATCACAGTCAAGGCGAGTTCATCGTCATAGCCGAGCACCGCAGGAACCAGCTCAGGGCAAATGTGGTGCTCCTGCTGAAGTGCCTCGCGTTCAATACGGGCACGATCCAGTGACAGCGGCCAGGATTCACCCACAATTTTCACATAGGGAAGCGCCTGTTTGGCAATGATACTCTTATCAGATTCAGAATCCGTAATATGAAAAACCAGATTCAGGTTACCATCGCCGATTTCTCGGCATTCCAGACGGGCGTCCTGACTAAAAAATCCGGGGATGCCCTTCACGAATTCAATTGCTTCTTCTGTCGTTAAAGGATGATATTGGGACAACGAAGTCACCTCCATAAATTGTGCATACATCTATGATGAGAAATACTACAAGATTAAACCAACCATTTCGCTTGGATAGAGCCAAGTATAACGAAAATCGTTTGAGTTTTGTACATTTTTTTGTGGGGAGGCAGAATAGGGGAAAGGAACGTTAGATTTTGTTTCGTCTTTATATGAGAAGGGTAAATAATAAACAGACGTCCGGCAGGCGAAATACCATACCCGCTGGCGTCTTCCCGTCAGAAGGACGGTGGATGAGCACGTAAACGTTCCTGAATGATCAATTTGATGAAAAAGGAAGGGATTTACTATGGCTAAAACAACAAGCAACTCGAAAAATACGCAAACGAAATCGCTGGAAGAACTGTTAAACCGCCAAGTCGCTAACCTGAATGTACTATATGTGAAGATTCATAACTATCACTGGTATGTGAAAGGCTCCAACTTTTTCACACTCCATGTTAAATTTGAAGAACTATATAATGAAATTACGCTAAAAATGGACGAGATCGCCGAACGCCTGTTGGCGCTGAAAGGGTCTCCTTCCGCAACGTTAAAAGAATATCTGGAGTTGTCCTCGATTCACGAGGCAAGTGGTAATGAGGATGCGCCGAAAATGGTACAAACGCTGATTGAGGACTTTGCCACTGTCTGTGAGGAATTTCAGGAAGGAATTGAGCTGGCTGAAAGTACATCTGATCAGCCAACCGCAGATTTGCTGATTGGTTATAAGGCAGATCTGGAGAAACATATGTGGATGCTTCGCTCTTATCTGGGCTAATTGAAAAATGATGCTGGAGGCTTAATTCTGGTAGTTGAATTCCATTTCATATAGATGGGTTTTTGTTCTGAAATAAGCGCTACATGTAAAAACGCTACTGACGTCATATTGTCGGTAGCGTTTTTATGGATGAAAAAGACAATTTACAGCATTTTAATGCTTTTCTATAGATCAGGATTTTGCAAAATGATACGCTATAATATATATAGAAAGCAGACAATCACGGTAAAGTTTCACCTTTCTTCTGCATTGTTCATCACGTTGGCTTTTGAACACACTTCATAATTTAGTCAGGTTCGTATGCTATTTTGCCATTTGTGAGCTGAGTTAATATGAATATTTTATGAAGAAAGTCGAATAACGTGTGTCTGTTGGTTGCGCCCTTTAAGATATTTATTATAAAATAACTTGAGAATCATTGAGAATCAGTTTAGAATGATTATAAATAAATTTTTAAATATTTAGCTTGCTTGAAATCAGGGGGCTCCCCTGTTTAGATATACTTTCTGATTTCGACACCACACTACAAATTTTGGAGGGTATTCCGAATATGGCTACAAACTTTAAGATTGAAGGTCTCAAAGCGACCATTGAAGGCAAGGAAATTCTGAAAGGCATCAACCTCGAAATGAAGGGCGGAGAAATCCATGCCATCATGGGTCCTAACGGAACGGGTAAAAGTACATTGGCTTCTGCTTTGATGGGGCATCCCAAATATGAAGTCACCGATGGCAAAGTAACTTTGGACGGAGAAGACGTACTGGACATGGAAGTGGATGAGCGCGCACGTGCGGGATTGTTCCTGGCTATGCAGTATCCGAGTGAAATTGCAGGGGTAACCAACTCCGACTTTTTGCGTAGTGCAATTAACGCACGCCGTGAAGAAGGACAGGAAATTTCTTTGATTAAATTTATCCGCCAAATGGAAAGCAAAATGAAGGAACTCGAAATGAATCCTGAGTTTGCTCACCGTTACCTGAATGAAGGTTTCTCCGGTGGTGAGAAAAAACGAAATGAAATTTTGCAAATGATGATGATCGATCCGAAAATCGTCATTCTTGACGAAATCGACTCCGGTCTGGATATTGACGCGTTGAGAATCGTGGCTAGCGGTGTCAATGCTATGCGTTCCGAAGAGCGCGGTTTTCTCATCATTACTCACTACCAGCGTCTGTTGAATTACGTTAAGCCAGATTTCGTACATGTCATGATGCAAGGACGCATCGTTAAATCCGGTGGACCTGAGCTGGCTGAGCGTCTGGAAGCGGACGGTTACGACTGGATCAAGGAAGAACTGGGCATCGTTGATGAAACTGTAGGACAAGAGGCGTAAGCCGGAAGCGAGGAGGAAAACTAATGAGTACACAAACAATCCTTCCGGTAGATTCCGAGCAACTGCGTGTTCTGTCCGAACGTAACGGCGAGCCGTCATGGCTGACCGCAGACAGACAAAAAGCACTTGAGCTTGCAGGCAAACTGGAGCTTCCGGTATTTGAAAAAACCAAAATCGAACGTTGGAATCTCAACGATTACGGTCAACATAAAAACAGCGAGGCGATTGCATCGGTGGGGCAGGTTCCCGCAGCGATTGCCGATCTGGTAAAAGAGCAGCAGGAGGGCGGTCTGATTATCCAGCGCAACTCCGGCGCGGTATATGTGAAGCTGAGCGAGGAATTGGCAGCGCAAGGCGTTATTTTCACGGATCTGCAAACGGCGGTTAAGGAGCATGGTGATCTAGTTAAAGCTCATCTGAATACGGTCATTAAAACGGATGAAAATTCATTGTCCGCGCTGCACGCAGCGATCTGGAACGGTGGAGTATTCGCTTATGTGCCGAAGAATGTGGAGTTAAATGTTCCCCTTCAGGCTGTTTTCCTGACAGATGATGCGACAGCGACGTTTGCACCTCACGTACTGCTCATTGCTGAAAGCAATAGCTCCGTAACGTACGTAGACAACTATGTATCTGCGGATTTGGCAACACCTGTCATTCATAATGGCGCAGTAGAAGTGGTAGCGAATGCAGGAGCCAAGGTGCGCTATGCAACAGTGCATCAGCTTGGAGAGCAAGTAACGGATATTTCGCTCCGCCGTGCTACGTTGGGGAACGATGCAGCTATCGAATGGATTGTCGGAGAAATGAACTACGGCAATACAGCGAGCAATACGATGTCTGTGCTGAAAGGCAACGGCTCCAACTCGGATGCCAAGATTATTGCTGTAGGCTCCGGCTCGCAGAAGCTGAACTATACGACACAAGCACAGCATTTTGGAAAAAGTTCTGCCAGCCAGATGATTACACGCGCAGTTATGCGTGAAAATGCTTCTTCCATTATTAACGGTATTACGAAAATTGAAAAAGGTGCTACCAAAGCAGACGGCCAGCAAACAGAACGTGTTCTCATGCTTAGCCCGAAAGCGCGTGGTGACGCTAATCCGATCCTGCTGATTGATGAGGATGATGTGACCGCAGGTCATGCAGCTTCGGTCGGTCAGGTGAATCGTGAACAAGTGTATTACTTGATGTCCCGCGGGATTAGCCGTGCAGAAGCTGAACGCTTGATTATTTATGGCTTCCTGGCACCTGTCGTTTCTGAAATTCCGCTCGAAGGACTTCAACAGCAGCTGCAAAGCCTAGTTGAAAGGAAGTTAGGCCAATGAATACTGCATTGATCCGTGAACAGTTCCCGATTTTACATCAGGAGATTAACGGTCATCCGCTGGTGTATTTGGATAATGCGGCCACTTCGCAAAAGCCGCTGGCGGTCATTGAGGCGATCAAGCACTACTACGAATATGATAATTCGAACGTTCACCGCGGTGTGCATACCTTGGGGAGTCGCGCTACGGATGCTTATGAAGGTGCGCGGGAGAAGGTAGCCCGCTTTCTGAATGCGAAGCGCAGTCAGGAAATTATTTTTACAAGAGGAACAACAACGGCGCTGAATCTGGTCGCTTCTTCCTATGGTAGAGCCAACTGTCAGGAAGGTGATGAGATTGTCATCACACAGATGGAGCATCACAGTAATCTGATTCCGTGGCAACAGGTAGCCAAAGCCACAGGCGCAACTTTAAAATATATTCCGCTTCAAGAGGACGGTAGCGTTGATCTTGCTGACGTGGAGAATACCATCACTGAAAACACTAAAATTGTAGCGATCGCACATGTCTCCAATGTACTTGGCGTTGTGAACCCGATCAAAGAAATTGCCGCTATTGCGCATCGCAAAGGTGCGATCATCGTCGTAGATGGTGCGCAAAGCACGCCACATATGAAAGTAGACGTACAAGACATAGATGCTGATTTCTATGCCTTTTCTGGTCACAAAATGTGTGGTCCTACAGGGATCGGGGCACTGTACGGCAAAAAGGCACTGCTGGAAAACATGGAGCCGATTGAGTTCGGCGGGGAAATGATCGACGATGTGGGATTGTATGAATCCACATGGAAGGAGCTGCCTTGGAAATTCGAAGGCGGGACCCCGATCATTGCCGGAGCTGTCGGTTTGGGAGCGGCCATTGATTTTCTGGAAAGCATCGGACTGGACGCGATTGCACAGCATGAAAGCCGTCTGGCCAACTATGCTCTCAAACGTCTCCGTGAAGTGGAAGGATTGACGATTTACGGTCCTGTTGAACGTCATGTTGGACTCGTAACATTCAATCTGGATGATGTGCATCCGCATGATGTAGCGACCGTGCTGGATAGTAAAGGGGTGGCTGTACGTGCAGGCCATCACTGCTGCCAGCCATTGATGCGCTGGTTGAAAGCCAGTGCAACGGCGCGAGCCAGCTTTTACCTCTATAACACAGAAGAGGAAGTCGACGTTTTGATCAGCGCCTTAATCCAAGCGAAGGAGTATTTTGGCGATGCAACTTGATGACTTGTACCGACGTGTAATTATGGATCATTATAAAAATCCGCGGAATCGCGGACGTTTTGAGGATGACGCGGTCACGGTGGATTTGAACAATCCTACGTGTGGTGACCGGATTTCTCTTCAACTCAAGACGAAGGACGGTGTCGTCGAGGATGCCCGTTTTACAGGGGAAGGCTGTTCAATCAGTATGTCCTCCGCTTCAATGATGACAGAGGCGGTTAAGGGAAAAACGATTGATCAGGCGCTGGATATGGCGAATCGCTTCTCTTCTCTGATGAAGGGTGAAGCCGCCGAATTCGACGATTATGAAGAACTGGAAGCTTTGTCAGGTGTCAATAAGTTCCCGGCCCGTATCAAATGTGCGACTTTGGCCTGGAACGCGCTGCGCAAAGGAATTGATGAAGAACAATAATTTAACAAGAATAGAGGAGGTTTGAGAAACATGGCCAAGAAAGCACCGGAAATGGAAGAGTATAAATATGGCTTTCGTGACGAGCACAAATCCATTTTCCAAACAGGTAAGGGTCTCACTCCGGAAATCGTAAAGGAAATCTCCAAAATTAAGGATGAGCCAGAATGGATGCTGGAATTCCGTCTGAAAGCACTAAAGCAGTTTGAAAAAATGCCTATGCCAAACTGGGGCGGAGATATGAATGAGCTGGATTTCGACGATATCCAGTACTATGTAAGACCTTCCGAGAAGCAAGGAAAAACGTGGGAAGAGGTTCCTACGGAAATTAAGGAAACCTTTGATAAACTGGGGATTCCTGAAGCGGAGCAAAAGTTTCTGGCTGGTGTATCCGCACAGTACGAATCCGAGGTTGTTTACCATAGCATGCAAAAGGAACTGGAAGATCAGGGCGTTATTTTCATGGACACCGATACGGCGCTGCGTGAGCATCCTGAAATTCTGAAAGAGTATTTTGCGACAGTTGTACCTCCTGCGGACAACAAGTTTGCTGCACTGAACAGTGCGGTATGGTCAGGCGGAAGCTTTATCTATGTACCGAAGGGTGTAAAATGTGAAGTTCCATTGCAGGCTTACTTCCGTATTAACTCGGAAAACATGGGGCAATTCGAGCGTACGCTCATTATTGCCGACGAAGATAGCTTCGTGCATTATGTTGAAGGCTGCACGGCTCCGATTTACAGCACGAACTCGCTGCATAGCGCGGTGGTGGAAATCATTTGTAAGAAAAACGCGCGTGTTCGTTACACGACGATCCAAAACTGGGCACCAAACATCTTTAACTTGGTGACCAAGCGTGCGGTTGCAGAAGAAAATGCAACGATGGAATGGGTCGATGGTAACATCGGTTCCAAGCTGACGATGAAATACCCGGCAGTTGTACTGAAAGGCCGTGGAGCTAAAGGTATGGTCTTGTCCATTGCAGTTGCAGGCAAAGGCCAGCATCAGGATGCAGGGGCGAAAATGATCCACTTGGCACCAGATACGACATCGACGATTGTATCCAAGTCGATCAGTAAGCATGGCGGTAAAGTAACGTATCGCGGACTGGCTTCATTCGGTCGTCAGGCTCAAGGGGCAAAATCGAATATCAAGTGTGATACGTTGATTTTGGATAATCAGTCGACCTCGGATACCATTCCTTATAATGAAATCATGAACGACGACATTACGCTGGAGCACGAAGCAACGGTATCCAAGGTATCGGAGGATCAGCTGTTCTATCTGATGAGCCGTGGCCTGACCGAAGCGGAAGCGACACAAATGATCGTTATGGGCTTTATCGAGCCGTTCACCAAAGAACTGCCGATGGAGTACGCAGTAGAGATGAACCGATTGATCAAGTTTGAAATGGAAGGTTCCATAGGATAATTCTCGCTTTAAGAGGGTATGCTGGGGCTGAGCCATGATGACTATCAGGCGTTTGTCCGTAACATAAAAAAGAGACTGTCCTTCGTAGGGAAGAACCTACGAAGGACAGTCTCTTTTCATTCGCGCAGCCTGTGTATCGACAGAATGAGTTCGCAAATCAGGATTCCAAATAAATTTCATCAATGGATACATGGCGTTCTCTGGACAAATCTACATACTCATTTTCAGTAATTTTCACCAAAGGTCTGAAGTAGTCAGCAGGATTGTTCAGAATAATCGTTCCTGTCTGACCAGAAGTCAGAAGTACCTGCTTGTTAATAAAGTTCGGAAGCATATGCCGGATAAAGACTTGAGTGGCTTCCGGGTTCAGATGTCCGAAGCTCATGCTGTGCAGCTCCCGGAGTACGGTGAGCAGCTCCTGCTTCGTCTGGTACACACGGTTGGAGATCATAGCGCTATATACGTCTGCAATCGCCGTAATACTAGCGAAAGGATGAATATCCTCCTTGAACAGTCCGTGCGGGTATCCGCTCCCATCTTCTCTTTCGTGATGCTGCAAGGCGACGATTGCTGAAATCTCATCGCTGGTTGAATTGCGAATGATATCATAGCCGTAGAGGGAATGTTTTTTCATTTCCTGAAATTCTTCAGGCGTCAGCTTATCAGGTTTATTCAGAATCTCATCCGGTATCATGGACTTGCCTATATCGTGTAAATATCCTGCTTTACCGGCGGTATAGGCTTCTTCTTCCGTATATCCAAGCCATATGGCAATGTAATACGACAGTACACCTACTTGGAGAGAATGATTGTACGTATAGTGATCTCCCCGCTCCATGATTAACAGCAGAGATACGACATCTTTTTGACGGGCCAGCTCTGAAACGAGGGGGCCGATCAGCTCATCGACTCGAAATTCGTCAAATTTGCCAGTTGCGGAAGCTTCGAGAAACATACTTTCAAAGCCATGAATAGTCTGCTCCATGAGGGGAACGGCACGTTTAAGGGACTCGGGGGAAGCGGGAACATCGGGGGCAAAGTCAACCGGAATGCTCGCTGAACCGGCATCAATGTCGATATAATCGACACCATGCATGATGAGCTTGGAAATATCGTCGTGCTGTAGCTTGGTGCCCTGAATCATGACGGGTACACCGTGTCCATTGTATGTATCAGATATGAGACGATCTCCTGGCTTGGCATCGGTAATGTGAACTCTCATGCGCTGAACCTCCTTATTGTCGTAAATTTGTCGAAAATACGAAGCAAACCTAATATATCAAGAATTATATGGGATGACAACGACTAATTTACTATTATTCCTAGCTGTAAAATAGGTCCCAGGAACCTGTCTCTTCTCAGAGGCATATGAAGACATTGTGACCTTGCTTTTCCGCGTGTCTGTATCTTGAGACTAAATAGTAGCTAAATCGTCGGTTGTAGCGCACTCCCACCGACATGTACCATAATGCGAAATAACATGGTATCCTTAAACATTAGAAGCAACAGAGTCGATATATAAACTATAGAGGAGGGCGGTTATGGAGATGACCACTCAGCAAACGTTAACCATTTTGCATACCAATGATATACATAGTCATTTTGGCAGTATGCCTTCGATAGCCGCGATGATTAATGAACGAAGAGCTGCATCAGGAGATGCGCTGATTGTGCTGGATATGGGAGACCACATGGACCGGATGGCCCCCGAAACGGAAGGAACGCTGGGTGGGGCGAATGTGGATGTGATCAATTTGACGGGGTACGATGCGATTACGATCGGTAACAACGAGGGTCTGACTTTTACCCCGGATATTCTTGAACAGGCATATGCGGGAATTCACTGCCCGGTCGTATGCGGCAATATTAGGGAGAGCGCCACAGGGATGAAGCCTTCGTGGATGACGGATTCGCTCATTTTGGACAAGGCGGGGATTAAGGTAGGCTTGCTCGGAGTGACGGCTCCTTTTGGCAAATTCTATCAATTGCTGGGATGGGATGCACTCGATCCGTTTGAGGTATTGGTCGAGCAAATTCTGTCCCTGAGAAAGCATGTCGATGTTCTGGTTGTGATGTCGCATCTGGGTTTACCTTCGGATAAGAAATTGGCATCGCAGTTTCCGGAGATTGACGTGATTCTTGGAGGCCATACCCATCATGTGCTGGAGGAACCGCTGTGGATCGGGAATACAGCTCTATGTGGGGCTGGTAAGTATGGAACGCTGCTGGGTGAAGTGACACTAAGCCGCAACAGTAGTCATGAACCGTTTCGGGTTACGTCAGGCGGCGTAGTTCCTGTAGATCACACACTGCTGGATGAAAAGGTGGTATCGGCCATTGTACTGCATCGCAGACAGGCAGAGCGTGTCATGGAGAGAACGGTGGCGGTGACGGATCGGAAACTGGAGATTGCATATGATCGGGAGTCTCCTTTCGGAAATTTGCTGGCACAATCGGTGTCACATTTTACGGGAACCGCTATTTCTCTTGTGAATGCGGGCCAACTGCTTGGCTCATTACCTCAAGGTGATATCAGCAAGGGAATGCTGCATTCCTTATGCCCTTCGCCGATTAATGCCTGTGTCTTGAAGCTATGGGGAAGAGACATCCGGCTGGCGCTAGAGCAGTCCTTGCTGCCGGAATTTGCCGACAAGAAAATGACGGGATTTGGATTTAGAGGTAAAGTGCTGGGTACGATGTGTGTGGAAGGTCTGGAGATTCAATATGATCCGGCTCGCGCTCCTTATGATAAAGTGACGGATATACGTGTAGCGGGTCGTTCATTGGAAGAGAATGAGCAATATACGGTGGGCACGTTGGATATGTTCACTTTCAGAGCAGGTTATGAAGTGCTTGCGAACGGAATGGAACTCCGATTTATGCTTCCAGAATTTTTGCGGGATTTGATTGAAATGGAGTTGAAGCGTCCGGGCGCGATGGAAGAGTGTTTTGCAGCTAGGTGGCTTCAGGTATCAAAACAATCGGGAGAGGATTAAGCTGCGACTGGTACCTGTTACATTATTGAGAGCCGGCATGAAGCTGGGCAAAAAAATATACAATGAAAATGGAATGGTGTTGCTCTCGGAAGGTGTTGAGCTTACTTCGCGATTGATTGAACGTCTAGGTCAAGTCGGAATTGGATATGTATACATTGAGGATGCGGTGACAGAAGATATCGTGATTCCCGAAATGATCCATGAACAGACGAGGGCTGTGGCACTACAGGAGATCAAAAAGCAGTTTCAGGGTCTGTCCTCCTACTCCGTAGATCATAAGCACCAATACTTTGGCAAGTCATTTTATAAGGTGATGGAATCCATTCTGGACGATATCGGAGGCCGTCAGGATGCCATCATTATGCTGATGGATATCGGGGCGGCAGATCAGGATCTGTATCAACATTCATTGAACGTATGTCTGTATTCGCTTGTACTGGGAATATCCAGTGGCTACGATAACAACCAGCTCATGGAGCTGGGCGTAGGTTCACTACTGCACGATATTGGTAAAATGAAAATTTCACCTCAAGTGCTCTATAAGCCGGGCAAATTGACGAACGAGGAATACGAGCACATGAAAACGCACACGGTGATCGGCTACAAGCTACTTAAAGACGAACCGGGAATCCCCCTGCTGTCGGCTCACTGTGCATTACAGCATCATGAACGTATCGACGGCACTGGATATCCGAACGGTTGGAAAAAGGACCAAATCCACGAATACGCCAAATGGATCGGTCTGGTAGACTCGTACGATGCGATGACAGCAAGCCGAATATACAAGCAGCCATTGTTGCCCTATGAAGCAATGGAGGTGCTGTATGCTGGTGCGGGCACGTTGTATGAGCAACGGATGCTGGAGGCATTCCGCGATTGTGTAGCTATATACCCGCTGGGGCTCTCTGTGGTGCTCAATACGGGGGAAGAAGGGGTTGTGGTGCGCATACACTCCAAAATCCCGCAAAGGCCCGTTATTCGTATTGTGAGGGATCGGGACGGACAGGAACTGAAAGCGCCTTACGATGTGGATCTGTCCGTATCTCTTTCGGTGATGATTACCAACACACTGGGTGCTACAGCTTCCCCTTTTGGAGCATTACACGTGGATTAGCAGATGAAATGGAAGAAAACATGCAGACACTTTACACATCATGATATGATATTCATACGTCTTTTGAGGTTAATAACAGAAATAAGGTGAAAAATAATGACAGTTCTACAAAACAACACACTTCCACAAATATCGCCAGCGTATGATCCGTGGGACCCGATTGTCTCGCTGCGTACACATGGCCGTCATTTGCTGACAAGTGTGGAAATGACCGTGACGCATCTGTGCAACATGCGCTGTGAGCATTGCGCTGTGGGCGACATGCTTGTTATGAAGGAGGCCCCCTTCCTTCCATTAGATCTGATGCTGAAACGACTGGATGAAGTCGAGCATCTGGAGACGATCAGTATGACAGGCGGAGAACCCGCTTTGCTCGATAAAACGGTGGACGAAGTGATCGTTCCGCTGCTGAAATATGCCAAAGAGCGTGGTATTCGCTCGCAAATCAACTCCAACCTGACATTGGATATTCGCAGATATGAGAAGATGCTTCCTTATCTGGATGTTATGCATATATCGTTTAATTATTTGAATGAAGACGATTTTTATGAAGTGGGTTTTGCAAATACCGGACGTCCGACTCCACGCGCGGGGGCTGTTCGCCTTTATGAGAAAATGGTGGAAAACGCCCGCAGGTTGAGCGAAATGGGGATGTTTATTTCTGCCGAGTCCATGATTAATTACCGTACTCACACGAAGCTGGATGGTATTCATCAGTTGATTAATGAAATGGGCTGTCGACGGCATGAGGTTCATCCGATGTACGCATCGAATTTTGCTTCTGCCTTACCTGTCCTTTCACTTGACGATATGCGCAACTCCATTCATAAGCTGCTGGATGTGCGTAATCAGGATATGTGGATGCTGTTTGGCACGTTGCCGTTCTTTGCCTGCTCGGACCGGGAGGAAGACCGCAAGCTGCTTCGCCGACTGCGCCAAGAACCGAATATTACGGTACGTAATGATCCGGACGGAAGAAACCGCGTAAATGTGAATATGTTCACGGGCAGCGTATATGTGACGGATTTCGCAGACATTCCGGCTTTCGGAAATATTCAGGAGCGCGGTCTGGACGATATTTTCGGTGAATGGCTGAATGAGCATCCGTTGAACCAGACCGTGAACTGTCATTGTGATGCCGCTGCCTGCTGCGGACCGAATCTACTCGTAGCGGATATGTATTACAAGGGAGTAGATTTTAAATCCAGAAAAGCATTACAGCTATAGAAATGGGGAGTTCGTATTGGAAGGTCAACCCGAGTTTCATTGGGGATTGCTAACGGTGAATCTTCTTTTGGTACTGCTGCTCGTCTTTCTGAACGGTGTATTTGTGGCAGCGGAATTTTCGCTGGTCAAAATGCGCCAATCCCGATTGACGCAGCTCCAAAGTGAGGGGCATCGCATGGCAGGCTATGCGCTAAAGGTGAACCAGAAGCTGGATGCTTATCTGTCCGCCACCCAATTAGGCATTACGCTGGCTTCGTTGGGCTTGGGCTGGATTGGTGAACCAGCAATATCCGGCTACCTGATCGAGCCACTCATGCACAAACTCGGTGTAACTGACGGTACACTGATTACAACGGTATCCGTTGTCGTTGGATTTTGCGTGATTACCTTTTTGCATATTGTATTGGGTGAGCTGGCTCCAAAATCTTTGGCGATCCAGAAAACCGAAGGTGTGGCCTTGTTTTTATCCGCTCCTTTGCTGCTCTTTTACAAGATATTTCTGCCTGTCATCTGGGTGTTGAATGCCGCTGCAAATTTGCTATTACGGGCGTTCGGCATCCAGCCTGCGAGTGAGGCGGAAGCGGCGCATTCGGAGGAAGAGATCCGTATCTTGATGAATCAGAGCGCCAAAAGCGGTGTTATTGATAAGGACGAAATCAAGCTGATGGACAATATTTTTGATTTTTCCGATTTGCTGGCCCGTGAAATTATGCTTCCCCGTACGGATATGGACTGCTTGTATACCAATTTATCGTTTAAGGAAAATCTGAAAATCATCAGTGATACCAAGCATTCTCGCTACCCGGTAGCAGTTGAGGATAAGGACCAGATTATCGGCTTTGTTCATATTACTGATCTTCTGTTGGCTGAGCAGGGCGAGCAACTGGATCTGGTCTCGGTGGTGCGTCCTATTTTGAATGTGCCAGAATCTATGGAAGTGAGTCATGTGCTGCGTCTTATGCAGAAAAAACATTCCCAGATGACTCTCGTGGTCGATGAGTACGGCGGAACGGCCGGGCTGCTGACAGCGGAGGAAATATTAGAGGAAATCGTTGGGGATCTCTACGATGAATTTGAGGATGAACGTCCGAGCGTGGAGATTAAGGATAATCTCATTTCAGTGGACGGCCGTATGCTCATTGAGGATGTCAATGATCTGACCGGGGTGAACATTGAAGACGACGAAGTGGATTCCATCGGGGGCTGGCTGTTTAAGGAACTGGAAGGCAGCCCGGTGAAGGGGAAAAAGATTGAGTTTTATAACCTGACCTATGAGGTGGAGGAAGCGACAAGGCTTCGTATTATGAGAGTGAGGATTCACCGCAAGCCCAGCCCTGTGATCGAAGATGAACTTTCCACCGATGAGTCCTGATCCATAGATATGGTTAGGTTCAGTTCCGGTATGAAAGCTATTATAGAGCGTAGAAGCAAGAACCTTTAGATCCACGTTATCGTGGTTTTGAAGGTTCTTTTTTTATCTGTAATTTTTTGTTCGAGACTTGGGCCATGCGGCATATGATGAATAGTAAAGCAGATGGATCAACTAAAGGAGGTCCCGGCCCGTGAAATTTCCACAGCAAGGTGAGTTTGCCCCGTTTGTCGGTCCGTTCGATCCGTGCCCGCCCGTTTTGTGCAAAACCTATGTGCTTCCACCGAACCTGTTTGTACAATTTCAGCCCCCAGGTCTGCCTCAATTCAGTCCAGAAGAGGCGCTGAGGAAGGGAACGCTATGGCCCTTGTTATACAGCCCTTATGAGTCTTGTAGAAACCAGGGAGGAGGCGAGTAAAATGGATTATCCAAATCAGGGTCAGGCCCAATACCAGCCTCAGCATCGAAACCAGGTTGAGAACCAGCAGCAGAACCCGTATCAAAGCCCCTATGCGAACCCGTATCAACAGCAAAACCATGCTGAGGGCTACAATCAGAACGACAGAAACCCATCCCAGGGCTATGGCCCTCAGACCAAGCCGGGTGATGTACAGTTTTATGCGCTGCTGGAGAAGCTCCAGACGGTGGATTTTGTATTGGTGGAACTGAATTTGTATCTCAATACGCACCCGGATGATTTACAGGCTATCGAACAGTTCAATAAGCTGACGCAGGAAAGGACGGGGATTGCCAATGAGTACCAGCTCCTGTACGGACCTCTGCAAAATTTTGGCCGTGCCTATTCCAAGTATCCTTGGGAATGGAGCCAATCCCCTTGGCCGTGGCAGGTATAGGTAGGTACAACCTTTTATAAAGGAGGAACATAAATGTGGGTATATGAGAAAAAGCTGCAATATCCCGTACGTGTCAGCAAATGTGATCCTCATATGGCCAAATTGCTCATGGAGCAATATGGTGGAGCGGATGGCGAACTGGCGGCGGCTTTGCGGTATCTGAATCAGCGGTATACGATTCCGGATAAGGTGATCGGCGTACTTAATGATATAGGTACGGAAGAATTTGCGCACCTCGAAATGATTGCGACTATGATTTACAAGCTGACCAAGGATGCGAGTGTAGAGCAAATGAAGGCAGCCGGACTGGGGGAATATTATGCGGCGCATGATCATGCGCTGTATTACCAAAGCGCGGGCGGAGTTCCTTTTACAGCGACCTATTTTCAAGCCAAGGGTGATCCAATCGCGGATTTGTATGAGGATATTGCGGCGGAGGAAAAGGCGAGAGCTACATATCAGTGGCTGATTGATTTGACAGATGATGTGGATTTGCAGGATAGTCTGAAGTTTCTGCGTGAACGCGAAATAATCCACTCGCTCCGTTTCCACGAGTCTGTGGAAATTTTGAAGGGGGAACGAGACCGGAAGAAAGTATTTTGAGGAAATCATTCAGAATGTCTCTTGGTAAGCTAAAGCTTGCAGGAGACATTTTTTGAAGAATTGTAATTTTACGAAGGGCGATTCAGCATGGAAGCGCCCTTCCTGTTGTCTTGTCTATATAGGCGAACAGAAATGATCTCGGGAAACGGATCAGTGGGGCAACTGAGCCAGTTGCAAATCATGGAGTAGATTAATTTAGGCGGATAATCGTCAGGGATGCGCCTGTCGCGCCGCCTCCTACCAATGTGGCAGCACCTAGGGTCCCGAAAAATTGCACGCTGACGGTTGTAGCGGCTGCTACGTTAACGATAACGTCATTGTTGTAAGAAGAAAGGGAGATCACAGGCGAAAGGACGGACCCTGGAGCCTGCACGCCGTTAATGAGCAAACGGCTGCTCAGAAGAAGACCAACTGTTGTGTTCAACTCATAAGCGATGTAGTAGGTTCCGGCGTTCGCCAGAGTCAATACATCATTAGTACCGTTGATGGTAATGCCTCCGCTCAGCGTCTGAGGCGGGCCGGGGAAGGTCACGTTCGTTCCACCAAGCAATACGGTTATTAGGCCACCAGTTGTATTCGCCACAAAAGCATTCGTAGCGGTGATATTGATGCCTGTGACTCCGGTTACGCCTGTGGCACCAGCAACACCAGTAGCTCCCGTCACCCCTGTACCGGTGGCTCCCGTCACTCCTATAGATCCAGTGCCTCCGGCTGTATTTTTTCGCCTTCCGCATGAAGTATGTTGGACAGGCCCATTTCCTCCATGGCAATGGATGCGAGTATCATATGAATAACTTCTTTCCTCGTTAGAGAGATGAGGGGATTGATGTCGGGAATACCGGGCATAGACAAGTGCAATCTCTCCCTTCACTCCGAATTTGCATGATGGATATGGTCAGCTGCATGGAATGCCACACCCGGTCCCCGTCTTCCTCATCCCTGTTGTAGCTGTGAGAAATACTGTTCATTATATAAAACGCTGGGATGAGTAGGATGGTGCAACTGGGCCATGCGGTGATGCAACTTTGCTTTATCAATGTCACCAATCCGGTCGTAACACAGACATAATTGCAAGTGCGGGAGCCAGGTGTAATAGGACGAATTGGTTAAGGCCATCGCATCTTGTGGTGGTTCGATCAGTGTAGCCTGACGGAACCAGTAAATGGCTTGAGCATATTGTTCCGCTTCAATCAATAAATTGCCAAGGGCACAGCAGAACTGGGCGCGTGGTGTATCGAGATTAAGCGTGCGAAGCAGAGCCATGCGCTGTTCCTGTTTTTGACCTTGGCGGCCGTAACAATCCGCAAGCTTAAAGCAAGCAGCAATCCGGTCCTCAATCCATCCCTGATTCAGACTTAAATAGTGTTCGTACTGCTGTATGGCTTCTACCGTCCGTCCGTTGTCATACAGTTCATTGCCAAAATAGTAGTGATCTCGTTCAGAAAATACGGTGCCCTGCTCCCGGTGCTTGAGGTATATGTGCAAATTTCGGTCGGTGTAAGCGCGTGTTTTTTTATGGGTCACCGCCATATTGCTGTGAAAGGTGCTTCCTACCACATTCAGGAATTCGTGTACAAAACCGATCCATCTATAATTACGGTCCCGGCGGACAATCCGGTTTCTTTTGAGCTTATGCAGCGGCTGTCCCTGTCCATCCACGGATAGCACATAATCCATTGTAATGCTGTCATATGAAAGGGTGGCTTGCTTTTTCCAGTCGAGAAATGCCAGTCGGTCTTGTTCCTCCAGGATGTCGTCGGCATCCAGCCAAAATTCATAGTCCTGTGTTGCCTGATCAAATGCATAGTTGCGAGCTGCGGAAAAATCATCGCACCATTCAAAATCATATATCCGGGCATCGAACGATGCAGCCACCTCTTGAGTGCGGTCGGTAGAGCCGGTATCGACGATAATGATTTCATCCACCAGATCATGGACTGATTTCAGGCAGGTGTGAAGCGCTTCTTCTTCATTTTTGACAATCATGCATAAGCTGACGGTTACCATGCTCTTTGTCCCTCCCAAAAAACTTGGTATGATCTCCATTTTATTAGGATGGCTTGCTCATTATGTGGGAATTTTGGTTGAACGAGTATGAGGGTATATGTGATGATCATAAATTGGGCAGCGCTCTAATAGATTAGAAAATCAAAGTCTGATACAAGGGGGGGAAGGCATGAGCCGGCCGTTCATTTCACTGTGCATGATTGTAAAAAATGAGGCGGAACGGGTCGCAGCTTGCTTGCAAAGCGTCAGGGATGTTGTGGATGAGATTATTATTACGGATACGGGGTCTACGGATGGGACGATGGACATTTGTCGTTCCATGGGGGCCGCCGTTTATTCGTACGAATGGGATGACAGTTTTGCGAATGCACGCAATGCGGGAATAGCCCGCGCGACAGGACAATGGATTTTTTGGCTGGATGGAGATGAAGAACTGGATCACGATGAGAGGGGACAGTTGCGTGAGTTTGTAAAGGCGATCCGTGCAGACACGGCTGCTTTGAAGGTACTGAATGAGATGGACGGTTTTGTATACAGTTGTCCGCAAATTCGTTTGTTCCGCAATGACATCGGGTATCAGTTTGTGCGTGATATTCATGAAAGGCTGCAACCTCCGGTGGGAAAACAGGATGTCCCAGAAGCTCCACTGCTGCCCGTGACGGTACATCACTATGGATATGTAGAGAAGGTCGTAGAGGTGAAGGAAAAGTCAAAGCGAAATATTCGGCTGTTGGAGCGGGAAAAGGCACAGGCTGAATATGATCCTTGGTGTGATTACCATTTGGCAAGTGAATACAGCCGTTTGCAGCAATGGGAGCGGGCTTTTGAACTAATTAATTTGGCGATTAAAGGTTTTCTGGAACAGGGTAAGCTACCGCCCGCGATGCCCGTGGCTCCCGTTTCACCTGTAATTCCAGTAGCCCCAGTAGGCCCCGTGCTTCCAAACGGAAAACAACAGGCTGCCCCGGTAATGCCTGGCGGATTGAGCAGGCACTGGAGCTGAGCCAGCAGGGCAAGCTCGTTTAAAAACGTACAATTCAGAACCGATTGTACGTTGTTATTTACCTCCAGCAGCTCGGCAATGCTCCCTGCGGGTGGTGTAAGGCCGAGAAGGGTCCCGACGGCATATTGTATTTTTTCACCCTCAGCATTAATCAGGTGACTTAATGACAGCTCTTGAAAGGCGATGCAGGCAAGCAGTGCATTGATGTTGTTTTCATCGATATTTCCAGGTGTAAGTCCATTCATATCACGCTCACTTCCTTATCGCTTAATCGCAATTATCGTATGCGTTAAAGCAAGCAGGAGGGACGGTTATGAGGCTTCCGCCTGATGGGAGGCGTCCGACTCATGCGTATATTAATCGGCAGCCCGGTGCATCAGAAGCCCGAAATATTAGTTTTATTTCTTCAAGCTTTGGAGCGGCTGGAAGCACCCGATGTGCTGCCGGATTATTTGTTCGTCGATGATAATGACAATCCGGCCTCAAGCCAATGGCTGGCCGATTTTGCGGACCGGCTTCCGGGGCGCGTTTTGCCCCCGCTGTCAGTCTTGCAGCAACACGAGAACCGAAGCGATGAACATACCCATTATTGGCCGCCTTCTCTCGTCTGGAAAGTGGCCGGGTTCAAAAATCGTCTCATTGACTACGCGCTTCAGCATCATTACGACGCACTATTTTTGGTCGATTCAGACCTGATTCTCCATTCCCGTACTTTATGCAGACTGGTCGAGACGGAGAAGGATATCGTATCCGAGATTTTCTGGACACGCTGGCAGCCCGATGGGGCGTTATTGCCTCAAGTGTGGGTCAGTGATGAATACAATCTGTTCCATCGTGAAGAAGGTGAAGTGCTATCGGCAGAAGAGCGGGCACATCGTGAGCTGCATTTCATACATCAGTTGCATGTTCCCGGTTTGTATGAGGTAGGCGGACTGGGTGCTTGTACCTTAATTCGCAGACGGGCACTGGAAGCCGGAATTCATTTTGGCAAAATCCCGAACGTTTCCTTTTGGGGAGAGGATCGACATTTTTGTATCCGGGCGGCGGCGTACGGATTTCCGCTTTTTGTGGATACGCACTATCCGGCGATGCATTTATATCGGGAAGCGGACCGCATCAAGGCAGAACAACTGCTATTGACCCTGAATCGCCATACGCAGGGCGCTGCTAACACGGACGACCAAGAAACTTCAGTCACTTCCAAAACTTCAGATATTTCAGAAAATTATCCATCCAACACTGCCTCTGCATCCCCTGATATTACCATTCCATCGGATCTCCGCGAGTCTGCTGTCTTCGCAAAGGATGCTGCGGATTCTTTTGTCGTGCCACCAGCTTTCTCCGGTCCACGACATAGTGAGCTTCATGCTCCGCCTGTCTCAAGGCCCAAGCTGACGCTGAGCATGACGGTATGCAATGAGACAGATCGCAAGCTCGCAGAAGTGCTCCGAAGTCATCGGGAATATATTGATGATGCGGTCATTATTGATGATGGCAGCCGTGATGATAGCGCTGAATTGTGCCGGGATCTGCTAAAGGGGATTCCACTGCGTTTGGTCCGTAATGAAAAGGCCTCCTTTACGAATGAAGTGGAGCTGCGGAAGCAGCAGTGGAGAGAGACGCTGGCATCTTCTCCGGAATGGATTTTAAACATGGATGCTGACGAAATGTTCGAATCCCGATTTGCCCAAGGTGTGCATGCTTTATTAACTGGAACGAAAGCCGATACCCTTTGTTTCAGGCTGTTTGATATGTGGTCTCTCACGCATTACCGTGATGATGATTACTGGCAGGCTCATCGTTATTACCGCCCTTTTCTGATTCGGTACCGGGATAGCTTCCCTTATAAATGGAAGGAGCAATACTTGCACTGTGGGAGATTTCCCGATAATGTACTTGAGCTTCCCAGTGAAATTAGCGACTATCGTATCCAGCACTGGGGTTGGTACACACCAGCTATTCGCACAGCCAAATATGAACGCTATCAACAGCTGGACCCGGATGTCCGTTATGGGTGGAAGGAACAATATGAGTCCATATTGGACCCAACTCCCCGGCTCAGTCTCTGGATAGACCCAGACCAGGATGATGTAAAAAATAAACATGAAGCTGAATCCGGAGACACTGGCGGTGTAAAATCCGATGTGAATACGGGAGCGAACATCCAAGATGCGATTGCCGAGGATACCTATGCTTCCAGGGCTGAGAATAAAAATGAAGCAATTCATACCGCTGAATCTGTTCAAGTGGCTAACGTTGCCCATCCCGTTGAACCTGCTCCTGCTCATGACGCTGTTAACCCTTCGAACCCTGTCAACACGAGTGCTGTTGCTAAGATTGCCGGTGTTCATGCTATTATTGGCTCCCATACTCTTACCAAAGGCGAAATAGAGGACGCACTTTATGGAAAAGGGAAAGGAGAAGAACAGGGCATGGCATGCAAACTGTGCGGCTCGTCCAATACGGCGGTGTTTCATCGGTATGAACATTTTACATTGATAGGATGTGGCTCATGTGGGCTTATTTTTCGCAATGATGTGGATCGGATACAGCCTGAGGATATGATCGCAGATATTTATAACGTCAAATGGGTCGCCATGCGCGATAGTGCAGCCGCTTCGACCTACGGGGATCATGCTCTTTTCGGACTCATGCTGCTGGATATGTTCAGTCCCGGTAAAGGAAATTTGCTGGAAATTGGATCAGGTACGGGAGAATTCATTCATGCTGCCCTTCAGAG
Source organism: Paenibacillus sp. PvR008 (assembly GCA_040544055.1). Classification (GTDB taxonomy): domain Bacteria; phylum Bacillota; class Bacilli; order Paenibacillales; family Paenibacillaceae; genus Paenibacillus. The sequence continues at coordinate 27,987 of JBEUOG010000014.1, forward strand.
TGGATGGAATGCTGTGGGCATTGAGCCTTCCATAGACTCGCGGGCATATGCCAAATACAAATATGACGTGGATCTGCTGCCGGGCTACTGGAATGGCGATACAGAAACAGAAACACAAACAGAAACAGAAACAGAAACAGAAACAGAAACAGAAGCGGCGAATAAAGCGCCAGAAACAGAGGGAGATGCTGCCTTATCGCGGGATCACGAATATGAGGCCGTTGCATGCTGGCATGTGCTGGAGCATATTGCAGACCCGGTAGCATTTTTAACGGATTTACGCGAGCAGCTTCAACCGGATGGAACGTTATATATTACAGTACCCAACAAAAACTCGTTTACAAATGAGGCCTATGGTGTTCACTCGCCTTTATTTACCGAGGAAGATCATTTGTATCATTATTCAGAGCACACGCTGACACGTTTGCTGGCGAAGTCCGGTCTGCGCCCGGTGGCCCTGTTCACCCGTCAGCTTCCTTCCGGTCTGGACGCCTTGATACAGGCGCATCCTTTGTATGGAGAGCTTACTTTCACGGAGCGGATGGGGCTGTTGGCCAAACTTCAAGGCGAGAAACGTGGTCATGAGCTATGCTGCGTGGCAAGGGCGATCTGAGCTGGCTGGGGGGATATAGGATCTGAACCCATACCGTTTTCACCTTTCATTCAAAAGGAGGCTACATCCATGAACGCTGCTGATCCGTATCTCTCCCGTTTTTTCGTACATTCCGACCCCAATACCTCCAGCCTGATCTACAGGCTACCCCAAAGCTGGTGGAGCCGTCCCTACGAGTATGAGTGGTGTCTGCACTTTATGTCCGGGCAGGATACGGTGCTTGACGCGGCATGTGGTATTCCGCATCCGTTCAAGTTTGAGTTAGCCCGGCGCTGCGTTCAGACCTATGCCTGCGATCTGGATATGAGGATCGTTTCCGTGGATGCCATATTGGCCGAGGTGCGCCGGGATATCGGAGAGGAGGCTGCCGAGCGTGTTCAGGAAATTTTACCGATTCGTCTTCACTCTGCGCATGCTAATTTAACCGCCTTGCCTTATGAGACGGCCAGTTTTGACAAAATTGTATGTATATCAGTGCTGGAGCATCTAACCCCTGCTGACTCGTTAGCTGCCCTGCGTGAATTTCACCGGACTTTGCGGGATGACGGGATGCTTCTGCTGACCTTTGATTACCCTACGGTTAATCTGTCCGCGATGGAACAATGGATGGGTCAGGCGGGGTTTTCGTACTGGAGCGACGTTGATCTCAACCTTCCGCCAGACGCCTTGCACACGGATTTGTGGGGCGGTTTGCATTGTTTCAGGGCTGTTTTGAAAAAATACAAGAGTTAACGGTATGTGCAATGAGGTTTACACGGACCTCTCTTATTGCTTATCATGAGAGGGGTCGGAACTGTAAACCTTCATAGGAAAGGAATGACTGACAACTACATGAACAATGCACCTGTGTTGAAGAAACCTGAGGCTATGGTATTTGATATGGACGGTACACTTTTTCAGACGGAGACGCTGCTGCTTCCTGCGTACCACAAGCTGTTTGATACGCTGCGCGCCGAAGGGCTTTTTGAAGGAGAGACGCCGCCCGAGGAGCTTATTTTGAATAGTTTGGGTATGCTGTTGGACGAAATCTGGAGAAGAGTGATGCCGGAAGCCTGCGAAGCGGCCCACAGAAGAGCGGACGAGCTGCTGCTTCAGTTGGAGCTGGAGGGATTGAAGAATGGAAGTCATGCCCTGTATCCACATGTAAAAGAAACGCTCCAGACCCTCCACGAGCAGGGTGTTCGGTTGTTCGTAGCCAGTAACGGGCTGGAGGATTATGTAAAAGGGATAGCGGATGCATATGAAATGGTCCCGATTTTTGAAGGACTGTATAGCGCTGGTGAATACAGCACACTTTCCAAAGTGAATTTGCTGGAGATTTTGTTGAGCAAGCACGGGATTTCGAACGTATGGATGGTAGGTGACCGTTCTTCCGATGTGGAGGCAGGCAAAAAGAACGGACAAACAGTCATCGGCTGCGCCTATGCTGGATTTGGCGTAAACGACGAGTTGAAGGGTTCCGATGCGATTATTACGGACTTCACGCAGCTGCTCACATTGTATAAAAACGCCGAGTAGCTACGAAGCACAGGTTACTGGTTATAGAAATGCTTGACGTACCCATATAAAAAACATGCGAGGTTAGTCGAATAAATGAAAAAACAAGGAAGGCGTCCGCTTTTACGCGGAGCCTTCCTTTGCCTTATTCTCAGTTTTGCTCTCAGTTTTGCTCTCAGTTTTGCTTTCGGTTTTGCTTTCGGTTTTGCTCTCTGTGTTGTGATCCGTCAGAGGTTTTGGATTAATTTGTGTGTGATAGACCCATAAGGCGTATTCCATGGGCTTGGCGATAGAACGGCGGTAGGTTTCTTTTTCACCAATACGTGCAAATACCTCGCGTGCTGGCTTCGGGTTGACCTCCAGTACGTAAATGTGACCGTCCTTGTTGATCGCCAAATCGAGCGCAAGCTCGCACAATGCCCCGTAGCTTTCCTCCAGATAAGCAGCGATATCCAGCCCGAGCTTTTCCCCTTGCTTGGTGATCTTCTCTCTCTGATTTTCATCACGAATCCATTGTGTCAGCAGTTGTTTCATCGGTACCGCCTTGCCTCCGCCATGCAGGTTGGAAGTGACGCTGCGATGTGCCCCGATTCGTCCTGCGCATCCCGTTAACTCCCATGTTCCCTGGCCATTTTTTTGCACCAGCATGCGATAATCATGAACCCTGCCATTCGGCAGTTGCACAGGAATACCTTCCTGAACAATGTAATTATCCATGTTCCAACTGCTCAGACGCGGCTCCAGACGGTCCAGACGCACCCGCTGCTGAGGAATAATATGACGTTTACGATTGCGGCCCTCGATCAGATACAGGCCCCCTTGCTTGTTAACAGGCTCAATGCGCAAAATACCACGCCCCCCCGTACCGTTAATCGGCTTGAGGTAGACTAGCGAATTCTTTTTGAGCATCCGCTTTACACTATGAAATCCTACGAACGGCTCCGTTTCGGGCAGATGGGGCCGAAAGGCGGCCCTTCTCGCAAGCTGCTGATGAATGGCCCATTTGTTACTCAGCGGCCGGTTTAAATATACGAGATCCGTATATTGCACCCGAAATTGCTTCAACTGATGATACCGTTCACTGCGCTGTACCCGGCAACGGTCGAAAATCATATCCGGGAATTCCCGCCATTTCAGGGTCCATTTTCCGCTGTCCGGATCATACATTTGGGCAAGGAGCAACTTGCGATCTTTGTGGACATCGGCGGGAGTGAATACATACATATCCAGCCCCAGTCTTTTACCTTCTGTAATCATGCGCTCATATATGGCGCGTTCCTCCAGTTGCTTTTTGTTGTTCAAATACAAGGCCATGATGCCTAGGACAGGTTTTGGCACAGCATTCCACCTTCCTCTGCCGTCTGCTCATCTTCGGACAGCTCCCCGCGAAATACGAGGGTGGGCTTTCCGGTCGGTCCAGTCGTCATTTCATGCGCAACAAGTCCTGCGTGAAAGCAGGTTTTGAGACTGGCCATATTGTCGGCGGCCACGCTGCACGTCAGGCGACGCAGCTGTTTGAGCTGGGCGGACAGCAGTCTAGCGCCCAGTCTGCGGCCCCGGTAAAGCGGACGAATGATCACGATGCACGCATCTTCACCGTAATTCAGAGCAAGGCAAAATCCCGCAATCCGCAGCCCTTGCCCCGTGCGCAGATAAGCGCACAGGAGGGAGGAGCCGGGGGATTTTAATTGCTCCGGCGTTAAAACGGCCAGCTGCCGCAAGGCATTGCGGGTAATGCGCATGCCGCCCGAGCTACGGGCCAGAAATAGCAGCTGCCGTCGTCTCAGCAGCCAGCTCCGGGCAGGCAAATGTTGAACATCGCTAATTTGCGGCATGATTCCACTTCCTTGACTCATAATTTCATTCGTCCGGCCAAATAGGAGCTGTACTGGAATATGCGTCTCAACGATTTTTGACGGATTTCCGGCTCGTCGAATTTCATGGGTTTGGCGTTGGCTTCAAAAAACCAGGGAATACCGAGCGTATCCACCCCCAAATCCATAGACATCTCCCCATGGGAAAGGCCGGAGCCGCGTTCAATTTGGCGTGCGATCTGAATGGCCGTACTTTTGATCTTGTTCAGCAGGACCGTGCTGCTTTCAGGCCCAAACAACGCAGACAGCAGCTTGAACGGGTCCTCCACACTTCCGCCGCGAGGGACATGTGTCGTAATGCTCCCTTTACCTGCCAGCCTGGCACCAACTCCGGTAATGCTCCAGGAGCCACGGGTGTTTTTTTGCACTAGGATCCGCAGGTCGAAGGGCCTTTTCTGATAGGTTGCCAGCTCGATACCCTGCTGAATGATATAAGGCGAAGCGCCTGCTTCCCGGCGAATACGTCCCCACAGCCGGGACAGCGATACGGATCGGTAGGTTACACTTTTTTTGTCATGCTGAATCGTCAGCCTGTAAGCCATCAGATGGTCCGGCCGGTATTTGAGAATCATAATCCCTTTTCCGGCCTTACCGTTCTCCGGCTTGAGATACAGGTATGGATACGCAGACAGCATTTTTCCCAAGGCAGACAGGTTGCTTAACCGTTTGGTTGCCGGAACGAGCTGACGAGTGGATTCCGAGGCACGGAGCCATTTGAACAGTTCCCATTTGTTGAAAAAGCCCGGATTGTACAGCTCAATGCCAGAGGCATGTGAAATTTCATCCAGCTTTGTGCGCACAGAGGTTTTAAGCTCATAATTGCGGTTCGGGATGCGATTATAAATGACCTGCGGCAGTGGGAAATTCTGTTCCTCCCACATCTGTGAGCTTTTGCTGAAAATATAGCCCTTGATCGTTTCGGATGCCAGCTTCAGATCCCTGACAGTAACGATGTATACCTGATAGCCCATCCGTGTTCCGGTTTCAAGAATATCCTTAAAATTGCGCTGATTACCCTTGAAAAATTGCCCTTGGTCGTGCACGGTCAATACGGCAACGACTGGTTTTTGCTGCGCCCGGGTATTCATAGTTCCTCTTTTCTGCGGAATTTACTGAGGTAAAGACAGTGGTCCAAAATATGCTCCACGGATGCTTTACCCTCCGCACGCAACGATGGATGCTGAAAAATGGATCGCCCGGGCTTGGAGTTGGCTTCGAACATCCATACCTTTTCCTGCTGGTCAATGCCCAGATCGAAGCCGATTTCCCCCAGCAGATGCTGGTGATGGTACTCGATGGCTTCTGCGAGCGTAACCGCTGCGTTCTTGGCACGCTGAAGCACCTCACCCGCTCGGTCTCCGAATACCCGGTTCAGCGCCTGCTCGGGTGTCATGAGGGAGCCGCCGTTTTTAATATGGGTCGTGACACTGCCGCGTCCGGATTTTTTGGCTCCAATTCCGACGACGACCCACTGGTTATTGCCGTTCTTGTGCATATGAAATCGGAAATCAATCGGGCAATTGTCAATCTCAATCAGCTGGATCCCCTGCTGAATGACGTAGCCCTTTAACGTCTGGCCCTGATTGGAGTGAAGCATACGGAGCATGGAGTTAAAAGAGGTGAAGCGCAGCAATACATTGCTGTTTTTCTTACGGTACCTCACATAATAACCTTGCTTGGGAACATGGGAGAGACGGTAAATTCCTTTGCCGAGACTGCCTCCGCTTGGCTTGTAATAAGCAAATTGATGACGCTCCAACATGCCCCGGATACGTTCAGAGCTGGGATTCATATACGATTCGGGGACATAGCGGTTGCTCTCTGGACTGTTTTCCAGCAGATGATAGATATCCGATTTGTTGAAGAAGCTCCAGTTGAAAAAGGGAATCCGTTTGCGAGAAAAGCGTTCGCGCAGCTGATTGATTGCCGGGGAAAAATCAGAGCGGCGGCTCGGCAGCCGATTGTAAATCACGTCCGGTAAAGGTACGATTTTGCGTGAAAACACCCCGCTTGATGACAGGAAATAGCCGTTAATCGTATCATTTTGCCAGTTGATATCCCGAGGAGTGAAGGCGAAAATATAAGATTTATTGCTGCCTTCCTTCAGCAGTTGCTTAATGAAGCCCGTGCGTGAGCCGAAAGGGCGGGTGGGGGAGGTGTTGCCGTCAGACAGCACGCCAATCAACGGCCCGAGCTGTACATCTCCGTCCAGATTCCGCAAATAGATGGACCCGCTTTTGGGAACACGGATTGCATTACGTAAGCCTGAGGTCAGGTATAGATGGCGTCCCGCCTTCTGAATCGGTTTCACTGTGGCGGGAATCTGATCCTTACCGAGCCGCAGACGAATGGACTTGGTTCCGGATAATTTAAGGCTTTTCAACAAGGCAGTGGATATATACGCCACCTTGTCGGGCTGCTGTGAGAAATGAACATTGCAATGCGTTAAACTCATCTGTTTATCCTCCTATACCGTATGTTCAAGGGAGGCGCCCGCGCCCTTTGACCCCGTCGCTTTGGAATGGGTCATTAAATATCGGGCATATTCGAGCGGGCGGTTGACCGACCGGAAAGCGCACTCTGGCTGACGGGTCTGGAAAAAGGCGGCCCGACCCGGCCGGGAATTAACCTCCAATAGCCAGATGTCCCCACTCCGGTCAATACCATAATCAATTCCCAGCTCGCCAAGGCGGCCATATCGTTCCTCCAGCGCCCCGGTAATGGTCAGGGACAGCGCCATCATCTGCCCAATGATGAGACGCGTGCTGTCCGCGCCATATTGTTCACGAAGGTAAGGTTCTGCCGGATGGGCTTTGCCCCCTCCGTGCAAATTGGAAGTCAGGGTTCCTTTCCTGCCTTCTCTCACGGCAAAGCCCGTCAGGCGCCAGCAGCCGTTTCCATCCTTTTGCATGAGTGCGCGGACATCAAAGGGATGACCGCTTTGGCTCGTTAATTTCAAATAAGGCTGCACGATATAGGAGCGTCTGCGTGCAATCCCGTCGACCCATGACAATCCGGCATCCACATCGGAAAACAAGCGCCGGAACGGACGGTTTTGGGAGTCTCTGCCCTGTACGAGCAGTCCGGTGTCTCCGTCCGATAGCCGGAGATACAGCGTGCCCTTGCCGTGCGTTCCGGCTTGGGGCTTCATAAATAGCGCCGAATGGCGGTGCAGCCATTCCACAAGCTGAGCCGTGTCCCGGTAAGGTGCCGTAGGCGGCACAAAGGGACGCACTTCATCTATCGTGTGCAGCGCACGGTACACTTGCCATTTGCCGGGCAAATTACGCGACCAGTAGATGAGCTTGCGTGATTCCTGCTCTGCCATGTGCTCCAGTGCATGCCCTGCGCCCTGACTACCGTGGGCATGGAAACAGCGGTTATACACAATATCCGGCAGGGGGAAGCAGCCGGATGTCCATACTCCGTCGCGATAGGCATAACCTCGTATGGAGCGATCTTCGGGCAAAATTCCTTCGGCGGTAAATGCCATTACGTTAAGACCGGAGCGCCTGCCCAACAGACTTAGCCTGCGGCAAAACTCCGCTTCGGTAATCGGGGGAATCGCCGCCTGATTCCGGCTGACGAGCACGCCCAGCGTGTCTGATATGACAAGAGACACCGATAACAGCCTCCTTTGGCAGCCGGACTCCGTAAGAGACGAATTCATTTGAACCCGGCTGAATAACAGCAATATTCAATCATTTTCTTCACGGAAGGTCGGGTTTTCTGATCATTTAACGGCGTATTGTCATTTTTCGATGGCTTGGAGTTGACCTCCAGCAGCCAGATATGCCCCGTGCTGTCAATCGCCAGATCAATGCCAAACTCCGCAAAATGGGCAGGAATCGCCTTCTCAACGCCGTTTGCAATTTCGAGTGCGGCTGTCTTCAGATGGGTTTGGCCGTTCGACTTGGTTAAGGCAGGCAGCGTGGTCTTTGCCAAGGCCTCCTTGACCGTGCTCAGCGTGCCACCTCGCGCCAGATTGGACACAAAATGACTGCCCCCGGCAATCCGGGCGACGATGGAGGTCACGGTCCATGCGCCAGAGGCGTTTTTCTGCACAAGCGCACGAAAGTCAACCGGACGCTTGCCGTGATCAATCAGGGTAAGGCCCTGCTGGAGCTGGAAGCGCGTCGTTTTCATTTTTCCTGCCATGCCTTTGTACAGCTTTTCGATGTTCGCATACGTTTGCTTTCGTGGTGCGCCGGCGGTGGTGGACAGCACGGAAAAAGTGCCATCGGCTTGCTTTGTAATGCGCATAATGCCTTTGCCCAGACTTCCCCGCACGGGTTTGAGAAATACGGTGGGGTACTGGTTGCACATTTTTTTGAAGACCGCAAAGGTTTGCAGCAAATGAGACTCGGGTAAATACTTGCGCAGGGATGAATTGGATTTAAGCGCATCGAACACTTCATTTTTATCGAGAAACTTTTCATTGAAAATGGCCGTGCCGTACTGCGATTTTACTTCTTTCATAAAATGCTGTACGCTAGTTCTGTTCTCGAGTTTACGAGAGGTAAGCCGGTTATTGACGACGTCCCCGGCGGGCATGACCGTCTTTTTCCAGCCTTCGTCATAGACCCATCCCTGAACGCGTCCGGGCTGACTTCCGATATGCTCCGGGGTGAAAAAATACACATATGCTCCTTGTCTGCGGCATTCCCCGATCAGTTCACGGCAGAACAGGGTGATCGACCCGAAAGGCTTGTCGGGCTGTTCGGGATAGTCCCGACTGACCAGCACGCTAACAAGTGGGCCCACTCGAAGTGTCCGGCGTCCTCGGCTGTAGGTTACTCGCAGCTCACAATTGGCATGAAGTCCCATTTTGCGGGCCAGCACGCTTCCCACACGCAGGCCCCTGTAACGGGGTACCGATATAACGGTAACCTGCTGGCGGAACGAACCGAAGGCGAGCTGTACAGGGTGGCCTTCGGATATTTTCCATTTGCGAAGCAAGGACTCGCCGACCATGAGTACGTCATCCTGCAAGATGCCCGATCCGATGATTTGAATCGTTGTTTTTTTGATGGACATCGTGGATCTCCTTCCAGGCAGCAACTTGATGTCTTAAAAGTAACGGGAAACGTGAAGGGGCTGTAATAGCACTGATTCATCATATGAGGACATATATCCCTTGGTGATTGACGGACAATGTGAAATGTTTGCACGATGATTTGAATTGGAGGAAATAACGAATATGAATATCTATGACAAAGCCCATGATTTGGCAAAAGCGTTGAAGGAAAGCAAAGAGGTGGAGGAAATTACGTCAGCGATGAAGCTGATTGAAACCGACCCGGAAGCCAAGAAAATGCTCGATGATTTCCGTGAGCGCCAAATGGAAGTACAGCAGCGGATGATGAGCGGTGATATGCCGGCACAGGAAGAGATGGAAAAAATGGAAAAGCTGTTCGAGGTACTTAGCCTGAACCTGAATATCCGCCGTCTGTTCGACGCCGAACGCCGCCTGAGTGTGATCATCGAGGACGTCAACAAAATTATCGCAGACAGCCTTCAGCATTTGTACGGTTCGTCTCTGTAAGTTTGTCTCATATTCCTTCCTGCCCTCTCATAGACTAGATACATAGAGTCACAGGGAGAGGAAGGGATAACATTGGGTACTTTCAAAAAATGGAAACACGGCTTGTACACACTGATTGCGCTGGCTATGGTGCTTACCGCGCTGCCGCGCATCTCGCTTACGGGCGGATTGAACTGGGTCAACGGCTTCGGTATCGTATGGGTACTGTTTGCGCTGCTTGTCATCGGAGCGAATCTGCACTTTTTGCTTGGCGTGGATGAGGAAAAACGGAAAACGCTGGAGCGTGTGCGGCGGGCCAAAATGAAGCAGTGGCAGATGAAATGGGATAAAGAAGCTGATAAAGGCAGCACGCTATAAAGGTTTCCTCCCGACTTGTCGTGAGCATGCTCTGATGCTGCCGATCCGTGATAGTTAAGAAGCGGTCCCTGTAAAAAGGAGATCGCTTTTTGCTATTTCCGGCTCTGATATGTAGTGATTAACGAGGGTCTAAAAAGACGGGGTTTTGTGATATAATAGATACAGAATGATACAGATTGAACGCTGGGGGTGTAACAGAGTTGGATGGGCTAGATGAAACAGTTACGAAGCATGAGCAGCTATTGCGTCATATCGAGCAGTTGAAAATAGGCTCCAAAATTTCTGTGCGCAGGTTGGCTAAAGAAATGAGCGTCAGCGAAGGAACGGCCTACCGGGCCCTGAAGGAAGCAGAGAACCTGGGGATCGTCATTACCAAGGAACGGATCGGGACGGTGCGGGTGGAAAAGCGTCCGCGCGGGTTGTCCGAGCAGCTAACCTTTGCGGATGTTGTGAATATCGTAGATGGACATGTGCTGGGTGGAAGCGAGGGGCTGGAAAAGCCCTTGCACAAGTATGTCATCGGAGCGATGCGTGAAGAGGCTATGGCCCGATACATTGATGCAGGCAGTTTGCTGATCGTCGGTAACCGCGAGGATGCGCATTCCCTTGCACTGAAGCAGGGAGCAGGCGTGCTGATTACAGGCGGCTTCGGTACGAGCCGGGAGGTTAAGCAACTGGCGGATCAGATCAGTTTGCCTATCATTTCCTCGCGTCACGATACTTTTACGGTGGCCTCTATGATTAATAGAGCGATTTTCGACCGCTTGATCAAAAAGAAGATTATGCTGATTGAAGACATCGCGGCAGGCAAACCGAAGACGCAGACCTTGAAAATCAACAGTACCCTTACCGAATTTGAAGAGCTTTCGGTGACGACTGGAAATCACCATTTTGCGGTGGTGGATGAATGGAACCGTCTGATCGGCATCGTCAGCCGCAAGGATGTGGAGGGACTGCAACCCGAGCATACGATGGACAAATGCCTGATCCGCAATCCGGTAACAGTGACCTACCAGACCTCGCTCGCTTCGGCTGCGCAGATGATGGCGTGGGAAGGTGTGGATTATTTACCGGTCGTGGACCGCAACCGCAAGCTGCTGAGTTCCGTTACACGACGGGAGGTACTGGATGCACTCCACAACGCCCAAAAGCAGCCACAGCTTGGCGAGACGTTCGACCAGCTGATCTGGAACGGATTTGCCGAGGAGCGTGATGAGGACGGATCATTATTCTTTCGTGGCTTCGTCATTCCTCAGATGGCGACCAATCTGGGCACCATCTCGGAAGGCGTGCTGGTCAACGTGATGACACAAGCGGGCTACCGGGCGGCCAGAGACATGAGCGGGAATGATTATGTGCTGGACAATTTAACGACCTATTTTATCAGACCGGTACAGATCGAGGATGCCGTAGTCCTTCGTCCGTTGTTGCTGGAAACGAGCCGCCGCACCTGCAAGCTGGAAATTGCAATTTCACGGGAAAATCAATTGGTGTGCAAAGCGGTGATGACACTTCATTCCATTGAACACGGCTAGTGTCAATTCGTGTGCGGTGAGTGGAGTTAGAATAGAACAGAATAGTTTAATGACTTTCCGGAAGTCTTTCTTTTGCCTCCAGCCAAATTTGCAGTACACCTTCCATTACAAGCATCGTTTTGACCTGGATCGTATACTCCTTGTCACGAACGGTGTATTTTTTTTGGTGAAGCAGCATGCGTACCAGTTTGCTGTCAGAATCAATCTCGAACATGTCCCGCCCTCGCAGTACCTCCAAATCCCGGCTGACGCGGCGAAGAAGCTCTTTCAGATTAATAGAGTCAATTTTCTCGGCCGAAGTTTCTTCGGCGATTAATTTGATTTCTTTGACAACAGTCTGGCGCTTGCTGTATTTGCGCAGTGTTCTATTGTCCTCCTGCGCTTGCTGGAGCTGGAATTGGAGGTCCTGATTGTTCGTCCACAGCTCATTGAAGCTGGCGTGCCAGATGGCATTGTAGACTACTGCTCCGGTAATCATGCCCAGCACGAAGACGGAGGATAAATGCATAAAAGGGCGCAGGCGCTCAAAGGGAGGCACTCTCATAGTCGTTTCACCTCACGGCCGTCCGTTGCCGCACACCCACTTGACCAGCTCTGAACCCATATGAGCCCCTAAAAAGGCGAAAATCAAATACAATATCTGCTTAATGGCAGGCGACAAATTACCATCCAGCATATTGCTTTCAATGACCCGGATCGGGTCCATCGTTCCCCCCACAGCGGCGGCAAGCGCCCATATTTTAATTCTTCCGGCAACCTCCAGCATCGTCTGGGTAGGCGGCTGAAGCGATACCACAGCTCCCATTCCTCCGAGCATGGCTCCCCCGAGCACGATGCCGAAGGCAATGAAGAAGTCGAGAATCGCTTTGGATATAAAAGTGCTCATGCTCTTTTCCTCCTTTAAGGTATACGAATCAGGACCGCGCTTGTCCGCCCGGGTCTGTACTTTTATTGTATGGGCGCTACTAACGCGGATATGATAAAATAGTTTGAAGAAAAACAAGCGGTGAAAGGAAGAGAAGCGCATGAGTTCATTTGTGCATTTGCATGTTCACAGCGAGTACAGCCTGCTGGACGGCGCGGCTCGTACCGCGGAGTTGGTCAAACAGGCATCAGCTTACGGAATGAAGGCACTGGCCCTTACGGATCACGGGGTGATGTATGGTGCCATTCCTTTTTATAGAGCGTGTGTGGAGAACGGCATTAAGCCGATTATCGGGTGTGAGGCCTATATGACGGCAGGCTCGCGCAAGGAGCGTGGCAGCCGGAAGGATCAGCCCATATATCATTTAATTTTGCTCGCCAAAAATAAAACAGGCTATCAAAATCTGATGAAGCTGTGCTCTATCGGCCATTTGGAGGGCTTTCACTACAAGCCGCGCATCGACATGGAAGCGCTGGCTGCCCATCATGAAGGCATCATATGCTTGAGCGCATGTTTGGGCGGTGAAGTGCCGCAGCATCTGCTGCATGGCCGGGAAGCCGAAGCAAGGCGGGCGGCGGAACGCTATCGCAACATTTTTGGCGATGATTTTTATCTGGAGCTTCAGGATCACGGTCTGTCGGAGCAAAAGCGCGTAAATCCTCTTCTGATCGCGTTGGCGAAGGAACTGGATATTCCGCTGGTAGCGACGAATGACGTGCATTATCTGACCGAGCCGGATGCAGATGTACAAGACGTTCTGATCTGCATTGGAACAGGCAAGACGGTCGACGACGAGGAACGCTTGCGCATACCGACACGTCAGTTGTACCTGAAAAGTCAAGAGGACATGGCTCGTTTGTTCCCGCATGTGGCGGAAGCGATCGATAATACGGTGCGTATTGCTGAAAAGTGCGAACTGGAGCTGGAATTTGGGCAATCTATTTTGCCTGAATATCGTCCGCTGCCGGAAGGCATGACTCCTTCGTCCTATCTGCGTAGTTTGTGTGCGCAAGGGCTGGAGCGTCGTTATGGGAATGATCTGGCGTGGGAACAACCGGAGGAACGGCAAAGGCTGGAGCAGCGTCTCAGTTATGAGCTGAACACGATTGACAGCATGGGATTCAGTGATTATTTTCTGATCGTGTGGGATTTTATCGCTTTCGCTCATAAGCATCATATTGCTACTGGCCCGGGACGGGGTTCCTCGGCGGGCAGTCTGGTCGCCTATGTGCTTAACATCACGAATGTGGATCCCATGAAATATAACCTGCTGTTTGAACGGTTTCTGAATCCTGAACGGATTAGCATGCCGGATATAGATATTGATTTCACCGATGAACGCCGGGATGAGGTTATCGACTATGTGGTGCAGAAGTACGGCAACGAGCATGTAGCGCAAATTATTACCTTCGGAACGCTGGCGGCAAGAGCCGCAGTGCGTGACGTTGGGCGTGCGTTGAACGTGCCGTATGGCGAGGTGGACAAGGCGGCCAAGCTGATTCCGGCGCAGCTCGGGATTAATATCCGTCATGCGCTGGAGATCACTCCAGAACTAAAAGCGCTGTATGAAACCAAGCCCAAGACGCGCGAGCTGCTGGATATGGCAATTAAAGTAGAAGGCATGCCACGTCATGCTTCGACCCATGCGGCGGGTGTCGTCATTTCGCGGACTCCGCTGACCGATGCAGTTCCGCTTCAAGAGGGGAGTGAAGGGGTTCCCCTGACGCAATACTCGATGGAAAATCTCGAGCGGATCGGTCTGCTGAAAATGGATTTCCTTGGACTGCGCACCCTCTCAATTATTGAACGCTGTATGCGTTGGATTACCGAAGAACATGGGGAAACGCCTGATTTTAGCCGCATCCCTGACAATGACCCACATACCTATGACATGCTGGGCAAAGGTGATACAGGTGGCGTGTTCCAGCTGGAGTCGGCGGGGGTACGCCGGGTGCTCAAGGATCTAAAGCCAAGTGTGTTCGAGGATATCATTTCTGTATTGGCCTTGTATCGTCCGGGTCCAATGGGCTTCATTCCTAACTTTATTCAGGCCAAGCACGGGGAGATTGAGGTAAATTATCCGCATCCTGATCTGGAGCCCATCTTGAAGGATACGTACGGCATTATCGTGTATCAGGAGCAAATCATGCAGATTGCTTCGCGCATGGCGGGCTTTTCCTTGGGAGAAGCCGATCTGCTGCGCCGCGCCGTGTCCAAGAAAAAGCGCGAAGTGCTGGACCTTGAGCGCGGTCATTTTGTGGAGGGTAGTGTCAAGCAGGGATACACGGAAGAGGAAGCCGGAAAAGTCTACGATATGATTGTCCGTTTTGCGGACTATGGATTTCCACGTGCACATGCGGCTGCTTATGGTGTGCTGGCGTTCCAGACGGCGTATCTCAAAGCCCATTATCCGGTGCAGTTTATGGCTTCTATGCTGACAGCGGTGATGGGTAGCCACCGAAAAGTGGCGGAATATGTCGTCGAATGCCGTCGTATGGATATGGCGGTTCTGCCGCCTGATGTAAATGAAAGCGGGGTGCTGTTTACCCCGTTGCAGCAAGGGAATATCCGCTTCGGACTGGCCGCGATTAAAAATGTCGGCACGCAGGCGATGGAAAGTATTCTCGCCGTTCGCAAGGAGCGTCCTTTTGACAGCCTGCTCGATTTTTGTCGCCGCGTGGATTTGCGTGTGTGCAATAAGCGGGTGATTGAATCGCTCATTCAGGCAGGAGCGTTTGACTCGTTGCGAGGTCATCGGGCGCAGTTGCTTGCCATGCTGGATGAAACGGTGGATGCGGCGGTCAAATGGCGCAAGGAACGTGACGATTTGCAAATTGATATGTTCGGTTTTGTGGAAATGCCCAATTGGGATATCGAGTATCCCGATGTACCGAAATTCAGTGCGGGTCAGCAGCTAGAGCTGGAACGTGAGCTGTTGGGACTGTATCTGTCCGGGCATCCGCTGGATGATTTTGAGCCGTTGCTGGAAAGTAGCGAAGCGGAGCGTCTGATGGAATTGGGCGATGTGCCGGATGAAGCGGTTGTCGTGACCGCAGGTATGGTTGTGTCGCTCAAGACGATTACGACCAAACAGGGGAAGGCAATGGCCTTTATTGAGCTGGAGGATCAGATTGAGCGCTGCGAGGTCGTGTTGTTTCCCGAAGTGTGGAAGCGAAGCCACCAGTGGATTGAAAAGGGAGCGCTGCTTGCGCTTCGTGCCAAAATGCAGCACCAGGACGAGCATTTCAAGCTCCTTGCGGACGAGGCTGCCCCGCTGGCGGAGGATTCACTGGTGCGGCTTCTCCAGCGCCGACGTGCCGGAGCGCGTTCGTCCGCCGCGGCCGGAAAACCCGCGTCAATGGCTGGCTCTGTGGCGGGTGGCCCCGGTGGGGGAGCGCCACGCGTGTCGTCGAGGCCGTCGGCAGCTGGGGCGTCTGCGCAGTTGACTACGGCGCCAGTGGAGCCGCCCGTTTTGGCAGCTCGCCCGGTCATGGGCACTTCGCCGCACGCCACGGAAGCGGCTCCCGGCGAACAAGCCCCGGCTCCGCGTAGCCTGGAGCCGACAGCCCGTCAGCGGGTGTTTGTCAAAATCACCCGCCAGGCCGAGGAGGACGCCAGCTTGCTGGTCAGCCTCAAGGCGCTGCTACAGGAGCATCCCGGTGCGTTGCCTACCGTACTCTTTTATGAGAGCAGCCAGCGTTTGCTGGCGTTGAGTGATGCTTACAGCATCAAGCCCTCGCCTCAGCTTTTCGACCGCATGGAGTCCATGCTGGGTGCAGGTACGGTGAAAGTTAAATAATGAACATTTTCCTCCCCTCCCGCATACACTTGGAACACTGGCGGAGCAGGAACATCAGCACTTATCCAACATCATAAGGTTCCGCAAGGTGGAAGACAGAACTGTATGGTGAAGGCGGGAGGGAAATCATGTCCTATGAATACGCAGAAACCCTGTTAATTCGCAGAGGCATTAGTATTGAGTCCATAGCGGACATTGTTTTTCAGCTTCAGCTAAAATATTACCCCCATTTGACCATTGAAGAATGTGTGGACAGCGTAAAGGCAGTTTTGCAGAAGCGGGAAGTGCAGTATACGCTGTTCACGGGGATTGCGCTTGATGAGCTAGCCGAAAGAAAACTTCTTCCCCAGCCGCTGCAAGCCATTATGGAGGCAGATGAACCCCTTTACGGAGTGGACGAGACACTGGCCCTCGGGATTACGAGCGTGTATGGTATGATTGGCTTGACCAGCTTTGGTTATCTGGATAAAGAAAAGACGGGAATTATTGAACAGCTAAACCGTAAAGGCAGCGGTATTCATGTATTTCTGGACGATCTGGTCGCCGGACTGGCCGCTGCCGCTTCTTCGCGAATTGCTCATCGCAGCCTCCATGCCAAGCAATACCCCGTGTCATTGGACACTTGATTCACCTGCACGAACAGAGTCAATGATTTTCTGGGCCCTCTGACCGATCTTGACCGAGCAGGAGGGCTTTTGTTGCGGGAAAAAAGTAAGGTATGTTATCATGAGTCTATTATATGGGCTCAAAACTTCAGGCTTAGGGGGTAGAAACAAGGCATGTGGACGGTGATCTATATTGCACCGACGGCCAGGCTGGCTGACATGATTAAGCTCAAATTGTCGGAAGAAGGTTTTATGGTGCAGGCCAGGGCCATCAGCGCGTCCAAGCAGCAGTTTGAGATACTTGTGCCTTCGGGTGAAGTCGAAGAAATACAGGAAGTGCTTAATTCGATTTTGCGCCCTTGAGTCCGGAACGGCGGAAGTGATACAGCAGCATGAATGGAACAAAGGATGCACAATCGGCGGTAATGTTTTATAAACAGGCGTTGACGTGTGTATAAACATAATGCTAAGAGGTGCCGCACAGACGGCAGAGGACCTTGTATCGGTTACGGCTGACAAATAAACGGCTGGAGAGGTGTAGTTGTGTTTAAAGATTTATTCCAAAAGAAGCGTAAATACGCGACCATCCCTTCGGAACGGGCGCTGAGCGGCGATCAAGCGGACATGCCAGATCGTCCCAAACGGGAAATTCCCGAAGGTCTTATGACCAAATGCGGCAAGTGCGGAAGCATTCAATACAGTAAAGAGTTGGAAAAAAATCTGAAAGTGTGCCCGGTGTGCGGATATCATATGCGTCTTAACGCGATGGATCGTATCCGTATGGTGCTCGATGAAGATACATTTACAGAATATGATGCCGATATGATTTCGGTTGATCCGTTGGATTTTCCGGGATATGCGAGCAAGCTGGAGCAGCAGACGCTGAAATCCGGTTTGCGAGAGGCTGTCATTACGGGCGATGGGCTTATTCAGGGGCTTCCGACTGTTGTTGCGGTGATGAGTTTTGACTTTTTCACTGGCAGCATGGGGTCGGTCGTAGGGGAGAAAATCACCCGCGCCATTGAGCAGGCGATAGACAAGCGTCTTCCGCTTATTATTTTCTCCACATCTGGTGGGGCGCGTATGCAGGAAAGTATTTTGAGCCTGATGCAGATGGCCAAAACAAGTGCGGCTCTCGCTCGTATGGACGAGCAGGGATTGCTCTATATTTCCGTTATCACCGATCCGACTACAGGTGGAGTATCCGCCAGCTTTGCTACGCTTGGAGATATTAACATCGCGGAGCCGGGGGCAGTGTTCGGTTTTGCCGGACGTATCGTGATCGAACAGACGATCAGACAAAAACTACCGGACGATTTTCAAACCTCCGAATTTAATTTGCAGCACGGACAATTGGATATGGTTGTACATCGCAAGGAACTGCGCGATACACTTGGCCAACTGCTCGATTTGCACAGCGCGAAAGAGGTGGAATAGATGGCTGGCGAATTGCCTTATGAAAAGCCCCTGGTCGAGATGCGACAGAAGATCGAAGAACTCAAGCAATTCGGACAGGATAAGCAAATTGATTTTACTGATGAAATTAACCGTCTGGAGGAACGTTATCTCCAGATGGAGGAAGAAATATATTCGAACATTACAGCACCGCAAAAAATGCACGTGGCTCGTCATCATCAGCGACCGACATCGCTTGATTTGATCGGGCAGGTGTTTACGGATTTCATTGAACTGCACGGCGACCGCCTGTATGGCGATGATCTGGCGGTCGTGGGTGGAATTGCCAAGCTGAATGGTATTCCGGTAACCGTCATTGGGCAGCAACGTGGCAAGGATACGAAGGATAATATTGCGCGGTTTTTCGGGAGCGCGCACCCGGAGGGATTCCGTAAAGGCTTGCGTCTTATGCAGCAGGCTGACAAATTCAAACGCCCAATCATTACATTTATTGATACGAAGGGCGCTTATCCGGGTAATACAGCAGAGGAGAGAGGTCAATCGGAAGCGATTGCTCGCAATTTGCGGGAGATGGCAAAGCTTTCGGTGCCTGTTATTTGTGTGGTCATCGGCGAGGGTGGAAGCGGCGGTGCGCTTGCGTTTGCAGTCGGCAACCGTGTGCTGATGCTGGAGCATGCCATCTACTCGGCCATTTCTCCAAACGGAGCGGCCTCGATTCTGTGGAAGGATGCTTCCAAGGCGGATCAGGCTGCCGAGGCCATGAAGATTACGGCGAATGACCTCCTGCGCATGGAGGTCATCGAGGATATCGTGCCGGAGCCGAAGGGGGGCGCGCATCGTAACTATGAAGTAACCGCTGCTGCTATCAAGGAGTCGCTGGCACGCCATTTGGCCGACCTTTTGAATATGAACTGCGATGAATTGAGGGAAGATCGGTATCAAAAGTTCCGGAAAATAGGCCAATATACCTTTTTAAAAACTTCGAAACCAGATCCAATGTTGTAATACGCTGGAAACGGGAAACAATAAATATGACGAACTTCCTATACAAATAGGAAAAAGTGTAGTAGATTTAATTGTTGGAAAAAGATATAAAGTAGCACCTTTGAAAACGGAGGAAAAACCCAAATGCGCAAAACTAAGATTGTATGTACCATCGGTCCTTCCAGTGAGTCATTGGAAAATGTGAAGAAACTGATTTTGGCCGGTATGAACGTAGCCCGCCTGAATTTCTCTCACGGTGATTTCGAGGAGCATGGCAACCGGATCCAAAATATCCGCCAAGCTTGTAAGGAGCTTAACAAAAACGTTGCTATTTTGCTCGATACGAAGGGGCCGGAAATCCGGACAGGAAAGCTCGAAGTTGAACCTATTGAGCTTGTTCAGGACGAGTATATTACGCTGACAACGGAAGAAATTCTCGGTACGAAAGATCGTATTTCCGTTACGTACCAGGATCTTCCCTCGGACGTGGAGCCCGGCTCCACCATTCTGATCGACGACGGTCTGATCGGACTCACCGTTATTGAAGTATCAGGCAGTGAAATCAAATGCCGCATTGTCAATGGCGGAACGATCAAGAGCAAGAAAGGCGTTAATGTTCCCGGCGTGAACATTTCCTTGCCAGGCATTACAGAAAAGGATGCTAACGACATCACTTTCGGTATTGAGCAGGACGTTGATTTCATCGCAGCTTCTTTTGTTCGTAAAGCGAGTGATGTACTGGAAATTCGTGAATTGCTGGCGAAGCATAATGCAAGTCACATTCAAATCATTTCCAAAATCGAAAATCAGCAAGGTGTCGACAATTTGGACGAAATTTTGGAAGCTTCGGATGGCCTGATGGTTGCCCGTGGTGACCTTGGTGTTGAAATTCCTGCTGAAGAAGTGCCATTGGCGCAAAAATTGATGATTACCAAGTGTAATGTAGCGGGCAAGCCTGTTATTACCGCAACACAAATGCTGGATTCCATGCAACGTAACCCGCGTCCGACTCGTGCGGAAGCGAGTGACGTAGCGAATGCCATTTTTGACGGAACAGATGCCATTATGCTGTCCGGCGAAACAGCTGCGGGTAAATATCCGGTAGAATCCGTATTGACGATGTCCCGTATTGCAGAGAAAGCAGAATCCGCTCTGAACTACCGCGATTTGTTCAAAAAACAAAGAACGGCTCAGGAAGTTAGTATTACGGAAGCGATCAGCCAATCCGTTTCTATTTCTGCGCTTGACCTGCATGCCAAAGCCATCCTGACGTCCACACAAAGCGGAACAACGGCGCGTATGATTTCCAAATACCGTCCACAAGCTCCGATTATTGCTGTGACAACACAGGAAAGAACTGTTCGCCGCTTGGCTCTGATCTGGGGCGTACATGCAGTACAAGGCAGACCGATCGTTGACACAACAGACAGTCTGTTTGACAATGCGCTGGAAGGCGGTCACAAATCTGGTCTCGTTAAAGAGGGCGATTTGGTTGTGATTACCGCAGGTATACCGCTCGGTGCTTCTGGATCTACGAACCTGATTAAAATTAGCTGTGTTCCTGCACAAGCGTAACTTTAGCTTATTCGGAATAACAGACAGGCTGTATCTTTTATGGCAGGGAGAGCATTCAAGTCACTTATAACTTGGATGCTCTTTTTTTATGCTCTCCAGTTTCTAACTCTTCAAACCTTCTTTCCGTGTAAAATCCAGAAATGCCTGCTGGATCATGCTGAGATTAGTATCGCGTTGATACAGTATATTTATGTGATAACGTTCATTCTTCCCCTCAGCATCAGGCCAAGGAAGCCACTCGACCGACGGAACGTCACTACCATCGTTATGAAGAACGCCACAGGCAGGAAAGAAGGCAAGTGCTTCTCCGTCGCTTACCACCTGCTTTACCGCCTCCCATGAATTCATTTCCAGATGGGGCTTGATCAGCGAGGAATACGGATCTACAACAGATGTCCCGCTATATCTCACCCATGTATGCTTGTCCAGCATTTCAGCCCCCAAAACGTCCGTAGGCTTGGAGGTATGCTGCACAGACCCAGACCTGATAACTCCAATCCGATCCGAAACGACAGGCTCTACCACCGTATGCTCGGGAGGATGCCCTCCATCATCCAGAAAAGCAAAATCAATCTCTCCCTGTTTTAGCAGCTGTCTGATTTTATCCGGGGATTGAATCTCTAGCCGAATTTGGCATTCGGGATATTGTTGAGCAAATTTAGCAATCATAGAGGGGAGTACATACGTGCCGGAGATGGACTCGGCGCCTAAATGTAATTGTCCCTGCGACCGCTCTGCCAGTTCATTCACTGTTTGTCTTGCTTCTTGCTCCAGAGCAACCATCTGCTTGGCATAAGGCAGCAGCTTTTTCCCAGCTTCGGTTAGCATAATCCTTCCTTGTTGGAGAGAGAATAGGGAGACTCCTAGTTCCTTTTCCAGACTTTTCATATGAAAGCTGACGGTAGGCTGTTTAATTTGCAATGCCTCGGCCACATCTGTCGCCTTGTGGAATTTGTCGATCATCATTAAAATACGCAATTTTAAAATATTCATGGACTTGAACAGCTCTCCTTACATGGCATTCATGTATAAAAAATAGACTATAGATTAATTATATACTAAAAAACAATTTATCTATTAATATTTTATATTTCTTTTACAAAACCAAGTCGTTCGTCTAACATTCCAGGCCTACAATGTAAAAGTGTTGATGGTCATAAATAAAAAACCGTCACTTAAATAAGGGGAGGACAATAAAAAATGTTGAAAAAATGGCCGTTCATTCTGATGACTCTTACCATGGTATTTGCACTTGCAGCTTGTGGATCAGCTAACAAATCTGCACCACAAGGAGACGCTGCTACAGGAACAGACAATAAAGCAGCTACTGAACTGACAGGTAACATTCTGGCTGTTGGCTCCACTGCACTTCAACCATTGGTAGAGCAAGCGGGACAAAAATTTATGGCTGTAGATAAATATAAAGGAATTGCGGTTCAAGTGCAGGGCGGCGGTAGCGGTACTGGCTTGACTCAAGTTTCCGGCGGACAAGCGGATATCGGTAACTCCGATGTGTTTGCAAAAGAAAAACTGGAGAGCGGCGCAAATGAACTGGTCGATCACCAAGTAGCTGTTGTAGCTATGTCAGCAGTAGCGAATCCTAAAGTAGGCGTAGCAGATTTGAAGAAAGATCAATTGGTACAAATTTTCACAGGTAAAATTACCAATTGGAAACAAGTTGGTGGCGCAGATCAAAAAATCGTTATCGTAAACCGTCCAAGCAGCTCCGGTACTCGTGCAACATTTGAAAAATACGCTTTGGGACAAAAAACGGAAGATCTGCCAGGCTCCATTCAGGAAGATTCCTCCGGTACTGTGAAAAAGCTGATTGCTGAAACACCGGGTGCTATTGGTTACCTCGCCCTGTCCTACATCGACAACACAGTAACAGCATTGAAATACGATGGTGTTGAAGCTAACGTGGAAAATGTAGAGCAAGGTAAATATCCAGTATGGGCTTACGAGCATATGTACACCAAAGGTGAGCCAAAAGAGCATGTAAAAGCATTCCTGGATTACATTCTGTCTGATGAAATCCAAAAATCCGATGTCGTAGACCTGGGATACATCCCGGTATCAGGCATGCAAGTTAAACGCGATGCTGACGGTAACATTACGAAATAAGGAGATATACACCTCCTGTTCGGATGAAATGCAGCTAAATGCAAAGTTATATTCACGGAGAAGAGGCGGACTAGCGTCCAGCCTCTATTCTTCCGTTAAAGGAGTCACAGTATGGAACCAATTGAAGGGAAGGCATACATGGAGCAGAATAAACGATCCCGAGGTATGAAAGAAAGGCATTACTGGGAAGAATGGACCGGCCGCATTTATACGTCGGTTTGTGTCGTTTTTTTGGTTGCAGTCATTGTCTCCATTGTATATTTTGTCGCCTCCAAAGGTGTAGCTACATTTGTGGTGAATGGAGTCAGTCTGCAAGAGTTTTTCTTCGGAACCAAATGGAGCCCGGATGGTGAGCCGAAGTCCTTCGGCGCACTTCCGTTTATTACAGGCTCTTTTGCTGTAACCGTTCTGGCCGCTTTAATTGCCAGCCCGCTCAGCTTGTGCGCGGCTTTATTTATGACGGAAATCGTACCGAAATCCGGTAAACGTATCCTTCAGCCTGCGATTGAATTGTTATCCGGTATTCCGTCTGTAGTATACGGCTTTGTCGGCTTGACCGTGATTGTTCCATTGCTGCGGAACGTGTTCGGGGGACAAGGCATCGGGATTCTCGCTGGCTGTCTTGTCTTGTCTGTAATGATTTTGCCGACAATTACGAGTATTATGGCGGATGCGTTGTCATCCTTGCCGGGTGGTCTGCGCGAGTCTTCTTATGCTCTGGGCGCTACTCGCTGGCAGACGATTGCACGCGTCATTATCCCGACGCTGCTGCCTGCTTTGTTAACAGGAATTATTCTCGGTATGGCTCGTGCCTTCGGGGAAGCGCTGGCTGTACAGATGGTGATCGGGAATGCTCCGCATATACCGCAATCCTTGCTGGAATCTGCTTCGACCTTGACCAGTGTCATTACACTTAGCATGGGCAATACAGCTATGGGCTCGGTTCATAACAATGCTCTCTGGAGCATGGCGCTTGTTCTCCTGCTCATGACATTCATCTTCGTGCTGCTGGTAAGGCTGCTTGAAAGGAGAAACCGGATTTGATGAAAGCTAAAACGACCGACAAAATCGCTACATTTGTAATCTGTTTCTTCGCGCTGTTCATTGTCGCACTTCTGGTGGGATTGCTGGGATTCATTTTGGCACGCGGAGTCAGTCACATTTCCTTTGACTTTCTGACCAGTGCTCCTCAGACGTTACGCGCAGGTGGAGGCATCGGCCCGCAATTGTTCAACTCTGTTTTTTTACTTATTCTAACCTTGATTATCACCATTCCGATTGGCTGGGGTGCGGGTATATACATGGCGCAATATGCGAAGCCGGGGAAAATTACGGACTTCATACGACTTGTAGTCGAAGTATTGTCCTCATTTCCGTCTATTGTCATCGGTTTGTTCGGACTTTTACTGATCGTAAATACGTTTAATTTCGGCTTCTCCCTGTTGTCAGGGGCGTTAGCCTTGGCAGTATTCAATCTGCCGCTGATGGTTCGGACGACAGAACAGGCTTTCCGGGCTGTGCCCAAGGAGCAAAAGGAAGCCGGGCTTGCGCTCGGATTGTCTAAGTGGAAAATCATTACCTCCATTTTGCTGCCTGCTGCGCTGCCGAGCTTGATTACAGGGACGATTTTGGCCGCAGGCCGCATTTTCGGGGAAGCAGCAGCGTTGCTGTTTACAGCTGGGATGAGTACGCCGCCGCTTGATTTCACCGATTGGAATCCATTGCATGCCAGATCGCCCATTAATCCGATGCGTCCTGCTGAGACACTGGCTGTGCATATCTGGAAGGTTAACAGTGAAGGCATCGCTCCTGATTCCAAGGATATTGCCGCAGGTGCTTCCGCGGTATTGGTGCTGCTCGTACTTGCCTTCAACCTGATCGCAAGATGGTTCGGAAGAGTTGTCTACCGCCGCCTGACAGCTGCCAAACGGATGGATTAGAAAGGGGATGGGAAACATGGAACAAGTCATTACGCGAACGGCAACACCTGCAACACCCATACAATCTACGCGCTCGGAACAACTTGCAGGGCAACCTCCACAACCATTCAGTACCGAGGATTTAAGCATCTATTACGGCAGCTTTGAGGCTGTGAAAAAAGTAAATCTGGCCTTTCCTGAGCAGACAGTGACAGCTCTGATCGGGCCTTCTGGCTGCGGTAAATCGACCTTTTTACGCTCCCTCAACCGGATGAACGACGAGATTGCGTCTTCTTCTACGACAGGGCACATCTGGATGGATGGACAGGATTTGACCGCGCCGGGCACAGACGTGATCAAGCTGCGTCAGCAAATTGGAATGGTGTGGCAGCGGCCTAACCCGTTTTACAAATCCATTTACAATAACATCGCCTTCGGTCCCAAATACCGGGGTGTGCGTAAAAAGAAACAGCTTGATGAAATCGTCGAAAGTAGTCTGCGTAAAGCGGCGTTATGGGATGAGGTCAAGGACCGCCTTCATGATTCCGCCCTGGCGTTATCAGGTGGACAGCAGCAGCGGCTTTGTATTGCGCGTGCGCTTTCCGTCCAACCGAAAATTTTGTTGCTTGACGAGCCAGCCTCCGCGCTGGACCCTGTGTCTACAGGCAAGGTGGAAGAGCTGATTACCGAGTTGAAAAAAGAGCTGCGCATCGTCATCGTAACGCACAATATGCAGCAGGCCGCACGGATTTCCGATTACACTGCTTATTTTTATATCGGGAGTCTGGTTGAGCATGGAAAAACGAATGATATTTTCACTAATCCTGAAAATGAGCTGACCCAGGAGTACATTATGGGGCGGTTTGGGTAAGCGAGGCCGTTCGTCGACTTACTATATATGAGATAGGATAAATCCTCTTACTAATCTAGTATTAGTAAAAGGATTTTTTTATTATTTCAGTAAACTCTTTCATTTGTATATAATAAAATATATTGATTATTTGGGTATATTTTCATATAATTCATGTGTTTAATAGTTTTTGAGGTACCCACAATCATATAAAAGGAGAGGTTTGGAATGAGGTTTAATGTTAAAGAATCTGTCAAGTGGATCGCCCTTTCAGGAATGGCGATTACAGTAACAACAGGGCTTATTAACCCTTCGTGGGCGGCAGCGGAGCAGGATGCAGCTGATGCGGGGGTGAATGTTACCCAAGCAGTGTATGGTGATACGGCCATTTACAAAAATTCTGTTGTTCCATTGGCTAGCGTGAGTGCGAGCAGCCTGCTGGACAAGTATCGTGATTTTAGTAAATTCTCTACGGGCGATGTATCTAAGGATACCAAACTGGCCTTGAATATCGTATCGTGGCAATTGCCGCATGGCGGATTCTTCAAAGCTATGGAAAAGAATTATAAATCCAAGTGGGATGGTAAAGCTGCACGCTCCACCTGGAAGAGCAAGGATGGCGTAGAGCTGGGAACATTTGATAATGAGGCTACGACAACTGAAATTCGCTTTTTGGCGGATGTATACAAAAAAACAAAAAATAAAGACATTAAGGACAGTGTACAAAAAGCAGTTAACTTCGTTCTAACCTCTCAATATTCCTCCGGTGGCTGGCCGCAAGTATACCCTAAACGTGGTAATTATTCTGATGCCGTAACATACAACGATGATGCAATGGTTAGAGTTATGGTGTTGGCGGATGATATTGCGAACAAGAAGCAGCCGTTTGATAGCGATATTCTGGACAATACATATCGCTCCAGACTTCAGCAAGCGCTAAACAAAGGCATCCAGTACACAATTAAGTCTCAAATTGTAAATAATGGTACACCGACGATCTGGGGTGCACAGCATGATCCGGTTACCTATGCATCTGTTGAAGCCCGGGCATTTGAGCTTGCTTCCAAAACAACTACGGAATCGGTAGGCATCACGGCTTTCTTGATGTCCCAACGGCAAACGGCTGAGGTGAAAAAAGCAGCTCAGAGCGCCTTGAAATGGTTTGACACTAATCGGATCGACGGTATCAAATACAATCGTCAAGGTCCGGAGTTTTTCCAAAAGGACGCATCAAGCGTAATGTGGTATCGTTTCTACAATGTGGAAGACAATAAGTACTTCTTTTCAGACCGGGATGGCAAAAAGTATACGGACATCATGAAAATCAGTGAGGAGAGACGGCTCGGTTATGCTTGGGCAGGAAGTCAAGCGAAAAGTCTGTTGATTGCGGCTTCGGAAAGCGGATATTACAAATTGTCCAAGCCGTTGCCAAAATGATAATGCCATCATTATAAAATGCTTGGGAGGGCGGAGCCATCACGGTTCGGCCCTCTTTTTGTTCCGGGGCGGTAAATATGGTTTAATGTAGAGAGGGATAATATAGAGATAAAGATGCACACAGATAGGAGAGCTTATATGACACAAGAGGAGAAACAAACGGAATTACGCTGGTATGGAGCACCGCTGCGTGTCCGTTATCAGGAAAGCGACCAAATGGGGGTCGTATATCATGCCAATTATCTGAACTGGTTTGAGATCGGGCGTACGGAAATGATCCGGCAGGCAAGCTTTAACTATCGGAGCATGGAGGAACGAGGTGTCCTGTTGCCCGTTATCGAAATCAATGCGAAATATGTGAGTCCTGCCCGATATGATGATTTGATTACCATTTATACCGCGATTACGGACTTCTCCAGACTGCGTCTGAACTACACTTATGAGGTCCGGCGTGTAACGGCTGAGGACCATAAAAGCCAGATTGGAAAGGTGTGGACACAGGCAGACATACTGCCGGGAGAGCTGCTCGTAACCGGGGTGACACGCCACGTATGGGTGAGTACCGAATGGAAGCCCGTCCGGCTGGATCAGGCGCTGCCTGAGCTGTATACCGCCCTACGGTCTGCTATGTCAGGCGGGGAGGGAGAGAAAGCATGATGATGCGCAAACGTCTGTGGCTGTTGTTGCTGCTTATTCCTCTGGCAGAGCTGTACGGGTTTATATGGGTAAGTCACTGGATTGGAGCGGGTAAAACGATTATCCTCATCATTCTGACGACCCTGATCGGAGCCGCCATGATGCAATTTGAAGGCCGCAAGGTCATTGCCGATGCGAAAAATGAAATGAATCGGGGACAAATGCCCGGCCGCAAAATGCTGGATGGGTTATGTGTTTTTTTCGGTGGAAGTTTACTGCTTATCCCCGGATTTTTAACCGATATCATTGGTTTTACACTGGTATTTCCTTTAACACGTGCGTTGTACCGACGCTTTCTATTGAAGTGGCTGGAGAAAAAAATGAAAAATGACAGCATTACGTTTCGGCGGTTTTGACGTAAGCTGCCGTTTTTCCTACTCACATGATCTTAACGGACTCTTCCGGCAAGAATATAGTTGCGCAAGTCCTGAATGACATTGGCGCGATTCAGCGCGTCGACTATAATGAGGGACACAGGTCCGATAATCAGTCCCAACACACCAAACAGCTTGAGCCCGATGAACATCCCAATGAGGGTCGGAAGCGGGTTCAGACCCACGCTGCTGGCCAGCACCTTAGGTTCTACAATTTGCCGTCCAACCAACAGGATGATATAGAGGATCGACAATCCTACCCCTAATGCCAAATTACCCGACATATATGCATATAAAATCCACGGAATCATCACAATGCCAACCCCTAAATAAGGAAGCAAATCAACCAGCCCGATCATCAAACCGATGGTGAAGGCGGATTCTACACGCAAAATGAACAGTCCGATAATGACGGTCACCGCCGTAATGGAAATGATAATAAACTGTGCGCGCAAATAACCAAACAACGCCTTGCGCAGATCGTGCCATATCCCCGACATGGGCTTGCGAATCGTATCAGGAACCGTATTCGAGAGCATTCGGCTATGTTGATCCCAGTCCTTACTGATAAAAAATGCTGCTAATACAATAACCATCAGTACCGTCCCCATGTTAGGCAGAGAGGTCAGCAAATTCAGAATACCACTAAAAAATTGGGCAACCAGTGTGGTGACAGCCGAACTGACCGTTTGGGTTGTTTTATCAATATTGCTGTTAATCGTATGGTAGTAATCGGGGTTGTTTCGGATAAAATAGTTAATTTCATTAATTACATTTTGGATCAGATCGCTCTGAGTCCAGTCGATAAACAGGCTTTTAAAATGTTCAATATGCCCTTCAAAGGTCATGGTGAGCCTGATGACTTCTCGAACCATCCGCGTTATGGCTGCAGAGAGGACAACGGCGATTCCGCCTAAATATACAAACAACGAGACTGTGACAGCCATCCAACGTGGCAGGCGGGCCTTGCTGCGCAGAAAGCAAACCAGCGGATTCATGGCATAGGCCACAAGCCAGGCGAGCAGGAAGGGATAGATGAGAGGGAACAGCACGTATATCCCCAGCAACAGAGCTGTAATCACGACTGCGACCCACAGAGCGCGAAATGTGCGATTTAGGATCAAGCGGCTCAAGCTCTCACGGCTCCTTTCTTTTACAGTTGTATTCCATGAAATAAGTGCTTTACTATACATATGCGAGAAGAGGGTGAGACAAGACCTGTGTAAAAAAGTGCAAATGGAATAATAAATTTTGTAAGGGGTTTCAAAAATTTATTTATAGAAGCGATAAAACATTTGAATGTGTTGGAATAGCCTTGGATGTTCACATAAACGACAAAATCCAGTATAGTGAAAGAAGGTTTAAATATTGACATATGGCATTAACATTATACAGCTATTTAAAAGGCATATCTTACTTTTGAAAATGTTTACATTGCAAGTCCGTTCACAATGTTTTTACAAAGGAGAGATGTAACGATGACAGCGACTAAAGGTCTGGAAGGGATCGTAGCGACCACTTCCTCCATAAGCTCTATCGTAGATGGCGTTCTCACGTATCGGGGTTATAACATTGATGATTTGGCTGTTAACGCCGCTTTTGAAGAGGTAGCTTATTTATTGTGGTTCGGAAAATTGCCTGATCAAGCGCAATTGCAGGAGCTTCGCAAACAGTTAAGCGAATACGCTGCTATTCCGGATGAAATTATTACTCAATTAAAGTTGTACCCGAAAGATTTGAGCACGATGGCTGCCCTAAGATCAGCCGTATCGTCTCTCGCCTTGTATGACTCACAGGCGGATGATATGTCCAGAGAGTCCAATGTGATCAAAACCGTCAAGCTTCAGGCGCAATTGCCCACAATTGTGGCGGCCATAGCGCGCGTGCGCGAAGGGCTGGAGCCGATTGCGCCCAAGAAAGGTGTTTCCATCGCCGAAAACTTTCTGTATCAGCTGACCGGCAAGGACCCGGAAGAGACGGCTATCAAAGCGTTCGATCAGGCTCTTGTGCTGCATGCCGATCATGAATTGAATGCTTCGACCTTTGCTGCGCGTGTAACGGTAGCAACGCTGTCCGATATTTATTCCGGCATTACGTCGGCAATCGGAGCTTTGAAGGGACCACTGCATGGCGGAGCCAACGAAGCTGTTGCCAAAACTCTGGAGGAAATCGGCGGTTTGGATCAGGTGGATTCGTATATTCAGGCCAAACTGGATAACCGCGAAAAAATTATGGGCTTTGGACACCGTGTCTATAAAAACGGTGATCCGCGAGCCAAACATCTGTACAAAATGTCCCGCGAGCTGGGCGAAATGAACGGCGATACGGCGTTGTTCGATATTTCGGTTCGAATTGAGGAAATTGTGACAGGACAAAAGGGCTTGAAGCCGAATGTTGATTTTTACTCTGCCTCTGTTTATACCCAACTGGGTATCAAAAGAGACCTGTTCACACCGATCTTTGCCGTGAGTCGTGTATCCGGGTGGACTGCGCACATTTTGGAGCAGTACGAAAATAACCGTCTGATCCGTCCGCGAGCTGAATACACAGGTCCGATTGACCAAAAGTATGTATCTCCGGAATTGCGCTAATCACTTGTTGTAGGAATATTGAGGTTGTATACCCTGAATTTTAAAAATAAGGTACAATAGAAGGAACGGCGAGAGATGCGTGTTTTTGTCTATGATGAAGATCACGTCTTTCGCCCTGTACCCATTCATATCTGAGGAGGAAAAGGAACTTATGGCGAAATTTGAAAAGTTTGAGCTCCCAACTGAAGGCGAAAAAATTACGATTGATAACGGTCAACTACAGGTTCCGAATCATCCGGTTATTCCGTTTATCGAAGGCGACGGCACAGGCCGCGACATCTGGAAAGCATCCAAGCGCGTACTGGACGCAGCTGTAGATAAAGCATATAACGGCACCAAAAAGATTGCCTGGTATGAAGTATTCGCTGGTGAGAAAGCTTTCAATACATACGGCGAGTGGTTGCCTAACGATACTTTGGAAGCCATCCGTGAGTATATTGTAGCCATCAAGGGTCCGCTTACGACACCGATTGGTGGCGGTATTCGTTCCTTGAACGTGGCATTGCGTCAAGAGCTGGATTTGTACGTATGTCTGCGTCCTGTTCGTTACTTTAACGGTGTTCCGTCTCCGGTGAAGCGTCCTGAATTGGTGGACATGGTTATTTTCCGTGAGAATACCGAGGATATTTATGCTGGTATCGAGTATGCCGAAGGCTCCGAGGACGTGAAAAAAGTCATTCAGTTCCTCCAACAAGAGCTGGGTGTGAACAAAATCCGTTTCCCTGAAACGTCAGGTATCGGGATCAAGCCGGTTTCCTCCGAGGGTTCAAAACGTCTGGTGCGTGCAGCCATTCAGTATGCTGTTGACCACGGACGCAAGAGCGTAACGCTCGTACACAAAGGCAACATTATGAAATTTACCGAAGGTGCCTTCAAAAACTGGGGTTATGAAGTGGCTGAGGAAGAATTTGCAGATAAAGTATTCACTTGGGCTCAATATGATGCAATCAAAGAAAAAGACGGTGAGGATGCGGCAAATGCAGCTCAAAAAGCAGCTGAAGATGCAGGTAAAATCATCATCAAGGATGCGATCGCTGACATTGCACTTCAACAAGTGCTGACTCGTCCATCCGAATTTGATGTTATTGCTACGCTGAACCTGAACGGGGATTATCTGTCCGATGCGCTGGCTGCTCAAGTCGGTGGAATTGGTATCGCTCCGGGTGCGAACATTAACTATGTAACTGGGCATGCTATCTTTGAAGC
Organism: Paenibacillus sp. PvR008; assembly: GCA_040544055.1. Lineage (GTDB taxonomy): Bacteria > Bacillota > Bacilli > Paenibacillales > Paenibacillaceae > Paenibacillus. Next base: position 59,909 of record JBEUOG010000014.1, read on the forward strand.
TACACACGGTACAGCGCCAAAATATGCTGACAAAGACGTCGTGAACCCTGGTTCTGTTATTTTGTCCGGCGTGATGCTGCTTGAGCATCTGGGCTGGCACGAAGCGGCAAACCTCATTTACAAAGGACTGGAAACGTCCATTAATCAGAAAATCGTAACGTATGACTTTGCCCGTCTGATGGAAGGCGCTACACAAGTGAAATGCTCCGAGTTCGCAGATACCATTATTAGTAACCTGTAAAGAGGGGAATGCCACGTGACCATTCAACGTAAAAAAATATCCATTGTTGGCGCCGGTTTTACCGGTGCCACTACCGCATTGCTGCTTGCTCAAAAGGAGCTAGGAGATATCGTTCTGATCGACATTCCGCAACTTGAGAATCCGACCAAAGGCAAGGCGCTTGATATTTTGGAGGCCAGTCCGGTCCAGGGATTTGACAGCCAGGTCACAGGCACTTCCAATTATGAGGATGCAGCCAACTCGGATATCGTTATTATTACAGCAGGGATTGCGCGCAAGCCGGGCATGAGCCGTGACGATTTGGTAAATACGAACGCAGGGATTGTAAAATCCGTATGTGAAAACGTGAAGAAGTACGCGCCAGATTCTATCGTCATTATTCTGAGTAATCCGGTCGATGCCATGACCTATACCGCATACCAGACGCTCGGTTTCCCGAAAAATCGGGTCATCGGCCAATCTGGTGTGCTGGATACGGCGCGATATTGTACCTTTATTGCACAGGAACTGAACGTATCCGTCGAGGACGTGCGTGGCTTCGTATTGGGTGGTCACGGTGATGATATGGTGCCGCTTGTACGCTATTCCAGCGTCGGTGGTATCCCTATCGAAACACTGATTTCGAAGGAACGTATCGAAGCGATCGTACAACGGACGCGTGTTGGCGGTGGTGAGATTGTTAACCTGCTGGGCAACGGTAGCGCATATTATGCCCCGGCAGCCTCGCTTACGCAGATGACAGAATCGATTGTAAAAGACAAAAAACGTATTATCCCGGTCATTGCCTATCTGGAGGGAGAGTACGGTTATCAGGACTTGTTCCTCGGCGTACCGACACTTCTCGGTGGTAATGGCATCGAAAAGGTGTTCGAGCTGGAATTGACCGCTGAAGAAAAAGTAGCGCTTGATCAATCCGCCGAATCAGTCCGCAATGTAATTAAAATAGTAACCATATAAGCTAGCTTACCTATTAAAACGGTATACTTTTACTTGAAGAGGTGTCCGCCAGCCATAGTCATGGCTGGCGGACACCTCTTTTCGCTTTATAAGTAGTATATAAGTAATCTATTTGTTTTCTTCCTTTTCCTCTAATTACTGAAAATTTCAGCTTGGGTTTGCTGGCACTGGCGGAGCGGACGGAACGATTGCGGACAAGCGTAAGCGCTCGCCTTTGTCTCCGGATTTATACCATATCAAATATATCCAATAAAATCTGGAGACAACAGCGATGGTAGCAACGTTCCGTTCGCGGAGCCTCTCCAGCACTCCACCCTAGCTGAAACTTTTCTCACCGTCTTCCTTTGCTTTGTCCTGCTTCCCCGGTATAATAGATTTCGTATGCATTGATAGTGTACATAGAAAAGCATGTCCCAAAACACTGAAATGATGGTAGTCTACTCGTTGGAATATGATCGTTCTATGGAAAAAGAGTTTGTATCAAAACAAAGAAATGGAGGTTGTAAAGAATGTTTTTTATTCACATGATCGGTTCGCTGGCGATGGGTTTTTATTTATTGCTCCCCTTCGTCGTGGGCAAAATCGACAAATTGGCTCCTACCGTGCAGGAGGGGACAATATCGGCTGTTCAGCTATTGAACCGTTTGGCTCAATTCGCCCTGATCCTTGTACTTGTTAGCGGTATCTATATGTTTTTTGACTGGGGTTCATATACTGTGGCCTGGATCGTGGTCGTTTTGTTGTTGTTTCTCGCCATTTCTGGCATCGCGGGTGCCATGGGTAAGCCGTTACGGTTGTCGTTGGAAGCGATTCGTAACCAACAGCCTATTACGCAATACGCTGGCAAAATGCGAATGTTCAGTACACTGATTGCCGTCTTCCTGATCCTGATTACGTTTCTAATGGTATACAGCCATATTATTTAATTAAGCATTTTGCGAGTGGCTGCAATCGAATGATGTCAAATGCTAAATTGAAAAAAGCGGTTTGTGCTGAATAAGCACAAGCCGTTTTTTTTGTGCGTCCAACGAACTTCATGCTCCTTTTTCGTTTAACGTACAAGCCCGTGTGGTAAATCAGGAGTAGAGTGGGTGCAAATGTTGCATCCTAAAAAATATCTGATTTTGAAGGGAGAATGTAGAATGCCTAAAAGTAACCAACCTCAGCAAACCTTGCCCCCACAGCATCAGGACCAGCAACCGGGGATTGAGTCCAAAATGTCGCCTGCACCCCAGTTTGAAAAATCAACTTACAAAGCCGCTGGCAAGCTAACAGGTAAAGTTGCACTTATTACTGGTGGAGACAGTGGAATTGGACGGGCTGTAGCTGTCACGTATGCCAAAGAAGGTGCTGACGTAGCTATCGTCTATCTGAACGAGCACAAGGATGCAGAAGAAACGAAACGTCAGGTAGAGCAGGAGGGGCGCAAATGCGTGCTGCTCCCCGGAGATATCGGAGATGATCAATTTGCCAAAAAAGCAGTTCAACAGACGGTTAACGAGCTGGGTAAGCTGGACATTGTCGTGAACAATGCCGCAGAGCAGCATCCACAGCAAAAGCTGGAGGATATCACGAAAGAACAGCTAGTGCGTACATTCCGCACGAACATTTTCGGCATGTTCTTCCTGACGCAAGCGGCATTGCCGCATTTGAAGAAAGGCAGTGCCATCGTTAATACCACGTCGATTACGGCCTATGCCGGGAACAAGACACTCATTGATTATTCATCCACCAAAGGGGCGATTACTTCATTCACCCGTTCCCTTTCGCTCAATTTGGTCGATCAAGGCATTCGGGTAAACGCTGTAGCACCGGGTCCGGTCTGGACACCGCTGATCCCTTCGACCTTTGATGCCAAGACCGTCAGCGAATTCGGAGGTGCGCAGCCGATGAAACGTCCCGGTCAGCCAGAGGAATTGGCGCCAGCCTATGTGTACCTCGCCTCAGATGATTCATCTTATGTAAGCGGGCAGGTCATCCATATCAACGGCGGCGAAGTCGTAAACGGATAAGAGAGAGGTTGGGGCAGCGTGTGCCCTGACCTTTTTTCCTTTTTAACAGTGGAACAAAAAGCAGGTAGCCTGTAGAATGGGACTTAACTTACATAGTTGTTATGAATCATAAAAATCTCTACTCAACTAAAGGATGGGCATATTGTATGAAGTCGTTTCGGTTCAGGCTTACCTTGATTATGCTGATTTTGATCGGCGTGTCTGTCCTTGCTGCTGGCATCACCATGGGACAAATTTTTAAAAACTCGAACATGAAGGTGCTTGAGGAAAATATGGGGCGTGAGATTGACCTGCTTCGTGCTACATTTCCTTTTGTCAACGCAGGCGCTCTTTCCAGTACCGATTACGTCTCCTACTATTCGGAAAAGGCAAAGGAAATTGCGCGTCTGACGGACTCACGAGTGACCTTCATTCGCAAGGATGGAACGGTGGTTGGCGATTCACTAAGCGATCCGCGCAAGATGGAGAACCATGCATCACGTGAAGAAATCCGGGAAGCCGCGTCAAAAGGAATCGGACAGACGATACGCTACAGTGAAACTTTGCAGCGAAATATGCTATATGTGGCAGAGCCTGTCGTATCCGACAAGGGGTTCGACGGATATATCCGTTTGTCCATGAATCTGAAGGCGGTGGAGGAAGGTGTGCAGCGCGGTTGGACGGCGATTGGCATTGGTCTAGTCTTGTTGTTCCTTGCCGCTGGATTGGTCAGTTACCGTATCGCACGTGGCCTAACCTCGCCTATTGAGCATATTACAGGCGTAGCCAATCGTATTTCCGGGCTGGATTATGACGCAAGAGTTGGCATACAGCGCCGGGATGAGGTAGGGCAACTGGGTGAAGCGATTAACCGCATGGCGGACAGCCTGCAGAACCAAATGAAAACGATTCGAGATAATGAGGATTTGCTTCAGAGCGTCATGAGTAATATGACCGGAGGGATTCTTATGATTGATGCCGGAGAGCGCATTGCGCTTGTAAACCGTGAGTCTGAGCGGATGCTCGGTGTCAATAGCAAACGGGTGACGGACAAGCCGTATCATGAGCTGAAAAAGCACTACGAATTGACGAAGCTGATCGAAGGCAGTATACAAAGCCGTGAAAGACTGCACGGTGAGGTCCATTTGTATAATCCCGAGGAACGGCTGATTCTGCTCGATGGTGTGCCGATGTATGAGGATGAAGGCGGATATCGCGGTATGTTGTTCCTTTTGCAGGATATTACAGCTATTCGGCGGCTGGAAAATATGCGGAGCGAATTTGTAGCGAACGTTTCTCATGAGTTAAAAACGCCGATTGCCGCAGTCAAGGGCTTTGCTGAAACGTTGCTCGGCGGCGGGGTTAAGGATGAAGAAACATCCCGTTCCTTTTTGCAAATTATTTATGATGAAAGCGAACGGCTGAATCGGCTGATCGGCGACATTCTGGAGCTGTCCAGAATTGAATCCAAGCGTTCTCCGCTGGATTGCTCTCCGGTTCAAGTGTCCTCGTTTATAGAATCATTGCTGGAAAAATTGAATAATGTAGCTGCCAAAAAAAGAATTACACTGCATATGGATGTCCCGGATGAACTGTTTATGGAGGCCGATGAAGATAAGCTCCAGCAGATTTTTCTGAATCTTCTGTCCAATGGCATTAATTACACACTCGACGGTGGCAAGGTGAAAATCAAGGTTGTAACGGTGCAGCGGGAGAATGACACGGAGAAGGTCGTATTTACGGTTAGCGATACAGGCATCGGGATTCCGAAGAAGGACCTGCCGCGCATCTTTGAGCGTTTTTACCGGGTGGACAAAGGACGTTCGCGCAACTCGGGTGGAACCGGTCTGGGATTGTCTATCGTCAAGCATTTGGTGGACCTGCATCATGGGGTGCTTTCCGTAGAAAGCGAGCTTGGTTTGGGCACGACATTTACGGTTGAATTGCCGTTGTTGCAACAGGAAGAATGAACTAGATCGTTTTTTACATTCTGTTAACAATGCCGTGATAAAATATACGGGTGTCGCATGAGTATGGAAAAGATTTTGGAATTTTGACCAATGCGCCTTTAAAAGGTAAACAGGAGATGAATTTATTTATGGGACAACGCTTGCTGGTTATTGAGGATGAACCAACGCTTGCCAGATTGCTATCCTACAATTTGATACAAGAGGGTTTTGAAGTAGATACGGAGGATCACGGCAGTGCAGGGTTTGAAAAAGCCTCCAGAGAGTCCTACGATTTGATCCTGCTGGATTTGATGTTGCCCGGTATGAACGGGCTGGATATCCTGAGCAGACTTCGCCATCAGGGCCTGACAACTCCGATCATTATTTTAACAGCTAAAAACGGCGAAGCCGAGGTTGTCCAAGGATTGAAATCAGGAGCGGACGATTACATCACGAAGCCTTTCGGTGTTTCCGAGCTGCTGGCCCGCGTAACTGCGGTGCTGCGTCGTACTTCCGGCGGGGATGAAGGCGTGCTATCCGATCAGAAAGACGGCTCCAAAATTCAATTAGGCGAGCTGGAGATTTATCCTGAAAAATATGAAGTGATTCTCGGAGGACAATCCATCAGCTTAAGACCCAAGGAATTTGAGGTACTTCTTTACTTGTCCCGTAAGCCGGGCGTGGTATTGACTCGCGACGATCTGATGAACGCGGTCTGGGGCTTTGACTACATCGGCGGTCAACGGACGGTGGATGTGCATGTTAGCTCATTGCGCAAAAAGCTGGAGCTGGACCCCGATTCGGTTCATATTGATTCGATTCGTGGAGTCGGATACAAGCTGGTTGTTAATAAAAAAAGAAGCGCTTCTCATTTGCTATAAATGAGGAGCGTTTTTCTTTGTGTTTGATTTTTGTATTCGACGATTTTTGTGTACATTTCGTGATTTTACATTTCGCTAACATAAACAGACGTTACAATCAACAAATGACCGATATGATGTTCCCGTCACTTCAAGTAGTCAAAAAAAGGGGACTTCAGAACGATGATAACGGAACCAAAGACCCAGTCGATTTCCACTGCCGTGATTGAACGTGAATCCAACAAGCCCATTACCACCTACGTGCCGTGCAGGGAGGTTCCGATCATTGGTACGGATATGTCTTGTAAAGAGCTGTTAGCACTTATGAAAACGCAAGAAGACATTCCTTGTGTCATTGTCGTTGATAAAAATGGCCTTCCGTTGGGCATTATTATGAGAGATGCGTATAACCGCCATTTTACGGGCAGGTTTGCTGCGGCTTTGTTTTATGACAAGCCTGCGGCCATATTTGCCGACCCCGATACATTAATTGTGGATCTGGAAAGCCCGGCATCGGACATTGTAGAGCAGGCGATGCTGCGCGAAGATCAACGATTTTATGATTGCCTGCTGATTAAGGAAGGTACGCGGTTGCTTGGCGTACTGACCATTCGTGATATTTTGTCCGTCGTTCAGCGGATGCAGAGAGAGGCGGACAAGCACCGAGGCAACGTGGTTCGGCATAGCTATGATGGTGTCCATCGGATTCAGACAACTGTGCTGGATGCCGCTAAAGAGGCTGGTGACAGTGTGCGTCTAACCCGTTCGATGAGTGAATTATCCCGCCGTGGCAAAATGGAACTGGAAGATGTTCTGCTCTCCTATCGGGCAGTCACAGAGCAAATGAAGCGCCAGCATGATCAGATTACAGCGCTAACCCAATCGCTGAATGACATTGCGGGCATGGCTTCCTCCATCCGCGCACTCGCAGATCAGAGTGGACTGCTAGCAATCAATGCTTCAATAGAAGCAGCACATGCCGGCGTGCATGGGCGTGGCTTCCAGATCGTGTCTCAGGAGGTGCGGAAAATGTCACTACAAACGAAAGCCTTTTCCGCACAGATTACAAGCTTGCTTACGGATGTTGAACAAATGCTGCGTGACACTGCCGATCTGACGGATACGAGCATGCAGCAGATTAATACCGGCTCCCGGTATATATCCGCTGGAACCCAAACGTTTACCCAACTGTTGCAGGCCGTTGCTGAAATTGAGACCAAAAACAACGAAATGTCCCGTTCCGCAGAGGAAGCGGCTTTGAATGCAGCCGGGATTGCACAGGAGCTGGAGCTTATGCTGAATCCCTGATCATTTTACATACCGTTAACAAATCCACCACACTGAATTTACACACAGCTTATATAATCTTCATATTGTGCAAATCAGGTGCAATGCTTGAGGACCATAACTGCAACACGAAGGAGATCATAAATCAATGAATGATTCCGTTATTCGGATTGATAAGCTGAACTTGTATTATGAAAATTTTCACGCGCTGAAACATATAAACCTGGATATTCCTGAAAAAATGATAACAGCCTTCATCGGACCGTCCGGCTGCGGCAAATCTACCTTGCTGCGTACGCTGAATCGGATGAACGATATGATCCCAGGAACGCGTATTGAAGGTACGGTGAGTATCGCAGGTCAGGATATATATGGTGATACAATGGAAGTAGAAGCCCTGCGCAAGCAGGTGGGCATGGTTTTTCAACAGCCTAATCCGTTTCCTAAATCTATTTATGATAACGTGGCGTACGGCCCGCGTCTGCACGGAGTCCGGCAAAAGGACAAGCTGGACGAACTTGTTGAGCAAAGCTTGCGGCAGGCGGCACTCTGGGAAGAGGTTAAGGACTTTCTCAAGCGTTCAGCCCTGAGCTTGTCCGGTGGACAGCAGCAGCGTCTGTGTATTGCCCGGGCGCTTGCTGTGCAGCCGGATATTTTGCTTATGGATGAGGCGACGTCAGCGCTGGACCCGATCTCCACGATGAAGATTGAAGAACTGGTTCAAGAGCTGCGTGACAGGTATACGATCGTCATGGTGACGCATAACATGCATCAGGCGGCTCGTGTGTCCGGTCGGACTGCGTTTTTCTTGAACGGTGTCGTGGTAGAGGCGGCGGATACAGAGACGATGTTTTCCACGCCGCAGGATTCCCGTACGGAAGATTATATTTCCGGCCGATTCGGCTAAAGCCAACCAGATTAGTAATGCCAGGAGGGGTGACTTCGAAATGATACGCAGAAAAGGTTTTGATGAAGGATTAGATGAGCTGAGAGCCGTACTGCGCGAAATGGGTGCACATGTATCGAAGGCACTCGATCAGGCCATCGAATGTTTGCAGACCAATAATACGGAATTGGCCCAGCAGGTGGTCAAAAATGATGCATCCCTCAATGCGCTGGAAGAGAACATTCTCGATATGGGCTCCAAGCTCATTATTACCCAGCAGCCGGTAGCCAAGGATTTACGCCGGATCATTGTTGCTTTTAAAATTTCCAGTGATCTGGAAAGGATGGGGGATTTGGCACTCGATATTGCCAAGGTCACGCTGCGTCTGGAAGGGCAGCAGATCATCAAGCCGCTGGTGGATATTCCACATATGGCTTCGATTGTTAAAGAAATGATTGACGACGCCATTACATCTTATTTGGATGAAAATACAGATCTGGCTTATAAAATGGCTAAAAAGGATGATCGTGTGGATTCCATGTACAGCCATATGATCAGCGATTTGTATGCGTTTATGGTAGAAAAACCGACGGAGGCTTCTCAAGCCATGCTGCAACTGCTCGTTGGACGATATATTGAGCGGATTGGTGACCATGCGACGAATATCGGTGAAAGCACCGTATATCTCGTGACAGGGGAGCGGCCGGATTTGAACCAGTAGGGCTTTTTAGGTATATAGCGGTTGTTTCTGACCCAGACTTGTCTTTATGCAAAAGGCGAATCTGGTTAGGAAACAGCCGTTTTTTTCTGAAAAAGGAGCCTTTATGTTAAGATAGGAAAAGGAATGCGTAAAACGAAAGAACCTTTTGAATGCATTGATGAACTTGCGAGGTGCTAAATGGATAAACTCATGCTTATAGATGGCAACAGTATCATTTACCGGGCGTTTTTCGCTATGCCGCCGTTAACGAATTCGAGCGGACAGCAGACGAACGCGGTGTACGGATTTACAACGATGTTGCTGCGGCTTTTGGAGGAGCACAAGCCGACGCATATACTGGTTGCCTTTGATGCCGGAAAAATAACGTTTCGCCATAAAGGATACGAGGATTACAAGGGTGGACGGGAGAAAACACCGCCGGAGCTGTCCCAACAATTCCCGCTGCTGAAAGAGCTGCTGACCGCCTTCAGCATTGCCCAGTTTGAGCTGGATGGCTATGAGGCGGACGATATCATTGGAACCCTGTCTAAAACCGCCGACGAAGCTGGTTTTAACGTGCTGGTGGTTACCGGAGATAAGGATATGCTTCAGTTGGCTTCGGACAACGTCACTGTCGGCTTGACCCGCAAAGGGGTTACCGAGGTGGAGGCATACGGACCTGAACAGATTCAGGAGCGTTATGGCTTGAAGCCGCTGCAAATCATCGACCTCAAAGGTCTGATGGGCGATACGTCGGACAACATTCCCGGGATTCCGGGTGTGGGGGAAAAGACAGCGCTCAAGCTACTGCATCAGTATGGATCAGTCGAAGAGGTGCTGGCGCATACGGATGAGCTGAAAGGCAAAATGAAAGAGCGCGTCGAAACGCATGCAGATGATGCACGGATGAGCAAGGATTTGGCGACCATCTATCGGGATGTAACGCTGGATAAGCAGCTGGAGGATGTTGTCTTCGGCGGGCTGCAAGCAGAAACGGCGGGGCCTGCGCTGGCGAAGCTGGAGTTTAAGTCCTTGCTGGAGCGTTTATCCTTTTCGGGAGAGGTTGGCAGTGCAGGAATAGACGTAGAGGAAGCTGCGGCTGACGTGACTGTACTGGACGAACAGCGGATTAGCGAGCTGGTAAATGTGTTGGATACCGTTGATTTGCTACATGTAGAGACCCATGGCGACAATCCGCATCATGCTAAAATTGTGGGGCTGGTCTTTGGCGCAGCCGGACGACAGTTTTTTATGACCTTGGATGTACTGCAAAATGATGCAGCCAAGCCTGTCCGCGAATGGCTCGCCGATGCTGGGCGCAAAAAACGGGGGCATGATCTGCACCGTACGGATTTAGTCTTGCATTGGCACGGGATCGAATTTGCCGGAGCCGAGTTTGATGTACAGTTGGCCGGATATTTGCTAGACCCGACGGATGCGAACCAGTCACTGAGCGGATTGGCAGCCAAGTATGGCTTGTCCTCGATTCGTCCGGACGATGAAGTATTCGGCAAAGGCGCTAAATATAAAGTGCCTGACGTAGATGTGCTATCCGATCATGTGGCGCGCAAGGCGGCGGTGATTGAAGCGTTGGTGCCTGTACAGCAGGCTGAGCTGGAAAAAACGGAAATGCACAAGCTCTTCCATGAGCTGGAGATGCCGTTGTCTCGCATTTTGGCGGATATGGAGAAGCAGGGCATTTTGGTGAATGTGGAAGAACTACGCGCTTTGGGTAAAGAATTTGAAGCCCAGATTGAAACGCTGGTGCGCGAGATTTACAGTATTGCCGGTGTGGAGTTCAATCTGAATTCGCCCAAGCAGCTAGGAGAAATTTTGTTCGATAAGCTGGGTCTTCCCGTTATCAAAAAGACGAAAACAGGATACTCCACCGATGCGGAGGTATTGGAAAAGCTGGCACCGTATCATGATATCGTGCAAAATATTTTGCAGTATCGTCAAATCGCCAAGCTCCAATCGACGTATGTGGAAGGATTGCTTAAGGAAATTTCGGATAAAACGGGCAAGTTGCATACGTATTTCCGCCAGACCATTACGGCGACAGGACGCTTGAGCAGCCAATTTCCAAATTTGCAAAATATTCCGATTCGCCTGGAAGAGGGACGCAAAATCCGCAAGGTATTTGTGCCGTCCGAGCCGGGCTGGTCTATTCTGGCGGCAGACTATTCGCAGATCGAGCTAAGGGTGCTGGCTGACATTTCGGATGATGAGCGATTGAAGGAAGCCTTTGTCCAAGATATGGACATCCATACGAAGACGGCGTCCGATGTGTTCGGCATTCCTGCGGAAGACGTAGATTCTAACATGCGGCGTTCTGCCAAGGCGGTTAACTTCGGGATTGTCTACGGGATCAGTGATTACGGTTTGTCGCAAAACCTGAATATTACGCGCAAGGAAGCGGCTCGCTTTATTGACCAGTATTTTGACGTGTTCCAGGGCGTCCGCCGCTACATGGATGATATTGTGAAGGATGCGAAGCGGGACGGATACGTAAAAACGCTGCTGGAACGCAGACGTTATTTGCCGGAGATTAATGCCAGTAACTTCAACCTGCGTTCGTTCGCGGAGCGTACCGCAATGAATACGCCGATTCAGGGTACCGCAGCCGATATTATCAAGCTGGCGATGGTACAGATGGACGCGGCGCTTCGCGACCGTAATCTTCGCAGCCGTATGCTGCTTCAAGTACATGATGAGCTTGTTTTCGAGGTTCCGCCGGAGGAAATGGAAACGATGAAAGAGCTCGTCCCGGCTACGATGGAAGCGGCGCTGAAGCTGTCTGTACCGCTCAAAGCGGAAGTTAGCTATGGTAGGAATTGGTATGAAGCGAAATAAGTTATTTCAATGAGTAGATAGTCCCCTTTTAACGCTGCTTCCGTTATAATATAGGGTGAGGTGAAGACATCATGCCGGAATTACCGGAAGTAGAAACGATTAAACGAACGTTAAACGAGCTTATCGTCAATAAACATATAGATCATGTGACTGTGAATCTGCCGCGCATCATTCAGCGGCCTGATGATATACACGCTTTTGCTATGGAATTGGCTGATCATCGCATTACAGGAGTGGAGAGACGCGGGAAGTTTTTGCGGATTCTGCTGGACGGGCTGGTGCTCGTTTCCCATCTCAGAATGGAAGGACGATATGGCCTGTATTCGCAAAATGATCCTGTGGAAAAGCATACTCACGTTATCTTTCATTTTACGGATGGTACGGAATTACGCTATCAGGATGTTCGCCAATTCGGCACGATGCATTTATTTGCGGAAGGACAGGATTTGCTGGAAAAGCCGCTGAACAAGCTCGGTCTGGAGCCGATGGACGAGTCCTTTACACCGGAGGCGCTTCGCACCGCTGTGGGGACCCGTTCGACTTCGATCAAGGCTGCGCTGTTAAACCAGTCATATGTCGTGGGCATCGGGAATATTTATGTGGATGAGTCGTTGTTTAAGGCGGGTATACATCCGGCACAGCCAGCCAAAAGTTTGGATGAAAACCAGTTTCGTGTGTTGCACGAAGCTATTATTTCCACATTGAGCGCGTCGATTTTGGTCGGAGGCTCGTCCATCAAATCATTCGTCAACGGGCAGGGTGAAGCGGGCGACTTTCAGCATCAATTGCAAATCTACGGACGCAGCGTTAAGCCTTGTGTTCACTGTGGTACATTGATCGAAAAATCCGTCGTAGCCGGACGTGGTACACATCATTGCCCGGTCTGCCAGCCTCTGCGTTAAACAGGTACAGTCACCCAAAGCCCATACCTTTCATATATTGATTCCAAGTACCAATACTGCGAAGGGTTCCGGCTGCTTTAATGCCCTTCCTTCGCAATGGGAGGGAATTGGAGTGGCTAATCATTGGGGAGCCCTGCTGCTGTTGGCATTTGCACTAAGTCTGGACAGTTTTGGAGTCGGTGTTACATATGGGCTGCGTAAAATGAAAATTCCGCTGCTGTCCATTGTCATCATTTCAGTATGTTCAGGTTTGGTCATCGGCATATCCATGCAGCTAGGCGCGTTGTTGTCCCAGGTTCTGTCTCCTGTATATACGACCGTTTTTGGCGCTGTTATCCTGATTGGAATTGGCTGCTACTCTTTGTATCAATCCTTGCATCGCAAGGAGGATCTGATTGATGAACCCGATCCTGAGAACAGTAATGTTCTGGTAGGGGAGAAATCTTTAGAAGTACAAGAGGAACGGACCGTATTTTCTTTGGAATTCCGCAAATGGGGTCTCGTTATTCGGATTCTCCGAAGTCCGTCTGCTGCGGATATGGACCGTTCGGGCAGTATATCCGCTACGGAGGCGGTTTGGTTAGGTATCGCTTTATCGGTTGATGCGTTCGGTGCTGGATTGGGAGCAGCTATGCTGGGCTTCCAGCCACTCGCTACCTCGCTGGCTATTGCGTTATTCAGCGGGACATTTTTGATTGCAGGTATGAAAGCAGGTTTCTGTCTGTCGGCATTCCGATTTATGAAGGCGCTGGGTGTGTTACCGGCATTATTACTGATTATGATGGGCATATTGAAGCTGTTATGAGGTGAAAGAGCATGAATATCGGATTAACCGGAGGTATTGCTACCGGAAAAAGCACCGTGTCGGCTCTACTGGTCGCCAAGGGTGCGCTGCTGATCGACGCAGATGCCATTGCCCGGGAAGTGATGCTTCCGGGGCATCCGGTGCTGGCGGCGGTCATACAGCATTTTGGACAAGCTGTGATGGACAGTGACGGAACTCTGCACCGCAAAAAGCTGGGCGAGATTGTATTTGGGGACCCTGTCCAGCGGCAGGCGCTTAACGATATTACACATCCCGCGATTCGTGAGGAAATGCGTACGCGTATGGAATCTTACGAGCGCGAACATCCGGACAAGCTCGTTCTGGCAGATATCCCGCTACTGTATGAGTCCGGGCTGGAGAGTTTGTACGATGAAATTATGGTGGTATACGTACCACGCGATGTGCAGCTCCAGCGTCTGATGCTCAGAGATGGATTGACCGAGGAACAAGCCGGACTTCGGTTGTCCGCGCAAATGGATATTGAACAAAAAAGAAGCTTGGCCGATATCGTCATCGACAATAGCGGAACACAGGCTGAAACAAAACAGCAAATTGATCAATTCTGGCAGCGAAAGGGACTTGCATGAATATTTTGCGCAAAAAAAGAGTCCTGCTAACTTTGTTTGTCGGGTTTGTCTTGATTCTGTTTTTTAATTCAAACTGGATGTCGTGGTTCTATCCGATTCAGTATAAGGATGAGATCCGGCAATATTCGCAGACATATGAAGTGGACCCGTTTTTAGTGGCGTCCATTATCCGTGTTGAGACGAACTTTAAAACCAGCAAGCAGTCGCACAAGGGTGCACTGGGACTCATGCAGATCATGCCCGATACTGCGAATTGGATTATGGACAGCGCCCAAATCCAAAAGGTTCCGCTGGATAGCGTCAAGCACGAGCCGGGCACCAACATTGAGCTGGGAACCTGGTATGTGCATAATCTGTCGGTGAAATTTAAGGACAATCCGGTAGCTATCGTTGCGGCTTACAACGCAGGCCCCGGTAAAGTACAGGAGTGGCTGGACAAGGGCGTATGGGATGGAAAAGAAGAATCCATCAAGCAAATCCCTTTTGGCGAGACACGACATTATGTACAGCGGGTTATTTACTACTACAGGCAATACACGAAAATTTATAATCAGTTTTAATGGATGACGAGGCTGCGTGTAAATATGTCATGACACATCAGCCTGATGGCATTAAAATGAAAAAAGCGCAGGACAGGCTGTTTTAGCAGCCCATCCGTACACTTTTTCTTGTTACTTCTGCGTTACCGCGATTATTGGTATTGACCTGCCAATTGTTGTTCGGCGATCGTTACGAGGCGTTTTGTGATGTAGCCCCCGATCGAACCGTTCTCATAGGAAGTCATGTTACCTTGGTATCCATCTTGAGGAATGCTGATACCCAGCTCTTGAGCGATTTCATATTTCATTTGCTCCAGAGCGCCGGAGGATCTGTTGACTACCAGGTTGTTGGAGTTCCCATTGTTTCCTTGTGCCATTGTTGTTCACCTCCTCGCGACGTGGTAAACATATTATGAACCGTTTTGACAAAATTATTACGAAAAAGTATAGAGAATTTATTGGAAAAAGGAAGTGATGAATTTATGAAATGTCCGTACTGTGCCTACAATGGAACAAAAGTGCTGGACTCGCGGCCTGCGAATGACAACAAGTCCATCCGCCGCCGCCGCGAATGCGAGCAATGTGCCAGGCGTTTTACCACCTTTGAAATGGTGGAGGAGACTCCGCTCATGGTCATTAAAAAGGATGGCAGCCGTGAAGAGTTCAGCCGTGATAAAATGCTGCGCGGTCTCATTCGGGCCTGCGAAAAACGTCCCGTATCCGTCGAGCAACTGGATATGATCGTATCTCAGGTGGAAAACGCCATCCGCAACACAGCCGCTACAGAGGTGGACAGCCAGCAGATCGGCGAGCTGGTCATGGAACAGCTCTATCCTGTTGATGAAGTGGCCTATGTTCGCTTTGCATCCGTATATCGGCAGTTCAAAGACATCAACATGTTTATGAAAGAACTGAAAACACTTTTATCCAAAGATACAGCCAGCGACTGATCGCTGACTGTATCTTAGTTTATGGCGGGAAGGTGATTATATTTTTTTATAAAAGTATTGACACAGGGGTAAAAATTTTATATGATATAGGAGTCGCTTCAAACAGATGATTGAAATTATATAAAACGGGGCCTTAGCTCAGCTGGGAGAGCGCATCGCTGGCAGCGATGAGGTCAGGGGTTCGATCCCCCTAGGCTCCACCATAATAATATGGACTCTTAGCTCAGTTGGTAGAGCAGTTGACTCTTAATCAATTGGTCCAGGGTTCGAGTCCCTGAGAGTCCATCCTTTAAAAAAACGGCAGAAATGTCGTTTTTTTTGTTTTGAATTTAGCTTCGTTTTCCTTCGTGATCACACGTTTGGTCAAAGAAGGCCCTATTTTCTTGATGAAAAGCAAACGCCATGTTCTCTTGAAAGAGGACACGGCGTTTGCTTTAGTTTTACTCCATGCTTTTTAGAAAGGCGGTCATTCAACCTTTACATTACATTTGAATTGGCTTGAGGGATTTTCCGTAGCCCATTCAAGAGCAGAAGCCTCGTCATGCAGAAATTTTTGTCGTTCCTCGTACAAACGCCGCGCTTCCCGATCTTGGCTTGGAAACTCCACTGAATCCATCGCCTTTTTCAATGTGGGTTCATTCACTTAAGCACCTCCCAATTTGCCTTATAAGAAGATAGGCTTCCTTCTTGAAGTTAAGCCTCTCAATCCTAACATTCATGTTCAATGAACTTGTTACTTGTGATCAAATCCGTTAAAGTCCCTGAGCATTCCGATAAAATGTTCAAGTTGTTCATCGTCCCATCTTGAAATGTGTTCGTAAAATACAAATTCTTTCTCTTTTAGAGCATCCATCGTCTTTTGTTGTCCAAGCTCAGTGAGGGATAGAAGTATTCCTCGACGATCATCAGGGGAGGCTTCCCTTTTCACATAACCCAAAAGCTCAAGTTGTTTGACGAGACGGCTCACCGAACTGCGATCCATAGCTGTCGATTCCGCCAGCATAGTGGCGCTTGTTGGGCCATATGAGTACAGCCAACGGATAATATGGAAACCCGCAGGTTGTATTGAAGGATCGAAACGTGCTGCAGTTTTGACATTTAGCGCATGTGAGGCGCTTATGAGGGCATTGATTTGCTCGCCGAGTTCCAATTCCAGTTGTCCTCTCGGCGTATTTTTGTGTCGATCATCATTCATCCTATTTCACCTAACCTTAATTGATAAAGTAAATAGTTCAAGTCAATTAATTGACATATATCAATCAAAATAATATAGTTGATTTATATCAAGTATATGGCTGTGACAGCTGCATGTCAAAACTTGAGCCAGATCTAACGGAGTAAAGCAATGAACGGCCAATTACATTGACAATGACTATTCAGTACAAAGGAGAATCAATATGACGGCTAATCCGATTGTTGTAATAACTGGCGCAACAAGTGGTCTGGGGCAACTTGTTGCGATTGAATTGGCTAAACGTGGTACTCATCTTGTCATGACAGCCAGGAGCAGGGATCGCGCTGAAGCTACTAAAAAAATGATAAAAGATATGATGCCCTCAACAAAAGTAGACTTTTTTTTCGGGGACCTATCCTTAATGAAAGATGTCAGACGTATGGGAAACGAGATTTCAACTGCATACCCCAAAATAGATGTGCTTTTGAATAATGCAGGACTGCATGCATTCGAACAACGGGTAACCTCCGAGGGATTTGCAGAAATGACAGCTGTGAACTATTTAGCACCGTGGTTATTGACGCACGCCTTACAGCATTCCTTGAAAAATGCAGGAAGCGCCAGAATTGTAAATGTTGCCTCTGAGGCTTCACGCAATCATGGCAAGCTTAAGCTCCCTGAGGATTTGACCAATATATCTCCTTTTACTCCCAGAGGCTCGTCTGCAATATATGGGAAAACCAAGCTGTATAACATTATGTTTACTGGTGAACTGGCACGTCAATGGACTGGAACGGGGATCACTGTTAACGCTCTGAATCCAGGGTTTAATGTTACAGGTCTTGGACGTGAGCTATGGTTTGCATCAATGCTTGAGCGTTTTTTGAATTTTTTTCATATTGGTGATCCACGCAGAGGAGCTGATATTATGACTCGTTTAATTGTGGATCCGCAGTACCAGGCGGTTACAGGAGGGTATTTTAATGTCGGAACCGGACATTCGATTGTACCTGTAGGCCCCGGTGGAGATATTGCTATGCAAAATAAACTTTGGAATTGTACGAAAGAATTACTACAACAAAGAAGTCTTCTTAACAATATGACCTGATTTTATGGATTACAGCGGTAAACTGAGGACTGTTTTGTAAAAATCTAAGGTGGGGTTCAGGTCAATTGAATCCGTAAAACTAACTAACGAGGGGCCTGAAAAAATAGGATTATAACAGCATCGCAAAAAGCAGTCTGAACTCGTTAAAGTGGATTGCTTTTTGGGGCTACTTATCACATATGCAAGTATGAGTATAGTTCCATCTGAACGTATGAAAGATAGCTGTCCGTTTGCATCATAGGACATTAACTGAAAGTGCAAAGATTTTAAGCATATCTGCACCAAGATGTGGAATTTAGAGAATAGCCGTAGCATGAAAAAGATTTGATCATTTATAGTATAGATATCGTTTTATGCTATATAATTGGACTTTTTTTGCTTAGTAGAACGCAGAGGACTGAAAGACGTTCCTCAATATTTTGTAATGGAGGCTTTGCTTGTGGATAACGTTGTCTCGGAGTGGGCAGAGTCCCATTTTCCTTTATATACTGCTGACAGCATTCATTCGCTGTAAAGCACCTCGAATTTTCCGATGTATAAGATTAATGAGAGTGTAACAGTGCTGATTGCAATTGCCAGCGGCAAAGGCATTCTCAGAATTAATGATCAAATGTACGAGCTCACGGAAGGGAGCGTCATCCTTCTCGGCATTATGGTAGCGCTGATGCTTTCCAACCAACTGAGTATTCTCAGCCTGAGTGACGAAGTGGCGGCAGGATTGGGGAAAAATCTGGTATGGATCAAATCCATCCTGTTCGTTCTTGTTATTGTGATTACGGGCGCATCGGTTGCGCTTGTCGGAAACATGGCATTCGTGGGTCTAATGATTCCTCATATCGTCCGCAAGATGGTTGGCACCGATTATCGTTATATCCTGCCTTTTTCGATTT
Source organism: Paenibacillus sp. PvR008 (assembly GCA_040544055.1). Taxonomy (GTDB): domain Bacteria; phylum Bacillota; class Bacilli; order Paenibacillales; family Paenibacillaceae; genus Paenibacillus. The sequence goes on from JBEUOG010000014.1 coordinate 78,609, forward strand.
TTGCGGGAGCTACGTTCATGCTGCTCGCAGATACGCTGGGTCGCACGATTAATGCACCTTACGAGACGCCAGTGGTAGCCATCGTGGCGATGCTAGGCTTGCCCTTCTTTCTGCTCGTCGTGCGTAGAGGAGGTAAAGCTTTCTTATGATTCTATCCGCCCTTGTTCGAAAACAACGCCTGATCCTGCTCGCCAGTTTAGGGCTAATCATTCTAACAGCTATAGCCAGCATAGCCTGGGGATACTCGTCTTTGTCGTTTGACAGGCTCCATTCTGCAAAGTATCACCCGCAACGACTTGGCCGACCCGGGCATCATCGGCATTAATTCTGGCGCGGGCGTAGCAATTGCGTGCTTCTTTCTGTATTTCCCGATTGATGTCGGATCGTTCATCTATGTTCTGCGCTTGTCGCTTTTATTGGCGCATTGGTAACAGCAGCTTTGATCTATATTTTCTCGTATAGCCGAACGAGCGGACTTGATCCCATCCGGCTTGTACTGGTGGGGGTTGGTTTCTCCCTTGCGCTGTCGGGGATCATGATCGTAATCATCTCCTCGGCGGAACGCGAAGGTCGATTTTATCGCGAAATGGATTGCGGGCAATATATGGGGCACAGACTGGCCGTTCATTTGGGCGCTGCTTCCCTGGCTGATCCTGCTTATACCGTTTACCTTGTAAAAGTCTCAGCGGCTCAATCTTCTTGCTTTGAGCGAACTATCAGCGATTGGCGTCGGTCTGAAGCTTGAACGGGAACGCCTCGTTCTCATTCTGACGGCGGTCGCAGCGGCTGCATCTGCGGTATCCGTCACGGGCGGTATCGCGTTTATTGGGTTGATGGCCCCGCACATGGCCAAGGCCCTGATCGGGCCACGCAATCAGTTGTTCATTCCCGTCGCTGTTCTGCTTGGCTGCTGGCTGCTGTTAACCGCGGACACGATCGGTCGCAATCTCACAGCTCCCGACGGTATTCCAGCGGGCATCATGGTGTCGTTAATAGGTGTGCCTTATTTTGCTTATTTACTGCTTAGGAAGTAGCTCCGACGCGAAGTCGGGTAGGTTAATTCAGGTATTCCAGAGCTAGATAGCTAGAGTCCCGCAATATCAATCCTTAAAAAACGGCAGAGATGTCGTTTTTTATTAGTTTATAAGTTCTGATTTCGAAGTACTACCATGACTGCGATTTCCAAGATAGGATACGTTGTATCTATGAGGAGATTGCAGTATTTTGTATTCAGTAAATTAAATAGCCCGAATTGGTTACTGCCAGCATTACAGCGAGGTACTAAAATACTTTTAACGCTGGCTGACATAATCGGTGAGGATTTTCAAGTACTCATCATTTACCAATTTTCTGGGGAAAAATACGGCTGTTAAAAAAGTTAGAGATTTTGAATGTGCGACTTTTTCATTCATCATGGAATGGTCGGCTTCAGGTAAATGGATGACGGACAGCAGCTCTGAAGGCACCTTCTGTCGATATACTCGTTCAGTATCTTTTACATCAACGTTAATATCTTTTCCAGCCAGAACCAAGAGTACAGGAGAATTAAAGTAGCCTAATTCTTCGGTGGAATCAGACTGGAAATTTTTGCCTATAAAGCTCCATCTTTCTTTGGAAATCAAATTGTCTGGGTTGGCTATTTTCAGGTATTCTTCATAAGATGCTTGTTTTTTTAGTAATTGCAAAATCTGTTGATTGTAGTCCAATCTATTTGTAATTTCTTGCGGAGTAGCCCCTTCCTGTTCCATCTCTTTTCTGGTGTTAAATTGCCCTTGTGTAATCCAGTTCACGGCGGGCGATACAAGGATGCTGAAAGCAATATTGTGCTCCTTTTTAACGATCTTCGGAATGACCCATCCTGCTTGACTGGCTCCCCATAGGCCGATTTTTTGCTTATCAATCATCGATAAGGTTCTCGCCCAGTCTATTGCATATCGGATCTCCTGTGCCCGGTTCTCCATGCTTTGATCCTGCCAATTTCCAGGAGCGCCATTAATACCGGGCTTATTCAAGGATAAGGAGGCGTAACCCTTGGAAGCGAACCTTTCCCACAGTGGTTTGTATCCATCATCATATGTGTCATTGATAGGACCATCCCCATGGACAAAAACAACCAGTCCAATCTTTCCCAAGTAGTCCTTAGGCAAAGCTAATGTACCCGTTAATACCCCTGTAGGAGTCGTAATTTGTATTTTTTCTTCCGTCATCTTGTAGGAATTTTGATATAGAATAATCAATATTAAGGCAACAGCTAGACCTGACGCAATACCAAGGGTAAGCTTGGAAGTTTTTTTCAACGGTGTTCTCTCCTCGAATGCAGTCTAGTTTCTTTCCAAGTCATCAGATGCCATACAGGCTCCTTGAACCAAAAATGCCGCAACCCATTGCATTTGGATTGTTCTACTTCAAACGCTAGTTTCTGATACAAACGGATGGCCCCTTGGTTCTTATGCGCTACATGAAGCGTCAACACATGAAAACCGGATTCAACCGTAAATTGCTGTGCGAAAGCTAGAAAACGTCGTCCTATTCCCTGATTACGATGACTTGAGTGAATCGCCAAATGATCAATATAGCACTCATCTGCGGCAGGCTTATATTCCAGCACATGCATACCTGTCAAAAATTTAAATACATTGAAGCAGCCAAACTGTTTTATGAGCGGAGCCCAAGAAATGGGTTTTGTTTTATGGAGCGAAGAGGAAGGTGCTTTCCATTTGAGGGAGAGAACACCGATAACTTCTTGGTTCTTTTTAACTACAAATTGCTTCATGGTTGAAGGATTAGGGTCTTGAACCCAGACCTTCATGAGTAACTGCTGTATATCCTTATCCTCCAGTGTAACAAGAGCTTGAAATTTAGTTTTAAATGATTCCACTAAGAGCTTACATACAGCTTCATAATCTTGCTTTTGATAAGCAACAATGTCAATTGATTCTGGACTCATGTAACGGCCTCCCGCACTCTAAGAAGTTTATTTTACTTTTACTTGAATCTCATATTGCAGCTTGTTGTTGTCGAACATGGATAGGTAGGATTTTTCTACTAGAATAATCTTGCTTTGACACTTATATTGGTTCTGAGTGACATAGCGCTCTAATTGTTGGATTTCATACTCAATCTCGTCGTCTTCAGTGACGGAAAAATGCTTATAAAGATAGCTGCCTTCTTCCAGAATATAGTCAGCTGTATCTGTCATATCTGTCGTTTCATAACACAGCTTCACTTGTCCAGAGCCAGACAGATAATGCAGATCATTTTCAAATAACTGAGGTGGAGCGGGTCGTTGTTCGAATAAATCCCTGGCAGTGAGCTCTTGATCTCTCTCAAATGCAAACCACAGCTTTAAATGTCGAGGACCTAGCAGCCTAATCTGATACTCATTGTCCTGATGAGTGAGGTTTTGATGTTCTTTTAGCACTTTGTGAATAAACTGTTCGAGCAACTTCAAATTAGTTATTTCATCCTGTACCCTCTGCAGCGAATCCTCTAAAAGCTGGTTGTAATCATCGGCAGCGTAGGAAGTCATGCATTCTTCAATCTGACCCACAGAGACATTTAATTTACGTAGTAATAAAATATGGGAAAGCTGATAAATTTCATGAAGTCCGTACATTCGATATTGATTTTTTTCTGTGTATGACGGATACAGGATCCCCTTTTCTTCAAAATATCGCAGTTGATGTACAGATACATTCATAAGCTGTGAAAGCTGGCTGATCGTAATGTGTTCTTTCAATGACAAGACTCCTTATGGTGTAGTTGAATAACTTCACTATAAACCTTAGGTCAGACCTAAGGTCAATAGCAAATTGACGACAGCAAAGGATGAGCAAATGAACGAACATAAATGATTTACCTGTCAGTGATAACCCGTTATAATCATAAGATTAGTGAGCATAAGCAGATGTTCAGGATAGTAGCTGGAATGGGGAAATCATGTTGAAGACTTTCAAAAAGGTATATATTGAAATTACAAGTATCTGTAATCTCGCTTGCAGCTTTTGCCCTCAGACGCAGCGTGTTAAAAAATTTATTGATCCAGAAATTTTTCGTGACGTTCTTGACCAGGTCAAGCCGCATACGGATTTCATTTATTTGCATGTAAAAGGAGAGCCGCTGCTTCATCCGAAGATTGATCTTTTGCTGGAAAGCGCTCATGAAAAAGGATTGAAAGTGAATATTACCACCAACGGCACTCTGCTGCCCAAAACCGGACATAAGCTGTTGGGCCAACCCGCGCTACGGCAGATGAATTTTTCGCTTCACAGCTTTGACGGGCATGAAGGCTCGGTAGATCGGGAAGGGTATTTGGGCAATATTTTTACGTTTGTAAGGGAAGCTGTGAAGCATAACGTCATTATTTCGTTCCGTCTCTGGAACCTGACTCAAGATAATTTGACTAATGTGCAGCGTCAGCGCAACCGGGAGACACTTGAGCGACTGGAGCAAGAGTTTGGGTTAGACTACCGGATTGAGGAAAAAGTGATACCGGGCAGTGGGGTCAAAATCGCACCAAACGTTTATTTGAATCAGGATCACGAATTTGAATGGCCGAGTCTCAGTGCCCCGGAAGATGACGGAAAAGGCTTTTGCCATGCGCTTCGCAGCCAGGCGGCGGTTTTGGTGGATGGAACGGTTGTCCCTTGCTGTCTTGATGGTGAAGGCGTTATCAATTTAGGTAACGTGCATGAGCAATCTTTTTCCGACATTGTTGAAGGGGAACGTGCAAATCGCTTGTACTTCGGGTTCTCCAAGAGAGAAGCGGTGGAAGAGCTGTGCCGCAAATGCGGTTACCGTAAACGATTTGGAACATAACTGATATTTGCAGGTGGAGACTTCGAATCTCTAACAAATCGCTACCCCCGTTTTGAGTTTAGACCCATAGGAAAAAGCCGCTAAACATCAAGGATTTCTTGGTGTTTAGCGGCTTTTTTGCATACGTAAAACATGTTTACATTCAACTGTTAGCCAGCGCTTTGGCGTGTTGTTTGCCTGCCGAGAGAAGGTTGTCGCTCAGTTCAGGATCATTAACTGAACGTGCAAGCACAAGAGAACCGACCATGCTGCTGAACAATGCCCTAGCTTTGGACAGATCCATTCCCACCAAATTGGAGATAAACGTAATCATTCGTTCCAGCTCCTGCGTGAATATCTGCCGGATTTCTTCGGAAGAGTGGGCTATTTCTACGGAAAGGGCAGGAATAATACAGCCCATTTCTGTTCGATCGCGGTGATGGATGCTTAAATAATAGTCTATGACAGCATTAATTTTGGGATCTTGCTTTTCTTGGTCAACGGCCTTCTGAAGAAGAGCGAGGGTATCATTGGCGGCATAGCGACAGGCTTCGGCGACTAGCTGTTCTTTGTTGTCAAAGTGTGAATAAAACCCGCCGTGAGTTAATCCGGCGCCTTTCATAATAAAAGGCACACTTACATCGTGGATACCGTTGGCGCGAAAAGCCTGGGCAGCACTTTCAACGATCTTACTCCGCACTTTCATCTTATGGCCTTTTGGATAAGGCATTGTAATCACTCCACGGCATCATAATGCTAACTTCAAAATATTATAATCATCATAATAAAACGTGTCAATTGATCTTCTTGCCACGACAACTTCAGCATGGATGATCACGACTATTGACGTATTTAAAATATGATGACTATAATATATTATGATCATCATATTTAAATCAGGCTATTTTAACAGGGGGTATTTGGTTATGAGCAAGCTTGAATCTGTAGATACACTGGTCATTGGATCAGGTCCAGGAGGTTATGTGGCGGCATTACGTTCTTCTCAACTTGGAATGAAGACAACGATTGTCGAACGCAGTCAGCTAGGTGGAGTCTGCACGCATGTGGGTTGCATTCCATCCAAAGCTTTGATTGCCGAAGCACATCGCTACGAGGTACTTAGGCAGTTAAATCAGGCAGATGCAGCAGCGTCATTCGTGAATGCTCAAGCTTTCAAACAGGGGATTGTGAATAAGCAGGCAGGCGGAGTCGGCTATTTAATGAAAACGGGAGGTGTGAGTATTCTGGAAGGAGAGGCAAGCTTGGTTGACGAGCATACAGCCATTATCAAGCAAAATGGAGAGGAACAAACCATTTCCTTTAAGTATGCCATATTGGCAACTGGTTCCCGTCCAATCGAGCTGAGAGCCTTTCCGTTCGGCGGACGTATTTTGTCCTCTACAGAGGCGCTTTCGCTCCCAGAGGCTCCGACCAGTCTAGTCGTGATAGGCGGTGGATATATCGGCGTCGAGCTTGGACAGATGTATGCCAAATTTGGAACAAAGGTAACGATTCTGGAGGGAGGGGGGCGGATACTACCGGGATTTGAAGCGGATCTTGTGGCGCCTGTTGTCAAGCAGTTGAAAACAGATGGTGTAAACATCGTAACCGGGGCGACAGCCGAAAACGTCGTGCAGAATGCGGATACCATTACGCTGCATTATTCAAAAGATCAGGAGCAACATCATGTTACCGCAGAGTTTGTATTAGTTACTGTAGGCAGAAAACCCAATACAGATGGCAGGTTAGGACTCGAGCACATTGGCTTGCCAGTGACGAACAGGGGGCTGATCGAGACAGACGAGCAGTGTAGAACAGCTATTCCGCATATTTTTGCCATTGGAGATATTACGGCAGGTCCAGCGCTTGCCCATAAGGCTTCCTATGAAGCGAAGATTGCGGCAGAGGCGATTGCAGGTCAAGCTGCTAAAGTGGATTATAAAGCTATGCCGCTGGTTGTCTTTTCTGAACCGGAGCTGGCCAGCGTTGGCCTAAGTGAAACCGAAGCAAAGGGAAAATCCTTACCGATTGTCATTGGCAGAGCTTCTTTTACGATTAATGGCAGAGCATTGGCATTGAGAGCAGCAGAGGGGTATATCAAAATCGTAGCAAAACAGGACTCGGGAGTCGTGCTGGGTGCACAAATCGTGGGTGTCGAAGCATCAACGCTCATTTCGGAGCTTGCTCTGGCTATCGAGATGGGAGCAACCGTAGAAGACTTGGCTCTAACTATTCATCCCCATCCTACACTGGGAGAAGTAATCATGGAGGCTGCGGAGAACGCGGTCAGGAAAATGGACAGTACAAAGTAGAGGCTCCGTACAAAATCACTTCATTTCCTGTGAGAATAATTATCAACTATAATGAGTTATAGTTTGATATGTAAATGCGATCAGGTACGTGGATGGTTTGGATCGGGGGCTGAACGACAGCATTCATAGGGTGGAGCGTTTCCATGTGCTGCATGGGGGAAAAGGAATGTGCCTGAGTGTCATTACGGAAGATGTGCTTGAATATTACATCATTTTGTACAAGGCAACGTTGGCTTTACCTAGTCGCAAGGAGATTGCACAACTGCTGGAAAAGAAAAATCCTTTTCAGAATCAGTATGCCTTCGCACCTTATTATCCGCTGCCCCTGTGTGATAAAGTGAAGCTGTTGGAGCAAGAATGGCGCGAGGCTTTCGGACTTGGTAAACTGCATGTCAAAGCCTTATTTCATCAATTTGCATATGAGTTATTGCAGCAGTTGTATCGGCAGGGCATTGCCCCCCTTAAGCCCGACTTGGTAGCGCAGGCTGTAGCATATATTCGTGAGTACTCCAGTCGATCTATGACGCTTGAATCCATTTGAGCAGTTCAGCTTTTAATGCAGACGGATGCCACTTTACAGGAAATTGCGGAGAGTGTGGGGGATCCGGATGCTCATTCATTAAGCCGCAGCTTCAAGAAATACAAGGGATTATCTCCCGTACGATTCAAAAAAGAGCGGCAGCATCATGTCAGGGTGCAAGATCAGGATATGCCCCAAACGATGCTAAAATATACCCTTCAGCAGACACCTTCCACACGCCATAATGATATTGATTATCAATATCATTATGGCGTGTGGAAGGAGATTTATTTATGCACGGAAGAGTCAAAATAACGGCCATGATAATTCTGCAACCGGATTTAATTGTAGGCTCGATAGAAAAAAATATCGACAGCTACCAAAAGGTTGGAACAACCGTGTTCCTGCCGTATTGGGAGGGTGAAACTACAGCGGGGCCGCTGGATAAATTCTGTAGAATCAGTGAAATCTTTGGCAAGCAGAAAGAAGTCGAGTAGTGGATCACTGAATATGAGAAGAGAGTCGCAGAGGCCAGAAAGAAAATTGCCAGTATCGTTAAAGACGGTGAGATGGTTTCGATCGTGCAAGTCGCGAATAAATCAGTATATATTTTAGCGGCGAAAGGCGGCAACTACGGAAGTCCAACCATTTATCAGATGCTAAAGCTGCCACCTACGAAGAAAGCATTGAACATGAAAGAAGGATTTGAAAATATTTCGCTTGAGGTTTTGCCTGAGTATACAGGGGATCATATCTTTGTGTACGGTTCGGAAGATCCTTATTCGCTGGAGCTTCAACTTGATACGATTGTTAATATATTATTAGCTCACAAAAAATAAAGTTGAAGCACATCCTCCTATATTAACAGGGGGGGAGCTTTTACGATTTCAAGCTACGAAAGTCATATAGAAAAAATTCCGCTTTACACAAAGATTCCTAAGTGTTTGGCGGCTTTTGTCATATCTATATTTCTTGTTTTCTGTATGTATTGGTATATATTTGAAATTCGGATTTCCGATAATTGTTGTATCATGAATCGCATTATCTACATTAGAATTTGTTGGGAATGTAGTTGCAGCATCTTTGAAGGTGCAGCTATGATTCAATGCTTTTAGGTTTGTTATATAGATTAAGTAAAAAAACAGTGACCTTTCTCACATAAACGACATATTTCGACACAAATATGACATATTCCGACACCGGAATGCCATATTCTAGTAAGTGTTGATAGGCTATAATACTAGCAGTGACAACTGATTGTCACTAAAATTTATTAGAGTCAGGATTGGTGGTTCAAATAATGAAGTTGGCAACAAAATTAACTTGGATGATGCTCGTTATACTACTTCTCGTAGGATCCTCCATTGGATACTTCGGATATCGTACCGCTTACCATCAAGTGGATGAAGCTGCAGGGATCGAGCTGGTGGGCTGCGCCAATATTACGACCGGCCTTATAGATCCTAAGGATATATCAGCTCTGGTCAGTGGAGATAATAGCAAACTTGCTGCCGTTGAAGACCGGATCGGCTGGATCGTGGGACATAAGCCTATTTTTAAAGAGGCTTTCATTCTCTCTCTGGATGGAAAAATTCTCGCCGCTGATACCAACTTCAAGCAAAGAGGCTATCAAGCTGGCGATTCCTTCTACTTCACGGACGAAGACAAAGAAATGATAACTACCATGAAGCATTCTGCATACTCCAAGGTTTATACATATGAAGGAACCTCACTCAAAACCGGATATGGCCCCATTTATCAGGATCATGATCCCAGCAAGCCTATTGTTGCACTGATGGCCATCAATTTTGATGGCTCGTTAATTCAGGAACGGACGATGGATATTATTGTTCAGCCCTTCATTATTGGCGGCTCCATCTTCATCGTGGCTATGCTTGTCGCTTACCTGTTGATTCGCCGTATGGTAAGTCCGCTTACCAAGCTGTCAACCTCTGTGAACACCATTACCAAGGGAGACCTTACCCAAGAACCGCTTCTCTTCAAAAGTAAGGATGAAATCGGGAATCTGGCTCGCGACTTCAACGATATGACAATGAACCTGCGCAAGCTGATTACTCAGGTCAATGATACCTCCATGCTGGTCGCTTCTTCCTCCCAGGAGCTGTCTGCCAGCGCCCAGGCAACAAACCGTGCCGGAGAGCACAGCGTGAATGTTACGATTGAGCTGGCTGATGGGGCGCATACCCAACTGGAGAACCTGGAAGAAGGCTATAAAGCCGTTCAGGATATATCACGCTTCATTAGCGATATTGCTGGCAATGCGGACATCGCGATGAACAAGGCCGCGGATAATGTCCAGAAAGCGCGTCTTGGTCGGGAATCAATGGATTCCACCACCTCCCAAATGGGAGTTGTGAGCGAAAGCATCGGCGATCTCTCAAGCATTATTGATACGCTTGGCAGCCATTCCAAGGAGATTGAGAACATCGTCGGCACCATCACCAGCATCGCCGAGGAGACCAACTTGCTGTCGCTGAATGCGGCGATAGAAGCTGCGCGCGCCGGAGAAGAAGGCCGGGGCTTTGCCGTTGTAGCTGGCTCCGTCCGCAAGCTGGCCGAACGATCTTCCATATCCGCCAGACAAATCAGCGAGCTGATCAGTCTGATTATCTCCCAAATGGACAAGGCGGGAGAAACTATGAAACGTTCCACGGACGAAATGCTGCAGGGCAAGGAGCTGATCATATCGGCCGGACGCTCCTTCTCCGAGATCGAAGTCTCCGTCTCCGATATGTCTGCCCAAAGCGAGCAAATATCAGGCACAGTCCGGGAACTGGCGCTAATCTCTGAAGGGCTCGTTGAAGCCATTCAGAATATCGTAACGGTCTCCAATCATACGGCTGAAGGGGCGGAGTCCTTGTCCGCCGCTTCGGAGCAACAGCTTGCTGCCATGCAAGAAGTGGAATCCTCCGCAGCGCTTCTCTCCTCACTGGGCGAGAAGCTGCAGGTTTTGGTGGAGAACTTCAAGATTTAAAAATTTATTTTAGTTATGTGACTGGAAGAACAGTCTGTATCCTTCGAGGATAAGCTTCGTGAAACCGGGTCATCTGAGCAATTTGTAGATCGTAGAGCGATTCAGACAGGAAGACAAGGCTTCGTCGCTGTATTTCATGAGTGAATGTCTAAAAGATAGAGAAAACGTCCAGACTGTGTTCTATATGTATGGTTCAGAACCCTTATTCGCTGGAGCTTCAGCTCGACACTATGGTCAATCTCTTATTGGCCCACAGAAAATAAAGCTGAATACAACTTTAAAAAATAGGCCTATCTCCTGATTCGTGCAGAACGTGTATACATTTTCGATAAATCATTTGGTTCATAGAGAAATAAACCGCTAAATACGAGGGGAAACCCTGTGTTTGGCGGTTTTTTTATGGTTATTTTATGATGAGTCAGCTCAGTCCCTTATGGTAGTTGTCACTGTAACGTTGTTGGAAAGGTTGAGGAGGCGCTAGAGTTGAAATTGATCACCTCAATGACTACCGTTGTGTCGACAATCAAGCCAGTATTTATGATTAGATTAGCAGTGGAATGCGTTATTAACCCGCCTCGCTGCAACGTCCCATTTACAAATACATTATAGTATCCGCTACTGGTGGGAACGGCAAGCCCTTTTACCGCGACTGAAATACCACTATTATCGTAAAACTTTGTACCGGGATGGTGGTCACTCCCCCTAAAATGTTTCCAAGCACCACAGTAGCTGTGTAACGATTGACGATTGGAGTGACATTAATATTCGTTGTTACAAATGTTTCCAGAAACGATGCTGTCTGCTTTCAGATAGATTCGGATAATAGACATAGGAATTCCTCCATTCCTAATATTTCAGATGTATCTCATAGTTTATGTCTATCATCTGGATATGGATTGGATGGAGAAGAGTCTCTAATTACTGCTTTTTTATCAAGCTTCTTGTGGCTCTTGTGACTATTCGCTTCGTTTCTTTTGTATCCGAAGTCTTCAGCCACGCATCACAAACTTGAAGCACCCATTCCGGCTTGGTTTTACTGGCATCATTCAGCCAATTGCTTACGGAGTCCTGAACATATTTGACCGGGTCGGATTGAACAGCTCCCAAAAGTGGAAGTGCCAGCTCTGGGTGTTCTTTCAGTTCAGGAATGTGCTTGGCCCAGACACCTTGTGGCCGGGTCAATTCGATGGCAAAACGACGTATATTAGCATCTTGATCCCGTACCCAATCGTTTAAAAGCATGAGCGATTCCGGCAGTTGCATGGCTACCGGCCCTCTTACAGCCATCCAGGCAATTTCACGCACTCCGAAATGGGGGTCCGCTGCAAAAGGGGCAAATGCCTGCCAATTTTTGCTCAACGCTTAAACGGGGGTCAATTCCGACGATATAGGCAGCCCAGCAGCGAATGCTGTCTGAAGGATGGGAGGCCATGACATTAAAGATTCGAGTACGTTCTTGATGTGTTTGTTGCTTGAACAAGTTCAGCCATCCTTGCGCAATCGCAGGGATTATTTTCATGATCTTCTTTTCCTTCAGATGATCCAATTCGGACAGGAAGATATCGGATGATCGCTGCAATCCAAACTCATCAAGTGCATTTTGTAGCAGTAAAGCATGGTCGACAGCCAGCCATTCGGTGAGATTCACCGTCTGAAGCTGTCCTTGCTGTAGCAGGTGAAGCACATCATCAGGAATGTCTGTTCCCTTGCGAGCCCCTTTTCGTTGTAATATCGAATCTGGAATTAGGAATTGTTTTTTAGGATTCATATATTGCCCCCATCAGTGCAGATAGATAAGAATTATTTTTTAATGGTAATTCTAGAGAGAGCGTAGAATTTGTAATACGTCTGCAGGCTCCATTCGTTTTTTATAGTCAGCATCAGCAAATCCTGCACGAATAATACCTTCTGAATCAATTACATATGTAGCGGGTACAGGCAGCTCTCAGGCACTGTCGCCATTAAATGTATCCAGTGAAATGTCTAATGATCTGTAAATTTCATGTGCATATTCAGGGAGTTTAAATTTAAGATTGTATTTTTCTGCTGTTTGATTATGCAGGTCACTTAAAACATGAAAGCTCAATTCGTTCTTCTGTTGCATGCTCATTGAATGTTCGGGAGTTTGCGGACTCACGGCAATCAGTTGAGCATGGAGCGACGTCATCTCATTCATGTACCGTTGGTAGGCTTGGAGCTCCAGATTGCAGAACGGACACCAATGTCCTCTGTAAAAGATAAGAACAACAGGTCCCTTTGTCGTTTCTTCAGATAGTGTTATAACTCGGCCTGTATAGTCGGGTAAGCTAAAATCAGGCGCTTTGGTCCCGAGGCTGAGTCCGTTCGCGGTATTCGAATCACCAATTTCCTGGATCGTTTTCTCAAATATATCCAGTATCTTTTGTAGGAGCATTTTTTCCATATGGGCTTTGGCTGCATTCAGTTCCCTTTGTAAATTTTGATTGGCCATTTCATTCACTCCATATCGTATATTTTCTAGTAGGTATACGATACTTCTTTTCTCTGGACTATAGATGTAATGTAGCTTACAACTCCAGCAGCTTTTCGCGATGGATATAAATCGTCTTAAAGCCGGTCTTAATGACCTTTTCTTTTACAAGCTTCTGTAAAGCAGCAGTTACAGCTTCTCGGGTTGCTCCGACTAAATGAGCGATTTCTTGATGGGATAGAGGGAAATTGATTTTATAATACTCATCTTGACTTTGGAGGGCGAACTGATCGGACAGCTTTATAAGAACATACAAAATTTTATCCTGTAAATTCCCCAAAGCCAGATGTTGGGCCAAACGACTCATGCCCGAGATTCGATCGCTTAACACTTTGATCAAGTTCATCATGAATTGCGGATGTTGCAATAAAAAATGTTCGAATCGGTTTTTATCCATCAAACAGATATCGCATTCTTCTATGGTTTCTATATACATATCCCGTGTTCCTAATGAGATGATGTCCATGTCACCAAATACATTTCCTTCGCTGAGGATATCCAAAGTAAATTGCTTCCCGTCAGCATTCAGCTTGTACAGACGCACCTTTCCCTTTTTCACAAAATAAAGTCCCTCGGAAAAGGAATCCGGGGTTTGAATAAATGTATTTTTCGGTATGGTCGTAATGGAGGTCATTTGATCCATTTCAATTAAATCTTCTAATGAGAGACTATGAAGCAAATTAAATTGGGACAGGTATTGAATGCTATTCATATGTTCTCCTTTTCGTTGCTTAGGGTATACAGAATCATAATATAATTATAGCTTCTCTAAAGCATTTTGACCTCTATTACTCACTTGTTTGCATTAGAGTGAATAATGAATTTTGGGGAATCAGGCGGATTTATGTAAAGGAGAGGTTGGTATAAAATAGATATACATGAATAGTAGATACATAAAGAGTGAGGGAATACCGATGATCAAATTAAAAGATATAGGTAATTTCGAGGTTCTTCCTGAGATAGTGATGCATATCGTTCAAGGCAATATATCCGCGTTACGCCAAGCGCTGACGGAAGGATGGGATATAGAACAAGAAATCATACTCAGCAAATATACGACGTTAAGTCCACTGGATATTACACTCATCACTGAGCAAATGGACGTGTTGAAGCTGCTGATGGAGCAGGGGGTTCAACTCAATGTGAAAGATAATCCCGCTTATTCATGAGCTTGGGCTGGATATAAAGCAACATGGTGGAGCAACGCTGCGCAACGCTGCGCAACGCTGCGCAACGCGGTTAGTAAGCATGACTTAAAAACGGTAGCTTTCCTTTTTGAGCATGGTGTAGATATTAATTTCAATGCCCCTAATATGGTATATCCTTATAAAGCCACGCCTTTAACAGTGGCAGCACGCAACAATGATTTTGCGATGGTGAAGTATCTGGTAGAACAGGGTGATGTGACGCTGGCAGAAAAAGATGGAGAACGGGCGTTCCGGTGCGACTACAAACCATAGCTCATCACGAAATAATTCTTCTGTCTCAATCGTATCCGGGCGTTGCTCCGGCAGTCCCCCATAGACCGCAAAATCCACTTCTATATTTAATAGCTGCTTGAATGCATCATTGGAATTGGTTGTGTTAATCGTCATTTCGACGTGTTCATATTGTTGCTTGAACTTCGCAATCCAGGTTGGAATTGAAAATGAGCCGGTGAATAAGTAGCAGCCAGCCGGATATGCCCATGGGTTCCATCACGATATTGGCGATAATGTCATCCGTGAAGGAGAAGTCATTCAAGCCTTCAGTACGGACTCTTGTGTACAGGGGGAAGGAAGTTCTATGATTTGCTGGCTGAAGAATCGAGAATTACAGCAACAGCCATTCAGACGTAGGGAGCAAAGGCTATGATGTTTCGTCATCGAAATCGTAAATGGTTAATTGGCAGTAATCTGCTAAGCGCAGGGGGGACAACCCAAGTGTTTAGCTTTTTTGTTGTGGTAAAATAGTACTGATTGAATCGTCAGAAAGTTTTTGAACGTTTACTGCTGAATTCCTATGTAAGAAGAATGAATTTACATAAAAATGGATGGCTTTTCCTTTCAATGTAAACGCAATCATGATGATTGGAGCAGGAATTCACCATTTTGTAAAAAAATGAAGTTGGAATGAAGTTTTTTGAATCTTTTTGAAGAAAAATGATTGTTTTTTGTGAGGTTTATGGTACGATATGAACAGTTGGGGGAATGAAGATGCTGACGGAAGAAAGATACAAGTTAATAATACAGCGCTTACAAGAACGTGGTGTTGTAAAGTTGCAGGAATTGGTCGATCTGTTGGGCGCATCTGAATCAACGATTCGACGTGATTTAATTGATCTTGAAGCCCGTCAGTTGCTAAAGCGGATTCATGGCGGGGCTTCCTTGCTGAATCAGAAAAGTCAGGAACCTGGCATGGAAGAAAAAGCATTCAAAAACGTTCAACAAAAAAATGTAGTCGCCCGTATAGCCGCCAAAGAAATTTTGGATGGCGAATGTATTTATCTGGATGCGGGAACAACAACGATGGCGATGATTCCTTACATTGAAGCTAAAGACGTGACGGTCGTGACAAATGGCCTATCCCACGTAGAAGCACTGGTAAGCAAGCGAATCAGAAGCTATCTATTGGGAGGGATGATGAAAATTCATACCAAAGCCGTAATCGGGAGTATTGCCCTACAGAATTTGGACAATTTTCGATTCGACAAATGCTTTATGGGAACGAACGGGGTAGACGTGGAAATGGGGTATACCACTCCTGATCCTGAAGAGGCGCTGATTAAGCGGCGGGCCCACCAGCTGTCCGGCAAAACTTATGTGTTGGCAGATTCCAGTAAAATCGGAGAAGTTACCTTCGCCAAACTGTTCGAACTAAAGGAAGCTATTCTTATTAGCGAATCGGTGCCTGAACGCTCACGCCGATCCATTGCTCAGAAAACTAAAATAATCGAGGGATAACAATGATATATACAGTAACGCTGAACCCTTCTATTGATTACATCGTGGAAGTTGACGACTTGAAGCTTGGGGATTTGAACCGGATGAAACGAGATTTGAAATTGCCGGGTGGCAAGGGAATTAATGTATCCCGGATACTGTACCAATTGGGAGCAGACAGCACAGCGATTGGCTTTCTCGGTGGATTCACAGGCAGGTTTATCAACGATACATTGCGGGAAGAATCCATTAAAACTAATTTTGTAATCATCGAAGATGATACACGGATCAACATTAAGCTCAAGCATGGTGATGAGACGGAAATTAACGGTTTGGGACCTGCTATACGTGAGCTAGAAGCAGATGCGCTGGTGCAGAAGCTGTCAGGTCTCCAGAAAAATGACATTGTCGTCTTGTCGGGAAGTATCCCGCCGTCACTTGGAGGAGACTTCTATGATCGGCTGATTAGCGTATGCCAGCAGACTGGGGCTGAATTCGTCATCGACACCACAGGTGAAGCGCTGATGAAGGCACTGGTTCATAAGCCGCTGCTCGTCAAGCCGAATCACCATGAGCTGGCCGAGTTGTTTGGCGTAACCATTAATTCAAAGGAGGAGATCGTCACTTACGGTCGTAAGCTGCTGGAAGCAGGTGCAAAGAATGTACTGATTTCCATGGCAGGAGAAGGAGCTTTGTTGATTACGGCAGACGAAGTGTATCACGCAAATGTACCGGCAGGAACGGTTAAAAATTCTGTAGGTGCAGGTGATTCAATGATTGCCGGATTCGTGGGTACGCTGGCTCTTCTTGGCGATCCGATCGAAGCATTCCGTGCAGGAGTGGCATCCGGAAGCGCAACCGCGTTCTCCGATGATCTGGCTACTAGAGAGAAAATTGAACAATTACGGCCGCAAGTCGCGATTTCAAAATGGTAGTCCCTGTTACATCATGAGCTTATTATGCGTGTGTCCACACGCTGACAGAACTTAGGAGAGTGTGAAAAATGAGAATAACAGACCTGATGATTAAAGAAACGATGATTATGGATCTGCAGGCTACGACAAAAGACGGGGTGATTGAGGAACTCATTTCCAGTCTCGAAGCAAGTGGTCGCATTAATGACCGCGCATTGTTCAAAGAAATGATTTACAAACGCGAAGCAGAATCCAGCACAGGAATTGGCGGCGGCATTGCGATGCCGCATGCTAAGACCAAAGCTGTGAATGAAGCGACCGTGGTTTTCGCCAAAAGCAGTAAAGGCGTAGAATTTGAATCGCTGGATGGCGAGCCTGCGAACGTGTTTTTCATGATTGCAGCTCCGGAGGGAGCAGCGAATACACATCTTCGTACACTGGCAGCTCTTTCCCGGCTGCTAATTGATACCGATTTCATCGACAAGCTGATGAAGACACAAACACCGAACGAAGTATCGGAGCTGTTTGATGCCAAGCAAGCGGAAGAAGAAGCAGCTAAAAAAGCAAAAGAGGCTGCCAAAGCACAGCAAACGCCGGATATTATCGTTGGTAATCCGGATTCTGACGAGTTTGTGGTTGCGGTTACCGCTTGCCCTACAGGTATTGCTCACACGTTTATGGCTGAAGACGCTCTCATTAAGAAAGCGAAAGAGATGGGCGTAAATATCCGGGTAGAAACGAATGGCTCGGAAGGTGCGCAAAACGTACTGACAGCGGATGAAATTCGTCGTGCCAAAGGTGTAATCGTCGCAGCTGACAAAAAGGTTGAAATGGCCAGATTTGACGGTAAGCCTGTATTGCAAAGACCGGTAAGTGACGGTATTCGTAAATCTGAAGAACTGATCCGCAAAGCGCTAAACGGCGATGCTCCAATTTACCGCAGCGAAGGTAAGGGGAACGCGGAGGAGACGAAAGCAGAAAAAACCAGCGTCGGCAGCAAAATTTACAAGGATCTAATGAACGGTATCTCTCATATGTTGCCGTTTGTTGTAGGCGGCGGGATTTTGCTGGCTATCTCCTTCCTGTTCGAACAGATGGCGGGAGCGGAGAATCCGATCGTCAAGCTGTTACAAACGATTGGTGGCGGAACAGGTGCGTTCCACTTCCTGATTCCGATACTGGCCGGATTTATCGCGATGAGTATTGGGGATCGTCCGGCATTGATGCCAGGTATGGTTGGTGGTCTGATGGCTGTAAACTCTAATGCAGGTTTCCTTGGCGGTCTGGCAGCAGGTTTCATGGCTGGTTATGTGGTTATCTTCCTGCGTAAAGCTTTTAAAGGTCTGCCGAAAGCGCTGGATGGTTTAAAACCAATCTTGTTATACCCGGTATTTGGACTACTAATTACAGGCGCAATTATGTTCTATCTGTTTGATCCAATTTTCGGTGGTATTAATACGTGGCTCGTCAATGTTCTGAACAATTTGGGTACGGGTAATGCAGTGATTCTGGGTCTGATTCTGGGTGGAATGATGTCGATTGACATGGGTGGACCTTTCAACAAAGCAGCTTATGCATTTTCTATCGGTGTCTTTACTTCCAGCGGTAACACAAACGGGGCTATGATGGCTGCTGTTATGGCGGGCGGTATGGTACCTCCGCTGGCGATCGCATTGGCTTCGACGTTCTTCAAAAATAAATTTACTGAGCAAGAGCGCAAGTCTGGTTTGACGAACTATGTACTCGGTTTGTCCTTTATTACGGAAGGAGCAATCCCATTCGCAGCTGCTGACCCTCTGCGTGTCTTAACCTCTTGTATTGTAGGTTCAGCGATTGCTGGTGGTCTGACGCAGTTTTGGAAAATCAATCTTCCAGCTCCACATGGTGGAATTTTTGTAGCGGCTCTTGCCAATCATGCTTTGCTGTTCTTGCTTGCAGTGGCGATTGGTTCCGTGATTTCCGCACTCATTCTGGGACTGTGGAAAAAACCGCTCGAATCGAAATAACTGGCATCACAAAAATAAAGAAATAATAAGAGGGACACACTCTCTCTGGTTTTCATAATAGTAAAGCCGCTAAACACCAGGTTTCTGAGTGTTTGGCGGCTTTTTCTTTATGCAAAGGTGTCGGCTTGCACATATAGCTTATCAGTAGTTTTTGCATTAGAGCTATCGCCTACAAAGCTCCTTAACCAGTTGCATAAACAGCTTTCGAGCTGAAGACATGTATTGCTGATGATGGTTGTTTTGTAATATTCCAATGGGAATATTCGGGTCTGTTAGCTGGAGGGGAACGGTGACCAGGTCATCTGGCAAAGGTAATGACGATAGAACCACCCCAACCGAAGAGATCACTTTTACGAATGAGGGTATAGACGAAATTTGACTGACGGTATACAAAAACGGCATCGACGGGAAGTGGGAAAACTCTCTTTCCAGCCGGATATGGTACAGGCAGTTTTTGCCTCCAGCGATAAGCGGGTACTCATACAGGTCTTCGAGAAGAAGCTCGCTTTTTGCCGCAAAGGGATGATCACGGGACACGATAAAAGCAATCTGTTCGTGATAAACAGGTTCAAAGTGCAGGGAAGGAATCGAGTAAGGTTCCCCGCAAATTGCAAAATCAAGCATGTTGTCCATCAGAGCGTTCGAGAGCGTATCCGTGTTTCCAACTGTAAAATGGCACGTCATATTCGGCTTATGTTCCCGAAACTGACGCAGAACAGCGGGCAGCATGGTAGCCGTTACCGTTTCGATTACCCCGATATGCAGCGTGCCGATTTCCTCTTTTTTCAGAGACTTGGCCTGGTCCAATACATAATTCCAATGCTGAATAAGTCCATCTACCTCTTCTGCATAACATTTACCCGAAGCGGTTAATTCCGCATCCCATCCTCTTTTAAAAAGTTGGAATCCCAGCTCCTTCTCCAGTCTCTGAACTTGGCTGGTTACTGTAGACTGCGCGTAGTTTAATTTGGCGGCAGCTTTTGAGAAGGTTCCTTCTTCAATAATAGTGCGAAACGTGGTTAGCTCTTTCAGATCCATGAACACTCATCTCCATCGGTAAAAATGAATATATTTATGATTATTTTCAATTATACAGATGAAAGAGGATGAGGTAAAATCATCTTATCCAGACGACAGGAGAGATGAACATGCCATTTGTACGAGCAGGTTACATGGAGAATCAATATACAGAGAAGGAACTGCCTTTGATTAGCCGCTGTATCATGGACGCTTTGATCGAACATTTTCAGGTGCCGGCAAAAGATTATTTTCAGGCTTTTCATGCTCATAAGCAGAGCGAGTTTTATTATAGTCCGGATTATTTGGATGTACCCAGAACGGACAAGCTGCTCTATATCCAAATTACGCTCGGATCAGGCAGAAGTACGGAACAAAAAAAGAGCTTCTACCAAAGGTTAGCCGAACTCTTATCCACCGAATGTAAGATCAGACCGGAGGATGTATTTGTAACACTGGTGGAAACAAAATTGGAGGATTGGTCCTTTGGTAATGGACTTGCCCAGATGATTTTGTAGCTGGAAACTGCACATATGCACAACAGGAACGAAGGGAAGTGTTGAATAAATGAAGCATAAATTAATCACGTCGAGCGTTCGGGAAAAGGTTGGTGATTTTGCGCCCGCTTTTGTGAGCTACACGGAGGATGTTCTTTTTGGAGATGTATGGAGAAGAGGCGAGCTATCTCTCAGAGAACGGAGTCTCATTACAGTTTCCGCATTGGTAGCGGGTGAGCATTTGAGTCAACTTCCCTATCATCTGAATCTGGCCAAGGAGAACGGAGTGACGGAAGAAGAACTGGTCGAGGTTATCACACAGCTTGCCTTTTATGTAGGATGGCCCCGAGCAGCCTCAGCTATTCAGATCGCCAAAGACGAATTTTGGAAAGAAAAAGAGAGTTAGCGTTCAAATCATCCCCGAATTTCATACCCCAAAAGACCACTAAGCACAAGGACTCCAAGTGTTTAGCGGTTTTTTGGCATGGCATAGAAATGAGGATAAAAAGCCTATCTGATCAGATGCAGACAGAAGTCCAGATCCGCCTGAAGATGCTTCTTCATCAGTCGTTCTGCCGTGTCACCGTCATGCGCCCGAATCGCCTCACAAATGTGCTGATGCTCGTCAATCAGAAAAGGGCGATGATAGTAGACGACCGTATGACGGAATAAATAAATGACGGATTGCATCCGGTCAAATAAATCAATCATCATCGAATTATTGCTGGCGCTCATAATGATTTCGTGAAATTCTTTGTTCGCTTGCATCACCTCATCCAGCGAGCCGGAGCGTCCGATGTCCACACATTGCTCCAAAGCCAACAGCACTGTCTCGGGCAGGTAGGCAGCTGTGCTGCGCGCCGCATGTCCTTCAAGCAACATCCGCAGCTCAAATGTAAAGACAAATTAACGTTGCTTACATGTGATAAAAAGCGTTTACAAATGGATTTTTATAAAAATCCTGAATAGGAATCGAATTTGAAAAGCTACGGAGGGACTTTAACATGACAAAGAAAAGCTTGCCTTTGTCATTGCGGGTCTGATCCGTACAGCCGTCGGTTTCGCTACGGTAGCCATGACGACTGCGGCTGGAATTGTCGCTCCAATCGCGGTCACCATGCCGGGGGTAAGCCCGGAACTGTTGGTACTGGCTACCGGAGCATGCTCGATCATTTTGTCCCATGTCAATGACTCTGGCTTCTGGATTGTCAAAGAATACATGAACCTGTCCGTACCGCAAACTCTGAAAACGTGGACGGTGATGGAAACCATTCTCGGGTTCAGTGCTTTCGGTATCGTAATGCTGCTGAGCATCTTTATCTAATCGGACACAGTTCATTTAAAAACCACTTTTCCGAAAGTGTATTTTTATTTCCTCTTGGGTGTTTCCATTACATGAATCATGTCGTATCCATGTGTTATATAATAGAGAAAACATAAATCGAGAGGACATCATGCATTGACCTTACAACAATTAAAATATGTAATCGAGGTTGCTAATCGTGGCTCCATGAATGAGGCGGCGAAGCGGTTGTTTATTTCCCAGCCCAGTCTGTCGAACGCGATTCGGGATCTGGAGGAAGAAATTCATATCACCATTTTTGAGCGTACCAATAAAGGTATCTCTTTGTCCAAAGAAGGCGTGGAATTCCTCGGTTATGCACGTCAGGTCGTCGAACAGGCGGAGCTGCTGGAAAGTCGCTATCTGGATGCCAAGCCTTCACCGCAGCATTTTTCCGTGTCCACGCAGCATTACGCTTTCGCTGTAAATGCATTTGTGAATCTGGTGAATCAATATGGTCAGGATGAGTATGAGCTGGCTTTGCGGGAGACAAAAACCCATGAAATCATACAGGATGTCAAAAGCTTACGCAGCGAAATTGGAATTTTGTATCTGAACGAATTTAACGCCAAGGTGATTAATAAGCTGCTAAAAGATGCGAACCTGCAATTTAACAGCCTGTTTACCGCCAAGCCGCATATTTTTATCAGCACGAATAATCCGTTATCCCGGCAGTCCATTGTGACCATCGACCAGCTTCATCCTTATCCGTATCTGTCCTTTGAGCAAGGGGAGTACAATTCCTTTCACTTCTCCGAGGAAATTCTCAGCACGTTGTCACATCCCAAAAGCATTCGTGTCAATGACCGGGCGACCCTTTTCAATCTGCTGATTGGCTTGAACGGGTATACCATTTCTACCGGGGTGATCAGTGCGGATCTGAACGGTAACGAGATTATTTCCGTACCTTTGGAATGTGAGGAGTCTATTAATGTGGGCTGGATTTGTCATAAAAGTGCTTCGCTCTCCAAACTGGCCTCCGTCTATGTAGAAGCGCTGCATGAGGCGATAGGCGAATAAAATGTTTGGTATAGCCTTAGGCTATAGCTAGCTATAGTTTATAGGAGTTACATTATAACTGAAAATGTGTGTTATCTTTCTTACAAGAACTTCACTACAGAAGTAAAAAGGAGATAACCCTAATGAGCAGCATCCATGAACATGCATCCCAACGTAAAGTGACCCCTTTCAGACATGATATGGTCGGCAGCTTTCTGCGTCCACAAGCGATTAAAGACGCCAGAATTCAATTTCAAAACAACGAAATATCTGCGGACGAACTGAGAAAAATTGAAGATAACGAAATTATCAAGCTGGTGGAAAAGCAGAAATCCGTAGGACTTAAAGCTGTGACGGATGGTGAATTCAGACGCTCCTGGTGGCATCTTGATTTTATGTGGGGCCTGGACGGCGTGGAAAAGGTAGAGCTTTCGAATGGCTACCAATTCCAAGCTGTGGAAACAAGAGCGGAAACCGCACGCTTGACTGGTAAAATCGGTCACTCCCGTCACCCTTTCATTGAAGACTTCAAATTCTTGAAGCAAGTAGCAGGTGAGGATGCGATTGCACGTCAAACCATTCCTGCACCAGCACAGTTCCTGGCCGAGCTGTTGCGTAGAGAAAACAAAGAAACCACCGATACCTATTACAGCAATCTGGATGAGTTGGTAACGGATATTGCTAAAGCTTACAAATCCGTGATTCAAGCATTCTATAATGAGGGCTGCCGCAGCTTGCAACTGGATGATTGCACATGGGGCATGCTCTGCGATAAAAACTATTGGGAAGCCAGACAGCATGCGGGTGAGAATGTGGAAGATACTAAAAAGCTGTTCGCCCGCGTGAATCAGGAAACTGTGAATGATCTTCCATCCGATCTGGTGGTTACGACCCACGTATGCCGTGGTAACTACCACTCCACTTGGGCATCCTCCGGCGGCTACGAGCCAGTTGCCGAAACCTTGTTCGGCATCGACAACATCGACGGTTACTACCTCGAATTCGATACCGACCGTGCAGGCGATTTCACACCGCTGAAGCATCTGAAAGGCCAACAGCAGGTTGTACTGGGCCTCGTTTCCTCGAAAACAGGTGAGCTGGAAGATAAGCAGACGGTCATTAACCGCATTAAGGAAGCCACTCAATTTGTGGACATCAACCACATCTGCCTTAGCCCACAATGCGGCTTCGCTTCGACAGAAGAGGGCAATATCCTGACGGAAGAGCAGCAGTGGAAGAAGCTTGCCTTCATTAAAGAGATTGCGGACGAGATTTGGAAGTAAGGGGTTAGAAGGTTCATAATCAAAAAACACGCCACTTGTGGGCGTGTTTTTTGATTAAATAAATTGTATAAATTTCCATTAAAATTGTTTTTATTCATGACGGATTGCCCCGAGTGATTACCAATCCATCCGAAACGTATCATTCGATTTTCTAAAAAGTCCTATCCTGTCAAATAAACTTGCCTGCCAAATAAACGTTGCCAATGCGCCCTGTCGTAAACCGCTTTTCTTCATACGATAAGAGTATGCTTTAAAGCAAGGAGGGATTCAGACATGGGTGGAGTTGGTCATGGTGTCGGTGGAGCTTTTACATCCACAGGCGCGATTCTGGTATTGTTCATTTTGTTGGTTATTATCTCTAAATCTTTTCTGATCTAATAGCAGATTAGCATCGCTTAAATCTACAAAGCAGCCTTCTTTCACTACATAGTGAGGGAAGGCTTTTTTTGTGTAGAACGGATGTTAGCTCAATCATGTTGTCTGGCCTTGCAAGCATTGCTATACTTTATATACAGGGAAAATTTCCCTCAGTAATATGACATACATGGATGGCAGAATACGTGAAAAAACGGAGATTCGCTGACCACAATCAGGAGGATGGCACGATGAACGTAGCAAGCAGTCCATTTCAATTCACGACAGACACGGCGACCCTTTGCATATTTGATACGGAAGCACTTAAGCATCGTTTGGACGATGAGCCGGATTGGTGGTCCATTGAAGAGGACGAGCTGAACCAGGGGAATGTAGCATTTTTAAATCTATTTACCTTTCTTTAATACAGAGCAGCGAAGGTAGCAATAGCTTTACAAGTCTGATCCGGTTGTAAATTGCAGGGTGAACTTATAACGACCGGGACAAGCTGCCTGAACAGGTGGAAACCGGAACTGGGGAAAATGGAAAAGGCCATCCCCACGGCTTTACATATCCGTGAAGACAGCCCTTAACCCGTCTATTGATATTTTATAATAATCGCATTGCTGATTTGGCGACCGGGTGTGGTGAGATAGGAGCCGTTGTAATACAGCCCGCTGGAAGCACCGCCGTCCAAATTCATGGCCTGATAAGCGCCTTCCTGCTTCATGATTTGAGCGAGCTGTGACATGGTGGCTCCGCTTGTGGTCAGGAGGATTAGCTTATGATCCCGTGTAATCCCGAGTGCGCTTCTGGTCCCGCCGCCTGTTAATATTTTAGGGTCCTTGAAGCCTTCAGCTTTGACATTCAGGGAAACCTTTCCGTTCGTCACCAAGCGTGGTCCGGCTTGAAGGGCGCCTTCGACGTTGCCTTGGCTTAAACGCTGCTCAAAGGCAGGACCTGAAACCAGCTCGGCCAAATGGTTAGCATCGTACGTAAAGACGGTTCGTTGGTCGCCAGAGTTTTTTTTCAACAATTTCCCGTGGCTGACCAGATAGCCATAAGGTATTTTGTAGGAGCTTTTGGTATAGGCGTCAAAGTAGGTACCGTTGATGGCTACAACCGCTTGATTGCGTTTGGCGAGACCGCTTAAGTTCTCCACTTTGCCGATGGTATTGCCTGCCAGCGCCACGTCCAGACTCACCTTGGGATGAAGCATGGAGATGGTGACCATCTTAGCGGAAAAGGTGCGTGATCCGACCTTGAAGCTTTTGTGAGCCGTCTGGATCGGTGTGGTGCTGCCGGGTAGCTTGCCCGTGAATACTGGAAGCCTGACGGACGTTGTGCCCTGCTTGATATGTACGGATGAGGTTTCCTTTTGCCATGAGACTTGCAGGTTTAAGTGCTGGCTGATGAGCTGCAAAGGAACGTAGGTAGAACCGTTGTCGGTAAAAGGAACGCTGTGCATGCGAACGGTCTGGTCATTGACTTTAGCCGTAGATTGTCCTGCAAATAAGGTGATACGGGTATCGTCTTGGGCAATCTCAATCTTTTTGTCCGTAGCCGTCTTGTTGATGGTGACCCCTTCATAGCTGTTCAGGAGGCGGAGAGGGATGAAGGAGTGGTTATTCTGATCCACATAGACCAGCATGGGTGCTGGTGTAGCAGCGTAGATCGGGGTTACAAGGATTAGCAGGAACAGAATAACAAGTGCGGTGATTCTTTTCATGAATAGATCAATCTCCTTATGTAGTCTTGACACTTTACGAGGTGCTTGTACTTATATCGGGTTTTATAAGTTGTAAATGTATGTGTGAGACAGGGCGTTGGATCATCTGGCGTAACCATGAGCCACTGCGCTGGTAATACTAATATTTTGAAAATGAGGATAAAAGCAAAATCTGTTAAGCTGAACTTGAAAAAATGTGTAATGGCATATGATGCAGTTCTGATATAGAAAGGAAAGAGGTGTAGGGGCATGGACAAGAAGACGGATATTCGCACATCCATGAAGGAGTTATTTGCACATATGGATGAGGCTTTTTTTATGGATTTGGTAGAAAATGTACCCTTCGAGATGCGTGACGGCAATGCCGATGAGGAAGGCTGGATCAAGTGGAAGCCTCTTCCTTCGCAGATCACAGAGCAGGAAGTTCGGGATCTTGAGGAAACCTACCATTTCGAGCTTCCTCCCCTATTGAGAAGTTTCATCATGTCCTATCATTATGTGTCTTTACAATTCGATAACGAATTCATTCCTGGAGTCTACTGGAGCGATTGTACCTTTATTGAGTTTCCACGACTGCCTGTGGGCCAAGGCTTGAAGGGATTTCATGATTTGCTCCGCGAATGGTCGCCCTTGCTATCGGCAGGCTATATTCCCTTTGCAATTGCTGAGGAAAACGAAGGTCCTGTCTGTTTGAATGCAGGAAGTAGACAAAAAGATGGTGACTATCCGATTGTATGGTTCTATCACCAGGATTTGAAACATTTGGACAAGGACGATTTACGCATCAGGGACAACCTGATTCCCCATGTACAAGGGCTGTTTTCCTCTTCTGTCGAGATGTTTAACGTCATGTTTAAGCAGATCAGGCACTAACAATTTCGGGATTGCGACTATATCATGCATTTATCGTATTGACATAAAAAATGAGGAATGTTATAAAAAAAGGTAGGCTGGCACTCGAATGAGGGGAGTGCTAACAGGCATTCCTGTTTGGACGGTTCCCCTTGTGTAGCCTTACAAAAGGTTCATATTCGAAAGGAGATATCAGAATGGAGAAAAAACAGTTTCAGGCTGAGTCCAAGCGTCTGCTCGAAATGATGATTAACTCGATTTACACGCAAAAGGAAATTTTTTTAAGAGAGCTGATCTCCAACGCAAGTGATGCGATTGATAAAATTTATTACAAAGCGCTGACGGATGATCAACTGGTCTTTGACAAAGAAAATTACTATATCAAAGTAACAGCCGACAAGGAGAACAGAACGCTTACTCTTCGCGATACCGGGATTGGCATGACGAAGGAAGAGCTGGAAAATAACTTGGGTGTTATTGCTAAAAGCGGCTCGCTGGCGTTCAAAAATGAGAATGAATCCAAGGATGGTCATGACATCATTGGGCAGTTCGGGGTAGGCTTCTATTCGGCGTTCATGGTGGCGGATGTCGTTACAGTGACTACAAAGGCACTGGGCAGCGATACCGCTTATAAGTGGGAATCCACAGGTGCAGATGGATATACCATTGAACCAGCTGAAAAAGACGAGGTCGGCTCTGTGATTGTTTTGAAAATCAAAGAAAACACCGAGGATGAGTCCTACGACGAATATTTGGACGAGTATCGTTTAAAAGCCCTGATCAAGAAATACTCCGACTTTATCCGTTATCCGATTAAGATGGATGTTACAGGCAAACGTCTGAAAGAGGGCAGTGACAACGAGTTTGAAGATTACGAAGAAGAACAGCGTATTAACAGCATGGTTCCAATCTGGAGAAAGAACAAAAGCGAGCTGACCGACGAGGATTATCAAAATTTCTATGCGGAAAAACGCTATGGCTACGACAAGCCACTCCAGCATATCCACGTCAGCGCGGACGGTGCAGTGGTGTACCAGGCTATTTTGTTCATTCCAGAAAATATCCCGTTTGATTTCTATTCCAAGGAATATGAAAAAGGGCTGGAGCTGTACGCCAACGGCGTGCTGATCATGGAAAAATCGCCTGACCTGCTGCCGGATTATTTTAGCTTTGTCAAAGGTATGGTGGACTCCGAAAGTCTCTCGCTGAACATTTCCAGAGAAATGTTGCAGCATGACCGTCAATTGAAGCTGATTGCTAAAAATATCGAAAGCAAAATCAAAGGCCAACTGCTGACCCTGCTCAAAAATGACCGGGAAAAGTATGATCAATTCTACAAATCATTTGGCAGACAATTGAAATTTGGCGTCTACAACGATTATGGCAGCCATAAAGAGACACTTCAGGATCTGCTCATGTTCTACTCTTCTACAGAGAAAAAGCAGGTTACACTGGACGAATATGTATCGCGTATGCCTGAGGATCAGAAGTATATTTACTATGCTTCCGGGGAGTCCAACGAGCGTATCGAGAAGCTGCCGCAGACCGAAATGGTGGCCGACAAGGGCTACGAAATTCTGTACTTCACCGATGATATTGATGAGTTCGCTATTAAAATGCTCTTGAGCTACAAGGAGAAAGAATTCAAATCCGTATCGAGTGGCGATCTGGGCATTGAGGCTGACGAGAACGAGAAAGAAACAGAAGCGGAACAAAACGACAACAAAGAGCTGTTCGAGTACATGAAGGGTTTGCTGGAAGGCAAGGTATCCAGTGTTAAAGCCTCCAAGCGCTTGAAGACGCATCCGGTGTGTCTGTCGGCAGACGGCGAAGTGACGATTGAAATGGAGAAAATCTTGAACGCCATGCCGAACAACGCCGATGTAAAAGCGAATAAAGTGCTGGAAATCAACATCAACCACGCGGTGTTCAATTCTCTGAAAGAGGCTTTTGCCGATGACAAGGAGAAGGTCAATCTCTATACGGCATTGCTGTATAATCAGGCCCTGCTGATCGAAGGCTTGCCACTGCAAGACCCGGTTGAATTCACCAATGATATTTGCAAAATCATGGTTTAATATGGTTTAGATTTGTTTTAGTTTTGCACAGGCCGTTCCCGCATTGGGGACGGCTTTATTTATGATAAACAAAGGAGGGAGATTACATGAGTCTGGGTCGAGACAAGGGAACAGAAGAGGCCGACAGCATGCTGACGGTAGTGATGCACAATACGCCCCATCCGGCGGTTAGTGATTTGATCTACTGGGATGACCGCGATCTGAGTGCGACTGATATCGTAGATGA
This sequence comes from Paenibacillus sp. PvR008, assembly GCA_040544055.1. Taxonomy (GTDB): domain Bacteria; phylum Bacillota; class Bacilli; order Paenibacillales; family Paenibacillaceae; genus Paenibacillus. The sequence continues at coordinate 107,960 of JBEUOG010000014.1, forward strand.
AGCCTTACAGTATCAGCCAATCATTTTACCCCCCTCTGAATCTTCTTCATAGGAATTGAAAGCGTGCACTGACTTCCTTGGAACGCCTTCGGAGGTGCTATTGTTCTCTTCATTTTATGGTGTTTTCATGCCTGAATTTGGGATTTGTAAAATTTTTGTGACATGGTGTTGTGAATTTTCACACTGCAAATTATCGTTTTTCTTGATTATTTGGTAGGATGTCTTTATAATCATTTTGTTTGCAGGAATGATTAGCGATTAGCGTATGGAATAAGGAGGTTATTTATTTTGGGAAAAGCATTGATTATTGGCGCCGGTGGCGTGGCCAGCGTTGTGGTGCATAAATGTTGCCAAAACCCAGATGTATTTGAAGAAATTTGTATCGCGAGCAGAACTGTTGAGAAATGCGATGCGCTTAAAGAAAAGCTGGGTGGAGGCCGTACGGAGATACAAACGGCTCAGCTGGATGCTGACAACACCGACATGGTCATTGACCTGATTCGAAGCTTTCAACCGGATGTAGTTATCAATGTGGCTCTCCCTTATCAGGATTTGACGATTATGGATGCTTGCCTTGAGACAGGCGTTCATTACGTTGATACGGCGAATTATGAACCGCCGGATACGCCGAAGTTTGAATACAGCTGGCAATGGGCCTACAAAGAAAGATTCGAAAAAGCGGGCATTACAGCTCTGCTGGGCAGCGGTTTTGATCCAGGCGTGACTGGAGTATTTACGGCTTATGCTCAAAAGCATTATTTTGATGAAATTCATACGATTGATATTGTAGATGCGAATGCAGGGGACCACGGATATCCTTTTGCAACTAACTTTAATCCGGAAATTAATATTCGGGAAATTACGGCGAAGGGCCGTTACTTTGAAAATGGAGAGTGGATTGAAACTGAGCCGCTTTCCGAGAAAAAGGTATACGACCTTCCTGAAATCGGACCGAAAAACATATATCTTTTGTACCATGAAGAACTGGAATCTCTTGCAGTGAACATTAAAGGTGTGAAAAAAATCCGTTTCTGGATGACTTTCTCGGACAACTACCTGAATCATTTGAACGTGCTTCAAAACGTAGGTATGACTTCCATTGAGCCTATTGATTACGAAGGACAGCAAATCATTCCATTGCAATTCCTGAAAGCCATTTTGCCAGACCCGGCTTCCCTCGGACCTAGAACCAAGGGTAAAACGAATATTGGATGTATCATCCAAGGCGTTAAAGACGGAAAACCGAAAACGTATTATGTATACAATGTGTGTGATCATGAGGAATGTTATGCAGAGGTTGGCTCCCAAGCCATTTCCTACACAACAGGTGTTCCTGCCATGATCGGCGCAATGCTTATCATTAAAGGTATCTGGAAAAAACCAGGCGTATATAATGTTGAGGAATTTGATCCAGATCCATTCATGGAAGCACTGAATAAACACGGATTGCCATGGCAAGAGAGCTTTACGCCAACGTTGCTTGATTGAGGCCTGCGATGAATATTGATATTAGCGGACTTCCATCACCTTGTTACCTTGTTGACGAAAGACTTCTTGTGAAAAACCTTGAGGTTTTAAATTCTGTTCAAGAGCGAACAGGTTGCAATATTTTGCTCGCTCTTAAGGGATTTTCGATGTTTTCGACCTTTCCTCTGGTTGGCAAATATTTAAAAGGCGTAACTTCCAGTTCGTTGTTCGAGGCAAGACTCGGTCGCGAAAAAATGGACAAGGAAGTTCACGTATATGCACCAGCTTATGTTGACAGTGAATTTGATGAACTTTTGGAGTATGTTGACCATATCGTTTTCAACTCCTTCGATCAATTGAAACGGTTCAAAAGCAGAGTGCAAGGCGTAACTTCCAAAAAAATCGACATCGGCATTCGGGTTAATCCGGAATATTCGGAAATCGAAACGCCACTGTATGATCCTTGCTACAACAACTCCAGAATGGGTGTGACCCTGGCTAACTTTAGACCTGAGGATCTGGATGGCGTGGACGGTATTCATTTTCATACCATGTGTGAACAGAATTCTGACACGCTGGAGCGCACCATTAAAGTCGTGGATGAGAAATTCGGGCCGTACATTAAGCAAATGAAATGGCTTAATTTTGGCGGCGGTCATCATATCACCAGAGAAGACTATGATCTGGACACGCTGGTACGCTGCATCCAATATTTCCAGGATAAATATGGTGTACAGGTTTACCTGGAGCCGGGCGAAGCTATCGCTTTGAATACCGGTTATCTGGTTGCTACCGTCCTGGATACGATGAAAAATGGAATGGACATTGCCATTCTGGATACTTCGGCTGAATGTCATATGCCTGATGTACTGGCTATGCCATATCGCCCGAATATCATTGACGCAGGCAAGCCTGGTGAGTATGCGCACACCTACAGACTCGGTGGCCTTACCTGTCTGGCCGGAGATGTGATTGGAGACTACTCCTTTAAAGAGCCATTGAAGCCCGGAGACAAGCTTGTGTTCTGCGATATGGCCCATTATACGATGGTCAAAAACCACATGTTCAACGGAGTCAATCTGCCAGCCATCGCCAGCTACAACGACGAAGAAGGCATCAAGGTAATCCGACAGTTTTCCTACGAGGATTTTAGCTCCCGTCTGTCGTAAGACAAGTGGAGTTCAAAAAAATGTAACAAAAAACGTGGTCCCTGTAAAAAGGATCACGTTTTTTGTTATGCTCCAAATTGGCTGTTTGATTCTATTTAATCGTAGAAGTAACTCTATAGTAGAACACTTGACCAATCTCATAACCGGGTGTTCCTACTTGTAGGTAGTACACTTTGCCAGCTTCAAGTTTTTTACTTAAATAGGTATCACGACCATCTGAGTCTCCAATGCAGTCATTTTCGCTGCCTTCATACAAACTAAGACTCAGCCATGAATTAGGATATATATTATCCCCCCCTTCAATGTCAAAGCGATACTTACCAGACTTAGGAGCTGTAAACTTATAAACATCGGTTGTGTCATAATAGCCTGCATAGCCTCCAGGAATGTTTTTTCCTATGCTCCCATAGATATCGATGCCATCTCCTACTGTTATTTCATTGGAAGAATCACCATTCTCCCAGTTATTAGGTTCTGTGTCTTGGTACCATGAAGATGAAGAAGGCTGGATAGGCTCCTTTTGTAATGCGGGTGCTGCTTCTTGGGCAGATGCAACGGCGGTGGATGTGCTTAATAGAAGTGCAAGACCTAATGAAGCTAACAACGCTTTTTTCATGAATAAACGTCCTCTCTTATTTTGGAATTTATATTCATTTATATGAATATATTAGTAATTTCTTCTGAATTATTGTATATCATTCACCAGGAAATTGGAATAATAAAAAGGAATATTTATCAAAAAAATAAATAAAATAGAACATTTTGTTACAAGATTGCATTTTGAATGTTCACAGGTTTGTTCTAGGGGGCTCTGTTTAAAGGTTGGATTTCTTGGAGGCAAACATATATGGTATACTCATCTGATTGGGAACATACTTGGATATGACTTGGTAAATAATATGGAACGATAGGTAGAGGTGAAATATACATGTTCGACCCAACGGTTTTTGATAATTTAAAAGTGGCTATGGAAAATGCGGTATACGATCTGGATAATCTGGATTCACGTATTGAGATCACACAACGAATCGACAGATTGGAAATGTCTGTGATGGCACGTGAATTTACTGTCCAATTCCGGCTAAAGGAACAACCTGATGTGACGGCAGAAATTCACTTAAAGGCGGATTTAAACAACCTGGCTGCAGAAATTTTAGAAATCGAAGATCAAATTCCGGGATGTGGATTGTTGCTGCGTTTTAATATGCAGATTCGTGAGATTGAGACGCAATGCAGCCGGATAGAAAATATACTGACCGAAATTTGGAAGCCTGATCTTCGACCTGTACAAACTCTCAGCCTGATTTATGGAGAGAAGGCATCTACATACCAAAACAGGATTGAACTCCGGTTTTCCAGACAAATTAATGAAGATCAGATGGAGGATATTCCAGAGTTGTTGGAACATATTTTGCTGACGCTTACGGAATTGCATAAGGTCTAAAGTTAGGGGAAAGGAGCCTGGAGATAATAAGATGATTGAACACGATTTCTCTGAAATATATGCGATTATGGAGGCTTCTTTTCCGGAATCGGAATGCAGGTCATTTGAGTCTCAGAAGGCTTTATTGAAGCATCCTAGCTATCGCATAATTTCGGAAAAGAATGTGCAAGGCAATACGGTCGCTTTTTTGGCGGGCTGGGAATTTACACATTTTAGATTTGTAGAGCATATTGCGGTAGATTCCCGTATACGCGGTGGCGGGTTAGGTAAAAAGCTCATGAGTAGGTTTATCTCAGAGTCTGGTAAACCGGTAGTGCTGGAAGTTGAGCCGCCAGTGGATGAATGGACTCGAAGAAGAATCGGTTTTTATGAACGTTTGGGGTTTCATCTGAACCATTTTGAGTATGTGCAACCCCCTTTAAGAGAAGGGCAGGCCGATCTGCGGCTTCAAATTATGAGCTATCCAGGTGCGCTGTCTGAACAGGAGTTTGCTCCGTTTAGACAAATTTTATATACCGAGGTTTACGGGCTGAACTCCAAACCATGACAAACTCTTTCTCGCCCGTTTCAGAATCGACGGATTCCTCTTGAATGATAAATCCATTTTTAGTATAAAAGTTAAATGCTTTCGTGTTCGACTGGTTTACCTTTAATTGAATCTCATCATGTTGCTTCTTGACCCAATCCAGTAGCAACTTGCCATAGCCTTTTCTTTGAGAACCAGCACGTATAAACAGAGCCGCCAAGTATCCATCTATCATGGAAACGAAGCCGCCAATGGTATGATCATCCTGTATAATAACGTAGTTTTGAGCGAGAGGGAGGTATCTGTTCTCCATCTTGGTAACTTGTGATGTCCAATATTGCGGAGCAATAAAATGATGGGCTTCTATGGAAGCATCCAGCCAGATGGCTGCTAACTCCTTGTACTCTTCCACATTCGCTGGTCTAATAGACATGGTATCACCTCTTTTCACAGTATGTAACCTTATCGATAGTTAATTTATGGTATAAGTATGATATTGAAATAAAAAAGACCGTCCGTAGACGGTCTTTTTACCCATGGCGCTTGGTTAAAGCCTTGATCCGTATCCCGCGCCTCCGTCAACTCTGAGAATTAGAGATTAACAGACCGGGTAAGGGATACGCTCAACATATGATTACTAATGTTGACGCACCTCCTTTCCTGATGCGTTCATCTTACCATATATGGTGTGTAATATCCAGTTATTTTCGTATGTTTTCAGGAATAATTTATAGAAAATCAATAGCGTTGCATAAACGTAACATGATTAATTATTAATTTTCTAATAATACACGATTTATAAAATTATTACATTTACTTCGATGCTCTCA
>JBEUOG010000015.1:0-107173 GCA_040544055.1 Paenibacillus sp. PvR008
TAGAATGGTTTGAATGCCGTCTTGCAGATTCATGAACAAGGGCAAACAGAACCATTTCCGGGAATCCCCCACCAGAATGCCGATGGCCCCAAACAAGTGACCGAAAATATAGTTGCCCTTGGAGACGTTCTCAGATTCCTGATGGAGCTTCTTGACGCCTGGCATCCGGCGGCCTTCCTTGGCCTCTTTCATCCCGTCACCGACGAGGACCACGCGATCCTGAATGACCAGCAGAGGCGCAGACCGGCGGATGACCTGAAGCCAAACCTGCCGTAAGGATTGCGAAGACCAGGCGGACGAACGGAAGAAGTGAATCAGCGTCTCATAGCAGCGACCATTCAGCGAGAGATCCCGAATGACGGAAGTCACACCGAGATGGTCGGAGCGCAGCATAAAGCCGATGACGATCACGACAAACCACTCGAAAGTGGCTGTTCTGGAGAAGCAAGAGCGAAATGGAAGTAGAAGTTCATTCAAGTATTTGAGCATCGGTATGGTCAATCGCTCTGAAATGAGGTAAACTGCTTCTTGTAACCCATTTGGCGATGTTATCCTTTCGTGTTGGAACCTAAGGATACCATATGATCGCCGGACTGGGTTATTTTTCTATGCAACGTTTTTTCGACAAGAACTTTTCACTGTCCAGATATTAAGCGATTAAGTAAATTCATCCGTATGCCAAAAGAGGATGCCATCCAGAGTATGAAAACCGAACTTCTTGAGTTTATCATGAAAAAATAAAGAGTCCTTAGCGATAAGTTGCTTCCGGTTCCCTACCGGGGGCAGCTTATTTAGTTTTGCTGTGGTCGAGGTTGGGATATATTCCTCAACTCTTCTTGGATGGAGGGGAATTTTCTTGATCCAAAAAAAATTCATGTTCAGGTTGTGTAGTTACAGCCCCCAACTCCTATATAAGTGTAGGGGATAATCGAGCAAAGTACATGAATTAGAAAAAATTTATGTCTTCGCAATTTTCCGATTTGGTTGTAATTCACAGCCTTAAATCACCTACATAAATGAATGAGAATTGAAGACTGATATCAAAAGAATGTGGAGCCATTTAGATGTCAGCGACTCCATCAATTCTCTTATAAAAATGCGGGAGGTAATAAATTATGGCACAAATTCATTCTCAACACGTAACCTATCTTTCAAAAGAACAATTAAAGGAAATGGTCGAGCAATATACTGGAGAATCCGCTGCCACATTGGCATTCGCAATCGAATCATTTGGTCTTGGTGTTTGCGCTAATGCCCTTAAAGCAAAAATCCCACCTGTGATTGTAGCATGGATGGTAGCAATTACTACAGTTGTAGCTGGTGCAGCCCTTCTTAACAATGTTAACACCTATACTGAAAGAGCGAATTTTGTAGGTTTGTTGGAAAATCTTATTGATAATCCTAGACAGTTCACCCGATTCAAAGTAGTATCGACAATTTGGATGGAATGGCATGAAGGACCGACAATGGGATACTACACTTACTATACGACAGTCTCCTATGATGTAGCCTAAGCAGTAAACATAAAGAAAAGGGTGGATCAATTCCGCCCTTTTTTTCTAATCTTGATAAGATTTACGCAAACGCCAATAAGTAAATATAGCTCTGCAATCAGAAAAATTAATTTATCTGACCATAAAAAATCTTTAGATAAAAATATGGATATGATAACTCCTAATGAAATGACAATCATAAATAGTTCCACAATCACATCGGTTATCCTACTGGTCTTCTCATTTTTCTAATATGTTGCATGAATAGCACGTATAATTAAACGAATTATTAATGTTGCTATCAACCAGTTATAAAGAGGTTTCGGAATATCATATGAAATTCGTAAAGCTAGGCTAGCTGTGAGCCATATTAAAAGAACAACAGTTAAATAATAAGGGTTTTTTAGCATAGTTTCTCCCCTCAATACATTTACAATTACTATACATTATCTGTATTCGTATTCCATAAAATAAACATAATTGTAACTATAACATCGGTTTGATCCGTCTTAATAATTGTGTTTCATACTCGGCTTCGTATCGGTAAAAGGTTGTCTTCGACATACCCAATTCTTTCATGGCCACGACTCCGGTAAGATCACCAGCTTTCCATTTTTCGTACACCTGAGTATACTCCGGACTTGATTTTTTCTCGTGTCGGCCAAACTTTATCCCATCCCTTTTAGCAACAGAACCCCTCAAGCTTGCCCCCATGCCAGCATACAATTAGTCTTTTAGTAGCTTCTCCATACTGGTTTGAGTACATATAACACAGTAAAAATGGTACACGGCGTTCAGAATCAGGGCGGGTCTTCCTATAGCCGTGCCAGTTTCTCACAAACTCAATTAAGAGCGGATACTAGCGGAGCAACATACAAAACATGAACGAGTGATCTTTCCAACACGATTCGCAGAGTACCTAATGGTGGCACCCCGGATAGCGCAGATAAGTTTACAATTTTCAACAACGCTCCATTGAGTACAAAATTAGATCCAGCATAAAATAAAATTCAAAAAAACAGGGTAGCTCATGAATAAGAGCTTCCTGTTTTGGCTTACCAGGATTGTATTGGTTCAAAGAAAAATCAGGAACAAAGCAAGCGTGGCAGATACCATAAGAATAGGGATCATCACCAGTAAGAAGAATCACGGAATTGGTTCATTCAATCCACTTTATGTTATAATTCTGAAATAAATGAAACTTTTCTCTTTTTTTATCCATCTATAACAACAAATACATTTACGGAGGTACAAACAATGAACTTCATCTCAAAAATTGCATGTATATCTGTTTTGAGCCTTACTTTAGGTGCGGGAGCAGCGCGGGCTTCTTCGGTACATATTATCGTAAATAATTCAAGTATACCGTCTGATGATGCTTATCAATCTCATGGGGCTACGATGGTCCCGTTAAATGCTGTTCAAAATTTACCGGGGGTATCCATTACATGGAATAATACTACTAAAACAGTAGTATTAGACCGTAGCGGTGAAAAAACAATTTTGAAAGTTGGACAAAAAAATACAACCATTGGTTCAAAAAAAATAACATTGCCTGTTGCCACAACTTTGAGAAACGGACGGGTTATGGTCCCTCTTCGATTTATAGCCGATTCATCCGGTGCGTATGTCTCCTGGAATCCAAAATCCCAGACGGCCTATGTAGCGAAGGTAAGCAATGAAATAAAAAACAAATATACATCTGATAAGCTTAATGTATCCAGAGGAGCAGCAATCAAACTTCCTAAAGTTAGCAACTTGAAAGAATTTACACCCAAAGGGTACGAAAATCTGAACACAGACTATTATTTTCCTGAAGGCAAATCAGATTCGTTTTTCATTCAGGAAATGGATGTAATTTCTTTCTATAAAATTAACAACGATCGTGTTGAATTAATATGGACGGCACGCCTTGACTCAACCAAAAAAGAAAGCAGTGGTCTATCGTTTTTGCCTTATAAATTGTTAGAACAAGATGGTCAGAAACCTACGATTCAAAATCGAGTAGCCCATTTTAACTTCATGGCCGCCATTGGAGAAATCAGTTACAGTCTCATTGACAATAATGGGAAGGAAATAAACCTAGGACAAAAACCAGTTGATCCAACAAATTTCTTTATCGATATCCCAGATGAACAAAAATAAATCAATTCATCCTGATTCAGCGCATAAGAAAGCGCCTGACGCACTTCTTTTTTGTTCAACTGCTTTGTGTCGCTGTTCTCATTAAACATCAGGTAAGCCAAACGGCCTTCGCTGTATGGGAAAATGTCGAACTTCCCGGTTGCTTTAATCGTATCCACTTATTGCGGGTCCACATAGTTAACATTGATTTCACCATTCTGGAGCGCCAAATTCGCAGCATTCGAATCCTTCACAATTCGGTACGTTACAGAGTCCAGATGCGGCTTGCCGCCAAAATAGTTATCGAACCGTTCCAGCGAAACGTACTTGCCGGTTTTGTACTCCTTGAATTTGAAAGAACCCGATCACCCGCATAGTTCGGGTTCAGCACCACCGGATCGGCTTACACACCGATGATCAGGCTACCGCCATCTTTTGGCTGCCCGTTATCCGCTGTAGTGGCACCTGTGCCGGGCGTATTACCATTCGTCGTAGACGAAGATCCCGAATTCCCGCCGGAGCATGCACTTACCACCAACATCGATACGATTAGTACCAATACACCAGTCAAATTACGACGCATCGCTCTAGCCCTCCGTATTCTCTAAGTATGTAATAAAAGTTATTATATATCGGAATAATCGGATTTAAAATCAATCAAAAACTGCATAACGCCCTTGTTATTAGCAGTACAGATATTATGTGATCGACTTAGCAAAAAAGGCACCCGTTAAGGGTGTCTTTTAGAAGACCAGCAAACTGATTAATGCCAGGATGGCGGGTAATCCTTGTTTCAATAAAATAGACTTATTGGACGTCAGTGCACCATACACCGCGGCCACCACCACGCAAATGACAAAGAACAGCTGAATTTTCCAGCCTATCACAGCGTCCGGGTAGCACAAGCCCCACACCAATCCAGCTGCCAAAAATCCGTTGTACAGCCCCTGATTTGCCGCCAGAGATTTGGTTACTTCCGCCAGCTCCTTCGAGGTACCGAACGTACGCATCGCCCGTGGAGTCGTCCATAGAAACATTTCCAATATTAAAATATACACGTGCTCCAGAGCAACAATTCCAACCAATATTGAACTGATCAAGCTCAAGTATATTCCTCTTTTCCACACAAGTTATGATGAGGTAACTTTTTAAATCTATCCCCGAAAAGTATAATGGTTCTTCCAAAAAAAAAGTAAATATGCCAAACCTAATGCCCGACCTTATTCCTGCATAAACCCTTACATCGTTCTCGCAAAATCAAGCAATGCTTTGGACATGCTGTTAATCTCGTCCGTAGATGCATTCACCTGCTGCGTGAGCGCGGCCTGTGTCTGCGTCAACGTAGACATGTTGCCGATGTTATGCAAAATCCGCTCGATGAGCGTCTTCATTTCGTCCAGACTGGTCTCAATATTTCCGGTCGCATCGGCGCTGTGAATGGCAAGCTTCCTTACTTCATCCGCAACTACGGCAAAGCCGCGTCCCTGTTCACCCGCACGGGATGCCTCGATAGCCGCATTCAGCCCAAGCAGATTCGTTTGATTGGCAATCTCTTTAATGAAGTTAGAAATGTTTTGTGTCTCTTCCGCGTTGACTTTGGCCTGATTAGCCGCCTCAGTCGATTGCTCTTGAGCTGTAGCCAGCTCCTGCGCCTGGTTACTAACTGAATTGACGCCGTTCACCATTTCCGTAATGGAATCGGAGAGATGTTGGATTTTGAGCGTGAGCTCGTCCGCAACCCCCTGCTGATCACGAATCGTCGTTCCGGTAGCCCGGAATCAGCGGTATTCTCCATGCTTCAGCTTCAAGCGATACTGTACATCATAAGGTGTCTTTCCCGTATAATCCAGTAAATGATCTGACAAAGCTTCCAATGACCTATCATGACCTTCGGGGTACAGCCGGGATGACCAGCTGTCCAATACATTCGGGAAATCCTTTTCGTTCTGATACCCCAGCATAGAACGGAATTCATCTGTCCATGTGAATGTATTATTGACATTGTTTGCGATTTCTTCAACCTCGGAAGATGCAGAGGACAGTTGTATTGCGGCAGAATAATCCTTCTGCTGTATTCTTTGCGATAGTTTGCGGCTTTCTTCTACTATAGGAGCAAGTGAGTGGGTTTCATTTTTTTTGAAAAACATATATGATCTTCCCTTCTAAGAACCATTTTTTAAGCCTATACACCTATACGCCTATATATACATACATAAAATATCGAAAAAGGAGGGCGATTAGCAAGTCTGGTGACGAAAAGAACACCCTTGCATTCTTCGCAAGGGTGTTCTTTTCGTCAATCATTCAATTCATTGGCTGTTATTAAGGAAGCGACGTATTCCTCGCCTTTTTCCTTATCATATTCGCCTTCCCATTTGGACATGACCACGGCGGCAAGCGAGTTGCCTAATACATTGACTACCGTACGCGCCATATCGAGAATACGATCAATACCAGCGATAAAGGCCAAGCCTTCCAGCGGAAGGTGCACTGATCCCAGTGTAGCGAGCAAAACTACAAAGGAAGCGCCCGGCACACCTGCCATACCTTTGGAAGAAATAATCAGTACCAGCACCAGCGTGATCTGTGTAGTGATCGGCAGATTAATACCATACATCTGGGCGATGAAGATCGCAGCCAGCGCCTGATACAAGGTGGAACCGTCCTGATTAAAGGAATATCCTATCGGAATGACAAAGGAAGTAATTCCTTTCGGACAGCCGAACTTCTCCATTTTCTCCATGATCTTGGGCAGGACACTTTCCGAGCTGGCCGTTGAGTAGGCAAGCAGCAGCTCGCTTTTCAAAATTTTGACCATAGTCCAGAGACGAGTACCGCAAAGCTTCGCGATAATTCCAAAAACAATCACAATGAATAGCAGCATGGCGCCGTACACCGACAAAACAAGCTTCAATAACGGCCACAATGAGGCCAGCCCAAACTTGGCTACTGTCGTTCCAATCAGTGCGAATACACCAAACGGAGCCAGACGCATAACCTGATTGGTCACCCAGAACATGGCGTCGGCTACACCTTCGAAGAAACTCAGCACAGGCTTGCCCTTGTTGCCAATCGCCGCTACCCCAAGTCCGAACAAGACAGAGAAGAAGATAATAGCCAGCATATCCCCTTCGCCCAGCGCTTGAAAAATATTAGTAGGAACAATATGGACAATCGTATCCATAAAGCTGTGGCCTGACTTTGCAGCCGTCTCCACGTAGCTATGGATATCACTTTTAGCCAGGTGGGACATGTCTACACCGTCTCCGGGACGAACCAGATTCGCAACCAGCAATCCGAAAAGGATGGCAATGGTCGTCACAATTTCAAAGTACACAATAGACTTTCCGCCGAGCTTGCCCAGCTTTTTAATATCTCCGACGCCGGCTACGCCGATAATGAGCGTTGAAATTACAATCGGCACGACAATCATCTTAATCAACCGGATAAAAATATCGCCGATCGGCTTTAAGTAGACTTCCACCCCTGAATTGCCGTAAAATAAGGCGCCAATAATAATACCTAAAGCCAGTCCGATAAAGATTTGCATCGTCAAATTTATCTTTTTCACTTTGTACCCCCCTGGCTGAGCTGCATATTTTTGCAGTATGCTGTAATTAACATTCAAATGATGTTATTTATACTACAATCTGAACTATAAAAACCGACAATTATCTACACCTGTATTTGTTTTTTTCTATAAATCCACAAACTTTAATGAGAAGCCTGTGAATTTATCTTACATTGCCTTTCTGAATCAAATACCCGGAGGTGAATATGGATGAAGCTGAATACACTTCTTTTCCTGCTGATGCTTATATTTGTACCGCTGGCAGGTGAGTTGAATATTCACCCGTTCTCTAATACATTTCGTCTCAGCTTAGGCACGCCTGTACTTTTTTTCTTTCTGCTATCCATTCGTCATATTCCGCCCGCTTTATCGGGACTGCTTACAGGCATAGCCGTGGTGGCCTTTCGCATCTCACTCAGTTATTTCATCCACCCCGGCCCTTCCTTCGAAGAGCTGGTGACCCTGCACGGACCTACCTTTTTTTATTACATGGTCTACGGCCTGCTCTTTCAGGTCCTTAACATTAATGCCGAGCCTTACCGCGCTCTACGGGTGGGCATCCTCTCCGTGGGTATTGAGGTTGCGGCAAGCGTCGCGGAACTTAGCATTCGGCGGAGCATTAACGGGGAATTCTGGGACATCATCAAGATGGGCAAGGTGGTGCTTATCGCCATGATCCGCAGCTTCTTCGTGCTCGGGTTCTATAATATCATTCGCCTGAAGCAGTCCGTTCAGCATGAAGAGGCGCAAAGAAAGCAGACCGAGCGGATTCTGCTTCTGGTATCGGATCTGTACGAGGAGTCCGTCCAGCTCGGCAAGACCCTGTCGCACGCAGAGCAGATCACCCGTGAAAGCTACGAGCTGTATCGGGAATTGCAGCAGGCTGAATCCTTGGAAGACAGGGACCGCTACGCCAGACAGGCACTTCGTATTTCCGGACAGGTTCATGAGATCAAAAAAGACAGTCAGCGGATTTTTGCCGGGCTGTCCAAACTGATTGATGCGGAAAGCGGAGTGCATTATATGACTTCGCAAGAGCTTGGCGAGCTGATCGTCCGAACGAACAGCAAATATGCCCAATCGCTGGACAAGTCCATCCGTTTCACTCTGAATTTCGAGCCTTTGTTGCCCAAGCTGCATGTTTATACAGTTCTGACACTTATTAATAACCTGACATCCAATGCAGTTGAGGCGATGAAAGACAGCGGAAGGATTGACGTTTCCATTCGCTTTCTGCCGGGAAAAGAGGATATAGTATCCTTTAGTGTCACCGACAACGGCCCAGGTATTCCTCGGCGCAAACGGGAAATGGTCTTCACACCGGGGTATACAACCAAGTATGATGAGGAAGGACAGCCTTCGACCGGCATGGGATTGTTTTATGTGCGAGAGGTCGCGGAGAGCCTCGAAGGAACGATTGTGCTGCAACAGGATGAAGAAGAACACACAGACAGGGTACGGACCACTTTTACAGTCACATTGCCTTTACGGAAACTGACGGAGAAAGGAAGATAGCCCGATGCGTTTTTATATTGTGGATGACGATCAGGGAATTCGTTCTATGCTAGCAGACATTATTGAAGATGAAGGTCTCGGTGAGGTTATCGGGGAAGCAGAGGATGGTTCCTATGTGAACAGCGGCCTGCTGGAGCTGAACCGGATTGATATATTATTGATTGATCTGCTGATGCCAATTCGTGATGGCATTCAGACGGTGCGCGCGCTCAGTGATCAATTCAGTGGGAAAATCATCATGATTTCCCGTATTGAATCCAAAAATATGATCGGCGAGGCATACTCGCTCGGTATTGAATACTACATTGCCAAGCCCTTGAATCGGCTGGAGATTATTGCGGTGGTTCATAAGGTGTCCGAACGTTTGCGTATGCAGCAATCTATCACGGATATCCAGCGCACGCTACAGGGACTATCGATGTTCACATCGACAGGACCATCGACAACGGTAGAACCGACCAAAAGCATCACAACTTCCGGGCAGTTTCTGCTCTCCGAAATGGGAATGATCGGCGAAGCGGGGAGTATGGATCTGCTGGACATGCTGGAATATCTGGACCAGTATGAGGAGGAAACGGGTAACCTTTCCCCCTACATGTTCCCACCGCTGAAGGATATCTTCGCGAATGTAGCCTTAAAACGGCTGGGAAGCTCGGCTTCCGCGGCAGAGCTGAGCAAGGAAATCAAGGCATCTGAGCAGCGCGTCCGCCGCGCCATTTTCCAGACGCTAAGCCATATCGTATCGCTCGGATTGACGGACTACACCCACCCTAAATTTGAAAATTATGCGTCCAAATTTTTTGATTTTACAGAAATCCGCAAAAAAATGCTGGAGCTGCAAAACAATGTGGAGCCCTCGCTGTCTCAAGCCCGTATTAATACGAAGAAATTTGTACAGGTGTTCTATATGGAGGCCAAAAGGCTGCTGCACTAGAAAAGCACCTGCATATCCCCTAATGTGTCCGCCACATAAGAAGGGTTACGCAGATGCCATTTTGTTAAAAAATGCTGATGATCTTCTAGTCTTTTGGTTCCACACTCTAGTCATGGAGTTCCAGCGTCTCCAAAAAAACGACACTGTAACGATCTAAAAATTGAAGCAACTGATGCTGTACTTTAACGTGAAGCCGCTCATGCACAAGAAAGAGCTTTTTCCCCAACGGGGTTAGACGAAAATAAATTTCTTTTTTGTTGTCGTTAAGCTGGGTTCTGCGAATCCAGCCTTCCTTGAGCAGCTTGGTGCTGACTTTCGAAACTGTACCTTTGCTCAGCTCAATTCGATCCGCTAATGTCGTAACATTAATCGGCTCATGCCTTCCAATACAGTCAATAACGTGGATATCGGTTCTCCACCACACCAGCTCGCGATACCTTCCCCAATGGTTTTCAGCGCGTCCGTCTGTTCCGAGGAAATAGCCCATGCAATATAACCATCTGGCCGAATCAGAATCGTATGCATACAGTTTCGTTCCGTCATTCGGTGTAGCCAAAATAACCCGATAAACCCCCGGAGAAACAGGGGCAACCATCACCCCTCCCCGCTCTGTGTATTTGGACCCCATCCCATTTTTAGGAAGAACATCCATCTCCACATCTCCTAACACAGAAGTCAAGGTTGTATCTGTGCCGGGAAAAGCAATACCTGCCTGCTTGCGCACGGTACTTCCCGCCCCATCGGCTCCTACGACATAAGCGGCTGTCATCACCGTCACATTCGCATGCGGACCGGATGCGCGGACACTGACCACCTCTACACCCTGATCCTGTTCCCGTACAGACACCACTTCCTCACCACGCCAGATCACAACGCCCAGCTTTGTCGCATACGCCTGTAACTACGGAATAAAAGGATAAAACAAATACCCTGCTGGTGTGTGCTGGCAGGGTATTTAGAAAGGTGTTTATTAGAAAAGATAAATTATTTGCATATTATTTTATCATTTTATTGTTGTTAATTGAAGTTTAAAAGTGGGCTGAATAAAATGGTGTTCAATATACTAAGTGTCATAGTAATTATCTTAGGGTTATATAGTTCTCCAACAGGCACATTTAGTTTAACAAGTGGCGATTTTCACCAAGGAGTGAGAGTATTAAAGGTTGAAAAGAATTATAGGGCATGGCAAGGTGTCGCTTCTGACGGGACACACATTTACATTACATCTGATCGTGATGAGAATTTCAAACTTTCCAATACGATATCTGTTTACACTATGGACGGTGCTTTCGTAACTGAAAAAACGAATGCTTATACAGAAACAGATCAAAAAGGGCTCTTTATGTCTTTTGGAGACTGTTACATTACAGATGGTTACCTTTACGCAACGGTATATAATTTTAATTCGGGGCCATCAACAAAGGAACGAATTAGTAGGATAGTAAAGTATAGTCTTCCTGATTTACGACAAGTAGATGAGTTCGATATAGGATATGGCACAGCAGAGTCTTTAGCAGAATATAATAATACGTACTGGGTAGTTTACCATGACTTAAATGAGATCAGACAATTTGATAAAGGTTTTAATCTGATAAGGTCATACTCTTTATCGGAAAACTTTGGAACTGACGGTGGTTATCAAGGCATCTTTTTTGATGGGGATGAGTTATACGCTAACCTACATGGTTCTAATGAATATGGGAAAATTTATGCACAAGGATTGGATCACTACCATTTCAACGGAAAAGAGTTTAAATTTATTGATCGGATAAAACCTCCTACATATGGAGCAGGTCAAGGTGTTGAAAAGGTCGGTAAAGTATTTCTGTGGGTCGATCGTCCAGGAAACAGCATTATAATAACCGAAGAGATTAAGAGTTAAGTATGATATAGGTTTTTCTAAGTTGGATTGAGTAGAAAGTTTTGAATTTACAAACTCAACTTTCGCAGCTTGAAATCGGCAAATAAACCTTAATGTAGTTGGGCAGAGCAGAGATCCAGTGCTGAAGTTGACTTTGAATCATGGCAGATAGTTTCTTACCGACTTGATTGGCAATTTCACTCATCATTTCCACCAATTGTTGTAAAGCCACGACCCAATCCAACGTGCCGACTTCATCGCAAAGTAAATAAAATAGCCCACCGAACGTTCGGGGATCGGTACTTTGCCGATGCTGCCAGGCCAGCAGAATATAGCGCGAAAAGACAATCGTGGTATGGCTAATAAGCAGGTCGTAGGAGCGGCCTTGAAACTCTTTTTGCAGGCGCAGCAAGGATTTAGCGCATTTAAAAAAGACTTCGATATCCCAACGAAGACCGTACGTTTGGATGATTTCCGGTGCCGTCAGCGTTAGATCCGTCGATAGAATCGCGAGCCACTCTTTTTTCTTGGAGCGATGGCGGACAAAAACCACAACGACGGGAATACCGGGAGCTAATTCCGTATGAATCTGACTTAATTGTTTCCCCTGGACACGCGGGGCTGCTTGGTAAAGGTCTTTGAGACTGAGCGGTTTGCCCTGAACGAGGTACCGCTTGTTATCGTTTTTGACCATACCAATGACATGAAGACCCCGGTCTACAATCTTACCGATGAGGGGGGCATGCGTGAACCAGCTATCCATGAGTACGTAAGCCGCAGAAACCCCAGAAGTGATGGCCCGATCCAGCAGTTCGCAAATCAGATGCGGGGCGGAAAGCAGTGCTTCTTTCCGTCGTTTGTAGCCGCAGGAGCGCTTGTCGATTCCCGGATGGATGCCGGTGATTCCAGCTTTCACGGAACTCAGCAAGGCGAAGTCCAAGGGAAGAAACGTATGACCGTCCGACCAGCCCAAGGTCAGCATGCGAAACCCTTTATAGTAAGCACCCGTTGCGTGATCCTTGAAACGAGCGAGGAGTTCTACCGCTTTGCTCCGATTTCGCTCAAACATGGAATCGTCCACAATGAATACGGAAGTTCGCGTGACGGAAGTTAAGGTTTCGACTCGCTGCACCGTGTCACTGCTAAGCGAAGTCAAAAAGCGCCGCCAGGCAAAGCCGCTATGATTGAGAAACCGATAAACGGCATCCTTGCCCGGAAAGGCTTCACCTTTAGCACTTTCGAGTAGGCGAAACCAGTTCTTCTGGTGAAAAAGCAGGACAAAGACAAGTTGGAATAGTTGCGAGCAAGAGTAACCGAAGGACTTACGAAACCGGGCTTCTCGTAGATGCTTGAAGCACACCAAGTTCTTGAAAGGCAGGTTTCAGTTCAGCGGGGAGTTGCTCAAAGGAAGCTTTTTGTTTTATCATGGAAGGGACACCTCTCCTGTGGTTTGTGATTGCTCGATACTTTCACTCTACCAAAGGAAGCGGTGTTTTTCTATATTGGCAAGACCTCTACTTACGCGGTCTCTAATTCAGGCCTGGATTGGAACCAAACCAATTCTCGCTCTGCGAAAGTTGAGTTACAAAGTATTACATGGGAAGTATAATTATCACAACACATACGGAAGCACCGTTGTGCAATCCGAAAGCATCGGTGACACCCTACTGGCTACGCTGGTGGGGTGTTTTTGTTATTGCTTACATAGATTTACACAAAAAAATTTGGTATGTAATATAAAAGCCCTCCATTAAAGGAAGGCTTCTACGTCTGACGCTGAGTATGGCAACTCACGTCAAATATGAATGCGGTAAGTCAAGTTATGGACGTACATTGGTTACAAGTTGTGAAATTCCCACGATAACCAAAAAGATATAGATTAAAGCAATCCCCAAAACAGAGAACCCTACAATCTTCCATACTTTTTTCTTATTCAAAGCAGATCCTCCTTGACTATTGGTTAGGGACAACACGAATGTTATTGACCACCCATAGGTTTAAAAAGAAACAGAGAATAAAGATCGCTAAAATGACTCCGACAATGATTAAAATAGTTTTCTTTTTCATTAGAGAGACTTGTACACTCCTTCTCAATCTTTTCCACAACATACCAATAATAAAAAGCAACAAATTGTACTATCATATATGGTGATTTTCTTCCGTAGCAACGACGTATGTATGAACTTCTTAAAAAAGACCCCATTATAGGAGTCTTCTTTAAGAAGTTGAAGCGATTGTTTAGCTATAAGAATCGTATAGCATATGGTTAGTTGAATTGCAATACATTAAAGAAATGAACTAACCAGAGCGATTACCAAAAAAACAAGAATAACTAAAAAAAATATTTTATAGCCAGATTGTCCATGTGTATTTTTTTTCTTCTTGATTAGGTAAACAGCCACATAGCTAAGTCCCCAAATCATCAAAAGAATATATATTATGCTTGCCAATGTTATATTAATCATAAGTTATCCTCAATTTTTTAGGATTATAAAGGTGTAACATCAAACGCCGCCGCCCAAGAAACCGCTACATAAACCCCATTACCATTATTGTTCGCACTCATACGAGCCGCAAGAAACCCGAAATAACTTGCTGCTGCACCTGTCAAGCCAGCTACGGGAGGAATCCAATATGTAGCACCAACAATCATACCACCGCCTAATGCTACAGAGTTATAGTAATCTATCATTTGTTTGGTTTGGTAGTCAGTGAAATTCCGATCATACCCCCACCAGTGTAAAGTCCAATGTCCATATTCTGCATTAAGTGAAATCGCGTCGTCTTTAATGCTTAAATCACTATTTACAGTAATTACCCCTGATTTTGATAATTCATTCAATTCATCAAAATGCTTTTGCAGATCCGATAAATTATACTGACTATAAATACTTTCAGGAACATCTTTTAGGGACAATACTCCATCTTTAACTTGTACATACGGTTTCACTGCCTCAATTGCACTCTTCTGAGATACACTTGAACTTGAATTTTGTGAAATTTGTTCTGTCGACGATGCAGCAGAAGCTGCCAATGGAGCTACCGCAGTTAGAGCCAATACACTTGTAAGGATAATTGCTGTGTTTTTCAATTGTTTCATGGTACACAAACACTTCCTCTACTATTTTTTTGGATTACTGCATAATAGTAGCACGAAAAAGGCATATATTGTTTATTTTTTTTAAGGAATCTGAAAATAAAATTACATAACTACTTTTTAAAAGTGTGCGACATTAATTTCACCAAAAGCGAATACCTCACAAAAAGTTACAAAAGTTATTGACAACTGTTAGATTTTGGACAACAATAGAGTCTAATAATATAAAATTATGGAATTTTTATGTGAGAGGTGGCTATGACATGAAGCATACACCTACGATAAAAGCACAAATTGAAAAATATCTAAAGCAAAAAGATTTGAGCCTAACGCAATTCGGGCAGATTGCAGGTATGAATAGGGGAGCAGTAAGTGCT
The DNA here is from genome assembly GCA_040544055.1 of Paenibacillus sp. PvR008. GTDB lineage: Bacteria > Bacillota > Bacilli > Paenibacillales > Paenibacillaceae > Paenibacillus. The sequence goes on from JBEUOG010000015.1 coordinate 14,973, forward strand.
ATTGTGTCAGGAAATAAGTCTATGTCTGTAAACCAACTTGACCGAATTACCGAGGCTATGGGTTTACCAGAAGGCTACTTTTACGATTTATTTATAGAAAACTACATCATCGACATCCCCCCGAATATGAGGCGGATTGGGCGGTTGCTATATCGTTGTGCAGAGCTGGACAAGCTGGAAGCGATTCAGCGTATAGTTGGGCATATCATGGACAATCTACTTTACTCGCCCAGACTATATGATATTGCGGAAACTTTATTTGCACAGGGAAGACATGCTTCTGCATTACTACTCTATGAAGGTGTAGCAGAAGCGGAAAAATACCAACATTCGGAACGTTTGGCAATCTGCCATTATCGTATATTCACGATTCAGGTTGGAGACGATCAACGCCAAAATCTCGATGCAGCTACGATATTTAAAGCTTTTGTTGAGCGCCTAGATGAAATAGACCAGCTTGACGCATTGAAAGATTTGGCGAACGTGTATAGGTCTTTGCGTCTTTGGGACAAGGTAGAGGAAATGGCGAGAAAAATGAAGGAGAAAGCGAAAGTTCAATATTCGATGAAACATCAGGAGAAGAAGCGAGAGCGCAATGAGTCTACTAAGAAGCTAAGTCGTCCCTTGTTTGTGTACATCACCTATGCCGATTTGTTGTGTGCAGGTATTTGTGAAGCCCAAGGCGATTATCAACAAGCTCTACAATATACATACGCCTATGCTAATTTAGATTGGGTCAAAGAGACGGACGAGGATACCCGACACTGGATCGGTTTGTTTCAACATTGGGCAGAAGTTAATACTTACGTATTTAAGCTTTTGTCGGGAGATATAAGTGTTCTGCACGATTATGTTGAATATATTGCTGCATCAACCAATAAAGCCGATAAAGAAATGGTTACTAAGCTTTTGAACGTAATGTTTGCGGCTAACCGATATCAGTTAGATGTGAATGATATACTTAAACGTTTTGAAACGGTAATTGGCTCTTTTGTGCAACAGGAGCAGCCATCATCTGACATGTATGCTAAGCAGGTTATACCAGAACAGTTTGCACGATTTGGTTATGAATTGGCTTATTATTATTTGTATCGAGGGATGCATAGTGATGGTTTTAAATATTTGATGTATTCAATGGTAAAAGCGCATACACTAAACAATAAGGATTATTTTGTAAATTGTATGGGTTTGTTTTTACACTTTCGGGATCATGCGGTTCCTGAAACCAAAGCAGAGTTTTTCAATTTCATTGAGAGGGTGTGGATAAACAATGTTGAGAAAAATGGTTCTTCTGATCGTCGCAGCTAGTTTTCTGTTTATCGCGAATGGGCCTAATCATGCTTATGACCAGCACCATAGTATTCAGCTTCACGATGTCGTTGGAGGTGCTTAAACGAATATAAACAAAGTAAATCCCCGCTAACCTTAAATGGTCGGCGGGGATTGTTTTGCCTATTTAATTTAAGTTACTCAAATACCTTGACAATTAAGGTTACCTAAATTATAATACTAATTAAGGTAACCTTAATTGATCGGAGGTAGTAGTATGAGCGAAAACAAACGCAAAGTAGGCAGACCAGCACAGGGCATAACTAAAAAAGTTTCTATAACCCTTACGGAGTCGGAGTGGTCTGAGATACCTGGGAACACTACTGTTGCAGCATACATAAAACATATGCAGGAGCAAGTCAAACTCCTGCAAGCGGAAAATGAACGTCTAAGTAGCATGGAGCGCCGGAACGCATTGGAACGAGGAACCGAAGACGCCTTCTCAGGCGCATAAAACGGTTGGAGAAGTCAGGCCAAGAGCTGGTAAACGAGAAGATTCGGCTCCAGCAGGAAGTAGAGATATTAAGCGGTAAACTGGCAAAGCGGCAGAGTCGGCGTAAAGTGGATAGTGTAAATTAGGTAACTTTAATTGAATACATGTAAAAAGCTCTGCTAACCTTAATTGGTCGGCAGAGCTTTTTTTTACTTTTAGACACGAAATGCGCGCGAGTAGGGACTTGTTTCCTCTAAGTCGTGTCCCTTTTCGGAATTAGGGGCCATTGTTTCTCCAATCATCGCAGGCGCATTCATTGAACGCTTTAACATAAATGCCCCTTTTTATTACAATATGATATTGGTGCTTATGGCTATCGTTATCCAACACTTCATTCGGTTAAAGTCGAAATTCTCAAGAAAAAGGCCACTTGCATAAGCAGGTAGCCTGTTCCTTTACCTATAATCACAGCTCCAATTTAACTGCAACCCCGAAATGATCGGATACAACTGATCCCGTTTTTCCGTTCAGCACGACGGTTGAAGATTGAACCTGTACGGGCTTGTTGGAAAAAATATAGTCAATCCGCAACGGTTTGGCGTTACTTTCCCAGCCTGCAATGGCTTTGATGACCGTGTGGCCTTCGTCACGTACCACTGCGTTCGGATAGGTATCCGACCAGCCGGATTGCAGCACATAGTCATACCCTTCCTCGCGCACTTCAGCCGCATTGTTGAAATCCCCCATCATAAAAACAGGCGTCGGTGCAAAAGGGTTCAACACCTCCGTTGTACGGTCCCATAGTCCACGGAAGGATTCCTCATCGTTCCACCAGTTGTAGTGCCCGCTCACAAACCATGCCGATACTTCACCCACCACAGTTTGCACTCCCACAATTTTACGCGAGCGGTAGTTGTCATAGTCCCGTAGCGAGGAAACATATTCGTGCACTGTGTCTGTAATCGGTGTTTTGGACAAAATCGACAAGCCCTCATCGTATTTGGCAAAGCCAATATGTGCGGGTGCCCACGTCCAATAATAGGTATCGGACAATAACCCATTCAGCACATAAGCGTAATTATCACGCTTAATGACCACCTCAGGATCAGCGCTATAGTAAGCGCCCAAATCGTCCGGCGATAAAGGAGCCTCGTCTATGGACTGGTTCACTTCCTGCAAAGCAATGACATCGAACTGCTGCTCATGAATAAAAGCGGCCAGTTGTTTTAGCTTTTCGAGCTGATTTTCTTCCATCCAAGCATGTACATTTAAGGTTAACAATTTCAAAGTAATCACCTGTTGAATATGTCTTGTATATCTGATTTGAGCACATCGGCCTTCGGTCCGTAAACCGCCTGTACCCCGTTATCTACTTTAATCAAGCCCAGAGCGCCCAGCTCTTTCCATGTCTTTTCGTCCCCGACGGCATCCGTATCCTTCACCGTCACACGCAGACGGGTCATGCAGGCATCGACCTCGACAATGTTCTGCTTACCCCCAAGAGTCTTGATGATATCCGTAGCCAGTTGATTTTGCGGGGAAACAGCCGCTACATGACCTGTATCCAAATCCGCGCTGCCAGTCCCGCCAGCCTCCTGAGGCTCCTCATCTGTATAGTTCCCCAGGCGCCCCGGTGTAGCCATCTGGAATTTGCCGATCATAAAATAAGCGATAAAGTAAGTCACCACCGCAAATACAACACAAGTCAGCACGAAATTGATAATGTCCTGCACCAAACCTGCATTTATAGACACGGTAGTCGAGTCAGCAGCTCAATCATACCAAACGAATGTAAACGCAAGTGTATGATGTCCGCCATTCCGAACGCAATTCCGGTAAGAATAGCATAAACCACGTACAGTACAGGCGCCACGAACATAAACATAAATTCCAGCGGCTCCGTTACCCCTGTCAAAAAGACAGCAGCGGCGGCTGAAAAAATCATTGACTTGTACTTGCTTCGCTTATCCTTGTCTACACGGCGATACATCGCCACAGCGGGTCCTGTCCAGCAACGACGCTGCCCGCCCCGGAACCCGTAAGCGTCGTGTAAACGCCACCAAGTTGAGTGTAGTTAATTGGAACCGTCAGCATATGGTGAAGCCCGAAAGGAATCAACAGTCTTTCCGGTGTACCATAGACAAATGGCGCTACAAAAGGAGCTGATTCCCCAGAGGTCGCCAACCAAACGCCAAACTGGTTAATCCCTCCCTGGATAAATGGCCAGATGGCAGACATGAACATCTCCAGCCAGCATCGCCACCACTTTACCGAGCGAAATCATAATTCCGGCCGCTGGCATGACGGCGACTACCACAAGCAGTGCTTTCCCAAGCTTTTGCCAAAAATCAAATGATAGAAGTTTTTTCATTTCCCCATCAATCTCCATCCATATCGTATGTATAGCGTTGTTGTTACCTCGTAAATAATATGCAATCGGTTGCACGATTATTATAATGATATCGCTTTCTATTGGCAATACCCTGATTGTAAATATCTCGAGCATTGGCAGTGTACTTCTCGGGAAAAAGCCGCGAATTTGTTGATTTTAAGCCAATATCGTATGATAGAACATAATATTTCCTGCTTGAGATAGCAAAAGGAGAAGAAGACGATGGCAGTAACCATCAAAGATGTCGCAAAACGTGCCAATGTTGCTACTTCCACCGTGTCCCGCGTCATTCAAGACAGCCCCAAAATCAGCGAGGCGACCAAGGCACGTGTCCGTAAAGAAATGAAGGCGCTTGGCTATGAGCCCAACTATTCAGCCCAAAGTCTGGCTAACCGTGTCACACAGTCGATTGGCATTATTATGCCAGAATCGGATGTTGCAATCTTTCAAAACCCGTTCTTTCCGGAAAGCCTTCGCGGGATCAGCGAATGGGTGAATGAGCATAACTATACACTGTCGATTGTCACGGGGAAAACGAGCGATGAATTACTATCCCGCGTGAAGCTGATGACGCGAACCGGACGTGTTGACGGCTACATTGTCCTGTACTCCAAGCAAGAGGATAAAATCGTGGAGTATTTCCATAGAGAAAAAATACCTTATACCGTAATCGGTAAGCCTCAGCAATTTATCAGTGAAACCACCCATGTGGACAACGATAACTACCAAGCCGCCAAGGACGTGGTCACTTATTTGATCCGTCTGAATCATCAGCGTATTGCTTATGTTGGCGGAGATCATGAACGGACCGTGAATATTGAAAGACTCAGAGGTTATCAGGATGGGCTGCGGGAGGCCTATTTGCCTCTACCGGACGAGTACGTTGTCAGGGAGCCTTTTACCCTGGAGGACATGCGAGCGCTATTGCAGGTTTCCCCTCCTCCTACCGCTATGATCGTCAATGATGACCTTGTAGCGATGGCGGTACAGAAAATGCTATCCCAACTGGGCTTGTCCATGCCGGAACAGCTCTCCATGGTGAGCTTCAACAATCTGATGCTGGCTGAGCTGATGAATCCCCCTCTTACTTCCGTAGATATTGATATCTTCACCCTGGGTTATCAGGCAGCCAAAAGTCTGATCGAAAAAATCGAAGACCCCCAGGAGCTGACCAAACATATCATCGTTCCCCACCGGATCGTAGAACGCGAATCCAGTCAGGCGCTGTTATCTTCCAAAGAATGAACGAAAACTGATTTTGTGGACATCCATAAAATCAGTTTTTTTTGCGTTGACAGGGCAATCGGTTGCACTATATACTGAACTCGCTCATATACTGATTTCGTTAAAACAACGATTTCATTTTCCGAGAGGGGTACGCAATCATGGTTTATAACCGATTATTTGACGTAGATAACTGGAAACTGACCACACACACTCTACATACAACACACATGCGATTACAGGAAAGCATAACGTCCATAGGCAACGGTTATATGGGCATGCGCGGCAATTTTGAAGAAGCCTATTCAGGTGATCATCATCAGGGAGCTTACATCTCCGGTGTCTGGTTCCCCGACAAAACAAAGGTCGGCTGGTGGAAAAACGGCTATCCTGAATATTTTGGCAAGGTCATCAATGCCATGAACTTCATCGGCATCGGTCTGATCGTAAACCAGCTGGAAGTGGACTTATTTACGGCACACATCAGTGATTTTGTGCAGGAACTGGACATGAAGCAGGGTATTCTGCGGCGTGCCTGCACCGTGAACGGTCAGGTTCGTATCACCACGGAACGTTTTCTAAGCATCACCACTCGTGAACTATGCCTGATTGATTACCAAGCAACCAATATAGGCGAGCAGCCTCTAACGATTGAGCTTGTCCCCTATCTGGACGGTAATACGAGAAATGAGGACACCAACTATGATGAGGTGTTCTGGCTGGAGGAAGCGCGCGAGGTTCAGGAGCAATTCATCAGCCTGTCCACAACGACGATAGATAATCCGTTTGGTGTTCCGCGTTTTACCGTAAACGCTACCATGAGTGTTGTGACCGCAGGACAGGATCACCAAACGACGGAAGAGAGCTTTTTGTATGCTGCACGCCACTATCAATATACCGTCGCTCCGGGTGACAGTGCTCATCTGCAAAAAATCGTGGCCGTCACCACCTCACGTGACATGGAAAAGGATGCGCTGATTCCACAAGCTGAACGCATTGCCGTGGAAGCTGTGAACAAAGGATACGCTCTGCTTAAGCAGGAGCATATCGCGGCTTGGGCCGGACGCTGGGACAAAGCGGATGTTGCAATCGAAGGGGATACGGAGGCCCAGCAGGGAATACGTTTTAACATTTTCCAGCTATTCTCTACGTACTACGGTGAAGATTCACGTCTGAATATCGGACCCAAGGGCTTTACGGGTGAAAAATATGGCGGTGCCACGTATTGGGATACGGAAGCTTACGCTGTACCGATGTATTTGGCGCTGGCAGATCCCGACGTGACTAAAAACCTGCTGCTATACCGCTACCATCAACTGGAGGGTGCCAAGCATAACGCGGCCCAGCAAGGACTGCGAGGCGCACTGTATCCTATGGTTACCTTTACGGGTGTGGAGTGTCACAACGAATGGGAAATTACCTTCGAGGAAATTCACCGTAACGGGGCCATTGCGTATGCCATTTACAACTACACCAACTATACGGGCGACTTGACCTATTTACGGGAATATGGAGTAGATGTACTGGTCGAAATTAGCCGCTTCTGGGCCGACCGGGTTCATTTTTCTCATCGCCATCAGCAGTATATGATCCACGGGGTTACCGGACCGAACGAATATGAAAATAACGTCAATAACAACTGGTATACCAATACGCTGGCTGCATGGGTTTTAAAATATACGTTATCCGTCTTGCCTCAAATTTCTTCAGAGAAATCGGAGAGACTGGCTGTTACCACGGATGAGCTTGCGCATTGGCAGGATATCATCAACCGCATGTACTATCCCTACGATGAGGAACGGGGCATATTCGTACAGCATGATACCTTTCTGGATAAGGATTTGCGGCCTGTATCGTCCCTTGATCCGAGCAACCTGCCGCTAAATCAGAAATGGTCATGGGATAAAATTCTCCGTTCCAGCTTTATTAAGCAGGCGGATGTGCTGCAAGGACTGTATTTCTTCGGAGATCAGTTCACGCTGGAAGAAAAAGCGCGCCATTTTGCATTTTATGAGCCCATGACCGTTCATGAATCCAGTCTGTCCCCATCCATTCACGCCGTGCTGGCCGCTGAGCTCAAAATGGAGGAAAAAGCAGTCGAGATGTATAAACGGACGGCTCGTCTGGATCTGGATAATTATAATAACGATACCGAGGACGGTCTGCATATTACCTCCATGACGGGAAGCTGGCTGGCGATTGTGCAGGGCTTTGCCGGGATGAGAACGTATCGTGAAACGTTGTGCTTTTCTCCCTTTCTGCCTCAGGGCTGGAGCAAATATACGTTTAAAATCAACTATCGCGGTCGCTTGCTAAGTATTCTCGTACAGGAAAATGAAGTGATCATTACGCTGTTGGACGGAGAACCCCTGACGCTGGAGCTGTATGGGCAGCCAACGCACATTACCCATGGGCAACCGTTAATGACGAACAGTGTTTCATAAACCGGGCAAATAGGGGGAAACCAAATGAAGGCAGTGATTTTTGACCTGGACGGCGTGATTACAGATACCGCCGAATATCATTTTCAGGCATGGGGCAGCCTGGCAGCCACGTTGGGTATTCCTTTTGACCGGGAATTTAATGAGCAGTTAAAAGGAATCAGCCGTATTGAGTCACTCGACAAAATATTGGCGCGTGGTGATCGGGCCAATGCGTATTCAGATGATGACAAACGAGAGCTGGCCGCACAGAAAAATACCGAATATCAGCGGCTCATCTCGGCTTTGACCCCGGCAGACGTACTACCGGGTATACGCGCGCTTCTAGCGGAGTTACGTGATGCCGGGATTCGCATCGCGCTGGCCTCTGCGAGCAAAAATGCAGCCTTTATACTGGAGCGGCTGGAGCTTACGTACTATTTTGACAGTGTGGTGGATGTCACAGCCATTCGGCACGGCAAACCAGACCCTGAAATCTTCCTCAGCGGAGCCGCTAATCTGGGCGTTCAGCCTGCCGACTGTATCGGTATAGAGGACGCGCAGGCCGGAATTCAGGCGATCAAGAGCGCCGGGATGTTCGCGGTCGGCGTAGGAACACCCTCGCAAATGCAGGGTGCCGATATCGTGGTGGCCACTACAGCCGAGCTGTCTTTGAGGATGTTGGAGGATTATTTTTTCAGGGTATAAAAAAGGGAGATGCTATAAAAAATGACCTGTCTCTGTGATAGGTCATTTTAGCGTGTTTATGACTTGAAGGACTTTCTCTTTGGTGTCCGGGTGATTATTTGCATATTCTGTGAGGCTTCTTGCAGAATGGTTCTTTGATCCTTTTCAGTAACAAATGATCAGGTACGCAGCATTGTAGCGAACTCTAGTACTATATGTATATACTGCTAATAATACAAAAGTGGAGGATTTTGGAGATTGCCAAGTAGCTCCAAGTTCACCATCGTAGCTATATAAAGATGACATATTGTATTCCTTCTCATACGATCCCCAAACAGAATCATCAGCACCAAAAATTAGTAATATTTATTTTATATTTATAATAGTAATGTATTCTCTAAAAGAAGCATGTCAACCCGTATGAAAACTTTCCATCCGCTCTCTTCACCTCAATTTACGGTCATGAACTGATATAATGGAAGAGTTAATCTGTCATCGGATTACTATTCTCTCTTAGGAGACTAATGATATGAAACCAACCTATCTTATGGATGATATACAATGGCAGCAGCTTATTCAAAACGTAGCTGACCATTTTAATGACGTGACGATCAAACGCGGGTTCCAATATTTTAGGCAAGGAAAGGTAAAACAATTTACAATGCCTGACGCCGATCATATTGCGGCTGTCGTGGATGGGAGCGAGCTTTACGAGGTGGATCTCCACTTGAGCGCTTTTGCTGCCAGTCGATGTACATGTCCGGTTCGTACAAACTGCAAGCACATGATCGCCGCACTGCTAAATTATGCGAATATGCAGGAACGTTCCGTACATGCGTTGGTGAACGCCCATTCAGCGGGTTTCACCCGGTTGGGCGCCAAATCTGACGTGCGCACTGCACCACCTTCCCGGTCCACTCCTTCACCGGATCGCAAGCAGGCTGGCAGGAACACGCTCAGCAAAACAGCAAGCCGCATACCGAATATGCCCATCTCAGAATGGCATGACTTGTTCGATCAGTGTATAGCCCTTATCCACATAAACACGAAAAATTCCCAATATGCCCAAAGCGCGTTGGCCTCGATATATGCTGTGAAACCGCCGCTTTCACCCGGCTTGCAACAGTTGTATGACCTGCACGCTCATCTGCGTGTGCTGGAAAAGCTTGTGCCTCAGTCACCCATGCCGGGCTATCCCACCCATTCCTATATGGGGTATTACACGCAAATCGCGGCAGATGAGCTTAAAGAAGCTATCGAGCGTGATTTTGAGAGCCAGCTTGCCCTAACAGATGAACCGATGCAAGAAGCACGCATGGCAGAGACCTTGGCCTATTTACGCCGAAAAATGCTGACAGAATCGCGTAACAGTACCTATTTTCCAGACGCGTACTATCGGTTTTGGCTAAACTGGATGCGTCCCAGACAGCAAGATTCCAGCATATTTGCGGAGGAATTACAGCATTTACAGGCGGCTGAAGGTGAGCTTGGTACAACTTTAGTCCGGCTTCCCTGGATGCTGGCCCAAAGCTGGATGTATTTTTACCAGTCGCAAGATGATAAAGCCTGGTCACTGCTTCAGGAGGCCGAAAAAGCTTTTCCGCTGAAAATCTCTTCCAGTCAGTTGCTTTTGTTCTTGCATGCACTGCGTGAAGCCAAGGAATGGCCGCGCCTCAAGGATGGACTACGGCATATCGGACCCTTGCTTCACAGCCATCGGGACGATCATTTGCACGATTATATGAATGATTGGGATATGGTTTTGCAGCACCTTCCAGAAGCGGAGCAGGAAATGTGGGACACACTGGTCAGTATGCTTCCTTTTGCCGGGGGAATGTATGAAGAAGCACTGCTTGCCCACGACAAATGGCGGCAATGGATCGACTACCAATTAAGTGTACGCAGCGAACCTTTGAGTTTTCGGGTGAGCCTGTTGCAGCCCATTGAAAAGAACGCGCCGGAGCTGCTGCTGCCCTTTTACCATCAGGCGGTGGAACGATATGTGCTGGAAAAAAACAGATCCAGCTACAAAGCAGCGGTCAAGCTGTTGAAGCGGCTGTTCAAGCTATACAAAAAAATGAAGCAAGAGCCGCGCTGGGAGCTGTTCTTCTCGACCTTCGCCAGCCGTCATAGCCGCCTGCGGGCACTACAGGAGGAATTGCGGAAAGGGAATTTGTTATCATGAGCCAATATACGGAGACGATTACGGTACACATCCAGTTAACCACCTATGGAGACGCGCTTATTTATGGCGATTCGTCTATGAACTACAGCATTTCCGGCCAAATCCTGAAGCAGCGTTTATTTGCTTGGCACGAGGCTTCTTTCTATGGCACCGAGCTGGAGATTCAACACGTTCAGGACACGGAGATTATCCTCCTCCCCTCGGAGCAGGTGATTCCCTTTCTGACGGAGCGCAAATTGCTGGAGCATATCGAATGGATCTGGGACGAGGACAATGCCCCGTGGCTTCGGTTGATCCCTCTACTTGCTCATTGCATTGAAGCGAAAGCCTACGCGCCCAGCTTCACAGCATTTCAGACAGGGAAGCTGCAATGGATTTGGGATACGGAAGCACTGGAGGCGGCGGAGGCGTTAGAATCGGGGAAAACGCTGGAAAGCACCGAAGCGGCAGAGCTTGCTCTGCTTGACAGCTTGGAAAAGGACGAGCGCGAAGGGCTGGTAGCGGCGTTCTCGGCCGCCGTGTTTCAGCGCTGGTACGGCACCGAAGCGGAAGCCGCCGATTTGCGAAGAGAATATCCTATTCTCTTTACCCAAAACCGCCCGGCCGCGGCAGGTCTGGATGCGCGCGCATGGCTTATCGCTATCGGCTGGAAAGCCGATACTGCGCCCTTCCGCCCGATTCTGCAACTGTTGGAGCCAGAGCCGGAGAACGACGATCCGTCGTGGCAGCTCAAGCTTGTGTTGCAGGACAAGCAGGACCCGGCGCTGCTGGTGCCTGTACAGCTCGCCGAAGACGGATATGCGTCCGGCCCATGGCCCGATGCGTGGACGGCCCATGTGCGTGAGCGCTCAGCCGGGTGGCTGGAACGCTTGACCGCTATTTTACCCGCCGGGCAGCGTACCGGAAGCCGCGATGACGTGCTGGATCGCCCGCTCTCCGACGAGGCGGCGTGGCAATTCCTGACAACCGACAGCCATCGCTTGCTGGAGGACGGTTGGCAGGTGCTGCTGCCCGCTTGGTGGGAAGCAGCCACCCGCAAGAAGCCGAAGCTGCGGGCCAAGGTTCGCCCGGGCGAAGGCGGGGGTGAGCGCGCGAAGGGCAGCTCGCTGTTCGGACTGGACTCGATTGTCCAGTTCGATTGGCGTGTTGCCATTGGCGATGCCGATCTGAGCGAGTCCGAATTCGCCGAGCTGGTGGCCCGCAACGAGCGGCTGGTGCGCTTCCGCGGGCAATGGATCGCGCTCGATCCCGCGCTGCTGGCGCAAATCCGACGAGCCATGGCCGGGATCGACAGCAGTCAGGGATTGTCCTTTCAGGACATCCTACAGCTGCACCTGCTCGGCAACGACGATGAGGCAGAGGACGACGCTACGGGAGAGCAGCCGGAGGATGCGGCACGCTTCCGGCTGGAGGTCGAGCTGAACGGGCACCTGCTGAAGCTGATCAGCCAGCTCGGGCGGCAGTCGGAATGGCCGGCACTGGACGTGCCGGACGGACTGCAAGCCGAGCTGCGGACGTATCAACGAGACGGATACGCGTGGCTTGCCTTTTTACGGCGCTTTGGGCTGGGTGCCTGCCTTGCCGATGATATGGGGCTTGGCAAAACAGTGCAGTTTATTGCCTATTTGCTACATCTACAGGACATTGCCGCAGAGACAGGCGTCCGCTCCAGCTCGCTGCTGATTTGCCCGACTTCGGTACTGGGCAACTGGCAAAAGGAACTCAGCCGGTTCGCCCCTTCATTGAAGGTCATGCTTCACTATGGAAGCAAGCGGGATCAGGGCGACTTGTTCCGCGAAGAAGTCGAGCAAGCCGATGTCATCCTGACCTCCTTTGCAACAGCAACCCTGGATCAGGAGCTGTTGCAAAGCATAACCTGGGACTCGGTTTGCCTGGATGAAGCGCAGAATATTAAAAATGCGCAAACCAAGCAATCCACTGCCGTTCGCAGCTTCCCTGCCCGGCATCGTATAGCGCTGACCGGGACGCCTATTGAAAATCGGCTGTCCGAGCTATGGTCGATTTACGATTTTATCAATCCCGGTTATCTGGGCAGCGCACGCGCCTTCAGCAATCGGTTCATCAATGCTATCGAGAAAGAACATAACGAGCAGCGAACAATAGACCTGCAAAAGCTGGTTCAGCCCTTCATGCTGCGACGCAAGAAGAAGGACCCGGCAATACAGCTTGATTTGCCCGAGAAAAATGAGATGAAAACGTACATTCATCTCACTTCCGAGCAGGGGGCGCTCTATGACCAAATTGTCAAAGAGCTCATGGAACGGATGCAGAAGCTGGAGGGGATTGAGCGAAAAGGTGCTATCTTATCTGCCCTTACCCAGTTGAAACAGCTTTGCGACCATCCTGCTCTCTTAACCAAGGAGGCGGCCCCGGATGCCACGGCTTCCGGTTATAGTCAGCCCGATTTTGAAGCGGTCATCAGCCGTTCATCCAAGCTGGAGCGTATTCTGGCCATGGTCAAGGAGCTACGGGAGGAAGGCGAGCGCTGCCTTATTTTCACACAGTATATTGGCATGGGACGTATGCTCCAGCAGGTGCTCGCTCAAGAGCTGCAAGAGCCGGTGCTCTACCTCAACGGCAGCACGTCCAAAACCGCCCGTGACCGGATGATTGATCAGTTCCAATCTCACACACTACCGCCTGATGAGCAGCCGTCCGTATTTATCTTGTCGCTCAAGGCCGGGGGTGTGGGTCTGAATCTGACAGCCGCCAACCACGTCTTTCACTTTGACCGCTGGTGGAATCCGGCTGTTGAAAATCAGGCCACAGATCGTGCCTATCGGATGGGACAAACGAAAGACGTGCAGGTACACAAGTTCATCTCGCTGGGCACGCTGGAGGAACGCATTGACGAAATGCTGGAGAGCAAGCAGCAGCTTAGCGACCAGATCATTTCCAGCACCGAGGGCTGGATTACCGAGCTGTCGACGGATGCGTTGAAAGAACTCTTTACGCTACGGCGTGATTGGGCATGATGAGGTCTATAAACTTATTTTTGAAGAAGTAGTTTATAGCACAGTCCTAAACTCCTTTGTGTGCATCTACTATCTCATCACAACAAAGGAGTTGATATGAAGTGGCCATTCGTCCTCCTCAAACCTTGAAGTCTACGGGCAGAAAGGTTCCTGTTACGAAATATCGTAATGTAAGTCCTACGCAAACCCTTCGTCGGTTTACGGTCATCTGGGCTCGTAATGATGGAGTACCTTTTATTACAACGGGATTTTTTGCAGTCCTCCGTCGTACAGACGGAAGCTTTGTGCAAGCTGCCAATTTTGACAGTTTCGGTACTGCCCGATTCAGCAGAGTCCGCACACCCACGAACCAGCCTTATATTCTGCGCACCTTTAGAGACGATGGAACGTTGTTCCGGGTCAAATCAGTACCTGCCGGTGTGTCCTCGTTTGTCGTTATCGGTTAAGTGCTTGCCGAACGCGTCCTAAAAGTGTATACGAAAAGAAGCAGTCAGGAACAGAGCATATCTGTCCTGGCTACTTCTCATTCCAATGCTATTTGTCCAATATACTTATTCGGAATCTTCCACCGCTTCTACAGCTTTCGAAGCGACTGCTTTATATACGGTTTAATATTAAAATATGTCTAATTACTTATTTTCCGTATTAAATTCTCTATTCATTTCTCATTCCTTTTCGTGAACACACCAAATGCTCTTTCATAAATTCACAATGGAAGAAACACAAAGCTCTGCATTGATGAAAAAAAGTGCGCGTTGTGCTACAATACTTGAGTTGTATCGGGATACATTCAGGGAAGGGTAAGTGAAACGCCATGCTTATTATTGGTATTGCCGGCGGTACGGGTTCCGGTAAATCAACGGTAGCACGTGCTGTCGTTGAACGTCTAGGATCAAACAAAGTGACTTTCATATCTCAGGATAACTACTATAAAGACCATTCACATCTGAGCCATGCTGAACGTGCTTTGGTCAATTATGATCATCCGTTTGCCTTTGACAACGAATTGCTTATTGAGCATCTTCATTGTCTGAAAGAAGGACAAGCGACCCACGCGCCAGTGTATGACTTCACGGTTCATGCGCGTTCTACAGACGAGACGGTAGAGCTTCTGCCGAATCATATTGTTATGTTGGAGGGTCTGCACGTACTGTCTGACGAAAAGCTCCGTCAACTGCTCGACATCAAGGTATTTGTCGACACCGATCCGGATGTGCGTATACTTCGCCGGGTACTTCGGGATATTGAGGAGCGAGGCCGCACCATTCAGTCGATCCACGATCACTATTTGAGTACGGTTAAGCCTATGCACGAGGCATTTATTGAGCCTTCCAAGAAATACGCAGACCTAATCCTCCCTGAGGGAGGCCACAATGAGGTCGGCATTCAACTGCTGTCTATTTTGACTGAAAAATATTTGGCAGGTGATCGGACATGGGGTACCGTTTAAGGTAAAGGTAGCCCGGTTTACTCCGGCTGTCGAGATCTTCTCGGCGGCCTTTTTTGTCGTTTTCCATGCCATTTGAACTAAATTACCTTTGGATTACACAGGGGTTTATGTTAGCATGTAAGGATTAAATACTTTATATTTAAACTAAGTTGGAAGCGTTATCAATTATGTGCCTCAGATGATGTGACGTCCGCCTTATGGAGGTCTTTTTTTGAATAGGTATAATTACGGAGAGTGCTACCATGAAAGAGCTATGCAATATTTTGATTGTAGATGATGAGATATTGGTACGGCAAGGGATCAAGCATCATTTATCGTGGGAACAGTATGGATTTCGCATTGTAGGCGAGGCTTCTAATGGAAAAGAAGCGTTAGAGCTGATTGAGACTTTGCGCCCGCATATTGTCATTACGGATATCGTGATGCCTATCATGGACGGCGAGGAACTGACGCGCATTGTCAGACAGAACTATCCTGGTATTGAGGTCATTGTGCTCAGTAGCTACGGCGAGTTTAATTACGTACGATCCACCTTCCAGCAAGGTGTTGCTGACTATATTTTAAAGCCCAAGCTGGACACGGATGAGCTGCTTCAGGTGCTCCAGAGAACAGCCCGCAAAATTCCGTCCATTCAGTATCAGGCGGATGCCGGGGATAACCGAATTACGATGGATCATGTGATAGAAAAGCTCATTTCCGGCTATAGCATCGACTATGAAATGGAACTGCTGAAGCAGGAATTTCCGTATGCCCGTTTTGCACTCATAGGCGTGGAGCAGGCGGAACCACAGGGGAAAGGCCACTCCCACCCTGCCTCGGACCTATTTTCCAAACTCACCGATCGAGTGACATCTACCTGTGAACATATCGTGTTGCGACAACTGCCATCTGATGCAAACGCGGCTGTTTTTTTAGCCAATTTTGATCCGCGTGAATTACACTCCTGGATGGCTACGGTCCGGGAAGTAGCTCAGGAGACGAAGCAAGTCGAGCCACAGACAGGCTGGGCGGTCAGCCGTCTGTTTGATGATTTTAATCAGATTAGCGGGGTCTATCAGGATGAACTGCCACAACTGCTCAGCTATCGCTTTTACTTTCCGGGAGCCGCGCTCCTGATAGAAGACGAGCTTCCCGAGCCTGTTCAGGTAAACAGCTCGTTTAACTTAAAGCAGTTCACGGAAGAGATGAAGCGCGAGCATTTTGATACGGCCTTTCAGGACTTAAGATCCTATGTAGCTGCCATGTCCGGCAACTACACCTCTACCGCTTTTGAATTCAAATCGCTTCTCGGTAATATCGTGTTTAACACTACGATTTTGCTCGGGAATCAGGGGTATGATATGAAAGAGCTGGATGCGGCGAAATACTCCTATTTCAAAGCTATAAATGATGCACCTCATGTACATGAAGCCGTGCGATTGCTGGAGACCTTTTTAGAGGAAGCGAACATGCAGATTCTGGCCAAAACACAGCAAGGAAGCAGTACGAGCATGAAGAAGCTGCTGGAATATATCAAGGAACATCACGCGGAGACGCTCAATTTGACGACACTCGGTCAATATTTTCATTTTAATCCCTCTTACTTGTCCAGTTATTTTACAGCGCACCATACGGAGGGCTTCAGCGAGTATCTGAACAAAATTCGGGTTGAAAAGGCTGCTGAGCTGCTGCGGTCGGGGACGATGTCCATTTCGGATATTAGCAGCACCGTCGGCTATTCGGACCCCAGCTATTTTACCAAAGTGTTCAAAAAGGTAACGGGTTACTCCCCCAGCCAATATCGCCGGGAGCATCTCCATTAGAGAGCAAGCGCATATCTGCCAGCAGAAAAGAGATTGAATATGAAACGGTATATCCATAAAATCAAATATCAAGGTCTGTTCTTTAAAATATTTGTCGTTATGGTGGTCAGCATCACCGCGGTGTCCTCGCTGACCTCTTTGGTGACGATTCGGATGTCTGAACGACTGTTCGCCGAAACATTCAGCATTACGAATGCCAAGGTACTCAGCCAGATTCAATCCAGCTTTGAGTCCTTCAATGATTCTATCGTGAATGCCGTAACCCATGCTTCGGAAAATGGAACGGTCAAAAACTACCTGACAGGAGGGCAATCCGACTCCATTAACTCGGCGCGAATCTACTTCGGTATGGCACAGCAGATGAAGCAGATTAAATCGAATGTCGATGCCTATGATGTCGGTGTCACCGTAACAGGCATGAATGGCCGAAGCTTCTATTCTGACTCCTCCTACTGGCCGGTAACTGCGGAAGAACTCAAAAACAGTGCCATTACAGCCCGAAGCGCGGCCCAGCCTGCACAGCTTATGTATCAATTGGATACTGAACTATTGGACCAACCAACGAATAGCACCCGACAAAAGCCTGCACCCTATATTATCGCCTCCAAAGCGTTCATGGAGCGAACCAGCGGTACCTTGTACGGTATGATCTACATTGCCATCCGGGAGTCGGAATTCCGCCGCTTTTATAACAATTTTACGAGCAACGGTAATGATGTGCTTATTTTGGACAAGTCGGGACTGATTGTATCGAGCAACCGTCAGGAGCTGATCGGACAACGTTCTAGTGAGCTGCTTGGCTATGCCAAAAAAATCAATGAACAGGGACTTAACTACATCAATGCGGATGTAATGAATAAGGAGAGCATTCTCCTTTCCAATTATATTCCTTCGTATGATTTTTATCTGGTGAACATGATCGACAGGCAAACCGCGATTGGACAGATTATTGACGTCAAATCCGTTGTCCTGATCTGCCTTGGCATCGTGCTGATTGCTTTGTTGATTGTTTTTCTGATTTCCCGCCGCCTGATTCGTTCTTTGACCCGGCTGGTCAAGCAAATGTCGACCGTCCGCGAGAAAAATTTTGATAACTATCTCCCGGTAACGGGTAGCTATGAGGTCAGACAGTTGAGTCATGCCTACAACTACATGCTGGATGAACTGAATGACTATATCCGCAAGCTGCTGGAGACGCAAAAAGGGCAACGAAATGCAGAACTGGCTGCACTGCAACGGCAGATCAATCCGCATTTTCTTTACAATACACTGACTTCGATCAAAATGCTGGTGCTCAAAGGAAACAAGGAGACCGCCGCCGAGACGATCAACGCGCTCATTTCTTTACTGCAAAATACGATCAGTAATGTAAGTGAAACGATCACCATCGAGCAGGAAATGGCCAACATGCAAAATTATGTGTTCATTAACCATGTGCGCTACGGGCAACGGGTACAGGTGAACTATTTTGTATCTCCGGATTGTTTGGAGTACCATGTGCCCAAGCTGATTATCCAGCCTTTTATCGAAAATTCATTTTTCCATGCGTTTAATGAGAAAAACGCGGGACATATCTATATACTGGTGTCCAAAACGGACGATACATTAATCTGCGAGGTGGCCGATGACGGGGACGGCATGGATATGGAAGGGCATGCTGTGCAGGACGGACTACCCAATCCCAAGAGCAAGCGCCAACTGTTCACGGGCATCGGCATTCAGAACGTACACAACCGCATTACCCTTTTATATGGAGAAGAATATGGCGTGACCATTTCCAGCAAGAAAGGCGAGGGTACCAAAGTAAGAATGACCCTCCCCCTGATCGTGAGATCAAACGACTCCACCAAATAAATGTAAATCTAAACTGAACTAAAGATACACGAAGCGCCACTACGCGGTCGGATGGTGCTTCCCATCGCTGTTGTACCCAGATTTCTTTAGTGAAGTTATAAAGGTTGAAATCCGGGTAGGTAATGCTTCCGAAGCGACAGCACGATTCCGCCCACTTCGTTCTTGTTCCACCTTTTTTCGTCTTTAGTTCATCCTATAAAAAATACCTAAATCCAAAAAAAGAACAAATGTAAGCGGTGCATTTTTGATAATTCATAATAATAAGACCAATCCGTATAAAGATATTCCTAACGTCTGCAAAACAAGGATGATAAACTAGATTTATAAACAAAGTAACCGCTTTCATACAAAAAGTTTAGCACGAATAAGCAACATATAAAAAAGATAGGGGTTGAACGAAATGAAAAAAATGACTTTCCTTCTGCTGATCGCAAGCTTGATCTTGCTGTCCGCATGTTCCAGTAATTCCGAGAAAGCCGCGACTACCACGGATTCCGGCAAGAAAGAAATCACGGTCTGGGCTTGGGACCCGAACTTCAATATCGCGGCACTGAAGCTGGCAAAAGATCGCTACGCTGCCAAACATCCTGATGTAACCGTAAACATTGTAGAATATGCTCAAAATGATATCGTACAAAAAATGAATGCCGGTCTTAACTCCGGTTCCACCAAAGGATTGCCTAACGTGGTTCTGATCGAGGATTACCGGGCACAGAACTTCCTGCAAGCCTATCCCGATTCTTTCCATGATATGAGCAGCTCGATCAAAGCATCGGACTTTGCCGATTATAAAATCGGACCGACCAGCTACAATGGCAAGCAATATGGTGTTCCATTTGACTCCGGCGTTACGGGTCTGTATGTAAGAACGGATTACCTCGAACAAGCCGGCTACAAAGTAGCTGACCTGACCAACATTGATTGGGACAAATTTATTGAAATCGGTAAAGCTGTAAAGCAAAAAACAGGTAAAGACATGCTCACTCAAGATCCGAATGACCTCAGTCAGATCCGTGGTATGATCCAATCCGCAGGTTCATGGTACCTGAAAGAAGACGGTAAAACACCAAACCTGGCAGGTAATGCCACTCTGAAAGAAGCGCTCTTGACTTACAAAGCCATGTTTGATGCGAACATTGTCAAAATGAATGCCGACTGGAGCCAATTCCTGGCCGCCTTCAACAGCGGTGCAGTCGCTACCGTACCTACAGGTAACTGGATTACACCTTCGATCAAAGCAGAAGCTTCGCAATCCGGTAAATGGGCAGTCGTTCCTTTCCCTAAACTGAAAAATATACCTGAATCCGTGAATGCATCCAACATTGGCGGCAGCTCCTGGTATGTCCTGAACACGGACGGCCAAGACACCGCTGCTGATTTCCTGAAAGAAACGTTCGGTACAGATCAAAAGCTGTATCAAGATATGCTGAGCAAAATCGGAATTATCGGTTCATTGAACGCTGCTTCCAGTGGTGCTGCTTATGATCAAGCCGATCCGTACTTCGGTGGCGATAAGGTCTACAAAAAATTCGCAGAATGGACCAAACAGGTTCCAAAAGTCAATTATGGCCTGCACACTTACGCCATTGAGGATATTATGACAGTTGAAATTCAAAACTACCTGAACGGCAAAGATGTAGATGCAGTTCTGAAAGATGCTCAAGGACAAGCAGAAGCACAGCTTAAATAAAACAGTCCATCTAGCCAAGGCTAAACAATAAAACGATAAGCACTTAAAACCTTGGGCTTTCGAGTTCAAGGTTTTATTACTGCATGGGGAGTTGACATGGTATGAAGACAGCCGCGCCCAAAATGACGACATCACGTTTTAAGGCAGGTATGACAGGATGGTTGTTCATATCCATCGCAGTGATCATGATTGTGGCTTTTTATTTCTATCCGATGATCCAGGCGCTCATCTTGTCCTTCAAGACAGGTACAGGGTCTAATCTGACCTTCAACGGCATTGATAACTACAAACGTCTGTTCACCGACAGCATGTTTATAACCGCCGTGAAGAACACGTTTATCTATTTGATTTTCCAGGTGCCATTGATGGTAATTCTGGCCCTGTTCATTTCCGTACTGCTGAATGATAAAAACCTGAAATTCAAAGGCTTTTTCCGCACAGCGATCTTCTTGCCTTGTATTACATCCCTTGTAGCCTATTCGGTTGTATTCAAATATCTGTTCTCGTCTGATGGCTTGGTGAACTCCTTGCTCCTGAATCTGCACGTGATCGGCACGCCGATCCAATGGATTACAGATCCCTTCTGGGCCAAGGTTACGATTATTATCGCGATCACATGGCGCTGGACCGGCTACAATATGATCTTTTACTTGTCCGGTCTCCAGAACATCGACAACTCGATCTACGAAGCGGCCCGTATTGATGGAGCTTCTTCCATTCGACAATTTTTCAGCATAACAGTTCCACTGCTCAAGCCGATTATCCTGTTCACCTCCATCACATCGACGATTGGTACACTCCAGCTCTTCGATGAAATTATGAACATTACCAAAGGCGGACCGGGGAACGCGACTTCTTCCATTTCGCAATATATTTATAACCTGTCCTTCAAATATTCATCCGACTTCGGTTATGCGGCGACCGTGTCCTACTCCATCGTCATTATGATCATTATCTTGTCGATCATCCAGTTCAAAGTGGCAGGTGAGAAGAAATGATGAAAACGAAAAGATTATTTACGTATGCCTTTCTGATCATTGTGTCGTTCGTTTCGATTTTCCCGTTCCTGTGGATGCTGTCCAGCTCCACCAACCTGTCGGTTGATGTGACGAAAGGCAAGCTGTTGCCCGGCTCTCATCTGATGGATAATATGCACAATCTGCTGGAAAAGGTGGATATCGTTACTGCACTGAGTAATTCGGCAAAAATCTCGATTACCACGACACTGCTGGCAATGCTCATTGCATCACTGGCAGGCTATGGCTTTGAAATTTACAGAAGTAAAGCCAAAGACGTTGTCTTCAATATCCTGCTGATGTCTATGATGATTCCGTTTGCGGCCATCATGATCCCGCTCTATCGGATGTTCGGCAGTATCTCCAATACGCTGCCCTGGATCGGCATTGATACCCTTTCGTCTGTCGTCATTCCGACGGTTACCACGGCGTTTCTGATCTTCTTTTTCCGTCAAAGCACCAAGATGTTTCCGAAGGACTTGCTGGAAGCCGGTCGTATGGACGGATTGTCCGAGCTGGGTCTGTTCTTCCGAGTGTATATGCCTACGATGAAAACAACCTATGCCGCTGCCGCTATCATCACGTTCATGTCGAGTTGGAATAACTACCTCTGGCCTCTGATCGTGTTGCAAACGCCGGAGAATCAAACGATTCCGTTGTTGATTTCGAACCTCGGCTCCGGCTATGCACCGGATTACGGCGTGATTATGATCGCCATCGTCCTGTCCACGTTGCCGACTGCACTGGTATTTTTCCTGATGCAGAAGCATTTTGTAGCGGGTATGGTAGGCTCGGTAAAATAACGGATTCGCTGTTGTGAAATACCTTCATTTTATTTTAAAAATAAGGAGTGTTCGCCTTGACCATCCACACCCCCAGCCTGGATTGGCTAACCGACGTAACCAAGTTTGCAGTACATCGGCTGCCTGCCTATTCCGATCATAAATATTACGCTACCGTTCAGGAAGCGGAGCGTCAGGTCGATATGGCCTGGCGTCATAGCCTGAACGGTAGCTGGAAGTTCAACTATGCTACGAATCCAGCCAGCCGTCCGGTGGAGTTCCATACCCCTGATTTTGAATACGGCGGCTGGAGCGACATTCAGGTACCGGGTCATATTCAGACGCAAGGCTTCGGCCAAATGCAGTACGTGAATACGATGTATCCGTGGGACGGACATTCGGACGTTCGTCCACCACATATTCCAGAAGATCACAACCCGATCGGGAGCTATATCAAAAGCTTTGTTTTGCCGGAACATATGACTTCTGACGCGCAGCCTGTGTTCATTTCTTTTCAAGGCGTCGAATCGGCTTTCTATGTATGGTTGAATGGACAATTTGTCGGGTACAGCGAGGACAGTTTTACACCGTCCGATTTTGAACTGACACCATTCCTGCAAGCTGGCGAAAACAAGCTGGCGGTGGAGGTATATCAGAGAAGTACGGGAGCATGGTTGGAGGATCAGGATTTCTGGCGTTTTTCCGGTATCTTCAGAGACGTATATCTGTACACCATCCCGTCTGTTCACGTACGTGATCTGCATGCCAAGGCCGATCTGGACCCCTCGTACACGCAGGGTCTGCTGGAGCTGGAGCTGACCTTGGAAAAAGCAGTAGCCGCCTATGCGACCGTCAATGTCAAAGATGCTGCGGGCCAGATTGTCGCTTCTTTGAAGGCGGATTTTGCAGATGGCAAGGCTTCGCTGTCGGCAACACTGGATCAAGTCCAGCGCTGGAGCGCCGAAAAGCCCTACTTGTATACGTTGTTCATCCAAATCTACGAACCGGATGGAACGCTGGTCGAGGTCATTCCGCAAAAGGTCGGCTTCCGCAAGTTTGAGCTAATCAACAAGGTGATGCATCTGAACGGCAAGCGGATCGTCTTCAAGGGCGTGAACCGCCATGAATTCAACGCCCGCACCGGACGTGCGATTTCGCGTGAAGATATGCTATGGGATATTCGCACCCTCAAGCAAAACAACATGAACGCGGTCCGCACCTCTCACTATCCTAACCAGACCCTGTGGTATGAGCTGTGCGATGAGTACGGGGTGTATGTGATCGACGAAATGAACCTGGAAACACACGGCTCCTGGCAAAAGCTTGGCGCAGTCGAGCCTTCGTGGAATATTCCCGGTAATCTGCCGGAGTGGCAGGATATCGTTATGGACCGCGCCATTTCCATGCTGGAACGGGACAAAAACCATGCGTCCATTCTGATCTGGTCCTGCGGCAATGAGTCTTATGCAGGTGAAGTGCTACGGAATGTAGCCAACTATTTCCGAGCTACCGACCCGAGCCGTCTGGTGCACTACGAAGGCGTGTTCCACAATCGCACGTACGATGATGCCAGCGATATGGAGAGCCGGATGTACGCCAAACCTACGGATATCGAGTTGTATTTGAACGACAATCCGCAAAAGCCGTATATTAGCTGTGAGTACATGCATGCAATGGGTAATTCCGTAGGCGGTATGCACAAATATACAGAGCTGGAGAACAAATACGAGCTGTATCAGGGCGGTTTTATTTGGGACTACATTGATCAGGCGGTCATGAAAAAAGATCGCTATGGACGCGAATACCTCGCTTTCGGCGGCGACTTTGACGACCGTGCGACAGACTATGGCTTCTGTACGGACGGAATCGTCTATGCGGACCGGAAGGTTTCACCGAAGATGCAGGAGGTCAAATTCCTGTATCAAAATCTGAAGCTCACTCCGGATCGCACAGGCGTGACGATTCGCAATGAAAACCTGTTCGAGGGAACAGATGACTACGAATTGGTATACAGCCTGCTTCATGAAGGCATAGAAATCGCACGGAACGTGATTCAAGTGGATGTGGTGGCACAGACAGAAGCTCATATTCCATTGACGCTGACAGATACGGTTGGAGTAGACGCGCCTGGTGAATACGTTATTCACACGTCTCTGATCTTGAAAGAAGCTACGCTCTGGGCGGAGGCCGGATATGAAGTAGCCTTTGGGCAGCATATTTTCATCGTGGAAGATACCCGTCCGCAGAAAGCTCCTACAGGCGGCGCCCTTCGAATCGTGCATGGTGATGTTAACATCGGCGTTCACGGTGCAGATTTCAGCATTATGTTCTCCAAAGGAGCAGGCAGCCTGACTTCGCTGCGCTACGCTGGACGCGAGATGATCGCCATTCCTCCCGCACCGTTGTTCTGGCGTGCAACCACGGACAATGATAGGGGAACGGCACAAGGCTTTGAAGCTGGTGGCTGGTTTGCCGCGAGTCTGACACGCAAATGCGTAGGGATTGAAGTCACGGAAGAGCAAACAGACCGTGTAACCGTTTCGTTCCGCTATACACTGAGCATTCATGCAGACGTACGTGTAGCAGTGGCATATACCGTCTTTGCCGATGGTAGCCTGGAAGTGAAATCCACTTATGAAGGCGTATCCGGGTTGCCTAACCTGCCGATCTTTGCCCTTTCTTTCAAGGTTCCGGCGGACTACCGCCATCTGGACTGGTACGCGATGGGACCTGAGGAGAATTACATCGACCGTGCCTTCGGCGCGAGACTCGGCGTATTCCGCAACGAAGCTGCGGATAACGTATCCGGTTATGTCGTGCCACAGGAATCTGGTAACCGTACAGGCGTGCGCCGTGTCGATATCACCGACGATACTCAGCGAGGTATTCGCATTACTGCACCGGCAACCGCGCCTGTGGAATGCAACATTTCACCGTATACAGCGTTTGAGCTGGAAAATGCATACCATCAGTATGAGCTGCCAAATGTCTACTACACCGTTGTCACCGTAGCTGGCAAGCAAATGGGTGTAGGCGGCGACGATAGCTGGGGCGCTCCCGTACACGACGAATACCAAATTGCAGCCGATCAGAAGCTGGAGTTTGAGTTTACCGTACAACGTGTATAAATAAGCTCGCCGCATAGATAAGTATTATTAAAAGATAAGCCCTTCCGATGCTTCTCTCATGAGAAGCTGGAAGGGCTTTTAAAGTTCAAATACGACCGCCTCCAGTGAGGCGTGCTGCTCCAACACCTTATGTATACGCTCCAGCATATGAGCAGCCTGCTCACCACCTATATGAAACAGGATAGCCCACGATTCGGCTATTTCCAACGTGTTCATAATTTTCTTCATGCTCCACGTGAAATTAGGAAAAACAGATGGGTAAGGTGATCGGAATGGAGCGTAAAATTACTAAATTCGGAAATAGCTTAGGGATCACCATGACGGAAGCTATAAAGCAACTCGGACTGAGCTTAGGAGATACGGTTCAGGTTGAAGTGGACCACGACAGTGGGCAAATTATCATACAAAAATCGAACAAAGTAACGTTACCATCGGGAATTAGTGATGATTTTCTCGAAAACCTCTCACAAGTAATGGATGCGTACGACGAGACACTTAAAGGACTTAAAGATAGATGAGCAACATTCGTTTTTTAACCGTTCAAGAAGCTATAGCTATTAATGTCGCAATGATTGAAAGGTACAGTAAAGACGAACAAATCGGCGTTAAAAATATCAGTCTGCTCGAGTCTGCTATTCTACGTCCCCAGATGGATTCTTCATTAAATCATTTTCTTCCAAAGCATACACCTCTGATGTCAAATTTAAATCCCCATTCAGCATAACATCCTTTTTCATCCAGTGGAGTAAGCCTGACAATGCACTGGAGCAAACGGAATCCCGCCGATGAACAAACCACACCTCTAAATTCCGATATTTTCCAGGTAGACGGTGAGAAGCAATACTTCCCTCCTCTTCCGCCTTCGCAATCGACGATTGGGGCAGCATGGACACCCCCAGACCAGAAGCTACGCCACCCAGAATCACTTCCAATGTTCCGAATTCCATAATCTGATACGCGCCCACACCTGTTTCGCTCAAGAAGCTTTCCGCTCTTGCCCGGTGTGTACAGCCCACGTCGAAAAACAGCATAGGTTTGGCAAGCAACTTGCCCATGTCCTTTTTCCCCGATTCCGAGATGAGCACTAATTCCTCCTCAAAAGCCACAACATGCTCTATATGCGGATCATCAACCGGTCCATAGACGAAAGCTCCATCTAATTCGTAATTCAATACCTTTTGTACGAGATTATGCGTCCCCCCTGTCATAAGCGATAGATGGACATCAGGGTATTGGGAGTGATATTCCGCCAATAAAGACGTCAGATGCGTAACCGCCGTCGTCTCAATCGAGCCCAGCCGCAAAGGTCCCGCAGGATGGTCCGAATATTGAGTGGACTTCACAGCCTCGTCCAGCAAGGTCAGGATTTTATTCGCATACTCCAGCAGATTCTCCCCTGCTGACGTTAGCGTCATCCCCCGATTAGATCGACGAAAAAGCGGTACGTTCAATTGCGCCTCAAGCTGCTGAATCCGGGAGGTCACATTGGACTGTACATAGTTCAAAACTTGCGCAGCCTTCGTGATACTACCCTCGCGAGCGACAGCCTGAAAGATTTTCAAATCACTGCTTTCCATGTATACGTCACCTGCTTGGTATGATCATTTATGATACTCACGTTCGATTTTGTTCATTTTACCGAATGCTTGCCGCTCTGTACAATTTAGTGTACATGCAAATGCAGTTAAATTTGAACCACTGGAGGTTTTAAAATGAAAGCCATGATACACGCCAGCAAAAACGGCCTTGAAGGCCTAATGTATAAAGACGTTACCGATAGACAACCGGGGCACGACGAAGTGAAGGTAAGACTCAAAGCCGCAGGCTTGAACCATCGGGATCTGTTCCTCATGGCGGATCGAACAGCCAACGATGCTCCACTCATTCTCGGATCGGATGGCGCAGGCGTAATTGAGGCTGTAGGCGATGGCGTTCCAACCTCGCTGGTAGGTACCGATGTAATCATCAATCCATGTATCGGATGGGAGAATACGCACGATGTTCCCTGGGTTCCAGACATTCTGGGCGGACCTTCAGACGGGACATTCGCTGAATCGGTTATCATCCCCGTCCAAAATGCCGTCAGCAAGCCAGCTTACCTGTCATGGGACGAAGCAGGGGTGCTACCTTTGTCTGCCTTGACCGCTTACCGCGCTCTCTTCACCAGAGGACAATTACAGCAGGGTGAGCACGTCCTCATTCCCGGCATTGGCGGCGGTGTAGCCACGTATGCCATGCTTATGGCTTTAGCGGCGGGTGCACGGGTCAGCGTCACATCACGTAGCGAAGCGAAAAGGCAAGTTGCCTTCGCCCATGGCGCGAATCGTGCATTTGACAGCCATGGCGATTGGAAAGAAAGTGTGAACGGGGACACCGTGGATCTGATCCTTGACAGTATCGGCCCTGCTACGTTCGACAAATACCTGGAGATCCTCAAGCCGAACGGTCGGATCGTTACATTTGGCGCAAGCTCAGGAGATCGAATAGAGATTCCGCTGCGGTCTATATTTTTCCCTCAAATCAGCATCATCGGCACCTCTATGGGCAGCGGCGAGGAATTTGCAGATATGCTTCAATTCATGGAGCGCCATGCACTCCACCCGATTATAGATAGCGTATTCCCTTTACAAGACACGGCGCAAGCCTTCCACCGTATGCAGCAGGGAGCACAGTTAGGCAATATAGGGATCAGGATGGAGTAAGGAGACCTGAACGAAGTACAGGAATAGAAAAAAATAATCCACTACCGTAATTGCTTCCATTGAGAAATCAATTTTAAGGTAGTGGACCTATTCAAATGATGTAAGCTGAGCAAGAAAAATTCACATGAAAACGGAGTAGGCGGAATGGTGCTGTACAAGCGATGGGAAGCACCACCCGGCACAACCACATGGACAGCATCGAGGTGAGGGACGTAAATTTTGAATCACCTGCTGCTCTAAGCGCGGAGAGTGTAATAAAGGCGATGGACCAGAGCGGGATCTGGTCCATCGTATTAATCAGTATGACAATGAAAATGTCATCTACGATTTCAGCAGGCGGATGAAACAGCCTCACCATCGGCTTGAACAAAGGCATTAGGATTAACCCCATTACAATAAAAGAACAAGACGACAGCCAACTTTCATGGCGGGAAAATGGCATGAATTGCTTTCTTTAATTCCAAAGCCAATCCACCGACCATCTACATCCTCAATAACAAATTCTTTATTGGGAACGACTTTTTGCCCCAAAGATTTAGTCAATATAATTTCCGTATCATCACGATACAAACAAATATGTGGCTCTTCTGCTTCCAAATATGACACAGCTCTAAACCCTAAATATCGGCTGTAAAACTCAGATGTTTTCTCAGTATTAAACAAACTGATTTTCAGCTAGTAAATAAACCGACCTCATGGGTTACACGTTCAAAGTTTCTGACCACAATTCGGACAGAAGTTAGCTCCTTCGTTTTTCACGCCGCAGTTAGGGCAGAAATTGGGCTTTTTATGGTCTCCAGAAGGGGAAGGAGCAGCAGATTCAGGTTGATTCTCGGCCGAAGGCTTTGGGTTGGAGTTGGGATTCAAATTTTTCATCATTTCATTTGCTATATTCATCCCCATCATCATACCCGCCATGTCCGAAGCAGCGCCGCCGCCTTTTACGTTGCCAGATGCAATACCGTCCGTCATCGTGACCTGTTGGTACTTTTGCAAATTACCGATCATTTCATGAGAAGCCGTCTTCGTAATCATATCCTGAATTTCTTGAGGATAATTGAAGCTCATCACATGAAAGCCAGTAATCGTCATCCCGTTGTCCATCACTTGCATATCCAGATCTTCTTGAATGCCTTTGGAAATATCGGAAGCATTCGCTTGCAAATTAAACATGTCCTTCCCTTCTCTGCTGATCCACTTCATTAACAACTGATCCAACACAGAAGTAATCCGAATCTTCACATCCTCAACTAGATAACTGTCCTTCATCCCGGCGATCTTATCTATGAGCGTAACATAATCGTTTACTTTAAAATTAAATGTGCCATTGGCACGAATAGGCATACCGCCTGGAAGCTGGGGAGTCGGGATCAATACCGGATTCTGCGTCCCCCATTTGACGGTAAACTCCTTCGTATTGACGAATAAGACTTCTACCCTCATGCCACTGTTAAAGCCAAATTTAAATCCTTTTAACGTGGACAGGAACGGGATAATCTCAGAATCTATATTGTAAGATCCTTCATTCTCGAAAATCCCTTCGATCTTGCCGTTATTTACGAAAATCGCGTCTTGACCGGAGCGGATGATTAACTTGCTGCCTTTTTTAATCTCACGGTTGCTCCACTTCCAAAAAATCATATCATCTCTAAATTCTTCCCACTCTACAACATTCGCAAATTGATTTCTGAAGAACGACATTCTGTTCCCATCCCCTCAGTTAAAATGAACCTCTGCTGCCGCTATGCGAATGACCGCCACTGGTGGTTCCGCCTCCGCTTGAACCGCTGCTACTGCTACTCTTTTCGATCTTCCGTTTCGTTGTTGTTGTGTGGAGGTATTGATCCCGATGCTCCAAAATCCCTGAAGTGCTTGTATCCTCGTAGGTCTGCCGATTTACCGTAACGCGGCCGCCAGAATTGGAAACCATCTTACCCAAGATAATTCCCGCCAATCCCAGTGAAACCACCAATTGAAACGCAATACTATAAAATATACTGTCCGGGTTCACCCCTGGTCGGATTCCCAAATACCTGTGCGCACTTAAAATATATTTTTGGAATGCAAGCTCATAGTTACCGCTCGTCAGATACGGGCTAATCTCGTCACGTATTTTATCCAGTCTGTCGTCATCCAGATACCGCTCCGCTTTGTAAAATCCGGCCAAATAAATCTCTCTATTTCTCATATCCATCGTTAAAATAACCGCATTTCCATGAGACCTGTCATATCCAGGTCCATGATCATCATAAAAGTCCTGCGTCATTTTCATAACATCCATATTGTCGGGGTTACTGGAGGTAAAAATAATAATGTCCGTTTCTCTTTCGGCCCCGTATTGATTAGCCATCGTGTTCAGCTCATCATACTCTGTCTGATTAAGCAGACCCGCTTCATCATAAATCAATGACTTCCATTCCGTTGTAGCCGCTTCGCCCTTCACTTCCACGGGAACGGCTAGAAAAGCAGCGAAGAAAAACAAGATTGCCAGGATCAGTCCAACCCTTTTCATTAAAACATCCCCCCCATGATCACCCAAGTGATTAGCTTCAATGAAAGGAAAGAGATACCGGAAATACCTGCAAACCAGGCAGTCACTTTGACCTTGCTAATCGGAGGCTTGCCGACTACCTTGCCCGTCTGACCGTTCATGGCAAACGTATGCTCCAATTGATTGTAGTCATAGTGAATTACCCATACCGGGAGCAGGACATAGTCGGCATTCTTTAATGCTGTATCAATTTGCTTATCCGTATAGTCCACAGCAGTATACTCTGACACCGAAGACTGAATATAAGCATCAATATATTCCTTCACTTTTTCTTTCACTCGCGGGAAAAGCTCCTCGTCGTTATAACTGTATTTCTCCGCAATGTAGCCGGCGAGATACGGGGTTTTAAAGCTTTTCAGCTGTTCGTAAGGAAAAGGCTCCAATTTATCCATCAGCTCGTCGTTCATTTTCTCCGCGGCATCAATCGGAACCTTCACATAATTCAGACGGATTTTCCGGTATACATCGAAATGCTGCGTTTCCGTATACTCGTAGTCGCCGCTCGTATAGGTTCTCACCTTGGTACCCTGACCCTGAACCTCAATTTTATTATGTAAATCATATAACCAGAAGGGCACATACATCCCCGTGATTCCCTTGATTCGGTCTGCTGTCATGAACCGGTTTGGCGTCAGACGGCCGTTCTTGCACCATTTTCGGAATGCTTGTATTGCTTCTTCCTTACTGATCGAAAAAGGAATGACCTGCGCCGGAGCCAACTCCCCGGTCAGTCGTTCGCCAAGCACAACCGCTGATCCGCAAAAGCTGCAAACCGTCGCACTTGTCTCTACTTCGGTCATAATGACTGCTCCACAGCTGGTGCAATGGTATTCATAGGCCTCATCTTCTGAAAAAACATGATTCCTCAAAGGATCAGGAAAATTCTCGATATTGTCCTTTCTTCCGCAACTGTGACAAGATAACATCCCTGTTTCACTGTCAAAAACCATGCCACTGCCGCAGTTTGGGCATTTGTATTCGATAACCGGCATCTGCTCACCTCTATCATAAAGAACTGTTATTTCTGATCTTTCATTTTTTCTTTGATCGCAGCCAATTCATCTTCTGCATTCGTGCTCTTCTCAACTTGTGCGAATAAATCATCCAGATCGTCCTGCGTCCCTGCTCTAAGCTCGGCTATAGCCATCGCTTCATCATAAGCCTGATTAACCTTCTCTTCCATAGCTTCGACAACGGAATCCTTGCCGCCCATGGCGTTCAATGATTGTTGTGTTCTGGCAGCCGCCATTTTCCCTTTTAGTTTGATGCGCCGTGCTTCCAATTGGTCCATATCGGACACCAGTTTATCCTGCATTTGTTTCATACTTGCGGCGTTTGAGGAAGCCAAGTCATAAACCGTTTCTAATTGTCCCCGTTTCTCCACCTGCGTTACCTTTCTCTCCAGAAACTTTCGAGCGTCCTCATCATTGCCAGCCTCCACTGCCTTCATAGCATAATCCTGAAACTTTTTGACCTCCGCTCTGCATTCATCCAAAGCTCTTTTCGCTCTTCTCTCATCCACCAACACCGAAGCGGTTTCCGCCTTCACCCTGCCCAGGTCGATGTTCAGGTTCCGCATGTAATCGTCAATCGTCTTCTCCGGATCCTCCACCTTATCCAATAAAGCGTTAACATTCATTCTCATAATATCCCTAAATCTCGACAGAATCCCCATCATGGTCTCCCTCCTAAAAGATTACATTCCACCATATAATACATCAAATTCGGAAAAAAGGGTTCATTTCCCTGACATTTGAGTGTTTGACCTACAATACTGCTGAGCGCCGAAATGGCTTCATGTCCTCTTCCGACAACTCGAAATCAAAAATCTCCAAATTCTCAGTTTGGTGCTTTAAAGAAGAGGCCTTCGGGATTGGAATCGCGCCCAGTTGGATATGCCAACGTAAAATCGTTTGTGTAATGGTTTTGCCATGAGCGGCAGCGATTTTTCCAATCTCTTCATTCTCCAGCATGCTATGACCACGGCCCAGAGAACTCCGCGATTCAGTCCGAGCGAATTCCTTCGAACGCATTTATTACTAATTGTTGCACATAGGAATCGTCTAATGGATGACCTGTTACCAGCAATCGATAAAAAATCGGTCCGTAAATGAGATCTGTGCTTAATTCAATATCAAGATTTTCCTTCAATTCGCCACGCTCAATCCCCCGCTCCATAAGAAGCCTGGCCTCGAGCCGCCGAGGATGGAAATATCGGGTCCGGTATGCCTCCGACAATCCTGAATCAAGCTGCCCTTCACCTATTAACTCCGTAATGATTTTACCCTCCCGACTTGTCAAGAACCGTACTAAATTCGTGGCATGAATGAGAATATCATCTAATACAGAACCCGTGTCGGGCACGGGCAATCTTGCTATGGAAGCTGATAGAAAACCATCCATTACCACGGCAGCCTTGTTAGGCCACCATTTATAAATAGTCGCTTTGCTAACTTTGGCTCGTTCAGCAATTTTTTCTACCGTAACCGCTCCAAAGCCATGCTTCAACAGTAGATCATAGGAAGCGGTAAGGATAGACTTTTGCGTCTCGACATTACGCGGACGTCCTCTTTTACTCTGCACTGGAATGCCCCCTTCCTCATAGATGTAAGTAAATATAAAAAAATAAACTGTACGTTCAGTATATCAAATATCGAGTAAAAAATAAAACAAATTTACCTATTTACAAAACCAAACGTTCAGTATATTATTTGATTATCAAATTAATGAACTATACGTTCAGTATATTATTTGATTATCAAATTAATGAACTATACGTTCAGTATTTATTTTTGCTGGTAGCACTGAAATAATGAATGTTGTTGCACAATTACTAAACAATTACGAGGAGGATTATCATGCAAAGAGAACAACAAGCCATAGAAAGTAACCGTATTTCAAATGGGATGATGTTTCTGTTGGCAGCCGCATGCGGCCTGATCGTTGCCAATCTTTATTATGCTCAAACCCTTGTGGGACCTATCCATGTTGCTATGGGCCTTTCTTCCACAGTAGCGGGGTTCATTGTTACTTTAACTCAAATCGGTTATGTCGTGGGATTGCTGTTTATCGTACCTCTCAGTGACATTATTGAAAATCGACGCCTCATGGTCGTATCGCTAATCATTACAGTCGGTGCATTGCTCGCAGCAGCATTCGCCCCCAATGCCCCGTTGTTCCTGACCGCATCTCTGTTCATTGGAATTGGATCTGTGGTAGCCCAAATCCTGGTGCCGTATGCCACCTATTTAGCCTCTGAAGAGCAGCGCGGCCGCGTTGTCGGGAATGTAATGAGTGGACTGTTGCTAGGAATTATGTTCGCACGACCGGTGGCAAGCTTTATAACCAGCATCTGGGGATGGCAAGCCGTATTTATTTTGTCAGCGATTGTCGTGACGCTGTTGACGGTTCTGCTCTCGCGAGCTCTTCCTGAGCGCAAGCCTGCGCCTACGGTATCTTACGGAAAATTAATTTTCTCTCTAGGCACTCTTTTAAAACAAACGCCCGTATTGCGCCGTCGTGCCTTATATCAAGCCTGTCTATTTGGAGCCTTTAGCTTATTTTGGACTGTTGTTCCTCTACGATTGGCAGATGATTTCGGAATGTCCCAGCAAGGTATTGCATTGTTTGCTTTAGTTGGTGTGGGCGGAGCAGTAGCAGCTCCGATTGCCGGAAGATTGGCTGATAAAGGCTGGAGCAGATTGTTAACCGGGCTAGCCATGATCATTGCCGCCTTGTCTTTTTTGCTAATCTATCTTTTTCAAAACCATTCGACTGTAGCTCTCGTACTACTCTTTCTTTCAGCGATTACACTGGATATGGCCGTATCGGGAAATCTTGTACTTGGGCAGCGTGTGATTTACTCCTTGGGAAGTGAAGCGAGGGGGCGTCTAAACGGACTCTTCATGTCTATTTTTTTCGTAGGAGGAGCCATTGGATCATCATTAGGCGGTTGGTCTTATGCACAAGGAGGTTGGAATTTCAGTGCTCTCATTGGAGTCGCGCTGCCGTTGCTAGCTTTACTTTACTTTTTCACTGAGAAAGAAACGAATGGAGACGTACAAAAGAAACCTTCGGCGGAATAACCATACAACAAAAATATTCCCCCTATTCGTTTAAGCAGTTAATGATACACGACGAATAGGGGATGTTGTGTTCTAAAGGTTCATAGTGTTTTATTTAAGTATTGCATCAATGGAATATGAGCCTGCCCCTGTCGCTTTTCCCGTTCAGCCACGGCATGGTCAGGACAGGAACACACGGGGCTTTCTTCACACCATAGATGTCCATCATTTCGCTGGCTTGCACAGCCGGGTTTAATGGACTGGAGCAGTTCCCAAAAGACTTGATGTTCACACCCGGTACATAATCTCCAATGTTCATTTGTGCTTTGTTTTTCACGTAGACCCCATGGCTAAAAGGCCGTTTTAAACGGGTAGGCTGCGTGCCATAACTACAGCTTAAAATCGCTCCTGCCACGACACAGCTCTTTTTCGCACCCGTTCCCGGTTTCACTTGGGCTTCTTCCACCTTACTCCATCCTCCTTAGTGCTCCATCTCGATTCGTTGTACTCGAATGCCTGTAAAAGATCGACGCAGCAGACTTTCTGCCACCGACAGATGGATATAGATATGGGGTTCGATCAGTCCCGCAATCCGAAAAACAGGCGATGGGATATCCCCCTGTTTGAGCACCAAATGCTTCAACACATCATTGGGATACCACTCGGTTTGTACGGAAAGGCAATCCACTATCGGCGGACGAAGCATCCAGTACACGTCCTGTCTAGCTTGCTGAAAATCAGTGAGAATAGCGGCTTCCCATTCCAGTCCCGGCATATATTTCTCCAATAATGCTTTCAGCCGATCCGACACCAGCGGCATTGGAAATTCCAAAAAATCTGGGTATATCGTTCGTTGATCAGTATGTACATCTAAAAAAAGAGGAGCGTCCTGCGGTTCCTTCATCGGGGCATTCGACAGAATGGCCTCCACCTGTAAGGGAGACAGCGCAGCAGGTTCTACCCGATGTTTCACACGCTCGTCCATCATCAGTCGGAAATATCTCAATGCAACCACTCCCTTTTCCTAACGCCATCCCTCGCCTGTGCAGATGTAGAGGGCTCTTCCCACGAATGGGATACCTCAGGGGATACACATTCCAATCCAATGGCCTCCCTGCGCTGTTTATCGGTAAAAATTACCCCTTGCACATTTGCGCCTGTAAAATCGGCTCGGAGCAAACAAGCTCCCTCAAAGGAAGCACCTGACACATCCGCTCCCGCAAAATAGGCATCCGTTAGATCTGCTCCATTCAAGGACGCTCTTTGCAGCAGGGCATCTTGAAATACAGCTCCTCGCAACTGTGCATCTTGAAAATGAGCTCCCTGCAAGCTCGTCCCTGTGAAATCTACGCCAGCAAACCCCAATAGCTCCCAATCTAAAGAAGCATCCGAGCCATATCCGGCGTTGCCCATAACAACATCCAATATCGCCCCTCTCATGGAACAACCGCTAAAATCGGCTCCATGAAGCAAGCTGTACGTTAAGTCGATTCCATCGAGTTGACTTTCCTCCCACATCGTTCCAACCAAGACACAGCCATGCAAGCGACTATGTCCCATCTCGATCTGGCGAAAGGCCGTATACCGAAAATCCAACTGACTATAATCCCCGTCCGATAGCTGGATGCCCTCCAACGCCTGATAGCTGTAGGCTTGTTCTTCTTTTTCCTCCAGCCAGGACTTGATTACGTTCGCATCCATCGGTCTGCGGTCTTCTTTATACACAGACACACTCTGATCCAGGTACTCTCCAACACGAATCTCAAATGTTTCTTCCCGCTCCAGCTCCTGAAACTCCGGTAAACACATCGCCTGTTTCATCGCCAGACGCATCACATTCACAACTAGCGCATGAATATGTACCGCTGCCTCCAGCATGACCTGCTCCCATTCTAGCTCTGATAGAGAGATTTGCTGTTCCTCCACCTCCGTTCGCAATTTCCGCTGCAAATCGCTCCAATAAGAGAACGTCCACTCTGCATCATATTCGAATCGAATCGGTTCAGGATCGAGCATCCATAAGGTGTCCGCTGCCTCCACCAAATAGGCAGGCTGTTCCTCCAACCATGTGGTACGTAGCATGGAGTACGTGATATAACCGATCTTTCCTTTTCTTCCTTCCTGCTGCTCTTGACGAATCTTCTGACAGTATCCTCGGAACGCTTCGACACACGCTTGAATCCGTGGTTCTTGCGTCGCCTTGAACTTCAGTGCCCAGTCTCTACGGATCAGAAACCACGCTTGTTTCAAGATGGCTTGTTGTTGCTGCGTGTCCAGCTCATCTATGGGCTTCTCCATCTGCTTTCATCCACCACCTAAAACTCTTCATATTTCATATCATCATGTTGCCGCCATTCAGCCGCCACACCACAGCCTAATTCGACTTCACTTCACTGCCCTTCATATCCGCTGATCCACTCAATTGAATATGACTGCCGTTGCAATCCATACGCAGCTCACTGCCTGCGGACAGACTCATCGTTTTACCAGCAGATAGACTCAAGTTGCCACCCGCCGAGATGCTTACCTGCTTGCTGCTCACGATATGAATGCCTTCCTTGTCATCCAGCTTGATAAAAATAGCGCCATCCTTGCCCGTCACGACCAGCTCATCCGGCCCCAAACGAATCTCCTTGCCATGAGGCGTTCGCCATATTTTCATCTGCGGATTGGAGAACATGTTGTGTCCGCTCCCTCTGTCTGCACGTCGGACCGCACTTCCCGCAATCCCATCTTCTTCACGACTGCCCGGAAAATACAGCGATACGGGGTCTCCTTTTTCCGGCATGACGTACCAGCCTGTATGACCTCCAGCACTATACACCGTCGAGTAGTTGAACCAATGCGCCTTAGGGACTTCCTGCTTTTCATCGCAATCCAGATGGATTCGCACCTGATCCTGACGCACGTCCACAACCACACCGCTTAACGAGGCTCCCGCCAGCTTTTCCTGATAGTAGCTTTTTTGCCGTAAGCCTTTGTACGAGGCAAGCACATATTGATGCCGCAGCAGCCCCTGCCTCATTTCGGTATAGGCTTCCACTACATACAAGCTGTGTCCCTGAAAGGTCATCTGAGCTCCCAAATCCAGTACCTCGTCCGTTTCTACCTCATAGAAAATAAAGTCATTTTCCGTCACCTTCGCCTGCTCATTTTCCTGAAAATAACGGAAAGGCAGCATCTGCTTGCGCACGGTATAACGGGTATGATCCAGCACTACCTGTGCAGGACTATCCTCAATGCCAAAATAAAATTTAGGACTGTCAAAACGAGCCACAGGCATCAGGCTCGTATGATACCGGGAGGCCATGCGTCTCAAGAACGCCCAGTCCGTCTCCTGATACTGGATGGCCAGCCTTGCGATCTGCTCTCCACCTGTCGCGCCATCAATCACATCCAGCCCTTCGTAGTCCTTGCCGATCTGCTCCAGCATCTGAGGAATGGTCATTTTCGTATATTGAAAAGAACGGGTACGCTGTTGGATGTCCATTCGGTAGGTATGAGAAATCGCCTCCACCTCCAGATAGTACACGTCCCGCACGACCTTCACTTCGACCGACAGGGCAATCCCGCTGAACAGCGGCTTACTTTCGCCCGATTCATCCCGCTGGCTTACCTCGATGACGGTGTTCTTTTCAGTCGTTTCCACATAGCTGTCCTGCATCTCCTCGGGGATGATTCCTGTAAAATAGAGCCGGGTATGCTCGTTGATTTTCTTTATCAGGGTAAGCTGCTCCAGATCAACCAGCACATAGGGGTGAATTTGAATATTATCGTAGCCCAGACTCATAGCGAATCCGCTCCTTTCTCATACGTGGGATGTGAGGGAATCGGCAGCCTCTGGAGCGATTGCACTGTATTTTCCGCTACAGGCAACCACGCTTCCATGTCCGATTCCATACAGTTAAACGTACCCATCGTCACCTGTCCCTCATGGACAAACAGCAGCATTTCGTTGTACAGATTAACATCCACACCTGCTGCCACAAAACGGATCATCCCGATGGACAGCCCGGAACGATTCACGATCATTTCCGTACCGATCCAGTTACGAACAGGTTGTACAGACCGCAGTACATCCGCCATTTGTTCTACAAACTCGGGAAGCTCGTCCACCTCCAAAGCCGATTCTGTCGGATTAAAGGTGATGTTCACCGTGCCGTCCAAAGAGGTATAAATGATCTGTGGACGATGTTCCGAAGGATATTTAAATCGGACTTGCTCCAGTGGCATCAGACTAAAAAATTTGGGGATGCTAACCGCCATTTGTCCATCCAAAATCGTTTTCCATTCCAATGGGATCAGTTCATCACCCATCCGCAGCACCCTGTTTTGTTCAGCAATGGAGTTGTCCTGATCGGGTACATCAGCTTGAAATCGATTCGTATTTTCGTTATTAGATGCTGCATCATGATTAAACTTATTTTTGAGACTTAGGATATGCTCGTCCATATAGTTCATAGAGGTAGTCCCTTCTTCTTCAAAAGATGAGAGTTTACTTCAAAATACGAAAGTAAGAGGGGATATTTTACAATAGCCCATCTTATGTATGTATCGGCCAGAATAGAGATTTTGTTTACAGAAAGAACCATCCCATGCGTTATTTTCAATGTGTATTTCTGAAATTAATATGGAAAAAAGGATGAATAGGAACGGACTACCGATCAAACTAAATCCGTCTTAGCCAAGAAAATAAATATCATGTAGAGCACAGCACCAGATGCTCCTTTTTCTCTTTAAGGGCAAATAATCACACCCCTTGAACCTTAAAAAACGACGGTACCGACGAAAGCGTCATTCTACGCCAATGTCGATACCGTCGCTATTTTTCTATAGAAATGGAGTCAATACCATGTCAACCTGCTTGCCAAGCCTTCTTTCTATCTGCTCTATTCCCCTTAAAATTCAGCTTGTACAATTGAAAAGTCCATACCAATGATTTATATCCAGTGCATAAAATTTACAATCCAGGTTTGTAGACATGATTTCTACAAGTCCTAGTACAATTTGGCCCTTAATAATTTCATGTCTACAGCCGTCTACATTAAATCATTTTCTAAAGCAAAAACCCGCTCAGTGAGCGGGTTTTTTAGATGGAGGCGATCCGTGGCACGACAAATCCACAATTCGGCGTGTTGTAATGTTCAGGATGTTTGGGGAGGTAGCTTAGCTTCATTTTACACGAATCCGGCCATGGGCCCTTTTTTATTTATTTCCAGCAGGTGTCGCACTTCATATTACAATCCGTCAATCCAATAAACCCCACATTACTGAAAGTCGATGAGCATTTAATTTTTATAAATTAATTTAATCAACACACCCACAATAGTCCAAACGATAGCAATAGTTGCTTTCATTTTAAAGGAGTTGCTCATTTCCCCCGTCTTATTCACTTTATTGGAAATCCAGATAAACACTGTTGCAAACAAATATCCTATGATTAAATCAATTATTATATAGATTACTGGCAATAAAATGGACACTTGTCCTCTTCACCCTTTCAGATTAATTCTAGGTACATTTACAAAATTGTTATTTAGAGCACTAGGACCGTAACCCATTTTTTTTAAGACAAAATCCACCCGACGTTTACTATCTTCTACCTCAATAATAGTAAACCATTTTTGAAAAATGTTAAATTCTTTTAATTGTAGTAGTGCTCTTAAATCTAGGGCTCCAACTGCATATCTAGTCTTATTATTTTCCTTCTCTAAAGCAAATGTATAAGTAGCGAGAGGAACCTCTGGCTCATCAGAAATATACCAGTGGAAGTTTACATCTGTTCTGGTATGAATACCAGATAACTGGACTAATACTTGAACTGATCCACTCTGCTCAGGATAAAAAGTATTCGTTATACTAATTGGTTTAAAATCGGATGTGGTATCTTCACAAACCGTAATCGATTCTATATTTATTTTCATCACCCCGCCTTTCTATATTATGAATCAAAAACCAATACCGAAATAAGCCAGTATTGGTTTTTGATTCATCTTTAGTTAGTGACCTTTACCCCAAATAGCCACACCAATGCCATAACGAACACCGCCCGTTATTGCTCCACCAGCGGCTCCGATTGTACCTCCTAAAATAGCTCCAGGAACAGCTCCTACACCACCAGCTGCTGCACCAGCAACACCTCCAGCTACAGCTCCTCTTGCTGCACCAGTTGCAGTGGAACGGCCCACAACTTTTCCGTCATTTGGGAATGCCTTATGTAATATAGACTTAACAGTAGAATTCATACTCACACCTCCTTTCAATATACTTTATCGGTACAATACGGAATAAAATTAATAGTAAATTTCATAATAAGCACTTTTGTACTATATTTTTAATAAATATTTTCTAGATTCCACCATATAATCTCATCACAAAGAAACGGTACCAACGAATGCGTCATACTACGCCAAAGTTAGTACCTTCGCTATTCTCATTTAGAAATGGAGCGAAAACCATGTCAACGCTAACCTTCACGGAAAAAGAAAAACGCGCCCTCGTTGCTCTCATTCAAGAGCAGATGGAAACGCATCTATCTCGATTCCCTTTTGCCAGATACCCCGTGTATCCTTTGGAAGAATGGAAGCGTCTTTTGTGTGATCCAGCTACTGTGACCCCTACGATTTTAAAGCAAATGCTTGGTTGGACATTCGGGGGGCTGGCAGCGGAAAGGCCTTCCCTCTGCGCAAAGTAGTGTGGTTAGAAGCATCATCAAGTTGTGGCCGGAGTTCACAGAAAAGGTGCCCCCAGAATCGGCTGGCATCCTTCAATTTTGGAAGGAGTGGCTGACCGGCTGGACGAATGGATTTTAGGCTGTTTCCTTCCTTTTACATCTCATGCGTCCCGATGAATACGAAATCACAGACTCCCATCGCCTTCAAGCCATGTATGGATTGCTTCAAACAATCAATCACCAGACATCTAACATTCACTTTAGCGAAGAAGCTTAAATAGAAGCTTCATTTAAAGCATTGAGGGATAACTACCTCAATGCTTTTTTTAATTCGTCCATTTTTTCGAAATAAACCAATTTAATTTTCTAATCAGGAGCTATTCAACGTAAAACCTCAAAAAAACGAGAAATTTACATAAAAAGCAATGCCCTTGATGGAATTTTGGGAACTTGAATACTCTCAAAAACGCAACAGGGGAGCTTCAATATCCCTATTCATTTTTTTTCAAAAATTCAATCCTACTCAACTACAAAAATCATCCTTTTGTCTTTGATATTCTTATTATGCAAGCAACACAAATTAACTTGAACATGCTTGCAACAAGTTCTTTGATAACTAAATACGCTTAGCCGCTTTACCTTCTCCAAGGAATACAGATGCGGTTAAGGTTTAGAAAACAGAGAGGGGAATCCCATCATGAGCAACTCAAATTGTCAGAATGCTTCAGATCGTACGGAGGAAATACGGCATTACTTTTACAAATACGCTGACATGGGCTTACCTGTCATTCCTCTTTGTTCTCACGATCACGAAGGAATGTCTGAGAGGCATAAAGAAACGTGCAAACGCCCTGGAAAAACCCCTTTGTTCAAGGGATGGCAAGAGGCTACGCCATCATCCCAAGCCAAGATTGACCGTTGACTCTCCAAATACACGTCATGTAACATCGGGCTGGTACCAGGATAGAATAGCAGCATCATCGGCATCGACGTGGATGGAGAGAAGGGATTTGACATCCTAGATCGCCTTTCCCAAGGGGTTGTACCCTCTACATGGAAATTCAGTACCCCTGGTGGAGGAATGAGATACTTGTACAAAATCCCGGAAGGATCGTCGTTCACTAGTTGGGTAGAGCGGCACCCGACGGAGTCACATTGCGAAGTAAACGTGTTGGGAAGTGGACGTCAGACCGTTCTTCCCCCATCCATTCATACAAACGGAGGTCAATACCAATGGATCATCGAACCCTAAAGGCCAGTACAGTGCTGGCAGAAGCACCCTCTTGGATTTTTCAACGTCCTACTCGGGTGTCAACCAACAAGAGCACGTTTGCATCTGTACCAACCAACGTACAAGGTAACCTGAAAACCTTGCACGATCGTTGCTCCCGTTTTACCCAGGACTACGCTGCCCAGCAACAACAGGGTCTGGATGAAGAAACCTGGTTTAAATGGGTACAGTACTACCAGAGGAATTAGCATTGGAGTTTTCGGCGCTTTCGGATAAACACGACACACATAGCCAGAATCGAATTCGTCAATTACAACAGAACAAGAAGCCGCCTACGCGCTGCCGCACGTTTGGCTGTAATGAACAACAGATCACTACTTGCTTTCATCACCGTGTACGTAAAAATGAGGAGGGAATCATTCAGAATTCATCCATCGTCGTTACCTTAGGGTTGTTTTTGTAGCCCCCGAGCAAGAGTACTACATGTACAAATCCGGTGTTTGGAATCAGATTAGTTTAAAGGTGCTCGAATCTAAAATGCGAGCAATTCTTCATACTTGGGCTCCATACTTTTAGAAAACGAAGCTGGAGACGGAATACATGGCCGCCCTACAACGAGATTGTACAAGAGATGAATTCATGGAAGCAACCGTGATTACATCAATTTGCAAAATGGTATGTTGAATGTAAACAATTTTCAACTGGAAGAGCATAGTTACGATTTCTATTCCAGTGTGCAAGTTCCCATTACGTATGATCCGGAAGCAACATGCCCTCGTTTTTTAGAGTTTTTAAATGATATTTTTGATCATGACCAGGAACGAATTGATCTGATTGCTGAAATGTTTGGCTACTGCCTAACCACATCGACGAAGTCGGAATAAGTATTTCTATTTTACGGAAAAGGCTCAAACGGGAAGTCTGTACTCATTCACATTCTGAAAAGTCTGGTTGGGGAACGTAATACATCTGCCGTTTCCTTGAATGACTTGGAGAAGCCTTTTGCCCGTGCCGAAATGGTCAATAAACTGGTCAACATTACAACCGAGAATGAAGCGGGTAGTAAAGGGATTGAAACCAGTTACCTGAAAGCCATTGCTTCCGGTGATCCCGTTCGTGTTGAGGAGAAATTCAAAAAAGGCTACACACAGGAACTACATTGCAAAATGGTATTTGCTATGAATAACCTGCCCTACTCCAAGGATAAAAGTCATGGGTTGACTCGTAAGGTAAGCATCATTCCGTTTGAAAAAACCTATAAAAAGGGCCAGAAAGATCCGTACTTAAAAGACAAGCTGTTGGAAGAAGGGGCAGGGATTCTGAACTTTGCCCTCCAGGGCCTTGAACGGTTACGCAATAACTCCTTTGAGTTCTCACCGTCAAGAAGGTAGAAGACTTGCTGAACCAGTACCAAGAGCTCATTAATCCCGTTGAAGCGTTTGTCACGGATATGCTTGAAGCCAACCCTGAACATCGAATTTTTAATAGGGATATGAGAACTCAATTTGCGAATTGGTGTCATCGTGAAGGACACAGTGGAATCAGCCATATGACAAGTCGGCAATTGTCAGACAAGATAAAGGATGTTTTGCAGCAGCGGGAAATTCCTTAT
Source organism: Paenibacillus sp. PvR008 (assembly GCA_040544055.1). GTDB lineage: Bacteria > Bacillota > Bacilli > Paenibacillales > Paenibacillaceae > Paenibacillus. Next base: position 59,194 of record JBEUOG010000015.1, read on the forward strand.
ATAGCAGGTAAATCAGGTGGAAACCGTCTCCTTAAAGGCATTGCCTTTAAACAGAAGATAAAGTCACCTTTACAAATGGATGCTGAACCACAAGAGATTTCCATAGACGAACTGGATTAAAAACATGTTCAGTGGCGGTACAAGGACGGAAAAGAAGCGTAAAAACAGGGGATACGCCACATTTCAATTCCTTGCCAAGGGTTTTGGGGGAAAACGGGGCGCTTGTGGCTTCATTTCCTCCCCTTACAATTTTTTCATTCCTCACCGTCAAAAAATAAAAAAAGAAGTGTTCCAGAAACGGGCCACAAGCGCCCCGACCGCTAAAAAACCCATGCCCTGCAAGGAAAGAGGGTGCTAGCACAGGCTTTCACAAACGTCTCTTCCGGGACGCTCCATCGCCCCCACCTGAACAGGCAATTCGTTTCAACTCCCCTTTCAAACAGACATTATATTTTTGTAGTCCTGACCACGAGACTACATCACAACCTGTTTAAAGGAGGAACACCTTGAAACAAACCGCTAAACGTGTACAGGTACTGCACTTGCACACCATGACCAAAAGAGATCACAATACGGCCAACTAACTCGTATTGTGACAATATACCAGTAAATTATTTTATTGTAAAATATATTTTAGTTTGATAAATCTTTTTCAATATATGGATATTTTAGCGAATCAATTATTCTATTAGATAGATAGTTCTTTTGATACTGGTCTAAATTTGTGTTTACAATTACAGTATCATTTTCTTTTCTAAATAGTTGATCTGTACCATTTTCCAAAAACACCATATCAGGATTGAAGCTCTTTAAAATCTTCCCAATAGTTTGAAATAAGACCTCCAGTCCTTCATAAAATGTTTTCCCAAACAATTGAACACTAATTTCTGTATTTATTTCCATGTCGTATTCTTCTCTTAAAAAATCAATGCTAGTAATATCTTCTGTTTCAATATCAATTGTGAAATATCTACAGCTAAGACGAGAAAAGTTTTCGTAATTAGTTACTTTATCTTTAACTGTCTCGCTTACTATGTTATAAATTGTTCTCTTTAATGCTTCAGGTCCTAAATTTGAAACTAAAAGTAATTCACAGTCCATCTCACTTCTCTCCTCCAAATACTTTTGTAATTGTGCCATCTTTAACACTAATTAATTCTTCAAGTCTTTTTAAATCACCATTCGGATTTGCTTTTCTTAAAATTACCCCAGTAATTTCTGCAATTTTTTCATCTGGAAAGTTGTCTAAGTTGAGAACAATTCTTCCAGATTGGTTCTTTGTCTTTCCTGCTATTTCTTTTATTATACTTTGTACCTTACCATCTGGCTTAGGCGCATAACAATCGAATACTTTCCCTTCGATTAAAAAATCTGGATTCGATCCTTCTTTAATTCCATAGCCATTTCCACCATCAATTTCATCCAACATCTTAATGTCATAACCTTTGTCAGCCAAGAAATCGGCTGTTTCATTTTGTTTCTTTATTCCATGTGAATCTCCTGCTCCATAATTACCTTTAGGTTTACTGCCCTTTGGCAAAGAAGGTTCGGTCCGTTTAATATTACTAACAACGTCACTCGTCCCCTTAGTTCCGGGCGGATTCTCGTTTGGTTTGCTCGGTTTCTGTGAGGCAGGTGTTCTTTCGCTCTTGCCTGAACTTTGCACTGGAAGGTTTAGACGGCGTTGAGCTATTGGGACTTGGCCCGCTTTCAAACATTCGATAAAGATCCTTAGTACTTTTCACACTATTGGATGCTCCGGTATACGTGACCGTTGCCCCATGCGCTCCCAAAAGGGCAGATTGTGCTATAGCAAGGACGCCTACAGGTGCCCCTACTCCTATAGCTGTTACCAAACCACCTAAGAATCCTCCCCCCACAGCACCTACCGTTTCTACGGCTCCGGCTACAGTTGTCAAGGAATGCCCAATCACTTCACCTGTTTTACGCGCCTTCGGATGATCTGAGGCGTATTCCTTATTCATTAATCCATACGAGTAATCTGCTACAACTGCTGCTCCTGCTCCTAATACCACTTCTCCACTCACATCTGCGGTATACTCCAACTCGTTCGCCATCTGCTTCGCCATAATGGCTTCATTTTCCGCATTCTGGAGCTGGCCTGCCGCCATAAGATCCCACCACGACTGAGATTCTTCCTCTTGCTTCGGCTTCGGCTGTTGAGCCATGTAACTATCGTAGTTCGCCCTCCAGCGTTGTCTCAACTCGGTGGGAATTTGCTGATAGGCATGAGCCATAGCATTCGATTCTTTCAGCAAGTTTTGAACGAGCTCTAGGGGACCACCGGAATGGGCCACATGACGTGCACTCGTATATACTTTGCCTAAAATCCACTTGCTATAATAGGCTTGTTTCGCTTGCTCATGCTCATACTGACTAATCAATCCTTGAAGCGTCAGTCCTGCCAAATGTTTCAACGGATGTACACCCGTTTCCTTAGATGCTCCCAAGGTAGGCGTTCCTTTGCTCCGAACAGGGATTGCTGCGGTTGCTTGTAAAACTGTTGCCGCCACTTTACCTGCTAGTCCACCCGATGTATTCAACATCACATTGGCCACATTCCCAACTGCTGGAATGGAGCCTAATAGCTTGGATACTGTACCCAGCAAAGCGTTGGCCTGTTGAAGCGCCGCTGGACTTGTAACCTTTGCCGTAGGAGTAGGAGCCGCACTGCTGGAAGAAGCGTTGGCTGCTGCAGTTTGAGCCGCTTCATACGCTTTAGTACTCATTAATGGAGGCTCCGGTACAGGAGGGAGGTCAGCCACGAAAACTGGAGCTTTTACCGTACCTTCCTGATAAATCACTGGGGCTTTGGTGTCCGTCTCACCATCCAGCACCATACTGCTGGCTCCACCTTTTAAGTATAGTGCGGTTCCAGCCTCAAGTGATAGTTCCTGACCTGCATCCAACTTCACATGACCGCCCTGAATCTGTACATTCCCCGGACTGTTGACGGTGATGCCCGTATCCTCATGTAGTGTAATCGAAAACCCATCGGAAGTGGACAGGATCAGCTCCTGCTCAGACATTTCTATGCCGCTACCTTGTACGTGTTTCCATGCCTTCACATCTGGCTGTCCATTGGCGTGGCGATGTTGTCGCAAGGAATCTGTCACATAGGCTTCCTGTTCACAGTGTGTAGGTAAATATAGCTTCACTTGTTCCCCAACTTCAGGTATGTCGTACCAGCCACTATGTTCTTCCGCGACATAACGGGTAGCTATGGGAAACCAGCAGGCTTTAGCTGGGTCTTGCTTTGGATCAATTTCCAGGTGAAGTTGTACGAAATCCTGTTGTACCTTCAGCACCCTTCCCGTGAGCGAAATACCAATGGCTTGATCATTTTCATACCGAGTATAGTGAATATCCTGTTCGGCTTGGAGATCATAACGAGTTTGGAGTAAACCGTCCTTTAACTCTGTCACTGCCCTCACAACAACCAGCTCTTTGCCTTGTCCGATGGGTAACGTGATCAAGTCTCCCAGTGCATAGTATTGCAGATTTTCAATTGTATAGGTGACATAAGCGCCAGCACGTTCCCCTGGTTTTCCTGTATCTAACTCATGAAACGTTTTTCGTACCCTGTAAAATACATCTCGCTCCACCTTGTACTGCTTGCCTTCTGGCATTCCAAAGAAAACCTTAGGTGATGCAGCCGTGATCTCCGGCACAATTACCGAACCAAAGCGAGAGACAAGAAGTCTTAAAAAGGCCCAATCGGTTTCTTCATATTGTAAAACAAAAGTACCTAATTTAGCATAATTGGTCACCGTATCAATGGCATCTCCATACATGTACTTCCGAACCATTGTAGTGACCAGATCATCATAGAACGGCTCTGGTAATTCGCAATTGTTCCATATGCTGAGGTTGAAAGGGACCGTATAAGCGAAGACTTTCATACCCTATTCCGTTTTGCAGTACGTCCAAATGCTTTCATATCTCCTTTCCAGCAGCACAAGGCGCGTTCGCCAGCTACCTTGTGTTTAAATGTGCTCGTAGCCACCACACAACTGAAATTGTGAATTTTAAGAGGTTATCTTTAACAGCAAACCATTCTTATGTATGTATCGGATAGAATAAAGATTTTGTTTACAGAAAGCCCCATCCATTCTGTTATTTTGAATTAGCCTAGCTAACCAATGAATTATACCCCAAACCGTCTTCCAGCTTTTTTGTGCGTCTTATCTTGATAACAACTAATCAGAGTGGCTAAATAGACATAGGAGGATACAAACCTTTGCGTAACGATAGATCGGACCACGAGAGCCGTAGCATTGAAAAGATGAATCACTGTCGGACAGTCCTGTATTTCATGGGGAGGATGTCGCTGCTCCTTACGCTGGGTTAATGAGTTAGTCAATCTGTGCTAGATCACGATGGAAAGCCCTTTTTCTTACGCTAGAGCACAACGCATCATGTTCTTGTTGCATTAAAACCCGATTTGATAGGTTTTCTTTTTAGAAATAATCAGGGACCCTCAAAAAGCAATGATACCGACGAAGGCCTCACTCCTTTTTCCTAAAGCTATAGATGAAAGGAAATCTAATTACAGCAATATTGAAAATAAAATCAAAAAATATATTGCGTTACGTTACGCTATATACTATAATAAAAACAGAAGTTGAACTTACCGCAGATAATAAATGAGGGATACATTTATTAAGCTGCTATCCTGGTGATCTTAGATTCTAATACGAAATTAATGGAGGACTTTAATATGGCATCAGATACAGTTGAATATGCTAAAGTAGTTAGAATCCCTGTAAACTCAGCGGTACAAGGTTTCAGCACAGATGTTACTCTTCCTAGTTCTTTTAGCATTAATGACGGAGGTTTCATTAACTTTTATGTTGGCTTTGGGGATTACGAATGTGGAATTTCTACAGCCAGTGGGCAATCGGCTTGGAGATGGTTCGCGAATAGCGGATTAGTTAAGGGAACCGATGCAGGTGGCTCCTTCGGGGAATTTTCAAACTCTCAAAAGGTTAATATTAGATTAGAACTTGTTCCTGACTCTGGAAAAACATACAAAGTAAAATTTTATGTGAATAATACCCATTGGCATACATTTAGCCCTGCCTATACAGCTACAAGTAGCTTTTCAAATGGACGGGTAGTTCTGGGAGCCGCTCAACAGACTTATCCTATTAATGGCGTTCCAGCAACATTACCAGCATGGAAAATATTCCATACGCAAGTTATGACATCAAATACCAAATACAATACAACCAACGGCACCTGGGTAAATGTTAATTCTTCTAATTCAAGCCCAGCAACTGATCACACTCCCAAAAAACCTAATATGCCTAATCCTGTGGATTATACTGTAGGTTCTAACTCTTTTGGTAGTGGCATTTATTATGCTTCTTTAAAGTAGTCCAATGCATTCTATATAAAGCTTGATTGTTGAAATTATCCTCATAGCAGACAATGTAGAAAGTCATCTTACATTGTCTGCTACAGGATAATATTTATATAAATATTCTAAGTAACAAAAATTTTAGTCTTTACGCACTTCCCCAGGAATTTCCTTGATAATATTTTCTTTAGAATTGGATTTTGCAATGTTACCTAACTCACTACTTTGTCCATTTTCATCAATCAAACCATAACTAACCGCTTCTTCCATCCATTTATCCGTAAAATAGCTTATCTTCCCTTTAAATGTCGGTCTTTTGCCCCACTCTTTACTTACTGAATGAACAATATTAGGAATAATATCATTTTTATTATCTTGTTTTGAACTAACTACCCCCTCCCAAATAGTAGTCGCAATATTATCTTTTACCTCAATATATTGCACAACACCTTGATCACTTATGAAGAACCGCTTAACTTCCCCGTAAGGAAAATAATATGTTGTAGAGTGTCCCTCATCTGTCGTAGTTAAGTGTTTCTGTGAGCTAATGCGCGGTAAAGAAAGAACCGCATTACGTGCCACACTCAAATCTTTGCTCTCAAGCTTCTTGGTAAGACTGGCATCTACTGACGTATTATAAATAGATATCGTTCTCGTTTTTTGATCCCACAATACTTTAGCATCCAAGGCTTCCCCTACAAAACGAAAAGGTACATATGTCGTTCCTTTAATTAGACGTACAGGAGCACTTACTGTCAATTTTTTGTCACCCTTATAAGCAGTTTTTTGTCCAACTATAAGCTTGACGACTTCTTTAGTTACTGTATTTGTCACGACTACGGTTTTAGATTGACTTTCCCAAGACACTTTCGTATTAGGCAGAGATGCAACTGTTCGTATAGGGACAAAAGTAGTCTGACCAATAATTAAAGGTTCTTGATCACTTATTGTATCCCCGTTTATATTTAAAAAAAGTTGTTGTGAATCTTTTGCCCATATTGAGTTACTGAAAATAACTCAAGACAAGAGCATTACCATACTAGTAGTAACAATTATTTTTTTTCGCATCAATGACACCTTCCTTATTACGTAATAAACTTACATATTATAGACGTTTTTGAAATCAAAAAGTTGCTTTTTAATAAATAAAGAGCATATTTATATTATAATAATGTATGTATCAACAACTCTTCGAATTATACATGATTTAAAGTGGCATATTTCAAATATGTTATCACAAAAAAGTAGAAGTTAAGTTAAAACGGTAATCTACTAAACTATATTCCGTTCTACTTCATATGCTTTAGCCAATACAGACTTAGGAGGGATCTCATGGTAAACATTTAAGAGAAACAAAATTTTCTAAAGATGACACTCATTTGTCTTATTAACAAAACAACAGAATTTGTAAATTTTACTTCCCTTGAGAATCCTCCTACAATTCAATTACTCCACAACTAATATTTTTTGGAAAAGTAGCTTGTAATAATAATCATATTTATCAATATTTTTAAAGGTGGCAACTAACATGGAAGGTTTAGAACCTTTGGGTAAATTTAGTTAGTAATGTAGGGTTTCCAATCGTTATCGCTATTATCTTGTTGAGGAATCTAATGAGCAGTATTCAAGAACGCCTTGATGAACTGAATAAAACCATGAATGAATTGCTGGAAACAATAAAAAAACAAAATAAGTAAAATAAAGCTACAAGACTCCATATCCTTTATGGAGTCTTTTTCATAACAAATTGTATCAAAAGCTTGAAACTTTTAGAAGAATTGAAGTTCAATATAGTAAACATTTTAATTGATCACAAACGTATGTTCGTATATAATTAATAGGTAAAGAAATAAATACATATAATATATTTTGTAATTACAAGTAACATAATATAATAAATAAAAGGGAATAAGAGGGGGAATTAACTAACAATGGACTATATTTCGCTCAAGGAAAGCTTTCTTTCACTTCAAAATTTGCCGGCTTCTCCACTTTCGTTACACGTCCATGAAATCCTTAGTACTGAGCATACAGATTCCAAAATTGCATTCGAGGTTTTGGATAAACCGGAGCTTTTTAGCTTACTTCTAATAACAACCAATGCAAAAGAGGATTATTGGAATTTGCACTTTTTTTATATGGATCAAGTCGAAAAAAATACCAATCAATATCGCTATCATTCTTTTTCTATCACCGAGAGTCTTCACCTACATAACTGCCTAACCAAACTATTTAATGCGTAAAAACAGGACTCATTTCGAGTCCTGCCCTGTCCCTTTCACTCTTTGGTACTCCTCTTCAATAATTCTAGTGAGTAGCTCAGTGGCGGTGATTCCCAGCTTTTTAGCCGCCTCTGCTAACTCCTTCTTTATATATGCTGGCACATCATAATGAAATTTCACTTTATTCCCGTAAGCCATTTTAAATTCCTCCTCATTCCGCTTTGTTGTTATGCATCACTTCATGATACTTCTGATCAATTAAGCGAATTAACAACTGGGTCGCTGAGGTTTCCTGTAGATCCGCACATTCAATGAGTTTTTCTTTCACCTCTGGTGCAAATTCATAAGGCAATTTAAGCTTTGGCTCGGACATTCGGCCACCCATATTTTTTTCGACCTGGATAGCTTTAGTGACCATCAACTCTAAGGAATCTTTCTCTGATGTGTTCACTTCCGTATATTTTTGGAGCACTCTGGATAAATACGATTTTAATGCTTTTTGATTGTCCTCATCCAGTGCAATGGACAAGGCGTTATCTTGTACATGCAATTCACAATCAAAGTTATTACCAAATAAATTGATATTGTATTTCACACTTACACTCCTTTGCCAAAGATTAAAGTTTTGTTACTTATAATATACTTTGTTTCGTTAGGTTACGCAATATTTTTAATGAAATTATAATAAAATCATTGTAAATTATTTTTTAGCTCATCTTATTTTCTGTTATTACTGGAACTTTAATGTAAATCTAATGAAGCGCTGGACACTCGAAAGAGGAACGTTTAGCTGACTGGGGCTATGGTTTCATACAATTTCATTTCTTCTACATCTCATGCGCTCATGTCAATACGAAATCGCCGATCACCATCGCATCCAAAGTATAAATTTATTACAATCCAGGTTTGTAGACATGATGTCTACAAGTTCTAGTGAAGTTTGACCCTTAATAATTTTATGTCTACATTTGGTCTACATTTTTGCGTAATATAAAGCAAAAACCCGCTCAGTGAGCGGGTTTTTTAGATGGAGGCGAGGGGAGTCGAACCCCTGTCCGAAGATAACGACACATAAGCTTCTACGGGTGTAGTGACAGTTTTGATGTCACCCTAGAAACTCCCTGTCACCGGATTCCCTTCGGGTCAGCCTGATTGTCTTCTTCAGCTCACCGCAGGCGGAGATGAGACAGCGTATTCCACTATTTGTTAGCCCCTATCCCAGTCACATGGACGATGCTGGGTAGAAGCACGCACACAGTTTCTTAGGCTGCGAAAGCGTAGTTGTTTTGTTGTTTGCCGTTTAATAGGCTTTAGCGTTGATGAAGCGGACGCGTCCCCACTACCCGCTACCCATGCTCGAACTATCCCCGTCGAATCCATAAACGCCCCCTTATTATAAAAGGGCTCCACGGATAAATCCGGAAATACCGGAGTATAAGCATGCATGATACTATATCGGAAGCTGAATCCTGAGATTCAACAGTCGAACAAACTCAGAAGTACAAAAACATTAAAGCTTACTACTTCATTAGTATACCATATTACACATCATAACGAAACGGAATGAAGCCATTTAAACTCTATAAAATAGCACCATTACAGGAACAAGTAGCTTATTCACGTAATTTGTACCATGCCTAATAATACAAGTAACAATGAATTAGCTCCTAAAAAACCAACTCAATTATCCCAATTAAACACGCGCTGGCTTCACTTCGTCTGCCCACTCAAGCTACGTTATCTCGCAATTTTCTGCTTCTCACGCAAAACGCGTTGGATATCACGCTGAGCATCGCGTTTAGCCGCAGCATCACGTTTGTCGTACTGCTTTTTACCTCTACCGAGTCCAAGTAGCAGCTTAGCATAACCATTGCGAACATAAATCTTTAGCGGCACAATCGTGTAGCCTTCCTGTTTGGACAGACCAATAAGCTTGCGAATCTGCTCTTTGTGCAGCAGCAGCTTACGTGTACGCGTCGGATCGGTCGGATTGTTACGATTGCCTTGTTCAAAAGGACTAATATGCATGTTGTGGATGTGAATTTCAGCATTACGAATAGTGGCAAACGCATCACTGATATTAGAGCGACCATTACGCAAAGACTTAATTTCCGTTCCCGTTAACACCATGCCCGCCTCGTAGGTGTCCTCGATAAAATAGTCATGGGAAGCTTTTTTGTTCTGGGCGAGCACTTTCCCGTCTGCCTTCTTACCCATGAATACCACTCCTTGTTCCTAATGTAATCTATTTCGTAAAAAGAAAGCTCCAGCCTATTTCACTAAATAACTGCAAATGAGCGGCTTAGAAATATATTGTAACAAAATTCAGACGGTAAAAGCAAGAAAGGTCAAGTCTTTAAAACGAAGCGGCCTCCGTCCAAAACATCAGACAGAAACCGCCGCAAACCCAAGCCCCCGACCAGCTTAATATACTGACTCAAAAGCTCCATCTATTCAACAGGCAAGCTACCGCCACTTACTTCTTCTTTTTCCGCACAAACCCAGCGGTGCTGTTGCCGCCACCACCGCTACCCTTGCTCTTCCGCTTACGACGTACAGCACCGTCACCGCTTGGGCTGACATCACTACCTGGTGTAGCTGCTCCGCCGATAAAAATACCGCTGGCTGACGTCTTCTTCTTACGTTTACTCGCACCTGATGCTGGCGAGTTGTAACCGCCCTTGCCGCTGCCAAAACCGAAGCCACTGGCTGAGGCAGCTCCTGCTCCGTTTCGGCCGCTACGGCCCGTGCGACCTGCGGTACTAATACCTCCGCCGCCTACGCCTGAACCAGCTTCTTTAGGCTTCCCAGCAGCATCACGACCGCCTTTACGCTCTCTGCCAGCCTTGTCCTTGCCGCCCTTACGGTCGCGCCCCTCATGGGGCTTTCCTTTACCTCGGCCCTCACCGCCACGCGCAAAGCCAGCGCCTGGCTTTGAACCACCCGTGCGCTCACGGCGTTGCTGCTGCTTCATATCGACGAGTTCAAAATCAATCGTGTAATCTTCCATATTCACGCGCGCGACGCGAACCTTAACCTCATCTCCGATGCGGAACACCTTGGAGGTACGTTCACCGATCAACGCCATATGCTGCTCGTCAAAATGATAATAGTCGTCCGTAAGTGCACTCAGACGCGTCAGGCCTTCCACCGTATTGTCCAGCTCAATGAACATGCCAAAGCTGGTTACGCTGCTGATGATCCCCTCAAATTCCTCGCCGACCTTGTCCAGCATGTATTCAGCCTTTTTCATCTGCTCTGTATCACGCTCTGCATCCACAGCCACACGTTCCCGCTCGGAAGATTGCTGTGCAATATCTGGCATCCGTGCAGTCAAATACTCCTGGCGCTCGGCCGTTAAAGCCCCGCCATTTTCCAATACCTCACGAATGACACGATGAATCACCAAGTCAGGATAACGACGAATCGGCGATGTAAAATGAGAATAATACTCCGCAGCCAGTCCAAAATGTCCTGTCGACTCCGCATCGTACTTTGCCTGCTTCATGGAACGCAGCATCATGGTGCTAAGCACCGTTTGCTCCTTCGTGCCCTGAATATCTTCCAGCAACGTTTGCAGCGCACGCGGGTGAATAGAATTGCCCCGACCTTTGATCTGATGCCCAAAATTGGCGGCAAAAGCCATAAAGTTTTGCAGCTTTTCCGGGTCCGGGTCCTCATGAATCCGATATAGGAACGGCACTTTAAGCCAGTGAAAATGCTCGGCTACCGTCTCATTGGCTGCCAGCATGAACTCTTCAATGATCTGCTCGGCAATGGTGCGCTCTCTTTTAACAATATCCACGGCCTTGCCTTCATCATTCACAATTACTTTGGCTTCATCAAAATCAAAATCAACTGCGCCCCGGCGCATCCGGTTAGCCCGCAGCTTTAACGCCAGTTCCTTCATCGTGCGGAAGTCTTCCACCAAATCCTTGTACCGTTCCATCAGTTCAGCATCTTCTTCTTCGAGGATTTTGCGAACGTTTGTGTACGTCATTCGTTCCTTCGTTTTAATGACACTGGTGAAAACATCATGTTTTACGACCTTCATATGCTCATTAAATTCCATCTCACAGGATAAAGTCAGCCGATCCACCTGCGGATTCAAGGAACAAATCCCGTTTGAAAGCCGATGCGGAAGCATAGGAATAACACGGTCGACCAAGTACACGCTACAACCGCGGTTATACGCCTCCTGATCCAGCTTGGAGCTCTCACGCACATAATACCCTACGTCGGCAATATGAACGCCCAGACGGTAGTTGCCGTTCGGCAGACGCTCTACATTAACCGCATCATCCAGATCCTTGGCATCCTCGCCATCAATCGTAACAATCGTTTTATCGCGCAGATCGCGCCGCCCCTGACGCACGATTTCTTCTTCCGTAATCGCATCGGGAGCCTTTTCCGCTTCCTCTGTCACTTCATCGGGAAAAGCTTCCGGAAGCTGATGCTTACGAATAACCGACAAAATATCGACGCCCGGATCATCCTTGTGACCCAGCACCTCCAACACTTCGCCTTCCGCCGCAGCTCGTCCCTCCGGATAGCTCACAATGCGCACAACGACCTTCTGACCGTTTACGGCTCCGTTGGAGCTGGTTTTTGGAATGAAAATATCTCGGTTAATGCGCTTATCATCCGGCAAAACAAAACCGTATGCTTCGTGACTCTGGAACACGCCTACCACCTGTAGCACTGCGCGCTTCACGATCCGCACGACTTCGCCTTCCAATCGGCCACCCGAAGGTCCCTTCGACGTCACTCTTACCAGTACTGTGTCTCCATTCATTGCACTCTTTAAGTCATTAGCATGAATGTACACATCCGGGTGCTCCCGGTCTTCCGGGATCAGAAAAGCAAATCCCTTGGCATGAGCCTGCAAACGTCCGCGCTGCAAATCCATTCGTTCCGGCACACCATAGCGATTCGTGCGGGTCAGCAGAATTTTCCCATCTTCTTCTAGCGCGTTTAAAAGCTTAAGGAATTCGCGAAAATCCGCCGCATCCTTAATTTCAAAATGCTGCTCAAGTTCCTGGTAAGTCATAGGTTTGTATGCGGTCTCGCGCATAAAATCAAGTAATTGTTGCTCTGTTATCATAATATCGTCCACCTCGGGTGACCTTTAATTTTCAGTAATAATCCGCATGTTCCTTGTTCCTGATACAAGGCTCTTCATATACTCATACCCTAGTATACACGAATTTAATCGACGGCATCCCTGCCTGTCTAAAATCCAAAAAAAGCCCCCGTTTCCCGTGAAACGAAGGCTTAAGGTTATTATTTAGCTTATTTTGCAAAAAATGCAACCAAAACGGAAACGATCATAAAGCACGCACCCAAAACAGCAGTCACGCGCTGCAAAATCAAATCCATACCGCGAGCTTTTGTCTTGCCGAACAGATGCTCAGCACCGCCAGAGATGGCACCGGACAAACCTGCACTTTTCCCCTTTTGCAGTAAAACAACCGCAATAACAGCAATCGAGAATACAACGAGCAGCACTTTCAAAAAGATTTCCATGAAAAATCCCACCTCCTGAGCTAATACATCTGTTTTGCAAAACAACACAGCCCTTTTTATGAAAACATGATCATATCATGTTATGAATAGCCGGAAATTAACGCAAAACACTATTTTCATTCTACCACAGCTTCCAGTAGATAACAACCAGCTATACCGAGCCACTTCATTAAGCCTTGCAAAAGAGTATAACCGACATCACATAAGAAAAAACAAAAAAACAGACCTGCTCACGTTAGCGAACAGGTCTGTTTTGTAATTACGTAAATGGCTTTGAGCGCTCAGACTCCGTGTTCTTGAATCACAGCTGCCTGGCACCGTCAGCATCATTGCGCAATATTATTTTTTCAGGTTGTAGAAAGATTTCAGGCCGTGGTATTGAGCCAGTTCACCCAGTTGATCCTCAATGCGGAGCAATTGGTTGTACTTCGCGATACGGTCAGTACGGGAAGGCGCACCTGTTTTAATTTGGCCTGCATTTGTTGCAACAGCGATATCAGCAATTGTGCTGTCTTCGGATTCACCGGAACGGTGAGAGATTACAGCTGTGTATCCTGCACGTTTAGCCAACTCGATAGCATCAAATGTTTCAGTCAGCGTACCGATTTGGTTTACTTTGATCAGGATGGAGTTACCGATGTTTTCTTCGATACCTTTACCCAGACGCTCTGTATTTGTTACGAACAGGTCGTCACCAACCAATTGGATTTTGTTGCCCAGTTTTTCAGTGAGCAATTTCCAACCTTCCCAGTCATCTTCGGAGCAACCATCTTCGATGGTGATGATTGGGTATTTGTCAACCCAAGAAGCAAGCAGGTCAACGAACTCAGCAGAAGTGAAGGATTTGCCTTCGCCTTCCAGTGTGTATTTTCCATCTTTGTAGAACTCAGTGGAAGCAACGTCCATACCGAGGAATACGTCAACGCCTGGTTTGTAACCGGCTTTTTCGATCGCTTCGATAATAGTGGACAGAGCTTCTTCATTGGATTTGAAGTTAGGAGCAAAACCACCTTCATCACCAACAGCTGTGTTCAAACCTTTGGAATTCAGTACGGATTTCAGGTTGTGGAAGATTTCCGCGCCAACACGCAGAGCTTCTTTGAAAGTAGGAGCACCTACAGGCAGAACCATGAACTCTTGTACGTCAACGTTGTTGTCGGCATGAGCACCACCGTTAACGATGTTCATCATTGGTACTGGCAATTGTTTAGCATTGAATCCGCCCAGGTAAGTGTACAGTGGCAGACCCAGAGCTTCAGCAGCAGCGCGAGCTACAGCCATGGATACAGCCAGAATTGCGTTTGCACCCAATTTACCTTTGTTATGTGTACCATCCAATTTGATCATCAATGTGTCGATTTCCACTTGGTTTACAGCATCCAAGCCGATAACTTCAGGAGCGATGATTTCATTCACGTTTTTAACAGCTTGCAGAACGCCTTTACCCAGGTAGCGGGATTTGTCGTTATCGCGAAGCTCTACAGCTTCGTGAGCGCCAGTAGAGGCACCGGAAGGAACGATGGCACTACCGATAGCACCGGATTCCAGATATACTTCAACTTCAACAGTAGGGTTACCACGGGAGTCCAGGACTTCGCGAGCGTACACGTCAGAAATAATAGTCATTTGTACTTAATCTCCTTTGTCGATCATGATTTATTGGTCAAGCCTATACTTATTAAATCAAGCTTACTTGCGGGATGCAATCATAGATTTTCCTGTCATTTCCGCAGGCTGCGGAAGCTGCATCAAATCCAGAAGCGTCGGAGCTACGTCAGCCAGTATTCCATGTTCACGCAAAACGATATTTTCGTCAGTCAAAATGAACGGAACCGGATTGGTAGTGTGAGCTGTGAACGGACGTCCCTGCTCGTCAATTTCCATATCCGCGTTACCATGGTCGGCAATGATGATAACAACGCCGCCTTTGGCTTTAACCGCATCTACAACACGTCCAACACATTCATCCGTCGTCTCTACCGCCTTGATCGTTGGCTCCAGCATGCCGGAGTGTCCAACCATATCCGGATTGGCAAAGTTCAGGATAATCGCATCATGCTTGTCGGCTTCGATCTCCTTAACAGCAGCATCCGCAACCTCGTACGCGCTCATTTCAGGCTGCAAGTCATATGTAGCCACTTTAGGCGAGTTAATCAAAATACGAGTTTCGCCAGGCAGTTCTACATCACGACCGCCACTGAAAAAGAAGGTAACGTGCGGATATTTTTCGGTCTCGGCAATACGCAATTGCTTTTTATTGTTCTGCACCAATACTTCACCAAATGTGTTATCCAGGTTTTTCGGTTCGTAGGCTACAAAGCCTTCAACCGTTTCACTGAACAATGTCAGGCAAACAAAGTGCAAATCTTTTGGCAATTTCGGTCCACGATCAAAGCCACGGAAATCCTTATTCGTAAATACCTGAGACAATTGAATCGCACGGTCAGGACGGAAATTCAGGAAGATTACTGAGTCATTGCTTTCGACCAGCCCTACAGGGCTTCCGTCAGCCTTCACAATAACCGTCGGCTCCACAAATTCGTCGAACACCGATTTTTCATACGATTCTTTCAATGCTTCCATTGGATCTGTATATTGAGGACCTTCGCCGTACACGATTGCACGGTAAGATTTCTCTACACGTTCCCAACGTTTGTCGCGGTCCATGGCATAATAGCGTCCTTGTACAGTCGCGATTTTACCAATACCCACTTCCTGAATTTTGGCGATCAGCTGCTGCATGAAGTCCACGCCGCTGTCAGACATAACATCGCGTCCATCCATAAATGCATGAATGTATACTTCTGTTAAACCTTCTTTTTTCGCCAAATCCAGCATAGCAAACAGATGGCTAATATGGCTATGCACGCCACCATCGGACAAAAGTCCGTACAGATGAAGCTTCGTGTTGTTCTTCTTGGCATGCTGTACTGCTTTAAGCAAAGTTTCATTCTGGAAGAACTCGCCTTCGCGAATGGACTTCGAAATGCGGGTCAAGCTCTGATATACAATCCGGCCAGCGCCGATGTTCAGGTGACCTACTTCGGAGTTACCCATTTGCCCTTCCGGCAGACCCACCGCTTCACCAGACGCTGTAAGCGTCGAATGAGGGTATTGTTTTAAGTATTGGTCGTAGTTCGGCTTGTTCGCCTGTGCAACCGCATTGCCTTCCACAGTTTCGCGCAGTCCGAATCCATCCATAATAATTAAGGCTACCGGTTTTGGTACTGTCATCTTACTTCGCCCCCTCAACAAGCGCGATGTAAGACGCTGGTTGAAGACTAGCGCCACCTACAAGTGCGCCGTCGATGTCGCTTTGGCCCAGATATTCGGCCACATTTTCAGGTTTCACGCTGCCACCGTACTGAATCCGTACAGCATTTGCTGTATTTTCATCGTACAGTTCGTTCAGAAGACTGCGGATGTAGGAAATGACTTCATTCGCATCCTGCGAAGTGGAGGATTTACCTGTTCCGATTGCCCAGATTGGCTCATAAGCAACAACCACTTGTGCAGCCTGATCTTTAGCCAAACCAGCAAAAGCTGCTACAGTTTGCACTTTTACAACCTCTTTGGTTTGACCCGCTTCACGGTCTTCCAGCTTTTCGCCTACACATACGATCGGAGTCAGGCCGTGGCGGAATGCCGCATGAACCTTTTTGTTCACCGTTTCGTCTGTTTCGTTAAAATATTCACGACGCTCGGAGTGTCCGATCACAACGTAGTCTACGCCCAGATCTTTCAGCATCCCGCCGCTGATTTCACCTGTAAATGCGCCGTCTTCTGCAAAGTGCAGGTTTTGTGCGCCGATTTTGATAGATGTACCTTTTACTGCTTCAACCAGAGCAGGAAGATTCGTAAATGGTGCGCAAATCACGCTTTCCACTCCTGCAACCTCTGCTTTGCCTTTGATCTCTTCGATGAAAGTTTTAGCTTCTGGTACGGTTTTAAACATCTTCCAGTTACCCGCGATAATCGGTGTTCTCAATGGTTTCAACTCCTAACTATTAGGTGCCCTAAAGCCTTTATTACGCGCAGTGCGTTTGATTACTTATCGTTGAGTGCAACAACACCCGGAAGTGCTTTGCCTTCCATAAATTCCAGGGATGCGCCGCCGCCAGTAGAGATATGATCCATTTTGTCAGCCACGTGGAATTTCTCAGCCGCAGCCGCAGAATCACCGCCACCAATGATGGTGTATGCTTCTGTTGTTGCGCAAGCTTCCGCTACTTCACGCGTACCGCCAGCGAAAGGCTCCATTTCAAATACACCCATTGGTCCATTCCAAACAACCAATTTGGAGTTTTTGATAACATCTGCATAGATTTTACTTGTTTTCGGTCCGATATCCACGCCTTCCCAATCTGCAGGAATACCGTCGATGTCCACAATGTTAGTGTTCGCTGTAGCGCTGAAATCGTCAGAAATAACGACATCTACCGGAAGGTAGAAGTTTTTGCCGAGTTTCTTCGCTTTTTCGATAAATCCAAGAGCTACGTCCAGTTTGGATTCATCCAGTAGGGATTGACCCACTTCATGACCTTGAGCTTTAAAAAATGTATAAGCCAAACCACCGCCAATGATTACGTTATCTGCAATGTTCAGCAGGTTGTCGATCACATCGATTTTGTCTTTTACTTTGGAACCGCCGATAATGGCTGTAAAAGGACGATCTGGATTCGAAAGAGCTTTACCGATTACAGACAATTCTTTCTCCATCAGCAAACCGGAAACAGCCGGAAGAAGATGCGCGATACCTTCTGTGGAAGCATGAGCACGATGCGCTGCACCAAATGCGTCATTCACGAAAATGTCAGCCAGTTCAGCAAATTGCTTTGCCAGTTCAGGATCATTTTTCTCTTCTCCTGGATAGAAGCGTACATTTTCAAGCAACAGCACGTCGCCGTTTTGCAGTTCAGCCACTTTCGCTTTAACAGCCTCACCAACTGCTTCGTCCACTTTAACAACAGGCTTTTTGAGCAGCTCAGACAAACGCACGCCAGCAGGAGTCAGACGCATGGATTCAACGACCTGACCTTTTGGACGTCCAAAGTGACTCGCCAAAATAACTTTTGCACCTTTTTCAATCAGGTAGTTAATCGTTGGCAAGGTTTCACGAATACGCTTGTCATCCGTAATTTTACCGTCCTCAACCGGAACGTTAAAATCTACACGAACAAACACCCGTTTTCCATTCAGCTCTATATCACGTACGCTTTTTTTGTTCATCTCCATATTCCTCCGCACCCTTTTAATTTTACGAAACAGGAATTTAAGGCACATTTTGATATATAAAGAGCGGAAACAATAACCTGTTTCCGCTCTATGATGTTGCGCGATAAGACTGTTCTTACTTAGCCAATTTAGCGAAGTATTCCAACGTACGGATCAATTGTGCAGTGTAGGACATTTCATTGTCATACCAAGCTACAGTTTTCACCAGTTGTTTGTCGCCAACAGTCAGGACTTTAGTTTGAGTTGCATCAAACAAAGAACCGAAAGTGATACCTTTGATGTCGGAAGAAACGATTTGATCTTCAGTGTAGCCGTAAGTTTCAGGATCGGAAGCTTCTTTCATCGCAGCGTTGATTTCTTCAACAGTTACGTTTTTCTCCAGAACTGTTACCAGCTCAGTCAGAGAGCCAGTTGCTACTGGTACACGTTGAGCCGCGCCATCCAGTTTACCTTTCAGTTCAGGAATTACCAGACCGATGGCTTTAGCAGCACCAGTTGTGTTAGGAATGATGTTTTCAGCTGCTGCGCGAGCACGACGGAAGTCACCTTTAGCATGTGGAGCATCCAAAGTGTTTTGGTCGCCAGTGTAAGCATGAATTGTAGTCATCAGGCCTTCAACGATACCAAATTTGTCTTGCAGTGTTTTAGCCATAGGAGCCAGGCAGTTCGTTGTGCAAGAAGCGCCGGAGATTACAGTTTCAGTACCGTCCAGAATTTCATGGTTTACGTTGTAAACGACAGTTTTCATGTCGCCAGTAGCTGGAGCGGAGATAACAACTTTTTTAGCGCCGCCTTTCAAATGTTTCTCAGCAGCTTCTTTAGTTGTGAAGAAACCTGTGCATTCCAGAACGATATCTACGCCCAGGTCTCCCCAAGGCAGTTCTTCAGGGTTGCGGTTAGCCAAAACTTTAACTTCTTTACCGTTAACTTTGAAGAAGCCATCGTGTACTTCTACTTCTCCTTGGAAAGTACCTTGTGTTGTATCATATTTCAACAGATGTGCCAACATTTTGGAATCTGTCAAGTCATTGATTGCTACTACTTCAATACCTTCCACATTTTGAATCCGGCGGAAAGCAAGACGTCCAATACGTCCGAAACCGTTAATACCAACTTTAACTGTCATGAGTGAGTTCCTCCCAAAGTTCGTTTAGTTTATATATTCAAGACAGACCCGAAAGCCCGTCAAGACAACACAATTCATAGATCCTTTTTACCATTTAAATAATGGCTTACAATTTCAGCAGCAGCGCCTTCGTCGGTGACAAGAATATCTTCCTGCCCGAAACGCAGCACCGCATGAATAGCGGCCGCCTTGCTCTTACCTCCAGCTACGCCTAGAACCGTCTCGGTATGCCTGATATCCTCCAAACGGAGTCCAAGCGTCAGCATTTTGTGAATAACGACGCCGTCTTCGTTAAAATAATAGCCAAACGATTCGGCAACCGCGCCCTCACTGCTGATCTGGGCAAAGGTTTCGGGGTCAAGCTTGCGTCTGCGTGCCATCGCTATGGCGTTGCCTATCCCGTGAATGATGATCCGACTCTCTCGAATCAGGCTCAATATATCCTGAATGTTCGTATCTTCAAGCAGGGAGTTGTAAGCATGATTGCTGAGCAAATCCGGTACATGGAGCAGACGGTATTGCGAGCCGACCTTGCGAGCCATCGTGGAAGCAATTGTGTTGGCCTGCATTTCCATGCTTTCTCCCAAACCCCCGCGTGCCGGTACGAACCATCCGCCCTTAAGTGGGCCATTAGCAGGTAGTGTCAGTTGGTCCGCCACGTCCGCAATCGTCGTGCCACCTGTTACGGCGACCACATCCTCGTCGTCCATAACACTCAGCAGCGCTTTTGCCCCAGCACGGCCCAGCTCCTGCTTCGTTAACGGAGAAGCATCCGAATCCCCTGGAACGACAACCACCCTCCTCAAACCATAGGCTTGACGAATCTGATCTTCCAATTGGGACAGGCCGAACAAGTTGTTCGCAATCGGCTCCAGCTGTTCCAGCAGATCCAGTCCTGCTTTGCTCACCTTCATGCCCACACTCTCAATCTCAATTAGCCCTTGAGCTTTAAGAAGATCGGTTTCCGCGCGCAACACGCGCTCGGTCATGTTCAGTGAAGCTGCCAGCGTTCTGCGTCCAATGACATCGGACAGCATAATCTGATGCAGGATCGTGTATCTTTTTTTCAAAACATCCATGAGGTCGGGCAGAAGCTGCTTCTGTATTTCTAATATCTTTCGCATGCTTTCCACTCCCGCACACTTCTAAGTTCTATCTCTAATGCTATATCACTAACTGGTCTTAAAACGTCCCGGGTTAACTTTTTAAGTCCCACGTATATCTTACCCAATATTTGCTCCACATGCAAGTCTATCTGAACCTATATTTCTCAACCTATTGTCTGAATATGCGCATTTAATAAAAGCTTGCAATTCACTTCCGTATATCATATAATCATCTTTGTTTCCAATTAGCTAATGAATCAGCTTGTTAATTGTATTGACTCACTGTGCGCCCGTGGTCCAACGGATATGACGTAGGCCTCCGGAGCCTGAGATCGAGGTTCGATTCCTCGCGGGCGCGCCATTTTAAATGAATGTTTAAATGTTTCTATATACTGTTTTAACCAATAAGAGCGCAGAGGGCTCTTTTTTTTGACCATTAGTTTGACTTTCTTTGACTTTTTGTTTGAAATTGTTTATCATGTGATTAATACGGTAACAGTTTATAAATAGGGACGTGTAATCGGCATGTCCACCAAATCCATTAACGATATTAAAGGGAGGTTTTTTGACGTGAGCTATGTTCCTATGGTAGTAGAACAAAGTAACCGCGGCGAACGCGCCTATGACATTTATTCCAGACTGTTGAAGGATCGCATTATTTTGTTGGGCTCGGACGTCAATGACGTTGTAGCCAACTCTATTATTGCGCAAATGCTGTTTTTGGCTGCCGAAGATCCTGAAAAAGACATTCACTTGTATGTTAACAGCCCTGGCGGTTCGATCACAGCCGGTATGGCCATTTTCGATACGATGCAATACATTAAACCTGACGTGTCTACAATTTGTGTAGGTATGGCGGCTTCCATGGGTGCGTTCTTGCTGAACGCAGGTGCCAAGGGCAAACGTTTTGCTTTGCCAAACAGCGAGATTATGATTCACCAACCGCTGGGTGGCGCACAAGGTCAAGCAACGGATATTGAAATCCGCGCCCGCCGCATTCTGAAAATGCGCGACAAATTGAACCGCATTCTTGCAGATCGCACAGGCCAACCACTGGAACGCATTGAAAAAGACACAGATCGTGATTATTTCATGT
The DNA here is from genome assembly GCA_040544055.1 of Paenibacillus sp. PvR008. Taxonomy (GTDB): domain Bacteria; phylum Bacillota; class Bacilli; order Paenibacillales; family Paenibacillaceae; genus Paenibacillus. Next base: position 80,888 of record JBEUOG010000015.1, read on the forward strand.
CCGCTGATGATGCCAAGGAATACGGTATTATTGATAAAGTGCTAACTAGCTCCTCTCCAGAAGGTGTATAAGAGAACGACTTATGGCCTCTGAATTGCTGGTAAACTAAAAAAGCTGCCCCGGATGATCTTATCCGGTAGGCAGCTTTTTTTGGTTTACTGTTCATTTTGTAGAGGTAATTCGGTGGCTATTTACTTGTATTATTGATTCTGTCCTGCAAAAGGCTTGCCACCTTGGGGCAACAGTTGGCTAAACGAGTAGGTAAACTCAGGAATTCCATACGCATACGGTGTAAATTCATATAGATCAAAAACAAGCGTCAGTCCACTATTCGTTACATAAAAATTTGGATTAGCTGCAAGCTCTTTAAAGCGATCGAAACCTCCTGCTTCACCACCCTGAAGCGCATCAAACTTTTTCTTCAGATCACTATTGAGGAATTTTTATAATTCGGGTTTGCTTTCAGCACGTCAGGCAATTGAAGCAGTTTGCCATCGGACAGCGAGAATGTGTATCCTTTACGGGCAGCCATGCCATGTGCACCGCCTGTATACGAGTAATCCTGCATAATCACACTCAAAATACCGTCCTTGTTATAGGCAATTGCAAAATCATTGCCAAACTCATACGGTCTTTGCGCTGTAGCGCCTCCCTCAGCCACTTGCTTTTTGCCTGCTGCCAGCACCTCTTCTGCATGCTTTTTAAACACACTATTAATAGCTTGCTGAGCTTCGGTATCCAACTGACTACCGCTGATTTGCGGGTATTTGACCTTGTAAGATACCTTGGAGTCACTTGTAGCTGCAAGCGATTGGGAAGTAATTGTGATTGGATTTAGCTGGCTTTTGCTTAAGATTACGGTTTTCTGAGCTGCATTCCATTGAGCATCTATCCCCAGATAATCTTTTAGCAGACTCATCGGAATGTAGAGCTTCCCGCCGATCAGCTTGGAATCCATGTTGCGTGTGTTAATTCCATTGACATTGACATAGGTATCCGGAGGAGAGGAAAAAGAGGTAATGAAAAGCTTGTTGTACCCGCTACCTACGGTATAAGTCGCTGTTTTGGCATCAAAGCTCACCGGAATTCCCAAGCTATCGCGCAATGCTGCTACCGGAATCAGTGTGCTTCCGTTCACCTGAATCCCTTTGGTTGCCAACGTTTTACCGTTCCATTTGATAGAAATACCTGGTTGCTGTACTGTAGCCTGCTGTTTGGTCGATGCTGCCTCAATATAAGAAACAGGGACAACTGCGACTCCTGCTATAATTCCCGCTGCCAGCAGTGCGGAGCCCCATTTTTTAGTATGCTTGTTCATATGAAGTATTCCTCCTGTTGTAGATGTGTGTACTCTATGTGTATTGATTACTTTACTTATTATATCTATACCCCAATGTCGGTAGTTTTCAATCTGTACACTCTTCGATTTCAATCTGTACATCTAGTAGGCCCCAACTGTTACAGACTCATTACAAAATAGTTTCGACAGATAAAAAAGCCAGCAAGCCATCCTGCAAATAAAACAGGGCGCTTGTGGCTTCGTTATAATCTGTACGTTAGTTCAATTCGTATTGTGCCGACACTTGGACTTTCACAGTTACTTGACCGGACTGTATCTCTGTTCCGCCACCTGTATCCAAGAGCGACTTATTCATAGCAGCCTCACGTTGTATGAAGATTTGGGTATCTCCCCCATCTACCGTTACGTTCAAGAGAGTTCCTAGCCCACGTTTGGTTGCCTTAGCTACAGCACTGGCTTTGGATTGAGCATTTCCCAACGCCTTGGCAATCGCTTCTTCTTCATAAGCTGAAGAGTTTTCTACCGAAAAACGCACATTATCCACGTTGTTCGCTCCAGACTGTGTAGCCTCATCCAGTAACTGACCAATTTCATCCAAATTACGGTATTTGACGGAAAGCGTATGGTTGGCAATATAACCTTTGAGCTTCTGTCCTCCTTTTTCGTCATAGGTATAGTTAGGCTGCACGTAGAACTGGCTCGTCTGAATGTCGTCCGCACTGATGCTCCACTTCTCTTTCAGCAGTTGTGTGACCTTACTTATTTTAGCGGCGTTGGCTTTTTGGGCAGCGGCTGCCGTATTTCCTTCAGATTGTACGCCGATGGATAGATAGGCAATATCGGGCTTAACCAATACTTCCCCGCTTCCACTCACATTAATTACACTACTTACCGTCGTAGCTGCTGACGCAGCATAGGCACGATCTGCTCCTGTCCACAATCCTCCCGCTACTCCTCCTGCCAATAATGCTCCTGTCAGAACTGCTGTATTTGCAGCTTTTGTCCAATGTTTCATCATATCCGCCCTCTTTTCTTGATGATGTGTATACCCTCCAGACGGAAACGAAGGAAAAAGGTTGCAGTTAAGCACCACATTTCCGAAACAGAGTACCATCACAGGATGTAAATTACCTGTAGCTTGGGTCAAACACAGCGGCGGTATTCAAAGAGACCACATTGGAGCAGCCCAACGGTGGATTGTCCACTCTGTTTTTTCCGGATACAAAAAAAGCCCCAAAGGGGCTTTTCACTAAGAGCATATACCATATCACAAAGCAGAGGTTTGTTTATTGATTTTCCAGCTCTACCTTACTAACCAGACTTACTAAAGCGTTTACAGCCTGCTCAGCGTCCGCACCTTCAGCACTAATGTTAATTTCAGTACCTGTACTGATGGCAAGGCTCATAATACCCATGATGCTCTTGGCATTAACCTTTTTGTCTTCTTTTTCCACAAAAATCTCAGATGAATATTTATTCGCTTCTTGTACGAACAACGCAGCAGGTCTAGCGTGCAGTCCTGTTTTCAAGCGTACGACTACCGGATGTTTTGACATGTCAGCTTACCCCCTCATCAAATAAATCTGGACACTACTTACTCCATTTTATTTATCACATTATAACATTAACCTGGGACAGACACTAGAAAAAAAACTAAAAAACGGGGCTAAAAGCCCCACGGACACTCTTTTTACGGAATCAGGCCGTTTTCTCCCCTGATTTTGTCAGCCATCTCATCAATTTTACGAAGTCGATGATTTACACCCGATTTACTCACGACCCCTTTGAGCATTTCCCCGACTTCTTTCAAATTCAAGTCAGGATGGGCGAGACGAATTTCCGCCACCTCGCGCAGCTTATCTGGCAGCGTATCCAGTCCGACTTCCCTCTCCAGCAGCTTGATATTCTCAATTTGCCGGACAGCAGCTCCAATCGTCTTGTTCAGATTAGCCGTTTCGCAATTAACAATCCGGTTTACGGAATTGCGCATATCGCGCATGATGCGGACATCCTCAAATTTGAACAAAGCCTGATGCGCCCCAATGATGCTGAGAAGCTCAATGATCTTTTCGCCTTCCTTGATGTAGAGAATAAAGCCTTTTTTTCGTTCAATGCAGCGGGCATTCAGATGAAACTCATTCGCCAGATCGACCAGCGCCTGACAATGCTCCTCATACATCGAGGAAATCTCCAGATGGTAAGACGATCCCTCCGGATTGTTCACAGAACCACCTGCCATAAAAGCGCCCCGCAAATAAGCCCGCTTACAACAGTTTTTCCGAATGATATCCCGATTAATCCCGTCCGTGAACAAGAACCCTTCTGATACGATGTAAAGATCCTTTAACAACTCTTGTACACCGCTTGGAATGCGGACAATGTACACGTTATTTTTTTTCAGGCGCATTTTTTTCCGTACAAGCAGCTCGATATGAACTTGAAAATGCTTTTTGATCAAGGAGTAAATCCGCCTTGCAATCGCGGCATTTTCTGTGGACACATCCAATATCACCCTTTTATTGGACAGTTGTACGGACCCGAGCATACGTATGAGCGCAGATAGTTCCGCTTTTTCACAGCAGGGCTGGCTTTCAATCATCGTAAGCTCTTTTTTGGTTTGTGCCGCAAAGGACAAGGGACTCACCTCCTTCTTAATATCCAGTTTTGTACCAATTGGTAAATGTGCTGGCTCAGTTTGTCGGCATCATGCCGTAAATAGGTGCGGAACAGAACAAGTGTATCTGCCACCACTTTATACCCCCGGTCGGTCAGCTCGCCCATGTCCACTTGAACTGGCTTGGCACCCTGCTCGGCATACATTTCCTGTACCTTAGGCGGAATTTCTCCATTATTGACGATCACATAATCAAACAGATGATGCCCTACATGCTCATAAATAGCCTGCAAGTGGTCCCCCACTGTATATCCATCCGTTTCGCCCGGCTGAGTCATAACGTTACAGACAAATATTTTGATAGCGTCTGATTTCACCACGGCCTCTGCAAGCTTCGGTACGAGCAGATTGGGCAAAATGCTGGTGTACAGACTGCCAGGACCAATCAGGATCGCATCGGCCTCATTAATGGCCTCTACAGCCTCAGGCAACGGCTCCACGTGAGTCGGTTCAAGAAAAACACGTTTGATTCTGCCGCCCGCTTCCGGGATTTTGGATTCACCGGTAACCACCGTGCCATCCTCCATTTCGGCACTCAGCACAACGCCTTCTTCAGCCGCCGGCAACACACGCCCCCGTACAGCAAATACACGGCTAAGCTCACGCACCGCCGTCACAAAATCTCCCGATATATCGGTCATCGCCGCCAAAATCAGGTTGCCCAGACTATGGCCTGCCAGGCCTGATCCTGCGCCGAAACGGTATTTCAGCATATCGGACATCACCGGCTCTACATCAGCCAGTGCAGTCAGCACATTACGAATATCCCCCGGAGGGGGCATTTGCAGCTCACTGCGCAATATCCCGGAGCTTCCGCCATCGTCAGCGACTGTAACAATAGCCGTAATATCCAGCGGCTTTTGTTTCAACCCCCGCAGCATGACGGACAAGCCGGTTCCGCCGCCCATAACAACAATACGAGGGCGCTCCCGTTGTGATCCGGTCTCTTTCATGTTTTCACCTCTTTAATGCCGGTCGCGATCAGCATCCCGATGTGAAACAGAAACTGATTCTGTTTCACTGGCACCCAGCATTTTTCCTAAATATTCAGATATCGCGACAGAACGATGCTTACCGCCAGTGCAGCCGATACCGATAATGACCTGGCTCTTGCCTTCCTTGCGGTATTGCGGAATCAAAAAATGTAACATATCCAACAGTTTGGTCAGAAATGCCTGAGTCTCAGGCCATTTCATAACATAATCATACACATCGCTGTCCTGTCCGGTGTGTGGCCGCAATTGGTCCACATAGTGAGGATTGGGCAGGAAACGCACGTCGAATATAAGATCGGCATCAATGGGAATACCATATTTGAAGCCGAAAGAGGTAATGTTTACGGAAAGCATACTGCTCTCCAGATGAGAAAATCGGGAAATAATCCGCGCCTTTAAAGTTGCAGGCTTCATCACACTTGTATCAATGACCTGTGTTGCCGAACTTTTCAGCTCCTCCAACATTTTGCGCTCCAGTCGTATTCCGTCCAGAGGCATACCATCCGGAGCAAGCGGGTGGCGGCGACGGCTTTCCTTGTATCGCTGTACGAGAACACCGTCATTGGCATTCAGGAACAAAATTTCACAATGAATCGTAAAATGATCCTTAATATAGTTCAATGATTCCGACAATGCCGTAAAAAATTCTCGCCCGCGCAAGTCAATCACCAGCGCCACTTTGCCTATCTTACCGTTGGACTGCTCGATTAATTCAGCAAATTTGGGAATCAGCACAGGCGGTAAATTATCAACGCAGAAGAAGCCCAAATCTTCCAGGCTTTGCACTGCAATGGTCTTCCCTGCGCCTGACATTCCCGTAATAATAATGAGTGTTGCCCACGGCGCAGCGTTTTTTAAGTTGTCTGTCATATGGACTTCCCTCTCCTTTTGCCTCTTCGCTCTATGTCAGTAACCTATGGATCAGGAGCGCAGCAGCAAACCGGCTGCTCCTACGATACCCGCGTCATTGCCAAGCGATGCCGGAACAATAGATACCCCTTGCTGGAGCGGCTCAGGTGCCAGTTTGGCAAATACCAGGCGCATCTCTTCAAACAAGAAATCACCCGCCTTGGAAACACCGCCGCCTACAATAAACAGCTCCGGGTTTAGCACGGTGGCAACCGCTGCCATAGATTTTCCCAAATAAAAGGCAGCCCGCTTCACAATACGCAGCGCGACCTCATCCCCGGCCTTGGCCGCATCAAATACTTCCTTGGCGGCGATTTGAGCTTCCAGCGCCAGGGAAGTCCGATCTCCACGTTCCACAGCGTCATTTGCCATACGGATAATGCCCGTTGCGGAAGATACGGTTTCCAGACAACCCATTTTGCTGCATCCGCACTGAATGGCCTCCAGATCCGGTACGACGCTCATATGGCCAATTTCTCCAGCCATGCCTGAGAAACCTTGATATATTTTACCATTAATAATAATACCACCGCCCACACCCGTACCCAGGGTATAGCATACGCAGTTTTCTATGCCTTTCCCCGCCCCGGCCCAAGCTTCGCCAAGTGCAGCGACGTTAGCATCATTGTCTATTTTTACAGGCTTGCCAATCCGTTCCTCCAGCAGCGCACGGATCGGTACGTCACGAAAGCCAATATTGGGAGCGAGGACTATAATACCTTCTCGAACATTCGTAAAACCGGCAACGCCCGCTCCGACACCCTTCAGTTGATCCCATTCATAGGGAGATTGCTCAACATTGTGCCGCACATATTTTTCGATATTACTGATCACAACGTCTACGCCCTTAGCTGTTTCCGTTGGTCCTTCGTATGTGTGCAAAAGCTGTCCGTCTTCATTACAAATGCCCACCTTGATTGCTGTACCGCCCAAATCGACACCCACATAGATACTTTCAGACATGTTCCAAGCCACCTTTATGTTTACTTAAAAACTGTGTATGAAATATATGATTAAAATCTTGACTCCATAATAGTTACCTACGTTCCAACTATAATTGAAGCCCCCGTTACGGTCAAGGACACTTCCCTGTTGGAAAGCGCAGGATTAGCGGAACTTCAAGTCTCATCATCCATAAAAAGGAGAAAGCCTGTGCAGATGCAGCAGGCTTTCTCTTCCTGAATCCAAGGCACGGCTTAACAGGGCCTATCATCGCCCTCACCTTAGCCATATTGTATCCTGTAGCTTTCTTTATTGATCCAGTGTTTCGCTCCAGTCATGAACAGCGCTGCCTTCGAGATATTTCTCGCAGTCCATTGCCGCCATACAGCCCGTTCCCGCAGCCGTAATGGCTTGACGGTAACGGTTATCCTGCACGTCCCCGCAGGCAAACACCCCGGGAATGTTCGTTTCTGTCGTTCCTGGCTTCACTTGAATATAGCCATGATCGTCTGTACTGATTTGACCGTTTAGGAAGCCTGTATTAGGCGTATGTCCAATTGCCACGAACACACCATCTGCCTCGATCAGCTCATCCTGGTTCGTCTCATTATTGTGTACCTTCAAGCCCTTTAATCCCGTTTCTCCCGTTACGACCTCCACAGGAGTCCGGTTTAACGCCCAATGTACTTTTTCATTTTCCCGTGCGCGATCCTGCATAATTTTAGACGCCCGCAGCTCATCGCGACGGTGAACCAAGGTTACACTGGAAGCAAACCGGGTCAGGAAGCTGGCTTCCTCCATGGCTGAATCGCCTCCGCCCACTACAACGATCTTTTTCCCACGGAAAAAGAAGCCGTCGCAAGTCGCGCAAGTGCTGACTCCGCGTCCTACATTGTCCTGCTCACCCGGAATACCGAGATATCTGGCGGACGCGCCTGTAGCAATAATCACCGACTCCGCCTCAATGATGCCTTTTCCCTCTACCTTCACTTTAAAAGGGCGCTTGCTGAAATCCACTTCCTCTACCCAGCCGGAAGTAAATTCAGCGCCAAAGCGTTCGGCCTGCTTGCGCATGTTATCCATCAACTCAGGTCCGAGGATGCCTTGCTCAAAACCCGGAAAATTCTCAATTTCGGTCGTTGTGGTAAGCTGTCCGCCGGGCTGCATTCCCTCAATGATCAGTGGATTCATGTTCGCGCGCGCCAAATAAATAGCGGCTGTGTAGCCTGCAGGACCTGTACCAATAATTATGGATTTATACATACGTTTGTTGCCTCCTTTAGGTGGTGTTTGGAGCAGGTATCAGACCTGCTTTTTAAACGTGGAGAGCGGCTGTTTCATCTTCTGCTTGATACCGCACACGTTGTCAATCTGGCGTGCGTAGCGGCTTACGGTCGATACGGAAATACCATAACGGTCAGCTACTTCCTGATAGGTCACCGAATGATGATGCATTTTGGCTGTCAAGTATTCCAGCGCCGCTGCCCATCCCTCAGTATGCTGAACAATTGGGACTTCCGGGGCAAGCCGATCCAGATATTCCAGCCAAAGTGACCTCAAATCGCGCTGCATGACCGGATCAGACGGCTTGCTCATAACGGCAAGTACCTTATCCAGCACTGCCTGCCATTCCGGATGGACAACAGTTGAATGGGCAGACACCTCATCTTCGGATACGTGGTAAACCTTCTCTGACTCTGGTCGCAGAAGTCGTTCCGTTTCCTGATTTGTCTCCTGTATGTCCTTAACTGGCGGCTCCGTCAGCTCTTGCAGCACCTGCAAGGCGCGCCGTTTCAACTCGCCTTCCTGATCCGGGTCTTCTACGAAGGATTCCAATGCCTGCCGCACCTCATCGTCACCGATCAGGCTTAGCGCCTGAATGACTTGAAGCTGTGTCGCTCGATCGCCGTGGCGCAACGCCCAGAAGAAGGAAGACCTGATTAGCGGGTCCCGCTTCATACTGTCAGGCACCTGGTCAGCTCCGAACTTCTCCCACATGCGGAATTGTTCCTCAAAGGGGAGGTGGTAATGGTAGCTGAGCACTTGTAGCGGTGTACCCTCCTGCTGGAGCTCCTCCAGCCGGGACAGGAAAAACCGCGGAACTTCCGAGGAAGCATCCTGCTTTTGCAAATGACCCCACAACCGACGGGCTTCTGCATATCTTCCCGTATTGCTGGCAGCCACCGCCGTATAATGATACAGGGAGGCGTCATCATTATTCTCTCCGTCACCTTGAAGCAATCTGCGAAAATGTCTGTAGGCCTCCTCATGACGTCCGAGAATCCCCATCGTAGTAGCCAGCTTGAATACCTGCTCCTCCTGAAATGGTATGGTGACCGTCAACGTTTGAATCAGACGATCCAATTCAGGGCCGCCGCCCTCATGCTGATAAAAGATCGCCAGGTTGCACAGCGCATGCAAGTTACCTGGTTCATCCTCCAGCACCCGAAGAATGGTAGTCTTCGCATTTTGAAACAGTCCCATGTAGTAATACGCCAGCGCCAGATTGTTCCGCGCAGCGAACATGTCCGGCTGTTCCTCTGAAATTTGCTTAAGCAATTGGGCCGCCTGAGCAAACTTCCCTTCCTCCAGCAGAACACGGGCCTGATCATGCTCGACCACTCCCTGCCGGGCCTTAATGCGGTTCAGCTTGGTTGGACGGTCCAACTCATAATAGAGCAGCTCCATCATTTCCTCGGCTTCATCGAGAAACTGTCCTTCTTCGTCCTCCTCCAAATACGTGACCAAGGCTTTCTCCGCTTCTTCAAACTGCTCCATATTGGCGTAATTATTCGCCATATAGAAGTAACACTCTGTCATCGACGGGTCTACGTCGCTCAGAACAGAGGACAGGATCTCATTCGAACCTGCATAATCCCCCATCTCTGATAATATACCCGCCATATTGCAATGATTCACCGGATTATCCGGTTCATATTCAACGGCTTTGCGAAAATATTTCAATGCCTTGTCATAATGATTGCGATCAAGCGAGCGCACAGCTTTCTCAAAAAAGAAAGATGCGTCGAAACGCAAAACAATAATCTTAGGGCTAGGTCCCGAAGCTCGCAGATGTTTCCCTTTCATAAATAACAAAGGCACCTCCTTTAACTGTAACTGGCATGTTCATACCCTTCAGTATACCACAACTTCAAAACGACTTGACAGTAGGGTATACCTCATCCCAAAAAACGGAACTAGGCTCTGGCTCAGCCGCTGAAAAACGAATGAATAAGCCAAATAGCCGCACGCGCCTTCATATATAAAAAGGCAGCGTTCGGCTGGTCATCGGGCTATATATTAGGCAGAACATAGACATCAAAGCGTTAACGGCACCGTCGAGCGCTCACGCTGCCGGAATACGGCAAGCTCACGATATCCAACCTCATGCAGAAGCGCACGCGCCTTTTCCAAATGCTCGGACAGCTTCGCCGGATCATGGGCATCCGAGCCTACGGTCAGCGGGATGCCTAGCGCCAACGCCTCCTCCAGCATGTGGCGGCTCGGGAACATCTCCGCACAGGGCTTGGATAGCCCCGATGCATTCAGCTCGATCGCCCGCCCGCTGCGGGCAACGACCGAGAGTACAGAGCGCTCCAGCTCACGCAGCTCCTCCGCTTCCTCCGGCTTCGGATAGTGGCCGAAACGCTTAATGACATCCAGATGCCCCATGATGTCATACAACCCGGTCGCTGCCGCTTTGGAAACCGCATCGTAATAAGTCCGGTATACCTCCAGCATATTTTTGCCTTCCCAATGGTGTACCTGACGGAAATCCGTTACATCCCACTCCCCGAGAAAATGTACGGAGCCAATCACATAATCCCACGGATACGCAGTGATGATGTCTTCGATTTCCCGTTCCCAGCCCTCGATGTAGTCGCCTTCCAAGCCGACACGAATGTCAATCTGTCCCTTATAGCGTTCCTTTAATTCCAGACATTCTTCCACATATCGGGGCAGCTCTTCCATAGGCATCGCCATCTCCGGGTAATAGTCGGCCGGATTTACATGCAGTAGCGGCATATGATCGGACAGGCCGAGCTGATCCAGCCCCAGCCGAATACCCTGCTGCACATACTCTTCCAGATTTCCTATCGCATGACCGCAGCGGGCATGATGCGTATGATAGTCAATTTTCATGTGGCACTCCCCTCTTTCAGCACTTCACCCAATTTAATCACGACGGGGACGCTCATGACGACGGTTCAGCTCAGCCAGTACATCATCCAGCGGAAGTTTGCGTTCCTGTAACAGTACCAGCAAGTGATAGATCAGATCACTGACCTCCAGACGAAGCTCCTCATTATCCTTATTTTTGGCAGCAATGATCGTCTCGGACGCTTCTTCGCCAACCTTTTTCAGAATCTTATCCACGCCTTTGTCAAAAAGGTAGGTCGTATAGGCCCCTTCAGGACGTGTCACTTCCCGCTCCTTAATGATTGCTTCCAACTGGGCAAGCACTTCAAAACGGTCTGTTGCTGCATGAGTCTTGCCCGTTTGAGTCGCCACCGACGCTTGGCCCCCGGCATTTTCCTTAGCAGGAGCTGCAGCCGTTCCTGGCGCGGAAATATCACGAAAAAAGCAGCTCGTCGCTCCGGTATGGCAGGCAGGGCCATTCGGAATCACACGAACAAGCAGAGCGTCACCATCACAATCCAGCTGGATGGAGGTGATTCTTTGCGTATTCCCCGAAGTTGCCCCCTTGTGCCACAGCTCCTGTCTGGAACGGGACCAAAACCAAGTCTCTCCCGATTCCAGAGAAAGCTTCAGCGATTCTCGATTCATATAGGCCAGCGTCAATACTTGAAGCGTGGCATCATCCTGCACAATCGCCGAGACAAGTCCCGCTTCATTCCAGCGGATATTATCCAATACCTGTTCCAGAGATAGCTGCTGGTTCAATTCGTTGCTCATCGTATCTCCACTCCTCTGCGCTTCAAATCCCGTTTTAGCTCGGGGATTCCTATTTCTTTATAGTGAAAAATCGTTGCCGCTAATCCGGCATCCGCTTTACCCGCCGTAAACACATCATAAAAGTGCTCCTGCTTGCCCGCTCCACCGGAAGCAATGACCGGAATACCCACGGTATCCGACACCGCAGAGGTCAGCGGCAGGTCAAAACCATCCTTGGTTCCGTCCGCATTCATGCTGGTCAACAGAATTTCGCCTGCCCCCAGCCGTTCAGCCTCCTTGGCCCATGCCAAGGCCCGAATGCCCGATGGCGTGCGGCCTCCGTGCGTATACACTTCCCATTCGCCCCACGTGTCATTGTACTTGGCATCAATCGCAACCACGATGCATTGTGAGCCAAAGCTGCGCGCACCCTCCGCAATCAGCTGAGGGTTACGAACAGCCGCCGTATTAATGCCGATTTTATCCGCCCCTGCACGCAGGATGCGCTTCATATCATCGACATGGGATATCCCGCCGCCCACGGTGAAGGGAATGGCAATTTCCCCCGCTGTCTGACGAACCACCTGTTCCATCGTGGCGCGACCTTCAACCGAAGCGGAAATATCCAGAAATACGATTTCGTCCGCCCCTTCCCGGTCATAAAGCGCCGCCAGCTCTACCGGATCGCCTGCATCGCGCAAATTCACAAAATTGACGCCCTTAACCACCCTGCCATCCTTTACGTCCAGGCAGGGAATAATACGTTTAGCCAGCATGCCTACTCCCCCTATGCCTTTGCTACAGCTTGTACGGCGACCTGTAAATCAATGCTGCCTGTATACAATGCCTTACCCACAATAGCGCCGCCTACACCTTTTTGCGCATAAGCACTTAACGTAATCAGATCGTCCATCTTGCTGACACCGCCGGAAGCAATCACGGTGCGTCCACTGCTTTTCGCAAGCGCCACGATCGCCTCCACATTGGGACCCTGCATCATTCCGTCGCGGGAAATGTCTGTGAAAATAAACGTTTCCGCGCCCTTGGAGGCCAGCTCTGCCGCCAGTTCATCCGCTCGCACCTGCGAGGTTTCGAGCCACCCTCGTGTCGCTACATAGCCATTTCGCGCATCCAGACCGATAGCGATCCGGTCACCGTAGGTGCCCAGCACCGCTTCCGTAAAAGCACGATCCTCAATCGCCGCCGTGCCCAAAATCACGCGGCTCACGCCCAGTGACAACAGCCGCTCCACATGCTCGCGCGTACGCAAGCCACCGCCCACCTGTACGGGTACCTGCACCACAGACGCGATGCGTCCGATCAGCTCATCGTTCACGGGTTGACCCGCTTTAGCACCGTCCAGATCGACCAAATGAATGTAGGAACCGCCCAAGCGTTCCCATTCCCGGGTGACCTCCACCGGATTTTCGTTGTATATCGTCTCCTGGTTATAATCACCCTGCACCAGCCGTACACATTTGCCATCGCGAATATCAATCGCCGGATATATCGTGAACAAAGTATGACCCCCTTGTGAGCTATTCAAAGATACCTATGTGTAATTACGCTCGCTTTTCCGCCTCCGCCAGTTCCAAAAACTGACGAAGCAGTCGCATTCCCATTTCCCCACTCTTCTCTGGATGAAACTGCATACCGTATATATGGCCTCTGCCTACGATAGCTGTTACAGGCCCGCCGTAATCGGTCACTGCTAGCAAATCGCTTTCTACCTCTGGCTTGGCATGATAAGAATGTACAAAATACACATGCCCTTCCTCCAAGCCTTGTACCAACGGATGTTCCGGCTGCGTCATGTGCAGACGATTCCAGCCCATATGCGGCACCTTCACACCCAGATCAGGAGCGAAGCGCACAACCTCTCCTGGCAAAATATCCAGCCCCTCATGGCTGCCATATTCTTCGCCACGAGTGAACAACAACTGCATCCCCAGACAAACGCCGAGCAGCGGCTGTCCAGCGCTCGCAACCTCCTGAATGACCCGATCCAAGCCACTGGAACGCAAATGCTCCATAGCGTCTCCGAACGCCCCTACACCCGGCAAAATCACACCATTGGCGGAACGAATTACTTTCGCATCTCCTGTTACTACAGCCTCATAGCCAAGACGTTCAACCGCTTTGCTCACACTATGCAGATTGCCTCTGCCGTAATCCACAATGGCAATGGACATGGACTACAGCACTCCCTTCGTCGAAGGCACTCCCGTTACCCGCGGATCAATGGTTGTCGCTTCATCCAGCGCACGTCCCAGTGCCTTGAATACCGCCTCGATCATATGGTGGGTATTTTGCCCGTAGTGAACGATGACGTGCAGCGTCATACGGGCCTCCAGCGCGAATTTCCACAGAAATTCATGCACCAGCTCCGTCGAAAAGCTCCCTACCTGCTGTGACGGATACTCCGCTCGATACTCAAAATGCGGTCGGTTACTTAGATCAATGACGACCTGCGCGAGCGCCTCATCCATCGGTACAAAAACGCTGGCATAGCGCTTGATTCCTTTTTTATCACCTAACGATTCCAGCAAGGTTTGCCCCAGACAGATACCAATGTCCTCTACGGTATGGTGATCGTCGATGTCAACATCCCCTCTGGCCTGTACGTTCAGGTCAAACTGTCCGTGCTTGGTGAACAAATCCAGCATATGATTCAGAAAAGGCACATCTGTCTCGATTTCGGCTTGTCCTGTGCCGTCTACCGCAAAAGATAGCTGAATATCCGTTTCGTTCGTTTTCCGGCTGACACTGCCTGTACGTCCTGCTCCGTTATTTTCGTTCCCCATCGTCATCCACCGCCTTCTTCTCATTGTCCAATCGAACCTGTATCGCCCTTGCGTGGCCTTCCAGCCCTTCATGCCGGGCAAGCTGCATAATCGTCTTTCCATTGCGCAGCAGCGCTTCCTTGCTGTAATAGATCATACTCGACTTCTTGATAAAATCATCAATATCGACCGGAGAAGAGAACCGCGCGGTTCCATTGGTCGGAATAATGTGGTTAGGCCCAGCAAAATAATCGCCTACCGGCTCCGAACTGTACGCTCCCAGGAAAATCGCTCCCGCATTTTCGATCAGACCCACATGCTCCATCGGATTCTCTGTCATGATTTCCAAATGCTCCGGGGCAAGTTTGTTTACAATCTGGATCCCCTCATGCAACGTATCAACGACAATAATCGCTCCATAGGCATCAACCGATGCAGCAGCAATATCTCTGCGCGGCAGCTCCGCCAATTGGCGCTGTACCTCGGCTGATACTTCTGCTGCCAAGCGTTGCGAGGGCGTAACCAGAATGGCCGAGGCCATTTCGTCATGTTCTGCCTGCGAGAGCAGGTCAGCCGCTACATAAGAGGCATTCGCCGTATCATCAGCCAGCACGACAATTTCACTCGGTCCTGCAATACTGTCGATATCCACCGCCCCGTATACCTCGCGCTTCGCCAGCGCTACATAAATGTTGCCGGGGCCGCAAATTTTATCGACCGATTCAATACTATCTGTCCCATAAGCGAGAGACGCAATCGCCTGGGCTCCGCCAACCCGGTACATTTCTGTCACACCCGCCTCTGCCGCAGCTACCAGTGTATATGGATCAATTCCCGCCTTGTCGCCTGTTGCCGGGGGTGTCACCATGACGATCTCCGGTACACCAGCCACCTGAGCCGGGATCACATTCATCAGCACCGAGGATGGATAAGCCGCTTTACCGCCGGGAACATACACGCCTACCCGCTTCAACGGTCGGATAATCTGACCCAGCAAGCTGCCGTCCGGTTGTAAATCCATCCACGAATTACGTTTTTGCTTCGTATGAAAAGCACGGATATTGTCCGCCGCCTCCCGAATCGCCTGCAAAAAAGAAGGCTCCACCTTGTCATATGCCGCCTTCAATTCTTCCTCCGTCACACGTAGCTGCTCCGCCGTCAGCGATACACCATCGAATGATTCCGTATACCGCAGGACAGCCGCATCTCCCTCCTGCCGTACCGAACGGATAATCGCACGAACGGCTTCATTTTGCTCAGGTGTACCGTAATCCACCTCGCGCTGGAGATTGAAATCACGGGCTGATACGATCTTCATTGTCCCTTCCCCCTTACTTGCAGCTTGCAGAATGTTCTATTCTCCTAACCATTGGCCTATTCCTTAGTCCTAGGTGCCACCGTAGCCGGAATCACTTGATGCAATCGGTCACACAATGCCTGAATCGGACCATTTTTCATCCGGTAGCTGACCCGATTGGCAATCAGCCGACTCGTAATATCCAAAATGCTGATCTGCTCGACCAATCCGTTCTCTCTCAAGGTCTGCCCTGTTTCCACCATATCGACAATCCGGTCTGCAAGACCGATTAACGGTGCCAGCTCGATGGAACCGTTCAGCTTGATAACCTCCACCTGCTGGCCTTGCTCCCGAAAATACTGAGAAGCCACATTCGGATACTTCGTAGCCACCCGCTGACGAATACCCGGCTGCCAATCCGGCAAAGCAATGACCGACATTCGGCAACGGGCAATCCCCAGATCAAGCAGCTCATACACATCCTTGTTCTCTTCCAGCAAAACATCCTTGCCTACAATGCCGATATCCGCAGCTCCGTACTCCACATACGTGGGAACGTCGACCGGCTTCGCCATAATAAACTCCATTCCCAGTTCAGGCAGCGGAATAACCAGCTTGCGCGTATCATCCACATCTACTGGAATAGGAACCCCCGCTCGACGAAACAGCTCGGAAGCCTGCTTATAAATCCGCCCCTTCGGCATGGCTACCTTCAACGTCTCCGTCATGGCAATTCTCTCCCTTGTACCGGTTGTCTTTCCTCGGCTGTGTAGCTGTAAACCTCTGCGTACAAATCCTGTTGCTCGCGGCGGCGATCCTCTGGGCCACCCGTCAGTCCTGTAACGACTGTCCGTCCTGCTCCTCGAAGTTGTGCAGCGGCGGATAATGCCTCTCTGCGTCCCTGCTCGTCATAACGAATAAGCACCGGGCGTTTCGCCTCGATCTGAATACCGTCTACGCCATCGACAATCCGGTTCGTCTTCAATGCGAATCCCGTGGCAGGAACGGAACGACCAAACTGCTGTAGCAGATTGTCATAGCGCCCTCCATTACATACGGGAAACCCGATTTCCTCTGCATAACCCTCAAAAGTCATTCCTGTATAGTATGAAAAGTCTCCGATCATAGTAAGGTCAATTAGCACATGTTCAGATACGCCGTAACCCTCCAGCACTTCCCATACCTCGCACAGATGCGCAATGGATTGGATCGTCTGCTGCTCGACGCTAAGACGGGTAGCCTGTTCGCAAATTTCTTTGCCCCCGCGAAGCCGAAGAATAGCCTCCAGCTTATCCCGATGTTCATGAGGCAAACCCAAAGCTTCAATCGCTGTCCGGTAGCCCACCACATCACGGTTCAATAACAGCTCCTTTAGCGCTTGCTGTTCAGCCTGGCGACCCGGAATGATTTCCTCGAACAGACCGTTCAGGAATCCCACATGTCCCATGGCAATTTTAAAAGAGGACACTCCTGCCGCCTGCAACGATGCAATCGCCAGTGCCACGACCTCCGCGTCAGCCTCAGGCGAGTCATCGCCCACCAGCTCCACACCCGTCTGGAAAAACTCCGCCTCTCTTCCCGCCTCTTCCTCAATCGCCCGAAATACATTTGCGTGATAGGAGAGCCGGAGCGGTACTTCCTCCTCCTTCAACAGCGACGATACCACACGCGCAATCGGTGCGGTCATATCAGATCGCAGCACCAGCGTGGTTCCCCGGTTATTGAGCAGTTTAAACAGCTTCCGATCCGAAGTAGAACTAGCCATACCCACCGTATCGTAGTATTCCATCGTAGGTGTCATAATCTGACGGTAGCCCCAACGCTCCATGCATTCGAGTACATTCAATTCAATCGCCCGCAGCTTCGACACCGCACGCGGAAGGTAATCCCGAACCCCTACAGGGATTTCAAATCCTTTTGGCTTGGTCATCTCTATCACCTCATGATTTCGCAATATCTTTATCATGGTAAAGTGCTAATAAACTAAAGTATATTCGATATATTATCATGCTCTGCCTGCGAACGTCAACCGAATGGAGCAGCCCAATTTTAAAGCCGCGTTGCGAAACGGTCTCCCTCTCTTTATTTTATCCATTACAGAATTCATGAATCCTATAAAAAAAGACCGTCAGCCTTTCAGCCAACAGTCATATCAACATATTCAACCACTCACCTGTTCACCTTTACCCCGCGACGGAGACTTTGGAACCGTACCCAGGCCAATCCAGGAATAAGGTACATAACGGAAACACAGCGTCACAATCAGCCATGAGCCAAACAGCGCTAACAGCCAACCTCCGGCAACAGAAAAGATATACTCTATCGGTGTTCCATGCAAATTCAGCTTACGATACACTCGCAAGAGCGCCGGATGGAGTAAATAAATACCGAAGGAACAGGAACCCAGCCAACTAATCCAAGTTCGCAACGCATAGTTAGCGTGACGGTATAAGAAAGCCGAGAACTGAAACAGCACCAGCGCAGATACAAGAGCATGTGCATTACGTAACAGCTCATAGATCAACGAATCTGCATAGATCGCTTCCCGATACGCTACAAACCATATCTGCACATAGACTATGCCCAGCAACAGCCAAGCCGCCCACAAACCATACCAGCTGATCAGCTGTCCACGACCGATTGACGTACCTGATGACGGAAGAAGCCACTTTTTAAACTCCTCATATCCAATCGCTACCGCTGCCCCCAAAGCAAAATAACTGACATACGTAATCGCCAGGCTCCCTCTTTCCACTTGCCAAACGTACTTGTTCAGCAATACAAAGCCCCATTGAATAACCAGCCCTGCTGATAAAATAATAATAGCCGCTTTCCGCGGACTCGATATCCATTGCCGCAAGCGCTGCACTCCCCACAGCAACAGCGGGAAGACCAAATAAAATTGGATAATAATAATGACATAATATAAATGCGTGTACGCCTTTCCCGTTAACAGCACAAGTGGAAGATCACTGATCGGCATCAACCCGCGTGTCACCAAGGTCAAATAGTAGATAAGGGAGAATAAAACATATGGCAACACAATAAACATCAACCTTTTCCGAAAAAACACAAGCATATTCTTGCCACGAAGCGGCCTATCCACATAATTGTAAAATAGAACAAACCCGCTCACAAAAATGAACACCGGCACCGCAAAGCTACTGAATACATTTAAAAATAAAAATGGATAAAACAACAGGGAGTGACGTGCATCAATCAATGCCATTGAGGTCGCATGAATCGTAATAACGGATGCGATCAATATTCCCCGGTAGATATCAAGCTCTGGTATACGTTCTTTTTTGACCAAATCAACACACTCCTATATCACCTGGATACTACTATGTCTATTTTCTATTTTTAACTATAACCAACACGGCTTACCTTACTTATTATACAAAAAAACAACACAAAAAGGCCCCCTAATCCTTAAGGGACCTTTATTGCTATGCTATTTACTATACATTCGTACCCGATCGTCTTAATTCGCGCAGCGGATTACCACCTACAAATGCTCCGGCCGGCACGTCTTTATGCACAACCGCCCCGGCGGCTACTATAGCTCCATCACCGATAGTAACACCAGGCAGAATGGTCGTATTGGCGCCGATTAACACATTATTCCCGATCATCACTTTACCAATACGATACTCCTGTATGAGATACTCATGCGCCAGAATGGTCGTGTTATATCCAATCACCGAATTATCCCCTATCGTAATATGCTCCGGAAAAAAAACATCCACCATCACCATCAGGCCGAAGGCCGCATGCTGCCCTACCTTCATCCCAAGCACTCTGCGGTAAATGACATTCTTCCAGGAAAGCACGGGACAATACCGGGCGATCTGTATAAAAATAAAGTTTTTAATCCCCTTCCAGCGGCTTACCGTCCGGTAAATCTGCCACAACGCATTGGGACCTTCCACGGGATAGCGGTCAACCTTCCTCACGATACATCGACACCTTGAAACTCCAGCTTCAGTAAATCCCGCATATCATGCAAAATGTAATCCGGTCCATATCCCCGTAGAGTTTCCTCACCCTTGAGCGACCAGGCTACACCCGCCGATTTCACGCCTGCGGCTTGAGCCGATAGAATGTCAAAGGAACTGTCTCCAACCATCAACGTATGCTCCGCTTTGGCGTTCAAGCCAGCCAGCGCCTTAAGCACAGGTTCTGCGTGCGGCTTCGGGTGCTCTACGTCGTCTACCGTCACAATATAATCCATAGAGGAAGTCAGATCGAACAAATCAAGCACACGAATCGTAGATGGTCGTATTTTAGTCGTCACGACACCCAGCTTAATTCCTCGCGCACGCAACTCCTGAATAACCTCGATGACATACGGAAATGGCTTCACCGATTGGTCGTGATGGAGCAAGTTATAAGCACGATAGCCTTTAACCAGCTCAGACACATCCTTTAATCCCGTAAAGGTACGAAGCTGGTCATCTAGCGTTCCGCCCATATGAGGGATAATATGCTCCCGCGTCAGCGGGTCAGCGTCCGGGTGATTCAAAATGTGCAGAAATGAGCTGATAATCAGCTCATTCGTATCCATAATCGTTCCGTCCAAGTCGAATAAAACCGTATTTATCATAGATGCTCCTTCTTGTCCTCGTCCATGTCTTCCTTGTGTAGCTTATCCGGCGCAGCCGTTGTCGGAGGAATCGTATCTTGACCCGGGCGGGAAGCCTGTTCCGGCGTCACGTCAGGTACCTGATCGACTCCTACCTTGCTGGAGACAATCGGATCGCTATATTTCGGAACAGATGCACCCTTACGACGACGAACCACGATGAAAATCACAGCAGCTACAACAATGAAAATAGGGAGCAGTTGCGAGATCCGTACATTACCGTAACTCGGGTCCAGATGCCCTGGTTCAAACCCCAGCCATACCATAGGAGACCACAAAGCATTCACAAAAGAAGCCAGCCAGTCTGGTCCCTGAAAAGCCAAACTATCCGTCCGTACACGCTCGATGAAAAAGCGGCCAATCGAGTACCAAATGAAGTAAAACGCAAACATTTCACCTGCACGTACAAATTTCATACGTCGAATAACGAGCAGCAGAATCACACCTACAATACTCCACAGGGATTCATACAGGAATGTGGGATGGTGAAACACCCCGTTAACGTTCATTTGATTCACAATGAAATTGGGCAGATGCAGTTGATTCCGCAAAAAAGTTTCTTCCGTCGGTCCACCGTAGGCTTCCTGATTGACAAAGTTACCCCAGCGTCCAATCGCTTGGCCGATCAGCAGACCCGGCGCACAAATATCGGCAATCCGCCAGAAATTATAACCCTTATAGCGGAAATAGATGACTGCGCATATAATCGCGCCGATCAATGCGCCGTATATCGCAATACCGCCATTCCAGATTTTGAAAACATCCCATAGATTATCTCGATAATCTTCCCATTTGAAGGCTACATAATAAATACGCGCTCCAATAATAGCCGAAGGAACACCCAGCAGCAGCATATCCATAAAAAATTCCTGCGGAATGCCAAATCTTTTACCTTCACGAATGGCGAGATATAAACCCACAAGCGCCGCCAGTCCCAAAATAAGCCCGTACCAATGGACCTTTATTGCCCCGATGGAAAAAGCAATCGGATTCAGCAGTAATGTTGCCGTTGACATATGTTTCTCTCACTCCTTGTTCTTCCTTGCAAACGACCGAACCTTAATCCATATCTTCCATATCTTCAGAAATTGTAGCAGTCAGTTTGTTCGTAAATTGCAGAGCTGCATTCACGCCCATTTGCTTCAAACGATAGTTCATTGCCGCCACCTCAATAATAACGGCCAAATTTCGGCCTGGACGAACTGGAATCGTAACGAGCGGAGCATCCGTGTCAATAATACGTGTCGTTTCTTCATCCAAACCAAGACGGTCATACTGCTTGTCCTGCTGCCATGCCTCCAGACGGACAACCAGCGTAATCCGCTTGTTGTTACGAACTGCACCTGCACCAAACAGCGTCATCACATTAATGATGCCCACGCCGCGAATTTCCAGCAGGTGACGAATTAGTTCAGGAGCCGTACCATGCAACTGAAAATCGGACGTTTGCCGGATTTCCACTGCATCATCTGCTACCAGACGATGCCCGCGTTTAACCAGTTCCAGCGCTGTTTCACTTTTACCAATTCCGCTGCTGCCCGTAATGAGCATACCTATACCGTACACATCACACAATACACCATGAATGGTGGCCGTAGGAGCCAGCTTTCTTTCAAGAAAACCCGTAATGCGGCTTGATAAAATCGTCGTGGCCATATTAGTTCGCAATACAGGGACATCCCGTTCAGCGCTTGCCTCAACCAGCTCAGCAGGTACCTCCAAACCTCGTGTGATCACAATACACGGAGTCAGCTCCGTACATAGACGCTGCATCCGATCCTTTCTTTCCTCAGGAGGAAGCATGCCGAGAAAAGCCAACTCAGACTTTCCTAAAAGCTGCACCCGCTCCTGTGTGTGGTATTCAAAATACCCGGCCATCTCCAACCCCGGACGATTCAAATCATCCACCGTGATCAGCCTGCGCAGACCTTTCTCACCGGAAATAACCTCCATTTGAAATTGCTGCACAAGCTCAGATACCTTTACCTTTTTAGCCATCGTATTCTCCCCTTCATCCTGCATGACCGGATTCTATACGTGATCTTATTTATGTAGCGTCACCCTATCAACCATATAGCCCACTGCCAGCTCATCCTGTGCCAGCCCAAGCCTCACCTTTTTAACATGATTTCGGACTACCTTTGCTCATGCAGTTGGACTTGTCCAATGTTCGCCTTCAATAATCCAGCCGACAATCCATACCTGAGCCCATACCAATGTACCCATCGTATCGGAATTTTCCAATGAATGCAATGCCGAAGCTGGAAGCTGTATGGGATATACAAAAAGAGCCGCCTTTCCCCGGCCGGGAAACTGCGGCTCTCTTTCATAGGCTGATCTTATTCGCCAACCAGAATGCTCAATTCCGATTCCTTATCAAAAATATGAACCTTGTTCATATCGACGGCCAACTTCGCTTTGACACCATCACGAGTGTTGGAACGTCCGTCTACACGGGCAATAATCGTATCATTTCCGGCGCCACTCAGGTACAACAGCATTTCATGACCGAGATTCTCGGTTACATCCACAATGGACGTAAAGATCGTATTCGGAGAAGCCTCCAAAAATATGGGCTCTTCATGAATATCCTCAGGACGGATGCCCAGAATAACTTCTTTACCGACATAACCCTTGGCTTTCAAAATCTGTCCCTTACCTTCAGGCACGAACAGATCCAGACCCGGTGCAGTGAAATGCAGTGCGCCGTCCTTCTCAGCCAGCTTACCTGTGATGAAGTTCATCGTAGGAGAGCCGATAAAACCCGCTACGAACAAATTCACTGGACGATTGTACAGCTCATCCGGGGATGCAGCTTGTTGAATAATGCCATCCTTCATAACAACAATCCGGTCACCCATCGTCATCGCTTCGACCTGGTCATGCGTTACGTAGATAACGGTCGTTTCCAGACGTTTAGCCAGCTTCGTGATTTCCGCACGCATCTGACCGCGCAGCTTGGCATCCAGATTGGACAATGGCTCATCCATCAGGAACACTTGCGGGTCACGCACAATCGCACGTCCCAAGGCAACACGCTGACGTTGACCACCTGATAGCGCTTTCGGCTTGCGATCCAGGAGATGCTCGATATCCAGGATTTTAGCCGCTTCACGTACACGCTTATCAATTTCGTCTTTCTTCACCTTGCGGAGCTTCAGACCAAAAGCCATGTTTTGGTATACGTTCATATGTGGATACAAAGCATAGGATTGGAAAACCATCGCAATATCGCGATCCTTTGGAGCTACGTCGTTCACGACACGATCTCCAATGTACAATTTGCCGTCCGAAATTTCTTCCAAACCGGCGATCATACGGAGCGTAGTTGATTTACCACAGCCGGAAGGACCGACCAATACGAGGAATTCTTTATCTTGAATGTCCAAATTGACATCAACAACCGTAGCTTTATCTGCACCCGGGTATTTTTTGAAAATATGCTCTAAGCGTACACCTGCCATAGCTTTTGCCTCCCCAAGATCAAGTATTGAAATCGAATACATTTCTTACTTGTATCTTACCCTAGTACCCCCGGCGTGGCTATTCACAAACTGCACAAAAATGCTATTTCCTTTTTGTCACTTTGTACAATAGTAGAAAAAGCTTGACCAAAACCG
The DNA here is from genome assembly GCA_040544055.1 of Paenibacillus sp. PvR008. Lineage (GTDB taxonomy): Bacteria > Bacillota > Bacilli > Paenibacillales > Paenibacillaceae > Paenibacillus. The sequence goes on from JBEUOG010000015.1 coordinate 104,949, forward strand.
CATCATTAAACGTCCGCACATCCAATCCGGTCTCCTGTTTAATTTTGTCCAATCGGTAAATTAACGTATTCCGGTGCACATAAAGGCGCTTAGCCGTCTCACTCACATTACAATCCAGTTGAAAAAAGATATCCAATGTAGCCATCGTTTCAGCGTCCTCCAGTATGATGGACGACCGCATCACCTGCTCCAAAAATTGCACGCGTTGCTCCTTCGGAATACGGTTTAATAACCTCTCCAAATGCAACTCCCATGAAAAGTGGATGTGCTCTGTTACATGAAAAATTTTGCCAAGATGAATCGTCTCCCATAACAAATTCAGCTCTTTGGGAAGACTTTGCAATGGTATAGACGGCTTGGATACCGCCAAATGAAATACACCTACCCACTCATTTGCGATAAGCTCGTATAAACCCAGGCTGAAAGCCGTAAGAACCTCCTCCAGCGATTCCGTAAAATCCGCATCCCTGGTTTCGACATCCTTATCTCGGTCGTCGTCTGTTCCCAACAGTAGTTCCTTTTTAGCCATAATCAGCCAAGACTGTTCATCCAGTGGAGTAAGCAGCACATTCCCGCCAAAATAACTGACTAGCAATCGATGTAGCTGCGTGTAGGCAATAGCGCCCCCCTGTGTTCCTTCACCAGTCAGTACAATGGGAACCATACACGCCGACAGCGAATCCCGAAGCCCCAACTCATCTGGAACCTCTTCTTTATTCTGTAGGTTGGCAGCCTGCTGTATGAGCCATTGTCCAAAACGCTTCATTCGCTCTTCCTCAGCATATACCGGATTATCGGGCCGTTGCGTCCCCGTCCCATCCTGCCAGAATTGCTCCATGTTCCAGAGTAGCGCCTCAATCAGCTTCCGTTCACGATCCGTCAAATGCTTTGCCTCTACCGCAAAGGCAGCCAATTCTCCTGCTACCGCACGGAACGGAAAATATATTTTGCTATCACGTACAAATGACTTATCCGGTACAGCCGATTCTGCTGGCTGACCTTCTGCAATCATTTCCGGACACCAAGGCAGTATAGTAAAAGGTGCTTGAATAATATTCTGAAGCTGTTGCTGTATCCATTCCGTATCCAAAGCCACGCAATCACCACTTCACTTTTTTTAGAATAACCTCTAAGCGAACATAATGAACCTATTATAACCTGTCGATACCTTAAAATAAAAAAGCTAGTAAGAAACATAACCTAAATCCATGCAAAAATGCATACAAAAAAAGTCATCAACTTATAGTTGATGACTTTCGATGAGCCATGAAGGACTCGAACCTTCGACACCCTGATTAAAAGTCAGGTGCTCTACCAACTGAGCTAATGGCTCATAAAACTGGTGGAGGATGATGGATTCGAACCACCGAACCCGTAAGGGAGCAGATTTACAGTCTGATGCGTTTGGCCACTTCGCTAATCCTCCATATAAAGGTGGCTCGGGACGGAATCGAACCGCCGACACGAGGATTTTCAGTCCTCTGCTCTACCGACTGAGCTACCGAGCCATATCCATTAACAAAAATAAAGTGCGGAGGGATACCCCTTCCCACTTTAGTACGTAAAACTATCATATTGAAAAATGGCGGAACTGACGGGATTCGAACCCGCGATCTCCTGCGTGACAGGCAGGCATGTTAGGCCTCTACACCACAGTTCCCTGGATTTTTCAAAAATGGTGCCGGCGAGAGGACTTGAACCCCCAACCTACTGATTACAAGTCAGTTGCTCTACCAGTTGAGCTACACCGGCACGATGGTGGAGGCTGAGGGGATCGAACCCCCGACCCTCTGCTTGTAAGGCAGATGCTCTCCCAGCTGAGCTAAGCCTCCTGGGTATGTATGGTAGCGGCGGAGGGGATCGAACCCCCGACCTCACGGGTATGAACCGTACGCTCTAGCCAGCTGAGCTACACCGCCATAACATAATATTTCGCCAGCTTGTCCTAAATGGCGGAGAGAGAGGGATTCGAACCCTCGCACCACTTTCGCAGTCTAACCCCTTAGCAGAGGGTCCCCTTATAGCCACTTGGGTATCTCTCCATATAAATGGACTCACTTAGCAAAAATTCTGCCCGTTATTCTATATATCACCGTAGTGAAATAGAACACCAAGCGTAATTTCAAGGTGTTACACCCTGAAAACTGGATCCGAAACTCATTTGCGTTTTATACTTAGGATAAGCCCTCGACCGATTAGTATTGGTCAGCTCCATGCATTACTGC
>JBEUOG010000016.1:0-106188 GCA_040544055.1 Paenibacillus sp. PvR008
GCCCCTCTTTCACTGTTATGGAGGTCAGATCGTGATGGTTGCAAGTACGCAACGGGGTCTACTTTGGTATCTTTAGTTATTTCACGGATTCAGGTATTACAATGAATGGATGGTCCTGGACAAAATACTTTGTTTTTTCCAACACAGATCTAAATTCTTATTTTTTCGGAACAGCACCAGTGGAAGGAATGACCTTGGGCTTCTCCCTCTTCATCCTTCTCCTTCATCTTGTCGCTATGCATCTCATTTCATATCCTATTTTTACAAAACGAGATGTAACCTAAATCTATAATTATTATATTGAAATGGAGTGAATGTAATGAAATGGATTACTACTTTAATGATTTTTTCAATGTTACTGTTAACTGTAGCTTGTTCTTCGAAACCAGCAACATCTTCAAACAAGGAACTTGAATTATCTGCAGCGAATATTTCCAGTTTGGTTTTAGATAATAGTAACGGAAAAATAGAGGTTATTGGGAAAAAGGATACAGACAAAATACAAGCTAGTGTCATTGCTACTGGTAACAATATGGATAAACTAAAACTGAGTCTGGAAGGAAAGGACGGAGTAGCTACACTTAATGCATTCTTTGAAGGACAGTTTATGTCAACGGGTGCCCAAAACGTAGATATCAAGCTAACAATTCCGGAACAAATCAAATTAGAAATCAAACACCCACACAGAGATGGTGATATTCAAGTAACCCATTTAGCCTCGGATGTAAGCATAGACAATGTTAATGGTAATATTACACTTCAAGAAATCGGAGGAGCGATTGATTTAAAAAATAGAGATGGAGAAATTACTATTCAAGATTCCTCCTCAGATGTCAATATTGAAAATGTAAATGGACATATTAAAGCAGATAAAATTGGTGGAACTGCCTATATTGAATTAGGTGATGGCTCTCTGGATATTAATCAAGTTTCAAAAGATGTAGTAATTATTCAAAGTGGAAATGGCAAAGTAAGCGTTGGTGATGTAAAAGGAAAAGTAACTCAAAGCAAAAAATAAACGAAAAAGGCTGGCTTATGGAAAATGGCATTTATGTGATGAAAGAGCCTGATTATACAAGCAATCACAGCCAAATTCTAAGACAGCCTTTTTTTCTTTGTCTTTTTTCCTCATAGCTACAGGATAAAATCATCTAGGAATCCTGCTTACACTAGCGTACATACATTTAATAAAACTAAGAAAATAGGCCAACTTTAGTTGGCCTCAGGCTGTCGAGAAACCCCCTGTTTTTTTTAAGAGGTTTAAAATGGCCATTTTGATCGACGGATTGTCAAGCCAAGTGCGACAGAGCTTCTGTAAATGATTCGTGAGCGGTTTTCCATGCTAAACATTTTCGTGGACGGCTATTGATGAAGTGGAGGACATGCTCGAGGTCCTCCTCCGAGACCTGAGCAAAGTCTGTCCCTTTGGGGAAAAACTCGCGAGCAGACCATTGCCATTTTCATTAGAACCCCGTTGCCACGAGGAATAAGGGTCGGCAAAGTAGACGCTTAGGTGGTGAAACTCCTCCAGCAATACGTAGTGGGCAAATTCTTTCCCTCGGTCTGCCGTCGCGGTTTGAAAGGTGCCGGGTGGGTACTGTGAAACCGCCACACCAAAGGCAATCTCCATCGATAAAGCGGTACGGTTCGGCTTGTAATGGCGGTTACAAGCGCGTTTTTCGTTCAATGAATGTTGCCACGCAGCCTTTACTTTTCCCACGACCTGACACCACCGTATCCAGTTCCCAGTGCCCAAAGGTTTCCTGGGAACGTACTTCCTTGGGACGCTCTGAGATGGACTTGCCTACCGTAAACTTCCCGCGTTTTTCAGCAGGCTGTTGTCTTTTCCCTTGATGCCGGAGCTGAGCTTCGGAGACGTTCACCAAACGACCTTCATAGATCCAGCGATATACGGTTTTACAGCAAACGATAGACCTGCCTTCCTGTCTGAATCGCTCCACGATCTGTTCAGGTGACCAAGTCTCATGAAGCTTCTCTTCGATTTGTGCAGCCCATGCTTCGGTCCATTTACTCTTGGACACCGAAGCCTTGCGACGATGCTCGTAAGCTTGCTGGGAGCCTTCTGCTTCGTAGGGCCTTTGCTCGGTATTTCGGCGAATTTCCCGGCTAAATGATGTCTTCCCAATTCTTGCGCAATGGCTCTTGCACTCTGCCCTTGCTGATGCAGGATTTCCAGCTTGCTGCGTTCGATTAGGCTAAGATGTGAATAACTCTGGACTGATTCTCCTTGTGTGAATGCTAATGTCGTAACTTTCATTCTACACGAATCAGGCCATGGGCCATTTTTTTATTGATTTCCAGCAGGTGTCGCACTTCATATTACAATCCGTCTTTGCTAAAATCCATCAGGCCTACGATACACAGATACTCGTCCAATCCCCGGAGCTGCAAGCCCTGTTCGACGCAGGACTTCAGCAAAATCTGTTCACAGGCTACAATATCAAGGACAGCCGCTATGATGTCCATTTTGATCCGAAGCTGTCCCTTACTTACGGACACAGCGATCTCAAGCACGCGATCCAGCTGATTGGGCTTCTTCGCAGCGAGGGTATTCAAGCCAAAGTACAGTTAGAGCCGAAAACTTCGGCTTTTGATACTTGAAAGAATGGGGACAGCCTGTCCAGACGCGAAGACTATAAAGTCGTACAAATCAACAACGGTAACTACATCGCCTACTCCAAGGAGTATGACCTTGCTCTCGAATTTGCGACGATCGGGCAGAAGAACCGTTTTGATACCCTCATCAACCCTGTCCTCCCCCGGCTCAGCCTTCACGGAGATTGCGAACAACCGGGTCAGCACAGGACGTTATTACGCCCAGTCCTTTTCGCTCACAGACAAGGCTTCCTCCATTACCGATGGCTTACGTAAAATCAAGCCAGGTGTAGAGGTGGAAAGCTATCACTTCTGGGTGAATGCTCCCTTTTATCGTTATTTGAACGGGGAAGCTCAGTAAATTTAATTCAAAAAACGAAAAGGCGCAGCCTTCCAATAACGGAAGCCCTGCGCCTATTACCATAATCCGCGATTCACCACAGCTTTTTTCAAGCTTGTATAAAACGCTTCAAGGTCTGTGTGTTCCGGCAATCCCGAAACCTGCCCGTCTCCCAATTCTATAATGATCCATTGTCCCGCTTGCGTACGAGCAATATCCATCGTGAAAAATGGACTCCGAACCTGACCCGCTATCTTTATAAAGTCCCCTAGATCTGCCTGAACTTCCTCATAAGCCGCTTCATCCCAATAATTGACCATAAATACTGGCTTCCCGAACATAAAGAAAATACGATATTCCTTGGACAAAGGCATACCACTTTTCGGATGATTCGTTAAAAATTCCAAGGGTACAAACTCCCTTAACACGATTCCCCCATTCATTTCCGTTCCTTGAAGTTCAACAAAACGACGAATCACGCGTTCCACATGCTCCTCATCTGACGCATCTGGAATATAGCAGGCCTCCAGCCAATCGTGCTTCCGTGATTTAACGAAATCTTTGACCATAAGCGCCGATGTTCCGAAAGACTTGATCACCTCTCGAATATGTTTCACATCCAACCGCTCCTGCTCCAGCCACACACTACGTGGCGTAAAGTCCTGAATTACTGCATATGGTTCAGGGAAATAGTGGCAGAACCTATAACTCTCAGCACTTGTCAGCATCTTGACACGATGTGTCTCCAATGCCGCAGTCCAAGCTCCGTATGCCTCGGGTCTTAACATCCATCCACGATATAAAGCGTTCGTGTACTCGTTACCTTTTTCAGCTACTTGCTCTCGTATATTCTTGGGCACCATAGTTTGAATAGATCCTGCCTGCTTAATCTGAGTCACATCGTCGAAACTGACCAAACCCGTTTCAAAACCAAGGCTACGCGCTGCTTTGTACTCTTCCCGATAATCCATATCTACACTTTTAGAATCCATAGGGTCACTACAAAATAGAAGATGCATATGGATCACCCCCCTTTCAATAAAGTGTAGTAGTATACTAACTTTCAGCACCAGACATGCTCAGCTTCTATTTAATTTGCTCATTTTGTCTATAAAATTATAATCCCATCTCTCAGATTCGATCTGGGTTTTCAACAGTTCTTTGAATCGTCGGCGCTCCAGTCTACTAGAAAAAATCCGTTTGGGAACCAATACAAACTTATGATTAGGCAACAATATATAAAAGGCAGTCAGCGTATTAATGATCCCCTTTACTTCATCCCAGTTGTACCCCGCAGAGTACGTAAAATGGAGGCTTTCTTTTGAGAATTCATATTCTTTTTCAATAGGCCATTGCGGATGATTAAGGTAGTTGGCTTTCACACCCCTGATCAAAAAGAATGGAATCACTACAAAAACCAAAATTGGAAAGAAAAACATAGCTATTGTGTTAGGATGAAAGTAATCATCTGTTATGAGCTTATAAATAGCCATGATAAGCATTAAGAATTGGATTGTCGCTAAATAACGGAGTCCCGTAGATTTCTGATACGCCCAACAAAAATTAAACAACATGATATCTTTTATCGTCAGCTTATACTTGTACTTAAATATTCCTGAATCTTGCATAAAATAACTCCTTTGATGTTATACGGTTCCTCCTGAAGATGACCCTTAAATTGAAATTTTAAGATCTCCCTACCCTCGCAAAACAACGCGGCTACTAATCCAGCCGATTAAACCATCAGAAGTTTCAACATGATACCATGTTCGCCCATCACTAGGGCCCAACACAGTATCTTGTAGAAATTCTAAATAGTCTTGATTGCGTACAATACCAACAGATTTACTGCTGATGGATGGTTCTGCACGCAAATTCGCCTGGCTCACGGTAACCTGCCAGTATTCAATCTCCTCAGTATCTGCATAGCTACTGTAGTAACGTCCATCAGACTTGATAATGACCCGACTGCTTACCCAACCTATTTTCCCTTCCCATGTCTGCACTTCATACCAGATGCGATCATCATTAGGATCTATGTATTTGTGGTGCAGATATTCAAGCTCCTCGTCACGTTTAAGTACAGCCATTGACTGAGAATGAATATCTGGTCCCTTTCGAAGATTCACCTGTGCCTCGGTAACACGCCAATACCATGTATCTTCTTCAATCGCGGTTTCCTTAACTGGATAACTAGATTTTACGGATTTCTTTTGTAATGCTTCAGAGGTTGAAGTTGTGCTGTCAGTTGCCGTTTTAACCTGAGATGCAGTTGCATTGCCAGTAATACTTTGGGTGTCAGAACTTGTAGCGGTTGAATTCTTAGCTTCCTGAACCTTACTTGGCTCAGACTGCTCCTTATTGCCATTAATATTAATATCAATTTGAGATGGTACGTTACATCCAGCAAGCATTATTAAGCTGGCTACTCCCAATATACCGACTCCTATTTTTTTCATTTACTATTTCTCCCCCTAAAACTACCCAGTATTCTTCGTCTTTTTGAATTGTTCATTTATTTCACAGATCATGAATATGTATCCTATCTATTAATATATCGGCTTTCAGAAAAATTTGATAAACAAAAAAAATCTACAGACTTCTCCAGCTAGCGAGTTTTACAGTTTCCAACTGTCGCTCACCTGTTCCAGAAAAAAAGACTGTAGATTTTATAGATACCATTTCTAGTTATAGTCCTCCCAGTAGCGGTACTCCATTTCATTATCGCCCTTGGTGACGATGACCATGTTTTCGATATGTCCAGTTTCTTTGTTGGTTCGGTAGATCATGGTACGGGTTTCTCCCTCATCGGGTACAGAGAAGAGTACCTTGTCGCTGATCATGCCGCTACCAATGCCGACGACGTGTCCCCCCCAACCGGAGGCTGCGCCTGAACCGAGGCCCGAACTTGCTCCACTAACCCCAGTCCCACGCGACAATATAAGACCTATGCCATACCCAGTGACGGTCTGGGCCGTTTTACCCAGAGTGTGCTCTCCGGCAGATTGAGTATGCTCTTGGACCCAGTAATCGTATTTGTCGGTATTTTGCTCGTAGCTGACAACGTTTCCTTTTTTATCTATAGAAATATCCGTTTTCGTGCCATCCTTGCCCGTCAGCTCGGTGACGGCGACGAGAGAATCGGATGTGATCTTGGACGTTTCTCCTGTATTGTAATCTGTACGGGTAACCGAGTCCTCATATTGTAGTCGCAGGACATTCATCTGATCGTGGATTTTCTGCATGACCTGCTTGTCTCCGATCGCCTCGGCATCTTTCAGTAGTTTCTCATATTGATGGTATTTATCGGCGTCCGCCTGATCCCAATCATCTATGTTTTTAGGCGTCTTGGAGGCATCTCCAGCGTGGTTTCCAGCTTCTCCACCATCCGCCAGCGCTGCACTAGCGCTCATAGCCGCCGCTAATGCAGTCCAGAAGCCACGCGGATTGTCATCCGCATTTCTAAACTTCGAAGCGATGCTTTTCAGCTCAATTTCAATGGATTGGACCTTGTTTAACACGGAAGAAAGCGTATATTTAGCCGTCCGATAGTCGTTATAAAAGCGATTTCTCTCCATACCGTCCCACTGGCTGTGAAGGTTGTTCATTGTGTTATCCAGGCCGTTTAACTGGTTATACAGTGTTCCGTGGGCATTGGCAAATTGGGAGGCCACGCTATCCAGCTGCTCCGGTGTGACTTGGATTTTTGTCATGATGATCACATCCCGTCTATGAAAATAGGAGATAGACATTATATTTTACAGTAATCCTTATTTCATATTGTAAGCTATAGAAGTCGGACATTCATGAGGATTTATACGTATTTGTGTATTCAGAAGCAGTTCCTTTGATATAATGAATCCATATGAGTCCAATTTCGACAATACATTATTGAAAGTCAGGTGTAAGGACATGTCAGACAAAAAAATTATTTTTTTCGATATCGACGGTACATTACTGGACGATGACAAGAAAATGCCGCTAACGGCAGAAAAGGCTGTCTTTACTTTGAAAGAGCAGGGCCATGAGGTCGCCATTGCAACAGGCCGTGCGCCTTTTATGTTCAAGGAAATTCGCGAGCAGTTGGAAATTGATTCTTACGTCAGCTTTAATGGGCAATATGTCGTGCTTCGCGGGGAAGTGGTTGCTACGAATCCGCTGAACAGAGAAGCTTTGCAAGCGATGACTGATCTGGCTCTCACACATAATCATGCGATCGTATATATAGATCATGCCAATATGAAGGCCAATATTCCTAACAATGAGCTTGTCGAAAGGTCGATCGGAACATTAAAGGCCCAGCTTTCGGTTGGATATGATCCGCTATTTTTCCAGGGAAGAGACATTTATCAGACACTGTTGATGTGTACGGCAGAAGAAGAACCCTTTTATGAAGCGGTATTCAAAGCTTTTGACTTTGTACGCTGGCATCCGAGTTCTGTGGACGTTGTTCCTCACGGTGGCTCCAAAGCAAAGGGCATCCGCGAAATTACGTCCAGACTGGGCATTGCCGATGAAAATCAATACGCTTTTGGCGATGGTTTGAACGATGTGGAGATGCTGACAGCTATACATAACAGTGTCGCGATGGGCAACGGCTGTGATGAAGCCAAAGCCGCAGCTAAAATGGTCACAAAACGCGCAGATGAAGATGGCATTTTGTACGGACTGCAAAAGCTTGGTTTGTTAAGCTAACAGGATTGCTGACTGACTGGGCAATGTTTCGGGAAAAATAAGGTCTGTTTAAAGACTTACATCCGAGAAAATAGGAGGTTGTCGTTGGATATGGAGACGGAAGGCTTACGCAATGTCGAACAGCTAGCCATGAAGAAGTACAAAATTTACAAGCAAAGCCTGCTCCGGTATTTGGCACGTTCCATGCTGGCGAGTATGTTCATCGGGTTCGGCGTTATTGTGGCGTTCAAGACGGGCAACTTTTTTTACATGGAGCATTCTCCATTCACTTATCCTATGGCAGCGCTCACGTTCGGGGCGGCCATCATTCTGATCGCTTACGGCGGAGGAGATTTGTTTACAGGCAACACCTTTTATTACACCTATGCTGCGCTCCGTAAAAAGCTGCGCTGGAGTGAGGTGCTTCGGCTGTGGGCTGCCAGCTATGGCGGTAATTTGCTGGGTGCCGGGGTCTTCGCACTCCTTATTTTCTTAACTGGGCTGTTTGAGTCCTCCAATGTGAACAGTTTTTTGCTGAACGTGGTGGAGCATAAAATGGAAGCGCCCGCAATGCAGCTGTTCTTCCGAGCTATTTTGTGTAACTGGCTGGTCTGCCTTGCCTTTTTTGTTCCGATGTTTATGAAGGAAAATGGCGCGAAGATGTTTGCGATGATGCTGTTCGTGTTCTGCTTTTTCATTTCGGGATATGAGCATAGCGTGGCTAATATGTGTACCTTCGCCATTGCGCTCGTGCTGGACCATCCGGGTACGGTCTCTGTCGCTGGCGTGATCCATAATCTCGTTCCGGTTACGCTCGGGAATCTGGTTGGCGGTGTGCTGCTGATGGGCGTGATGTACTATTCGGTGAATCTCCCGTTTTTGGACGAGGAGGAGCATTAAAAAAGAAGCCGTGGGATTTAAGTATTCCACGGCTTCTTTGCGTTATTTTTAATAAGAGCATTTTTAATTAGAGTATGCAGCGTCTACAGGTGTTTACTTGTCTGTTATCCTTCTTGAGCAGGAAAATGGATAAATTCATCCAACTCCTTGAACAGCTTTTTGGGATTGACGTTGTCAGGTACAACCAGAGTTAGCGGTTCACCCAGCTTCAGCACATACATGCCCAAAATGGATTTGGCATCTGCCATACCGCTTTTGCCATGAATCCAAATGTCATAGGTATAATTCGAAACGATTTGATTGATTTTTTCAATATCCTTAACGTCTTTTACCTTGATGGGTGTCATCATTGCACAGCACTCCCCTGCCTTGAATTGGGACTTACGAAACAAGTCTCAACATCACTTTACCCCATATGAAGCATGTTGCAAATTCTTAATTTAGAAAATGACATGCGGAGCGGAGCTGATTTTCCAGTAGCTGCCGACCTTTTCAAAATTCACGGTGATTTTCTCGTTCGCCTGCTTGGTTCCCGACGGATAAGGCACGGTCAGCAGATAGCTGCGCTTAACCGGAGTCATCGTCACCATTTTCGCTGTAGCCCGGTTGAACTCCAGCAGGTTACCGCCATCTGCATCCAGCTTAGCTAGTTTTCCTTTAATTTCAACGAAAAATTTGCCAACAAATTGCTCACTGGCCTGCTTCGTGTAGGCTTGCATCAGATAGCTGATCAGTTTGGTCTTCGTGCCGATGTCCTCGGACAGATAGCGGTAGCTTTTGCCGTTCCACTGGAACGATTCGCCCACCGTTCTACCACCGCTGATCGCGTACAGATAACGCGACTGCGCCTCCAGCACGAGCGGAATGGTGCTCTCGTGATTCAGCTTGTCCAGCTGCGTTGGTTTCACGCTGGTAGCCGCGGCGGCGGCTGGCGCCGAAGTGGACGGCTGCTGCGGCTTGGACGGCTTCGCAGTCGACGGTACGGACGGAGCAGCCGCTGGCGCTACCGACGCGGATGGACGCGGTGCTGGTGCAGACGGAGCTGCTGGTGTAGCGGCTTTGGCGGAACCTGCGGCTGCGGCCGGGGCCGATGCTGCTGGAACCGACGGCGCTTGTGCCGGTGCTGGCGTCGTAACCGACGCAGATGCTGCTGGTGCTGGCACCTTGGCTGGGGCGGATGCTGCCGGACTGGCAACGCCCGGTTGCGTCGCTTCCGCTGGAGCGGTCACGGCGGGCGCGGCAGCTGCGGCCTGCGCTACGCTCATAAGCGTAGCTGCGATGCACAGCGCGGATAGCTTCGTATTTATTTTCATACCTGTTTTCATCATTCGATGCACCTCCATAATCATATACCTGCATAAACTGCACACGTTTCTATTATAAGAATCCCGCACCACAATTGGGTTGCTAAATTGTTTCTATTTGCCTTTATTTGTTCATTCTGCACGAAGTTTGTCCGTATTTGCAGGGTGCGTTTCTTCTGACTGCTTCACTCGCTTTGCCTTCACCTCCTCCAGGGATTGTGACAGTTGCTTAACAGACCGGTCAAGCTGCTCCAATCTGCGGCTAAGGGTGACAAGGATATATTTTAACAGAATCAGACTTAATGCAGCAGGGAATCCGACATTGGTTACGAGCGTAATCATACCTTCCGTCGTTAGAGAAGTCACATATCCCGCCTCCTTTTTCATGCGTAGATTTCACTAATAGGAACTAATGTTCCCATTTTTATGAAAATCATACGTTGTCTTCTTTGTTGGGATGACAAAAAGAGCTCCGATCAACCCGGAAATCCTTAACTCCTTTCATGGTTTGTTTTTCAATAAATTTATTTTATCTGACCGATAAGTTATTGTTGTCTAATTTTATGATAGCGATTACATGAAAGTAAAGGGACGAACACGTCCTTTTTGTACAAAAATCCGGGTAAATGCTTTGAAAATCAGAGGTCCATAAATAATCGTTCTTCATCCGCTATGCTCTGGATATCCTCCGAGCTGATGCTGATATATTGATAGCCTTCTGCCTGCTGTTTTTTTAATGCCAGCTCTTTCATAAAACGCGGACTGCCCTCTGCCGCATCCTCGTCATAAACGAGCAATAAACCATCGGTTTTGCGGAAAAGCAGTTCATCCCGTGCCTTAAGTTGCCATATTCCCTGATAAGGCTGGCGGCTGACTACTCCCACATAATCAATCCCCTTACAGATCTGCTGAAAATACTCCTTTTTATCCTCCTTCCACTTTTCCTCCATATTTTGATAGGCCACCATAATGGAGCATTTTAAGTGAGGATATTGCTGCTTCAGTGAAATCGCCACTTCACAAGCCCACAGATCCACCCCGTACTGACCGGGGGTAATAATCCACTCCAGTCCTTCTTCAATCAGGGGAATGAGCCTGCCTGTGATCGCCTTTTTGATATATGGAATGCCTTCGTGCTTTTGGCTGAAAATATTCAATTCATGGGCACGGTAGCCCGAAACGAGCAAGTTTTTCATCATCTCAACGTCCTTCTCGAATGATCATAATGGTTATTGTACCACTTACAAGGAGGCCACTAAATAACTTAGTTCTTTGGAGGACTGAGTGAATATGTCCAAAAAGACGAACTTCGCTCCATATTTGCTGGATGAGGTTCGTCTTTTGGGATTTGCTACTGGTTCCGGGTTAATGCTGATTTAGTCTGTATTATATATTTTGGGCGTAATGCTCGCTGGGCGTTTTCGTTAAAACAACATAAAGGCTGGATTCGATATCTGTGCCGTTGCGATAAGAGAAACTCTCATCTCCGGTGATATGAATTATATCCCCTTTGACCACCGCTGTTTCTGTCCCGTTGCTGGTTACTACCCCGTGTCCATCAAGAACCAGGATATAAACGTTAGCACCCGGATGGTTATGGGTCGGCAACTCGGTTCCTGGGCTAAAATTCAGAATAAAGATAACATTTTCTGCTTCTTTATGAATAATGCGTTTAGTAAATTTATTCTCCTGATATTCTTGAAATTGGGCAAGATTATTCTTTTCCATTAAAAATCACTCCCTATTTGGTATTATTCCCGACTTATTAAAAACGGATTTCATACTCGCAATAGTCGTCTCCGTTTACATTACACGCTTCCCCTAGCATCCAGCACTCTTCAAGTGGCCGATTTGACACGCACATCTTTCATTCTAATGTTGCTGCTGAATAGGCCCGCATCGCTGCTCAATTTAAATGACGGATAATTAGGGTCTGCCTCAAGCCGCATTCTGCTGTCGAATTGCTGCTCCTGCTGCCGGTCTACAAAAAAAGAATAGGGCTCGGACTGAATGGCTATATCGGTAGCATCGGGCGCAGTGACCACCAAGATGACAATTACGCCGTTACATCCACAGCCCTCTGTGTCATAAAACAACTTAAATACTCCCGGTCGTGCTGAAAGCGCGCTTGCTAATCGTTCAACTGACAATGGGTCCAACTGTAATTGTATATCCATGAGGCTATTCTTCTCCTTTATGCATGAATACTTGGAACCGCCGATTCCAAAAGAGCGAAATTTAAACGATGTATATGTACACATTATAGTTAAGCTTTTCAATATACTTGTGTGACTGCACTCACCTTTTGAACGATTGAGTGATGGTCGGCGCCGAACCATTTCATTCGCTATACGCCACCGCTTGCAGTCTTAACGATGGTGCTCTAATCTGTATAGCCTGACTAATCTACCTTGTGGATGCTGCCAAGCGTCTCCGATAAACAAAAAGTGTAATCCTCCTAATTTAGAAGAGTTACATCTTTTTTAAGAATAAATGACCTCGTCTGGAAAGACGGGAGTTTCAGGCAAACATAACAACGTTTATGGCACGGTGAAAGGCTTCTCACACAGGACGGCTTTTCCGGCCCGAAGAGCCGTCAGAACATTTTCTTTATGAAAAGGATGAGGAGTGCCTATGTATATAGCATCTACCTCGGGATCTTGAGCCAGTTCCTCGTAGCTTCCGTAAGCGCGTGCAATTTGATACTTGGTTGCAAATTCAGTAGCGCTTTCAATAGTGCGTGATCCAACAGCGTACCCTTCCCCGTTCGTAACATGTGCCAAATCCGCGGCGAATTGATCTACAATCCATCCCGTGCCGACAATTCCCCATTTGATCTTCTTGCTCATACTCGTGTCCCTCCCTGCAATAGGGGTTAACGTTGGCTTACACAATCCCCTTTATTCTAGCAAAACGCCTGCCAGGAACAAAAGAATTATCTGACGCAAATGATGAAGCCCCGCCACACGGATCTGCATGGACAGGGCTTCACGCTACACCTTTGCGAGTAGAGTAGAATCCTACGCCTGAAGCTGGGTAAGAATTTGCGGGTCCTTGATTTTCTGATCCTCAGCCAGCAGTACAATTTTGGATAAAATCTCGGCTGTTCTTGGATCTTCATCCAGGAACGGCAGGAAGATGCGCCCACGATGCTGCGAATGCACCGGAATGATATGCAGCGCTCCCTTCGCCTGCTTGTAGACACCGCCGCTTCCCAAATGCACCGCATATTCACCAAGGCTGCCGTCTACACGCGCGTAATTGCCATCCAAGCATACATTACTGATTTTCAGCAGACGCAACGATTCCTGCACAATAACGCTACGCATTTCAATAGTCGTAAGACTGGCTTCCGGATCAACACCACCCACATGAGCAACACTGACGACCAAATCTACATCCCGCATGACTTCCGAGAACAGCACTGGAGGGACTTCCTCCAACGGCACACTCTTATACGTTGTCCGATCAAAGAATTGCACCGTCTCCAGTGTAGGAGCCTCGGTATCGGCTGGTGAGAACCAATCTGCCATCGCGTACAGGTTAGCAATCAGGTTTTCGGCATAATACACCTTCTGGAGTCCTGCCTCATAGCTGACCGTCCACTGGCGACCTTTCAGTAGGGCTACCGTTTTATTCGGCTGTACCTGATGTCCTGCATATCGACGGGAAACCGTGGCACTTGCACGTTCATCTGCATTTGGCAAGTACAGCTCACGGAACACCTGCTTAAACGGCTGACG
Organism: Paenibacillus sp. PvR008; assembly: GCA_040544055.1. Classification (GTDB taxonomy): domain Bacteria; phylum Bacillota; class Bacilli; order Paenibacillales; family Paenibacillaceae; genus Paenibacillus. The sequence goes on from JBEUOG010000016.1 coordinate 13,578, forward strand.
AATCTGGCGGTTAAATAAATCCTTCTGGAAGTCGCTCCAACGACCACTTTGGTACAAATGGAGCGGATGAGCGATGATCAGCTTGTCCTCTTCACTTACGGGATATTGCTGACCCGAAGGATCGGCCAACCCGGATGTACCCTCATTGAAATATCCCAGGCGATCTCCAGCCTTGAAAACCAGCGTCCGCACCAACGGAGCAAGCACAGGGTTACCCAGTAATCCCGTTAATTCCTTTACCATAAAGGCTGTACCGGACTCCATAGAGCGTTCCAATTCCTTGCGGGCTCTACGATACTGATCCACCAGATCACCTTTAAGCTCCTTCAACGCAGCAACATACTCATCCTTCTTGAAGCGAGACGGAATAGATTTCAGCGTCTTCCCTTTGCTGACAATCTCAATATCTGCCGTTCCTTCTTCATCAATGACCAGCTGTATCGTTGTGGTCTCTTCCAAAGCATGTGGCTCAAAATAAGACCGAAGATCCTCCAGCTTACGGGCTTCCATGTCCCACACGAGCCGGGTTACATCATCATAGCCTGCATTACGTGCCAAATTCCCAAGCGCAATTCGTGAAACCAGAGCTTCACTGGCCTTACGCTGTGCCCCGAATTTTTTGCTTTGTTCCAGAAACTTCTGGATGAATTCATAACGTTCCCGTACATCTGGTTCGGGAGGTTTGACAAGAGGAATCAGACTGTAGGTCAGCAAATGTTCCTTGTTCCGTTTGTCTTCCACCGACTTTTTCATTTCACTCAGTTTCAGCTTACCCAGCGTCGCATCCGCAAATAACTGGGATCGGCGATGATTGGCTCCAGCCGAAATATATTTGGCACAGTCGTACAGCAGATCAAAACGTCCCTCGCCCAACGTCTCATAGGCCTCATGAAACCAGTGAATATCGAAGGCTCCATCATTAAAATCCTGCGGAGCAATCGGCGAATAATGAGCTACAATCGTTTCCTTCTCGGCGGAAAAACCTTCATTAATATGCGCATGGAAATACCATGCAGCACTGCGAAGACCTTCCCATCCGAGGTAGCCTGCTACAATTTCAATCCACTGTGGAGCATACATTGCCGCCTCCAGTAGACGTTTATCCGTAATTTTAGCGTTACTCAGCTTTTCCTTCAACAAAGAAGAATCCTCGCCATCACGCGGATAACATGCCTTGAGCAAGTGGCTGAACGATTCCTTTTTGGTGATACGATCACCGTAGCCATACACATAACCGCGCACGAACGTTTCCTTGTCGAGTCCATCCAGAATACGGATGAAATAATCCATGCCTTCAATTCGGCTCAATCCCATCACTTTTGGCGTGGCCTCGGTAGGCAAATCACCTCGAACCCATTCAACCTCCAGCAGTCGGTCAATAACCGTACGCCGTATTTCCAAAAATTCCGGATTGCTGGCAATCCATGTATTGCGGGCATTCGTTAAGGAACTCATATGTCTTCTGCTGTCACTGCCAGCCAATAGTTCCCGATACACTTCTCCTACACCGATCAGCCCTTTTTCATACGCTTTAAAATAATCTTCCAGATCCAGCGGTGAATAAAAGTGATTTAATACAGCTGCCAGTTCATTATAGTTAACAAAAGTATGGAAAAAACGTTTAAAGGACTCATCATCATATATACGCCCTTTCTCTAACCCAATCCACGGGCTGGACAGCAGGTGCAGCATTCCCATGTCCTCAGCAGGTCTGTCCTTCGGCATAGATTGCATCAATGTATTCAACGAGAAATCAATGGTATCAAAGGTTTTATCACCGGGAGTGTCCAGAAAATAAGCATTAATCAGCGTGCTTACCTGATCGTTATACGTCAACTCTGCTATCCATCGCTGCATCTCGTTAATTCGATCTAAAGGATACATTTGTTCAGCGAAATCTTTACGCCATCCTTCCAGCAGCTTGTGCTTGCTCAGTTCTGAATAGTCCATGTTATGATTGGAGAAATAACGGTAATAGCGGTCAAGTGTTTGATCCATAGACTCGAATCGGTCATATAAAACAAGCTCTAGCAGTTCACTGGCTTCCATGTCGCTCTCCTGCAAATAACGACTCCATTCCTCGTGAAGAGGATATAAAGACAGCATGGAAACTGCTTCCTCATTAGGCTGAGCCAACCGCACGGTACGAAAATTAGCACCGATTAGCAGCGTTTCTTTGTAACCCGAATAATACTCAGCGGTATATTCTACATCACGATGCTGGTGGACAAGCTCATTCAGTCCGCTCAGGAACCGCTTCATCTTCTCCAATGAACCCACAAAAACATCACTCAACCGGAAATCCCCCAGATCCGGCTGTTGCTCCAACCAAGCCTCCTTGGCAGCAGGCTCGTACAAGCCAAAGCCGTTTGTCCCCGTATAAGCATCCTCCTGCCCCAGCTTGGACAGCAGTTGTTCTTCCTTAGCCGTCGGCTGCTGAATGATATCTGCTAAAGGCTGGAGGGTTTCATACTGCTCGGCACGCTCGGGGTCTGCATAGATCTTCGTCAATATTTCAAGTCCGCCCAATCGTTGCAGTTCCGCCTTTGCCCGAAGCAACCGCTCCAATGAACTATTCAGAGACTTCTCCGGCTGTACCAGCAACACACCAATGACACTTTGCCGTAGGGAACCCGTCTTGAGCTTCAATAGCCCCTCCAATTGCTGCATTTCCTCTTCCGCCAGCGTCAGCTTGTGCGCCTTGGCAACAGCGAACTCGCGAATGCTCATACTTTTGTCGGACAGGCTTGAGAAAATAAATTCACGTTGCACCGTATCATCCGGATTCCGCACAAATTGATTCAGCAGCTCACCACGCAGATCAGGGCTAATCTGATCCTTCAAAGCTACGATTTCACCGATCCAGGTCGCGTCCATATCATAACTGACGAGATACAGCATTTTTTGAATTGGCGCATCCGAACGGTGATGAACGTTTACATAATCCAGTACCTTGGAGGGCTCGGTAGACTCGCCTTTTTTCATCTGTTCAAACAGAGCATGAAGTCGCTCAAAATCCTTGCGTCGCTCTTCTTTATTTTCCAGTAATGGAGAACGCACCACTTTAACGATCCGATCCGCGACTGTCCCACCTTCTACCCATTCGTAAAAATAATTACTTGTATAGTTCGTCAATACCCAATATTGAAGCTCCGGGTTCGTCTCATTCAGATATTCTCTGGCAATCCCCAGACGCACATCCTTGTTTTTAGTGTTAGAGAGTACATAAAGCGCTACAATCTTCTGATAAGGTGCTCCCTGCTCCATGACTTGTCGAACCTGTCCATACAGATCACGTTCCTCATATACTGCGGTAGCCCACAAGCTCATATATACTTCATTGGCATTCGCGCTAGTCAGCCATTCCTGACGCAGCCCGCTATTCGTCAATGCTTCATACGCCTGCTCGATCAGTTGGCGAACCACCCGCTGATTAGCAGACTCCAAGCTCATGCCCGTCCACACCGCAAGCGCCCGTACCACCGAGCTGTAACGAACGAATTCCTGTTCGATAATCACCTTCAACAGATATACAAGAGCCTCCGGGGTTCCTTCATCCATTTGTTCTACGATGCTTTGGCGCAATCCCTCCTGAAGCTTGGCAGCTGCCAAAAGCTCGCCGATCATGTGGTAATTCTCCTCTTGATGGCTCAAGAGCATTCCTTTAATCATGGAACGCGTAAGAAGCGCGGTCTGGTTATCGCCATAAATAATACCCTTTAGCGCCTTCAGCACCTGCGGATTACCGTTGTCCAACTCATAGGCTATCCAATCACTAATCGTCTCTTGAATCCGATAGTCATTCCCATGTTCATAATCCTTTTTCGTTAAATAATCTATAAGTGAGAAGCCGATCCAGTCCATTCGGATAAGCTGCACCATTCTTTTATAAATCCGCGAAGTATGGAATGTAATATCCGAGGTACGGAACGGTTTACGCTCATACCCTGTACTGTAAGGATATTCGGTCACATGCTCCGTTATATATGCAAACACATCCCCCGCCGTTGTTCCAATCAACTGACGCAGCACCTCTGCCAGTGGCTTAAACAGCGGATCTCCGCTTGCTTCTGCCTGTACTTTTAATATGCGCTGGCATTCGTTAAAAGGCTCCTCATCCTCGCGTATGTAATGAATTCGACCCAGTTCCATAACATGTTGGGCCAATTCCTGTTGTTGTCCATCCAGTTGCACCGCGCGCCCCTTCAGTTCGGTGAAATATTCCTGTTCATTTTTCCCCTGATGCATATTTCATTTCCCCCTCTACCATAGGCTTCCGGCTAGCATTGTGAACCGTATAAATACAATCTCGTCTCCATCCTCAAGCAACAAAGGGGCATCCAGCACAGCGGCTTCCTCATCACGTACAAAAACCCTGTACAACCCGTCTTCAAAAGCCTGCATCGCCGTGTTTACTGCATCCTCCACATCAGGAACGCCATCATTATAGATGGACCCGAATCCTACCTTGCCTGTCTCGCCCTGCGCCTGAACCTCCTGCCCTGTGAGGAACGGGATCAGTGCGACACTTTCCTGCTTTTCACGCAGTCTGCGGACATTCAGGGCGACGGTAGCAGCAATCAGCTCTCGCAAAGTTTCAGGGGCAGGATTCAGCTCCATTTCCTGTTTTGCAAGTTCCGGCTTTCTTTTTCCCAAACTTTTTACAGTTACAGCCAGCTTCATGTCGTTCCCCTTCTTTCTTGCTTCCGCTTTTGATCCGTTGTCAGCTGAATTTTTTGACCGCTACAAAAAAACTGTTAACAAAACCAAAAAACGAATGTTTGTTCGTATATTTATTTTAATATGCTCGCAAGCATTACTCCATCACCCTTAATGACTAAAATTTATAGCAGTGTATGCACCCTAAAACCTTAAAAACTAAGACTTTATACCCTGTTTTCGCTAAAAAATATCCATATAAAGGATAGAAAAAAGACCTGCACAAGGAACTCCATCTGCTCATCACAGACTTCATTACCTTATACAGGCCACAATTTCATTCATGGGCTTCACCTTCTCCCGCTTTTGAACCGTCCGATAAACCGCCTACAGGCTGCGTTGAAAGCAGTCGCCCATCCCGCATCTCCGAAACGCGGCAAAGCCTTTTGGCAACAATTAGCGTACATCCCATGTCCCCACATAAGGAAACTGGATACCAATTCCCCAAGCCAGTGCAATCATCACCACAAAATAACAAATAAACACGATATCTACGGCTGAATAACGGATCTCATAATAGTACGTGCGCTTGGTTTCATTGGCAAACCCCTTGGCCTCCATGGCAATAGCAATTCGCTGGGCGCGCCGGATGCTTTGAGCCAGCAGCGGAATCGCATATCTACGGAGCGTAGCATACATATTCCATTTGGACACATGCTGATGTACACCCCGAATGCGGTGAGCATGTCTCAACGTTTGGAATTCTTCCAGCATCATCGGTATCATCCGCATCGCCGCCAAAAAGCTGTACGCATATTTCGGAGGAAGCCTCCATTGCTGCATCAGCGAATAAAACAGGTTCACCGGGCGTGTTGTCAAACCAAATAACAGTCCAACCGCCGCCATACTCAGTGCACGAAATCCAAGATGCATTCCCCGATAAAAGCTTTCCTGCGTGATATGGATCAGGCCCCATGTCCACCAGGTCGTCACCCCTTTACCGAACATCATCATGCCTGTGGAGGTTGAAATAAACACTAGTATAAAAGGAGAACCATACAGCAGCAGTCGCTTCCACGGATGGCCTGACCAGACGAGCAACAGCAGCATAGCACACGCTACATTGAACATCACGTTCGGATTGTGAATCAGAATGACGACCACGAACAACAAGGAAAACATAACAAGCTTTAGCCCCGGATTAACCCGGTACAGCCATGTTTCATGATGGGGAAAAGACAGGTTCATGCCGCAGTTCCCCCTTCTGTATCCGCCATATATCCGTGCAATATCGACGGACAATTTCCGGGTCATGCGTGACCATCACGATCGCCGTGCCTGCCGCTCTAAGCTGTTCCAGCATGTCCAGCATGACAAAGGTATTGCGCGCATCCTGCCCAAAGGTCGGCTCATCCAGCAGCAGCACCGCTGGCTCACGGATAATGGCCGTGGCAATGCTCAGCCGCCTTTTTTGCCCCAACGATAGCTGATACGGATGACGTTCATCCAGCCGTTCCAGCCCAAACTGTACGAGCATTCGATCCACTCGCTCCCGGCGCTGTTCAGCTGTATACAAGCTCTCCGGCAGCGAATACTCCAGTTCCTTCCGAACGGTGTGCGCTACGAATTGCAGCTCCGGATTTTGAAACACGAACGCAATACGCTCTGCCAGCTGTACCGTACCGCCAGCCTCTATTCCGTCCACGCTGTAACTTCCTTGCGTTCGGATCAAGCGCATCATGGAGAGCAGCAGCGAGCTTTTACCAGCCCCATTTTCACCGACCACACCAATCCAGTCCCCCGGCTTCACCTGCGCTTGCTCTACATAAATGACTGAATTCGAACCCCGAAGGCCGCTAAAATGCTCCAGCTCCAGTACAGCAGTACCCGCTGCCGAGATGAACGCCCCGCAGTCATTCCCCACTCCATGCTCCTGTGCCCCTTGTTCACTCCAACGTGGTGAAGATGCCTCATCCCATACGCCCGGATACCAGACACCGTAATCAGACAACGCCTGCCGATGCACATGAAAAACCTCTTCCGCAGTTCCGTCCGCCATGATTTCCCCTTGAGCAGAAAGCACCACAATCCGGTCCACATCATGGACAATTTCATTAATTTTATGCTCCACAATCACTAGCGTCTGATCTGCCGAAATGTGGCGAATCGTATCCCAAACCTGCGCGGTGCCTTCTTCATCCAGCAAAGCCGTCGGCTCATCCAGAAAAAGCACCTCCGGCTTCATCGCCAGCACAGACGCAATCGCCAGCCGTTGCTTCATACCCTGAGACATGCTACCAATCGGCATATGTATTCCATCCGTTGAAAGACCGACCTGCGTCAGCAGCTCGCGGATACGAGACGGCATTTGCTCCCGGGGAACCTGATTATTTTCCAATACAAAAGCCAGCTCCTCGTCCGCATACGACATACAAAACTGCGTATCCGGATCTTGAAATACGACACCCGCACGCGCCGGAATGACAGCAGCATCACATTTCATCGGCACTTCTATCGTACGTGGAATCAGACCGCTCAGTACCTGAAGCAGCGTTGATTTACCACATCCACTCGGTCCAAGCAGCAGCAGCTTTTCCCCCTTGCAGACGGATACAGACATATTATGAAAAAGCAGCTCCTGTTCACCGGGAAATTTCAAACGAAGACGAGTGACCGATGCCATCACATCTTCGGCAACCAAACTCATTAGTCCAGCCCCTTATAGTCCTGTTCCGTTGTGGGTCTCAAGGTACGTGTCACCCCGGTGACTTCCAGTGCCTTAGCCAGATAGAACGCAAACACCCCGGCAATCACAATACTGCCAATCATGCGGAATCCGATATACAAAACATAGTTCCAGGTCGAAAGCTGATCAATATACCCGTAACTGAAGTCTAAAATCAGAGAGACGATAGCCGATCCAGCCGCAGCCAGCGAAGTGACCCACAGGTTGGCGTTCCGGTACAGAAAAACCGCAAAGAGCAGCTCTGCTCCCAATCCTTGCAGCAAGCCGTAGTACAAGGTGGACATCCCCCATTCACTTCCCAAAAAAGCACTGACCGTTGCCGCTGCCACCTCTGCCAAAATCGCAACTCCCGGCTTGCGGATAATAAGATATGCGAAAGTGCCCGCCATAAACCACATGCCATACACCAATTGCTCGGCGTTCAGCCCAAGCGGTTTCACCAGATCATATGCAGGCCCCCATATTTTATAGACCAACCCGAACACGACGGCGATCACAATCGTGACCAAAATATCCGTTAGCTTCAATCCTTTAGACGCTTTTACAGCAGTATTCATTATGATGTACTCCCCTTTTTCCTTAAAATGGGCCTCGTGGCCATGAAAAAAAACTTGTCCGGAGCTGAATCTCCAGGCAAGCTTTATGCGCAGTAAAAGGTCGATCACCATACAAAACATCATTCGTCGATATGCCTCATACAACCAGTAGCCTAAGCGCAGCCGTCTAGCTTGATTATAGGATAAGAATTGAATCTATCGACACCCGCAAAACAAGCGGCATTCCTGTATAGTGCTCTAGGTTTCTCTACGCTGGCATTACCCAGATCAGATTTCACGGTCGGTGGCAAGGGCCACCCTCTCAGCCTGACTTTCTCAAGCTCCCGACAATGCTTTTTAATTCACTATAATGTACACCACATCTATTGCTTTGACAATCCAAATATTGGTTTCAATAACCACTTATTCTTCTACAGATAATCCGAAAAAATGTTTGGTCGTCTCCGTCGTCGCGATTTCGATCTCCGTGATGCTTCGACCTGTACATTCTGCGACCGTAGCGGCAATATGTGCGAGATAGATCGGCTCATTGCGTCCTTCCTTCGGCTTTACAGGTAAATTACGCGGGGTGAGAAATGGAGCATCCGTTTCAATCATCAGACGGTCCAGTGGAATATCCCTGACCAGTTCACGCAAATGCTTGCCGCGCCGTTCGTCGCAGATCCAGCCTGTAATACCGATGTACAATCCCATGTCTACATACATGTGCAACTCCTGTGCGGTTCCGGTAAAGCAATGCACCACCGCCTTATCTATCAGCCCATGATGCTCCCGCAGCATAGCCGCAAAATCCTCATGCGCATCCCGCTCATGCAAAAATAATGGCATTTTCAGCTCGCCAGCCAGCTTCATCTGTTCCCTAAACCATTGACGCTGCACATCACGCGGAGAGAAATCACGGTTATAATCCAGCCCGCATTCCCCGATGGCTACGACCTGCGGCTGACCCGCCAGCGTACGGAGCTGTTGAATCGTATCCGGGGTACAGTCTTTGGCATCATGAGGATGCACACCAGCCGTCGCATACAGCTTGCCGGGATAACGTGCCGCATACTGAGAAGCCTCCCGGCTGCTGCGGACACTTGTCCCGGTCATAATCAGCGGCGTAATCCCTTCGGCTGCCGCTCTCTTCACCACCTGCTCCCGATCCTCATGAAACGAACGATGCATCAGATTTACACCAATATCAATCATTGATGTGCCCATTTCAGTTCCTCCTCTATAAGACAATAATCTCGGAGCCTATACCCATACCACTATTTCTCCCAATCCATAGTCAACGAACCAGTCTTTACAGTTCGGCTTGCCATACTTCCTTCACCGCAGCGCGAAACAAATCATCTAGTCGCTGATCACGTCCACCCTCCATATGACGGAGTAAAGGCGCCTTTTGTTCAAAATAAGCCATTTGCTGCTGGATATAATCATTGACCACCGAAAGCTGTGACTCCATATCCAGTTCCTCGCCGGCTTTTTTACGTTGCAGCAAATGTCCGATCACCTGATAAAGCTCTGTATCTGCCGGAATGAATTCCTCCAGCAAGTCTTCGAATTCCATCGGAGGCATACTGTTATAGCGTTCGATCCAGCCACAGGCCAGCAGCGGGCGCAGCACGTAAAAATACTTTTTAATCTTCACCTGTTCTCCTTGCAAATAATCCCGATAGTTTCCCCTCGCCATATTCAGATAGTGATACATACAGGACTTAGGCGAAAAAGTTAACGGCGATATAGCGCGAATCTGCTCTGCCACTGAATACGGCTCCAGATAGGGGATCGGGGATTGCAGCCATTCCAGCAAAGGCGGATTGGACTTGCGAAACAGATTGAGCGCCTTTTTCAAATCCCAGCCGTTGATATCCAGCAAATCGCTGATCGGGCGCTCAATCACATCCCGTTTATCAAAAATGGACAAATACCACTCCAAGGGCCTCACATAAATAAAACGTACATCATAGTCACTGTCCTGTGAAGGAAATCCCCAGGCCCGACTGCCTGATTCACAGGCATATATAATGCGCACCTGCTCCTCCTGCTCCAAAGCGCGTAGCTCTTGTAATATCGTATCACGCATTTCCGGTTTAATTGAATCCCGCTCATGTTTTATATCTGTCATGCTATTCCCTCCCTAACCACCGCTTTTATACTTTGATATTTCCTGAATATGCCTCATTCATTCTACGCCCCGGCTTGGTTGGCAGATTCTACTTGGTATTTATATTATCCTTTATTTTGCTTGCCGCGAACATGGCGAAAGTATTACAAAGATGAATAAATCCCCTTTTTCCTGCATCTCTTCCCTGTTAGAATATAGGGATACTTGTTTTCGGAGAACGGCAACAGAAACGGGGAATCCGCCATGGCGAGAGAGAGCTTTGATAAAGAAATTCAATTTCTGCGCATGCTGACACTGACGAGCGGCGCTTATAATCGGCAGCAATTTGCAGACAGACTGGGCATTTCGGTACATACCTTTGATAAAACAATCCGGCGTCTCAAAGAAATCGTTCAATCCGTGCAGCAGCAATTACCAGCGGAGCAAGGACATGACTTCAATGAAATGCTGCGCTTCAACTACTATGAATCCGCTGATCCACTACTGCTATTCCTGTTTCGGGCCAAATCGCTTAAGGAGTCGGAAAGCGTCCGCCTGGCCCTTCTGCTGACAGCGCTACAGTCACAACCGCTGACCACCATGGAGCTGCTGGATGCCTGCTGCGACGGGCTGCCTGCCGACAGTGCGCTGCCGGATGAGAAAACGATCCGTTCGGACCTGAAATATCTCGTCGAAGTCGGCGTGGTTCGCAAGGAATCCGGAGGCAGACCTTATCGCTATGCTGTCCGCAACGATCTGGTCACCGGACTGACGGACGAGGAATTACTGGACCTGTATGACTTTGTGGACATTATGGCGAATACGCAGCTTCCCTCTGTACAGGGATATCTGCTGCGGGATCATTTAAAAAAAGCGATGCGCCGTCAAGCGGGGGATCAGGAGATCGCAGAACCTTTTTTATACAAATACCACTATTACTCACGCATCCTGGATGAGGCTCATATTCATCCGCTTCTTCACGCCATTCGGCAACGTCGCTGTGTGAATTTTTTGTATTTTTCGGCGACCAAACGAAGCATGTACGGGTCACAGAACACGAATCCACTGTTTGAAAAAGAAACCGAAGGCCATGAACACACCATTCTCCCCTTGCAAGTCATCTATGATCATCAATACGGGCGTTGGTATGTGCTGGGTCATGTGGGCGGCAAAGGCATCATGAAGTTCCGCATGGAGGGCATGACACAGTTGGCGGAGGGCGAACCCGTGTCCGAGAAGCGTTTTGCCGACCTGCTGGCCGTGTTGGAAGAAAGAACGCGGTATAGTTGGCTTGTGGATACCGGGCGCGCCGTGAAGGTGCAGGTACGTTTTTTCAATCCCGAAGGTGCCAAACGTAACTTTATTCGGGAGCGTGTGCTGTTACAGGGACAATGGGGAACGATCACGGAGGAAGAAAGTGAATCCTTTATCTATGAAATTACGGTGAATGGAATCACCGAGATTAAACCGTGGCTGCGCAGCTTTGGATCAAGCTGTGAGGTATTGGAACCCAAGCGGCTGCGTCAGGAATTCAAGCAGGAATGGAAGGAGCTTCAAGCCTATTATGAGCCTATTCGAGAAAATATTTAACTATCAGATCGTCACGCGGCTGGATGAATCGGGCGCTTTTGCTACCACATCGCAGGAAAGAATCTGGCTCCAGTCCATGCTGGCAGATCCGGCGGCGGCAGAGGCTTTTACCCCGTCTACGCTCGATAAGCTTCTCCTCATGCTCGCAGAAGACGAGCCGCTGGAGGTCGATGGCAGCTTGAGGGAAAAGGCCGGCATTCCTGCCTCCCCGGTCTATCATCCGCTCCTGCGTATATTGCGTCCCATCTTGCGGTCCCGCTCAGGTATCTGTATGAGCTACAGAATGCGCAACGGGCGTGTTCATGAGCGCATGTCCGGTTTTCCGTATAAGCTGGAATTTTCCATGGTCAAAAAGGAATGGAGCCTGCTTTGGTACAATCGCAGACACCGTGCGCTGATGTCCACCAAGCTGTCCAACATCGTAACCATCACCGAAGAGGAAATTTCACCTGAAGAGACCGAAAAATTCACCCAACGTATACTCGGTATTCTGGAGTCACGCAAAGAACAGGGTATCATCGAAATTATTCCTATCTACAACGGGGAAATGTCCCGTATTTTATACGCCTTTTCCTGCTTTGAGAAAGAAGTAGAGTATGTTCAGGATGCTGATACCTATCGCATTACGCTCACTTTTCAGGCAGACGAAAATGAATATGTACTGTCCAAAATCCGTTTCCTCGGCAAACGCGTCAAGGTCGTCCAAGGCTCCCGGCTCATTTCCCGAATGAAGGAAACAACCGCCAGGGCACTTGCAAGATACGAAGAGGATTAGCTACTGGCTACTTGAACACAAACAGGTCCATCCTCTACCTACTAGAACAAAGGGTGGACGTACATGTGGTCGTGTATAACGATGTGCCTCGAATCGCACCTTTTTTATCCGAAAATCCCCATGCTCAAATAACGCTCTCCTGTATCCGGGGCAATACAAAGCACTCGTTTGCCCGGTCCCAAGCGCCGAGCTTCCTGAATTGCCGTCCATATGGTAGCTCCGCTGGAAGGTCCGACGAGAATTCCTTCCTGAGCAGCAATGGCCCGTGTCATCGCAATCGCATCCTCATCCGAAACCTGTATGATTTCGTCATAAATATCCGTATTCAGTACGGCAGGAACAAATCCTGGGCTAGTACCAACCAGCTTATGCGGACCGGGCTTGCCCCCTGACAGCACTGGCGAACCCTTTGGCTCTACCACGACAACCCGCAGGTCCGGCAAATGCTGGCGCAGCACCTCACCCGTTCCCGTAATCGTACCGCCTGTTCCTGAAGAAGCGACGAACACGTCCAGCTTGCCTTCCGTCTGCTCCAAAATTTCAAGCGCAGTCGTCGTACGGTGGATATCCGGGTTGGCCTCGTTTTCAAATTGATGCGGGATAAAGCTCCCTTCAATCTCAGCCCCCAGCTCCAGCGCCTTGCGAATCGCTCCTGACATCCGTTCCTCCGCTGGTGTCAGCACAACCTCAGCCCCATACGCTTTTAAAATATTGATTCGTTCCCTCGTCATATTCGACGGCATCACCAAAATCGCACGGTAGCCTCTGGCTGCCGCATTCATCGCCAAACCAATCCCCGTGTTGCCACTAGTCGGCTCAATAATGGTTCCACCCGGCTTTAAGTGCCCAGCCTTTTCCGCCTCGTCAATCAAATTACTCGCCGCCCGATCCTTAACACTGCCGCTGGGATTAAAGTATTCCAGCTTCACATACACTTCCGCATCCTGCGGTCCGGTTAACCGTTGGAGCCGCACACAAGGCGTATCTCCAATTAAATCTGTAATACTATGTACCACTTTAAGCGTCATCATTGTATCCTCCTTGGATAGGTCCATACTATAAAAATAACATATTTAACCCGCTCATACCTGTCGCTTTTGTAAAATACATAAATCTTATCTGCTTAGTATGTAAAAGCGAAAGTCCCCTTTTTGTAATCCATCCTCTAATTTTGGACGCTTAAAACGCGTGTTGAAACCGAAGTATTCTGCCTCGCCACTCAGCTTAACCAATTCTCAAAAAAATCCCGATACCCCTGCTTCATCACCTTGCTCGAAAACTTCTCCATGGCATACGCCTGATTTTCCGTGGAAACCCGACGAGGTGAGGCAGCAGCCATATTGACCAGCTCGAACCAGTTTTTCTCATTGCCCGAAAAAGAGTGCGTGGAGCTGATATGTCCGTAGCAAGGATGCTCAGGCTTCACGACGATTTTACCCATAGCCAGCGCTTCGGTCAGCGGCATCGCAAACGTATCGAATTTGGAGCAGCTCCAGTATACTTTGGCCGTATTCATCAGCGCGAATACCTCATCTTGCGTCAACGCAAATTGAAGCTTCACATTGTCAGGGATATCGTACTTCTTCATGCTTTCCTTGTAGCGTTCCCCGCCAAACACCATGTAAACTTCCTTGTCGGGATTATAACGTGCATACTCCAGTACCAGATCAGGACGCCGATTCTCCTCATCCCTTCCGATCCACATCACCCGATTCTCCACGACCTGCGAAGGGTCAAAATGCTTTTCCACCAGCCGTTCATTAAATCCAATCGGGATGACCGTCACATCGGTTACACCAAATTTGGATGCCATCTCCTGCTTGAGAAAGTCAGTCTGCACAATAGCCTTGTCCACGATCTGATAAAAAGGCTTCATCATCTCATAGCCTGTAAGCGCCGGATCAGGAAAACTGTGCGGAAAAAGCACGCTTTTTTTAAAAAACATATTCAAATATGTAAAGCCGGACACCGTATAAATAACATGCTCAATCTGCTGCTCATGAAGCTGGTCAAGTACCACGTCATAATTGACCAGATCACCCTTTTCATGCTCATAACCGGGAAGCCAATCATGGCTACTGACATGACGCTCCGGTGACACAAATACGATGTCCACGCCCAGCTCCAGACCGATCTGCTTCAGACGTTCCGCAAAAATACGCGGACCCTGCGCTTCGGCAAACTGTATTTTTCTCATGACCAAACCGACTTTTTTCATGTATGTCCCCACCTTCGTTTACGATCTGTATGCATGCTGTAGCTCAAACCCTTTACATCGTCTGGCTTGTCCCCATTCCAGCATCGCTGCGCATTGGTTCAAGCAGGCTAACGCCTCGCCCCGTTGGGCTTCTAATTGCTCTTTTGACCATTTATCACCGTTTATATGCAATTTCGTTCCGATCTTTCGCAAATCACTTTCAATTAACAACAGCATCCATAGTGAAAATACCACGGCAAACATGCTGTATTCTTGCATAAATCTGCCCCGTTCCAGTCCTGCTCCCAGCAGCTCCATCTGCTCCAAATACCTGTCCAGCAAGCAAATTCGCAAGTCGGACGTCATACGCCGGGGAAACAACGGATGGGACATGTCGATCAGATGATACACATCCCAAAGCGGTGTGTTCAAATGGGTATGCTCCCAATCCAGAACCATCAGCCGCTCCCCGCTTAGCGCATAGTTTCCCGGATGAAGGTCACCATGAGACAGCACAAGCTGCGGGGAAAAAGCGAACTGATCCAGCTGTGCATACATACGCTGCACCTGCTGTTTAGGAGCCCCTAACGAGCTGCAAAGCTTCAGCACATCAAGCTGGCGCATGTACAGTTCAGCAACCAAATCTTGAATAAGCGGCTTCGGTCCTCGCAGTGTAATTCCGGTAAAACGATCCGTCGGCAAAGCATGCCACCCTGCTACAAGTCCAACAGCTCGCAACATGGTTTCTTCTTCATGTAGATGATGTAACGGACCCAGGTCCTCAAAAATCATCCATTCTACTCCGCCATCCCCACCTGAATCAGACCAATCTAGCAATCGGGGATAAACCGACGGTAGTGAAGGAAGTACATGCTCATACACCCATCTCTCCCGGCCTTCTTGCTCATCATTGGTTAACGGCTTGAACACATAACTCTTAGAAGGTGATATGTAAAAACGTTCAACATGCCTACCATTTGTACCAGTATATAAAACTTCCCGACTCCATACCTGCGTATCATTCAAAGTACCGTCAACATTCACATATGGATGAAATAGATTCATAGCTTCCCAACTTTTTTGTATAAAATGTAATAGCACGATCATATCACAGTACTCGTTCTGAACGAAGCCCGGCTTGTCTTTTGAGCGCTCCTATCCTGTTCCGATTAATATTTAGTATTGCCAGACTCGCTCGTATTACCGGATTTAAAGCCTTTGTGTTCTCAGAAAATAAAGTTATAGACTAATAGCGGCATTATGCTAAATGAAAGGGTTCAACAAAATTATGTGTATTTTTAAGTATGCGTCGAGAATTATCGCACCATTATTTGGGTGATAAATGTCTTCATTGCAGTACTGAGATAGGAGGTTTTGCGATAAACCAGACCAATCTTCCGTGTGGGAGCAGGATCTTTGAGACAGATTTTGCTGATAACAGGCTGGTTAACTGTTTGGAGGTAAGATCGTGGCAGTACGGCTGCGCCAACGCCTGCCATCGCAACCTGCAGTAGCGATTCTAGAGTGGATAGCTCCAGAAACGGCTTGGATTGGAAGCCTGCATTCTCGCAATACTTGTCAAAGAACTGGCGTACGAGAAACTTGGGCTGAAGCATGGCAAGAGGATGCGCTCGAAGCTCAGCGAGGGAGACGGAATCCGTCACGGCGAGCGGGTGTCTTGCCGAGACGGCAAGTTGCAACTCGTCCTCGAACAGCTCAATGCTCTCTAGCTGCTCGTGATCCAGCGGTAGATAAACAATGCCGAGATCGACCCGATTGGTGAGCAGTCCCTCCCTTACTTCCTCGGTCGAGAGTTCCTGAACGGACAACTCAATCTCCGGATACTGCCGATGAAACGCGACGAGGGCAGGCATAAGCAGATGGTTGCCTGCACAACCAATCCGCAGGTGGCCTCGCTTCATATCTTGAAGCTCTTCTATGGCGATCCGAGCTTGGTCCAACTCGTGAAAGGCATTTAACGCGTGTTTTCGCAAAATGTAGCCTGCCTCAGACAAATATATTTTCTTACCAATTCGTTCAAATAATGGAACGCCTAACTGATGCTCTAGCAGCTGGATCTGATGGCTGAGCGTCGGCTGGCTGATCATCAACCGTTCGGCAGCCCGCGTAAAATGAAGTTCTTCACAGACCATTAAGAAATATGTCAATAATCGATGTTCCATTTGGTTACCACCGTCCAGTCATAGATATTATCTATGATAATAATTTAAAAATCGACATTGATCAATTGTTCAGTTTTTTCTACAGTTGAAGTAACATTTACAAGAGGAGGAAACATAGCATGCTTGAATCAGTCTTTACGATCGCTTCGATGCAGACGCCCAAAGACGCTCGGGCTTTCAAAACACTTAACGAGGAATGGATCGCCCGCATCTTCACCATCGAAGAGGCGGACCGGGTTATCCTCGATAACCCGATGGAGAAAATCGTGAACAAAGGGGGAGACGTACTCATCGCTCGTGATGGTGATACGATCGTCGGATGCGTTGCACTCGTGCCGACTGGGGCTGGCGTGTTCGAGCTCTCGAAAATGAGTGTTACCCCCGAGTTGCGGGGGCGCGGATACGGACGGAGAATCATTCATGCCGCCATTAACCGAGCACGCGTGCTTGGCGCAACATCGCTCTTTTTGGGTAGCAGCACCAGGCTACCGAACGCAGTTCATCTTTACGAATCGGTTGGGTTTAAGCACGTTCCTGTCGAGCAGATCGGGCCCATGCCCTATGTAAGAGCGGATGTGTTTATGGAGTTGGAACTATAATGAATACGGAGACAAAATTATCGACGTAAGATTTGGCTTTTAGCAGGAGACGATAGTACAATAGAAGCAGCGGCAGTCTAAGACTATATTTTTCAAGTCTTAGTGTGCCGTTTTTTCATTTTAAGGCTAGTCTAATACTATTTTAAAAAGGCTGACGATATTTCTTTCCATAAAACCCTTAATTTCAGGCAGTCGGGTCTAATACTTTATTTTCCGAAGACACTTTGAACAATTGTTTCACATTGCGATAACGAGTGTTCGTAATTTTAGCTTTGCTGCTAGGAACATCCGCTCTCAGGATCGAATCCTTTACGTTGGAAAGGACCTTGCTTCCAAAGTTATCTATGCTATTGAATGACACGTTTGATGAACGTATAATGTATTTAGTGCTTTGAAGCGTTACATCTCAACATTACTGGTGAGAAAAGAGTGGTTATCGTGCAAAACAATAGTGAGATTCCATTAAGAGAACAAAATATTGTGCTCATCGGCTTTATGGGCGTAGGCAAAACAACGATCGGTTCCCATCTAGCGCGCAAGCTGTATCGCGATTTCGTGGATATTGACCAGGAAATTGAACAAGAGTACAACATGCCAACAACAGAGATTTTCAAAACTTACGGAGAGAAGCGTTTCCGTGAGATTGAACAAGAGCATATTTTGAAGTTGTGCAGCAACACACGCCTTAAAATCATTTCCGTTGGCGGTGGTGCGTTTTTACAGGAAGAGGTGAAGCAGGCTTGTTTGGCTTCATCCATTGTTTTCTTCTTGGATTTAAATTGGGAATCCTGGAAGGATCGACTTAAGATGCTCAACGATACCCGTCCCAATCTGCAAAACAAGAATTTGGAGGAAATCGAAGCTCTTTTCCGTTCCAGACAGGACATTTACGCGGTGAATCACTCCAAGATCGATACAGATCAGCTGGATGCGGAAGAAGTCGCAGACTATATTATTCAAACTCTAAATCTCGGTTGGGAACTGTATGAGCCTACCCGTGGATTGAATTAAGTTTCTGACAGAATCATCGGCAGACCGCTTGCGTCTCCTGAACTCACAAACACTTAACAAAAAGGAAGGCTCAATCATGCTTACTGCATGCGAGCCTTCCTTTTTTTGATGCTGGTTCATGAGTTGCCAGCATTAATACCATTCGTTCTTTATGAATGACTGTGCAGCACTGTCAATATCTCTCTCAGTTCAGTGACAGGTATCTGCCCCGGCGCCGAAGCTTTCTTAGCGGCACCAAAGGTCAGAGCCGAACCAAACAGCTCTCCGGTCAGACGGCTGACGACACCTTTTCCCGCCATCGACATCGTAATAATAGGCCGATCTGCATATTCCTCTGCCATGGTACGCGTGGCATCCAGCAAGGTCAGCACATCGGCCGTACTTGTCGGCATAACTGCTATTTTAGGCAGATCGCCTCCCAGCTCCTGCGCCTTACGCAACCGAGATACGATTTCCTCCTTCGGCGGTGTCTTCTGGAAATCGTGGTTGGATATAATCACGGATACGTTATGCTTATGCGCAGCTTCCACCAGCGCCTTCACATCGGCTTCGTCATTAAAAAGCTCCACATCAATGATATCTACCTGTCCCGTCTCGGCTGCCGTGCGGTTCAACTCCACATAACTCGCCGTACTGATTTCCTTTTCCCCGCCTTCCCGGGCGCTGCGGAACGTAAAGACGAGCGGAATATTCGCCAAGATGGACCGGATTTCAATCAAGACAGCCTTAACCTTCTCCAAATCCTCTACATGCTCGAAAAAATCGACTCTCCACTCCACGATATCCAGGTCGAGTGTACGCAAATAGGCAGCTTCTTCCTTCAGTTGCTCCAACGTTTCTCCCACCATCGGAACACAGATTTTAGGCGCGCCTTCACCGATCAGAACATCTTTCACCTTAACGATTTTTGCCATATCAAACTCACTCCCAAATAACAGTTTTAAGTCGAGCATTTACAATATTTCATAGTATAACGCATTCTGAACAAGCCTGCTGATGATTAGGTTCAGCCTGCCCTCCTATTCCGTTTCCAGCACGATTTTGGAGGGGAATATGCGATTCGCTGGAAAAACTGTACTGTACCGGAAAATCAGCTGAAGCACACCCGAAATGGAGAATCCGATAACACACGAGCTAATAATGGCCGCAGCCTGTGATTTGAAAAGGAGCAATGCTCCAAAAGCAAACAAAGAAATGCACGGGCTTGAGATAACGCCCCTGAATCAGGTATTCCCCACACGCGTACTCCGTTGATTTCTTGATAAGCCATCGTTTCAGCCCGCTATATCTGCGTGGAAATTTCTAGCCACTTATCCGTCTCTCTGTTATACTATTGCAGCATCTACTAGAGGAGGGATCTTTCATGATTGAAAAGGTAAATTTGTTGTCCAAATTTGATCAGATTCAAGAATATTTCAGCCCCCGCATCGTTGCCAATGTAAATGATTCAGCCGTGAAAATCGTTAAAGTCAAAGGTGAATTTCTATGGCATCACCATGATCAATCCGACGAATTATTCCTTGTCATTAAAGGGAAATTGACTATAAAACTACGCGATAAGGATATACACCTGAACGAAGGTGAAATGGTGGTTATCCCTAAAGGCGTAGAGCATATGCCTTTTGCAGAAGAAGAGGCTTACGTTGCTCTTATTGAACCTGGCGATTTATTGAATACCGGCAATGTTCAAAATGAACGCTCCGTTCATCATGTGGACAACATTTAAACGTTGAGCCTGTTAATAGCATTATGTACGTTTTACCAGCTTCCGAACAGGGCGTAAGTATTACAAGCACAGCAGCAGACGTCCCCTAAGAAAATGAAAAGGATATCCATGCAGTCAACAAGACTGTAGGATATCCTTTTATACTATTCATATAGATCGCTCTGCTTTACCTCATCGATGATGCTTATTGTGCCGCTGAATGCGTACGTTTAAAATCTTCTTTCACCGCAGCCAGCCGCTTCCCGAAATTCCACCGTATGAGCGATCAGATCATCCGGTCCGATTTTAATGTAGGCATGCCCGGCAGCCCTGTTCACTGTTTAAGAGTATCGTTAAATCACTAACCAACTAACGTGCAGACGTATTTTTCAAATCCGCTTCAAAGCGAAGGCCGATCTGCTGTCTTGCATCCTCCATCACTTCAGCGACTGCGAGTGAACACTCCAGTGAATTAATGGAGCTATTGCGTTCTCCGCTTTTAATCAGATCAATAAACTCCTGAATTTCATAATACATCGGTTCACGCGTCTGTGCTTTCGTCAAATCCTCAATCGTGCCGTCCCGATAATGAATTTTCACCTCATACGGTTGGCTAATTTTATCAATCACCATCGTTCCATTTTCACCCTGAATTTCGGCAGGCAAATATGAATCGGTAATTTTGGAATGCATGACGACGGCATCCATATCCGGATATCGCATAGCAATGCTGCCTTCCCCATCTATACCAGAGGACAGGAGTACGCCAACCGCGCGAACTTCCTCCGGTTTGCCGAACAATGCCACCATAGGATACAGGCAATAAACCCCAAGATCCATCAATGAGCCATTCGAAAAAGCCGGATTAAAGGCATTCAACACTTTTCCTTGCTTAAAAGCATCAAAGCGTGATGAATATTGACAATAACTTGCAAAATACCGCCGAACCCGGCCTATTTTATACATATGGTCTTTAACAATTTTAAAGTTTGGCATTAGCGTAGATTTAATGGCCTCCATCAGCAAAACATCATTGTTGCGCGCAGCCTCAATCATGCTCTGCACCTCCGTTGCATTGGAGGCAAACGGCTTCTCACACAGTACGTGCTTTCCGTGATTCATGCACATAATCGCCTGCTCCGCATGCAAGGAGTTGGGACTGGCAATGTATACGGCATCCACCTGATCACTTGCAGCCATTTGCCCCAAGTCTGTAAATACCTCCGGATGTCTGTTGTTCTTGGCAGCAAAAGCTTTGCCTTTATCCTCTGTTCGTGAGTACACCGCCGTCAGGGCAAATTCGTCCGTCTCTACCGCGGCTTGAATAAACCTCTCCGTTATCCAGTTGGTTCCAACAATACCAAAACGTATCACAGCATCCCATCCTTCCCCGTGAGTATTTTACATTTAAAATATGTATCTATTCTCGCATCCTAGCCTAAGCTTGTCCACTATACGGTTAAGCATACTTCGTTCCATAAAGATCCTCCATTCGACAAAAAAAGACTGCGGTCATCAGCCAAATTCATTCTGATTGTACCACAGTCCTTGTATGTTTATTGGGTTTTATACCTCTATTTTTTAGAAATTACCTTGCCTACCTCTACCAAAATGGCATCCATGGAAGCTGGGTTATGCACGTCATATTCATCAATGTTCAGACGCAGCACAGGACAGGCATCGAACCCGTTGATCCAATTGGAATATCTGCGATACATTTGCTCCCAATAAGATCGCTCTGTCTGGATCTCCATTTCACGACCACGCTCCTCGATCCGGCTCAGTATGGATGGCAAGCTGCCTTCCAGATAGACCAGTACATCCGGGTGCGGGAAAAATGGCGTCATCACCATCGCCTCAAACAGACTGGTATACGTTTCATAATCCGTAGGGTTCATCGTCCCCTGATCAGCATGCATTTTCGCAAAAATTCCTGTGTCCTCATAAATCGAACGGTCCTGCACAAAGCCTCCACCGGATAAGAAAATATTTTTTTGCTCCTTGAAGCGCTCGGCCAGGAAATAAATTTGCAGATGAAAGCTCCATCTTTCGAAATCGTGATAAAACTTCTCCAGATATGGATTATGTTCTACCTTCTCCAGTGAGGTTTTGAAGCCCAGGCGTTCAGCCAGAGCGCTCGTTAGCGTGGATTTACCCACACCTACCGTACCCGCTACCGTAATCAGGGCATTCGCGGGGATGTTGTAATTATTCATTGTATAAGCTCCTTTACATCGGAAACAATCTGTTCAAATTGTGCTCGGTTTTCTACAAAATCAATCTCATTCCCGTTAACGGTCAATATCTTGGGAAAAGGAGCCTGTTCGGCGAGAAATTGCATGCCCTTATCATAATCGATGATGAGTTGCTCCAGATATGCCGGGTCCATCTCCTGTTCAAAGGAGCGCGCCCGTTTGCGAATTCTGCCCAGCAACGTATCCAAATCGGCTTTAATGTAGATGATCACGTCCGGCTTAGGCATATCGTCGGTGAGCAGATGATAGATTTGGCGATATTTTTCGAGCTTCACACCCTTTAGGGTTCGCTCAGCAAAAATCAGATTTTTATAAATATGATAGTCGGAAATAACAGGCTGTGCTTTCTCGATATATTGCAGGCCGGTATCCTCCAGTTGCTTGTACCGATTGCAGAGAAAGAACATTTCCAGTTGAAAGCTCCACTCATCTATATTTTGATAAAATTTATCGAGAAACGGGTTCTCCTCGACAATCTCTTTAATAATCGGCATATGCAGCTCCGTTGAAAGCATCGAAGCCAAAGTCGTTTTTCCTGCTCCGATCGGCCCTTCAACAGCTATAAATGGGGCTTGTTTCATGTGGTTCCGTTCCTCCTTGTACTTCGGTCCATCCCATGGACAGCTATCCTATTGTATCACAAGGAAGTAGGCTAAAGGCATATCAAATCTACGGATAAAACAACAAAACAGAGAGGCTATGTCTTCCTTCATAGCTACCCTGTTTCTCCTTGGACATTTCTGTCTGTCGCTTATTTAAACCAGCCTTTTTCATTAAAACGTGTAATCGCCTCAATCCGGTTGCTGACGCCCAGCTTATCCAGAATGACTGAAATGTAATTGCGCACCGTCCCTGTCGTTAGGTACAGCTCACCAGCAATCTCTTTGGTGTTCTTCCCGTCAGCAATGAGCGCCAAGACGGTCTTCTCACGCTCGGTCAGCGGGTTAACTTCGGCATAAGCATCATCGACCAGCTCTGGAGCATAAATGCGGTGGCCTGTCATAATACTTCGAATCGAGGAAGCCAGTTCTTCACTGGGACTGTCCTTGAGCAGATAACCGTGCGTGCCTGCCTTGATGGCCCGTTCAAAATATCCGGGACGGGCAAAGGTGGTCAGAATCAGCACCTTGCAATTCAAGCCCTTAAGTTCCTCAGCCGCATCCAATCCGCTCTTGATTGGCATTTCGATATCCATGATGCATATATCTGGCTGATGCAGCTTGACCAGCTCTAAAGCCTCTTCCCCGTTGCTTGCTTTTCCGACTACTTTCATGTCCTCTTCCAAGTCCAGCAGGGAGGCCAAAGCACCCAGCAGCATACGCTGGTCTTCCGCAATGACGATTCGAATCATGGCCCCACCTCCTCATTTGGCTTTTCAGTGATATTCGGCACTTTAATGATCAGAGCCGTTCCCTGATCTGAACGCAGTTCCATACAGCCGTTCACAAATTCGAGCCTTTCCTTCATCCCTCGCAGACCATTCCCCCGAAAGGCTGCATTTTCTCCCGTAACGCCGACTCCATTGTCCTGAATCCGAAGGGTCAGCTCCTTACGAGACGGCTCAATGGCAATGGAGCAGGCTGTAGCACCACTGTGCTTAACCACATTGGTCACCGCCTCTTTCATGCACATACTAAGCACATTCTCGTTCATCAAAGACGTATGCTCCAGCTTTGGGTCGCCCTCCAAGGTGAATTCAATGTGAGCAGCCTTTAAAATCTGCCGAATACGCAGTAATTCATCCTCTAATCGCATACCTCGCATCTGAGTGACCATTTCCCGCACTTCTTTTAACGCACTTCTCGCCGTAAGACGGACATCGTTAATTTCAGCGTGAGCCCGCTCCGGGTACTGATCCATCAGCTTGCCAGCCAAATCACTTTTCAGTCCGATGAGTGACAGCTTCTGACCGAGAGTATCATGCAGGTCGCGCGCAATTCTTTGCCGCTCCTCCAGCTTAATCAATTCCGATATTTTCTTATTGGCATCCTCCAATTGCACTTGAAGCCGATCACTTTTATTTCGGTTAAAAGTGGTTATCGGAATCAAGATTACACCAAGCAGATTCAGCAGAATAAAAGGGATCTGCTTAATAAAAACAGGGTTATCAGAAACAAAACCATAATTGATCAATCCAATGGTAACAATCATCAGAAGAATATACAGTGTCGTAAATGCGGCTTTACTTTTAATATTACCGATCAGAAAGGCGATAAATATGGAAAAATACATATAGCTGAACAGCAGCGTCATCGTAATCGATATGACGATCTGTACACTGGTCCAGAAGTATATCAGCCAGCCCTGCGAAACAAAAGCCAGTACATAACAAGCAAAAAACACTAAAATAATGGCGGTGCCCAGAATAATATGACTTGTAGATGAGGAGCTAAAAAAGTAAAAGGGCAGGATATAAAAGACAATCCACACATAAGGGCTAAGCCCCGTATTTCTTTGGAAAATCTGATACCATTTTTGCATCCTGCCCACCCTTTATGATTGCACTAATTGAGCTTACATCCCTTATCTTATCATACCGCGTTTCGTACAAAGTTATTTTCTTTCCGTGCTCACAACAGGTGTGGGAACGGATTTCGTAACGGCAACCCGTTTGCTGAGCAACGGCTTCACTTGTTTAAAGGTCAAAAAGGTTTTCGTACTTTCATCCCAAAGCCGGAACTTCAGAGATTGCAGACTGGTGCTTACCGTGATGGTCGTCGCTTTTTGAAGCTGCGGGGTGGCATCATGCGCCTTCTCCAAATTGTAATTCGGTACTTTCGGACTCAAATGATGAACATGATGGAAGCCGATATTGCCCGTAATCCATTGCAACACCTTAGGAAGCTTATAATAAGAGCTGCCTTCTACGGCTGCATTAATATAGCTCCACTCTTCATCATGCTCAAAATACGAATCCTCAAACTGATGCTGTACATAGAACAACCAGATTCCCAGCACACCTGATACAAAAAAAATAGGTGCCTGTATCAAAACAAAATTCTGCCATCCGATGGCCCAGCACAACAGAGCGTACAATAAAACTAGAGATATATTCGTTACATGCGTATTTATTCTTTCCTTGCGTTTTGCCTTCTTTGTGTTAAAGCGATAGGAAATCAAAAAAGTGTAGATTGGACCGAGTCCGAACATACCCCATGGACTCCGGTATATACGATAAGCCAGTCGTGTCCATGCAGAAGCTTCTACATACTCTTCCACCGTAAGCACCCACATATCACCTGTGCCTCGTTTGTCCAGATTACTGCTGGTTGCATGGTGGATCGCGTGACTATTTTTCCATTGGTCATACGGGCAAAGTGTAATAACACCTGTAATCGTGCCCACAATGTCATTCAGCCTGCGGCTTTTGAAGAACGATTGATGACCGCAATCATGAAAAATGATAAACGTTCGTATAACAAACCCGGAAGCAATAATAGTAATGGGAAGGGTCAGCCAATACGATACCGACAGACTAAGATAAGCGGCATACCATAGCAGGATCAGTGGGCCCAGGGTGTTAATGAGTTGCAGAACGCTGGATTTCGTGTTTATTTTCTCATAGGGAACCATATTTTTTTTCAATTGGGCTAATGGGAGTTGTGTCATACTTAATGTTGATCCTCCTTTAAAATGACGCCCATACCTTGATCTCGTCAGGCGTACATGTTGATCTAACCTCAGTATAAGGGGATACCTGTGTTCGATGTAGTCATAAATGTCAGTTCAGGAATATGACATTTGTCATATAGACAAATAACATGACCTCTTTGCCAATGGTTTACGGGTTTATTTTCGGGAGAATATTTGTTAAAATACAAAGTAAATAACGCTGTATGTGACTGGCGAAGTCAGTGGAATCAACCACGAGGGAGCATACAATGAAAGCGTGCCGTTCGCCTGGGAGAAGTATTTGCAGAGGATTCGTCTGTCTTGACGACCTTGTGCAAATACTTTTTTTCGTTTTACAAGCCATGACACCCTGTTGATTCCATTATGCGATAAATTTAGAGGAGGTTCGAACTATGGCTATCATTATGAAATCCAAAGAAGCAGCTGAGCAAGTGTATGCAACGATCCGTACCAAGGTAGAACAAATGAAACAGCAAGGGCATCGCCCTCATTTGGCAACACTGTTGGTAGAAGGCGATCCTGCCTCTGCCTACTACGCCCGGACCAAGCAAAAAATAGCGGAGAAGCTGGGCATCTCCTTTCATCTCCATACCTTTGACCGCCATGTAAGCGAAGCCGAACTCCTTCACCTGATCGGCAGCCTGAATGAAGCCTCTCATGTTCATGGCATTATGCTGGAATTGCCCCTTCCCCGGCATTTATCCGCATCCGTCATCAAACAGTCCATCGCCCCGTACAAGGATATTGATGGAATTACCCCAGGCAACAAACTGGCTACCGTTACAGGGGAAGCTGGACTGTATCCCGCTACACCTCAAGCCTGTATTGAACTGATCAAGCATTACGGCCATACATTGGCAGGCAAAAATGTTACTCTTGTTGGCATCGGACAGACCGTGGGACTCCCTCTTTTTCACATGCTGCAAAGAGAAAATGCGACCGTCACCGCCTGTCATGCGGGCACACGTGATATTGCAGAGCATTTGAGTCATGCAGATATTGCCTTCGTCGCAGTCGGATGCCCTGATGTGATTACACAGGATATGGTGCATCCCGGCCTGATTTTGGTAGATGCGGGAATTAACGAGACGCTGGAGGGAAAAATAGTGGGGGATGCCGCCTTAGACGTTGGGGAAAAGGTACATGCGATTTCTCCGGTTCCCGGCGGTGTAGGCACATTAACGACTGCAATTTTGTACAAAAATCTGCTCAAAGCGATTGACCTGCAACAATACTCCAGAGAGGTGGTTTATTCATGAGTGAACTGTCGTGGAATGATTCCATTCGACATTTTCTGAAAGAAGCCGGAAGCGCAGCTCCTACCCCCGGAGGAGGAAGTGTATCCGCACTGGCAGCGGCACTGGGCGCGGCTATGACCTCCATGACCGCCAACCTTTCCCAAGGAGAAAAATACGCGCATGTTCATGGACAAATCACTGAAGTGATTCATAGCATGGAAAATCTGTCTGCGCGCTGTGAGGAACTGATGACCGCAGACATTCAATCCTTTGAACAATACATGACCGCATTGCGCTTGCCCAAAGAAACAGACGAAGAAAAACGCTATCGAACCCATTCCCTACAGAACGCAGTGATCGCCGCCATTGAGGTGCCGATGCGTTTGCTGGAAGTATGCCGGGACGGATTGTCCCACGCCTACCGTATTGTGGAGGCGTCCAATAAAAATGTCATTTCTGATCTCGGCATAGGCGCGATTCTGTTCGAGGCTGCGGCCCAATCCGCCCTGCTTACCGTTGACATTAACCTTGCCTCACTAAAGGACTTAGATGTCAAACAATCCTATGAAACCAAAACAGCTACACTCATCCGCGAAATTGCACAAATCAAAGAACAAACCTTATTGATCGTGCGCAGCCGAATAACAGGTTAAAAAATAACCTCCAAATCCACTCTAAGCGTGGGTTTCTGGAGGTTATTCTATTGGAATTGATTTTTTTGGAAAACTTTTCTATATATTCTTCGTCTATTGATAAGGAGATATTCTCCTTATATACATTGATGAAGAAATGAGGAAAAACGTATGAAAAGACGTACTCTGTTACTCAGTATGATCGCGCTGTTATTGTTCAGCTCCAGTGCATGGGCGGCCGAAGATGAATCGACGTCCCGTATTCGCTCCTATGATTCCGGGAGTCTGATTCAATCCGATGGGAGCTTGTGGTTATGGGGCTATAATCAATCCGTACCGACTCGTGTAGAAGATAAGCCAAACGTCGTAAGAACATTTTCGAATATAATCCAGGAAGGCGATCTGATATTTACCTTACAAGATCATTCCGCCTGGTATGTGCCAAGAAACAACATTTCTGAATCCGTGAAATTCATTCCTCTGGAAGGACTACAAAACATCATAGACGTGCGTATTATGAATGATCATGTGCTCGCCCTAAACGCCGAAGGAACCGTATTATCCGCTGATCGAATCGAAAATGGTGGCAACTTTGCTCCTTTTCAAACCTTATCCGGCATCGAAAATGTTACAGAATTGGATAGTTACTATGAAGAAAGACCGCAAAATGAGGAACGCTGGATCTTCTTGAAGAAGGACGGAAGTGTATGGAAAAATACAAGGTCCTTGCAGGGCTTCGAGCCTGTTCCATCATTAAAGGATATTACTGCTATCTCCAAAAACATAGCCTTAAAGAAAGATGGTACTGTATGGACATGGCCCAAGGTATTTGAAAAAAATGCTACCCCCTCCGAAGCTTTATCTGCATCGCAGATTCAAGCCTTATCGGACATCCAGACAATTAAGACCATTGGGGGTTCCAATCTCGCGATTGATCGACAAGGACGGTTATGGTTCTGGGGTGAAACGGTCACAGGTTACTCGGATAGTACAACCTATCACAACGAAAATAACCCTGTATTGTTAACAGGTATAAAGGATGTCAAAGACGTCTTTATCGTTGAACGCTCTATCCTTGCACTGACGACAGGCGGGAATGTATATGAAGCGTCCTTGGAAGGTGAGAAATTATCGTCCACTGTCCCTTTTAAATTACTCACCAAAAATATTCAAAGCATCCAGGCTGGATTACGGCATGTGATCATGCAAAAAACAGGCGGCACCCTATGGGGTTGGGGGGTCAACAAACATGCGCAGCTTGGCATAGGGGATTATGAATTTCTCTACAGTACGCCGGTTCCTGTACAAAAGCCGATTCTCGTCCGTCTCAATGATACACCTGTCCCCCTAAGTAACGGTGTCATTACCCGCAACGGGCAGGCGTTTATTCCCCTTCGTTCTGTTTTTGACAAGCTGGGGGCCGAGGTCACTTATGATTTTAACAGCAAAATAGCGAAAATTAATCAGTCCAAGACAGGAGCCAATCCCGTCTCTCTGCAAATTAATCTTAAAAACGGGCAGACAACGATGAACGGTAAAGTTGTGAAACTCACAAATCCTCCCTTCACTGTAAACGGCATTGGCTATCTTCCGCTCCGGCTGATCAGCGAGACGCTAGGGGCCAAAGTAGATTGGATTCAAAAGGAAGATACTATCGTAATTACGACGAAATCGTAAATAAAAAACAGTCAAAACACGATTTGTGGCAATATCCCCTTTAAGTAGACACTCATAAAAAAACCTTGTGTTAACATGAGGAAACGAGTGAACTTGAGGGGATTTTTTTGGCCACTCGATACACGCAAGGGCTCCTCAAGCCCTATGAAAGGACGTCCCAGAACCGATTGCAACAAAAAACGATCTCACTCTTGCAATCACTCTTGCTATTGAAGAATCCGCTTGGATATGAAGGGTGAAAATCACAAAAAAATAATATGCGGGTTATCAGCAACAGCGTAAATATGTAGTAGATACAGCACAGGAGTATATTGTAAGAACTTTTGCAGCCAATAAAGTTACGCAAGCCGGTCGTGATAACGTGGGTGGCAGCGTCGACAATGAAACGAGTGCCCTGAGCACCTTAACAGGTCTGCGAAGCAATTGGTATGGAAATTGAACCGCGAAAGAATTCCAATATGCGAATAACTGCAAACAATACATTGATAAGCATCTCTCTGATCGTACATGGGTGTTTGCCGCGGCATATACCCCTTCAGGCCAAGGTCATGCTTATGTCATTGTAGCCAAAAGCGGCAATAACGCCTACACGATGTATGATCCGTGGACTGAAGAATACCTGACCAAATCATCCTACATTGCCCCTGCCATTCTCTCTCTGGATTAAAGCAAAATGCTCTTATAGATAAACCGCAAAAGGCACTACGGTATATGCTCTAGCATACGATCGTAAGTGCCTTTTTCACGTACCTATATTGATAGATGAACATCCTCTACAAGCCAGGCTTGGATGGCTCCATGCAGCTTTCTGATGAACGATGCTTGGTTTTATATTCTTCTCCCCAATCCTTCATTAAGTTAATAATCGGAGTCAGAGTTCTATCGGGACATTCTCCAAAGCCGCCTTTCCGATTTCGCATAGGTATTTTTCCCCCTTGGTATCATTTTGTATACTACAGCACATTAATGTGCGTACTTCTAAAATGGTCATGTATATTCTAATATTAAGCATGGCACTTGATAAGCGTCAATTCAATCAATAATTCACAAGGAGTGAATCAACTATGGAAACCTTAACAACTACTAAAAATCAAATCTTATCTGCATATGAGTTCAGACATGCTACCAAAGAATTTGACAGCCATAAGAAAATCAGCGATTCGGACTTCGATTTTATTCTCGAAACAGGTCGTTTATCCCCCAGCTCGTTCGGCTTTGAACCCTGGAGATTCGTTGTCGTCCAAAGTAATGCTATGCGTGAGAAGCTACTCCCGTACTCTTGGGGGGCCAAAAAACAACTGCCTACAGCGAGCCATTTTGTACTCATTCTCTCCAGATTGCCTAAAGACATGTTGGCCTCATCAGATTATATCAAAGGTATAATGGAAAACGTACAGCAATTGCCTGCTGAAGTGGCTCAAGGCAAAGAAAAGGTATATGATGCCTTCCTGAAATCGGATTTTGGGCTGGAGGAAAATGAAAGAGCGATGTTCGAGTGGGGCTGCCGACAAACCTATATCGCACTGGGCAATATGATGACAGCCGCAGCTCAAATCGGAGTTGACTCCTGTCCAATCGAAGGTTTTAATAAAAATAAAATCGAACAAATTCTTTCCGAAGAAGGCATCATGGATGCCGAGCATTTTGGCATTTCCTGCATGGTGGCTTTTGGATATCGTATGAATGAGCCACACGGAAAGACTCGGCGACCTGCGGATCAAGTTATTGAATGGGTGTAACTAAAGGACGAGTAGACCAAAAAGAACCGAAAGCGATATGCTCTCGGTTCTTCAGTTCTTGTTCTTACTGATAGTTCACTTTTTCTGCGAAATAAATCTCCTTCAAACGATCTTTTACGCGCTGAATTTCATCTGCTGTTAACGGAGCCGTAGGAGCTAGCTTGAAGTTCCTTCCGGTGACATAGCTTACATCCACTTTCGAATTCTTCTCGCCGTATGGCATCTTCGGAACCGGACTGCGGGTA
Organism: Paenibacillus sp. PvR008; assembly: GCA_040544055.1. Lineage (GTDB taxonomy): Bacteria > Bacillota > Bacilli > Paenibacillales > Paenibacillaceae > Paenibacillus. Next base: position 45,114 of record JBEUOG010000016.1, read on the forward strand.
TAGTCCGTAAAATCAATAATGGACCATGCCGCATCTCCATCCTCCTTGGATAAAATGATCCGCTGTGAGGCGTTTTCAGTCCACAAGTAACGCAGATTGGCCGGCGAATTATTGGAGCCCGTGGCAATACCGGAGCCCCTAAACATGAGTGAAAATTCCGAGCGATCATTATTCGATCCAGCTGACGATTCATAAATCTGCTTCAGCCCGTCCACTCCCACAATCTCGACCTCACGGTCAGCAGGGAAGTAATTCACAAAGTTATCCCATATTTGAGACAGGTGTGGTTTTGCGGCAAACGAGTGGATGTCCAGAATAATGGACATGTAGTTTACCGTATTTAAGCGTTGATAAGGATTATCCAGATATTGCTGTGCTATATACAGTTGTGGTGCCGCATCCGTTTTTTCATTCATATTTGGGTCACCTGGTGCGAGCGTCCAGCGTGAGGAACCTTCTGTATAGCGTGATCCAATGGGATCAATCGTAACCGAGTTCATAAACACGGTACCGCTATTATCGGAAAGCCCCTGTGCGGGAACAATCGGATTATCCTTATTGGACCAGTAAGGCATCAAAGGTGAACCCTCACCAGATATGTTGTTAACATTATACTGTGTAGCCGACCACCCCATGGCTGAAGTGATCTTATAATGATCGTTAAGCCATTGGGCCTGCTCAGGATTCACCGTATAGCTGGACAATGATTTAGGCAGATACTTCCGATACTGGTCTGTATCCATGCTTTCAAACACCGAAGGTGATCCCAACGTACCGCCTTGGTGCAGCTCATTGAGTGCAGTATAACGATACATATACAACCACTCGGCCTCCCGATCTTCCCAACTATGAAGATTAAACTGGTTATTCGCATACCCGTCCATAATCCCGACTTCATCGCCATACTGATCCACGTATGCCAAAACCTGTTTAAGCTGCGGGCGATTCTCAATGTAAAAAACAAATTCATTTTGCATAGCCCAGGTCACTTTTAAGTTGGGGCCAAAGTGATCCATCAGCAATTGACGAGCTTGCTTAATTTCGTCTACCGTGGTCGTTTTGCCCACTTCGTTACTTCCCTGCAGTACTATGGAGACAGCAAAATATTGCTTTTTGCGTTTTCCGGGTACTACAGTTAACTCGGCATCGGATATGAAGTGAATTCCCTGAGATGGTGATTCAACCTCGATCTTGAATGGAATGACAGAGTCCACTGCCGGAATCAAATGCAGATTGGCGATATGTCCATCCTCGTCAAATATTCCTGTGGAATCCTCTATCCGAAGCTTCAAGTCTGACGGCAACAAACCGGGCGGTATGACCTCTCCCTTGGCATTATGAAATACGTAGGGCATACTCCAGGCTGCAGGGTCTAGAGTAGCGGCCTGTGAAATGGTGTACGTCGCCAAGTATACGGACCTGATTACACTCGGGTCCTCTACCGGAGGAGTTTTTCCTTTCACAATCAGTTGGACCTGTGCTTTTAGCACCTGATAGGGTTTGGCAATGGTGACTTCCAACTCGACAGGAATAATACCATCTGCAGCAGGAATATTTTCGGAATGCGCGATTTTCCCATGCTCATCAAAAACACCTAATGTATCACTAAATTTGTAAGTGACACTTGTGACGCTGACATCGGGAATGCTTACCAAGCGCCCTTTATTGTAGAGCTCAAAGGACAGCTGATACGAAGGATACGTTTCCGGTTGATTTACCAACTCCGGCGCCTTGATTACTACCTCATCCGCTACAATTGCACTTGGATCCTCTACTGGAGGAGCCTTCCCTTTCACGATCAGCTGGGTCTGTGCTTTAAGTACCCGATGGGGCTTGGCAATGGTGACTTCCAACTCGACAGGAATAATACCATCTGCAGCAGGAATATTTTCGGAATGCGCGATTTTCCCATGTTCATCAAAAACACCTAATGTATCACTAAATTTGTAAGTGACACTTGTGAGGCTGACATCGGGAATGCTTACCAAGCGCCCTTTATTGTAGATCTCAAAGGACAGCTGATACGAAGGATACGTTTCCGGTTGATTTACCAACTCCGGCGCCTTGATTACTACCTCATCCGCTACAATTACACTTGGGTCCTCTACTGGAGGAGCCTTCCCTTTCACGATCAGCTGGGTCTGTGCTTTAAGTACCCGATGGGGCTTGGCAATGGTGACTTCCAACTCGACAGGAATAATACCATCTGCAGCAGGAATATTTTCGGAATGCGCGATTTTCCCATGTTCATCAAAAACACCTAATGTATCACTAAATTTGTAAGTGACACTTGTGAGGCTGACATCGGGAATGCTTACCAAGCGCCCTTTATTGTAGATCTCAAAGGACAGCTGATACGAAGGATACGTTTCCGGTTGATTTACCAACTCCGGCGCCTTGATTACTACCTCATCCGCTACAAAATCCGAAGAATGATCCGGTGGTGTCACTGACGGTGAATCGGGCCTTGGACTGTGACTTTTAGGCTCCTCGATTTCCGGATTCACACGTTGGTGACTAATTTCCGGTGCCAAGTCGACCGCTACTTTCTTCGGTTCCGGCAGGCTTGACGGCTGATTCGTCGTTACAGCTCCGTTTCCTAATGATTCCAGCAAACGCTTGGCACGCTCTCTCAGATCGTCACCGCCTAGCCATACCCGATAAGCAACCAACGTGGCATCTTGTCGTGTCACAAATTTTTTGGGGTGGAAATAATGATTCGTATCCCCCTCTATCAGCTCTAATCGCTCCATCAGCCACACGCTCGTTTGTGCATAGTCTGATATACCAGATTGATCCACAAAACTGGATATACCGACAGAACGGGTATCTTCAGAAACACCAAAATACCTAGCATACCAAACGGCCATATCCTGACGAGTCATATTGTGCTTGGCACCAAATAATTGATCATCAATTCCTTTAGTAATGTTCTCTTTCTGCAAGATCTGAACATAAGGTAGAGCCCAGGGAGACACATCACGAAAAGAAATAACGTCTTTGTCATTAGGTGTACGTTTTAAGGTTTTAGCAAAGATGCTAGCCCATTCCTGCCGCGAAATAAAATGTACAGGTCGAAAACTACCATCCTGATAACCCGTAACATAACCTTGAGCAGCCATGGCCTCAATCGCATCCGCTGCGTAGGAATGTTCAATATCGTTAAAGGCCCTATCTGCAAAAACAGGCACAGTATGTATACAGAACAACCAAACAGCCAGTAAACCAGCCATGTATTGCCTCATTCGTTTTAACTTTTTTTCACATCTCATTATTTTAGACCATTACACCTCCTTTACGAGATAGCATTGGATCACTTTCACCTGTTCCTTTGTTTCAACTTTGAAAATAACCCTTTTGTTTTCAAACGAACTTCCATTTCTATTAACACCAAACTGTATATATTTAAACTATCGGAATAATCTCTCCAGGATTGAATAAGGCCAGTAAAAAAAGTAGTTCTAGCAATTCTGTTCTCATACTAATTCATATGTTTCTAAAGCCGTATATTCCAATCACTTAATAATGGTCTTCATTGGTAATTAAATGTTTATCGCCTTATTCGGCTGTTATTTCAATTACGCATACAAATAAAACAAGAGATAACATCATGTATCCGCATTTGGCATGGAGAATACAAAATGTTATCTCTTATCATGTAGAGTCTACTACTTAAATCCCGTTTTCTCTTTTATTCTTCTATATACTTAGAACCATTATAAACATAATAATATCCATTTAAAGTTCCATTTTGCGGATAAGCAGCAGGATCTTTGCCTTTTATTTGACCTACAAGCTTTCGATTTATAAACGTAGGGGTTCCTTCCTCTATTAGCGCTTCGGCAGACATCCCACTGATCGGTCTTACTGTACTGGACCAGAAAGTAACTAAATAGACATCGTTAGCATTAAAATGATATCGTCCTTCACTTGGTGTCCCCTTATAAAACAGCTTAGACAAAGAAGTTGCTTCTGACCCTCTCATAAAAATTCGAATATCACTAGTTCCGTCCCATCTATGAGGAATCCCACCTCTTGGATTTACGTATTCTACAATTTCAGGCTCCTTATCGCGAATAAAATCAACAACCGTAAATTTATAAATGCCATCCGTTACACTCTTGGTTACAACTCCTGTTGTTTTCCCTGTTTTATAGCCGCTGAAATTCCCATACACATTTGGGGTTTTGCTGATAGCGTCAAAAAACTTTTTCTGATCCATTTCTCCTGCTCTTCCAGGTACTGGAGTCAATCTGTAGGTCTTGATCTCCGTGCCCTTGTACTTATCCCAAGCGTATTCATAATAAGAATCTGCATAAGTTACTCCACCGTTCCAGGCCACAGATGCCACCATGAGAATACCTATCATCAAGAATAATGACCATTTTTTCAACAACATACTCTAAACCTCTTTTCTCCAAGTAAATTCAAATCATTATTAACAGTATATCTTTTCAATCATTCTATTTAACAGTTAAATACTAGAAGAAAATAAATTTCAAACACGAATATTTTGCGACACTTGGATCTTCAATATTATGGAATTCATCTTATCAGAAATAAAAATGAGGGAATACTGAACCACTCTCTGACGCAAAAGCAAAAAGGAAACTCTTTACCTACATTACGCCTACTCTATTTTTGTGTTCATTTGAAGTATCACAGTCGATCTTTAGAATATACAATATGATCAGGAAGGGTGAACTTATCTATGTTTAAGAAAATGGATATCTACAGAATACTCTCTCGCATATCCGGATACCTTTAAGCACTCATTCACTATTGCACAATTTTCTCTGGGGCTTCTGTTTTTATTTTCCAGCATCTCGGAATTTAAAGCAAAGCGAAATAGTATGGCCCTAGCTAGCTTTATCGTTTCCTTTCTCACTTTTTTTGTATTTATATTTACGCAATTTGTGCGAAAAGGATAACCTCACGTAAAAATGCCGAGTGAACTCAGGATATAACCTGAATGGCACTCGGCAAATTTTACATATTTCAGCATTTTGCATAATTCGATTCCTAACGCTTAAAAGTACAATATAGAGACGAACTATACCGTTTCAATCTATACATTGCTGATTTGAAATCGCTCTTGGAATTTATGCAAAATGCTCATTTAGCAGCCTTCTACTTCTTATCTAATTCTTCAATTCTCTGCCTCTTCCCCATACCAAAGACAAAATAGCCGACAATGACGATTGCCATGAATGCTGCTCCGACAATCAATGACGTGCGCGTGTCTGGATTGAACCACATTCCAACGATCACTAGGAACAAGAAGATAATGGTGATGTAGTTGCTGATCGGGAAAAAACGAGACTTGAAGGGATGATCTTCCATTTCATTCTTCCACTTTTTCCTGAATTTAAATTGGCTGATCGCCATTGCAAACCACGGTACCATGCCTGGAAGAACACTGGCGCTATAAATATACAGGAACAGTTTGGAATTAGGGATTAAGTAATTAAACAGCACTCCCACCAGCAGCAAGGAAATGGTCGCAATAATACTGTTTCTGGGAACACCGCTTTCGGATACTTTCCCAAAGAACTTGGGGGCCTGTCCGTTTTTAGACAATGTATATAACATTCTTCCCGCACTGTAAATCCCGCTGTTGCAGCCTGACATCGCAGCTGTGAGAACAACGAAATTAATAATTCCCGCAGCGGCAACAATCCCTACTTTGGCAAAGGTCAGAACGAAAGGACTGCCGATCTCGCCAATTTGATTCCATGGATAGATCGTAATAATGACAAAGATCGCACCCACGTAAAAAATCAGAATACGCCAGATAATATTCTTAATGGCTTTTCGCAGCGTCATCTTCGGATTTTCTGCTTCACCCGCCGTAATGCCCACCATCTCTATACCTTGATAAGCGGCCGTTACAATACAGAGCGCAAATAGAAAACCTTTCAAACCACCCGCAAAAAAACCGCCATGGCTGTACAGATTGGAGAGACCAATCGGTTGCCCGCCGTTCCCCAGGCCAAAGAAGATCATACCCGTGCCAACAATTAGCATAAAGATAATGGCGACAATCTTAATCATGGCAAACCAAAACTCAAATTCTCCATAAAATTTCACAGCCGCCAAATTGGCTAACGCAATAATGACGACACCTACCAAGGCTGGCAGCCATTGCGGAATGTCAGGGAACCAATAGGCCACGTACACTCCAATCGCAGTAACCTCCGCCATCCCTACAGTAACCCATAAGAACCAATAGCTCCAAGCGGTCAAAAAACCGGCCAAAGGGCTAATATATTTATGAGCAAAAGTAGCGAATGAGCCTGTCACCGGTTCGAGAATCAGCATCTCACCCATCATCCGCATGACAAAAAACATAATGATCCCAGCTAAGAGATAAGCCAACAGCACAGAAGGCCCCGCCCATTTTATCGTACTTGCCGACCCCATAAATAAGCCAACGCCAATTGTACCTCCAAGCGCAATCAGCTCAACATGCCGTGGCTTTAGCCCTCTCGTTAATTGTTTCGATTCCAAAAGAACGCTCCCCTTCGTATATGTTCATCATCAAACGTTGTTAATGATTCGGAAAACCGTCTCCCCCCAAACATTATTAATATCTCGGACTGCCTTGATGCTGATCGAATGACTACAGAGTCATTCCACACTTCGTAAGTGTAAGTATACAAGGAAATCACGTTCTATCCCCGTCCAAACCTTGCTGTTTCCAAGACCGAGTCCGTAGTATTAGAAGAATTGTATGACAAAAAACGCCTAAATACAACTGCAATTTAGTAGACTTTTTCAGGGATGAAATGGAAAGGAAGGAGATTTATTTTTTCTAACATCGGTCAATTTATTACGAACAATGAGACTGGGAAAATGTAACGATGGGGACGTATTTTTCAATGATAAATATCACTATGAACTATTCTCAGATGAGTCACAAGCACAAAGATTTGAATTGGCAGCCCAAGGTTAGTCTTTCACATACTTTAACAATTCCCCCGGCTGGCAATCCAGCGCAGCTTGCACCAGAACCGCCAAAAAAAGACCTTAACAAAGATAACTCCTTATCCCTGTTAAGATCTTGTCTTTGTTAAGGTCTTGTCTTAAGCTGTAACGGTCCCGACATTATCTTGTGGATAACGAAGCCCATTTTTGCTCCAGCCACTGATCAAACTCAGCACCTTTATCACCTTCATAGACATCATAGATGTCGACTCTCATCTTGCGCAGCTTCTCGCGAAAATCGTTATAGGTATGATCGGCTGGCAGACTTTTTTTAATCCGCACCAGGATCTTCGTCAATCCTTTAACAAGCTCACCCTCTTTGCGCACAGGCGGCTGTACATTCTCGCCCCATTCCTGAAGCTTGCGGTAAGCGGCTTCCTGAACAGCGTATACCGTATCGTTATTCAATCGGTGTGTCAGCACGTCAATCGTCTGCTGGTTCTTCCATGCACCCAGATCATTCACCGCAGCTAGACGCGCTTTCCAATCGGAGGTTCGGTTTACAGCTACTTTAAGCTGCTCATATACTTCTGCAAATTCCTGCTGAGTTTCGTTGTTTTCCAAAATAATCTCATCCTTTTCTATAACTGAGTCAATCTATATTCGATCCTGTAACGGTTCCACCATCAGAACACTTTGTTCACCTGTTCTTCGACCCTGTGGCTTTACTAAAAAAATCACTACATTTGCTGTTCATCATGATTGCCGTTTGTTAAATATAACATACTTGCAGCTCTTCTTCATATTTCGAACCATCTTCTTTATTTACGAACTTACGTGGAAAGTTAAATTGAGCTTTTGATTCCTCCGGCTCTCTTGCATTGCAGAGTTCTTTAAAATAGCATGTTCACCATTGTGTAATCTGAATATTTCTAAGGTTAGAGCCCATTTAGTTGGAATAGTACCATCTTTTACAAAAATATATATTCATTTATAATTAGTGAGTTGGAAAATATATTCTACATGAAAAGAGGAGATTCATATGACAGATTTTGCATTACAGTTTTATGATTTTAACGTATGGGCAAATAACCAAATTTTCAAGCGATTAAAAGAGCTTCCAAAGGATGCTTACCGTCAAGAAGTTCAAAGTGTATTTCCTTCGTTAGCGAATGTATTGGCCCATGTTTATCTTTCCGATCTTGGATGGATAGAAGTTTTTTCTGGTAAAAGTATGAACCATGCATTGTCGCTAGCTGAACAACTAAAAGAACAAACTGAGTCAAAAGGATTAGAGGAAATGGAGACCATGTTTTTGGAGTTATCCGAGAGATTCAAATCGTTCCTGAACCAAAAAGAAAATATAGACAAGACTCTTGTCATTGAGAATCCTTCTGCCGACCCCATTAAAACAAGGGTATCCGTAATTGTCCCCCACATTGTGAATCATGGAACATATCACCGTGGTAATATCACAGCTATGTTACGACAAATGGGTTACGCTTCTGTGTCGACAGATTATGGTCTTTACTTATATTTAAAAACAAGGGCTTAGCGTATATTTCCGCGCGTAATTTGGCTGGCCTTCGACTATGGAAACACCGCCATTCGAAACTAAGCTTCGGTATTGGCGGCAACGAATATTCTTTTCAAAACGGGTAGATCAAATTCAGTTAGGGCAGTTTGTGCTCAATGACATCCTGATTGATTTTGGCGTTTTTCATGAAAACATTGACTACATTAGTGGACTGATCGGTTTGGATATTTTGAAGAGCGCAGAAATGCTTATTGATCTTCATCAGATGGAAATGTATTCGGCAATTAAATAGACATAAAAAAGAGGACGTGAATAGCTCGAGGCCACTGAAAAACTACCTGATTTTTAAAAACACCAAAACTTTAGGGGGTCAAATATGATTCCCCAAACGCGAAACGAGCCTTAGAAGCGATTCTAGAGGCTCGTTTTTTTGACGTTTTTTATTAAAGAGACTTTTTCAGTGGCCTTGGATAGCTCACGTCCTTTTTTCGTCCCCAATGAACCCCTCTACTCACTCTACACCCTTATATACCAAACGTGCGATGCTCTCCACATGCCTTGTGGCGGTGATCATGATGCCGTATGAAGCTGGTAGCCCCTTGGCGACACGGTATATTTTCGAAGGGTTGCTTTTTCAACCTCAAATTTTGAAGTTTCTATTTTCGCCAACGATTTGGCACCAGCATTTCTATTACATCATTTCAGCAAACTGTCACTTTTAACACTTTTCATTAAGACAGTTATTGCATTTATTCTCCACTAAAGCTTTTGGCCCATTCAGCAACCCTTCGACTACTTTCTTCTTCTGACAAATCCTCAATCCTAGTCAAAATAGACCATCTTACTCCAAAAGGATCCAATATACTTGCGAATCGATCACCTGAAACAAAGCTTACAATCGGTTCCCTTTCTTTTGCTCCTCTTGCTACCGCATTTTCAAGTACCTGATCAACATTAATTACGTAAATTCCTAAAGAATAACACGCATTGTCTTCATCTGGCGGCAAGACCAATTTATATGCCGGATTCGCTGCTCCCAGCTGCAAAAAACCATTTCCAAAATCTAATTCCGCATGAGCAATTATTTTATCCCCATTTCCTTCAGGGTATTCAATAATATTTTTAACCCTTGCATTGAAAACGGCTTTATAGAACTCTATTGCCTCAGAAGGATTCTTCACTGTTATAAATGGGGTAATAGATGTACAGCCGTTAGGTGTTCCATTCTTTGTATATTTACCTGACACTCCCATATATTCTCTGCTTTCAGTCATTTTTACTCCTCCTTTAAATGATCATAATATATCAATTTTATGCTTATACCTTCATTGGATTGAATTCATCAACTCATAGAAATACTTGGATTCATGAGTCTTATTAAGACTATACCAGGCATCTAATGTTTTTGAAGAAAACACACCCAGAGCTTTCAAGACGTGTACAGAAAATTCCAACGGAGCTATTCCAGATGCAGTGATCAGTTTTCCATCAGTTACAACAGACTCCATTTTGTAATACTTTTCGCCCGTGTAAGTGGGACAGATCATTTTAAGGTATTCCAGATCATTGCTTGTATGCCAACGTGAATTCAGCAATCCTGTCTGGGCAAGTCCCATTGTAGCACCACAAATCGCTGCAACCAATATACCTTCCTTTAAACACCTCTCAACGATTTTTAAGATGGGTTGGTGAATTGTTTCTGTCCATGTATCTCCACCGGGTAAAATCAATGTATCTGTGCTTTCAATGATACACTCATCCAGTTTGATGTCAGGCAATATTTTCAATCCGCCCATTGTAGTTACAGGAGTCTTTTCAATTCCCACGGTAACTATTTTTGATGGGGCCAGCCCCTTTTTATAATATCTTCCCGAGTTCAGTTCGGCAGTTAAGTAACCTATTTCCCAATCTGACATTGTGTCAAACACATAAAGGTATACCGTATTATTCATTTGCACGTTCTCCTTATTTTACAATTCATCAAGCGATACCAACCATCCATCGGTAATCAATGATTATCATCATTATAAAATAGCTTCACTGACATCTGCTGTCAGTGAAGCTATTAAAGTTGATAATATTCCATTAGCTCCGACGCAACAGCAACAAGTTTTTCCTTCAAACTCTGTGGTTCGATTACTTGAATGGATTTCCCGTAGGATAGGAGAAAATAAGGGACATATATATGAATTGATTTTTCTTCAAGTAAAAAGATTGCTTGATTTGATGTCCGCTCTTTCAGATGATGCCCCAAAAACCAATGCAGGCATAAGTCATCCAATGCCTCTGACCTGCCTCCGATAATTAAAGAAATTAACCCGTCCTTGCCCACTAAATCAGGTAACAGATTTTGCATAAAAAATTCACGGGCCGAAAAAGCTTCGGGACGCTTAAATATGATTTGAGTACGCTTGATTTGTAGAATTCGATCTGCCCGAAAGCTGCGGATCTCATTCCTTAGGTGGCAAAATGCAACAGTATACCATTTATTGTTCCAGTAGACCATTCCATAGGGGTCTATCACCCTATTCTTGGGTTGTTCTTCGTGGCTTGTGCGATAATCAATTTCTACAGAGAATTCGTTTGCTACAGCCTGCTCCAATTCCGCCAATACCGACTGAAGAGAAGGGTCTCCCATGCGGTTTATAACTTCAAATCCGGCTAAATGACGGCTAAGTATACTTTCCTGCTCTTGATTCGAATACATTTTCAATTTTGATGTCGCATTGCCTAATGCCTCACTCAAAGGGTATCCGGCTTCTTTTGCAAAAACAGCAGCATGAAGGAGTGCCTTTTTTTCTTCAATATCAAATAGCAGAGGTGCTCTGATAAAATTATTCAGCAAGCTATACCCACCATTATGACCTGTGTCGGATATTATAGGCACTCCACTGGCACATAGTGCATCAATATACCGATAAACTGTCCTTATATTTATTTCTAACTTTTCGGATATTTGTTTTGCAGTCATTTTTACGCCCGAATTCAGCATCCATAGAATTGCCAGCATATTATCGTTTTTTGGCATAACATGAACCCTCATCTTTTATTAAATCTCAATATTTTATAAATATCTTTTTTATCTTCTCAAGGATCGCACTAAATGATTAGCTTTGCCAATCGCCTGCATCCCTTTATTCATCAATCTTTCAGCCTTTCAATCCTCACAACAGCCTCCACATGCACCGTATGCGGAAACATATCCACGGGCTGCACTTCCAGTGTGCGGTACCCACCATCCTCCAGTATTCTTAAATCCCGTGCCAGCGTGCTCGGATTGCAGGATACATAGACCACGCGCTCTGGCTTCATCTCCAGAATGGTTTCGAGCAGGCGGGGATCGCAGCCCTTGCGGGGTGGGTCGACGACGATGACGTCGGCGGTGATACCTTGCTCTTTCCAAGCGGGGATGACGTCTTCGGACGCGCCTACCTCAAACTTCACATTGCGCATATTGTTCAACAGCGCATTACTCCGTGCATCCTCAATAGCTTCTTTGACGATCTCCACCCCATACACCTGATCCGCATGCTGAGCCAGGAACAAGGAAATGGTGCCAATACCGCAGTATGCGTCGATCACCGTTTCTTTGCCCGTGAGTCCGGCATATTCAACGGTTTTGCTATACAGCACTTCGGTTTGAACAGGGTTCACTTGATAAAAGGATCTCGCGGAAATAGCGAATTGGACGTTTCCGATGTAATCGTAGATCACGTCACGGCCCCATAGCACACGGGTTTCGTCGCCAAAAATAACGTTCGTTCGCTTGGTATTCACGTTCTGGCAAATGCTTGCCACGTGCGGAATATGCTCACGGATGCTGCCGATCCAGGCATCTACGTGCGGGATATCTCGTCCATTCGTGACGAGTACCAGCATCATTTCACCTGTGCGAAAAGCAGTCTTGACGACGACATGGCGCAGCAACCCGCGTCCGGTTTCTTCATTATATGCGCTGATGCCCAGCGTCCGCCCAATCTCTTTAACACGTGTCACGACCTCGTCGTTACGCTTGTCCTGAATGAGACAGGTTTCCATATCCACGATACGATGACTGCCACGTGCGTAGAAGCCGCCGACAAGCCCGCCTTCGGTGACACCGATCGGCACTTGGGCTTTGTTACGGTACCGCCAAGGCTCACTCATCCCCAGTGTTGGGTGTACCTTTACCACACTCAGCTTCCCGATACGCTCCAGCACGTCCACGACATGCTGGCGTTTCCAGCCCAGCTGCGCTTCGTAGCTCATATGCTGGATCTGACAGCCGCCGCATTGATCGTAGATGGCGCAGGGAGCTGCAATCCGGTCAGGGCTTGCCTGCACGATATCCAGCAGCTTCGCATAGCCATACTGCTTTTTCGTTTTCAGCACCTTTATCCGCACCTTTTCACCCGGCAACGCGCCTGGAACGAACAACGTAAAACCCTCAACGCGTCCCACACCTTCGCCGTCATGGTTCATGCCAATGATGTCCATCTCGGCTTCATCGTTTTTTTGCACAGGCAGATCGGTACGCTCTGCGCTGACTCGGTTACGATTGGATGAATCCTGACTCCGTCCACCACTGGAAGGACGACGCGACCCTCGTCCCTTTTCCGATCCCTTCCGTTCCCTTTCCTGCGCACTTCCATTCACACTTCCATTTTCGCTTCCAGCTCGAAGCTGCTGGCCCTGTCCTTGTCCTCTTTCACTGTTCATCGGCACGGTCTTTTTCTGCGGCTTCCCTTGAATGGGAGTTGCTGCATTCCGGCGGCTTTTTCCACGTCCGCTACGGTTAGTCGTCATTATAGATGTCACTTCTTTCTGATAATCTTTTCAAACCTGTTTATGCTCATGATCGGCATACAACCCCATATATAATCACACGGCCATCGATCTACACATTAACACCAGTACCGTGAACTCGAAAATGCCGTTACTCCCCACGGAGAACGGCAAGAACCGATATCGTCACAGCGAAAAATAACTTCCAACTCTACATTCCATATACTGTACTGTCCTGCGATAAGAAGCAAAAACACTCACCGTCATTCCTTACCGAAAAACATTCAAATGTTGCGGCAAATTACGGAAAGTCGCTGGCAGGGTACCACCCAGTTCGCCATCCAGATTAAGCTGGACATAGCCGGGCGAGGTAACTTCCATGTAATCCGTTTTAAAATAAACGATCTTCTTGTCCTGCAAATGCTCACCACGCAGCGCGAGTGTCACCAACCGGATCATTTCCGCCAGATTACATTTGCGCACAGCGATCACATCGAGTAGCCCGTCATCAATGGTCGCACCGGGCGCCAGCTTTTCAAACCCGCCTACCGAGTTCGTATTAGCGATCAGGAAAAGCATGAACTCGTCGTGTATCACTTCCTGACCCGATGCCTTGATAATCAGCTCTTGTGGGGCAAGGCTGACCATTTTCTCCATACCTTTAAAATAATAAGCCAACTGTCCAATCATCGTTTTCAGCTTACTCGGCACTTCATACGTAAGTTCGGTCAAAGTACCGCCGCCCGCGATGTTAATAAAATACCGATCATTGGCCTTTCCGATATCCAGTGGCTTCGGATTTTGACGAATAACCAGATCACAATAATCCTCCCACTGCCTCGGTATCCCCAAAGCTCTGGCAAAATCATTCGTCGTCCCTAGCGGGAATACGCCCAAGGGCGGACGGTTTTCCTTTTCGGCCATCCCGTTAATAACTTCGTACAATGTACCATCCCCGCCTGCGGCGATGATCATATCATACCCGCGCTCAATGGCTTCTGCTGTCGCACGAGTTGCATCCCCTTCGCCCGTAGTTGCATGGCAAGAGGCTTCAATACCACCTTCATCCAGACGCTGCAAGATGTCCGCAAGGCGACGCTTCATTTCCTCACGTCCGGAGGTCGGATTATAGATCAATCTAGCACTTTTCATTCCCGTTACGCCACCCGTATATTTAATGATATTTATGTTTATATTCTCATTCATCATATTCACTCTATACAAAATATCATCATACTGGAAAAAGGCCTCTTTTACAATAAAAGAAGCCAACGCTTGCCTAAATACGGAAATTTCAGGCTATGATAAAGCTGTAGCTGAACCAAACGGCCTGTTGCTCAATCATGCTTCTGCATTCTTTGCAGCAGTTCACAAATTTGCCCGTTCATCCAGCTTGTGAGCAGGGGATGCGGCAGCAGAGGATCTCCCGAATAACGGTATTCAAGCCCTTGTAATCGTCCAGGAATGATATGGCTTGTAAAATATCCCGAGCTTAAAAAAAGCGGCGCCACAATAACATCATGACCCCGCTCCTGCTTCCAATACGCTACCTTATCATATACACTCTCAGGATTCAGCAAGGCGTAGTCCGTTGCGATACTACTCACCTTTTGCACCGAACGGGCTAACGAAGAAATCCCTCGCTCCCAGCGCTGAAAAAAGCCATCATGCATACTGCCATGTCCCACGAGCAAAATAGTCTCTCTCGAAGGGTTAACCGACAATGGGCTAACCTTGTCCCACACCATGTGAGCCACATCTTCTCCATCATCCAGCGGACTGCCAAAATGTACACATGCCTTGATCCGAAAAGGCTTCAAATCCGTTTCTTTGTCTGGCATATCCTTGACTCCCAGCGCATAACTGATCTCATCTACATGCGTGCTACCGGACGACATAAACAAGGGCACAACCAGCAAATCTGTCACACCTAGAGATTCCAAACGGTCAATACCATCCTGGATCAATCTTCCTTTAACCGTTTCCAAAAATGAAATCTCTACTGGCATGTCCTTCGGCAAATGAAGCTTTGCGGCTGCCTGATCCACCTGTTCCACCCAATACGGCTCCCTTGAGCCATGGCTAATGACCAGTACCCCAGGGCTTCGCATTAGCGTCCCAGACGCTCAAGTGTCAATTTATACCCGTCATTACCGTAGTTCAGGCAACGTTTAACACGTGAAATCGTAGCTGTGCTGGCACCCGTCTCTGCTTCAATCTGGTTATACGTACTGCCTTTACCCAGCATACGGGCAACTTCCAGACGTTGAGAGAGGGATTGAATTTCATTAATCGTGCACAAATCATCGAAGAATACATAGCACTCTTCCAAATTTTTGAGAGTTAGAATGGCTTCGAACAATTGATCAATACTTTTATCATTAAGCTTTTTGAGCTGCATGGATTATCATCTCCCAAGGTTACGATCTATCCCCATTGTACCCGAGGAATAGTCGGCTTTTCAAGCGTTAACGATTTCACGCATCACAGAACAGCATTATTTTTTTAGCAGGATCGTACTGTGCTACAGCCCAAATCCGCTTTTATACCTGATTTCGGGACACGCGCCTAAACCCACTGTGCGTTTGTAACATACAGTAGAGTATCAACCTGCAAAGGAATGTGATCTCATGCCTGGAAACTACTATCATCGGAGGCCGCCACAGCGTTCCCTTTCCGATCCGTATAATTCATCTTCATATCCGGGACTCGACACGTACAGCAATGTTCCGCAAGTCGATTCCTCCGGACTCGTGCCTTATGAAGCGCCATCAAGTATTACAGAATCCGCCGCTGTGGTCACACCAAATCCGGCTCCAGCCAAAGGAGGACTGCTCGGCGGTCTCGGCAACCTTGGTAACCTTCCCAATCTCGGCGAAATTAAAGGCATCATTGACCGTATGGGCGGCATTGACGGGATTATCGCTACTTTCGGCAAGGTACAAAAGGTCATGTCCAGCGTGCAGCAGTTTGCTCCAATGGCGAAGCTGATTATGGGCGCGCTCCCAGCATTCGGAAAATCCGCGAGCAAAAATTCTGCAACGGAAATCGCCGAGGAATTGGATGAATACACGCCACCGCGCCCACGCCGGAAAAAAACGCAGCGCAAAAGCACCACTACCCCGCGCAGACGTCCGCGCAAGCGCAAAAGAAAGTAGGCTATTTTATTTGAACCAGCCCCGACGCATAAACCACATTACCATCGCCGCACTTAATATGAACATAAAGAACAGTACTCCAAAATAACCGTATTTCCAGCCCAGCTCGGGCATATACGAAAAATTCATACCATAGATACCCACAATCAGCGTCAGGGGCATAAAAACAGTCGTGATGACGGTCAGCGTCTTCATGATCGAATTCATACGGTTAGAATTTAACGAAATATAACTGTCTCTCAGGTCGGCTGTCATCTCGCGGTCGGCCTCCAGCATGTCGGTCAGCTTCAGCAGATGGTCATAAATATCCGTAAAATAGGCCCTATGCTCCCCTTTACCCTGTACATGCTGCGAATTAAGAACCCGGTACATTAAATCCCGCATCGGCACAATCGTACGGCGCAGCTTGAGCAGTCTGCCTCGCAGGGCAAATACCTGCTTCATCAAGTCCTCCACCGATTGACGCCCGCCCAGGCTCTCCAACTCTGCCAGCTCATCCTCAATCATGAACAAACTTGGGAAATAGTTGTCCACCAGCTTGTCCACCACTGTATAAGCCGCAGCCAGCGGTCCACGCGACCATATTTTACGTTCATTGGCATGCTGGACAATCCGTTCCCAAGCCTGATCCAACTCCTCCAGTTCATGATGATGGTATGTCACCAAAAAACGGCTGCTAATGAACATATCCACTTCTTCTGCATCCAATGTATCTACATCCAGCGCATGCACGACCAGAAACTGCACATCCTCGTAGTAATCCAGTTTTGGACGTTGCAGAACATGCAAACAATCTTCTACAGCCAACGGATGAAAATGAAAATAACTCGTCAGCAGCTCCGATTCCTGAACGGTAGGCTCGCGAAAGTCCACCCACATCCATATGTAATCCTCCATGACTATCTGCTCCAGTGGCAGCCCCACCGTCACTTGATGATCATGGCCTATAGCCAATGTACGTATCACCGTACAACCCCCTCGCCTAACACTACTGTCATTGATTCTGTTTACATTGTATATAAGATATTTAGCGTTATACAAATCTCAAGCCCCGTATTCAAGCTTCATACAGCAAAATAAAGAAAAGGATATCTCCGGGCCATCATAATCCCCCAAGATATCCTTATAAGATATAATTTCAAGCCAAACCATTCTCTTGCCCAAGCTTCCGCTTCCTGATTTAGCGCCTTGCCGATGCCTTTATTACGATGTTTTGAATCCATCACAAAAACAACGATACGATCATATCTCTGCTTCATTTCCTCTACAGATGTAGGATAACCGAGTTCCTCCATCAATAAGCCAAAGCCGGAATATCCTCTTGTCTAGAAGTCCTGATCTTCAAACTACCCACTCCTTTGAAGGATATACATAAGGATTTATATAAGGTAATAACGACTCTCTCTTACAATCAAAAGATCACATCTAGCCATGTACCTACTCACTAACCACACTTTAACCGAGCCCATTCACTCCCAGCCTACTATCGGAGCAGCAAGCACCGCGCGGCGCCCCATCCTCTCCCCCTGCAACTACTCATTCAAAAGTGAGGCAGGCTTTTGCGAAGAAAGGAGCGGGTTTAGCGAGTAGTAGCGCAGCGGTTCATTTGAATCTGAAGAAGCGTGAGCGCTCGCCTTTGCCCCCGGATTTCTCCAGCCATGAGCTTATTCAGGAAATCCGGGGGCAACAGCGATCGAAAGATCAAATGGACCGCGGAGCGTCTCCCACGTGCACAAAAACGCTCACCACAAACCCTGCCCTCTACAACACCTTTTCCAAAAAACTAATCGTCCGCTCATTTTGCGGATTACCGAATACCTCTTGTGGCGTTCCTTCCTCCACGATATAGCCGCCGTCCATGAACACGACACGGTCGCTTACTTCGCGTGCAAAACCCATCTCATGCGTCACAATCATCATCGTCATACCTTCACGGGCCAGATCGTTCATGACGCCGAGCACTTCTCCGACCATTTCAGGATCAAGCGCCGAGGTCGGCTCGTCAAACAGCATAATATCCGGGTTCATTGCCAGCGCGCGTGCAATCGCCACACGCTGCTTCTGACCGCCGGACAACTGTCCTGGCAATGCATCTGCCTTATCGGACAAACCCACACGCTCCAGCAGCTTCAACGCGGTCTCCCGGGCCTCTGCCTTGGACTGTTTACCCAGTTCTGTCGGCGCGAACATAATGTTCTTGAGCACCGTCATATGCGGGAACAGGTTGAAATGCTGAAACACCATGCCTATATTTTCACGGACCTTGTTAATGTCCACACTCTTGTCACTCAAGTTGTAGTCATCCACGATGACCTCGCCTTCGGTAATTTCCTCCAGCAGATTCATACAACGTAAAAACGTACTTTTCCCCGAACCCGAGGGGCCAATGACGCAGACAACCTCGCCTTCCTGCACTTGCATATCAATGCCTTTCAGTACTTCGTTACTGCCATAGCTTTTTTTCAGGTTCTTGACGATAATTTTACCCACGGCGAACTCTCCCTTCAAGACGGTTGGAAATTTTGGTCAGGACTGTAATGACGATAAGATACATCACTGCAACCACCAGCCAAATATCAAAGGATTGGAACGTCCGCGCAATAATGATCTTACCCGATTGGGTCAATTCGACCAGACCGATAACGGACAAAATCGACGTATCCTTCAACGTAATAACCAACTGATTGATAAACGACGGGATCATGATTTTCACAGCCTGCGGCAAAATGATTTTGAGCATAGCCGTCCGGTATGGCAAACCAAGAGAACGAGCCGCTTCCATTTGTCCCGGATCAATGGACTGAATACCGCCACGGATTATCTCCGTCACATAAGCTCCCGCGTTCAGAGATAACGTCAGTACGGCCGCGACAAAGAGCGGCATTTTAAAATCCAGTACCTGCGGAATACCAAAGTAAATAAAGAAAGCAAGTACGATCAACGGAATACCACGGAATATATCGACAAAAACTGTTGCAATACCACGGAACAGTTTATTGTGACTCACCTTCATAAAGCCGAACACCAGACCCAGCACAAAAGCTACGAGCAGGGATACAAGTGTGTACAGCAGTGTATTTCCCATTCCTTTGATCAGCGAAGGCAGGGAAGCGGAAATAAGTTCCCAGCGACCACGCTCTACAGGTGCCGCACCTTTGCCGGATTCACCCAGGTACTTGGACATGATTTTGTCATATTCCCCGCTGTTGCGAAGATTCACAAGCCCTGCATTAAATTTCTCCACCAGCTCCTGGTTTCTGCCTTTATTGACAGCGAAACCGTAAGAACCGCCTTTTTCCTTATCCGTCACGAGCTTGAGTCCATTATTCTGTGTCACTCCGTATGCCAGCACCGGATAGTCATCAAAACATGCAACTGAGTTTCCAGTCTTAACCTCATCGTACATTTGAGAGGAATCATCAAACGGAACCGTAGTAAAGCCATATTTGGCCTTAATGGACTCTGCGAACGTGTAGCCTTCTGTTCCTGTTTTGACAGCGACACGCTGCCCTTTCAGGTCCTCATAGCGTTTAATCGTATCATTATCCTTACGGACCGCCATGACCACACCTGAATCAAAATACGGTTCAGAAAAATCAAATTTTTGCTTACGTTCATCTGTAATACTCATGCCGGCAATGACGCCGTCCACTTGATTCGTTTCAAGGGCCTGCACTGCGGCATTAAAGCCAAGAGGCTTAATGGTATAGTCAAAATTCTGATCCTTGGCAATAGCAGCTAGCAGATCCATGTCGATTCCGACAAATTTACCATCTACATCTTCAAACTCAAAAGGGGCAAACGTTGTATCCGTGCCGATATCATATTTTGTTTTGTTTTCTGCATGTGCCACTACGCCAAAATTACCTGCCAAGGCAACCACAAAAAACAGACAAATCATGAGTACTATTAGTTTTCTAGATTTTTGCATAAGTTCCTCCAGTCAGTTGAACGGTTCAAAGTTTTCTGTTTATTCTACAGGAGTTATCAACAATTGACTACTTTGATGTCAGGTATTTTTTAAAAATATTTCACATACCTGTCTTGTCGTGTAAGGTTTTAAGGACCTGTTTTTGCCGTGTAATGCCAATAAGCCCCTGCCGCAAAAAGCGGACAGAAGCTTATTGTGTATCCTTTAGTGTGTACTTATTTTCCGAGAAATAATGATGAACTAAAAAAGAATTTTGAAAATCAAACCTGACAATAAAGCAGCAATTGGAATCGTAATGACCCAAGTAATGACAATGCGACCAGCCAGCGACCAACGCACAGCGGAAAAACGCTTCGCAGAACCAACACCCAAAATAGCCGAAGTAATGGCATGAGTGGTACTTACCGGTAAATGAAGCAGCGTGGCTGTGAAAATAACCGAAGCTCCGGAAATATCTGCGGCGAACCCATTGATCGGCTCGATTTTAAAAATCTTAGTGCCCATCGTCTTGATGATCTTCCAGCCTCCAATGGACGTACCGAGCGCCATGGCTGTTGCGGCCGAAATTTTAACCCACATCGGCACTTCCAGATGATCCTGATAACCCGCCGAAACGAGTGCAAAGGTGATAATCCCCATTGCCTTCTGAGCATCATTCGTACCGTGCGTGAACGATTGAATCGCTGCCGTAATGACCTGCATCGTTCGAAAACCTTTGTTCACTGTATGTGGACTGCGTTTAGCGAAGATGTATTTCAATACCATCATCACAATGTAACCGACAACAAAAGCAATCAGCGGGGAGAAAATAAGTCCCTCAACAATCCCGATGAAGCCGCTCCAATTCAATTTCTCTGATCCCGCACCTACATACACCGCCCCGGCCAGCGCACCAATCAAGGCGTGGGAAGATGAGGAAGGAATACCGAACCACCATGTGAGCAGATTCCAGATAATCGCTGCGATTAGTGTCGCAATGACGATATCAATCCCGTTCGTAAGCTTGGTAGGGTCAGCGATACTGCCACCAATCGTCTTGGCAACCCCTGTAAACAATATGGCTCCCAGAAAGTTCATGACTGCAGCCATAATAATCGCACGACGCGGCGTCAACGCACGGGTAGATACCGAGGTTGCGATAGCGTTCGCCGTATCATGAAAGCCGTTAATAAAATCAAATGCCAGAGCAAGAAAAATAACAATACCCAATACCAGTAAACTTGTATCCATGTAAAAGGACTCCCTTACGAGTTACGCATAATGATGGATTCCAGCATATTTGCAACATCCTCGCATGAATCCGTTGTCGTTTCTAGGCGTTCGTACAATTCTTTGCGTTTAATCAGTTCAATGGGATCAGTTACAGTTGCAAACAGGTTTTTGATGCAAATACGCAACAGCTCATCCCCCTGATTTTCCAATTCATTCAGGCGAATGGTGTATTCACGGATGGCCAGCAGCTTCTTCTGTGAAAGCAAATGTACAGCCTTCTGAATTTCATAAGCTGACTGACGCAAAATATCAGCGAACTGCACAATATACTCGTCCGGCTCCGTAATGTTGTACATATAAAAACGAGAGGCCGTCGCTTCCAGACCGTCCAGCACATCATCCATGGTCGTTGTCAGTTCCATGATGTCGTCGCGTTCCAGCGGCGTAATAAAGGTCTTGTTCAGCTCAGTAATAATCGTGTGTGTGTAATCATCACACTTATTTTCATACTTCTTCATTTCATTAGTAAACAAAACCACATCTTGAAGATTTGAAGTATGTTGGGCAAAGTAATCGGCTGCTTGCACGATTGTATCTGCCATATTTTCCAACGTCTCGAAGAATATATCCTTTTTCTTCAATCTCATTAACGATTACCCCTTTACGAAAATATCCGCAACCTGTTTCGACTGCATTAGACAACCTTTGCTATCTTATCACACTCATCAATGTTTTTGTAATGTTTGTAAAAGCAAATTTCAGGATATAGAATACAGTACCCGACACGAAAGGTCATTATCCTACAACATATACCTTAAAAGGCGGATTACAGATCCCTTACTTTGCTTCTACACTCACATGCTCGTTCAGCGAAACGTCCGCCGGAACCACATGTATATAGGATGTACCTGGCACCAACGGAATTTCAACACCATTTTTCATAAAACGAATAGCATCACCGGACGTATGCTGCCACTCAGCATGTATCAGCCGTCCCTGTTGAAATACCATGGCCTCTCCACTGCCATTCAGCTCAACGCTCAATCTGCCTACATCATCCAGCGTTTGGTGCCTGGTGCTCATCACAATGACATTGGCCGCAGAGAGCTGCTTGTTATTGTTTTGATCCACATGTGACTTTTCGTTCACAAAACGCTTATATTGCTGATCTGACGGATCGTAGGTGTAAGATACCTTGTAGCTTTTAAGCAAAAAGCGGATTTGCAAAGATACTGCATCCTCGTCTCCCATGACCGAGGTTTCACCGGGTTTAAGATAGTTATATACCGGAACCACTGTCTGTTTGGCGTAGCCTTTGCTTTCGCTTCCTTGGCGAAGTCTGTTCACATCTGTGTACAGATTGTGTGGAGGACGGCGATCCTTACTTCTCCAGAAGTAAGCTCCCCCATTCGAAA
Source organism: Paenibacillus sp. PvR008 (assembly GCA_040544055.1). Classification (GTDB taxonomy): domain Bacteria; phylum Bacillota; class Bacilli; order Paenibacillales; family Paenibacillaceae; genus Paenibacillus. The sequence continues at coordinate 68,058 of JBEUOG010000016.1, forward strand.
TCTCATCCAGATGCTCCTTTCGCTGCTGCTGTAAAATCGCATAGGCATCTGTACTTCCCCCGGCGTGTATCGGCAATGCCCCATACGTTTCACCCAGCTCAATCAGATAAGGCCGGATGCTGCGGACCGGACCTATTTTCACATCTCCGCCATGACTTTGGAAAAAAGCTACCAAACGGGTAATTCCACCTTCCGCGAGAACTTCATATACCATGTCCGCCTCGCTAAGTCCCGCCTGAGGCCGTGCGGCTGGAGCGTTATTAATCATAATGGCGAGCGGTCGTTCCAGAACAGGCTGCTCCACCGGAAGACCCGTAAGCGGAGCTGTAAATGCCGGAATAGTCGGTTCCTTGGGCGGCTCAAGCGCCTCCGGCTGTGTTTCTTGCTTAGAACAAGACATCATGGTCATACATAGCAAAACCGAGGTCATCACACGCAACCATTGGCTTCGATTGAAAATGGGCCTGGACAAGTTCATCCCTCCAGTTAGACATTTTTCTCATTATAATCGTTATTTCCTGTTTTTGTCTTGATTGAAACAGCTCATCTCTATAGAATACTTATCTAAAGACATTAAAATTTAAAAAATATTCAGATTTTGTGATTTTTATCACAAATAACTGTAACTGAGCCTAATACAATAAGGGTGTAGCAGAGATGATCATCCCAAACCAAACGAAAAACAACCTACATTATAAGACACAAAAGAGGAGTGGTTTGAATGTTTAACAACTGGTTGCGTGAAAATAAAATAGCAATGTGGCTGCTGACTGTAGTACGGGTTTATCTGGGATATGAATGGATGAGTCATGGACTTGAGAAGCTGACTGGCGGATTCGATGCAGGCGGATTTATCTCGGGGGCCATTGCTAAGACAGGCGGAGAACATCCCGCTGTACAAGGTTGGTGGGGATCGTTCCTTGAAGCCTTTGCCCTGCCAAACGTCAGTTTGTTCAACGTACTGATCCCACTGGGTGAGTTCCTGGTCGGAGTTGGCCTGGTCCTTGGTACACTGACTACATTAGCCGCTCTGATGGCAATGGTCATGAACTTCTCGTTCCTGTTCTCGGGCACAGTAAGCACCAATGCAATCTACCTGCTGTTTGAAATCTTCCTTGTCGTTGCTGGCGCAAACGCTGGACGGATTGGCTTGGATCGTTGGGTACTGCCCTTCCTGCGTGGGCTGTTCCGTAAAAATAAAGATACTTTTCCAGCAGACCCTGCTCGAAAAATAGCTTAAGCTACCCAAAAAACAACCGTTACCCTCCGGGCTAATGGTTGTTTTTTTGTGCAGCTATGCTGCTGACTTTCTTTTATATCCGATTCATCATTTCCCCAAACGTTTACAAGTTGGATACAACCCGGAAATTACTGACCCAAACCAGAGATGCCGGATACAAACTGGAAACCGCAGAAGGCATGTATTATCCTGTCATAAACTATGAAAAATATAAAGTGTTCGGGAAGCACACCACGGCAGATATCCGCAGCTATTTTGACATCATGGCAATGGAATCTGGACAGGCGGCTACTAAGGATGTCGCGCTACATATCGGATATCAGCAGTTGTCTGGACGGGTGCTGGCACAGGAAGCCTTTTTGAACAAATATCCACATTCCAACCGTACACTAGCTGTCAAAGAATTGCATGATCTGTACTATTTGTATACCTTCTACGGCACGAACAATACGCCATTGCTCGATTACGATACCAAGAAGATTCATCCTAACGCCAAAAAAGGATATCAACAGGTGATTCAACGCAACAGTGGCTCAGCTAGTCCTTATGTACAAAAACTAAAAGCCTTCGTGGCGCTACTGGATCAAAACGGGGATAAACACACTGCACAGCTATCCGACTGGCTGAAAAAGAACGTACCCACTTCCTGATCAAGTTTTACAGGAACACACCATACAGTAACTCCCGTTATATACACAAAAGAACTTCCATTCCCACTAGCCATGTGGATTCGGAAGTTCTTTTTCACATTTACTTATCACGTTCTTGACCGAAAGCCCAACAATTGAGACTCAGTGAGCCCAGGACATAGGACTGAAAAAGCTTCTGCGCCGAGCGCTGGTCATCCGCAGCCCCCATCGCGTAAAACAGTGGTGAAAAATGCTCTATCCCATAAGAGGGAACCGCCTGTTTGGCATAAGGAGCCTTTTTATCATATTGGAACAGATGACGCAAATTCCAGTCCTGAAGCTGCTGACTGATCCAGTCATCATATTGAACCGCCCAATCAGCTGGCTCATTCGTCTGCTTGAGTGTCCGTAAGTTGTGGACTAATCCGCCGCTGCCGATGATCAAAATGCCCTGTTCACGCAACGGTGCCAGCATCCGCCCAATCTCGTATTGCTCCTGCGGAGCGCGCCTAGAATCAATGGAGAGCGGGACGACCGGGATGTCCGCATCAGGATATATATGCCGCAAAACCACCCATGCTCCATGATCCAGTCCCCGGTTCCGTACCGGCTGGTGAAACAGGTTATGCTGACTCAACAGATCGTCTATCTCCTCATACAGCTTCGGATCGCCTGGTGCAGGGTAATTGAGTGTGTACATTTGTTCAGGAAAGCCATAGAAATCGTGCAACGCTGCATGCTGGTCATCCGCGCCGATACATTGATCAGCACTATCCCAATGCGCGGAAAAAATGACTATTCCTTTGGGTCGGGGCAGGCTCGCACCCAGCTCTGCAAGAAAGCTAGTGTATGCATTGTTTTCTAAAGCCAGTGTCGGTGAACCATGCGCAACAAAAATTGAGGGTAATGTCATCGCTGCCAACCTCCACACGCCAGTATAGTGTTACTCTTCCATTTTACTCCGGTGGAGGCGCAATTTCCAATACAATCCGTTATAGCCTGAAATCAGATCATCCAGTGCTGCCAATCCCGCTGAATATTCTCCTGCTCATCCAGCCATTCCAGCGTCCGGTCGATCAACCGCTGCCGTTCTTTACCGGAAGAGAAGGTGTGATCTCCCTGAAAAATAATCTCTTTGTCGCAGCGTCCCTCTGGACGCATCCAAAATACCTTTTGAAACAGGAACGCATAGTCCACAGGAATGATATCATCTGAGGTTCCGTGAATAACGAGCACATCTCCGTTAAACTTGACGGCCTCCTGAAACGGCTGGAACTGGGCAAGCGACTCAAAATAAGCAGGTGTGAACTTATAGCCCAAATAGTCGGCCTGACCGCTGTTCACGGACTCATCGTACACGCTCCGCTCCGTAATTTTAACAATGTCATTGAACGGGTAGCCGACCGCAGACCAAAGCACCAGGTTTTGTACCCTCTTGTCCCGTACCGCTGTGAGAAGGGCGACCGCGCCACCCAGACTGTGACCGATCAGCGTCACCTTGGTCGGGTCGATGTCTGCACAATTCACGGCATAATCGAGCACAGTACGTGTCTGATTAATCATCGACTCCAGCCCTTGCTTACCGTAGTCACCCGTGCTTTCCCCGCAACCGGCAAAATCAAAGCGCAGGACAAAATATCCTCCTTCCGCAAGCTCACGTGCAGTCTTTACGAATAACCGATCTACCCCAATACGATTGCCCACAAATCCGTGGCATATCACTACGAGCGGTACCCGTCTCTGACGGTCTCCTTCATTCGGATTGCTCGGATAATGAATCGTTGCGGCCAGCTCCTCATTCTCAAAGCGAATTCCAATTTGCCGTTCCATCATGGTTGTCCTCCTGTTTCAAGCTTCACCGTTTACCAACCTGCTATGCTGTATTGGCAACCCTTCCTTGCGAAGCTTCTTGTAATGATTAATGATTGGTAATTAATGATTTAAAGCGAATATGTCAAACGCATATTGTAACATGGATGCTCAGTAAAATACCCATTTACTTTAATTCCGATAAGTTTAATAAGTTTTATAGTAAAGTCAGTCTATCATCGCTCTGCTTCCTTGTCAACCTGTCAGTTATAACGGAGAAAAAGCGAACAAATGGCGCTCACCGCAACGATAACGGAGAACGCCATATTGCATTACTTGGTGGGGAAATTAACTTCATCCAGCAGACTATTCGTAGCTGTTCCTGAACATTTCGTGGGTCTCCGTGCGCCCCTCCCACTCCAGTCTGCAAGAGACACCGCTATTCTGGTCCTCATGCCATAAGCTGCGGTAGCTCTCTTCGCCCAGATCACCTGCGAACTCGGTATCCTCAGCCCATTCAGCATCGTTCAGAATACGGTACGTCGGGAATGTCCCCTGAATGCTCCGATGACTTACGTTCACAGGCAAGGCCTCCACGCTGTTTCTAACTGGAGCGGCTTCCAGCCGTTTATTAACCGTATAATCCGCCTGCTTATCCAGCTTCATGATGCCACATCCTCTCCACTTTATATTCAGGATGCTCCGCGTGCTCACCCTTTATCCAGTTTGAGGAGAATGCATCGGTAATATACATTCCGCAGATAAAGCCTTTTGCCATCCGCAGCATACTCACGTATACTGTTTTTGTTACGGATTGGCGGTTCCGCCAGACCGGAATTCGCCCGCAAAGCAGGAGGAAGCAATGAATAAAGCCAAAAATTATACGCTTATTGCATGGATTGCCTTGTCCATGTTTTTTTTGACACAGGCGATCATCGGATGGTTTGTATCGTTCACAGGCGGAGATGTCACTCCTTTTGAAAAAGTTAACTTGTCCACCCTGATCATCATCGCCGCAGGAGCCATCCTGCTGGTTGAAGCGCTGATGAATTTTATGGACCGCCCGGAAGAAGGAGAGGAAGCACAGCAAGACTATACGCCCGTGAAGCACAGCATAGACCTCAAGTCCATCTTGCTGTATGTCGTGTTAGTCGTGGTGATTCTGGTCGCAGGGTTAGCCCTGCGCCGCGTACTGCCCGTGTTCAGCATTTCACCCTGGGTGAATCTGATTCTTGCAGCCATCGGCTTTATCAGTCTCAAGCCGATTTTTTTGCGCAAAAAACGTTCTTAACTCGCAATCCTCATTTGTACCGGAGCTGCCCGATTTTTGTTCGTGGCGGCTCTTTTTGATATTTTACAACTCCCAATTACGATTGGCCCTGTCTTTTCTGCCGTGTTTGCATTCCCAGAGTTGTGCCATACTGGCGCTTGTACATCCGTATAAAATAGTTGGTATCCATCCCCACCGATTCTGCTGCGGGACAGAATCGGTGTTCGCCAAAAAGCCGTATTCCCCGCCTGCAATAAGATGCATTAGGGAATACGGCTTTGATATACGTTAAAGCTTACTTGGAAAAGAGTTGCTCTGCATTATCCAGAGCGATTTTGTGTCCCATCGCCGAATAGTCCAGCCAAGGCTGTCCGTCCAGCATGTAGACATGACCCTGCTTCACTGCTTTGAGTCCTTGCCATACCGCGTTTCCTTCCAGTTGCTTGTACACCTTTTGGGCATCGGCGCCTTTACTGATAATGACAAGAATTGCATCGGCATCATAATCAGGCAAAACCTCCTGGGACACGACCTGATAGGCCTTGTTGATTTTTTCTACACCCTTGGCTGGCTTCAAGCCCAAATCCTGATACAACAGCGGACCTACTGGGCGCTTCATGCCCATTACGCGGACTTCCTTCGCCGTAACACGTACAGCCATAACCGTTCCATCTCCGATTTTGGAGTGGATTAGCTTTTTAACCCGTTCCTTCTGTGAATCATAATCTTTCAGAAAAGCATCGGCCTCTGCCTCACGATTAACCATGGCTGCGATTTTTTTCAGTTGGTCCTTCCATGTGCCTTCATCCAGATCAAAAACCTCGGTTGGCGCGATTTTTTCAAACTTGGCTACATCGGTTCCAGAATATTTTTTGTCTAGAAAAATATGATCAGGTTGCAGCTCCAGCACGGCTTCCATATCCGGGTCTGTGACAACACCCAGCTTGCGGGTATTTTGGAGACGATCTTTTACATGCGGCAAAAAGTCCTTAACATCTCCGCCAATGACTGAGCCAGCCGGAGTAATGCCCAGCGCCAGCAGATTGTTCGTCAAATGAATAGACATGGAAGCAATGCGCGAATCCGCGCTGACCGTTTTCTCACCGTTGTCCGCCGCTTTCGTATCCGCAGCTTTGTTGTCTGCTGCTTGTCCACAAGCGGACAGCATCACCATACATAAAATAAGAACCATGCCCACCCATGAACGCTTGAAACCATTTTTTTTCATCGTTATTCCTCCTATGTCATAGAAGCTCCATATAAAATGCTCTATATAGAAAGCTTCAGCTTGTAAGTTTATGTACCTATTCCATCTATCATTTCGTTCGGGACAGCAAAAATAAAAAATACGGAGCCCCTACCACAGCAACCACCACACCCGCCGGAATCGCATTCGGCTGAAACACAGAACGTCCAATCGTATCCGCAGTGACCAAAATGACGATTCCGACAAAGCAGGCCACCGGCAGCAAATGCTGATACATTGGCCCAACCAGACGGCGAGCCAGATGAGGCGCAATCAGCCCAATGAAGCCAATGCCTCCAGCCATAGACACACTGGCGCTGGATAGAGCCACGGCTGCACCCAGCAGCAACAGACGCTGACGCTTCACACTCGTGCCGATTCCAGCCGCCGTCTCGTCGCCCAGCGACAGATTGTTCAGGCTACGCGTCTGTGACAGAACGTAGGGCAACACAATAACAATCCACGGCAGCAAAGCCACCGCATGTATCCAGTCCCGGCCCCATACGCTGCCAGCCAACCACCGTGCGGTGAACGCGTAAGTATCCTCATCGAGCCGCAAGGACCAATACAGCGTTATAGCGCTGAGGCCCGAGGCTACACCGATGCCGGACAGAATCAGACGCACAGGCACGATTCCTCTGTTCCGGTTATAGGACAACAGCACAATCAGCACCGCCGCCACGACACCTCCTGTAAAAGTAAACAGGGGGATCAGCACGGCTGCCGATCCTTCAAGATCGCGAAAGAAACTGACGAACATCACCAGTCCCAATGCAGCCCCTGCGTGAAGCCCCAGCACCCCCGGGTCAGCGAGTGCGTTCCGCGACAAGCCCTGCATAACAGCCCCGGCTGCTCCCAATCCAGCCCCAGCCAGTACCGTTACAACGATACGCGGCAGACGGTATTCGAACAGGACGATATGATCACGCCCGCTGCCACCGCCAAACAGTGTATCCAGCACACGCAGCGGTGGAATTCGAATTGTGCCAGTGTTCAAACCCAATACCATGACGGCAAAGCTAATCCCCGCCAAAGCCAAGCAGACGAGCCAAGCCTTTGTCCTTCTTGCATCCCCGGTTCCTAAAGAGCGACTCATTACAAATCCCTCCTTTCCTTACGGGCGAGAAAGAGGAAAAAAGGTACTCCAATAAAGGACACCATAATTCCAATAGCGAGCTCCTCGGGCGGATTCGCCATTCTCGCCCCCAAATCAGCCAACACCAGCAGCACAGCTCCCAATAACGCAGACAGCGGTACGATCTGGCGGTAATCCACACCAATCAGCTTGCGGGCGACATGCGGAATAACCAGCCCTACAAAGCCGATGGCCCCGGCTGCGGACACAGACAATCCGGCCAGTACCACCACGGTCAACAGACCCAGCAGCCGGATACGCTTGAGATTTAACCCAAGGTTCAGTGCCACCTCATCGCCCATCGAAATCAGTGAAATAGAGCGTGCCAGCCCCATAGACCAGGCGATCACAATCAGCAAGATGGGCGCAAGAATCTCAAGCTGCGACCATTTGATCCCTGCGACACCGCCCGCATACCAAAAGGCCAAATCCTGACTCAGATCAAAATAAATCGCAATTCCCGAAGTCATAGAGCCTAGCAGAGCAGCCGTCACTGCTCCGGATACGGTCAGTCTCATCGGCGTCAATCCCCCAGGCGCGGAAGCTCCCAGACCAAATACCAGCAGGGTGCTCATCAGCGCCCCGAGGAATGACAATACGATTAACGTCCCATAAGGAAGATTGGGGAAAAAGGCAAAACTCACAGCGACCACGAACATCGCCCCTGCGTTAATGCCCAGCACACCTGTATCTCCCAGCGGATTGCGCGTAATACCTTGAATTAGAGAGCCTGCTACCGCCAGCGCAGCTCCGATGACAGCCGCCCCCAGCACACGCGGTAATCTCAGCTCATGAATGATCAGATGTGTCATCAATGAACGATCATAGTGAAATACCGCCGCCCATACTGTGCCTAAGGTCAAGTCCTTGGCTCCAAGGGAAATCGCCGCAAACATGGCCAAGGCCAGCAACACAGCAGAACCTATGAATAGCAGCGCCTGCCGAATCCGGCCCGCCCGGAGTAAAGGACGGGCTACAAAGGCTACTTCGGGAGCTGTGCCTTCTGTCCGAGCCGCATGTTTGTCCGCTCTGCCTTTAAACTGCATTCGTGAGGTCACTCCCCCCATACCTCAAACCACCATAACGCTCATGACGATGGAGATAATGATAATTATTATCAACTTGATTCATAATAGCATGTTTCTATGACATTGCAAGCCAAAAACTGCTCTCCTATGGAGGAACAGTTTTTGGATATACCTATGTGAGATCCCTATACGGATGACTCCATGTAGCCCACATTTTTTAGTACGTAGGCCAACCTGCGGAGTCCCATTTCAGATCACTAATCAGCAGCTTTGGATTTCCGTTATCAGTAGCATCATAGGCATGACGCGCAATCACGCTACTGTTATAAATAGACTGACCGCCTGGTCCCTTCCAACGGGCATTCCCCGCATCCAATACGGTTCCGCCACCATCCATCAGGTTTTTACCACTCTTGTCCACATACGGTCCAGTAATACTGGTGGAGCGACCATAAATAATTTTGTAGTTACTGTTTACGCCCTGGCAGCAGTTATCAATGGAAGCAAACAGATAATAATAACCGTCTCGGTATGTAACATGTGGAGATTCCAGACCGCCAGTGGTGCGCTTCGCGATGAATAAATCTGCCCCGTAGGCTTCACCGTATTTTTGTCCAGACGGGTAATTTTCAGGCCTGTGTTCCAGGAACCGAAGGAAATCCACGGGTTACCGGAAGCGTCAATGACCAGATTCGGGTCAAAGGCATTGTAATCGACGCATAATGTTGTTCATACAAAAAAGGAGCCCGTAGGCTCCTTCCTTGTTAAATTAGCATATTAAACAGATTTTCGTTTTTGTTCAGTTCCGTATATTTAAGCCCCTTGCGGTTCATTCGTTCAATTAAAGGAAGATAGTCTTCCTTGTGAAACAACTCAATGCCGACCAGCGCCGGGCCGTTCTCCTTGTCGTTCTTTTTCGTATACTCAAACCTTGTGATGTCATCGTCCGGTCCAAGCACATCCTGAAGAAACTCACGAAGCGCTCCTGCTCTTTGCGGGAACTTTACCATAAAATAATGCTTCAGTCCTTCGTAAATCAGGGACCGTTCCTTAATCTCCTGCATACGGTCAATATCGTTGTTGCCACCGCTGACGATGCAGACAACCGTTTTGCCCTGAATCTGTTCACGATACATATCCAATGCTGCTACAGGCAACGAACCCGCAGGCTCCACAACAATCGCATTTTCATTATACAATTCCAAAATCGCAGTACACGCCTTACCTTCCGGCACCTTCACAATATCGTCCAAGGTGCGTGTACAAATGTCGTACGTTAACTGACCGACACGCTTAACAGCAGCTCCGTCAACAAACTTGTCTATTTGCTCCAGTGTAACCACCTTGTTCAAACGCATCGCTTCCGTCATTGACGCCGCGCCGAGCGGTTCTACGCCAATTACCTTGGTGGACGGACTGACTGTTTTGAAATACGTGCCTACGCCTGCCGCCAAACCGCCACCGCCGATGGTCACGAATACATAATCCGCTGGCGTATCCAAACTTTCCATCACTTCCATCGCAATCGTACCGTTGCCTGCTATAATCTTCGGCTGGTCAAACGGATGGATAAAGGTCATCTCCTGCTCGCTGCACACCTTTATCGCCTCATCGTATGCATCGTCGAACGTATCCCCGGTCAGGATGACCTCCACACTGTTGCCGCCAAAGCGACGAACCTGCTTCACCTTCTGATTAGGCGTTGTGCTCGGCATGAATATTTTGCCGTGAATGCCCAGCGCATTACATGAAAAAGCCACACCTTGCGCATGATTACCCGCACTCGCACACACGATGCCCTTTTCCATCTGCTCGGGAGTCAGGCTGCGAATCATGTTGTAGGCTCCACGGATTTTAAAGGACCGCACGACCTGGAGATCCTCTCTTTTCAGGTACACGTTACAGTTATATTTTGACGACAGGACGGCATCACGCTGCAAAGGTGTACGTACAATCACCTCACGTAGCATATGATGCGCCCGTACAATATCCTCCATGCCGACGGTTGACGCCGGGGCTGGATCGGTTTTCTGGGTTTCTGTTGGTTCCATAGGTTCTCCACGCTCCGCCTCAATATGTCTGTATTTGAAATCTTCCAAATATCATACCACGTTTACCTACAGCTTGTGCAGGTCATAGAACATGAACATGAAAATGAGAATGAAAATCAATTATATTCAAAAAAAGCAGACCGGGATGATTCCGTAACGATTACCCTTTTACCCCGTCTGATCCAAAATTTCTTTATTGTAATACATCACTTCGATTGCATTATAGGGGGAACATGAATTGAATGGGGCTATGACGATTTTTGCATAAAAAAGCGGCCCAACTCCAATTGAAATTCGGAGTTGGGCCGCGCTCTTTTACCTATTCTTGGGAATGTGCTGCCTCGTCCTTAACTTCCTCCCGAAACGATCTAATACTTTCTTTACGACGGTCATTCTTTTCTTCGATCTGCTTACGCTCCTCATTGCTGATTTCAGAGGAAAATTCGTTGAGATATCCTTCAGCTTCATGCAGGTTCTGCTGTGTATTCTGAATACTTTGTTGCAAATGTTCAACATTATCGGCTCGATTATCCGGTTTTGCCATTTCGTTTGTCGCCTCCTAATAATGAGATCGCGCACTGGAGCGCTAATCTGTAGCTTGACCGCTATCGGATCATTTTATGCATTAAAATGCTCTGCAAACCACTTTCCTGCGGCTTCGGCCTCGGTACGGGTCAATTGGTGACCATTGCGTTCCCAATGTGCATCTACCTGCGCGCCTGCGCCTTCCAGCAAGGTTTGCAGCTCACGGGATTCCGCAACCGGAACAATCGGGTCGTTGTCACCAGAAGACAGAAATACAGGAACACCGTTCAAGTCTGGCAGATTCAGTCCACGCAGCGGCACCATCGCATGGTGCAAAATAGCTCCGCGCAGCGCCTTGGCATCGTGAAAGAGCATGCTGGCCGCTATGTTCGCCCCGTTGGAATAGCCAAGAGCCACAACGTTGTTGCGGTCAAAATCGTATTGCTCCGCAGCCGTATCCACAAATTCACTCAGTTCCTTGGTACGGAATACGAGATCCTCGATGTCGAACACCCCCTCTGCCAAACGACGGAAGAAACGCGGCATCCCATTTTCCAACACATTTCCCCTTACGCCTAACACAGACGCTCCCGGTGCTACCAAATCAGCCAAAGGGATCAGGTCTTGTTCGTTCCCGCCTGTCCCGTGCAACAGCAAAATAACCGGGCCCTGCGGATGACTTCCTTTACGGAATACATGTTTCATATATATCCTCCTCTATTTTTTTATTTTAAATTAAGATTCTTATTTTTTATGTAAATAAATTATAGCGAACTTCCCTACCTTTTACAATCGAAATCAGCAAACCTGCTCTAAACCTTTTTCTAAAATGATGTATTTATCTGTTGACAAGTATCATAGCTCTATTTTATTATTGCTTTAGATATTTAGAATATTATCTAAATATCTAAAGGAGGAAATGGATTTTGAATGATGCCTTCAAAGCTTTAGCTGATCCGACCCGGCGTAAAATATTACAGCTCTTGAAAGAGAAAAGCATGAGCGCAGGCGAAGTGGCTGAGCATTTTCAAATCAGCAAGCCCAGCATATCCCACCATCTGAATATCTTGAAGCAAGCTGGGCTAGTGCTGGATGAGCGACAGGGGCAAAACATTATTTACACCCTGCATACGACGGTTGTCGCAGATGTCATCGGTTGGATGTTCAGCATTGCCCACTCCGATGCCCCTGCGAAACAAAATGCGAATGACATCAAGGATACGGAGGAATCTGAATGAAATCACCTGTGAAATGGAGCTTTATGGATGTTTTGACGACTTTGATTGCCTTGTCACCTGCAATAGGCGCTTTACTGCTGTACGACCGACTTCCCAATGTTCTGGCCTCTCATTTTAGCTTTGACAATACAGCAGACAAGTATATGAGTAAAAATGGTTCTATTCTTATGCTGGTGCTGTTGGGGCTGGTGCCGCTGGTCGTTCGGTTAGCCCGCTATATGGACCCCAACAGAGCAAATTTCGAGAAATTTGCTAAAGCCTATGAAGTTACGCGTGTAGGTACTTCCCTCATACTCGCTATAGCCGGTTGGGGCATGCTACTGTATAACCTGAACATACGACTGCAAATGAATACTATAATTTGCGGGTTGATAGGCCTGATGCTGCTGGTGCTAGGTAATTATTTGACTCAGGTAAAACCGAACTATACCTTCGGTATCCGCACGCCGTGGACTTTGTCTAACCCGGAGGTATGGCGTAAAACGCACCGTTTCGGGGGCCCTATGATGATGCTCGGTGGTGCTTCGGGTTTGGTGGCGGCATGGGTCGATGGAGTGGCGGGAACGGGCATTTTTCTCACTGGACTGGTTATATCCGTCGTCGCCCCCATACTCTATTCCTTCCTCCTGCATCGCAAATTAAACCAAAAGTAGGCATGTAGGACGAAGTAACTCTGTCCAGACGGACAAAAGCGTATGAGACAATCCCAATGCATAAATAAACAAAGAACCTCCAAAACCACGATACACGTGGAATTGAAGGTTCTTTTTCATTCTAAAACTAGAACAACAGCTTATCGGGATGAGTGCCCACACGCTCATCAAGATGAAGTGCGTTGATTCGGTTAATATCCTCTGCCGTCAGTTCAAAATCGAACAAATCAGCATTTTCGCGAATACGATGTGCGGTTACAGATTTGGGAATCGTCACGATACCCCAATCCAGATGCCAGCGCAAAATAACCTGAGACGAGGTTTTGCCGTATTTTGCAGCAATCTCAACGATATCCGCTTGCTCGGTCAATTTACCCTTCATCAGTGGACTCCAGGATTCAAGCTGAATCTGGTGCTCCCGGCAGTATTGATGCAGCTCTTGCTGTGTCAGACGCGGGTGAAGCTCCACTTGGTTGATTGCAGGTACGATGTTGCTGTCTTTCAGGAGGTTTTCGAGATGGTGAACTTGGAAGTTGCTTACTCCGATAGCACGTATGCTTCCTTCTTCATACAGGCGTTCAAATGCCTTCCAGGTTTCCTTGTACTTGTCCTTGCCAGGCCAATGAATGAGATACAGATCAATGATGTCCAGACCCAGCCGCTTACGGCTTTCCTCGAATGCACGCAGTGCTGAGTCAAAGCCCTGATCCTGGTTCCATAGCTTTGTGGTAACAAACAAATCTTTTCTGGCCGCCCCACTATCGCGAATGGCTTGTCCAACCAGCTCCTCATTCCCATAAATCGCCGCCGTATCAATGCTACGGTAGCCGACCTCAATGGCTGTTTTGACCGCTTCATAGACCTCATTGCCTTCTGCCTTGTATGTACCAAAACCCAACCAAGGCATCTCAACTCCGTTATTCAGTACAGTTGTATCCGCAATGTTCCCCATGTCCATCTCCTCCTGTTCCTGAATTATGATTTATCCGGCGGGATGATTACAGTTTGGTTGCATCCTGAAAAGCATTCACTTGAAGCGGAGCCGACAACAATTCCTTAGCTGCGGCAACAAATGCCTGGAAGTGTGCAGAATTATTATGAAAATCTACAGCGGCTGCATCCTTCCATTCTTCGACCATCGTAAATGCGTTGGGATCATTCAGATCCTGCATCAGTGTGTAGCGTACATTGCCTTCTTCAGCCTGTGATGCGCTGATCAATCCTTGGGTTTGTTGCAGAAAAGCCTCTCTTTTTTCAGGTAAAACTTTCATATCGGCATGAATAATAAACATGATATTGTCCTCCTCACATTATGTAACTATTTCTATTATAGACCATTCATTCGGCAGATTAAAAGTGCGAGCATTCCTGTAATACAGTAAAATGGATCGTGTTGGAGAGAAAATCAGGCGAATCGGCCTCTCCTATATCTTGCTTGGCGGCGGTGAATGCACGTGCATTTTCAGACAAAACTAATCCTTTTCATATCCCTTTTAGTGCTGGTGGTCACCGGGCTGTTGGGATCATTCTTTCGATATATGATCACCTCTGCCCTGTATGGAATTCCCGCAGGCATCGTGACAGCCATCATTGGCGCACCGTACTTTCTGTATTTGTTGCTACGGGAACGCAAGCAAAAAGGCAACGGGTAGGGGTTACATTTCCACCTGTACACCAATGCGCTGATTGATTTCTTTTCTGAACGATTCATCACGCAATAGCCGCTCTTTAAATCCATTCATCATATTTTGCAAGGAAGCATTCGTGAACGGGTCCAGGTCCTTAAAGAAGACCGCCATCTCCGTCGAATGCCCTTCCTTGTCCGTTGCATACATGGCCAGAGTCAAGACATATGCGGTAGATCCGCCCTTTTGCCCGGAATGTTTCAGCCATTCCTGATTTGCCGGATGATCCATCAGCTGTTCCATGACCTCAGACAATAATTTTTGCTCGGCTTTCGTAAAACCTTGACGGCTATTCAGCTTACTCATCAAGGACGCATAATCCGCCGTCGTCGAAGCTATAAAACGGTCCGTATTCATTTGATCAAATTCCCGATCATACCATGTCGCGATAGCGGTATTTTTCTTATATGAACCACTTGTATCGCGAACCAGCTTGTTATGGATCAACTGGGCATGTTGGCGGAACTCTACGTTAGACATCGCTTGAACGGCTGCTTTGGCGGAATTGCTATTCTTTGCACCGTCCCAGGCCGGTCCCTGAGTCTCCCTCATCCATTCGTAAGGGATCAGAATTGAAGATACAAATGGATAAATCGGATCATGATCCTGGAGTCCCAAAATAGTTTTCGTTCGGTTAATCTGTTCCAGGCCCAGTCTGTCCATTATATACTCGGTATTGGCATTGGAGCTAAACCGAATCATACCTTTAGCGACTTCGCGCAGAGACACGGTTCCGTTTTTCAACCGTCCTTTGGCTTCCATATCTTTCAACCATGCCGGATGTGCGCCACCATCCAAACGCGGCAGATAGAACCGCTCCAGCGCAGTCAGCTTGATCCGTTCATCCGGGTTAATTGTACCTGCCGCAGCCTGTTTGGCATATTCGACCGCAATGACCGTCTTGACCGTACTCGCCAAGGGCATCATCCGGTTTTCCTCACGGCCTGCCAGTTTCTTTCCATCCCTCAGAATCGTAATGGATGCTTTCTCTGGATGTTCCTCCAAAAAGCGCAGAACACGATGGGCGCTATCGTGCTCAATCGTTTCATCCTTAGCGTCAGCTGCAATCGCGGTTGCGGGCCGAACAGTATCCGGGGTATTAGCCATTCTATCCTGCTTCGATGACGGCAATCCCACGGCCAAACCAATCATGATGAGTACCGCAGCCAAGCTCACTGCTATGATCACAAGCTGCTTTCGTTTCACTATAAACCTCCCCCCGTATGCACCAGCATACAGGTTTATTTTCCCATTTTTAACCTTCAGCTTCTATTGTAAACGAAAACAAAGCGCAGAAAGTTTCATTACATGTCATATTTGCAAATAAAATCAAAAAAAAGAGAACCTCCGAAGAGGTCCTCTCTATTTGTAAAGACGCTACTATAGTAGTGCTTTTGCCGCGATATCCGTACGGTTTTGCTTACCTTCGAAGGTAATATGCGCCGCCTGTTCATACGCTTTGTCCCGCGCTTCGGCAATATCACGTCCCAAACCGACAACGCCTAACACGCGTCCGCCGTTTGTTACCCACTCGCCCTGTTCGTTGATGCCTGTACCGGCATGAAACACGATGGCTTCGTTCGCCTGATCCAATCCGTGGATTGGAACACCTTTGGCGTACGTCCCGGGATAGCCCCCAGAAGCTAACACCACACATACCGCCGCTTCATCCTTCCACTCGATCTCTACCTGATCCAGTGTGCCATTCACGGCAGCCAGAAAAATATCGAGCAGATCAGATTTTAGACGTGGCAATACAACCTGAGTTTCCGGATCACCGAAGCGTGCGTTAAACTCAATCGTCTTCGGCTTGCCGTCCGGCGAAATCATCAATCCGGCGAATAAAACACCCCGAAACGGACGACCTTCAGCCACCATCGCTTTTGCCGTCGGCTTAATGATGGTCTCAATGGCTTCCTCGATAATCGAATCCGCTACGTGCGGCAATGGGGAATACGTGCCCATCCCCCCGGTATTCGGCCCTTTATCATCATCAAAAACAGGCTTATGATCTTGCGCCGCTGCCATCGGACGAACCGTTTCACCATCCACAAAGGAAAGAATTGACATTTCCTGTCCAGCCAGAAACTCCTCGATCACAACCTGCGCCCCGGCCTCTCCAAACACCTTTGCTACCATAATGTCAGATAAGGCCTTTTCCGCTTCCTCCATAGAGTAGGCGACCGTTACCCCTTTGCCCGCTGCCAGTCCGTCCGCCTTAATGACCACAGGAATCGGCTGCTCCTTCAAATAAGCATGTGCTTCCTCATAGGTATAAAACTTGCGATAGGTTGCTGTCGGAATATGATATTTGTGCAGCAGATCCTTCATGAAGATTTTGCTGCCTTCAATTTCCGCTGCATTTTTACGCGGTCCGAATACCGGAATGCCTTTCGCTTCAAAAGCATCCACAATACCGTCTGCCAGCGGATCGTCGGGGCCAACCACGACAAGTCCGACCTTTTTGGATTCCGCCAGCTCTGTCAACGCGTCAAAATCACTCACCGGAATCGGCACGCACTCCGCCAACTGCCCGATGCCGGCATTGCCCGGCGCGCAGTAGATTTGTCCGGCCTTAGGGCTTTTTTTCAGTGCCCACACAATCGCATGCTCACGGCCGCCCCCACCGATAACCAAAATATCCATTCAGGTGATTCCTCCCGCTCCCGTTATGGTGTGAGAGAATGCTGTTGCATTCTCAGCTAATACAAGCTAGTGCTTGAAATGACGCACGCCTGTGAAGACCATCGCAATGCCGTGTTCGTTAGCAACCTTGATGGATTCTTCGTCCTTGATGGAGCCGCCCGGCTGAATGACTGCCGTAATGCCTGCTTTAGCTGCCAGCTCCAACGTATCGCCCATCGGGAAGTATGCATCGGATGCCAGTACTGCACCCTTTGCTTTTTCTCCAGCCTGCTCAACGGCAATCTTGGCCGCTCCGACACGGTTCATTTGTCCCGCACCCACGCCAATGGTCATATTGTCTGCCGCTAATACGATGGCATTGGATTTCACATGCTTAACAACTTTCCAGCTAAACAAAAGCTGTTTCAGTTCTTCTTCGGACGGCGCACGCTCCGTTACAACTGTAAGTGCATCCGGATCTAGAGCATGAATGTCATTTTGCTGAACGACCATGCCGCCTTCAATAGAAGTCACAACGAAACGGCTCTCCGGCTGTTCAGACGGGGACAGTTCACCCAGATCAAGCAAACGTATATTTTTCTTTTTCGTCAAAATCTCCAGCGCTTCTTGCGTAAAGCCCGGTGCCAATACGATTTCCAAAAAGATTTCGCTCAGCTTTTTGGCTGTATCGCCGTCAATAATCCGGTTAGCTGCTACAATACCGCCAAAAATCGAGGTTGGATCAGCCGCATACGCCTTGCTGTATGCTTCATAAATACTACCACCGATTCCCACGCCGCAAGGGTTCATATGCTTAACCGCCACCACTGCTGGCTCGCTGAATTCCTTAACGATTTGCAGTGCAGCGTTAGCATCGTTGATGTTATTGTAGGACAGCTCCTTACCGTGAAGCTGTTTCGCTGTTGTCAGTGTACCTTCGGCTGCCAACGGCTGACGATAAAAAGCCGCCTGCTGATGCGGATTTTCGCCATAACGCAAATCCTGAATTTTTTCATAGGTTACCGTGTAACGCTCTGGCAATGGCTCGCCTGTTACATTCGACAAATAATCCGAAATCAAAGCGTCGTATGAAGCCGTATGACGGAAAACTTTTGCTGCCAAACGCTTACGGGTATTCAGCTCGGTATCGCCATCCTTACGGATTTCCTCCAGTACAGTGCTATAATCATCCGCATCTACTACCACACTTACAAAAGCATGATTTTTCGCCGCAGAACGCAGCATGGTTGGACCGCCGATATCAATATTTTCAATCGCGTCCTCATAGGTTACACCCGGTTTGGCGATCGTTTCCGCAAAAGGATAAAGATTCACAACGACCAGATCAATATAATCCAGTCCAAGCTCCTTCATCTGACGCTGATGCTCCTCATTATCCCGAACAGCCAGCAGGCCGCTGTGTACCGCAGGATGAAGTGTTTTAACACGTCCGTCCATAATTTCAGGAAATCCTGTTACCTCTGAAATGCCGATGACAGGAATGCCCTCCTTCGACAACAAGCTGCTCGTTCCCCCTGTCGAAACGATCTCCACACCCAATTTGGACAACTCGCGGCAAAATTCCACGATCCCCCGTTTATCTGATACGCTGACAAGCGCTCTTTTAATACTCACCATTTCTCCTCCTTTAGCTCTTTATCAATTTATTTCCCGAGAAATATCGGAAAATGCCTGTACAGCATCCTTGATATGACAATGATATGACAAATTACAATCATCTTTAGAGAAGTGAAATTACCTTGCGGCCATCCAATTGAATTTTGCCTTGAGCCAGCCTGCCAACTACCTCTGGATATAACTGACGTTCCACGGATTGAATAGCTACGGATAAGGATTCTGCTGTATCATGGTCGTGTACTTCTACGACACGCTGGGCAATAATTGCTCCCGTATCCATCCCCCCGTCCACAAAATGAACGGTAACCCCACTGACCTTGACCCCATAGGCCAATGCCTGTCCAACAGCATCTTTCCCTGGAAATGCAGGAAGTAGCGACGGATGAATATTGATGATTTTTCCGGCGTAGGAATCTACCATAACACTGGATAGCAAACGCATGTAGCCTGCTAACACGATGAGATCAATGGATTTCTGCTCCAGCAAAGCAACCAGTTCACGCTCATAATCTTCGCGGGAAGCATATTCCTTGGGTCGAAAAGTGTGACACGCAATTCCGGCTTTCTGAGCTCTGGCTACGGCAGGAGCCGTAGGCTTGTCACAGATCAGCAGTTCCACCGTTGCCCCGCCTAGTTCTTCTCGCGCAGCCGCATCCACCAATGACTGAAAATTTGTTCCTTCACCTGATGCAAAAACAGCAATCCGGTAATCGTTCATTACACCTCGGCTCCCGTAAAGGTCACGATAGAACTGCCTTCCGTTACTTTTCCGATCACATAAGCGGCTTCGCCCTGTTCTTTCAGAACTTCCAGTGCAGTCTGTGCATGCTCTTCGCCTACAACGATAACCATTCCAATCCCCATATTAAAGGTTGTGAACATGTCTTTGTTGGAGATTGCACCTTTTTCCTGCATAAGCTGGAAGATCGGCAGAATCGGCCAAGCGCCGTATTCTATATCCACATTAACGTGATCTGGCAGCACTCTAGGGATATTTTCGATAAAACCGCCGCCCGTGATATGCGCCATGCCTTTTACTTTTACCTTGTCCAGCAAAGCCAAAACGGATTTCACGTAAATTTTCGTTGGCTCCAGCAGTACATCGCCCAGTTTGCCGTTCAAGCCTTCGATTTGATCATGCAGACTGTATCCTTGCTGTTCCAACAACAGCTTGCGAACCAGTGAGAAGCCATTACTGTGTACTCCGCTCGAGGCCAGTCCGATAACCGTATCTCCGGGGGCAATGGAACTGCCGTTAATGATCTTGCTTTTATCTACAATCCCGACCGTAAATCCGGCAATATCATATTCACCTTCGCTGTACATCCCCGGCATTTCTGCTGTTTCACCGCCGACAAGCGCACAACCCGACTGATGGCAGCCCTCTGCGATTCCAGCAACAATAGCTTCGATTTTCTCAGGTATAACCTTGTCACAAGCGAGGTAATCGAGAAAAAAGAGTGGCTCCGCGCCCCCGACGATAATGTCGTTCACACACATCGCAACCGCATCAATACCAATGGTGTCATGACGATCCATCGCGAAAGCAAGCTTCAGCTTCGTACCGACTCCATCCGTACCGGAAACGAGTACAGGCTCCTCGTACTTATCCTTATTCAGGCCGAACAACGCACCGAATCCGCCCAAATCCGTCAGCACTTCGGGACGGAAGGTACGTTTGACATGCTTTTTCATCCGTTCTACTGCTTCATTACCGGCAGCGATATCTACCCCTGCGTTTTTGTATGCTTCGGACATTCATGAACACTCCTTCAAATAATTGACCCTCCTAAGTCCTCCCTAACAGGGAGGATTCCATGGGGCTGCTCCCCCTGGACCCCTCAAGAGTCGGTCAGATGCGTAGGGTTGGTGTTGCTTGGTGATTGGTTCGTGCTAGGAGTCGCGTGTTTTCCTTTGTGATCGGCGGGCTGGCCCGCCGATCACAAAGGACACGCTTGACTGCGTAGCCGCCAATGAGGCGGCGGGGCACGTCCCGGACTGTTTGCTTCGCAAAGGCGGGAACGTGCCAGGGCTAAGAAGTAAGCAGCGCCAAAGGCTGGCTTACTTCTTAGCCCTCAGGTTTGAGGCAGGTAGCTTCGCCAACCTGCTATGGAGCTTCGCTCTGCTCGCTCAAAGATCAGGGTGACTTTTTACAAGTCCACCGCCCCTTTAAAAACTCATGGCATGAAATAGTTATGCCATGAGTTTTTAACTGCCTTACCTATCCTCTTCCCCATAGGGAACAGAAGAGGGACAGGCACTGCTGCAAAATGCTGAACACCTGAGGAACGCAGCGGGTGGAATAACCTTCCACTCGCGGAGTGGCCACCTCAGAACCGCCATCCTCATACCCACCATGCACCGCTGTACCTCTTTTATTCCCTTTTCTCAACAACTACATCCGAGCTTTTCTTCGCCTTTGAAATCCACTTGAGTGGGATAATCATTATCGAAGCAGGCCAGGCACAAACCGCCTTTGTAATCCTCTTCGTTATGTCCGCCCACAGCGGCGATCAAGCCCTCGGCGCTCATAAAATAGAGCGAATCGGCGTTAATCTCCTCACGGATTTCCTCGACTGTTTTGGACGACGCGATCAGTTCGCGGCGATCCGGCGTGTCGATGCCGTAGAAGCACGGGTTTTTGAAAGGAGGCGAGGTAATACGTACATGTACCTCTAGCGCCCCCGCATCCCGTAGCATATTCACGATTCGACGAGAAGTGGTGCCCCGGACGATAGAATCGTCAATCATAATGACCCGTTTACCTTCAACAACACGGCGTACAGCGCTCAGCTTCATTTTCACACCCTGCTCGCGTAGCTCCTGACTCGGCTGAATGAAGGTACGTCCGGTGTATTTATTTTTAATCATGCCCAATTCATAAGGAATACCTGTCTGCTCTGCATAACCAATCGCCGCAGAAATACTGGAATCCGGTACCCCGGTAACCAAATCAGCATCGACAAAAGCTTCCAACGCCATTTGGCTACCCATCCGTTTGCGTGCGGCATGAAGATTGGCTCCGTTCAAGTCACTGTCCGGACGGGCAAAATAAATATATTCCATCGCGCACAGTGCTTTACGATGCTTGCCTTCACTGTAACGGTCTTCGTGCAGTCCATTTTTGTCCAACACCAACAGTTCACCCGGCTCGATATCGCGCAACAGCTCTGCTCCAATCGTTTCCAAAGCACAGGATTCGGAAGCAAACAAATATGCATCACCCAATCTGCCCATCGTCAACGGACGCAAGCCGTTAGGATCGGAAGCAACGAGCAGTTTGTCGTTAGTCATAATAAGAAAAGCAAACCCGCCGACGATACGCTTCAATGCATCCTTGGCCGCTTCCACCAAATCTTTAGAAGACCGAGCGATCAAATGCGCAACGACCTCCGTATCGCTTGTCGTTTGAAAAATAGACCCGCCCTGCTCCAGCTCATGCCGGATTTGCAAGGCATTCACGATATTCCCGTTCGTCGCTACCGCCAGATCACCATCACGATATTTGAAAACCAAGGGCTGTGCATTCGTCAGCTTGCTGTCTCCACTTGTCGAGTAGCGAACATGCCCTATAGCAATGTCACCTGTCAGCGAAGCCATCAAATCTTTATTGAACACTTC
This sequence comes from Paenibacillus sp. PvR008, assembly GCA_040544055.1. Lineage (GTDB taxonomy): Bacteria > Bacillota > Bacilli > Paenibacillales > Paenibacillaceae > Paenibacillus. Next base: position 90,451 of record JBEUOG010000016.1, read on the forward strand.
TTTAACAAGCCCCATTCCACGATGATAATGGAACTCGTCTCCACTGCTCACACAGATGCCCGCGCTTTCCTCCCCACGATGCTGGAGCGCATGCAATCCGTAATATGCTAGAGAAGCAGCATCGGAGTGTCTGTACACTCCGAATACGCCGCATTCCTCTTTTAATTTATCAAAAAGCCCCTCTTTACCAGAGCCTTCATTATAATAATCTCCAGTCCACAACGGTGCTGTTATTTCATCAGACATGGAATGACATCCTCCCAGATTTGCTTCAAACTGGCGACTGCCTCGTTCAAAGCGGGTTGTCCGTTTACCTCAACTGTCAATTGTGATCCTTCAACTTTTCCTAATACGGTAACTGGCACGCCCAAACCACGCAGATGTGCTTCCAGCGCAGACGCTTTATCCGGCGATGCGGATAACAAAATGCGGGACTGACTTTCGCTAAACAAAGCATGGTCAGGACGCAAGGTCGTTTCTACGTTGACCTGTGCTCCCAATCCGCCGCTAATTCCAGATTCCGCAAGCGCTACAGCCAATCCGCCCTCTGCCAGATCATGCGCAGATTGTACCAATCCCGATTGAATCGCTCCCAGTACCGCAGTCAGCAGTTTTTTCTCCACGTTCAAATCCAGCTCAGGTGGGCGTCCCTCAGATACACCGTGTACGACAGCCTGAAACTCACTGCCTCCCAGCTCGGCCTTCGTTTCTCCCACCAGGAAAATCACGTCGCCTTCGGCTTTAAAACCTTGTGTCGTAATATGATCCGTATCATGCACCAGACCCACCATGCCGACAACAGGCGTCGGATAGATGGAACCTTTGGCATTTTCGTTGTACAAGCTGACGTTGCCCCCGATGACAGGTGTATCCAGTACGCGGCAAGCTTCTGCCATCCCATCTACAGCTTTTTCCATTTGCCAGAAAATATCCGGTTTTTCAGGATTACCGAAATTCAGGTTATCCGTAATCGCCAGCGGCTCGCCGCCGGAGCATACAATATTACGTGCTGCTTCGCTGACCGCAATCCGTCCACCTACCTCTGGATCAAGGTATACGTAACGTCCGTTACAGTCCGTCGTCATGGCAAGTCCCTTGCGGGTTCCGCGCACGGTCACTACTGCCGCATCCGAGCCCGGACGAACGGCCGTGCTGGTGCGAACCATGTAATCATACTGCTCATATACCCATTTTTTACTGGCTACACTTGGCGAAGACAGTACCTTTATCAGCGCACCGTTCAAATCTGTCACTTCTGCATAACGCAGTGTGTCAATGGCAGCGTTTTGCTCATAATAAGCAGGAACTTCGGAAGGTTTGTCGTAAATCGGACACTCGTCCACCAGCGCCGTTACTGGCATGTCACCCACCACTTCATCATGATGGAACAAACGCAAACGTCCGTCATCCGTCACCTTACCGACCTTGGCACAAATCACACCCCAACGCTCGAAAATTTCAAGCGCCTGTGCTTCATCCTTCGGTTCTACTACGAACAGCATGCGTTCCTGTGATTCAGACAGCATCATTTCATAAGGTGTCATGCCCTCTTCGCGCTGCGGTACCCGATCCAGATACAGCTCAAGGCCGTTGCCAGCCTTACTCGCCATTTCCGCACTGGAGCAGGTAAGTCCTGCCGCACCCATATCCTGGATACCCAGTACAATACCGCTGTCGATCAGCTCCAGACATGATTCCATGACCAGCTTCTCCATAAATGGATCGCCTACCTGAACCGCCGTCCGATTCGCTTCGGATTCCTCGGTCAGCTCAACCGATGCGAATGTCGCTCCGTGAATCCCGTCACGGCCTGTCGGCGGTCCCACATAAAACACCGGGTTACCGACCCCTTTAGCAACACCACGCTGGATTTTATCATGGTCAATCAGTCCGACACACATCGCATTGACAAGTGGATTGCCTTCGTAGCTTTCATCGAATACAACCTCGCCGCCTACCGTCGGAATACCGATACAGTTCCCATATCCCGCAATACCGGATACCACATGCTCGAACAAATATTTTACACGGTCGCTCTCCAGCTTGCCAAAACGCAGAGAGTTCAGCACTGCTACAGGTCTTGCACCCATGGAGAAAATATCACGGATGATGCCGCCTACCCCTGTCGCTGCCCCCTGAAAAGGTTCCACAGCCGACGGATGGTTATGACTTTCGATTTTAAAGACAACTGCCTGGTTATCACCGATATCTACAATCCCTGCGCCCTCGCCTGGTCCCATCAGAACTCGTGGACCACTCGTTGGAAAACGACGCAGCAACGGCTTGGAGTTTTTGTAAGCACAATGCTCTGACCACATGACACTGAATACGCCAATCTCCGTATAATTTGGCTGACGTCCCATGAATTCGCAGATCAACGCATATTCGCTGTCCGACACACCCATCTGCTGATACAGTTTATGTTCGGCAACCTGCTCTGCCGTTGGTTCCTTAGCGGACACTTGCTGCGCCATGACGATCCCTCCAAGCGTTCAAAATAGATGTAAACATACGTTTGCCGTCATCCGTTCCAAGCAATGCGTCCACCGCGCGTTCCGGGTGAGGCATCATGCCCAGCACGTTTCCTTGTTCATTACAAATCCCTGCGATATCCGTCACGGAACCGTTTGGATTATCTTTATACGTAAATACGATCTGGTTATTCGCCTGCAAGCGAGCCAGCGTCTCATCATCACAGTAATAGTTACCTTCGCCGTGTGCGATCGGAATGACGATCTCCTCACCGGCAGCATAATCTGTTGTAAAAGGCGTTTGATTATTCGCAACCTTCAACACCGTATCGTGACAACGGAACTTCATCGACAGATTACGACGTAAAGCACCCGGCAACAGCCCGGCTTCGGTCAAAATTTGAAAACCGTTGCAAATGCCCAAAATGTATTTGCCCTCGGCAGCCGCTTTGGCCACTTCCTTCATCACCGGGGCAAACCGGGAAATCGCGCCGCAACGCAGGTAATCCCCGTAGGAGAAGCCTCCTGGAACAAGAATACAATCATAAGGCGACAGATCCGTCGCAGTATGCCAAACATAATCGACAGGTTCACCGACCGTATCCTCTACTGCCTTATAGCAGTCAATATCACAGTTGGAGCCCGGAAAAACCAGAACTGCAAATTTCATGAAATCAGCCCTCCAGTTCGTAGCGGTAGTCTTCAATGACCGTGTTGGCCAACAGCTTTTCGCACATCTCGATGACGCGCTTTGCTGCACTCTCGCGGTCTGTTGTATCCAGATTCAATTCCATATACTTACCAATTCTGACGCTGTCCACTTCTCCGAAGCCCATAGAATGCAGTGCGCCTTGCACCGCAACCCCCTGCGGGTCCAAAACGCTTTGTTTAATTGTGACATAGACCGTTGCTTTAATCATGTTCCTTCAGTTCCTCCTCCGAATGGATGAATCCTATTGGTTGAATTATGATTACTATTACTGTGCCGTCAGACGCAGCCAAATATCCGTATATCTTGCAGTCGTTTCTTCTACGACCTCAGCAGGCAATGGATCGGGCTTGCTGTTCTTGTCCCAACCAGATGCAGCCAAATAGCTTCGCACCGGTTCCTTGTCCATGCTGTCAATCTCGACATCCAGTTCATACTTTTCCTGTGCCCAGAAACGGGATGAATCCGGGGTGAAAATTTCGTCAATCAAAATTACCTTTCCGTTAACAAGACCAAACTCAAACTTGCAATCGGCTAAAATAATTCCACGCTTCTCGCAGAAAGCACGCGCAAACTCGTATAACGCCAAGCTTTTTTCCTCAAGCTCGCCTGTCAGCTCAGCCCCAACCAGCTCTTTCATCTGATGAAGGGAAATGTCCTCGTCGTGTCCGACATCATTTTTCGCAGCTGGTGTAAATAAAGGCTTGGGAAAACGCTCATTTTTACGCAGCCCCTTCGGCAATGGAATGCCGTTCACCTCACCGTTCTGCTCATACTGACGCCAGCCGCCTCCAGTAATATATCCGCGCACCACACACTCAATGTCGATACGTTCAGCCTTCAACGTGACCATGATCCGGTCTTTCAGCAATTCTTTATTCTGTTCGTCGATCACATTTCCGAGCTTGTTCACATCGGTATGCACGACATGGTTTTCCAACAAATCCTTAGTCTGTTCAAACCAGAAAGCGCTGAGCTTATTCAGCACATTCCCCTTTTCGGGCACGGGTGGCTCCAGCACATAATCAAAGGCCGAAATCCGATCCGTCACGACAATCAGAAAATGCTCTCCGAGATCATACAGCTCACGCACCTTGCCTTTGTACAGCAACGGCGCATGGATTAGACCCTCGGCGGTAGACAATGACATTTCTAACTTCCTCCTCAAACCTTGGCCACTCCTAAATCCTCCCCTCGGGATGGACCCCCAGAGCTGCTGCCCTCGGGACTCCCGCAAGGGTTGGCTTAGTGAGTGGGCGGGGCTGTTTATTGTAGCTGGGGTGGTAGCGATAGAAAAGCAGTGGAACACGCTTTCCATCGCTCTTGGGGATGTGCGGCATCTTATGTGCCGCACGCCCCCTCTTCCTGCTCCCTCATGAAGGTTGGTGCTGGAAGCAACGGAGCGAACGGAATCGTTCTGAAGAAGCGTCAGCGTTTGCCTTTGCCCCTGGATTCCAACCTTACGGGTTTATTCCAATCCAGGAATCCAGGGGCAACAGCAATCGGAAGAATGATCCGTTTGCGCAGCGGCCTCTTCACGCACCAACTTTCCCTCTACTCCCCTAATCCCAGCTTTGTAAAGATCGTATCTACGTTTTTCAGATGCCATGCCGGGTTGAAAGCATCCTCTATTTCGTCCGGGCTGAGTACGGCGGTAATTTCCGGAGTCGCCTCGACGATTTCGCGGAATTGACGTTGCTCTTCCCATGCCTGCATAGCACGCGGCTGCACGGTATCGTAGGCTTTTTCACGACTAAAGCCCTTGTCGATCAGTTTCGTCATAATACGACCGGAGAACGGTACGCCATACGTACGCGCCATATTGCGCTTCATATTTTCAGGGAAGACCGTCAGGTTCTTCACGATATTGCCAAAACGGTTCAGCATGTAGTTCAACAGCATCGTTGCATCCGGCAAAATGATACGTTCCACGGAAGAATGCGAAATGTCGCGTTCATGCCACAGTGTTACGTTCTCATACGCGGATACCATATGCCCGCGAATCACACGCGCCAGACCGGAAATATTTTCGCTGCCGATTGGATTGCGTTTGTGCGGCATTGCAGAGGAACCTTTTTGACCTTTCGCGAAGGCTTCTTCCACCTCACGGAATTCACTCTTTTGCAGGGCGCGGACTTCTGTTGCAAATTTGTCCAGCGATGTGGCTACCAGTGCCAATGTCGCCATGTATTCGGCATGACGATCACGTTGGAGCGTCTGTGTGGAGATCGGCGCAGGCTTGGTGCCCAGCTTGCGGCATACAAACTCTTCAACAGCCGGATCAATGTTGGCGTACGTTCCGACTGCACCAGACATTTTACCGTATTGAACTTGGTCAGCCGCAAAACGGAAACGTTCCAAATTGCGCTTCATTTCCTCGTACCACAAAGCCATTTTCAGGCCAAACGTCGTCGGTTCAGCGTGTACCCCGTGTGTACGGCCCATCATCGGCGTATGCTTGTAAGCCAGTGCTTTTTCCTTCAAAATTTCAATAAAATTCGAGATGTCGCGCTCCAGAATTTCATTCGCCTGCTTCAACAAGTAGCCCAGTGCGGTATCTACCACATCCGTGGAGGTCAGACCATAATGCACCCATTTGCGCTCGTCGCCAAGACTTTCGGACACCGTGCGGGTAAAAGCAATGACATCATGTCTTGTTTCCTGTTCAATTTCATAGATCCGGTCAATATCAAAGCTTGCGTTCTTACGCAGCGCCACAGTGTCCTCTTTCGGAATAACGCCCAATTCTGCCCAAGCTTCACAAGCACACAGTTCTACTTCCAGCCATGCTTTAAATTTATTTTCTTCCGTCCAAATCGCTCTCATTTCCGGTCTGCTATAGCGTTCGATCATGACTATTTACCCCCCCAAATATTGGTTTGTTCAATCCATTCCAGCGCTTGTTCCGCATCCTGGCACAATAGATTAATATGTCCCATCTTTCGGCCTGGTTTGGCTTCGCTTTTTCCATACAAATGCAGCTTGGGTACAACATCCAATCTTTCAGCTTCGGCATCCGCCTGCACAAATCGCTGAATCACGTCCTCCAAATGCTCACCTAGCACATTGACCATAACGACCGGAGTCAGCAGCTTCGTGCTTCCCAGCGGCAAGCCGCAAATGGCACGTATATGCTGCTCAAATTGCGACGTTGCGCATCCCTCCATCGTGTAATGACCGGAGTTATGCGGCCTCGGTGCCAGCTCATTGACGTACAATTTTCCGTCTTCGGTAACGAACATCTCTACAGCGAGCAGCCCCACCGCACCTAACGACTCCGCCACAGCCAAAGCCAGCTTGCGTGCTTCCTCCTGCACGGATTGTGGCACTCGCGCGGGTACAATCGACGTGTGCAAAATGTTGTTCACATGAATGTTTTCCGCAGGTGGGAAGGCTTTGGCTTCGCCGTTCGTACTGCGTGCGACAATTACCGAGATTTCGCAGCGAAAACGAATGAACTGTTCTAACACCAGTTCCGCACCGCTACCAACAAGCCCTTCATAAGCAGCTACGGCTTCCTCAGGTTGGCGAATGACCACCTGTCCCTTACCATCATAACCGCCGACTGTTGTCTTGAGCACACATGGCACGCCCAGCTCGGCTACCGCTTGAACCATATCAGCAGCGCCGCCGATTTCACGATACGGAGCTACCGGAACGCCAGCGGCTTCAATGGAGCGTTTTTCCCGTAGACGATGCTGTGTTGTGTACAATAAACTGCTACCCTGCGGGACGCTTGATTCCTGTTCCAAAAGCGCGGCTACACCCGCATCCACATTTTCAAACTCATACGTGATCACATCGCATCGCCCGGCCAACTCTCTGGCCGCATGTTCATCATCATAGGCAGCGAAAATCTGCTCTGACACCTGCCCGCACGGACTATCCGGTGTCGGGTCCAGCGTCACAAAACGGTATCCCATCTTTGCTCCCGCCAGTACCAGCATTCTTCCCAGCTGTCCGCCTCCCAAAAGTCCAATCGTTGTACCGGGAGGTCGGACACAGCCTGCGGGTTCACATGCCTCATTCATAGCAAGTCACTGCCTTCCAGCACCTCATCACGGATACGGTCGCGTCTTGCCTCGACCCGCAGGCGCACTTTTTCATCAAAAGCACCCAATACTTGTGCCGCCAGCAGTCCTGCATTCGTAGCGCCTGCTTTACCAATTGCTACAGTAGCGACCGGAATGCCTCCCGGCATCTGCACAATGGAGAGCAGGGAGTCCAGACCATTCAGCGCCTTCGACTGGACAGGCACACCGATGACTGGCAATGCCGTCTTGGCCGCCACCATACCCGGCAAATGCGCCGCGCCACCCGCTCCGGCAATAATAACCTTCAACCCCCGCCCAACGGCTTCCTCTGCAAAACGGAACATCAGATCCGGCGTTCGATGGGCTGAGACCACCTTTTTTTCATATCCGATTTCAAGCTCGTCCAGCACTGCACATGCATGTTGCATGGTGTCCCAGTCCGATGTGCTGCCCATAATGACAGCGACCTGCACTGACATGTCCTTCACTCCCTGTTTATCAATAAGCGCCAAAAATCCGGCACTCGAAAATAACGTTATTTTCAAGACACCGGACTACGAAAAACAAACGACAAAGCCTCACAAAGGCATGCCAAAAGCAAGCCTGTTTCACCGCAACAAATGCAGCTTTAGCCGTATGTCTCCCGTAGTCCGGAAATTTAAGGTTTCCAGGTAGAAACTTCCGGGCCATATCCCCGACATTATACGAGTCAGCATTGTGCCCAAGCGACCCCAAACGATATTCTAACAAATATGATCGTGGTCTGTTTCGGCTCAAACATGTGTACCTTATTAAATTGTACCTAAAGTTCTTTTTTTATCGACAATACACTTCATAGTTTAACAATTCCCTACACCTTATGTCAACTTGAAAACGAACATTATCAAAATCATCCAATTGAATGTTCGTGTTTGACAAAACACAAACCCTTTTCTATCCGCAAGCCGGGACAATAGCTATACATTTAGCCGACTCTTTGCCTCAGACTGCCATCATAGTCGGCTCTATGCTCCACAAAAAATAAAAGCCGGTACTGCCTGTACAAGCAGTAATCCGACTTTTATTCCTTCTATTCTGTTACTTCACGACCAGCACAGGAATGCGCGCATGTTGCACCACATTATGACTGACGCTGCCTAATACAAATTCACGAATACCACCCAAACCACGGCTGCCGATCACAATCACATCGAGGCCATTTTCATTCGCATAATCCAAAATAACTTCAGCCGGCGAACCCTGAATCAGCTCCACCTTGGCGTCAATGCCCTGGTCAGCAAGCCGTTTTTTGACCTCATCCGTCGTTTGCTCCGCCAAATCGTAATATTCTTTATTCACCGAGGCTGGAATCGGAGCCAAACCTTCACCCATAAAAATACGCGGAAAATCAAACGCCGTTACGACCTCAAGCTTTGAGGATGGTGAAGCCTTGGCTAATTCAGCCGCCTTCAACAAAGCCTTATTGGATGCCTCGGAACCGTCATAAGCAAGCAATATTTTCGAAAATAACATACATATGCACCTCTTCCTATTCAGTTTGTTAGAACAAAGCCTGAAATTGTATTCCTTTGGGCGCTCGTACATTCACATTGCCAAACGCTGGCATAGCCGCCTTACTCATCATTAAACATCCCCATGAGAGACTAAACCACGGCTTTACCGCAAAAAATATCCGTATAGCAATGCATTAACGAACAGCAACGCAGGAATACCGAGTCTGAAGCTCATATGCCGCGTTTTGTGCCGTTTGCGGTACATCGCAATCAGCACGCCCAACGCTCCCCCGATCAGGGCCAGCAAAAACAGCGTCCGTTCGGGTACACGATCACGGTGCTTACGCGCCCTCTTTTTGTCTTCCGACATTACCAGATAGCCTACTGCGTTTATAAACAGCAGCCATACCAACAAGCCTGTCTGCAATGTCTCTCCTCCTTTTGCACACCGTACCGAGTTCAGGCATTAGCCTTTCTATAGCCCTCTCCCCTTCATTATAACTCCACCCCTTTCGCAGAAACAACGCTTTCTCCTGACTGGAATACCACTTTTGCGGATATAGTAACGTTGTATGACGGATATCCTTGACTGCATCTATTTCGTTCTCAAAGGAGGGACTACGATGGAAAGCACCCATGAATACGTGGAAAAGCTGCGGGAAAATGCGAAAAAGGCAGAACGCAACCGTAAAAGGGGAAAAGGAACTCCCAGTGCCAGCTTGCCGACAAAGCAGCATACCAACAATCCTTAATTGCAGGTACCCTGCATAAACTGTAAAACCGTGATATTCACCTATAATGTCAGCTTGAATTGCAGTGTGCTCATTTTTTGATGTCGCAAAAATCAGATACATTGCCTTCTCTAGCTTCTGCAAAACAACAAGCAGGCTCCCTTCGAGGCGTCTGCTTATTGTAATTCGATTTTCACTTCCATATGACAGTTTTTTCTATAGGGGGCTTATCCCGATTTCCGTCATATTACGGTTCATATCCCATTTTACATACGAGATCGGAGCCGAAGCCAACACCTTGCTAACGGACTCAACGATGTAATCACATAAGATCCAGAACGAGTGATAGCATCTAATTCATTGAATACTGTATATTGTAGGACGTCCTGAAGACCCGAAGCCTGATCCTGGGAACAAGTTCTAACGTATCGGCTTCCAAATCTTGCTCGGTGTAAGTTGCCGGAAGACCGGTCAATTTCGGTTTGCCCTGTGTAATCGTATGGCTTACATAATGCAGATCCGTAACCGTAGTACCGTTAGCAAGCTGGGCCTCATACGCAGGCTCCCTAAAATCTCCCCGTCCATAGCCAGGCGGCTCCGACAGTAATGTATCGAATGAAAAGGTACGATCCTCCGGGTGGTAATTAGGGCTAAAGGAAACCCGTTCTATACTCGCTGTCGATCACCATAAACACGATTCTCTCAAGCGAGGCCTCCAATACAGATGAGCTGGATGCGCAGATTTTATAAGCTGGATCAAATAACTGGTTGCTGAGGATTGCAAATGAAAAACATTGTTCTCATGATCATAAAATATTGGCAAGTTAACTCCCCTATCATCTTACTACACACGCCTTATACAAACAATAAAGCGATTACATTTATAAAAAAAGTTATAACGTTTATATCATATATATATTGACTAAAAACAATTTTAGCCTCTATAATTCGTGATATTAACGTAATTCGACAAAATATTTGTCAGTTAATCTATCATTCATATCTATGGTTTGCACATTGGAGAGGAGCTTTATATGACTAACATGAAAAAAATGACGATGATTCCCCTGCTGGCCAGCTTTATTCTCGGAAGTACCTTATGGAGTGGCGGTTTTACCGCTAACGCTGCGGCAGCAGCTACTACCAGCACGAATGCATCTACATCTGCCACTACCGTCACCGATAAATCTGAGAAACCACAAACCAATCATCTACCCAACATTAAAATACTTGCCACCGGAGGAACCATCGCAGGGGCTTCTGCCTCCAATACCGATACAACCGACTACAAAGCAGGCGCATTGGGTGTGGAGACTCTGATCAACGCCGTTCCTGAAATGAAAAGTATTGCAAACGTCAGCGGTGAACAGGTTGTCAACGTGAACAGCCCCGACATTAATAATGATATCCTTTTAAAACTCGCCAAACGTACGAATGAACTGCTCGCCAGAGATGATGTGGACGGAATCGTTATTACTCATGGTACAGATACGCTGGAAGAAACCGCTTATTTCCTCAATCTGGTCGTTAAAAGCGATAAGCCCGTTGTTGTCGTTGGCTCCATGCGCCCAGCTACAGCGATCAGCGCCGATGGTCCATTTAACCTCTATAATGCGGTGAAAGTCGCCGGGGCTTCTGCCTCCAAAGGTCAAGGCGTACTCGTACTGCTGAATGACCGCATCGGTGCAGCGAGATACATTACCAAAACGAACACGACAGCAGTCGATACGTTCAAGGCCGTAGAACAGGGATACCTGGGAGCTGTTGTGGGAGATCAAGTGTACTACTACAACAAACCTGCACGCAAGCATACAACTGCTTCCGTGTTCGACATCTCTAATCTGACCCAACTGCCGCAGGTAGATATTTTATACGAATATCAAAATAACGGGCGCTATCTGTATGATGCAGCCGTAGCGGCAGGTGCCAAAGGTATCGTCGTGGCAGGCTCCGGCAATGGTTCCTTGTCCAAGACCTCTACAGAAGGTGCTGAGGCAGCAGGCAAAAAAGGAGTCATCATCGCGCGTTCCAGCCGTGTGGGCAGCGGAATCGTCTCTCCGTCTACGAAAGACGCAGCGTCCAACTTTGTTTCCACTGACTCGCTCAATCCGCAAAAAGCAAGGATCTTGCTCATGCTTGCTTTGACTCAAACGCATGATGTTAAACAAATTCAGTCCTTCTTTAATGAATACTAACAATAAAATATCAAAGCCAGTTCACTAAAAAAGGAGCGGCAGTAACGGTGATATACCGTAACTGTTGCTCCTTTTTCGCAAGACAATGACAAACCCACAACTCCACACGGAGCCCAATTGTCTCAGCCTTGATATAGCTTCAAGTTTAAGGTTGCCTGTCAGATGGTTAAATCCATACCATTCAATGGATAACTGATTCCATTTTGTTACAATCCTGTGCTCCTGTCACTTCGTATCAAGACTGTTGTTTAGGAATTCCATTCAGGCTTGGAGGATATTTCGCTTGCTTCTCTGGATGTGGAGCGATCTCTTCCTCCAAAATACTTGATTTATTTTGCTGATTATTGATTTTAAGCGACTTATGCTTGGGCATAGCTACTCACCTCCTCGGCTTACCATGCCAAGGAGCGAGAGATTTTATACCGATTTGCTGATGCTTATCGCCCTTGCTGTTGACTTGATATTGGATTACTTGTAGCTGCCCGTTATTTTCCCTGCTTTTGCTCCAAGGCTGCTTTCAGCAGATCACCCAGACTGGAGCCAAGAGATTCCTGCTTTTCATATTGTCTTACCAGCTTCTGCTGTTCACGTTTGTTTACCCGTTGCTTGTCCTTATCCAGCGTTTCGGTAATGCCACAAGGCAGACATCTGACATACAAACCCGCCTTGCCCTCTTTCATTTCCATTTTTTTATGGCACTGCGGACAACGACGATTCGATAGACGTTTTTCTCCCGAACGGCGATAACCGCAATCCACACTTGGACATACGAGGAACTTGCCCTGTTTGCCCTTCTTCTCCAAAAGCTTTGTACCACAATCCGGGCAATGGCTGTTCGTCACGTTATGGGGCTTGTATTCAGCACTGCTATTTTTCACAGTGGAAACCAGCTCTTTCGCCATCGCACGAATCGAGTCCAAGAACGGTCCCGGTTGCCCTTGACCGCGGGCGATTCGTTCCAGCTCCGCTTCCCAACGTGCCGTCAGCTCCGGTGTTCTTAGCTGTGGGGCTGCCAACTCAATCAGTTGCTTGCCTTTCCCCGTTGGATGCATTACATTTCCCTGACGTTCAATCGTATCCGAGCTAACCAGCTTCTCAATTAGATCGGCGCGGGTCGCAGGAGTACCCAAACCGTGCTTCTCCATCTGAGCGAGTAGCGCCGCTTCCGTATACCGCTTCGGCGGCATCGTTCGTTCAGCACGCACAAGGCAACGCTGAATCCGGACGGAATCCCCTTTTTTCAGTTCAGGTAAAATAACACCACTTCCGTTGTCCTCGCGTTCCTCTGCTTCGTCATCCGTATCATAGAGATTTCCGTCATATACAGCACGCCAGCCACTATCTTTTATCGTCGTGCCTTTGACTTGAAACGTTTCCTGCTCTACTGTTACCGAAACCGCTACAGCATCATAACGAGCAGGTGGATAGAAAAGACTGATAAATCGCCGCGCAATCAGATCATACAGCTTACGTTCCTCCGGGCTTAGCTGATTAAGCAACAACGTCTGCTCTGTAGGGATGATCGCATGGTGATCTGTTACTTTGGTGTCATCCACAATTCGCTTCGAGATCGTCAAGCTCTTGCGCAGTAACGGGCGTGCCAAGGAAGAATACGGGCCTACAGCCACACTATTGAGCCGTTCCTTAAGAGTATCCACCATATCGGATGTCAGATAACGGCTATCTGTACGTGGATACGTGACCAGCTTATGTTGCTCATACAAACGCTGAAGTACATTAGACGTCTGCTTGGCCGAAAAGCCGTAGCGCTGGTTGGCATCCCTTTGCAACTCGGTTAAATCATAAGCCAACGGGTGTGGCTCATTCTTTTCACTTTTTTTGACACTGGCAACCGTGCCTTTGACGCCTTCCAATTTGCGGCGCAAAGCCTCTGCTTGAGTACGGTCAAACATGCGTGAGTCGCCATTTTCTGAACGCCAAGTTGCCTGAAAATCACCAAAGTCCGCCGTCAATGTATCATATTCCTGAGAACGAAACTGAGTAATCTCCTTCTCACGTTCCATAATCATCCCCAGCGTCGGTGTCTGTACTCTTCCCGCCGAAAGCTGAGCGTTATAGCGACACGTCAATGCGCGGGTCACATTCAGACCAATCATCCAGTCTGCTTCAGCCCGACAACGAGCCGATTCGTATAAACGATCAAACTGCTGCCCAGGCAACAGCTTCGCGAAGCCTTCCTTAATCGCCTTGTCCGTCTGCGATGAAATCCACAAGCGGCGAAAAGGCTTTTTCCAGTTCGCCATTTGTATAATCCAACGTGCCAACAGTTCCCCCTCACGGGCAGCATCCGTTGCCACAATAAGTTCTCCAATGTCCTGCCGCTTCATGAGCTGCTGTACAGCCTTGAACTGATGATTGCTTTCACGTAGCACCTTCAGCTTGGTACTCTTCGGAAGGATCGGCAGGTCCTCCAAATTCCAGGTTGCATACTTGGAATCATAATCCTCCGGCTCTGCCAGTCCAACCAAATGTCCTAACGCCCACGTCACAACATACTTGGGTCCCTCTATATAGCTTTTATGCTTCTCGCGGCTTCCCATCACACGTGCAATCTCTCTGGCTACGGATGGTTTTTCTGCTAATACTAATACTTTCATGTTACGCCCCTTTCTCTTATACTGTTAATTATACCATCCGGACAGCTTACAAATCAGGCACGCTCCATTTTAACAGCAGACCTGCATAAGTCAGGCCCCCTCCGAACCCATATAACAATACCCGCTGCCCATACCGTAAACGCCCATCATCCAAACCGCACTGTAAAGCCAAAGGAATAGATGCCGCCGATGTATTGCCATAAAACTCTACACTTGTCAGCGTCTTTTCCAAAGGTATTGCCCCTCGTTCACATATGGATTCGATCATTCTCAGATTGGCGCTATGCGGTACAAACCAGTCAAGGTCCTCATTCTTCATTCCAGCCTGCTCCAATAACCGTTCTACCCCCGCTGGGACAGAGCGAACAGCCCATTTATAAACCTCACGTCCATTTTGAACAAGAAATCCATTAGCTTGCAGCTTTTCTCCATCTAAATAACCAGATAAACCTGCCCGATAGAGATGAACTCCCCCTTGTCCATAAGTTCCGATATCTGCGGTCAAAAATGATCCTTCATCCTCGTCATATTCAACAAGAGCAGCCCCTGCGCCGTCTCCAAAAAGTACACAAGTCGTCCGGTCCGTGTAATCCGTAATTTTGGACAACGTTTCCGCTCCCACCACTAAAACCTTACGGTGTAGACCACCCGTAATAAGGCCGTTAGCCAGGTGAAGTCCATAGGTGAATCCTGCACATGCTGCACTTACATCCATTGATCCCGTATCCGGAATATTAAAATGGGCCTGAATTCGTGAAGCTGTACTTGGAAAGTAGTAATCAGGCGTACTAGTCGCTACAATGATCATATCCACTTCGTTTATATTTACGTCATAGAGGTTAATCATACGTGTAACGGCTTGAATGCATAGATCAGATACATATTGATCTTCAGCCGCAATTCGCCGTTCACGCATACCCGTTCGTTGTATAATCCACTCGTCACTAGTATCCACAAGCTTCTCCAAGTCGGCATTCGTCATAATCCGTTCAGGTACATAAGTACCCAGGGCTGTAAGCTTTGCTTTAAAATTCAACAATCTGATCACCCTCCTTTATAATCCTTGTTCCCATTATAACACCTGATACTAATACCTGGTACTAATTTATTTCAAAATAATTTCAATTTGTTATGAGCTAGTCTCAATTTGTACCTTTCCTTTAAGTTAAATATAAATGTCTTACCTTTTCAACGCAAAAAAGAACCATAATCTCAAGGGATCATGGTTCTTCTTACTTTTGCTTGGCGACGTCCTACTCTCCCAGGACCCTGCGGTCCAAGTACCATCGGCGCTGGAGGGCTTAACGGTCGTGTTCGGGATGGGTACGTGTGGAACCCCTCCGCTATCGCCACCAAACATGAATTTGCTGTACAAATTCTTTTTCAGGAATCAGCATCGCCAAATGCTGTGTGTTCGCTTGTTTCATATAATCCACTTGAGCTTATACTATACAAAGCTTACACCCTGAAAACTGGATCCGAAACTC
>JBEUOG010000017.1:0-105403 GCA_040544055.1 Paenibacillus sp. PvR008
CTCCAAGAGCTAAAAAGCAACACCGATCTTTTGTTTACAGTAAATACCAAATGGACTGGATTACTTGCTCTCAAGCACCTGTTACTTTTTTTCGTGGAGAGCATCGAAGTAAATGTAATAATTTTATAAATCGTGTATTATTAGAAAATTAATAATTAATCATGTTACGTTTATGCAACGCTATTGATAGAACCTATAATAAAAAGCACTTAATTACAGTCTGTTTTCTTGGGAATTCTTCGACAGACGTTTTTCTTATGTTAAAATAAGAACATCAGAGAGGGGAGAGGGCTGTCAGTATGAACTTTCATCAGCTACATATTTTTTATACAGTAGCGGAGCGGGGGAGCTTCTCGGCAGCTGCGCAAGCGCTGCATATGACGCAACCTGCCGTGACGATGCAAATTCAGTCTTTGGAAGATTATTTTGGTACGAAGCTACTGCTTCGATCCACCAAAAAAATCGAGCTGTCGGAGGCAGGAGCGACACTGCTGCCTTTTGCGAAAAAAAGCATGCAGCTCATCCGCGAAGCTGATGAGGCGATGTCTGCTTTTACTCACATGCTGGAGGGAAGATTACATATTGGCGCAAGTCTTACGATTGGCGAGTACATTGTGCCGAGAATGTTGGGGCCGTTTGGTCAGGAGTACCCTCATATACGCATGGCGATGAACGTAATGAATACGACTCAAATTATGGATGATATTTTAAAGCATCAGTTGAATTTGGGGCTAATTGAGGCACCGATTCAGCACCCGGATATCGTGGTGGAGCCCGTGATGCAGGATGAGCTGAAGCTGATTGTTCCTTCGGGACATGTACTGGCCAAGGCCAAAAAGGTAGTTCTGGAGGACGTGTTTAAGCATCCTTTTGTAGCAAGAGAAAAGGGGTCAGGTACAAGGCAGGTGATAGAGGATGAGCTGAAAAGCCGTGGTGTTGATGCGTCCCGGCTTTCCATTATTATGGAGATGGGAAGCACTGGAGCGGTCAAATCGGCGGTTGAGGCTGGATTAGGCATTACGATGCTATCGCCTTCTTCGGTGAAGCATGAGGTTGCACTCGGATTGCTGAAAATTGTAAATATTTCCGATATCACCTTCAAACGCGAGTTTTATGCCATCCATCTGAAATCAGCGCTGCTGCCGATTCCTGTGGTGACCTTTCTGTCATTCTTGCGTCGTCATGATCAGGGAACGGACGTGTCCGGGGATACGGTGGACGAGCTTGCAGAGATGAAAGAGGAGGAGAATGCGTAATGGAGGAGCATACGAATTCGGGACGATACGATTTGCACACTCACACTCAGGCATCTGACGGAATGCAGCCACCAGCGGACAATGTGCGTTGGGCCAAGGAAAAAGGACTGGCAGGGGTTGCAATTACGGATCACGATACGGTAGCTGGGCTGGAGGAAGCTCTTGAGGAAGGGCGGCGATTGGGCATTACAGTGGTGCCGGGTGTGGAAATTAGCACACGGGCAGGCGGTAAGGACATTCATATACTCGGTTATTTTATGGATTATCGTAATGAAGTTTTTTTGGAACGGTTGGAAAAGCTGCGTCAGGCGCGGGATACCCGCAATGATCTGATTTTGAGTCGGCTGCGTAGTCTGGGTGTGAAAATCACGCTGGATGAGGTGATAGCTACGATGGGTAGACCGCTGGCGCCGGATGAAAGCATTGGACGTCCGCATATGGCGGATACGCTGGTGCAAAAAGGCTATGCGAAGGATATGAGGGATGCGTTTGACCGTTATTTGGCAGAGGGAGCGCCCGGTTATGTATCTGTGCCCCGAGTGGAGCCCGCAGAGGCCATAAGCTGGATTCGGGAAGCAGGAGGGGCACCTGTGGTGGCTCACCCTGGATTGTATGGCAATGATGTGCTGGTTCGCTCCATTGTAGAGGAGGCGAAACCTGCGGGCTTGGAGGTACGACATTCAGACCATGATGATGCGGCTGAGAGTCGATACGCCGCGATGGCGGCACACTACGGGCTGATCCCGACTGGTGGCTCGGATTTTCATGGTGCGCGCCAAGGCGTTATTTTTCACGGTGATCTGGGCAGCCGCAGTGTGGAGTGTCAGGTCGTGGAGGAATTGAGAAAGGCTGCTGTTAGAAAAAAGTAAGCCATATAGGAAACACAAATAGCCCCTTGTTTTGTGACTGCACATATGAAGTGTGCTTTGCACAAGATAAGGGGCTTTGGGTCGATTCAAGGGACTTGTCCGCTATGCTGTGTTTCGCGGCGGGCGTTCCTGAAAGGATACTTGTTTACAAGATTATGCTAGTGTGGCTCAGCCGTTTTTGATGCGATTCGGCAGCTTTTTGACCAGATCCTCATCGGGTGTGATGAAGAGCGTTCGCTGATGATCGTAGATAACAAAGCCGGGCTTGGCTCCGCTAGGCTTACGCACATGCCGGATCAAGGTGGCGTCTACAGGCACGCTGCTAGACTGTTTGGCCTGGCTGAAATAGGCAGCGAGCTGAGCTGCTTCCTCCAGCGTTGTGTCTCCGAATTGCTCAGCGCGAATAACGACGTGTGACCCCGGGATATCCTTCGTATGCAGCCACGTGTCATTAGGCCCGGCTAGTCGGTTCGTTACATATTCGTTCTGCAAGTTGTTTTTGCCGACCAGCAGCTCGATGCCTTCGGATGACGTATATACGTGTAAGGTTGGACGGTCAGTTTTCTTCTTTTTCTTCCCTTTTTTGACTCGGTCTCGGAGATAGCCTTGCTGAACCAGTTCTTCACGTATTTCCTCGGTATCGTTCATGGAGGCATGAGCCAGTTGCTGTAGGAGATTGTCCATATACCGGATTTCTTCGTGTGTTTTCTCCAGTTGTTCATCAATGACAGCCAGGCTGTTTTTATATTTATTGTACTTTTTGAAGTACCGTTGCGCATTATCTGATGGGCCTAGCAACGGGTCCAGCGGGATGGTCATCGGACGCTGTTCTTCATCATAAAAGTTGGTGAGCGTCACTTCCTTGTCGCCCTTCTTCACTTCATGCAGCGAAGCGAACAGCAGCTCCCCATAAATGCGAAATTGATCGGCATCCTCTGCCTCAGCTAAATCCTGATGCAGATGGTCGAGTTTTTTTACGTTTTTGCTCCGTTCGTTTTGCAGGAAACGCAGCAGGTCGCTGACCTTTTGCTTGACCGTATCCCGTTCTGCTTTTTCACCGAAAAAGTCCTCCATACACTCACTGATCGTAGTGTATTCCTTGCGCTCTCCTTGAATCAACGTGAGGGGAATGGCTGAAAATATCACTTTTTCCTGTGCGTTCAGACCGGATACGGGCTGAAAACGATGATTCCGCACGTCATCCATGATGTGACTAAATGTATTCCACAGCGGACGATAATCGTCAGCAGGAGCTTCGTTGGAAACTCGGGTCAGCATCTCCTCGGCAATGAGGGGACTCAGTCCAGTAAAGGTGTTCACGATCCAGCGTTTGGGAGCTTCTTCGGCTTCGATAGCTGTCTGATATGAGAATGCAAAAGCTGTTTCTTCCGTTTCCAGCGGATTCAGCTTGTTTTGTTCAGGAGGCTCCGTGTATTGAAAGCCGGGCATGATGACCCGATAGCTGCTGATAGACGGTGTGACATGATGGATGCCGTCCAGCATAACGCCTGTTTCCGGGTCAAGCAAAATAATATTGCTGTGTCTGCCCATTAGCTCAATGATAATCCGTTTGAGTGAAATATCCCCCAGTTCATCGCGCTGACGCACATCCATGTGAATAATACGCTCCATGCCCACCTGGGTAATTTTCTCGATGATACCACCTTCGCAGTGCTTGCGAAGCAGCATACAGAACATAGGGGCCTCCGTCGGATTGAGGAAGCTTTGTTCTGTAAAATGTACACGCGGGAATGTCGGGTTGGCCGACAGCAGCAGCTTGACGCTCCCACCTTGAGCCCGCAGATTCAGTAAGATATCGTGATCGTTCGGCTGATGTATTTTATTGATGCGCCCGCCTCGGATGCCTTGCAGCTCGTGTACGATAGCGCGGGTTACGATTCCGTCCAATGCCATAATGTCTGTTCTCCTTTGAAGCAAATATTTTTGCCTTCCTTCTATGATACATAACTTTGGGACAAAACTTAAGCGGCATTGTGATATTTCAGGCCCTGTCCGAATAGATTGAATCTAGAAAGTCTGTCCAGCTTATCAGCATTCGTGGCACAAAAACGCAATAACGGGCAGCCATCCTACGCACTACCGACGGAAACGGACTATCTGACCGGGAGGGAATTGGGGAGAATGGAACAATCACACTGGCACCAATTAAGCAATGAACAGCTTTCAACAAGCCTGGAAGTCGACCCAAAGCAGGGTCTTTCGGAGGAACAGCTTGCGGAAAGAAGAGAAAGGTCAGGATGGAATGAGCTGAGCGAGGGGAAGCGTGTCTCGCCGATCCTGCTGCTGCTGAATCAGTTCAAGGATTTTATGATGCTCGTACTGATGGGAGCCACACTGATATCCGGCCTGCTCGGCGAATATCTGGATGCGATTACCATTATTGCTATTGTTGTGCTGAATGGAATTCTTGGTTTTGTGCAGGAGTTTAGAGCGGAACGTTCGCTTCGAGCTTTGAAGCAGCTGTCCGCTCCGACCGCTAAAGTACTACGGGGAGGCAAACGGATTCAGATTCAGGCCAGAGAGCTGGTACCGGGTGATATCGTGCTATTGGAAAGCGGCGATCGTATTCCCGCAGATATAAGATGGCTGAGCACGAACGGCTGCGATGTGGAGGAATCCGCCCTGACTGGCGAATCGGTTCCAGTGAGCAAGCATTGCCGCCCTATTCATGCCGCCGAGGTACCGCTAGGAGATCAAAAGAACATCGGCTTTATGGGCACAATGATGACCAGAGGTACAGCTCAGGGGGTCGTTATTCGTACAGGCATGAATACGGAAATGGGCAAAATCGCAGACTTGATCCAAAATACGGAGTCTCAGGAGACCCCGTTGCAGCACAGACTGGAGCAACTGGGCAAAATTCTGATTATCGTAGCACTGGCGTTAACGGTGCTTGTCGTCGTAGCAGGTATCCTGCATGGACAGCCAGCGATGAGTATGTTCCTCGCCGGGGTGAGCTTGGCTGTAGCGGCTATACCGGAAGGCTTGCCTGCCATTGTGACGATTGCGCTCGCCTTGGGCGTGCAGCGTATGATCAAACGCAAGGCGATAGTGCGTAAGCTGCCTTCGGTTGAAACGCTCGGGTGTGCGTCTGTCATTTGCTCTGACAAAACCGGTACGCTGACCCAGAACAAAATGACGGTCACCAAGCTATGGGTGGACGGTCGCTTCTGGGGAGTGACGGGAGAGGGCTATGACCCGCACGGACATATTATGGACAGGGATACTCCTGCAGATCTCAAAAACGGACAATCACTTCGCAGACTGCTACAAGCCAGCGTGCTATGCAACAACGCGGAAATTGTTCAAGCCGACACGGATGAGTTGCGCTCGAAAAAGAAAACCAAGGAGCCGACGCCGTCCGCTGTTTGGGAGCTGAAAGGCGACCCGACGGAGGGGGCGCTTGTCACGTTAGCCGCCAAGGGTGGGGTTACGCGCCAAGGGCTGTATGAGCTGTATACACGGGAACGCGAATTTCCTTTTGACTCGGAGCGGAAACGGATGTCTGTGCTTGTACGGCATCAGGGGGGGCACATCGTCTTTGCCAAAGGCGCGCCGGATGTGTTGTTGGGCCAGTGCTCCTACATTTTATGGGAAGGAAATGTCGTTCCACTGACGGGCACGCTGCGCCAAAAGGTGCTGGCAGCCAACGAAGGAATGGCCTCGGAGGCACTGCGTGTACTCGGTGTGGCTTACCGGGATATCCGCTCGCATGAGCGTGTCGTCTCGGTGGAAGAGGCTGAGAATCAGCTCATCTTCATCGGCCTCACAGGCATGATTGATCCGCCGCGCCGCGAGGCCCGCGAAGCTATTGGTAAGTGCCGGCGTGCGGGTATCCGCACCGTGATGATTACGGGCGATCACGGTACAACAGCCGAGGCCATTGCGCAGCAGCTAGGTATTTTTCAGCGCGGCTCGCATGTGCTGACTGGACAGCAGCTGTCTGTGATGGATGATGCGGCGCTGGACAAAGCAGTTGACATTGTCTCCGTGTATGCGCGGGTGTCCCCGGAGCATAAGCTGCGGATTGTCAAATCGTTGCAAAGACGTGGGCATGTCGTAGCCATGACCGGAGATGGCGTGAATGACGCGCCAGCGATCAAGGCGTCGGATATCGGTATTGCGATGGGCATCACAGGAACGGACGTGACCAAGGAAGCGGCTGCGCTCGTGCTCAGCGACGATAATTT
Organism: Paenibacillus sp. PvR008; assembly: GCA_040544055.1. Taxonomy (GTDB): domain Bacteria; phylum Bacillota; class Bacilli; order Paenibacillales; family Paenibacillaceae; genus Paenibacillus. Next base: position 6,337 of record JBEUOG010000017.1, read on the forward strand.
CTCGACGATTGTAGCGGCAATTGAAGAAGGGCGGAACATTTACGAAAATATTCGTAAATTTATCCGTTATCTGCTTGCCTCCAATGTCGGTGAAATTTTGACGATGTTTTTCGCAATGATGGCCGGTCTGCCGTTGCCGTTGCTTCCAATTCAGATTTTATGGGTAAATTTGGTGACCGACGGGCTTCCGGCGATGGCTCTGGGTGTGGATCAGCCGGAAAAGGATCTCATGGAGCACAAACCACGCGGCGCGAAGGAAAATATTTTCGCCCGCCGTCTCGGGTGGAAAATCATTAGTCGCGGCCTGCTGATCGGCTTATGTACGCTTGCGGCTTTCTGGCTAACGCTGCGTATCGCGCCTGACGACGCAGGACAACTGGTCAAGGCACAGTCGGTGGCCTTCGCCACGTTGGTGCTGGCACAGCTCATTCATGTGTTCGATTGCCGCAGTTCCCGTTCTATTTTCCACCGTAATCCGTTTCAAAATAGTTATCTCGTACTTGCCGTGCTGTCTTCGGTGGTGCTGATGCTGGTGGTTATGTACGTACCTGTGCTTCAACCTATTTTCAAAACGGTGCCGCTCGGCTTCCGCGAATGGGCGCTTTCCATTGTCGCTGCCGGTATTCCGACCTTCCTGATGGGGGCGGGAAGCGTATGGGGCGGCAGACGCAACCATCGTCGTGGCGGACATACCCGCTTCACTCCGGGACGTACGAAGTTTTCGGCTTAAGCTTTCGGCTCTACTCGGGTACAGACATACATGCATCACTTTTCCCTTTTTGCCCTGTATGCTATCATGGAATCAAAGCTTCATAAGGGACATGAGATTAGCAGCAACGGCGGGGGGAAGCTATGGAATTCACAAAAATGCACGGATTGGGTAATGATTTTATCGTTTGGTTTGGGCATCAGGAATTGCCTTCTGACGCTTCGGAATTGGCTGTTCGGCTGTGTGACCGACATTTTGGTGTCGGCGCTGACGGTATGGTATATATATTGCCATCTGAAAAAGCGGATTTCTGCATGCGCATTATCAATTCGGACGGCTCGGAGGCTGAGCAATGTGGAAATGCCATCCGTTGTACAGCCAAATATGTGTATGACCGCAAGCATATTAGCCGTGAGCAGATCACGATTGAGACACTGGGTGCAGGTGTGCAGCAGGTCGAATTGACCGTAGTGGACGGACTTGTACGTCAAGTGAAGGTCGATATGGGAGAACCGATTCTGGATGGCTTGAAAATTCCTACTACGCTGGATCTGGCTAGTGTCATCAACCAGTCCATCGAAGCTGGAGGCAGCGGCTTTCGTTTTACAGCTGTATCCATGGGCAATCCGCACTGTGTCATTTATGTTGAGGATGCACCTGACTTTGATCTGGAAGCGTGGGGGCCGAAGCTGGAATGCCACCCGCTGTTCCCCAAAAAAACAAATGTCGAGTTCGCTACGGTACGAAGCCGGGGAAAAATTGACATGAGAGTATGGGAGCGGGGAGCCGGGCCTACGTTGGCATGTGGGACCGGAGCCTGTGCTACGCTTGTGGCGTCTGTACTGAACGGATACAGTGACCGCCGCGCGATTGTCAGCCTAAAGGGCGGCGATCTGGATATCGAATGGAACGAGAATGACAATCATGTATATATGACAGGTCCGGCTGAGGTTGTGTACGACGGCCGTTTGTCCTGAAATTAGCGAATACAGCGTGTGATACAGAATGATAAAGATAAGCATGATGAAGGCCTTAGCGGGTCTTCTTTTTTTCGCCTTTTTTCGTGTGAAATGAAGGGAATACGGGGCGCGAAGCAACATTCTGTCTTTTTTTGACGTCTGAACAATGTATAATATAGAAAATGAGAAAACGATAAGGAGGCCGTTCATGGTGCGGAAATTTCGTTGGATTTCAGCGTTTGCAGCCCTTATATTTGTAGTCGCCGCGCTTCCGGCTCAGGCCGCGATCGTTCCTGCTACTGCGGAAAAAACGACTGATAAGCAGGTCGGCTCGCTAACCCCTACTGTCGTGAACCGTTTGGAAAATGCAGTACAAGAACTCATCGGTACGAAAACGGCATTTCAATTTGACGATGTGACGGATATGGGTAAAACCTGGATTGTCGAGGGCGGATTAGAGGACGGAACAGCTACGTTTCAGACGGAATATAATAAGGAAAAAAACAGAGTGGATTCTACAACCGTTCGATATAAAATAAGCAGCTTGGCAAAGGCGATGGACGCGCCACTCAAAACTAAAGTGCTGAACAGCGCAAAAGCGTTTGACAGCAAGCGTCCTATGCAATTTGAGGCATTCTGGCGGGTCAAATCCCCTTACCAGTCTAACAAGCCTTCGAATTATTGGGTATTCTGGGGTGCAGGGGAAAAGGCTTCCTCGCTGTACGTTGACGTGGATCGCGGCAATAGCATCACCATCAATGCCGACTACCCGCTGAAGCAGGTGGACCCTGTGGTGCTAAACCGTGCAGCGAACAGCTTCAAGCGCGTTAGCGGACAGCGTATCACGGTGCAGCATGCTTCGCGTTACAAGGACGAGGCAAAGGGGCTTTCTTATTGGTCGTTTGAGGATGCAAACGAGGCGAGTGAGGTTAAAATTGGCGCAGTAACCGGCAAAGTGCTGGCTGTATCCACCTTTGGGGTGAACTGGAACGATGACGCGGATTTCAAAAAGTCGTTTGTCAGCCCGAAATATACGGCCTCTGAAGCTTTGAAGCTGGCCAAGCCCAAGGTTCAACTGTTATTTAACATCAATTTATCCGATTATAATGTGGGAATCCAAGGAAATGCATATACATTTTCCAAAAAGCAAAAGGATGCACCCACTATTGTGGGCAAAGTGAATAAAAAAGGAAGTTTTTACGCATTCTCTCTTCATTCTTCGGATGGGAAAATGCAATAGATGCAGTAGAAACATAGAAATGATGAGTCAAGTCGCTTCGCTCCTGATCTCATAATAATGGGGAGTGGGGCGGCTTTTTTGTTTTTGGCTTATGTTTACAGTCTCTTTATGTTACATTAGTATGAAAATAAAGAGCGGGGTGGAGAAGAGGACATGAAACCGGATTTGCGTACTGTGCTGGATCGTGAAATTATTGTCGGAGATGGCGCAATGGGAACCTTTTTATATCAGCTCGGATTTCCGGTAAATACGTCTTACGAAGAGCTGAATATTACGTCGCCTGACGTCATATCAGACGTGCATCGTCAATATGTACAAGCGGGAGCACGGTTGCTGGAGACCAATACGTTTTCTGCAAACGATTATAAGCTGGCCCGATTCGGGCTGGAATCGAGGGTGGAAGAAATTAACCGTGCCGGGGTGAGAATTGCCAGAGCAGCGGCTGGCCCGGAGCATTATGTGGTGGGTGCGGTAGGTTCCATATGCGGTGGCAAACGGCTTAATATATCCAAGGTAGAGCTGGCACGTAACTATGATCAGCAGATTGATGCACTTCTCTCCGAAGGGGTAGACGGCATTTTGTGCGAAACGTTCTATTCGCTGGATGAAGTGCGCATTGCGCTTCGTGGTGTACGTAAATACAGTAGTATTCCGGTGATTTGTCAATTCGCGGTCGATCAGGTTGGTCGTACACAGGACGGCTTTTTGGTGGCGGAGGCTTTTACGGTGTTGCGTAATGAGGGGGCGGATATTCTCGGATTTAACTGCCACTCCGGTCCGCAGGGTATTATGAGCGTGATGGAGCAACTGGATGGTCCGCTGTCTGTACCGCTGTCGGTATATCCTAATGCGGGTCTGGCGGATTATGTGGATGGTCATTATGTGTATGGTGCATCGCCTGAATATTTTGGGGAATGCGCTGCTTCCTTCGTAGAGCTGGGTACAAGAATCATCGGTGGATGCTGCGGCACCACACCAGAGCATATTGCAGCGATTTCTAAAGCTTTGAATGGTTTGCAGCCTCCTCCGCTGGCTCCAAGAGAGTTACCTACGGATGGGCCAGTCATTGTGGCTGAGCCGGAACAGATTGCACGTGAAGGGGAACAGGGCAGTGGTAGAAACGCCAGCGAACCCAACATTGTGGAATTGGTCAAGGAACGGCATACGATAATTGTAGAGCTTGATCCTCCGCGCGATCTGGACATTACGCGGTTCATGCAAGGGGCACAGGCGTTGAAAGCGGCCGGGGCCGATGCGCTTACGCTGGCAGACAATTCACTTGCAGTTACTCGCATGAGCAACATGGCGCTTGGACATCTGGTGAGCCTTGAAACGGGCTTGCGCCCGTTAATTCATATTGCCTGCCGTGACCGCAACCTGATCGGTACCCAGTCCCATATGATGGGCTTTGATGCGCTGGGCATTGATCATGTATTGGCCGTTACAGGAGATCCGGCGCGGTTCGGTGATTTGCCGGGTGCCAGCTCGGTGTATGATATGACTTCTTTTGAAATTATACGTATGATCAAGCAGTTGAATGACGGTATCGCTTTTTCTGGCAATCCACTCAAGCAAAAAGCTAATTTTGTGGTGGGTGCCGCTTTTAATCCCAATGTCAAGCATTTGGGCAAAGCTGTGCAGCGGCTGGAGAAGAAAATTGCTTCCGGTGCGGATTACATTATGACCCAGCCCGTTTACGACCGCGAACTGATTATAGCCATGGCGGAACAGACTCGTCATTTAGAGGTGCCGATTTTTATCGGTATTATGCCGCTGGCCAGCGGGCGCAATGCGGAGTACTTGCACAACGAGGTACCCGGCATTCAGTTGTCCGACGAGGTTCGTGCGCGTATGTCTGGTCTGGAGGGCGCAGAAGGCCGCGCGATGGGCGTAACCATTGCCAAGGAGCTGCTTGATACGGCGATGGAGCATTTTAACGGTATCTATTTAATGACTCCATTTATGTTCTATGAAATGACGGCGGAGCTGACTTCTTATGTATGGAAAAAATCCAGCCGCGTGCAGGCCCCCTTGTTTCGACTATAATAATCAATTACAATAGTATAATGGATGTGATGCCGATGTCATTGAGTATGACCGGATACGGTCAAGCCATCCTTCATTATGAAGGCTATAAAGTGCGTTTGGAGCTGAAATCGGTGAATCACCGCTATTGCGAAGTGATGATGAGGATTCCACGCGAATGGACTCGTTATGAAGATGGCTTGAGAAGAACGGTTCAACAGCAGATCAAGCGCGGCCGTGTCGACGTTTTCATTCACAGGGAACGTGATGAAGAACAGATACCCGCCGCACGGTTGAATGACACTGTAGTGCAGGCTTACTTGCATGCAGCGGAGCAGCTGGCGGATCGGTACGGCGTGAAGGGAACGTTGGGTATAAGCGACATTCTTGCGTTGCCTGACGTTCTGGGGGAGCCTGGTGAGGCTTTCGATGGAGACGAAGAGGGCTGGGAAGAGCAGCTTCAGCAAGCTTTGAATGAAGCATTGCAGGGACTGCTGGACATGAGGAGACGAGAAGGCGGGCATTTGGCGCAGGATGTGGAATCCCGTATTTCGCATCTGGAATCCCTGCATCATGAAATGACGGTGCTGGCTCCTCATGTTGTGAGCGACTACCGGAACAGGCTAAAACACAGGCTTACTGAGCTTCAGGATGGTTCATTTACGCTTGATGAGCATAAGTTCGGAATGGAGATTGCTTTATTCGCGGATCGCAGCAGTATTGATGAGGAGCTTACCCGGCTTCGAAGTCACTTTGGGCAATGCAGGGGATTGCTGCTGTCGGACGAGCCAGCCGGCCGCAAATTAGATTTTTTAATCCAGGAAATGAACAGGGAAGTCAACACGATCGGCTCCAAGGCCAATCATCTTGCGCTAGTTAATTTAGTCGTGGAGATGAAGGCGGAGCTGGAAAAAATTCGTGAGCAGGCTGCAAACATCGAGTAGCTACCTGGTAGCGGCACGGCTGCAATAGTCACATGTATAGGGGGAAAGACCTGAATATGGCAATCAAATTGATCAATATTGGCTTCGGCAATATCGTGTCGGCCAACCGAATTATCTCCATCGTCAGTCCGGAGTCTGCTCCGATCAAGCGGATTATACAAGAAGCTAGGGACCGTCATATGTTGATTGACGCTACCTATGGCCGCCGGACACGGGCTGTTATTATAACGGACAGTGATCATGTGATCTTGTCTGCGGTGCAGCCGGAAACGGTCGCTCATCGACTATCCACTAAAGATGATGACAATGACGAATAAAAATGGAGTGTACTATGGCTAAGGGATTATTATTTGTATTATCCGGACCTTCGGGTGTCGGCAAAGGAACGGTAGGCAACGCACTGCGTGAAAAACTGCCGGAATTGACATACTCGGTTTCCGCGACAACCCGCACGCCCCGCATGGGTGAACAGGACGGAGTTAACTACTTTTTTAAGTCGCGTGAACAGTTTTTGGGCATGATTGAACGGGATGAGCTACTGGAGCATGCAGAGTACGTAGGTAACTATTACGGCACTCCACGTGATTTTGTAGATCAGACGCTTGCGCAGGGAAAAGATATTTTTCTGGAGATTGAGGTTCAGGGAGCGCTCAAAGTGAAGGAGAAATTTCCTGATGGCATTTTCATTTTCTTGCTTCCGCCTTCGCTGGATGAATTGAAGGACCGGATTCGGGGACGGGGTACAGAAACTCAGGCAACCATTGATCACCGCATGTCGGTAGCTGTGGATGAAATGAATCTGTTGCGTCACTATGATTATGCGGTTGTCAATGATGAGATTGATTTCGCTTGTAAACGAATAGAATCCATTATTATCGCCGAACATTGTAAGGTCCATCCATAAACGAGGACTTTACATATGCCAAGCGTATTTAAAGAGAAATTACTATACAAGCTGAACTCGGAAATGTACACTGGAGTTCAGCTTGTATAGTCCCAAAACTACATGAAGAGGTGTCTATTCGTGCTGTATCCTTCCATTGATGAAATGATGAAAAAGGCAGATAGTAAGTATTCGTTGGTTGTAGCGGCTTCACGCCGTGCCAGACAGTTGCGCGAGGGTGAGAAGACGACTCTTAAGAATCCTAAATCCCACAAGCAAGTTGGAGTGGCGTTGGAAGAGATCTACGCGGATCATTTGCGTCTTGAAAGCGGCGAAGACGAATAAGAATTATAGACAATTATTATAACCGGGCGCAATGCCAATTCCTTTGACAACCGCAAGGTTGTTATTTTTTTAGGTCAGGGGGAGTTAACGATGTTGAAGGGGAAAGTTATTATTCTTGGTATTACCGGCGGAATTGCCGCTTATAAAGGGGCTGCGCTGTGTAGTAAGCTAACGCAAAAGGGAGCCGAGGTTCATGTCATTATGACGGCATCCGCGAAGGAGTTTATTACCGAGCTTACGCTTCAGTCGCTCTCTCGTAATCCGGTATACAGTGACACGTTTGATGAAAGAGAACCGTCCGTCGTATCCCATATTCATTTGGCGGACAAAGCCGATCTGATGCTGGTTGCTCCTGCAACCGCGAATATCATCGGGAAAATGGCGCATGGGCTTGCTGATGATATGCTGTCCACAACGCTGCTGGCTACGACAGCACCTATTATGGTAGCACCTGCTATGAATGTGCATATGTACACTCATCCCGCAGTAATGCAAAATATGGAGACGCTCGTATCCCGCGGTGTCATGATGATTGAGCCGGGTGAAGGATTGCTGGCTTGTGGTTATGTTGGCAAAGGGCGGCTGGAAGAGCCTGAAACCATCGTACAAACGGTAGAACGATATTTTGAACAGCAAGAGCAGGAAAGTAAGGGTGTCACCAACAAGCCGGAGCCACGTTGGTTTGGCGGAGAAGCTGTGGATTCGGGTGGACAATCGCAAGGTTCGCTGCTGAATGGCGATGAACGGCTGCTGTCAGGCAAAAAAGTGATTGTAACAGCTGGGGGCACGATCGAGAGAATTGATCCGGTACGTTATATTACGAATGATTCTTCCGGTAAAATGGGCTTTGCCATCGCAAAAGTGGCTCAGGAGTTGGGTGCCGATGTGCATTTGATTGCTGCAAATACAAGCGCGGAGCCTCCTGTGGGTATTTCGATTGAAAGAGTTCAGTCCGCTGACGACATGTATAGCGCTGTGCTCAGACAGTGGGAAGATAGCGATTTGGTCGTTATGGCTGCTGCGGTTGCAGACTATCGACCACGTGAGGCGGCACAGACCAAAATTAAAAAGAAGGATAGTACATTTACGCTGGAGTTAGTGAAGAATGTCGACATTCTGGAGTCACTCGGACGCAGCAAGAAGCATCAATTTTTAATCGGCTTTGCTGCGGAGACAGGGACCCTGGAGACGTATGCCATGGATAAGCTGGAGCGGAAAAATTGTGACCTTCTTGCAGCTAACGACGTGACCGCTGATGGAGCAGGCTTTGGCTTGGATACGAACGCTGTACAAATTTATGACCGCGGCGGGATGATAGAACGTATTCCTGTGCAGTCGAAGGAAGAAGTAGCGCGTAAGCTGCTTACGATAGCGGCTGAACGTATGGGTGGGGTGTTGCATTAATGGAAATGGGCAATTTAGTTGCCAAGGTTATTGTAGATGTGCCCGCCAAGGATACGGATCGTACTTTCGATTATCTGATCCCTGAGTCGATGCGGCCATGGATTGAGCCGGGTAGCCGGGTTGCAGTGCCGTTCGGCAAACGGACGGTGCAGGCTTTTGTCATCTCGGTAGTACCTGCTGAGGAGCCGCCGAAATATCGGATGAGGGCGATACAGGAGCTGTTGGATTTGGTACCGCCCTTGTCTCCGGATCTGGTAGAACTGGGTAAATGGATGAGCGAACGCTATGCCTGCAATCAGATTATGGCGCTGCAAGTGATGATTCCTACAGCGTTAAAGGGCAAAGCCGAACGTTATATTTCTATCGCTGAGCAGCATGAGTTCGCAGATCATCCGCCTGCTACTGACGTTTTGAATTACGGTTCAGAAGCGGATATACATCGAACCATGCGACCGGATATGAGGGGAGAACCCGAATGGGCTCTCCTTACCGACGATGGCATGAGCGACCCGGCTGAACGCCAGATTGTCAGCTTTATTCAGGAGAAGGAGCAAGTCCCGCTTCAGCAGCTAAGCCGCCGTTTCCCCGAAGAAGCGGGGGTTATTAAATCACTGTTGCGCAGGGGTGTGCTTCAGGAGAGCCAGGTTATTAAAGACAAGCTTGGCAAGAAGACCATGAAAGCCGTGGATTTGGCTATCAGCATAGAAGAGGCATCAGCGGCGCTGGAACATTTTTCGGTCAAAGCGCAGCGTCAGCGGGAGGTACTTGCTTTTTTGCTGGAACGTAGCGAGTTTCTGCCTCTGCCTCTGAAGGAAGTCATGACCTCGCTTAGTGTATCAGCCGCAACGGTCAAGGCGCTGGAGGATAAGGGCTTTGCGGTGCTTGAGGATGTAGAGGTGTTCCGCGACCCTTATCGGGGTAGAAACTTCAAGCCTACGGAGCCATTGCCGCTCACCGAAGAGCAGCAATATGTGTATGAACGGATCATCCGGCAGTTGGATACGCGTGAGCAAGGAGCTTATTTGCTACATGGAGTTACGGGCAGTGGTAAGACGGAAATTTATCTACAGACGATTCAACGCTGTATTGAGCAGAATCGTCAGGCAATTGTGCTGGTTCCGGAAATATCGTTAACACCGCAAATGGTAGAGCGTTTTAAAGGTCGCTTTGGCGATCAGGTCGCGGTGATGCACAGCAGACTGTCCGGGGGCGAACGTTACGACGAGTGGCGCAAAATACGCGAAGGCCGTGTGAAGGTGGCGATTGGCGCCCGCTCGGCTGTATTTGCGCCTTTTCGTGAACTGGGTCTTATTATTATGGATGAGGAACATGAAACCTCCTATAAGCAGGAAGAGACACCCAAATACCACGCACGTGACGTGGCCGTACGCAGAGCCCATCAGCATGGGGCTGTGGTTATTCTTGGCTCGGCTACGCCGTCGCTGGAAAGTTATTATGCGGCCCGCTCGCAAAGCAATGACGAGTTTGCGCCGCTGCTGCTTGAAATGCCGACTCGCGCACTAGGGAACTCATTGCCCGAGGTGCATATCATGGATATGCGCGAGGAACTGCGTGCTGGCAACCGTTCCATGTTCAGCCGCGCATTGCATAATGGAATCGCAGAGCGGCTGGAGCGCAAGGAACAGACAGTATTGCTGCTGAATCGGCGTGGACATTCCACGTTCGTCATGTGCCGTAGCTGCGGCTATGTGGCGGGTTGCCCGCATTGCGATATTTCGCTCACATATCATCAACGTTCGAATAATTTACGTTGCCATTACTGCGGCTATTCTGAGTCCGTGCCTCAGGTCTGCCCGGAATGCGGTAGTGAGCATATTCGCTACTTTGGCACAGGTACTCAGCGAGTGGAAGAGGAACTGGCAAAGCTGTTTCCCGGTATACGTGTCGTGCGGATGGACGTCGATACAACGACGGAGAAAAATGCCCATGAAAAGCTGCTCAAGCAATTTCGTGATAAAAAAGCGGATGTACTGCTCGGCACCCAAATGGTTGCCAAAGGACTGGATTTTCCCGATGTGACGCTGGTGGGTGTCATCACAGCGGATTCGGCGCTTAATTTACCGGATTTTCGGGCTGCGGAAAAGACATTCCAGTTGTTAACACAGGTAGCCGGACGCGCCGGACGGCATCAATTACCTGGAGAAGTGTTCGTGCAAACCTATACGCCAGAGCATTATTCGGTTATTCACGCGAGTCGGCACGACTACGGTTCTTTTGTCAGGGAAGAATTGAAACACCGCCGTAATTTGCATTATCCACCGTATTGCCGTCTCATTTTGGTGACCTTTTCTCATGAACAGCTCCCGGTACTGGTTCGATTGGCTGAGAACTATTCAGCCACTCTACAGGGGAGGGCGAGACAAGGGGGCTGGTTCGGCAATATGGATCGGCTTACATCCGATGTGCTTGACATTTTGGGACCTGTAGCTTCACCGATTTCGAGAATTAAGAATAGATACCGATTTCAATGTATGATAAAATGGCGTGGAAATATAGACGCGATTGGTCTGGCCCAGCAGGTAGCTGATGAAATGGCGGAATCCGCACAGGCCCAAAAGTTGCTGATCAGTCTGGATGTCGATCCGCAAATGCTTATGTAGCGTAGGCGCAAAAGTTTTCGGCACAGTTAATGCGGACAAGCCGTCCGTACATAGGATAATGTAGCAGTCGCGCTTGTTGTAAATACGACGAAGCTCAAATGAAGGATAAAGAGGAAGGTGTTCTATTGTCATGTCAATTAGAATTATAGTGTTGGAACCGGATGATGTGCTGCACAAAGTAGCAAAGGAAGTTACTAAAATTACGCCTAACGTGCAAAAGCTGCTCGACGATATGGCAGATACCATGTATGAAGCTGAGGGGGTGGGCCTTGCTGCTCCACAGGTAGGCATTTTGAAGCGTCTAATCGTTGTGGATGCCGGGGATGAGCACGGTTTAATTAAAATGATTAATCCTGAAATTGTGTCCGAAGAAGGCGAGCAATTGGGTGCTGAGGGCTGCTTGAGTATTCCTGGGTTAAATGGTGATGTTCGTCGTGCCGAGAAGGTTACCGTTAAGGGGCTCGACCGTAATGGTAAGGCGATTACGGTTACAGCGACAGGATTGCTTTCTCGGGCTTTTCAACATGAAATTGACCATTTGAACGGAGTTTTGTTCACGGATATTGCGGAAAAAGTATATGAGGTTGCTCCGGAACAGCCAGGACCGAACCGTCAGACAGGAGAGTGAGGTTCGATGAGTCAAGACATTCGTATCGCCTTTATGGGCACACCGGATTTCGCTGTGCCTTCGTTGAACATGCTGTTGGACAATGGCTACAACGTAGTCGGTGTCATTACGCAGCCGGATAAGCCGCAGGGACGGAAAAAAATATTGACGCCTACGCCAGTCAAGAAAGCGGCGGAGAAGCGCGGGTTGCCCGTTCTTCAACCGACCCGCTTACGCCAGCCGGAAGCGGTGGCTCAGGTGGCGGAGCTGCGTCCGGATCTGATCGTAACAGCGGCTTATGGGCAAATTTTGCCTAAATCCGTATTGGACTTGCCCCGTTTCGGCTGCCTGAATGTGCATGGTTCGTTGCTTCCCCATTATCGGGGAGGGGCGCCGATCCAGCGTGCAATTATTAACGGCGAAACCGTTACAGGTGTGACGCTGATGTATATGGCGGAAGGACTGGATACCGGCGATATGATATCGCGGGTTGAGGTTGCTATTGAACCGGAGGATACATCCGGTACGATGTTTGAGAAGCTGAGCATAGCTGGAGCAAAGCTTTTACAGGATGAGCTGCCTAAGCTGCTGGCAGGGCAATCGGGTCGTACGCCGCAAAACGAGGAAGAGGCAACCTACGCTCCGAACCTGAACCGCGACGATGAGCGTATTCCGTGGAATGACAGTGCGCAGCAAATATACAACCGGATTCGCGGGCTGGTTCCGTTTTCCGGTGCATTTACGCTGTGGGATGAAAATGGTTTTAAAATATGGGCGGCTGAGCAGCCTTCCATCCATAGTGAAGCGGCTGGTTCAAATGCTCCAGCACCCGGAACAGTTCTGCAATTGACTGCCCGTGGCATTGAAGTACAGACGGGCAAGGGCACGCTCTGGCTAACACAGGTGCAGCCGGCAGGCAAGAAGGTTATGGAAGCCGGGAATTTTGCGCGTGGCGGCCAGATGAAGCCGGGCACGGTGCTCGGGTGAGCGGCGGTCACTCCCGTCAGGGAGGTCAAGGTAGGGATGCTGGTGCCAGAGCAGGCAAGACTCGTAACCAGACGGCTAGAGAAGTTGCACTGGACGTGCTGACTGGAGTTGAGCAAGAGGGTGCATATAGCAACCTTGAGCTGAACCGTCGGCTTCAACAGGCGGGTTTGTCCGCGAGTGACGCTGGCTTGGCGACGGAACTTGTATATGGTACAGTTGCACGCCGAAATACGCTGGATTATTTTCTGAACAAGTTTGTTCAGAAAGGAACAGCCAAGCTTCAGGCTTGGGTACGTTCGTTGCTGCGAATGAGTGTGTACCAAATTGTATATCTGGATCGCATTCCGGATCATGCAGTCGTTAGTGAAGCAGTGACCATTGCCAAGCGGCGTGGACACCAAGGGATTTCGGGTATGGTCAACGGCGTGCTGCGCAGCATGCTGCGTGAGCCGGACAAGCTTCGCATTCCTGACGGGCTGTCAGCCGAGGAACGGATTGCATTGGAGCATTCCCATCCACAGTGGCTGGTTAAGCGCTGGATCAAGCAATACGGTGTGGATATCGCGGAAGCCATCTGCCGCGCTAATAATGAGCCACCTGCGGTCAGCGTGCGGGTGAACACGACAATGACCAGTCGTGATCAACTCTTGAACGAGATGATTGCGAAAGGGTTGGATGCTGTTCCATCGGCGGTTAGCTCTTACGGAATTGTCGTTCGCAGCGGCGGAAATATGGCGCTCACTTCCTGGTATGCGGATGGTTTGCTGTCCGTGCAGGATGAAAGCTCTATGCTCGTCGCCGAGGCGGTTGCGCCTGAGCCGGATATGCTGGTACTGGATTGCTGCGCTGCTCCGGGCGGCAAAACAGCTCATATGGCTGAATTGATGAAAGATCAGGGCCGGATTATCGCCAACGATCTGCATGCTCACAAACATCGGCTAATCCAGGAACAGGCAGACCGGCTAGGGCTGGATGCCGTGGAAACGGTCACCGGAGACGCACTTGAGTTGAAAAATCGTTATGCTCCCGCATCATTTGACCGCGTCTTGCTCGACGCGCCATGCTCCGGTTTTGGAGTGATCCGCCGCAAGCCTGATTTGCGCTGGAGTAAAACTCCACAGGATGTCCGCGACATCACACAGCTCCAGCATGAGCTACTGGACAACGTAGCTGAGCTTTTGAAGCCGGGCGGTATTCTGGTATACAGTACATGCACGATTGAACCGGATGAAAATGAAGGGCAAATCACCCGTTTTTTAAGTGACCATCCCGAGTATGAACTGGCAGAAGGACATTTCTTATCAGACGTAACTGACGGCATGGATCATGCTCAGCGTGGATCGATACAGCTGTTGCCGCAGCATTTTCACAGCGACGGATTTTATATCGCGCGTCTGCGCCGAGTGAAGTAGTTCTAAGAATCCCGCAGGCAGTCAACCACCAACATTTCCACATTCCGCCGGATATCATCCGGCGGTTTTTGCATTGGGACGAAAAATTTTTACCCTCTAAGGGATTTGTGCTAAAATAGGAAGAATGAAAAACACTATCTGTGAGAATTAAACAGAACTTAATGAAGAAGGAACGGGTGCAAACATTGATGAAACCTTTTATATATGATTTAACTCTGGAGGAGTTGCAGGACTGGGCCAAGTGTAATGGCGAGCCTGCTTTTCGCGGAGGACAAATTTTTGACTGGCTGTATGTAAAGCGGGTCAATGATTTCAGTGAGATGACGAATTTGTCCAAGTCGCTGAGAGAGAAGCTTGAGGACCAGTTCAGCTTTGTGACGCTTCATGAAATTACAAAGCTGGAGTCGAAGGACGGTACGGTAAAATTCCTGTTTGGTCTGCATGATGATCATGCTATCGAGACAGTTATTATGAGACACAATTACGGAAACAGTATTTGTGTAACGACTCAAGTAGGCTGCCGGATCGGCTGTACATTCTGCGCTTCGACGCTTGGAGGACTCAAACGTAACCTGACCGCCGGTGAAATTACTGCGCAGGTCGTTCAGGCACAGAAAATTTTGGATAAGACGAATGAACGTGTGAGCAGCATCGTCATTATGGGTTCGGGTGAGCCTTTTGAAAACTATGAAGCGACCATGACATTTTTGCGTACGATGGTTCATGAAAAGGGTCTGAATATTGGTCAGCGTCACATCACGGTGTCGACCAGCGGTATCGTGCCGAATATTTATAAATTCGCGGACGAGGATACCCAGATTAATCTGGCAATATCCATTCATGCGCCTAATGATGCGCTTCGTTCGAAGCTGATGCCTGTAAACCGGCGTTATCCTTTTCAGGATGTTATGGAATCGCTTCGTTACTATCTTGCTAAAACAGGCCGGAGAATTTCGTTTGAATATGCCCTGATTGGCGGAGTGAATGATCAGGCGGAACATGCTGAAGAACTGGCGGACGTGCTGAAGGACATGCTGTGCCACGTCAACCTGATTCCAGTTAACCATGTGCCTGAGCGCAAGTATGTGCGCACATCGCGTAGCGATATTTTCAATTTCCAGCGCATTCTTGCCGAGAAAGGCGTCAATGTGACGATCCGGCGCGAGCAGGGTCATGATATCGCCGCTGCGTGCGGCCAGTTGCGTGCAAAGCATATGGAGTTGGGGTGAGACCATTTGATCAAAACAGTTCATGTCAGCCACGTCGGACGTGTACGTTCGGTGAATGAGGATTCTGCCTGGATCAGGCACTTGGAGCAGGGATATATTCTGGGAATTGTTGCCGATGGCATGGGAGGGCACTTGGCCGGTGATACGGCCAGCCGCCTTGCGGTAGAGACACTTGCCGCTGATTTGGCGACGCTGGAGGGCGGATTATCCGCGCATTCTTTGACAGCGGCGCTTAGCGACGCTATTTTGCATGCTAATGAAGTCATCTTCCAGACGGCTGCCCACGATGACAAGTATCATAATATGGGAACAACGGTTGTAGCCGTTTTGTTAAACGATGCCTCCGGGATTATCGGACATATCGGGGACAGCCGTGCCTATGTGATTTCTAAAGGAGTGGTACGTCAGATTACGGAAGATCACACACTGGTCAATGAGTTATTCAAAAACGGTCAGATCAGCAAGGAAGAGCGGGAGAACCATCCCCGCCGCAATGTGTTAACACGGGCGCTGGGCACTGATTCCGAGGTGCAGGTGGATATTGACTCCATTTCCCTGGAAAAAGGCGATGTGCTGTTACTGTGCAGCGACGGGCTGAGCAATCTGGTGACGGAGGAGCAAATTAGTAAAGTAGTAGGTGCCGCCGAGAATCCTCTGGAGGAACGAGCGGATCGTCTGCTGCATCTGGCGCTGCTTGCCGGAGGCGACGACAACATCACGGTAGCTTTGTTTGAATTGCCCGATGACACAGTTTCATTGAGTGAAAAGGGGTGTGACGCATGATCGGGCACCTGCTTGGGGGAAGATACGAAATTATTGAGCGCATCGGCGGCGGCGGTATGGCGCTGGTGTACAAGGCTCAAGACATTCTGCTGAATCGTAATGTGGCGGTCAAGGTGCTGCGTCAGCAATTTGTCCATGATGATGAATTTATTCGCCGATTTCGGCGTGAGGCGCAGTCTGCGGCCTCGCTTTCCCATCCGAATGTGGTCAGTATTTATGATGTCGGCCAAGAGGATGAAATCCATTATATTGTAATGGAGTGCGTGGAAGGCAAAAATCTGAACGAAATTATTAAGGAACGTGCCCCGCTGCAAGTGGATGAAGCGGTACGGATTGCTTCTCAAATTTGTGATGCGCTGGAGCACGCTCACCAAAATCAGATTATTCACCGGGACATTAAACCGCATAATATATTGATCGGGCGCAACGGACGGGTCAAGGTAACCGATTTTGGGATTGCTAGAGCCGTCACGTCAACGACGATTACCCAGACAGGCTCTGTCGTGGGCTCTGTCCATTACTTTTCACCTGAGCATGCGAAGGGAGTCGTCACCGGCGAGAAATCGGACTTATATTCTCTAGGGATTGTCTTATACCAAATGCTGACAGCGCAGCTTCCTTTTCTGGGAGAAAGTCCGATCAGTGTAGCGCTCAAGCATCTGCAAGAGGAGTTTGAGGAACCGCGCAAAATTAATCCGTTGATTCCGCAAAGCGTGGAAAACGTCATTTTAAAATCCATGCGCAAAAATCCGGAGGAACGTTATCAATCTGCGGATGAAATGCTAAAAGATTTGGAGACATGTCTGCTGCCGGGACGCCGTAATGAATCCAAACTGGAATTCACACATTTGGATGACGAGGATCAAACGCGGGTTATTCCGGCTATTAAGCCTCAACAATTAGGGATGTCTTCCAGCGGGGACGATGTGCCTGTTCAACCTCGTGAGTCTGAACAGCTTCCAAGCAAGCAATCGTCCAAGAAAAGTAGAAAAAAGTCGATCTTGTGGGTGACGCTAGTGTTGGTGTTACTTTTGTGCATGGGCGGAGTGGTGTACTATGTGCAAAGTATACTTGTCGTGCCTGAGGTAAAAGTACCAAGTGTACTGACACTAACAGAAGACCAAGCGAAGGTTAATCTCAGTAAAGCAGGATTGCTCATTGAGGAGCCAATCCAGCATGAATATAAAGAGGGAATCGCGCCTGGAGTTGTATTTTATCAAAGCTATCCTGAAGATTCTTTAGTCAAAGAAGGAACCAAGATTAGTCTGAAAGTCGGGATTGCCAAGCCGCTCACCCCGATGCCGGATGTCAAAGGCCAAAGCTACGAGAATGCTGTTAAGCTGCTGACTGCCCAGCAAATTAAGGAGACGCAGATTCAGCAAAATGAGCAGTTCAGTGATCAGGCGGTGGGAACCGTCCTAAGTCAGGCACCAGCGGCGAATGAGTCATTTGATAAGGATACGGTACAGGTGGTGCTGACGGTCAGTAAGGGCGCTGCTATGGTGAAAATGCCAAATCTGGTCGGGCATACGCAGAAGGAAGCAGAAAATGAGGTTAAAAAGGCGGGGCTGAAGGTTGGCTCGGTCAAAGAGGAATTCAGCTATGAGCAGGAAAAAGGCAAAGTAACCAAGCAGTGGCCGTCAGAGGCTGGCAGTGATTTGCCTCCAAATACGGAAATTACGTTTTATGTAAGCACTGGTTATCCGCCAGAAGCGATTACATTGCCATTTAATGTGCCAGTTGCGCCGAAGGAAGAGGGTAAAAACAGCAAGATTCGTATTACTTATACGGATGCACGTGGAGAAAACCAGGAATGGGGGAGCCGTACGATTAATACGACACAAGTGTTCACTATTAATCTGTTGCTGGCTCCGAACAAGGACAGTGTTGTATCTGTTTACAGAGATGGACAATTTGTTGATACGTATCCCGTTTCTTATATTGACGCGAAGAATGGAACGGTGACGATGCCTCAAATCGCTCCGCCTGCTGGAACTACACCGACGGATACGCCAGAAGGTACTTCTTCACAGAATGGCAGTGGAAGCCCCGAACAAGGGAATAGCGGGGATACTCCAAATGATAGTGGTAATACCGGGGGCGACTCGATCAATCAGGATGGTGAACCGTCCGCTCTTGCCCCCGAAACGGGCTCCACGGGCGTAACACGTGGTGAGTTTGCCGTTAAACACACAAACCATTCAGGTAAGGAAAAGGACCTCCACAAAAAACAGGGTGAAGTTATTGAGGCTGTAAAGCATCAGTAATCTTGCCGGAGGTCAGTATACTATCCGTTATTGGCTTTCACTATTCTAATTTCGGAACCTAAACACTTAAAGGAGGACGGCTTACACATGCCTGAAGGTCTGATCGTCAAGGCGCTCAGCGGATATTATTATGTCTCCAGTCTGGATCAGAATGGGCGGCCAGTATCCGGCGAAGCTACGGTACAATGCAGAGCACGCGGAATTTTTAAGAAAAAAGAGATTACGCCGCTTGTCGGTGACCGGGTCGTTTACGAACTGACTGAAAACGGGGAAGGTATGGTTAATGAGATTCGGAAGCGCACGACGGAGCTCATTCGCCCGCCAGTGGCTAACACTACGCTTGCCGTACTGTTGTTTTCCCTACGTGAGCCGGATTTAAATCTGCCGTTGCTGGATAAATTTTTGGTGCATATTGAGCACGCCGGGCTGGATACGATTATCTGTCTGACAAAGCGCGATTTGTATGAGGGCAGTCCTTCGGAGGATGAGACGGTTTTGGCTGTTCAGGAAATGTACCGGAAGATTGGTTATGAGGTACTGGTGACCAGTGCTCGTACCGGGGAAGGTACGGCTGAGCTTAAAAAACTGTTGGCTGGTCAAATCAGCGTGTTTTCCGGACAGTCAGGTGTAGGGAAGTCTTCTATGCTTAATGCGCTGGAACCCGGCTTAACGCTGGAGACGAGCGCCATTAGCAATAAGCTGGGGCGGGGACGGCATACGACTCGTCATGTGGAATTAATTCCACTCGACAATGGCGGTTTTGTAGCAGATACACCGGGTTTCAGCCAACTGGATTTCCTGGAGCTGGGTGTGGATGAGTTATCTCCATGTTTCCGTGAATTCCAGTCGTATGCAGAAGGATGCAAGTTCCGGGGCTGTACCCATATTCACGAACCTGGCTGTAAAGTGAGAGAGGCCTTGGCAGAAGGACATATTTCGCAGGGCCGATATGACAGCTATTTGCAGTTCTTTCAGGAGTTAAAAGAAAAAAAGCGGAGGTACTGAGCATATGTTAAAAATAGCACCGTCGATTTTATCCGCTGATTTTGCCCGTTTGGGCAGTGAAGTTGCGGAAGCTGAAGCAGGGGGAGCAGACTGGATTCATGTGGATGTCATGGATGGTCATTTTGTATCTAACATTACATTAGGGCCTCTTATCGTTCAGGCTATTCGTCCGCATACGAGCCTTCCTCTGGATGTTCATCTGATGATTGAGCATCCTGAACGTTACATTGGCGATTTTGTGAAGGCAGGAGCTAATATCGTCACCGTTCATGCCGAAGCTTGTGTTCATTTGCACGGGGTCATTCATTTGATCAAGCAGCAAGGTGTTCTTGCGGGTGTGGCTCTCAATCCGGGCACTTCACCATATGCGATCAAGGAAGTGCTGCCAAATGTAGATATGATTCTGGTTATGACAGTTAACCCTGGGTTTGGAGGGCAGTCTTTTATTCCGGAGACGCTGGATAAAATCAGACAGATTCGCACATGGTTGAATGAAATCGGCCGTCCGGATGTCCATATCGAGGTAGACGGTGGCATCGCCGAGGAGACGGCACCAGCCGTATTTGAAGCAGGTGCTGACGTTCTGGTGGCTGGTAGTGCGGTATTCGGCAGAGCGGACCGTGGAGCGGCTATTGCGGCTATTCGGGACAGTGCAGCTCATTTGTCCAAGTGAAGCTGACCGAAGCACTGTGGATGACGGTGGCGAGTATGGCGACAGGTGTGACCCTAAGGTGCCTCTCACTGGTGAAGGCTCCTTGGAATGCCTTTCTTTCACTCGTTGCCGTTCTGATTGTGCTGTTTTATTTTCGAAAAATGAACGGCGCGGTTTGCGTATCGGCTTTGTAATAAGCAGCGTGCTTTATTATATCCTATTTATTTTCATACTCTCAGCATATCTGTATGTCGTGGACTTGTCTAATGGTATAGCATGGGGTAGATGTGCATAAATATGGTTACATGAGCGGGATTCTCATGTAGCCTTTTTTTGTATGGCAACAACCCTTGACAGGTTGCATAAACTACAGAGAACGGATGCACGAGGATGATGGGGAGGGTGAAGCATGAAGTTTTATACAATCAAGCTACCAAGATTTCTGGGTGGATTCGTCAAAGCCATTCTGAATACATTCCAGAAAAGCTGAATTGCACGGTAACGTACACACAGGATGCAAAATGAAGAGCAAGGTACACAGGGCATGCTTCCCGGGCACAACAACAGACAGGTAGCTCGGCAGCAGGCAGGAACGCGCGGGAAGATGCCTGACATTTTGACATCATGGATCGAATGGACGTAACATTTTGAATAACCAAAAAAGCACCCGTTTAAAACGAGGTGCCTTTTGTTTATAACATATTTTTTTGCGACTACACGCGAGTCACTTTACCGGCTTTCAATGCACGAGTGCTGACATAAACGCGTTTCGGTTTACCGTTAACGAGAATACGAACTTTCTGTACGTTGACGCCCCAAGTACGGCGATTACGGTTGTTAGCGTGAGATACGTGGTTACCGGTGCCAGGCTTTTTGCCTGTTACAGAACATTTACGAGACATGATTCCACCTCCTATTCTGAAAATAACCAAGTTCCGTATGGAACGGGTCGCTCTTCAGGCCGACTGGGTCAGTCGGACTTTGTAAGTCACTAACCTGAACAAAACAATACTTATATATAATATCATAGTCAAAAAAGCTCCGTCAACCGATTCAAAAACTTTATTTATTTCTCTTACGCATTATAGTACAATATGGATATCTATTGCTGTGAACATTCTTGCAATAGTTGGAATGTGAATTCGTATTCCAGTCATGCCGGATTGATCAAAGGCGGAACCATATTTATCATTCCAGCCGATGTTTAAGTGTCGGGTGGTTGACTGGTTTTTCATATATATGACCTGTGGAAGGCTGACCAGGCCGTGAGTACGATAAGCTTACGAAAGTGTGACATTCGTATTCGTCGTCTGGCTTTAGTATAATTCAATTGAACCTGTCCGCACAGATGAACATGACGATGCGGAAGGATGATTGCAAAACAAGTGTATTAAGCTAGGAAGGGGAATTCTCTTGAGTAATCGTTCTTTGAATGGAACAGATTTTACCGCAATGGTTTTAGCCGGGGCGGAACAATTACAGCAGCATGCGGAACACGTCAATTCACTTAATGTATTTCCGGTGCCGGACGGTGACACAGGAACTAACATGAATTTGACGATGAGCGCGGGCGTAACAGAATTAAAGAGGGGGGATTCTTCCTCCATCGGTGTCATGTCCGGCATATTATCCAAAGGTTTGCTGATGGGAGCCCGCGGCAATTCAGGGGTTATCCTGTCTCAGTTGTTCCGTGGCTTCAGCCGTTACGCTGCCCCATACGAGGAATTGAATACCCTTCAGTTCGCATCGGCATTGCAGAGCGGGGTGGATGCGGCCTACAAGGCGGTGGTTAAGCCGGTGGAGGGTACAATTCTTACCGTGGCGAAGGAAGCGGCCAAGCATGCTGTGTTTTTCTCACGCCGGACGAATGACATTACTGAACTGATGGAAGAAGTGCTTGCCAAAGCGAAGGAAACGCTTGCCATGACGCAGGACATGCTCCCGGTACTGAAGCAAGTAGGGGTTGTGGACTCGGGTGGACAGGGACTTGTGTATATTTATGAAGGGTTCATGCAGCATCTTGGGAGCGGTTTGGCGACAGCTCCAATTGTAAAAGGGGAGAATGTACGCACTGCTTATGCTCCTTCACCGGATGCACCGATTTCGGCGCAGGCTAAGCTTGAAACGGAAAATATTGAATTTTTATATGATATGGAGTTTTTTATTAATCGACAATTGGGAGAAGCCCAAGGTACGGACTTTGATGAGGAAGCCTTCCGGAAAGCGTTATCTGTGGATGGAGACTCTATCATTGTTATTTCTGACGATGATGTTATTAAGGTTCATGTTCATTCCAAGGCTCCGGGCGAAGTGTTGAATCTGGCGCTACGTTACGGGGAAATTACACAGATCCGTATTCTGAATATGCGCGAGCAGCATCGTGATTTGTTATCTGCGGGTATGGATGGCGCTCCTGAGCCTGAGTGGTTTGCTGAAATACCGGCAGAGCCTGCACGTGAGGAGGAGCCATCTGAGCCACCAGCTCATGAACTGGCACCCTATGGTTTTATAGCTGTGGCTTCGGGCGAAGGGATTGCTGATATTTTTAGAAGCTTGGGTGTGGATGTTGTCCTTTCCGGTGGTCAGACGATGAATCCGAGTACAGAAGACTTTGTTAATGCAGCTCGCTCGATTGCGGCTCAGCACATTTTTATCCTGCCGAATAATTCCAATATTATTCTGGCGGCAGAGCAGGCGCGTGAACTGCTGGAGATGGAGCGCTTGGTGTCGGTTATTCCGAGCAAAACGATTCCTCAGGGCATTGCTGCGGCATTCGCTTTTCAGGAGGAAGAAGCCTTCGAGGCAAATCAAGACAGCATGCGGGACTCGGTCAGCCGCGTGAAATCAGGGCAGGTAACCTATGCGGTACGGGATACGACGCTTGATGACCTGCACATTACGGCCGGCCATTATATCGGTATTCAGGATTCCAAAATTGTGGCGACCGAGGAACAGTTAATCGCAACGTCTCGTCTTTTGCTAACCAAAATGCTGGTGAATGGCGATGAGATTGTTACGATTCTCACAGGTTCGGATGCGAAGCAAGAAGATACAGAGCAGCTCGTTGCATGGCTTGAAGAAAATTATTCGGATGCTGAAGTGGAAGTTCATGAAGGCGGTCAGCCGATTTATCCTTATCTGTTCTCGGTGGAAGCTTGATGGGCTGTAGAACGTCCATAGAAGAAGCTCACCGCAAGAGGAGGTCTGACCGATGAGCAACACCATCATTGTGACCGATAGCACGGCTGATATTCCACAGGAGCTGGTAGACCGTCTCGGTATAGTCATTGTGCCGTTGACGGTGATGTTCGGAAACACGACTTACCTTGACGGCATTGAGATGTCTGCCGCGCAATTTTACAGCGAACTGGTACGGGCTGATGAGCTGCCTACGACGTCACAGCCTTCACCAGCCCGCTTTTTGGAGACATATACGACGCTGTTGGAGCAACATCCCGAGAGCCAGATCGTTTCCATCCATCTGTCTTCCGGCGTGAGTGGAACGTATCAGTCCGCTCTGCTGGGTAAATCCATGCTGGGGAAGCATGAAGACAGAATAACCGTGCTAGATTCCAAATCTGCCTCGTACGGATATGGTATGCTTGTGGTCTATGCGGCAGAGCTGGCGGCTTCCGGGCATTCCCCGGTTGATATCGTTCAAGCTTTAGAGCATCGTCAGGAACGTCTTTGCTTGTATTTTCTGGTGGATACGCTGGAATACTTGCAAAAAGGGGGGCGTATCGGCAAAGCAGCAGCCATGATTGGCACCCTGCTCAATATTAAGCCGATTCTCTCGATGGACAAGGAAGGTATCATTTATTCGGCAGACAAGGCAAGAGGACATAAAAAAGCGACAGCACGAATCATTGAATTGCTGGAGCGGGATTTAAAGGGCCAAAAAATTAATATTGCTGTGGGCCATACGGCAGATCGTTCGGCAGCAGAAGCGTTCGAGGCACAGTTGGCAGAACACTTTGAGCTGGGAGATCGAATATATACGGAAGTTGGCGCTGTGATCGGAACCCATGTGGGACCGGGAACGATTGCCATTTTTGCATGGCCGGCCGGAGATGAGAGGTAATATGTTACAACTGGATCAAATACCTTTGAAACAAATACACGGCGTGAGTGCTCTCAAAGAAGGAGAGCTTCACGCTTTTGGCATTTCTAACGTGCAGGACATGCTGGAATATTATCCGTTCCGGTATGAGGATTACCGTCTGCGTTCGCTGAGCGAAGTGAAGGACGGAGATAAAATTACGGTGCAGGCTAAAATTATGGGCATTCCGGTGCTTCAGCGCTATGGGCGCAAATCCAGGTTGACTTGTAAACTGCTGGCTGAGGATTGGATGTTTACAGCAACATGGTTCAATCGTCATTTTTTGAAGGAGCAGCTAACGTCAGGCCGCGAAATTGTCGTGACTGGTAAATGGGATCTGAAGCGGATGCAGATGACCGTTTCGGATTCCGAGTTTCCCGATAAAGGAGTCGCACGTTCGGGGACGCTTCAGCCTGTGTATTCCGTAGGCGGCAAGATTACGCAGACCTGGATGCGCAAGATGATGAACCAGACACTCCAGCAGTTTGGTGAAATGATTCCCGAAATTTTGCCGGAGTCGCTTGTGCGTAAATACAGTATGATGCCGCGTAAGCAGGCTATTGCAGGTATACACCAGCCTCAGGACAATCGAGAGGGGCAAGAGGCCCGCCGCCGGATGGTGTATGAAGAGTTGTTTTTATTTCAGTTGAAAATGCAGGCATTCCGTGCGTTGAACCGCGGCCGGGCAGATGGGGTTGTACATACGGTGGATAATGCCACGGTTCGCGAATTTGTGAGGGCCTTGCCGTTTGAGCTGACGGATGCTCAGAAGAAAGTTGAGCTTGAAATACTGCATGACCTGCGTTCGCCTTATTGTATGAACCGTCTGCTTCAAGGGGATGTTGGGTCAGGTAAAACCGTTATTGCCGCCATCGGTTTGTTTGCTACGGTGCGTTCCGGTTTTCAGGGGGCTCTGATGGTGCCAACGGAAATTTTGGCTGAACAGCATATGCGGTCGCTTCACAAGTTATTTGAACCGTTTGGGATTAGTGTGGGATTGTTGACGGGCAGTACGACCGGGAAGAAGCGTAAGGAGCTGCTGGCTTCGCTCCAGATGGGTCTGCTGGATATTGTGGTGGGCACGCATGCCCTTATTCAGGAAGATGTGTATTTCCGCCAGCTTGGGCTTGTTGTAACGGATGAGCAGCACAGATTTGGTGTCAATCAGCGTAGTATATTGCGTCGCAAGGGCTATAATCCCGACGTTCTTACGATGACGGCAACGCCGATTCCGCGTACGCTGGCGATCACCGCTTTTGGCGATATGGATGTCTCTACGTTGTCAGAGCGGCCAAAGGGGCGTATTCCGATTTCTACGTATTGGGTAAAGCATGATCTGATGGATCGTGTGCTCGGATTTATTTCCCGTGAGGTGGATCAGGGACGGCAGGCTTATCTGATTTGTCCGTTAATTGAGGAGTCCGAGAAACTGGATGTACAGAATGCCATCGATCTGCATATTCAAATGCAACAGGCTTTCCCACGTTACCGCGTCGGTCTGCTGCATGGGCGAATGACTCCTGCAGAAAAGGAAGAGGTTATGCGTTCTTTCTATGCCAATGAAATCCAGTTACTCATTTCAACGACAGTTGTAGAGGTGGGCGTAGACGTGCCGAATGCGACGCTAATGATCATTATGGATGCGGACCGCTTTGGCTTGTCCCAGTTGCATCAGCTGCGTGGACGTGTCGGACGGGGCGCACATGCCTCGTACTGTGTGCTGGTCGCTGATCCCAAGTCTGAGGTGGGTCAGGAGCGGATGAAGGTTATGACCGATACGGACGATGGTTTTGAGGTGGCTAGACGTGACTTGGATTTGAGAGGGCCGGGTGACTTTTTCGGTACCAAGCAAAGTGGGCTGCCTGAGTTTCGGTTAGCAGATATGGTAGCGGATTTTGAGGTGCTGGAAAAGGCCCGTGAGGATGCGACTGATTTGATCGCGGACTCGTCCTTTTGGACGTCTCCGCAGTATGAAGCATTGCGTGGCTATTTGCAAAAAGAGCAGATTTTCCAGGGTGATCTTATCGACTAATACACCTTGAATCATAAGGTTGTTTTTATAGTTTTAAACAGATAGGCACAATGGACAGGCTGGCCGTCATATATTTGGGAATGACCGAATGATATGGGAGGTGCGGTAACATTGAACTATCAGCAATATGGAATCAGTCCGCAATTGGTGGAGCGGATTAAGTTGAAAATGAAAAATCGTGCGCTCAAGGAGCGGGTTAAGCAGCAGATCGAAGGCGTGACCAAGGCGGACCTGCAAAACAAAGCCAAGGTACGTCAACTTGTGAAGTCCACTTCCGCTATTTTAAACGAGCGGCTGACAGCTGCACAGGAAGAACAATTGACGGCCTTCGTACTGGCGCAAAAAATTGATCCGTCTAATACGTTCCATCTGATCAAGCTGTGGGGGATGTTTCGTTAACCGGGACATATGCAGGATGTCTCTAAAATCTCTGAATGCTCAATGCTCATCCAAGCTGGAAAAAGGATTGCCTGATGTCAGGCGGTCCTTTTTTACTTGCTCCTCTATTTCCCGATTGTTCTCTGTTCAGCATAGTATTCCGTAGCCTTCGCTCATATTTAATTCCCCGGGCAATAGACTGCATGTTAATAGAAAGATTTTATTTGTAATGACCGCCAATTTTGACGGATCGCTCCAGAGCCTGACCAGCGTTTGTTAACGACGATGCACGCATGATGATCGCCTGACCATATCGATCCTTTAAAGTGTCTGTTACTTTTTCCAAAGCTCGGGATCGCTCCTGATCTTCAAAAAAGTCCAGCTGGTAAAGCTGATCATCCATCAGACCGCTTAAAGTGACACCTGCGCGCTTCACGGGCATATGGGTCCAAAAAGTATAAAAGATTTTTTTCACGGTTTCATATATCTTTTCGGTACGGTTTGTAGGATCGGGCAGCTTCATCTGGCGGGAAAATCCGGTCGGTGCCTCGCGCGGACTGCATATACAATGAACGGTCACAACCGAGCCCATATATCCTTTGCGGCGGGAGTCCCGGCATACCTCTTCTGTCAACTCAAGCAGGATAGTCTCCACCTCCGCAGACTGGACATAATCCCGGGGCAGGGTCATCATATGACCGATGGATTTTGGGGGCGTATCCAATGTATCCGGCTTGACCGGACTGTGATCCAGACCGTTAGCAGTCCGCCATAAAACTTCTGCCTGAATATCTGACTGCTTGCCGAAATGAGACCGGAATTTGTCTTGAAGCCGGGGCAAGGGAGTACGTGCGACGTCTCCAATGGTGTGCAATCCAAGCCTCTCCAAATGCCGTTCCATGCGCGAGCCAATACCGAACATACTGCGAACCGGCTGAGACCACAGCAACGCTGCAATATCGGATGGAGGAAGGACAAAAATGCCGCTTTCGTTCTTCTTGGCCCATATATCTGTCGCCATTTTAGCGAGCATTTTATTGGAACTGATACCGATACGAATCCATACCCCTGTTTGTGACATTACTTTTTGTTGAATTTCACTTGCGATGCTCACTGAATCTCCGAACAGGGAGAGGCTTCCGGTTACGTCCAGAAACTGCTCATCAATACTGAAAACCTCAACCAAATCTGTATACTCGTTATAGATTTCTGTTATTTTTAATGAGACGTCGATATAATGCTGCATGCGCGGGCGTACAATGGTAAGGTCAGGGCATTTTTTTATCGCTTCTCCCAGACGCTCTGCTGTAGATATACCGTATTTTTTAGCAAGTGGACACGCAGCCAGGATAATACCTGAACGCAACGAAGGGTCACCGGCAACGACTAGCGGCTTATGCTGATATTCGGGATTGTCGGCTTTCTCAATACTGGTATAAAAGCTTTGGCAGTCTGCTAAAAATATAGTTTTTTTTCCGTGTTCGTTCAATGTTGCAACCTCCTTTCCAGATGTATGCTGATCGTCTTCCAAAATATTCTTGAATGTAAATGCATATAGTAGTATTATATACAGAACAAGTGTTCTTAATCCAAATGTATTTTCTGGAACGTTATTGTTTACGGAAAACCTAACATGGCGTATCATATTATCTTGAATGAAAACGTGTGGAAATGAATGCATATTGAGAGGAGAAAACCATTTTTATGAATCCAAAACGTCGACCATCATCTCAGAAACGCAGCAGGTGGCGTATTTTTGGCAGAGTTTTGCTGATTAATATCAAGTGGTTCTCGCTTGCGGGCGTACTTGGGGTCCTATTTGCCGGAGGCCTTATATCCGGTTATGTGGCAGCGCTGGTTCATGATGAACCTGTACGATCACGTCAGTTGATATATGAGAAGGTAAATGAGAACGCTCTGACCAGCTTTGTATTTTTTAATGACCAGGTAACCCCGGTCGGACGAATGCGCATGGAGGAGGATCGGCAGCTTGTGGATCTGAAGGATGTTCCCCAATCCATTGTAGATGCCCTTATTTCAACGGAAGACAGCCAATTTTATGAGCATCAGGGTGTTGATCTAAAAGGGACGGCTCGCGCCGTCAAACAGAAGCTTCTGAACGAAAATCGCCAAACAGGCGGCAGCACACTGACACAGCAGGTAGCCCGGCGAGTTTTCCTCAGTCTGGATAAGACGGACAGCCGCAAGGTGAAGGAAATGCTGCTTGCACTGCGCATGGAACGTTTTATGAGCAAGGATAAAATATTAGCGGCATACCTAAACAAAATGCCGTTTGGCAATGGCTCCGCAGGTTACAATTTGTACGGGATCAAGTCGGCTTCGTTAGGGATTTTTAATGTAAGTGATCTACATAAGCTTCATATTGCTCAAGCGGCTTATTTGGCCGGTCTTCCACAATTGCCATCTGTTTATTCGGCTTTTGACGGTAAAGGGAAATTTGATGAAGAAGGCTTCAACAAAGCTATGGAGCGCCAGCGTGTCGTGCTGGGAAGAATGCTGGCAACAGGTAAAATCACATTAACGGAATATAACGAAGCACTCCAATTTGATATTAAAGCTACTCTTGCACCACATCGTGAGAAAAGCTACAATACATTCCCTTATTTGATGCTGGAGACGGAGCGAGAGGCCGCCCGGTTGTTGGCGCTCCAGCAAAATCCGGATCTTACAACAGCTGAGATTTCCAAACCTGAGCATGCTGAGCTCCTTCAAAATACACGGGAAGAGCTGCAACGGTCCGGTTACCGAATTTATACAACGATAAATAAGAAAGTTTATAACGATATGCGACAAATTGCATCCAATCCGCAAAACTTTTCTCCATACAGTAAGCAGAAGGGACTGGAACAGATTGCTGCCATCATGATTGATCATAAAACGGGGGGTATACTCGGTATGATCGAGGGCAGGGACTTTAATACTGAGCAAATGAACTATGCAACCCAGATGACGCGTCAGCCCGGTTCTGCCATGAAGCCTATTGCAGCTTATTTGCCTGCTTTGGAAAAAGGCTACACTCAGCCTGCTGGTCTTATTGATGATTCGCAAATTATATTGAAAGACGGACGTAAAGGCTATCATATCCCTAAAAATTATAACAGACGGTACGAAGGACTGATGACAGCCCGCGAAGCACTCAATCGGTCAATCAACATTCCTGCGCTGAGATTGTTTTTATATGAAGTTAAAATTCCAAACGCCTGGAATTTTGTTCGCGCCCTTGGGATTACAACGATTCAGCCGCAGGATGAACATGCTCAGACAGGAGTTCTGGGTGGGCTCAGCAAGGGGGTATCTGTCAAGGAACTGACAGCGGCATACGGTACGATTCCTAATATGGGCGTATACAATGAACCCCATTTGATCAGTAAAATTACGGATGCCGACGGCAAGATCGTTTATGAATTCAAACCGCAGGCGAAGCGTGTATATTCACAGCAAACCGCGTTTTTGATGACAGATATGCTCAAGACGGTTATATCGGACCCGAGGGGCACAGGCAAACGTATACAAAATGCTTTTAAAAGCTACGGTACCATTGACATTGCCGGCAAGACCGGTACGACACAAAACTTTGGCGATGTATGGTTCATGGGCTATACCCCGGATGTTACACTCGGCGTCTGGGCAGGTTACCGTCAACAGGTTAACACGCTATCTCAAGAAGGGCATTCCAGAGCACAATCGGTGTGGGCGCTTATCATGAACGAGGCAGTCAAGGATCAGCCCCAGCTTTTCAAAAATAAGCATTTTATCCAGCCGGAAGGTGTTGTAAAAGTTACAGTCTCCCGTATTACAGGTAAGTTGCCGGGAAGTTATTCCCGTCAATCCGGTCAACTCGTGACAGACTGGTTTAACCAAAAATACGAGCCAACGGAAGTCGGGAGGGAGCAACGACCACGTTCATCCACACCTGCCGTGCCGTCCAAACCGGATACAAAGGATAAAGCAGCTCCGGAGAAACAAGAACCTGCAGCGGATCAGAAGGAGATTCTACCAGAAGAAACAGTACCTTCTGATCCTGACACAGAAATAGATACGAATGGTGAGAGTAATGATTTGCCGCCAGTAGATAGTTCGCAGCCATCTGTTGAAAATAAGCAGGAGCCTCCTTCTGAACCAGAAACCCAGAATGAAGCACCAGAAAATAAACCCAGCGAAGCTATTCATACCGAAACACCCGATCAGCCGAAAAACTAAACAAAAGGGAGCGGCCTAATTCAAAATGCCGTTCCCGACAATATTGACGGTGATCTGTGGGTGAAAACGAACATTAGGGTACTCTTTACTCCACTCCAGACTTTTCCACAAGGTCGGGTGATGGGCAATCAATTGTCTGCCGATGCCAAAGGCATCACAACCGCTTTTTTGGAGCGTACGGATAATTTCCTCCGCATCTGCTGCTTCATTTTTTGGGGTCGGGAATCATGTGGTCGCTGTTGAAGTGTCCAAATGGGAAAGCGAATAAAAACATCCTTCATATCACTAAGCCGGAAAAGTGCCATAGGAGCAAAATAAGGCGAACCGAATGTTTCCAGCTTGCAAAGGTGAATAAGGAGAATAAGCATTCCGAAGGCTATGCCAATATATCCGAACAAGGCTGCTCCAATCATCATAGGAAAACGGAGAATGCGGACAGCTGAGCTCATTTCATGGGAAGGTACCAAAAAAGAAGAGATAGCTGTTAACGAAACGACAATAATCATCGTGTATGACACGAGACCTGCTCGAACGATAGCATCCCCGATCACCAGACCGCCAACGATGCCTATCGTTTGACCCACTCGGCTGGGCAGACGAATCCCAGCTTCCCGTAGTACCTCAAAGATCACTTCAAGCAACATTGCCTCCACAATGGCGGGAAACGGAACATTTTTCAACGATTTTTTGATCGTATGTGCCAGCTCCAGTGGCAGAATGGCTGAGTGAAAGGAAACCGTTGCAATGTAAATAGCGGGCAGTGTAAAAGCAATCAGAAAGCTCATCATTCGGATCATTCTCAGAAAGGAACTAATAATCCAGCGATCGTTATAATCATCCGGGCTTTGGTAAATTGAGGTGGGGAAAAAGGCGGATATCATTCTGATAGATATGCAAAAGCCGCATTTACAGCCAATACACCAGATAGAGTCACTGTTTGCTTACAGTGTAAACGGCGCGGATGTTGATACGACCATTGTGAATGGGCGTGTGCTCATGCGCGGAAGACAGTTGCTAACAATAGACGAGAAAGAGGTGCTCGTACAAGCAACGGTACGCGGAAAACGCATCGTACAGGGATTGTAAACGAGACTACACAGTCGAGTGACTTTGGGTCACATCAATTCCCAAATAATGCCCCAGTTCCCGTCGAACCTCGCTGCGTGCAAAGGAGGAAAGCATGAAAAACCGCTTTTGGTAGCCACGGCATACATACAGAACCTCCACGCCTTCGTGATTCCGGGTTTCGTTGTATATTTTAACTCCCTGTCTTTTCATTCGTGCCTTTGTCTCCGCCAATTGAACAGCTACACGCTGTTGCACCCCGGTCAGGCTGCGAACGTACAGATCGGGCATTTTTAAGGCAGAGGCATTCAGAATGCGAATGTCCCGCTCCAGCACATCCAGCACGAGGGTCAGAAGTACACAAGTTTTGATCAGCCCTGCGTCTTCCTCGGAAGGCAGTGGGGCCTTATTCTTGTTGTCCAGTATCTTTTTCATAAGAAATCTCCTTTACTCATAGCAGGAATACAATTATAATCAGCATACAGAACAAATGTTCTTTTTATACTTCATCATAGAAATGATTCCTTTGCCAAAGCAATCATCAATTATTGGAAAGAAAGAAGGTATATATTGTCACGCTCGTTATATGCGGCGCTATTGCTGCTAAGCCTCATTTGGGGCGGATCGTTTTTGTTTATCAAGGTATTATTGCTTCATCACGTAGGGCCTTGGACTATTGTATTTCTTCGTTCCAGCTTTGGCCTCGTTTGTATTGTTTTGTTGATGCTGCTCATGCGCAAGCCATTTGAATTCAGAAGCATTCCATGGAAATCGGTTATTCTCGTTGCTCTGGTGAACATGGTTTTGCCATGGGCCTTGATTAGTTTTAGCGAGACCAGAATTGCTAGCAGCATGGCTTCTGTACTGAATGCCACCACGCCAATCTGGACCATGTTGGTCGGACTTGTCTTATTCGGAGCTATCTTTCATCGAATGCAGTGGTTTGGAATGGGACTCGCTTTTGTAGGAATCGTTATTTTACTGGGTATTAATCCTGTATCCATTATTTCTGTCGACCCCGTCGGCTTCGGATGTATGCTGCTTGCGACTCTCTGCTATGGCTTCGGAACGCAGTTGTCCAAGCGGTTTTTATCCAATCTGTCGATGTATCAGGCAACCTTTGCGACACTATTGGGTGCGACGGCAGGGGGCGGCATTATGACGGCAATTGTGGATCGACCTGATCTGTCGGTTGTCTTCATCCCTGGTGTATTGGCTTCCCTTATAGGGCTGGGGGTTTTGGGATCGGGAGTAGCGTATATTTTGTTCAATTATATGATTTTGCGGGGAAGTCCGGAATTTGCCTCTTCGGTGACTTATTTTGTACCGGTGAGCGCTATCGTATGGGGCTTTTTGCTTCTGAATGAACACATCGGCTGGAACGTTCTGACCGGGCTGGTCCTCATACTCGGAGGGGTGTTTATGCCAACCAGCGCAGAACAGCCAAATTAGCCGGGGAGTATCACTAAAAACCTGCATAAACCATGCCATAAGTGCATTGTATGTGCATCCGCCAAACCTTAGGTATAATGCGGTTATTCGCACATACAATAAAGCATGCTCACGCATAAAATAAAAATATGGTGCGGCATAAAAAGCAAGCTGTTTAGCAGGTGGTAAGGTGTGGTATAATAAATAATAGAATTACATGTACCACAGAAATGTCGGAGTTTTATTCCACAAAAGAAAGGATCAGGATACCATGTGTCCCCGAAGGATACTTCCCCAAAGGACGATTTGGAAACGATTTGATCTGTCTTATACTTAGCTTTTCCGCGGAGTAACGTCAAGTTGCGAAAGCCAACTCTGCGGAAGAGGGGATTGTACATGCGAAGGACCAAGTCCTCCAGGCACATCTTACCCAGTAGCTTCCGTAAGAGTGGGTTCATCCACATCAAACTTACGAGAAACCGAGGGAGCCTGTATGAGGAAAACTTACGAATCTATCGTGAACAATGGAGCATTAAGGCAGATTGCTGTCATGCTGCTCGGAACATGCATTTTAGCTTTTACGTATTATCACATCAATGCTCAAAATCATTTGTCAGAAGGCGGATTTGCAGGCTTGGCCCTGCTGGGACATTACGCATTTGGCGTGTCTCCGGCTTGGAGTATGCTACTGCTTGATATTCCCGTCATATTGCTGGCCTGGGTACTGAAGGGCAGAAGATTCATGCTGCTGGCATTGATCGGGGCGGTCGCCTTTTCCCTGTTTTATGCAGGATTTGAAAAGTATTCGACGCTGGTTATAGATCTGCACGGCAACTTGCTGGTAGCGGCTCTGCTTTGTGGAGTGCTTACAGGCTTGGGAGCCGGAATCGTACTGCGATTCGGTGGAGCAACCGGGGGCGATGATATTTTGTCCCTGCTGATCAGCGAGTGGCGCGGATGGAAAATCGGTAACGTGTTTATCGTCAGTGACATCATTGTACTGGGATTATCGCTGTTGTATCTGCCTGTGAAGGAAACAATGTTTACCATACTGGCTGTGTGGCTCGCCGGAAAAATAATTACATGGACGACAACGTTCCAACTACACCGACCTGTGAAAAAGGTACTGCCTGGGGCTATTCCAACCCAAAAGGTAGTTGCCAAAACAGTGCCGGTCGTCCACAGCCTTCGTCAATAAGGAAAGGGTGTTACGTCAGGAGAGAAATCTTCCTACGTGACACCCTTTCGCTGTATCCAGGCTTCGTCAGGAAGGCTTCAAAGTAGAATGAATACGTCCGTTCCGGTCATGAATAATCGCCAAAATATGCTGGCGGTCTACTCATTTTTGAGCCTCGTCATGTCCTTCTTCCTTAATAGCCCAGCGGTCCTCATGTGGCACGACATGAATAGGCTCCTGATGATTATCGTTCCATTCCTCGGCTTGAGAGGTTGCAATCGTAATGGAACGTCCTTCTTCGTAGTCGTCACGAAGTAGTGCGTTAGCAATATCAACGGCTTTTTTCCGCACACGAGGCTCCAGATTTTCATAGATAGGGGGTAATCATGTTTGGTCCAAGGCATAGCTAATCACTTCCTATAGCAGATGATGTATTATGTATTACCCGCTGTCCGCTTAAACAATCGGAAAGCAAAGAAATGAATATATTGTAAAATATATTTTGAGAAAAAGCGTATAATGGTGTGCAGAATACCAGAAAAGGAGTGGAGCATTTGCTTGCCTGGGGTTTCGTCTTTATGCTAACCATCATCATACATACTACAGATAGCTTGTCCTATGCCCTCCGGCTTGGCGGTTTGCGAGCGCGTCGGATTGGATTGGCTTTAACCGTCGCGGGCATGCTGCTGTTGGTTTCACGCACCTCTAATATGGCGTAAGGACCTTTACTCGGAGGTATGGTCGATCAGGCTAAGGCCGCAGTGCGAGCGGGTGGGGCTGATGTTAGGCTGGAGCTGTATATGCATGGGGTCCTACTGGCAGCAACCGTTGGAACCATGATCGCTATAATTTTGTATCCGACAGTGGTACGCATGTCGGCCAGATGGATTGTGCATCTGGAGCATACCGGGTCTATTCCGGCATTGGTGCGTCATTTAATGGTGCGCAACCGCTGGAAGCACGCAGGCTACTACATGAAGCGTCCAACCTGGTCCATGCTCACCTCACTGTTCAGGGGAGCGATACCCAAGCGTCTGATTACCCTGAATATGACTGTGACCGCGATATATACGACTGGAGTGGTGTCTGCTTTATACGCATCATTCCTGTGGCCCGCTCAGGGTACAACAATGTCGATGTCATCGGGCCTAATCAATGGTATGGCAACGATACTGCTAACTCTGCTAATTGATCCCAGATTAGCGGTATTGTCTGAAAAAACGCTGCGCGGGGAGCTGCCCTTAAATCGTATGAACAGTATGTACGGCTGGATGATCATTTCGCGTCTGGGAGGTACCTTGCTTGCACAATTGCTATTGGTGCCGCTCGCAATTTGGCTTGGATGGATTATGGGCTGAGCCGGAAACTGAATTCACCGGCTTAATTCAGAAAAAGGCTGACCCGAAGCCATCTGCGAAAGATGATTTCCGGGCCAGCCTAAAATGTTTTTGAAGTCTACTTACTTTTCAAATAATGACTTATAGGCTCCATAGCCTTCACGTTCAAAGTCTTCTTGAGGCACAAAACGGAGCGCAGCGGAATTAATACAATAGCGCAGGCCATCTGGACCTGGGCCATCATCAAATACGTGTCCCAAATGGGAATCCGCTTCGCGACTACGGACCTCGGTACGAATCATAAAGTGGCTGAGGTCGGTTTTTTCTTTGACGTTATAGCTGCGTAGCGGGCGAGTAAAGCTGGGCCAACCGCAACCTGCATCATACTTGTCGAGCGAACTGAACAAAGGCTCTCCCGATACGATGTCCACATAAATGCCTTCACCCTCATGGTCCCAAAACTCATTTTGAAAAGGGCGCTCGGTTGCGTTTTTTTGTGTTACTTCGTATTGAATAGGTGTCAGCCGATCTTTAAGATCAGATTTATCTATTTTGCCCGACCAATTTTGCTCGATAAAATCTTCACGTCCGGAGCCTTTGCGGTAGCGCTTGTAATGTGCGGGATTCTTCTTATGATAATCCTGATGATATTCTTCCGCTTCATAAAAGGTTGCCGCAGGCAGAATCGGTGTAGCAATGGGCTTGTCAAAACGACCGCTTTCACCCAACGCTTTTTTGGAAGCTTCTGCCTTGATTCGTTGTTCTTCGCTATGATAGAAAATAGCTGTTTGGTAGGATGAACCTCTATCGTGGAATTGTCCACCTTCATCCGTCGGATCAATCTGTTGCCAGAACAGCTCTAATAATTTTTCATATGGGAAGACTTGTGGATCAAATGTAATCTGTACTGCTTCTACATGTCCCGTTGTTTCGGAACATACCTCTTCATAGGTTGGGTTTTCCGTATGTCCTCCTGTGTAACCGGATCTTACCTTTAAAATGCCGGGCAGTTCCTCGAAGGGGGAAACCATGCACCAGAAGCAGCCGCCTGCAAAAGTTGCCTTCTCCACGGTGTTTGGATTGTTGGTGCTCATATTTGTCACTCCATTCTGAGAAAGTTTCAATTAGTTGTTATTTAAATAGCTTACAATTAAATTATATACGACATGTTCGCAAAATCCAATGGAACGACAGAAACAAACCAGCTTTGCAAATTTCTCTGGACTAAAAGGCCAACGCAACCCTACATCCTTACAGACCCGACGGCAGGCTCACAGAGCTATGATTTATGGCCACGTTGAAGCCTCCTGCGGTAGAACACAAAACCGCCACCCACCAGTGCTGTATACAGCAGCAAAATGAGCAGGCCAGTGACGGGATGTTCGGCAATAGTCCCGCCTGCATAAGCGTATACCGCAATTGCAGGAAGCTTGCCAATGGCCGTACCCAGCATAAAGCTCCAGAACGGAAAGCCTGCGACCCCGGCATATACATTCACCGCTGCCTGCGGGATGATCGGAATCAGACGGGCCAGCAACACAGCAGCAAAAGGCTCTCGCTCCATGACCCGGTTCAAGCGCTCCAACGCTGGGATTCGCTCCAGATAAGCCCGTCCTTTGTCACGGAAGAAGGTACGTACCGCGCCGTAAACGACCAACGCGGCCAATGTAGTGCCGAGCCAGCAGATAAGTGCGCCTTGCCAGACACCTGCTGTATAAGCAATGGAAGCGATAATCAGCTTGTAAGGCACAAATGGAATTAACGCGAATAGAAACGCGAGCAGCAGCAGAACTGGAAAGGAGGTTTGCTTGTTCGCCCAGGCGAGCCAATCATATCTGTAGATAAA
The DNA here is from genome assembly GCA_040544055.1 of Paenibacillus sp. PvR008. GTDB lineage: Bacteria > Bacillota > Bacilli > Paenibacillales > Paenibacillaceae > Paenibacillus. The sequence continues at coordinate 43,995 of JBEUOG010000017.1, forward strand.
CGCGATGCAGAGCAGCGAAACATAAGCCGCGGCGAGTAGCCATTTTTTCATTTACATACCTCTTTCAATATCCCTATTCGGCTTGTCGCTTATACAGAAAAAAATAGGGTTCACATTCCCAATGATGTGTGCTATACTGCCACTAATAGAATAGTTCCCAAAGGGGAGTAGCTCAACGAGTAAAGTCGTCATTACGGGATTTTTAAATCCCCGGCTTTATTGGCAACGTAATGTTGTAAGCGAGACCTTTGCCAGGATTTTCGCAATCCGGGTAATGGTCTTTTTTTGATGCTAAATTTGGGTCAAGCGCCGTTTCCGGATTCCGTGAAATGGCGCTTTTTTAGTATAAAGCGCAGAACTATGTACAGTATAACAAATAAATAAAGAAGGTGGGAGAAACGTATGGATTTTTTGTCAATCGAGTTTTTAACCGCGCTATTGTCAATCATTATCATTGATTTGGTGCTGGCTGGTGACAATGCGATTGTGATTGGTCTGGCAGCTCGTAATGTAGAGAAGGCTAATCAAAAAAAGGTCATTATTTGGGGGACGGTCGGCGCGGTCGTCATTCGTGTTATCGCTACTGTGCTGGTCACGTACTTACTGCAAATTTACGGCTTGCGTTTAATCGGGGGGCTTGCACTCATCTACATTGCTTACAAGCTGCTGGTTGAGGAGAAAAAACATGAAATCTCTGCAACCAATCAAATGTGGGCCGCAATTCGTACTATTATTATTGCCGACACCATGATGGGGCTTGACAATGTACTTGCTGTTGCGGGAGCAGCTCATGGAAATATGTTGCTTGTTATTTTGGGACTGGCGATTTCCGTTCCGATTATGGTATGGGGCAGTACAATTATCTTGAAGCTGACCGAACGTTTCCCGATAGTCATTACAATTGGAGCTGCTGTACTGGCCTATACTGCTGCCAAAATGGTAGTGGCCGAGCCGCTGATTGCACATTGGTTTACGAATGGGGTAGTCAAATACGGATTTGAAGCTCTAGTCGTTGTTCTGATCGTAGCCTTTGGAATGCGTGTTAAAAAAATAAAAAGTGAAAAAACAAGAAAACAAGCGCTGCACGCCTAAGGTAAGCACACTGAAATCATCGTAGCTGAAGCTTGGACGCTCATGCATAGAGGCTGTTCCGTCAGGTCTAACTGGATCGGGGGCAGCCTCTTTTCTTTGCTTGTCAGCGGACTTCCATGTAAACTAGACAACAGAAGAAATGAGTCATCAGAGGTGGGTATGATATGAATAAGCAAACGAAAACAAGAGTGGCTATTGCAGGTCTGGGCGGTATTGCCCGCAAAGTGTATTTGCCGCTGTTGACTGCGCACGAAGGTGTAGATATTGTAGGTGTCATGAACCGTTCGCAGGAGCCGGTTAGTTCCATTATGGAGCAGTACAGGCTGCCAAGAGGAACGACGGATGTGAAGGAAATGCTGGCATGGGAGCCGCAGGCTGTATTCATACATGCTGCGACCGGAGCCCATTTTGATCTGGTTATGGCGTGTATTGAAAAAGGTGTTGCGGTGTATGTGGATAAACCGCTGTCCTATGATGTGCGTCAAAATCTGGAAATGACCGCGTTTGCGGAGGCACAGGCTGTGTTGCTGGCGGTCGGCTTTAACCGACGTTTTGCCCCGCATTATGTAGCTGCTAAAGCGTGGCTGGAGGAAGCAGGCGGTTTCAGCCAATGCGCGGCGATCAAGCATCGGACTGGATATGATCGGAGACCTGCGGCACAGACGGTTTATGATGATTTGATTCATATGCTCGATCTGCTATTATGGCTGGGTGGCAATGATTATGAGCTGCTGCATAGCAGTCTGGACACGACGAGTGAAGGATATATGAACGCTGCTTTCGGGTCCGTACGTTTGGGAAATGCCTCCGGTAGCTACAGTATGAACAGACAGGCAGGGGCTGACATTGAGAAGCTGGAGCTGCATGGGGCAGGTCGTTCCGTCGAGGTGACCAACATGGAACAGGCTATTTTTATGCAAAAAAATAAGCCGCCATTGTCACAATCATTCGGAAGCTGGGACACAATCCTGGAAAGACGGGGATTCACCGGAGTGGTGAATCATTTTCTGGAGCATATTCATCGTCCAGAGGAGTGCAGTGTGCGTGCTGGTAAGGTACTGGAAAGTCATATGTTGGCGGATGAACTCATTAGCCGTTTGAATGACTAACACAGAAGGAACGACAGCCATCAAGGCAATCCAGACATTGAGAAATAGATTGAAGGAGAAATGAACGAATGGAAGAGCACAACCGCGGTAAACAGTTAGAAGAGGCTATCATCGAAAATTATAAGCAGGAAGAGGATATGATGATCCTTGTGTTTGCGCAATGGTGCATCAATCACGGGCTGGAGCCAGAGGAACTGTATCGTACAGCTTATCCGCAGCAGGATAGCAATGAGCGTCTGCTGCGAGTGCGCAAGCTGACCGTATCGCGTGAAGAAGCGGGAGATATCCCGCTGGACACAGTATTAGGAGTACTGTCTATGTTCGGAAATGAGGACTTGGCGATGGTCGTATCGGAAGCGGCTGCCCAGCTCCCGCCGGAACGGAAATAAGGTCCTCCAGCCGCATGTACAATATGCAGGCACACAATACATTTGATCAGCCGGAGCGTGTGAAAACGGAAACTTTTACGTCCTTCCAGCAGCAAGGTCAGAGTCTGGATGTTACACTGCCACCGATGTCGGTAGTGATGCTGACGATTGCACCGTAGATCCTTTATAAGCTCAGAAGAAGTATGATTGGGAAATGGGAACACATAAAACCTTGATGGAGCCAAGAAAGGCTCTCTCAAGGTTTTATTTTTACCCAATATTACAATTGCTCGCGGTGGATCACTCTGAATTCCTTGGGCGACATGCCGAAGCGGGAGCGAAATACGCGGTGAAAATACGTATAGTTTGCAAAACCGGACGATTCGGCTGCCTGTTCCAAAGACATGGGGCTGAAAATAATGCGTTCCCTCGCCATGTTGAGCCTGATATCCAGTGTGTACTGCATAATACTCGTATCAAATGTTTCCTTGAACAGATGTACAGCTCTGGATACGCTGATGCCGATGTATGAGGCCACGTCATCCAGCTTGAAATTGGAAGAAGCATTTTCTTCAATATAATTTTTAATCTGATAAGCGAGATAATTATGATGGGTAGAAGTAGGATGCTCGGACAGCATTCGGTCAAACTCCAGGCAAAGAATGCGCATGTAATAACTCGATATTTCCGGATAAGGATTAGAAATACGCCGCTGCTCCATCACAAGCTGCCGAAATAGGCCAAGCAGCGCCTCAGTAAGCTGGACCTTGATGCGATTGGGTCGTTTGTGATGGTGCCACCACTCATCTACCCAGGAGCCTCCAAAAAAAATGTGATAATCTCCGCTCTCTACGACCTGTTCTCCCATGGGATTTAACTCACTGTGAATGTCCAGCTCATAAGGCTCGGTAGGATTGAACAGCAGCAGGTCACCCGCCTCAATCCGTGTCATTTCCCCGTTAATGCGGGCCTGGCAGCGTCCGTCTGTTTGCAGACGAAACAAATAATTTTTAATCCCTTCAGGCTGGTTCGAATAAAAGGGCTTACGATGGAAGGAATAGCCTGCAGTAAGGACCTGACAAGGCTCGACGATAGACATGATGATGACTCCTTTGGGCATATGGCTGCTTCAAATATTGACCAGATTGTTCATGTTTTAATCATATTATTCATTTTAAACGAAACGGAAATAGAATACTATTGTGTCTGTAAGGCTTATAGCAGAATACAGAACATGTTGGAGGCCAAGGAGTGTGAAGACATGGAACGAATGAAGGCTGGGATTATCGGTTGCGGTAACATTAGCGCGGTATATCTTGAAAATCTCCAAAACAGTCCGCTTATTGAAGTGGTGGCCGTCGCTGATTTATTGGAGGAAAGGGCCAAAGCGAGGGCCGATGAGTTTAACATTGAAAACGCATACAAGGTAGATGAATTGCTTCGCCAGCCCGAGATTGAGCTTGTATTTAATTTGACTGTGCCTGGCAGCCATGCACTGACGGATATAGCGATACTGGAGGCAGGGAAGCATGTGTACAGTGAAAAGCCTTTGGCGGTTTCCTTGGAGGATGGCAAACGCGTTCTGGATCTAGCCAAGGCAAAAAACCTGCGTGTCGGCTGCGCCCCGGATACATTTCTCGGCGCGGGTATTCAGACTGCACGCCATGCCATACAAACTGGAATGATTGGGCAACCCGTAGCCGCTACTGCTTTTTTTATGGGCAGAGGTCCCGAGTGGTGGCATCCTGATCCGGAATTTTTCTATGCCGCTGGAGGCGGTCCGATGTTTGACATGGGGCCTTACTATTTGACGTCGCTGATTCATGTGCTGGGTCCGATCCGGCGAATCAGCAGTTCAGTGGGCATTCAGATTCCTGATCGTCACATACATTCTGGTCCCAAAAGCGGCACACCGCTGCGGGTACAGACACCAACGCATTTAGCCGGAACGATGGATTTCCATAACGGAGCCATTGTAACGCTCATTACCAGCTTTGACATTCCGGGAGCGTCAGATCTGCCGCGTATTGAAATTTACGGTACGGAAGGAACCTTGAGCCTGCCGGACCCGAACTTTTTTAACGGGGATGTCAAGCTTCGCCGATCTGGAGAGGAAACCGCAGAGCTTGTGGGACCTTTATTCGAGTGTGGGAAGAACGAACGCGGAATAGGCGCGGGTGAGATGGTGAGAGCCATTCGCAGTGAAAAGAACCATCGTGCCAATGTGGAGCTGGCCTATCATGTATTAGAGGCTATGCATGCTTTTCAGCGCTCCTCATTGGAAGGTAAGCATATTACGTTGGAAAGTACATTTGAGCCAGATGAAGATTTGTATCATGGAACAGACATAACGGTTCATCCATCCTAAATGAAGAGGTGAAGGGTAATGGCTAAAGTAGGATTGCAATTGTACACAGTAAGGGAAGACCTTGAACAGGATTTTGAAGGTACGTTGCGCAAGGTAGCTGAGCTGGGCTATAAAGGGGTTGAATTTCATGCCTTTTTCGGACGCAGTGCCAAGGATGTCAGGGCGCTTTTGGATGAGCTAGGTTTGGAAGTTGTCGGAACTCATGTTCAATATACCCGTCTGCTGGACCATTTGGATGAGGAGATTGCTTATCACAAAGAATTGGGCAACAAGTACCTGATCGTTCCTTATTTAACCGAGGAGCAGCGCCAGTGGGATGAGCTTTTTGCCAACCTGAACCAAATTGGTGAAAAAGTGAAGGAACATGGCTTGGTTCTGGCTTACCATAATCATGATTTTGAACTGACGGAAAAAATCGGTGATCGTCCGGTTTTTGATGTCTTATATGATGCTGTTCTTGCTGATTTGTTGCAGGTCGAAATGGATACATGTTGGGTATACTACGGAGGCTATGATCCTGTGGAATACATCGGACGTTATCGCGGACGCCTGCCTATCATTCACTTAAAGGATATGGCACGTGACGAGCAGCACAAAGCAGTTACTGTAGAGCTTGGCAAAGGAGAAGTGCAGCTTCAGGCCATTACAGACGCCGCTATTGAGGCAGGCGTGGATTGGATCGTCGTGGAACAGGATTTCAGCTCGAATCCTCCAATCGAAAGCATTGAAACCAGCTTTAAGTGGCTCCAACAATACGCAGCTCAGGGAGGAAATATTCATGTCTAAAACACTCAAAATCGGAATTATTGGTTGTGGGGGCATTGCTACTGGCAAGCATTTGCCAAGTCTTGCCAAGCAAAAGCGTGCAGAGATCGTCGCTTTCTGTGACATTATTCAGGAACGCGCTGAGGAAGCGGCAGAAAAATTTGGTGTTGAAGGTTCACAAGTTTATAGCGATTATCGGAAGCTGCTTGAAAACAAAGACATTGAAGTCGTACATGTATGTACACCCAACGACTCGCACTCGGAAATTACGGTAGCTGCGCTTGAGGCAGGTAAGCATGTGCTTTGCGAAAAGCCGATGGCCAAAACCGCCAAGCAGGCTCGGGAAATGCTGGATGCCGCAAACCGTACGGGTAAAAAGCTGTCCATTGCGTATCAAAATCGTTATCGCAATGACAGCTTGTACCTGAAACAATTGGTCGAGCAGGGAGAGCTTGGCGAGATTTACCTGGGCAAAGCCATTGCTCTGCGTCGCCGCGCGGTTCCGACGTGGGGAGTATTTCTGGATGAAGAGAAGCAGGGCGGCGGTCCGCTGATTGATATCGGGACGCATGCGCTCGACCTGACCCTCTGGCTGATGGATAATTACAAGCCTAAAAGCGTGCTGGGCTCAACCTTCCATAAACTAGGAGATCGTAAAAACGCGGCAAATGCCTTTGGTCCGTGGAACCCTGAAGAATTTAAGGTGGAGGACTCTGCCTTTGGTTTTATTACCATGCAAAATGGAGCTACTATTGTGCTGGAATCCAGTTGGGCACTAAACGTTGTAGAATTTGGCGAAGCGAAGACGCTGTTATGCGGGACTGAGGGCGGAGCCGATATGCAGGATGGTCTGCGTATTAACGGGGAGAAGAATAGTCGCTTGTTTGACACGAAAATTGATCTGGATGCGGGCGGTGTAGCCTTTTACTCCGGAGAAACGGAAAACGAAGCGGATCGTGAAGCACGTCTGTGGATCGAATCTATTCTGGACGATAAAGAGCCGCTTGTGAAGCCGGAACAAGCATTGGTAGTTACTGAAATTTTAGAAGCTATCTACGAATCGGCTCGTACTGGAAAAGCCGTCTATTTTGACTAAGCCCGTAAGCATCCGAATAGGACATCATTATAAGATAAGCAGCTTCTTTCACATATGATACAGGGAGGGATTACGTTTGAAACTTGGAGTATTTATGGTATTGTTCGGCGGACGTTCATTGGAAGAGGCTCTGAACTATGTAGCATCCCAAGGACTGGATGCAGTAGAAATCGGCACAGGTGGTAATCCGGGCGATAAGCACTGCAAGCCGGATGAACTGCTGGACAATGAAACAGCGCTCAAAAACTTCAAAAAAGCAGTAGAGTCCCGTGGACTGACCATTAGTGCACTCAGCTGTCACGGCAACCCGCTCCATCCGCAAAAGCATTTGGCACAGGCCGATCACGAGGCGTTTCTTAAAACGGTTCGCTTGGCGGAAAAGCTGGAAGTTCCTGTTGTGAACACCTTTTCCGGCTGTCCGGGTGATCATGAGGATGCGAAGTATCCGAACTGGCCTGTTGCGCCGTGGCCGAATGATTTTCAAGAAGTGCTAAAATGGCAATGGGAAAATAAAATTATCCCTTACTGGACCGAAGCCGGAAAATTTGCAGCAGATCATCACGTCAAAATCGGGCTGGAGCTGCACGGTGGCTTTTCCGTTCATACGCCAGCGACCTTGCTTCGTCTGCGTGAAGCGGCGGGAGAGGTCATTGGTGCCAATCTTGATCCGAGCCACATGTGGTGGCAGGGGATTGATCCGGTACAGGCGGTTCAAATTCTGGGCCGAGAGGGAGCCATTCATCATTTTCATGCCAAGGATACGACGATTGACCCGATTAATGTGAATAAATACGGTTTGACCGATATGCAGGAGTATACAAATATGCTGGAACGCGCTTGGCAGTTCCGTACTGTCGGCTATGGGCATGATATCAAAACCTGGGCGGATATTATTAGTGCTCTTCGCCTGGTGGGTTACGATTATGTAGTGAGTATTGAGCACGAGGATGGTCTCATGTCCGTTGAGGAAGGCTTTACTAAAGCCGTTCACAATCTTCGCCAGATCCTCATTGAAGAACCGCTGAGCGAGATGTGGTGGGTCTAACCTAATAGGGGGAAGTATTGATGATTAACGTCACCATTTGGAATGAATTTTTGAACGAGAAGCTGAATAACGAAGCAAAAAAGGTATATCCTGATGGAATACACACGGCATTGGCTGATGGCCTGTCAGACGAAGGGTTCGCTATTCGAACGGCTACGTTGCGTGATGATGCCCAGCATGGTTTGGGAGAAGAAATCCTGAATTCCACAAATGTGCTGCTGTGGTGGGGACATAAAGCACACGATCAGGTAAGTGATGAAGTTACAGCCCGTGTTGTAAAGCGGGTACAGGAAGGCATGGGCTTGATCGTGCTGCACTCAGGACATTTTTCCAAGCCGTTCAAAGCCCTGATGGGCACAAGCTGTGATCTGAAATGGAGAGTGGCAGGCGAACAGGAAATTATTTGGTCCGTAAATCCATCTCACCCCATTGCGGAGGGCATTGACGCCAAAATTTTGTTAGAGCGTGAAGAGATGTACGGTGAGTTCTTTGATATCCCGGCGCCGGATGAATTGGTCTTTGTCAGCAACTTTGAAGGTGGAGAGGTGTTCAGAACTGGTTGTACCTTCCGTCGTGGCAGTGGTAAAATATTTTATTTCCGCCCGGGTCATGAAACGTATCCGACCTATTACCAGCCCGATATTCTGAAGGTCATTGCCAACAGTATACGCTGGGCTTACCCGACAGGTATCGTTAAACCCGCTTATGGTAAAAGTGAACCTGTCAGACCTCTCAGTGGTGTGTTGGTATAATTTCCATATATTTATTCCGATAAGCTTGATATTGAACAGACTGGCAGGCGGAAATCTCTTGAGATTCCGTCTGTTTTTTATTTAACGTATTTGCCATATACCTCTTATGCTGGTTTGTTGTATAATCAGCTTTGGTCAGGGCAACTTTATCGGATCAGGTATTAAATTAAGAAGAAAGTGTTTTCTTTCGGGATAAAGTATGCTAAAATGATATATACTAACAAAAGGAAAGCTTCATCAAAACGAAATGCTAAAGAAGGTGAAAACTATGGAGGGTCAACCGCAACTTGCAAAAATGTGTCCGCGTTTTGAAAGTGCCTTTTCATGTCTGGGTAAGCGCTGGAACGGACTCATTATTCAATCCATGATGAGCGGTCCCAAGCGTTTTAAGGATATTTCCAATCTGATTCCCACAATGAGCGATAAAATGCTGTCTGAGCGGATGAAGGATCTGGAGAATGGAGGGATTCTTACACGTCATGTATATCCGGAAACTCCTGTCCGCATTGAATATGAGCTGACAACCAAAGGCCGTGCCCTTGAGCCGGTAATGGAACAGATTCAATATTGGGCTGAGGAATGGATTAGATGAATACCAAGCCGAATAAACGTTTTTCATAGCAAAACAGCCTTTTCCTAGGAAAAAGGCTGTTTTTATTTTGTAATACTTAATAGCCTTTGGCGCGGCCTGCGATTGAAAACAATCCGGTTGCAGTACGACGGGGTACACGTGTTTGAATATCGAGCGCTGCTATACGGAACGTACCGAGGCAGGAATGACAAAGTCTTCCTGCATAAATCGGGGAATGGCAGGACTCACAAGGATAATCAAGTTGACTATAGGTGGAGGGAAACTTCCCTGCTCTTACCCAGTCTGTGAGCAGATCCATAGGTGTATCGGTTGCTTCACTAAGCTGGCGAGTATGAGTAGTGGGATGTTTCCACAAATAGTTAGAACAGCGGTCATAAAATAGATTTTCTCCTTGAATACAAGTATTGCACAGGTTTCTAAGATTTTGGCGGAAAACGGAACCACACTTTGGGCAATTAGCAGTATGTATCTCCATGGAAACCAGTCCTTTATATCGAGTTATAATGAATATTTTAAATTTATTAGTTACATATTACTATGACTTTATACCTATATCAATCTTTATTTAAAGAAGCGACGTTTTTTAAGTGTATGTTAGAATCTGCATTGACATAACCTTGTTACTTATGTATTATTACTTACATAAAGTTACTTATTGAGAAAAATAAATTGATAAATGATAAGGGGATTTTCTCATGATGCCATCTTAGCCCACGGATCACCTATGCTTGCTATTGAACAGACAGAATATACTGCTTTTCTGGAGCAGCTTGGAAAGAGTATTCGCCTGAAGGCTATTGTTATCTTCACCGCCCATTGGGAGACGCAGACATTGACAATTAGTTCGATAGACGGCGTTTACGATACGATTTATGATTTTGGCGGTTTCCCGCCGGAGCTATATGCGGTGAAATATCTGGCGCATGGTTCGGTGGAGCTGGCGGCCAAGTTGAAAGAATTATATGAGCAAAAGGGTATTGACGTACAAACGGACCGGATGCGAGGACTGGATCATGGACACTTCTGCATCGTATGTATCCTGAGGCGGATATCCCGGTAGTTCAGATTTCCGTGAATCCATTTCTATCGCCGAAGGCACAATATGCTATCGGTGAAGTGCTGCGCGAGCTGGGTGAACAGGATATTTTGGTCATTGGCAGTGGTGTAATTGTCCATAATCTGCGCATCGTCAAATGGGGAGAAACGAAAACAGAGTCTTGAGCTCTTGATTTTGATGACTGGATTATTGAAAAGGTACAGAGTGGAGATGTGGAGGCTTTGGATCGCTATGAAAGCGAAGCTCCGTATGCTCGTCAAGCGGTACCGAGAGCTGAACATTTTGTACCGTTGTTTATTGCCATGGGGAGTGGAGATCCGGCGAATAAAGCCAAGGTTATCCACAGAAGCTATGAGATGGGGAATTTAAGTTATCTGTGCTTCCAATTCTAAAAGTGTGGAGAAGGATGTTGGCGGGTTGTTAGGTGCTTCGCGATGCATTTGATCTTACGAGCGCTGTTGTATTTGAATTTTTTGATTGTAGAACCCCTAGCAGGGTTAAAATTCAGATACAAAGGCGAACGCTTCGCTTCTTCAGATTCAAATGGACCGCTTCGCTACTGCCCGCCTTTAGGGGGGGATAGCAAAAAGATTAAGGGAGTGTTTTATAGCCGAAATGGCTCAAAACACTCCCTTTTACATTAAAAACTATTTATTAGATCCGGCAAATCTCACGCGGGCACAGTTCACAATGACATACGCCTTGCAGCATTTCCAAATCCTTGACAACGATCATGCCATTATCATATTCGACTGCATTTTTTTTACGCAAATCACTCAGCATCCGGTTTACACTTTCGCGGGTGGCACCGATCATATTGGAGAGGTCGGTATGAGTGATTTTTTTATGAATAAGGATATGTTCGCCGTGAGGCTCTCCATAGGTGTTGCACAGGCGGATTAGCGTGGAGCATAGAGCACCGGGCTTGCCGTACATCATCAGATCGCGAAACTTGGTCTGGGTAATACGGTGGTGTGACCCCATCCATTTCATAAAGTCAATGGCAAAATCACAATGCTGGCAGATGAGCAGTTCCAAATCCGTATGATCGACAACACCGATATCACTGTCCTCCAGAACTTCGGCAGAAAAGGAATGCTTGGTACCAAAAAATGGATCAGCTTGACCAACGAGATCGCCGCTTTGGTACATATATAGTATAAGTTCCTTACCCTCATCCGTTGTTTTTGTTACTTTCACGCGTCCGCGCTTGATATAAAACAGCTTATCTGCTGGATCTCCTTCCCAGAACAGATGCGAGCTTTCTGGCATGACCCGATCCTTCATCATCACTTGCATCCGGTTGAAGCTGGCCTCCGAGAAGCAACAGGTGTTGCCGCGGGCTTCCATTACGTTTGCAGGGTTTCTCATCGTCCATTTCCCCTTTGTTCCCTTTGTTTTTTATCTGCAACTTGATCAATTCAAATTCATTATATACCTGTGCTATGCGTTTTTGGGGCAAGAAGAGGGGGTAAAAGTGGCAGAATTCCAAACTTTGTGATTTAATTCACTTCATAAAATTTTAAATATATTGTGAAAAAAATCACAATATATCTTGAAAAGCTGTGTTACGATCAGTGTGTGAACAAGAGATAGTACACGAGATTACAGGAGGATGAGGGAAATGGCTGTTAAAAACGAGGTTATCCAAAAAGAGCAAAGCGCTGAGCAGTATATTCAAACGCTGATTGACCGGGGGAACCGGGCACAGCAGGCTTTCATGAGTATGGATCAGGAGCAGATTGACGAAATCGTACAAGCTATGGCACTCGCAGGGATGGATAAGCACATGCACCTGGCGAAGCTGGCTGTTGAAGAAACAGGACGCGGTGTGTACGAGGACAAAATCACCAAAAACATGTTTGCAACGGAATATGTCTATCATAGCATCAAAAATGAAAAAACCGTCGGTGTCATTGAAGACAATGATTTTGACAGTTTTCAAAAAATAGCAGAACCCGTCGGCATCATTATGGGGATCACTCCAGTGACTAATCCGACTTCAACTACAATGTTCAAAGCGTTGATTGCCATTAAAACACGTAACCCGATCATTTTCGGTTTTCATCCATCCGCTCAATCGTGTAGTGCGGAAGCAGCTCGCGTCTTGCTTGAAGCAGCCGTCAAACATGGTGCTCCGGCCGATTGTATTCAATGGATTGAAGCTCCTTCGATGGATAAAACCAATATACTTATGAATCACCCGGATGTGGCGCTGATTCTGGCAACTGGTGGATCAGGCATGGTTAAGGCGGCGTATAGCTGCGGTAAACCTGCTCTGGGTGTAGGCCCAGGTAACGTGCCTTGCTTTATTGAAAAAACAGCAGACATCAAGCAGGCCGTGAACGACCTCATCCTCTCCAAATCTTTTGATAACGGTATGATCTGTGCTTCCGAGCAAGCGGTTATTATCGAAGAGCCAATCTTCGAACAAGTGAAAAAATTGATGATCGCTAACGGTTGCTATTTTGTAAATAAAGAAGAAGCAGCAAAGCTCACTCAGGGAGCTATGAATGTAGAGAAATGTGCAGTGAACCCGGCCATCGTCGGACAGTCCGCTGTAAAAATCGCTGAACTGAGCGGCATCACAGTACCGGCAGGAACAAAAATTTTGGTCGCTGAGATTGAAGGGGTAGGAACGAAATACCCATTGTCCGCAGAAAAATTGAGTCCCGTACTGGCTTGCTACAAAGTAAAAAATGCGGAACAAGGTATTCAACGCGCTGCCGAAGTCGTAGAATTCGGGGGCATGGGTCACTCGTCCGCCATTCACTCGCATGATGAGGACGTTATCGCCCGGTTCGCAAACCGTTTGCAAACAGGCCGTATCATTGTAAATGCACCTTCCACGCATGGTGCGATCGGTGATATTTACAACACCAACCTTCCATCGCTGACACTCGGTTGTGGTTCGTACGGACGTAACTCGACTTCGTCGAACGTATCTGCAGTCAACTTGATTAATGTGAAAAGGGTGGCGAAACGTACGGTGAATATGCAATGGTTCAAAGTACCTTCCAAAATTTATTTCGAAAAAAATTCGACTCAGTATCTTGCTAAAATGCCTGACATCACACGTGTAGCCATTATCACAGACCCTATGATGGTGAAACTCGGATATGTGGATCGTGTCATTCATTATTTGCACCAGCGCCAAACACCGGTAGCTATCGAAGTGTTCTCGGAAGTAGAGCCAGATCCATCGACAGTTACAGTAGAACGTGGTACTGAAATGATGAGACGTTTCCAACCGGATTGCATCATCGCACTGGGCGGCGGTTCGCCAATGGATGCAGCTAAAGGCATGTGGATGTTCTATGAATACCCAGATACTGATTTCAACAATCTGAAACAAAAATTCATGGATATCCGCAAACGGATTTACAAGTACCCACGTCTTGGTCAAAAAGCGCAATTTGTAGCCATTCCTACAACCTCGGGTACAGGTTCGGAAGTTACGTCGTTCGCAGTTATTACAGACAAAAATCAGGGCAACACGAAGTATCCGCTGGCTGACTATGAGTTGACCCCTGATGTGGCAATTATTGACCCAGTGTTTGTATATTCGTTGCCTAAAACAGCTGTAGCGGATACAGGTATGGACGTTCTGACACATGCTATTGAGGCTTACGTGTCCGTAATGGCTAGTGACTACACAGACGGTCTGGCGATTAAAGCCATTCAACTGGTATTCCAATACCTGGAGCAATCGGCTCTGACTGGCGATAAGCTGGCTCGTGAAAAAATGCATAATGCTTCCACACTGGCAGGGATGGCGTTTGCTAATGCGTTCCTGGGCATTAACCATAGCCTTGCGCATAAATGGGGCGGACAATATCATACAGCCCACGGTCGTACGAATGCCATTTTGTTACCACACGTCATTCGCTATAATGCGAAAAAACCGACAAAATTTGCTTCGTTCCCTAAATATTCGCACTTTGTTGCGGATGAGCGTTATGCAGAAATTGCACGCATACTGGGACTGCCTGCCCGTACGACTGAAGAAGGGGTTAACAGCTTGATCGAAGCAATCCGCAAGCTGAACAGAACACTCGGTATCGAGGAATCGTTCCAGCAAATCGGCTTTGATGCGAAGGATTTTGAATCGCGTGTGGATTATCTGGCTGACCGCGCTTTTGAGGATCAATGTACAACTGCGAATCCGAAGCTGCCGCTGGTTACTGAATTGGCTGATGTATACCGTAATGCCTTCTACGGACGTTTTGACCAATAATATAATAGGTATGAAGAGGCTTGTGACTAAGCATTTTCCCGTTCAATACCAACGCAGGCTCTCTATATAGAGGGCCTGTTGGTTTGGGAAGGGAGGTGAACGCCAAGGATAAAGGGTACGGGCGTGAAGCTGGGGAAAATAAAGTGATAAATATCACCCATATTGTGATTTTTGTCACATACTGCACTCTATCATTATTCTACAATAAGGGTGTAAGAAAGGTCCCGACACTGAGCGTAAGGCATCGGTGAAAAGGCCGGGCTCGAGACATTATTTAATTGTGAAAAAAATCACAAGTCCGGAAGACCAAACAATTTGGAGGGATTTACATGTCGGTGATTGAGAGAGAATTACAAGAGCAACAATCTGGTTGGAGAGGCTTCAAAAAAGGAAAATGGACTAGAGAAGTCAACGTCAACGATTTTATTGAAACCAATATCTTACCTTATGTCGGCAACGAAGAATTTCTGGTTGGCCCTACCGCCAACACAACTGCACTGTGGGATATTGTATCCGATCTTACCAAAAAAGAGTTGGCAAACGGCGGCGTGCTTGATGTAGACGTGAATACGCCATCCACCATTATTTCACATAAGCCGGGCTACCTGGACCGGGATAAAGAACAAGTTGTCGGTGTACAAACAGACGCTCCATTCAAACGCTCCTTGCAGCCGTTTGGTGGAATCCGGATGATGATCGACGCTTGCAAAGCCTATGGCTTTGAAGTACCGCAAAGCATTGTTGACATCTTCACTAATATTCGTAAAACGCATAATCAGGGTGTATTTGACGCTTATACCGATGATATGAGAGCAGCTCGTAAAGCGGGTATTATCACTGGTTTGCCGGATGCATATGGTCGTGGCCGTATTATCGGTGACTACCGTCGTGTAGCACTGTATGGTACAGATTTCCTGATTAAAGACAAAAAGGCTCAACTGAAAAGCCTTGAAGTGGATTCAATGGAAGAAGACGTAATCCGTCTGCGTGAAGAAATTTCCGAGCAAACTCGCGCTTTGAACGAGCTGAAACAAATGGCTGCTGAGCATGGTTTCGACATCTCAAAGCCTGCTAACAACGCGAAAGAAGCTTTCCAATGGGTGTATTTTGGCTATCTAGCAGCGATCAAAGAACAAAATGGTGCAGCAATGTCCTTGGGACGTGTATCTTCCTTCCTTGATATCTATACTCAACGGGATCTGGAAGAAGGCGCAATGACAGAAGAGCAAGCACAAGAATTGGTCGATCATTTTGTTATGAAACTGCGTATTGTTAAATTCCTGCGTACACCTGACTATAACGAACTGTTCAGCGGAGACCCAACATGGGTAACTGAATCCATTGGCGGTATGTCCATTACTGGAGAAACTCGGGTTACTAAAAACAGCTTCCGTTTCTTGCACACCCTGTACAATCTGGGTCCTGCACCGGAGCCAAACCTGACTGTACTGTGGTCAGAAAAATTGCCTGAAGGTTTCAAAAAATATTGTGCCAAAGTATCCATTGAAACCAGCTCCATTCAGTACGAAAATGATGATTTGATGCGTCCGATTTATGGCGATGATTATGGTATCGCTTGTTGTGTATCGGCAATGAAAATCGGTAAACAAATGCAATTCTTTGGTGCCCGTGCCAACTTGGCTAAAGCTTTGTTGTATGCCATCAACGGTGGTGTGGATGAAAAATCAGGTGCTCAAGTGGGTCCTGAATATCCTGCAATTACAGGTGAAGTGTTGGATTACGAGGAAGTGCTAAGCCGCTTCAAGCCAATGATGGAATGGTTGGCAAAACTGTATATGAACACTTTGAACGTTATTCACTATATGCATGACAAGTACAGCTACGAACGGATTGAAATGGCGCTTCATGACCGTGATATTGTCCGTACGATGGCTTGTGGTATTGCCGGTCTGTCCGTTGCTGCCGATTCCCTGAGTGCCATTAAACATGCGAAGGTGAAACCAATCCGTAACGAAAAAGGCATCGCTATTGACTTTGAAATCGAAGGCGAATACCCTTGCTACGGTAATAACGATGATCGTGTAGATAACATCGCAGTAGAACTGGTAGAGTCCTTCATGGGCATGATCCGCAAGCACAAAGCTTACCGGAATGCGATTCCTACTCAATCTGTACTGACTATTACTTCCAACGTGGTGTACGGTAAGAAAACAGGTACAACACCGGATGGACGTAAAGCAGGCGAACCGTTTGCACCAGGTGCAAACCCAATGCACGGACGCGACAAAAAAGGTGCTTTGGCTTCCCTTAGCTCTGTAGCTAAATTGCCTTACGAGCACAGTCTGGATGGTATTTCGAATACCTTCTCCATCGTGCCTAAAGCACTGGGTAAAGAAGAAGAAACACGCAAAACGAATCTCGTTTCCATGATGGACGGCTATTTTGGAAGTCATGCGCATCATCTGAACGTCAATGTGTTTGCTCGTGAACAATTGCTGGATGCGATGGATCACCCAGAAAACTATCCACAGCTTACAATTCGTGTATCGGGCTATGCCGTTAACTTTATCAAGCTGACTCGTGAACAACAGCTGGATGTTATTAACCGTACTTTCCACGGTACAATGTAACAAAGCTTTACGTATCATATATTACAACGACGCACGCATAGCGGATGCGGGAAGGATGATGCAACATGCTGAAAGGTCACATACACTCACTGGAAACCTTCGGGACCGTAGATGGTCCCGGCATCCGCTTCGTGCTTTTTATGCAAGGATGCTTGTTAAAATGTCAATATTGTCACAACCCGGACACCTGGGCTTTAAATGAAGGCAATCCAATGACACTGAAGGAGGTATTGGCTGAAATTGAGCCATATTTAGCCTACTACCGTTCTTCGGGAGGCGGATTGACCGTATCCGGTGGAGAACCGACACTGCAAGCTCATTTTGTAGCAGAGCTGTTCAAAGAAGTGAAGCAACGCTGGAATTTGCACACGACGCTGGACAGTAACGGTTTTAATGACGCAGGCCGTATCCATGAACTGCTGGACGTAACGGACTTGGTGTTGCTGGATATTAAGCATATTGACAACGACAAGCATATTAAGCTTACAGGCAAGTCCAACGATCGTATGCTAAGTACGGCACGCTGGTTGTCTGAACAAGGGCGAAAGATGTGGATTAGACACGTCTTTGTACCGGGTATTCATGATGACGAGCAGGATCTGCTGAATTTGGGTCGGTTTATAGGAACGTTGAACGGAGTCGAAAAGTTCGAAATTTTACCCTACCACCAAATGGGTGTATACAAGTGGGAAATGCTCGGCAAGGCGTATCCGCTGGAAGGGGTTCCGTCCCCGACAGAAGAAGAGGTTCAACGGGCTTACCGTCTCATTGAAGAGGGCCGCTTGGAGACCGCTGGGACAAATGTCGTCGGCCATCCGTCATAATGTTGAATGGCCTTTAAAATACTTTCTGGTTATGAATCCGCCGCCCCATCAGGTCAGATGGGCGGCGGTTTTTTGTTATAGAATTTCTTGCAGTCACAGGAGGAAGTTCCCTTTTTTTCATATTCAGCAAAATTTCCAGCAACTTTTGGACAACAACTGCGTCTAATAGTATGACTTTTTACGGGAATGATAATAATTTGGTAATAGAAGGAGACAGAGAATGAATTTCAAGAAATGGACCATGCTCACCGCGCTTGCGGTAGCTCAGGTGGCTGCAGTAGCCCCTGTAGGAGCAGAAGCAGTATCCACTGTTAAATCCACCGATTCGGTTAGCGGACAGCAGGCTCAGGCCAATGTCACAGATTCCGGCGTTCAGAATAGCATCGGGGGACAAGATGGCACTGGAAAACAAAATGGCACGGTGACACCTGATAACACAGGCGTATCCAATGATCCTTTGCCCGGCTTGCCGACGGATACAACCAACGTATCCAATGATGTATACGGTGGAGATGGAACGATCACCAACCCTGGTGGTTCTCCAACATCCATGAGTGCAAATCAACTGATTTTGTATTTGAACAGCGCAAAAATGGAACAAAACGGACAGGTGTACACAGCGACTCAGCCGATGACAGTCAAGGACGGTGTTTCTTATGTAGCTATCCGTTCGCTTGTCAGCCGCGTCGGATTACAGTTTAGTTATGACACTGCTACCAAGGAAACCGTTATCACCCAAGGTACAAACGTGCTGCGCTTCAAGACTGACAGCAAGGTTTACACGGTTAACGGTGAAGCTAGACAAATGAAGGGGCCGGCATTCCAGCAAAAGAACGTATTTATGGTGCCATTGACCTCTATTACACAGGCCTTAAATATTCCTTATACTGTAAATAATACGACAAAACAGGTTATTATGGATTTGAATCAAAAGCCTAAAGCTTCCTTCACGGTTCAGCAAAAAGATATCTATGCGGGCGAAACCCAAGTTACGTATTTGACGAAGGAATCTTCTCCTACAGGTCTTCCGATTGTGAATCAACGTTGGGAAGGCAAGCAGGACGTATTTCAGGAGCCAGGTACATATGTAGTTACCTATTCCGTTCTTGACTCCGCAGGGAACTGGAGTGATCCATACTCAGTTACGATTACGGTCAGACCGCCGAATCAGCCGCCAGTGGCTCTGTTTACAACAGATAAAAAAGAATACAAAATGGGTGAAAAAATCACGATTACGGATCTGAGTACGGATGATGAAAATGCGATCACCAAACGTGATTGGGTGAATAAGAAACTGGCGTTTTTCCAGCCGGGTGATGTGACCATTACGCTGACCGTGACTGACAAGCATGGTGTAACAGGTACTGTAAGCGAAACGATTAAAATTACGAATGAATTGCTGTACAATGAAGATGATTTCAACAAAATCTTCACGCCTTATGGTGATAAATACAGTGTAGATGGCAGTCAGGTGCCTACCATGGCTACCATTCCGGTAACCAGCACATCTTCACCACGCCTTCTGATTCGTGCTAACAGCCCGGAACGTGTATTCCAGGATGGTATTGTGTATCAGGAAATGGGATCAGGCAGCACACGTATACTCGTCCATCATGTGAATGAAACGGGTAGAGACGTGAAAATGTACGTAATCGCGACAAATAATAATATTACTGCTGCTAATCTGAACGTCGAAAATTCCGGTTTTGCCGGACCATCTGAGTTTGCAACGGCTGCGGGTAAGACTTCGATTCAACGGTACTTTCAATCTATGCAGGATGGAAGCAAACGCTCCAGCACAGTTCTGAACCCAGGCGAAAGCCGCGTTATTTTACAGGATTTGAGCACGAATAAAATTAAGCAAAAACAGGTTATTTCTCTTTTGTCTGATCTGTATACTGATCAACCGATCCAATACACAGTTATTGTGCTAGATGCAAATGCAGATCCGCTGACTGCGCTGCCTACCTTGGCAAAACTACCGAAGGATGGCATTCATAACCGCGGAACATACGCTAATTCCGATATCGCGCTCAATTATACCGAAGAGGTTGGTAAAACCGCTCAGCGTATCGTTCTTGGAGATAACAAGGTAGATCCGAACCTGATCGGTACGGATGGTCTGGACGGTTCCTCCGCCTCTAACGCCGGTAACTTTGGTGTTGTGTATAAGGTTAAACTGGATCACGTAGCACCTTATTCCCTGATTGCTTTTAACCCGCGTGGTGGTGAATATGCCGGCTATGCTATGGTGAACAATCAGATTGTGGGTATCCCGACGAACGGCTCCATACAGGCTCCGAATGAGATGAGTGTACTGTATCGCACGGGTCATATCGAGGAAAGTGTAGAGATGTATTTCACTGCGGCGGCGGGTAGTAACTTGCCAGTTTCCGTGGTAGTTATGCCATTACCAGCTATTAAAAATTAATATGAATATCCGGTTTTGTTTATCGGCTTAGACCGAAGGGTCTCATCATTCACCGTTTAAAGTCAGATCACTTACAGAATAAAGGCATTCTCCTGCTGCGGATTCGGTTCTAGCACAGGAGAACGCCTTTTTCTTTATCAAGAGCGCGAATATCTCTTATAACTTTGACTTTAATCGTGGTATAATAAGTAGATGCAAGCCTAAGCCTGCATTAGAAAACCTGAAACTACAGACAGGGGAGGGTGAAACGCATGCTGACAAAGGATGAGATTATCGCAACAATGTCCGCTCAGGGGCTGCGTATTACGGATCAGCGCAAGACGCTGGCCACGTTATTTTCCGAGAATGAAGGGTATCTGTCCCCCAAAGACGTTTATGAATATATGGGTAAAAAATACAGCGGACTCAGCTTTGACACCGTTTACCGTAATTTGCGTGTAATGCAGGAATTGGGTGTGCTGGAGCAGGTATCTTTTGAGGATGGAATGAAGTTCAAGGTGAGCTGCAATGAGCATCATCACCACCATCATATGATTTGCTTGAGCTGTCAGAAAACATTACCGATCTCTTTCTGCCCGATGCAGATGACAGATACGACAGATCAGTTCCAAATCGTCGAACACAAGTTTGAAATTTTCGGTTACTGCAAGAAATGCCAGAAGAAGAACGGGCAAGCAGAGGCCAATTCTAATGGGGGATACAAACAGGCGAGCGGTCACACTCACAGCCACGGAGGCTACTGAAATGAAGATTACCACACGCAGAGTGGTTCAAGCTCCGATTAAGGTGTACCGATCCTATATTTCACCGTTAAAGCCGCCGACCTGCCGCTTCTATCCGACGTGCTCACAGTACGCACTGGAGGCGGTGGAGGTGCATGGTGCTCTCAAGGGCTCTTGGCTGGCCGCAAAACGTATAGCGAAGTGCCATCCCTTTCATCCAGGCGGTGTAGATCTGGTGCCTCCTGCTAAAAAGAGGTTGAATAGATCCGACGAAGATTGTTTTGCTGACCGTACTGGGAAGGGCTTGACTTGACATAGCTATGCGGGTTTGGTTATATTTTGGATAATAATGTTTTCCTGCGAAGGGATGAGTAGGGTCAACCGTCCAGTACAGAGAGCCGGGGTTAGCTGCAAACCGGTCTGGAACGAAGCCTGAATGTGGTCCTGGAGGAACCTTTTTCGAGCGTGTTTGCCACCAGTTCAATGGTTACAGGGCGACCGTAAGGGAAAGGCGTGATCCAGCGTTAATGGGCGGTCAGAAGTGACCGGTGAAGCCTGTAGTCTGCGAGGATACGGGAAATTTGGGTGGTAACGCGTGAGGTGACTCTCGTCCCATAGGGGCGGGGGTCTTTTTTGTGCCCAATTGGTGTGAAAATCATGAATTGGAGTACCGAATTCAAGGGAGCATGTCTTATTTCGCTGCCGTGAACAAAACAGGAGGCAATACACATGTCCAATGAGAAAACATTTTACATTACGACACCGATTTATTATCCAAGCGACAAGCTACATATCGGTCATGCGTACACTACGGTAGCCGGAGATGCGATGGCACGCTACAAGCGGCTACGCGGCTACGAGGTGCGCTATTTGACAGGAACGGATGAGCATGGTCAGAAGATTGAGCAAAAGGCGAGTGCGGCTGGCAAAACACCGCAACGTTTCGTTGACGATATTGTGGCAGGGATTCAGGATTTATGGCGGAAGCTCGACATTTCCAATGACGATTTTATTCGCACAACGGAAGAGCGTCACAAGAGCGTTGTACAGGAAATATTTGATCGTTTGCTCAAGCAAGGGGACATTTACAAGGGCGAATATGAAGGCTGGTACAGCATCCCTGACGAGACTTACTATACGGAAACTCAACTGGTTGACGTGGTGAAGGACGCAGAAGGCAAAGTGGCTGGAGGTAAAAGCCCGGACAGTGGGCACCCTGTAGAACTGGTCAAGGAAGAGAGTTACTTTTTCCGTATGAGCAAGTATGCTGATCGATTGCTGCAATTTTATGAGGAGAATCCGCAGTTTATCCAGCCGGAATCCCGTAAAAAAGAGATGATTAACAACTTCATCAAGCCGGGTCTGGAGGATTTGGCTGTATCCCGTACAACCTTTGACTGGGGCGTTAAGGTGAAGGGTGATCCGAAGCATGTCGTATACGTGTGGATTGATGCGCTCTCCAACTATATTACAGCCCTGGGCTATGGTTCCTCCAATACCGAGCTGTACGATAAATTTTGGCCTGCCAATGTACATATCGTAGGGAAGGAAATTGTACGGTTCCACACGATTTACTGGCCAATCATGCTGATGGCGCTGGATCTCCCGTTGCCTAAAAAAGTATTTGCACACGGCTGGCTACTCATGAAGGACGGTAAAATGTCCAAGTCCAAAGGTAACGTCGTAGACCCTGTAACGCTGATTGACCGCTATGGTCTGGATCAACTTCGTTACTACTTGCTGCGCGAGGTGCCTTTCGGCGCGGATGGAACCTTTACACCGGAAAGCTTCGTTGATCGGGTCAATTCTGATTTAGCGAATGATCTGGGCAATTTGTTGAACCGTACCGTAGCGATGGTAGACAAATATTTTGAAGGCAAGGTTCCGGCTTATGAAGCGAATGTAACAGTATTCGACGGGGCTTTGGAAGAAATGGCAACAGTGACTTACAGTAAAGTAGAAGAAGCGATGGAAAACATGGAGTTTTCCGTGGCACTGACGGCGATCAGCCAATTTATTAGCCGCAGCAATAAGTATATTGACGAAACACAACCATGGAACCTGGCCAAGGATGAGGACAAACGCCGTGAGCTGGCATCCGTTATGGTGCATTTGGTAGAAAGCTTGCGCATCGCGTCTATTTTGCTCCAGCCGTTCTTGACCCGCGCTCCGCATAAAATTTGGGAACAGCTGGGCATCAACGAAGGTGAACTGACTACATGGGAAAGCGGCAAGCAGTTTGGTCGCATTCCGGAAGGAACGCAACTGGTCAAAGGCAATCCCATCTTCCCGCGTCTGGATTCAGAGCAGGAGGTTGCTTTCATTGTGGAAGCGATGACGGGTGGCAAGAAGCCGGAGGAAGCTACCGCGCAGCTTCAACCGCAGAATGCGGCTGAGGCGGGCCAGGAAGCGCCAGAGGCGAAGGAAGAGATTGGTATTGAGGACTTTGCCAAGGTAGAACTGCGCGTCGCTCAGGTTATCGCCTGTGAGCCTGTGAAGAAGGCCGACAAGCTGTTGAAGCTCCAACTTGATCTTGGTTATGAGCAGCGTCAGGTTGTATCGGGCATTGCCAAGTTTTACACGCCGGAGGATATGGTTGGACGCAAGGTGATTTGTGTGACCAATCTTAAGCCTGTGAAGCTGCGTGGGGAGCTGTCACAAGGGATGATTTTGGCAGCATCGCACGGAGATCAGCTTACGCTGGCTACAGTACCGGAAAGCATGCCTAACGGTGCGATTGTAAAATAAATAAAACATGTAATAAGCGTATGTCTTTCGGTTTTTATGCCGGGGCATACGCTTTTTGGGTTGCAACATATTTTGCTGCGTCCTCACGTATGTTTTAGTAATAGGGCTTGTTTGCTCGCGTTTACTTAAGACAGGCGGGAGGAAATGATGATGACGGATGTTAACGCCGGGTTGGCGATCATAGCAGGATTGGTTTCTTTTTTTTCACCTTGCTGTTTGCCACTGTATCCCTCATATTTATCTTATATGACGGGGATGTCGGCACATGAACTGGCCGAAGGACGGCATAAGGCTGAGGTGCGTTACCGTGCGATGGGACATACCCTTGCTTTTGTACTGGGTTTTTCCGTTGTGTTTTATTCCTTGGGTGCAAGTGTAGGGTTGCTGGGAGAATGGTTTGGCAACTATGGGGATACGCTAAGAGTGGTTGCGGGGATACTGATCTTGGTGATGGGGCTGGTATCTCTTGGCGTGGTACGGCCTTTGATTTTGATGCGGGAGCATAAGCTTCGCTGGACATGGAAGCCTGCCGGCTATGCCGGTTCCTTTGTGATCGGAATCGGATTTGCGGCAGGCTGGTCTCCCTGTATCGGTCCCATGCTGACAGCTATTATCGCTTTGGCGGCAGTAGAGCATCATACCTGGTTCAAGCTGGTCACAGGCTACGCGCTTGGTTTTGCGATTCCATTTTTTGCATTGGCTTTACTGGTCGGCTCTGTTCGTCTATCCTCGCGTTACACGTCAATTATCGTCAAAACAGGCGGTATACTGCTGATCATTACCGGGATTTTACTAGTAACAGATCATATGACGGATGTAACGCTGTTTTTACAACGGATTACACCGGATTGGATGCTGGTTATGTGAAATACTCAATACGACTTAATGGAAAATGTTCAAAAATGCGCTCGGTGATAAATTCTCGCAATGCGTTTTGCTGTTCATCGGGATAAACATATTTGTTCTGTCCCCAGCGGCCCCATTTTTTCTTGCGTTTCTCTATGTCCATTTCCAGCTTGGTTTTTGGGTAACGCTTCTCGATTACAGCTTTGGACGTTTTGGTAAAACGGTGCTGGATCAATTCGAACGTCAGATCTTTTGTGGCATCCTGAGGCAAGGTTTCACTCAATTTGCGCAGTAGCTCGCCATATCCTTCTTCCCAGCCGTCATACCAGATGATTGGCGCGATAATAAAGCCTAGCGGATAACCGGCGCGGGCGATTTTGCCCGCTGCTTCAATGCGTTCCTCGAAGCGCGAAGTCGCAGGCTCAAACTGTTTAATAACATAATCGGAATTAATGCTAAACCGGATGCGGGTATGACCATTATGCTTAATATCTAGCAGCGGATCGACATGATGATATTTGGTAACAAAACGCAGACGACCAAATTCTTCATCTGACATAAAACGAATTAATTCTCCGAGCGATCCGGTGATATGCTCCAAACCGACCGGGTCGGAGGTACAGGCTGCTTCAAAACGAGTTATTTCGGGTGCACGTTCCTCGATATAGCCTTTAGCTGCCGATAAGATATCATCGGTATTGACATAGACGCGTAAATACGGCTTTGCCCCTAATGTTGTTTGCAAATAACAATAGTGGCAGTGTCCCATACATCCGGTCGAAATAGGAATGGCGTATTCAGCAGAGGGCTTGGATTGGTCGAAGGTTAGCGTTTTGCGAATACCAACGACCAACGTCTTTTTCGCCATTCGATATTTTTCAACTTCGGTTTCGCCCGGTAAATTGGTAATCCGGTTATGAGATGTGGTCATACGATACGGAATGCCTTTTGCTTTGACCCAATCCATAATACGCTGACCCTTAGGATAATTCAGTGCGTCCGGCTCGAAAAACACCAAATCAGGCACGAACGGTTTGGTTCCTTTGGTTTTGACAGGAGTACGTTCAAGCGTGGACATGGGTAACGCTCCTTTCAGGAGTAAATATCCAGTAGTAGCTGGGGTGTCCAACTCTAACTCATGCCATAGGGTGAACAATACAGGGACGCTATTAGTGTGCCCTGCTTAAATTGAACAAATCGTGGCAATAGCTGTGAGCGGGGGGATGAGACTTGCCAATAGGCAATGATAACATGTATCATTACATATGTAGGTTCAACGCAGGGAATGAAGGCGGTAAGCGCCCGTTCAATAACAGAAAAGAGGGAAACAAGTGCCAACGCCAAGCATGGAAGATTATTTGGAGCGCATTTACCAGCTGATTGATGAGAAGGGATACGCCCGTGTCTCGGATATCGCAGAGGGTCTGGAGGTCCATCCTTCGTCCGTTACCAAGATGATCCAGAAGCTGGATAAGGACGATTATCTCGTATATGAGAAGTATCGGGGATTAATTTTGACACCCAAAGGGAAAAAGGTCGGCAAACGGTTGGTTGACCGCCACCAGTTACTAGAGCAATTTTTGGATATGATTGGGGTCGACAAGGACCTGATCTATAAAGATGTGGAAGGTATTGAGCACCATTTAAGCTGGGATTCCATCACCCGCATTGAGACATTGGTCGAATATTTCCGCCGGGATGAAGATCGTTTGCGCCAGCTTCACGATATACACAAGGAATTGAGTGGTGATTCCTAACAGGCATCGTCCGTAAGGACAGATGCTTTTTTATTTGTCCCTACCGCAACAAATACCCGGGTATTAGCGTCTATCCATTATATAGCAGGACAAGACAGGGGTTAAAAATTAACGGGGTTAGCGGAGGATTGTAATCATATGAATTGGAAGAAAACATGGGCACTGGCTGCAGGTTTACTGTTGGCGGTGCAGACGGCAGTTGTGCCTGGAGCGCAAGCGGCTCCAAACGGAGAGATTGAAATTATATTGGACGGGCAACCGCTGCAAAGTGATGCGTCACCGTATATTGTACAAGGGGCCAACGTAACGATGGTGCCATTGCGGGTGATAAGTGAGGGATTAGGCGCTCAAGTCAACTGGTCAGCATCGTCCGGTACGGTAACCATCACAGCGCAGGATAAAAACATCTCTATGGAGAACGGCGGACAGAGTGCTACGGTGAATGGCAAGTCAGTTCGATTGGACGCATCTGCGCGTATGACGAGCGGAAGAGTCATGGTGCCGCTGCGTTTTGTTGGGGAAGAGTTGGGATTAAAAGTGGACTGGCAGGCTTCAGAGCGAGTCATTACGTTAAGTAGTGGTAAAGAAGGTGCCTCCACAGGCAGAACAACATCTTCCGGTGGCGGCTCCAGCTCCAATACGTCCACATCTGATAATCAGGGAACTGTAGATACGAATCAGGGAATCAATGATGATGAGCAAGCGAGTGTTACTTCTCCGTCTACATCAACCAATGAGGGAAGCTCCAATTCTTCGCAGGGAAATGTCGTGCAAGTGAAAGCTTCGACTTCCATGCGCGGGGCTTGGATTTCTACGATTAACGGGGATTGGCCTTCTTCCGCCGCCCGAAGCAGCACCGAGAAGCAAAAGCAAGAATTTACCAAAATGCTTGATGATTTGCAGGGTATGGGTATTAATGCGGTTTTTGTTCAGGTCCGGGCCAGCGGTGATGCACTGTATCCGTCCAATCTCGTGCCATGGAGCAAATACCTGACGAACACCCAGGGTAAAAATCCGGGCTATGATCCATTGAAATTTATGATTAGCGAATCGCACAAGCGGGGGATGGAGTTCCATGCCTGGTTTAACCCTTTCCGTGCCAATTCTACAGGAACGACGAGCGGTTTAGCTGCAAACCATGTGGCTAACCAGCATCCGGATTGGATCGTTAAGAATGGTAGCCAGCTTTACATCAATCCGGGGATTCCCGCTGCTCGCCAGCATGTCATTGCTGCGATTATGGAGGTTGTGGACGGATACGATATTGACGGCGTTCACTTGGACGATTATTTCTATCCATACAGCGGTACTTTTGATGATGATGCGACTTTTCAAGCTTATAATGCCAACAAAATCTCTAACAAGGGCGACTGGCGGAGAGATAATGTGAACAGCTTTGTCCGTGATTTGGGCAAAAGCATTCATGCAAGCAAGTCCAAAGTGCAATTCGGGATTAGTCCATTTGGAGTGTGGCGTAACAAGTCTCAGGACTTAACCGGATCAGACACCAAGGCTGGCGTTACAGCGTATGATACGACGTTTGCGGATGTACGTACATGGATTAACAAAGGCTGGATTGATTATGTAGCTCCACAGATTTATTGGAGTATTGGTTTCCCGGCTGCTAGCTATGACAAGCTTGTGGCATGGTGGTCCAATGAGGTCAAAAATTCAGATGTTAAGCTGTACATCGGACATTCTCCTTATAAAATCGGCACTCCTGAAAAAGGCTGGCAATCTGCCGAAGAGCTGATTAAGCAACTCAAGCTGAACGAGAATTATAACCAGATTAAAGGGGATATTTATTTTAGCGCACAGCATTTACGGAAAAATCCGTACGGACTCATTCAGCTTCTTCAAAATTATTATCAATAATTATGTAAATTCGATCGTATAGGTTCTAAATAAGCCTCCGTTCTCATACATAAGCAGTAGAACTGCTTACTCCCAAGAGAACGGAGGTTTTTTGATCTATGCTGATCAATGCTGTGTTCCAGGGTGGAGGGGTTAAGGGTATATCGCTGGCGGGTGCAGTCAAGGCTGCAGAGGAGCATGAAATTGTATTCAACCGCGTAGCGGGTACATCATCAGGTGCTATTGTAGCTGCTTTGTTGGCGGCAGGATATTCGGCAGATGAAATGAAAGCCGTGATCGAGAGAACCCCCTTGGTCAGCTTGTTACGGCGTTCTCCAGTGTTTAACATCAAATGGGTTGGACCGGCAGCTCGTATTTTTCTTAAAAAAGGACTGTACTCCGGAGAAGCATTGGAGCATTGGGTGCGGGAACTGTTGCTTGCTAAGGGAGTGCGTACGTTCGCGGATCTGCCTCCCGGCAAGTTGCGCATTATTGCTTCAGACATAACGAACGGACGCATACTGGTGCTTCCTGAGGATATCAAACGTTTCGGTATGAATACCTCTTCACTGGAGGTGGCCAAGGCCATTCGGATGAGCACAAGCATCCCATATTTTTTCGACCCCGTTATGCTAAGACTTGATCCTTTGCACACGAGAGGGAAAAAATTCTCACAGCAATTTGTGTTTGTCGTCGATGGGGCATTGTTAAGTAATCTGCCTTTATGGCTTTTTGATGAACCTGTAAACGAGCGAAAGGCCAAAACCATTCCAACAGTAGGTTTTCAGATGGTGGGCAAAACGGGAACCGAAACGAAGGTTTCTTATATACGGGGGCCGTTGACGATGCTGCAAGCTATTTTTGATACGATGCTATCAGCGCATGATGAGCGTTATATTGAGCAGGAGAATCGATATCGGACGATTAAAATCCCGACGCTGGGCATTCGCACAGCACAGTTCAACATTTCTCCTGAGCAGAGCAATTTGCTGTATGATTCTGGTGTGCAGGCAGGAGACGCTTTTTTCCACAAATGGAGCATCACTTCTTACCAACAGCAGTATAACAAGTATCAATTAATGAAGGATACGATGTATGCCATGAAATAATTACTTGCTAGTTGGAGTTGGAATAAAAAAAATTAAAAAAGGAGCCGTTCCCCAGTTATTTTTCATTAACATGGGAATGGCTCCTTTGTGTACCAAGTTAAAGTGTGATCGACTAATGATACTTAGGTTGTTCTTCTTCATTTTTGCCCTTAGAACCTTCAATAACATGAAAAGGATACGCTTTACGCTTGCCTGTAGTCTGCTGCTTGCGTGTGTTGGCAGTTTTGGCCATAGTGCGTGCAGAGGGTTTAATCTGGGGAGTACGGGTGCGTCGTCCTGGCAGGTATTTGTACAGCAGAAATATAACTGCAAAAACAAGGACAGGAATTAATAAATTAATAAGAAAGCCCCAGCTTCCTCTCCATGCCATATCCACAATCCCATATGCGCCCAAGGCAAGGGTAAGCCAGAAAATAACCGCATGTCTGTTCATCTTTCACTCATCCTTTCACAGGATCAAGGACCGAACTGTTGAAGGTCTCCTTTACAGGTACATTTTCCAACTCAGCATCCAATTCCAGCATACGCTTGAACGAAGCAATGGATACCTCTACTTGATCATCGGTCGGTTCTTTGGTGGTAAGTAGTTGCAGCCACAGGCCGGGGTATCCCAAATAACGGAGTACCGGAATCTCCCGCAGGGCATTGGTCAGCTTGAGAAATTCAAAAGAAAGCCCCAGTACGATTGGAAGCAGCAAAAGCCGCTGTCCCATACGCTCCCACAGAGTATCATACGTAAACAGGGAATATACGAGTATCCCGATGATCACCGTGAGCATGATAAAGCTGCTACCGCAACGGTAATGCAGACGACTGTATTTTTGTACATTAGCAGGAGTTAGCTCTTCACCCGCTTCATATGCGGTAATCACCTTATGTTCCGCTCCGTGATACTGGAAAAGTCGTTTAATCAACGGAGTTTGGGAAATGCCCCATAAATAACCTAATAGCAGAATCAGCTTAATAGCTCCTTCGGCAAAGTTATGCAAAATCTGCTCGTGAAATAAATTTCCAAACAGGAAGTCCTCTACGACAACCGGAACGAGGGTTAACACAATTTTGCCGAATAAAAAGGATAAAATCCCGACCGCCGCCACACCGACCATCATACTCAGGCTCCAGCGAGTTTCTTCTTTTTTCTTTTGTTCAGCGCGTTCTTCCGGGTCCACTTCATCATCGGCATACGCATCGGCTGAATAGTTCAAATGCTTTGTACCCTTGGCGCTGGAGTCGATGATGCTTACAATCCCTCGCAACAACGGGATTCTGCGAAATTTGGACACCCAGGATTGCTCCTTGCGCGGTACTTCCAAATATGTGATTTCGCCAGTCTTGCGGCGAACTGCCGTGACATTGACACGCTTACCGCCGAACATGACACCTTCAATGACTGCCTGACCGCCGTAGCTTACAGGCTTGGATGCTTGTGACAACCGCCTCACCTCTCTTTACACGTGCTTTTTTGTATATTGTATCGAATTTGGAAGGGAATATCTAGTTGGGGGAGGGGAAGTTGGACTTCAAATGCTAAAAAGGCGCGTTATTAGTTTGATGTGTGCTTTTGCTTCTATTTTCCCAAATTCTATTTTCAGAGCTTTTGAATTGTTAAATAATAGTGTAAATACGTTTCTTTCTTGATGTTCAATAGATGTTGAACAGCAAAAAAAGTGGCACAATCACAAAAAGCAGCGGAGAGGACGGAATCGTTCTGAAGAAGCGGTAGCGTTCGCCTGTGCCTCCGGATTTCTACCCTTGAGGGTATAATTCAAAAATCTGGAGGCAACAGCGATCGGAAGAATGATCCGTTCTTGTAGCGGCCCCATATGCACGCATATTAAATTACCACCCCAGCAGCACTTCCCCATATGTAAAAACCACTCATCAAGTTCAGTGTTAAACTAACCCCCATCGGAGCATACTACCAGCAAAATGATGCACGAATCCATCGGAAATGCAGCCTTCTTTCATGTGCCCAATAAAAGTCATCCTTTTAGCATGGAAAAAGTTTTGCATCTTGAAAGGGGATCAAACAACATGAGTGAAACCTACTCCATACCCAATGCAGGCCATGATCAGGAGCAGTCTCGCGAATCTCAGGATCAACGCGACCATAACAACAATAACAGCCGTAAAGGCAGACAGCAGTCGGGCAAAATACATACGCCGCTTATTCCTTTTGCACTCGAACTGGGCTTTTTTGCGGGCTTGTTCTGGGGATTGCTGCGCTGGTTGTTTTATACGTTGCATTTTACGGTAGTCGCACCGGGATTTTTGGCAGAGCCTTTTTTCAAGCATTCGTTCATGAAAACGACGGCGGGACATCTGGTGGGCTTACTGTTTTTCATTGCATTATCAGTTGTAGCGTCACTTGTGTACACATTGATGTTTCGTAGATATAAGGGACCTTTGCCTGGCATCGTTTACGGTCTGGTCTGGTGGATTATTTTATTCGTGTTGACAGGTCCCAAGCTCGGAATGATGAATCCGCTTCATCGTTTGACCTGGGATTCCATATATACAGAAATTTGTGTATTTATACTGTGGGGACTGTTTATCGGATACACCGTTGCTGTTGAGTATACGGACGAGAGAAAGCGCGAGCCTGAGAAAGCAGGGGACTGAGCGCAACAAAAACTTCTCAAGCGGCTATCGCCTGTGTTAAAATAGCATTTGGTTATTTGACAGAGGGGAGCGGGATGAAAGATGAAGAATGACCGGGTGTTAAAGCTGCGGCAGGCGCTGAGCGACAATGATCTGCGGGCTATACTGATTACAAGCCCTGTCAACCGCCAATATTTAACAGGCTTCACTGGTTCGGCGGGTTATGTGCTGATTACGGAATCTCACAGCTATCTGCTAACCGACTTTCGTTATATGACGCAGGCGGCCGAACAAGCGGCAGGCTTTACGGTGGTACAACACGCTGCACAAGTCATGGAAACGGTGAAAGAACTGCTGTCCTCCCATCACATCGGTGAAACAGGCTTCGAGCAGGACCATGTATCTGTTGCGACGCATAAAGCTTACAGCGAAGATTTGTCACCTGTTACATTAATTCCGGTATCGGGAATTGTAGAAACGCTACGGGTGTATAAGGATGCGGAAGAGCTGGAAGTGATGCAGCGGGCGGCGGATTTGGCAGATGCTACATTTGCACACATTTTGCCTTACATCAAACCGGGTGTCAGCGAGCGTGAGCTGGATCTGGAAATGGAATTCTTCATGCGCAAGCAGGGAGCTACGTCTTCCTCATTTGACACGATTGTAGCATCCGGGGTTCGTTCAGCACTGCCTCACGGTGTAGCCAGTGCCAAGTTGGTACAAGCGGGCGAACTGATTACGTTTGATTTCGGTGCGTTGCTGGATGGCTATTGCTCCGATTTGACACGTACAGTAGCTACACAAGGGGATTTGTCGCCGCAGCTACGTGAGATCTACGATATTGTGCTCAAGGCGCAGCTTCACGCGCTGGAACATATTAAGCCGGGCATGACGGGCCGTGAAGCGGATGCGCTGACTCGGGATATTATTGCAAGCCATGGCTATGGAGACAATTTCGGACACAGCACAGGTCATGGTCTGGGTCTGGAAGTCCATGAATCCACGCGTCTGTCGAAGGCAAGCGATGATATTCTGGAGCCTGGCATGGTTGTAACGGTTGAACCAGGTATTTATGTACCTGGATTGGGCGGCGTGCGGATCGAGGATGATATCGTTATTACAGATAGCGGCATCAAGGTACTAACACATTCAAGCAAAGAATTTACAGTCGTTTAATAACGATAACAGTCCTGTAGGAGGGGTATTTTAGTGATTAACGTTAATGATTTCAAAACAGGCTTGACCGTCGAGGTAGACGGAGATATTTTTACAGTTCTGGACTTCCAACACGTAAAACCAGGTAAAGGTGCGGCATTCGTGCGCTCCAAGTTGAAAAACCTGCGTAACGGCAACACGGTTGAACGTACATTCCGTGCGGGTGAAACGATTGGCCGCGCGCAAATTGAAAACCGTGGTGTGTCTTACCTCTATGCGAGCGCAGACGAGCATACATTCATGGACAACGAAACGTACGATCAATTCACACTTTCCAGTGATCAACTGAAATGGGAACTTAACTTCCTGCAAGAAAACATGAATGTAAACATCATTAGCTATAATGGTGAAATTCTCGGGATTAACCTGCCTAACAGCGTAGAGCTGAAAGTTATTGACACGGAGCCGGGCATTAAAGGCAACACCGCTACAGGTGCTACCAAAAATGCTAAAGTTGAAACAGGACTGAACGTTCAGGTTCCTTTGTTTATCAACCAGGATGATGTATTGCTGATTGATACACGCGATGGTAAATACATTTCCCGCGCATAAAAATGGTCTAGTTTCTTTATATCCTCTGTCCTTGTCAAGGACAGGGGATTATTTGCTATGAACAACTGTTATTAAAAAACATTGGCTCCACATAGCACTTTCGTATTATACTGTACTAAAGTTATGCCGTAGGATGTCACGTTCAAAGTCGGTTGTGCCATCTCAAGGTTACACACTGTTGAGTCTGAGGGAGTGAATATCGTTGTCTTTGTATGTCATGAAATTCGGAGGCAGTTCCGTCGGTGATACGGAGCGTATGAAACGCGTGGCAAAACGCGTTGTTGAGAAACAGAGTGAAGGGCATCAATGTGTAGTTGTTGTTTCCGCGATGGGAGACACAACAGACGAACTGATCGACCAGGCCAAATTGCTGAATGAGCAGCTGCCTGCACGTGAGTTGGATATGCTGATGACGACTGGCGAGCAAATTTCGATTGCATTGTTGTCGATGGCTATTCAGCAGTTGGGACATGAGGCGGTATCGTTTACGGGATGGCAGGCCGGTTTCCGTACGGAATCCGAGCATGGTCGGGCCAGAATTACGGACATTCAACCTCAGCGGGTACTGGATGCATTAAGCAGCGATAAGATTGTCGTGGTTGCGGGTTTCCAGGGGATGTCTGCTGAAGGAGATATTACGACGCTGGGACGTGGTGGCTCTGACACGACGGCGGTTGCACTGGCGGCGGCGATCCAAGCGGATGCTTGCGAAATTTACACAGATGTGGATGGCATATATTCTACAGATCCACGGATCGTGAAGGTTGCTCGTAAGCTGAAAGAAATTTCCTATGATGAAATGCTGGAATTAGCCAATCTGGGTGCGGCAGTATTGCATCCACGTGCGGTAGAATATGCGAAACATAACCGGGTACCGCTGATTGTGCGGTCCAGTTTTAACCATAACGAAGGAACGGTCGTAAAGGAGGATGCAGTAATGGAGCAGGGCGTAGTAGTCAGTGGGATTGCATATGATAAAAATGTAGCAAGAATCAGTATTTTGGGCGTAGCCGATACTCCTGGTGTATTGGCGAAAGTTTTCGGAACGCTGGCGGGAGCCAAAATTGATGTAGACATTATTGTGCAAAGCGGTGTTGAAGCTGGCAAAGCAGACTTTTCCTTTACAGTGGCTCTGACGGATCGCGAAGCAGCCTTGAAGACGTTGGAAAGCATTCGCACAGAGCTTCCATACCGTGAAGTCACGTCTGAAGAAAACCTCGTCAAAGTATCCATCGTAGGTGCAGGCATGGTTAGCCATCCAGGCGTTGCAGCGCAAATGTTTGCTGTGTTGGCAGAACAAGGCGTGAGCATTAAAATGGTAAGTACATCTGAAATCAAGGTATCGTGTGTGATCGAGGCAGGCAAACTCCATGAGGTCATTCAGGCGCTGCATACAGCGTACAATCTGGATACTGAGGAGCAAGCATTTGTAGGTGGGCCTCAGGACCGTCGGTAATTGAACGGAAGCAATCAAGTATAACAGAAGATGCATTGTACGCCTCCTAATTCATAGTTTTATAATCATAGAATATAGTGGTAGGTTAAGAGGTTGTTTTTTCAGCGAGTGTCGGGCTGAAGGACAGCCTCTTTTTATTGTGAATCTATTGTTTTTGCTCCAGGGTATCCCTTAGCCGTCAAGGCTTCGGGGTGCCTTTTTTGATTTTTGCAGATTCCACGAAGGCGCTTTAGGTGGCGGGGAATCTGTTTGTTGAGGTCTGATAGGAGCTTTGAAATCAACGACTAGGTTTTCGATATATTTTCGGCATAAAAAGCGAGAGTCGGCCATAGACTTGTCTTAAAGAAAAAGGACAACTGTGAGGGGGCGGCATCGGTATGGAATGGCTGGAGTTATTTCCCGAACCGTTGCACGGTATACTCGGAAAGCTTCCAGAAACGGTATTCAAGCAACTGGAAGAAATTCGGGTCCGGGAAGGAAGGCCGCTGGAAATTAATACGAATGGTGAACATCATTTTGTAACGTCCGCCGGTCGGCTGACTTTGAACCATATGGAAGCCTATAAGCCGGGCCGGGAGGATGCTCACCGTTTGCTGGATTTTATCAGCAATCATTCCCTGTACACCATGGAGGAGGAGCTTCGCAAAGGATTTATTACCATTCCCGGGGGTCACCGGATCGGGTTGGCGGGGAGAACGGTGCTTAGCAGGGGACGAGTGGAGCATTTGAGGGATATAAGCAGCTTTAATGTAAGAATTGCTCGGGCGATTCCCGGTATAGCTGATCGCATATTGCCTTATGTATCGGATCGAAAGTCCGGTAAAATCCTTCATACCCTCATCTTGTCCCCGCCTCAGCATGGCAAAACAACACTTCTTAGGGACTTGGCCCGGCAACTAAGCTATGGGGGGCTGGAAAGCAATGGGGGGCGTCGAAGCGGGCTCAAGGTAGGCATTATAGACGAACGCTCGGAGATTGCCGGCAGTCACAAGGGCATCCCCGGTTTTGATGTCGGACCTCGAACCGACGTATTGGATGGATGTCCGAAAGCAGAAGGCATGATGATGATGATTCGTTCCATGTCGCCAGATGTGCTGATCGTCGATGAAATCGGACGACAGGAGGATGCCGAGGCGGTGCGCGAAGCGCTCCATGCGGGGATCGCAGTCATCGCTTCAGCACACGGTCGGGATGTGGCTGAAATGGCGACTCGGCCTGCTTTTGCCGGATTGACTACAGGACAGGAGCTGTTTCAGCTCTACGTCATGCTGGAGCGGACGAGCCGGGGAGTCTCCTTCCGGCTGGCAGATGCCAAGCACCGTAGGCTGACACTGTCTGGGGAAGGGCAGAACGGAGGCATATCCTATGCTTAAGCTGCTGGGAGCCGCGTTGGTTATACTCGCCGCTACGCTGGCTGGCTGGCAGCGGGCAAGGCAGTTTGCACTGAGGCCGCGGCAGATCAGGGAGCTGATTCTCGCGCTGCAAAGACTGACCACCGAGGTTTCTTATGGGGTGTCCCCACTGCCGGATGCTTTTGCCAAGACGGGAGAGCCGTTGCGGGAGCCGCTGTACACCTTGTTCAAGCAAGCCTCACACTGGATGCATCCCTCCTTTGGGCTGACCGCCAGAGAAAGCCTGCATAAAGCGATTGAAGCCTCGTGGAGCCGCTCCAGTATGCAGCAGGCCGAGAAGGAAGCGATGCGGCAGCTAGCTTACAGTCTCGGAACCAGCGACCGTGAAGACCAGATCAAGCACATTGCGCTAACCATCCAGCAGCTATCCCATGAGGAAGCGCAGGCGCAGGCGGATCAGGTGAGATACGAGCGCATGAGTAGAAGCCTGGGATTGCTGATCGGAGCATTGATCGTCATTTTGATCTATTAGCGGGGTGCTCGAATGAATTTAGAAGTAAACGCTATTTTTCAGATTGCCGGAATTGGCATTATTATCGCCATGATTCATACCGTACTCAAGCAAATGGGCAAAGAAGACATGGCTCACTGGGTAACGGTCATCGGCTTTGTTGTAGTCCTGTTCATGGTGGTACGAATGCTGGATAACCTTCTGCAAGAGATCAAATCTATCTTTCTTTTTCAGTAGGTGGACACATGGAAATCATTCAAGTGGTCGGCTTCGCCCTGGTTGCCACAGTTCTTATTTTGGTCATTAAGGAACAGAAGCCGATGTTTGCTTTTCTGATTGCGACAGCTGCGGGAATCGTCATTTTTTTACTGTTGATTGGCAAGATTGGGTCCGTAGTTGCTGTGCTGGAGCGTCTGGCAAGGTCATCGGGCATGGACATGATTTATTTTAAAACCGTGCTGAAAATTATCGGTATCGCTTATATTGCCGAATTTGGAGCGCAGGTGGTTCGGGATGCGGGACAAGACGGGATTGCCTCCAAAATCGAGCTTACAGGAAAGGTGCTCATTATGGTGCTGGCGATCCCGATTATCAGCATTATCATTGACACGATTCTGAAGCTGATGCCCGCCTGAGGGGGTGATGCCATGAAAAGGCTGAAGGGCATGCCGAATCTCAAAGTGGTTGCCATTTTGCTGTTATGTCTCTGGTGTGCCTCGGCTGTGGTCATGTTTGCAGATACACCTGCGAATGAATGGATCAGACAACAGGCGGAGCAGATGCCCAAAGATGAGGTAGAGCATTATTGGGACGGGCTGATGCAGCAATATGGCGGATTTTTCCCCGATCAGAAAACGCCCTCCTTCATGGATATGCTGCTTCCGGGCGGTGAAGGGTTCAGCATTAAAGGTGTATTGAGCGCCATAGCCGACTTTTTCATCCACGAAATTCGGGTGAATGCCAAGCTACTCGTCACCATTGTCATGCTCAGCATTATGAGTATGGTGCTGGAAACACTGCAAAGTGCTTTTGAAAGTAATCAGGTCAGCAAAGTCGCCTACGCGATTGTGTATATGGTCATTATCATCCTGGCAATTAACAGCTTTAGTGTAGCGATTGGTTATGCAAAGGAAGCCATTGACAGCATGATTCAGTTTATGATGGCGATGCTGCCCCTGCTGTTTACCATGTTGGCTTCGATGGGCAATGTCGTAACGGTTTCGGTCACCCACCCGCTGATTGTATTTATGATCAACACGGTCGGGACGGTCATTCATACGCTGGTGTTCCCGCTGCTGTTCTTCTCGGCGGTGTTGTATCTGGTCAACTCACTGACAGGCAAATACAAGCTGACCCAGTTAGCCGATCTGCTGCGTAACGCCGGAGTAGGGGTGCTGGGGGTGCTGCTGACCATTTTTCTGGGTGTCATTTCCGTACAGGGCTTGACATCGTCTGTAACTGACGGATTAACGATCCGCACGGCCAAGTATATTACAGGCAGTTTTGTTCCGGTGGTTGGCAAAGCGCTGGCAGATGCGACAGATACGGTCATTTCGGCTTCGTTGCTCGTGAAAAATGCCATTGGTCTGGTGGGAGTCATCATTATCCTGTTCCTCTGCGCCTTTCCTGCCCTCAAGATTCTAACGCTGGCCCTGATCTATAAAGTCACAGCAGCGATTATGCAGCCTTTGGGAGATACGCCTATTGTGGAATGCCTGGACGCAATCGGTAAAAGCATGATTTATGTCTTCGCAGCGCTGGCGGCAGTGGGTTTAATGTCCTTCCTTGCGATTACGGTCATGCTCGCGGCAGGCAATATGACAGTCATGATGAGGTGAGTGAATGATCGGAAATCAAACGGGGGGAGGGGAGTGACGTGACCTGGCTGGGAGGCTGGCTTAAGGAACTGGTGCTGATTGTGCTGCTGGCTTCTTTTATCGATATGATCTTGCCAAGCCGTTCCATGGAAAGGTATGTCAAGCTCGTACTCAGCCTGCTTATTCTACTGACGCTGCTCTCTCCGGTCGTGCGTTTGCTGAGTACCAGTCCCTCTGAGCTTCTGGGGCGCGCGTTTGATCTTCAACGTCAGGCAGAGATCGGCAAGGGCGAACCGACATTGGAGGAAATATTGGCAAAAGGCAACAAATTGAAGCAGCAGCAGGAGCAAAGCTCCATGCAATGGGCTGGTCAAGAGGTCGCTAAGCAAATCAAGGGACAGCTGGAGCAGAATACCGGGTTAGCGATTCAATCGGTTCAGGTTACGCTTGCTCAGATGAAGCAGGGAGCGTCCGATCTGGAGGCTGGAACGGGTATTCAGTCGGTCGTGGTTAAGTTGGCGGAGCAGCAGGCTGGGCGTGAGGAGAAAAGCACGAATGTCCCGCCAGGTGCGGACTCCAAACCGATTATGGTAGAGCCTGTAGCTGAAAAAGCAGTAAATATCCGCGTAGAGACAACACCTGCAAAAGCATCGGATCAAGACAAGGGAACGTCAGTGGGTGCCCGTAATCGTGCGGAAGGCTCTGATGGTGAGAAGACAGCGGACACGCAAACTTTCGGCTTAATTACGGGACTGTTGCACGATAAGTGGGGGATCGACAGCAAAAATGTTCAGGTGGTCTCTTCGCAGGACGATACACACGAATGGTAACAGGAGGTGAGCAGAAATGGGCAAATGGATGAAAAAGCTGGAGCAATGGATGGGTGGGGGGGCAGACGGACCCAAAAGGTTCAATTCATTTCGCTGGCTGCTTATTCTCGGTCTTATCGGGGTCGCGATCATGCTTTTTAATTCGTTCGTCAATGTGAAAAAGGTGGACCCGGAAAACGTGGGGCGGGAGCCGCCTGGCGTGATGAAAAATGAACCCGCACTTCAGACAACGGCGGGTGAGGAAAGTTCCTTTGCCGGAATTGAGAAGGTGCTCGAAGATAATATGAAGCAGATGCTGGAGCAGATTGTTGGTGTAGGGACGGTCGATGTCATGGTTACGGTTGACTCCACTGAGGAAGTCATCGTTCAGCGCAATGTGAAGGATATGCAGGAAGAAAATAATGAGACGGATGCCAATGGCGGTCAGCGACATACCACTCAATACACACGCGATGGAGAGATTGTCACCTATGAATCGTCAGGAGGCCAGCACACCCCGATTGTTACCAAAAAAGTAAAACCGCAGGTGAGGGGAGTTCTGGTTGTGGCGATGGGAGCAGAAAACCCTACCGTGAAGCAGTTGATTGTGGATGCCGTACAGAAAGGGCTTAATGTCCCTTCCTATAAAATTTCAGTTGTCCCGCGTAAGCAGGGATAGATTAAATCATAAGCTGAGATAAATGAAAATCCTAATTTAATCATATTGGAGGACGGAACATGAATAACAAAAGACAAACCGTTTGGCTGGTGTCCATGCTGAGTTTAATGGTCGTACTGTCTGCGTATTATTTGTTTACGGAGGACTCTAGCCCGGCTAACCCACCTGTGGCGGACAGTGAACAAGTGAGCAAGGCCAAGCAGGATACCGCCCAGGAAGCGGCAGGCAAGGCAGAAGAGCAACTGAACGAGCTGAAAGTGAATGAAGTGGTGACCAATGGTGAAGTTACCGGAGAAGGGACTGCCTCTTCCGCAAAGACGGACACGGCTGCCGCAACTGATCCTGCTACTCAATCTACTACAGGTGAAAATAAAGATACGGCCGCTGCCCCGGCTAACGAGTCTGCTAAACCGGATCAAAACACTACTGCTGCCACGCCAGATACGACGGCAAAAAGTGAGGACAAAACAGCGTCCACCGCGAAAACAGACCAGCAGGTACTCGATCAGGTGGCAACGGAACAAGCCGCGAAGCCTACGGCCGCTGCTGTTATCGACAACTACTTGCTGGAGCGGGATGTGGCAAATCAAAAGAAAAATGACGAGCTGACGACTGCAATGAATGATAGCACTGCCAAAAAAGCCGCTGAAGCACAAAAAGAACTACATGTACTGGAAGACAAACAGGCGAAAATCACCGGAATTGAGGAAGAGCTTCAGCAGCAGTTCGCCAATGCGGTTGTCCGCGAGGAAGATGCCGATAAATACAAGGTAGTGGTTCTGAGTGAAAAACTGGATGCTAAACAAGCGGTAACAATCGTCGATAAGGTTATGAAAGAATTGAATGTAACACAGGACAAGATCAGCGTCCAGTATGTTACACAATAAGACAAAAATCGAGAAAAAGCCCGGATTTCTGCACATTTCCGGGCTCTTTCTATTTTTAATGATTGTGATATAATACATAAAGCTGTTTCAACAATGTTATCAGCAACCGGAAAAATGCTGAAGGAGTGATTAATAGAGATGTTCAAATTAAGCGAGATTAAGGAATTGATCAAGCTGGTGGATGAAACGTCTGTACATGAGCTTGAAATTGAAAATGAAGGAACTCGCCTGTTGATCCGTAAAC
Source organism: Paenibacillus sp. PvR008 (assembly GCA_040544055.1). GTDB lineage: Bacteria > Bacillota > Bacilli > Paenibacillales > Paenibacillaceae > Paenibacillus. The sequence continues at coordinate 85,481 of JBEUOG010000017.1, forward strand.
CGGGCAAAAGCGAGATCGTTACGTTACAGGCTCCTGTGGCAGCACCTGCTTATGCAGTGGCACCACAAGCTGCTATTCCGAATCCACAAGCACAGTTTGATGCAGGACATACATCTGTTGGGGAAACCAAGGAATATGCAAGCAATCTACATAAAATCGTATCTCCGATGGTAGGCACTTTCTATAGTTCTTCATCCCCGGATACGTCTCCGTACGTGAGTATCGGCAGCAAAGTAGGCGAGAAAACAACGGTGTGTATTATTGAAGCGATGAAGCTGATGAACGAGCTGGAAGCTGAAGTGAAGGGTGAAATTGTGGAAATTTTGGCCGAAAACGGACAGTTGGTCGAGTATGGCCAGCCATTGTTCCTTGTGAAACCGGAGTAAGACGCTTGCTTGAACCCTCTTTTGAGGGTTCAGCCAGACTGCTCCCAGGGAGGATAAAGTCATGACATTTCAAAAAGTATTGATTGCGAATCGTGGAGAAATTGCGGTTCGTATCATTCGCGCTTGCCGCGAAATGAATATTTCGACGGTTGCTGTATATTCGGAAGCCGACAAGGATTCGTTACATGTGCGTCTCGCAGATGAGGCTTACTGTATCGGACCGACGCTGTCCAAGGACAGCTACCTGAATTTTACGAACCTGATGAGCGTTGCGACATTGACTGAATGTGATGCGATTCATCCAGGTTACGGATTTTTGGCTGAAAACGCCGACTTTGCTGAAATTTGCGAATCTTGTAATATTACGTTTATTGGTCCTTCTCCTGAAGCGATTAACAAAATGGGGGATAAGGCTGTCGCCAAGCAGACGATGAAGGATGCCGGGGTTCCGGTCATTCCGGGTTCGGACGGGCTGGTGGAGGATTTGCAGGATGCCATTACCATTGCTCGCGATATTGGCTATCCCGTGATTATCAAGGCCACAGCAGGTGGTGGCGGTAAAGGTATCCGTATCGCCGAGGATGAAGATAATCTTATTCAACAAATTACTACCGCTCAGCAGGAAGCGCAAAAAGCGTTTGGTAACGCGGGTGTGTATCTGGAAAAATATTTGACCGGTATGAAGCATGTGGAGATTCAGATCATAGCGGACAAGCACGGCAATGTTGCGCATCTGGGCGAACGGGACTGCTCTGTGCAGCGCCGTCGTCAGAAGCTGCTGGAGGAAGCTCCGTGTCCTGTACTTTCGCAGGATGTGCGTGAAGAAATGGGTCAGGCAGCCGTTCGTGCGGCATTGGCTGTACAATACTCTGGTGCGGGAACGCTGGAATTTTTGCTCGGACCGGACAATCAATTTTATTTTATGGAAATGAACACACGTATTCAGGTCGAACATCCCGTAACGGAGATGATTACCGGTGTGGATTTGATTAAGGAAATGATTTTGGTCGCTGAAGGGTATCCGCTTTCCTTTACACAGGAAGAAGTCGTCATCAATGGATGGGCGATGGAGTGCCGTATTAACGCCGAGGACCCGGATCGCAATTTTATGCCTGCACCGGGTAAAATCGGATTTTATCTGCCTCCAGGCGGCCCTGGGGTACGCGTAGACAGCGCAGCTTATCCGGGTTACAGCATTCCTCCTTATTATGACTCCATGATCGCCAAATTGATTGTGTGGGCGCCTACACGTCAGGAAGCGATTTCCAAAATGAAGCGGGCTCTGTCCGAGTTTGCTATTGAAGGTATACCAACAACGATTTCTTTTCATCAACGTTTATTGGAGCATCCGACCTTCGTCAAAGGCGATTTTGATATTAAATTTTTGGAGGAAAACGAAGTTTAATCGGTATATTTCCTCAGATTGTCATAATGAACGCCAAATGATATAGTATGGATAATAAGTGAGCATGTCTGCTTTGAAATCCAAAGCTGAAGTGAAACTTATTTTGACCGAAAGGTGTTGAAGGTATGAGCACAGTGCCAACCGAATTCGAGCGTACAGAAATTGGGGAGATTCAGATTGCCCCGGAGGTTATTGAAGTCATTGCCGGACTGGCAACCGTTGAGGTGCCGGGCGTAGCAGGAATGAGTGCCGGATTTGCAGGCGGGTTTGCCGAGCTGCTGGGCCGCAAAAATTTGTCCAAAGGTGTAAAAGTGGAAGTCGGGCAGCGTGAAGCGGCTGTAGATGTCTCCGTCATTATTGAGTACGGTAACCGTCTGCCTGAGGTGGCTGCTGCTATTCAGCAAAATGTTAAGCGCTCCATTGAAACCATGACAGGTCTTAACGTTGTTGAAGTGAACGTGCAAATTCATGATGTTCAATTCAAAAATGCCGAAAAAGTAGAAGAGCCGGAAGTTCTGGGCGCCGGACGGGTTAAATAGAGCGATACTTTGTACAAACCCCCGACCCTTAAGGGTCGAGGGTTTACTCTAATTTAAGGAGGCTGTGCGTTTCGTGGCTAAAGTTATGGACAGACTTCTGCTGTTCTTGTACAGCTTAAGTATCGGAATTATTTCCATTCTCGCCATCCTCCTCCTGAGCGGGGCCATTCCGTATGCCTTAAGCATTCAGGATGAGCGGATTGTGTGGTTTGCCAGCTTGATTATTGCTGGAGTGTTGCTGTTGTTGAGTCTCCGGGTTTTCTATATCTCCATTCGCCGGAACCAAACGGTACAGCATTCTATAGATCAACGAACGGAGTACGGTGACATTCAGATTTCAGTGGATACCATCGAAAATCTGTGTCTCAAAGCGGCATCCAGATATCGTGGGGTACAGGATTTGAAAGCACGTATTCGCGTGCTGGAATCGGGACTTGATATTACGATTCGGGCGGTTGTGGACGGGGAAAGTTCCATTCCGGTGTTAACCTCCGAGGTACAAAGGGGGGTACACGACCATGTGGAAGAAATTACTGGAATTCCTGTGTCCAATGTGTCTGTGTACATCGCCAATGTTTCTCAGTCGCCAAGCTTTAAGAGTCGTGTGGAATAGAGGTGATTTTCCCTGATGCCCTGGAAAGAAATATGGGGAAGTTACAAGGGCCGGATCACGGGAATTACGGCCGGCATTTTTTTCGGGTTTATTTATTTGTGGGCAGGCTTTTGGAATATGTTGTTCTTTGCATTGATGGTGTTCATCGGATATACGCTAGGAAGGCGTAGTGACTCAGCGCTCGGTTCCCTCCTCCCTTGGAAGGAATGGAGCGATTGGCTGTCGCAGCGTTGGCGTCCTTTTAAATGAACCCTGTGATACGCTTTCTCCAAAATAGAGCTGTAGCTTCTTTGCGCCCAACGTTTTGGAGGATGCGTTCACAGGTTTTTTTGTGGAATTGGTTACAATGAAAAAATAGATACAGGCAAGCGTAGGAGGCAGGGCATGAAAAGACGTCTGGCGAGGGAAATAGCGGTACAAAGCATGTACCATATGGAAATGAATGAAGTGGATGCAGCAGCAGCAGTAGATATGTTGCTCCAGGAAGCGGCAGAGGATAACGAAGCGGAAGTAGTCATCAAAAATGCAGCAGTGTTAAGGGCTTACGTATTGGAGCATGTGCGGGGTACCTGGGAACACAAGGAAGCGATTGACAAACTTCTGGTGGATTATCTTAAAGGCTGGCAGATCAGCAGACTTTCACGTGTGGATCGCCAAATTTTGAGACTGGCGGCATATGAAATGATTTTCCGCGAGGATGTTCCAGCTAAAGTTGCAGTCAACGAAGCGATTGAATTGTCCAAGCATTTTGGCACCGAGGAGTCGGGTAAATTTGTCAACGGTGTTCTGGGACGGATTATACAAGAGTTGGAGCAACTGAAAGCAAGGTTTTAAGTTGAGATCATTTTACTCAGGTTGGGGAGTGGTTGAACATGTCAGCAACGATCATTGATGGCAAACAAATCTCTAAGGATATTCGCGAAGGCATTAAGCAGGAGGTTGTCCGCCTGAAGGAGCACAACTTTCAGCCTGGACTGGCTGTCGTACTGGTAGGTGAAGATCCTGCTTCTCAGGTGTATGTTAGAAACAAGGAAAAGGCATGTCATGATCTCGGTTATTATTCCGAGGTACATCGGTTGACAGCAGATACTTCTCAGGAAGCATTGCTGGAGCTGGTGGACAAGCTGAATCATCAAAATAATATTCATGGGATTCTGGTACAGCTTCCGTTGCCAAAGCACATTCTTGAAAAAGCAGTCATTGACGCTATTGCAGTCGAGAAGGATGTGGATGGATTCCATCCGGTGAACGTGGGGAATCTGGTTATCGGTGATGATAGTCTCCTGCCTTGTACTCCTGCTGGAGTCATTGAGCTGATCAAGCGTGCGGGGGTAGAAATTGCGGGCAAGCATGCGGTAGTCATTGGTCGCAGTAATATCGTGGGCAAGCCGGTATCGCTGTTATTGCAGCGCGAAAATGCTACGGTGACCATGTGTCACTCTCGTACGGCCAATATGGCAGAGCTGAGTCGACAAGCGGATATTTTGGTTGTTGCCATCGGCAAAGCCAACTTTATTGATGCTTCGTTCGTGAAGCCCGGAGCGGTAGTCATTGATGTAGGCATGAATCGTCTGGAGAGCGGAAAACTGGCGGGTGACGTTGATTTTGAGAGCGTGAAGCAAGTATCCGGTCCGATTACGCCTGTTCCCGGCGGTGTAGGACCGATGACAATTACCATGCTGATGCAAAATACGCTCGTAGCGGCCAAGCGGTCGCACGGTTTGGCATAAGGGCGGTTGCCTGTGGCTGAACAGCGTATTTACTCTATTAAGGATCTGAATCGTTATATCCGGATGAAGCTGGAATCGGATCAGGTACTGTCCGACGTATGGATACGCGGGGAAATTTCTAACTTTACGCATCATTCGAGTGGACACATGTACTTTACGCTCAAGGATGAGGGCAGCCGTATCCGTTCGATTATGTTTGCGACCCATAATCAGCGGCTTCCTTTCGTACCAAAAGAAGGTACACGTGTTATTGCCCGGGGAAACGTATCCGTGTACGAACGGGATGGACAATATCAATTTTATGCGACTCAAATGCAGCCTGACGGTATAGGAAGCCTCTACCTCGCTTATGAACAGCTCAAGCAAAAGCTGGATGAAGAGGGGCTGTTTGATACTGCTCGCAAGCGTAATCTGCCTACTCATCCGGTAACGATTGGCGTGATTACGTCACCGACTGGAGCGGCTGTACGTGATATTATCACTACGCTTCAACGGCGATACCCGCAGGCTGGAATTGTGTTGTATCCTGTGCTTGTGCAAGGAAAAGGTGCCTCCCCCTCGATCGTCAAGGCAATTGAAGCCATGAACCGTATGCAGGAGGTTCAGGTGATGATCGTCGGGCGGGGCGGTGGCTCACTGGAAGAGTTATGGGCGTTTAACGAGGAAGCGGTTGCGCGTGCCATTTATGCATCGGCGATTCCGGTTATTTCGGCCGTCGGGCATGAAACAGATTTTACGATTGCCGATTTTGTGGCCGATTTGCGTGCAGCTACGCCGACCGCAGCGGCTGAGCTGGCTGTGCCTCATCAGGGAGAACTACGGGATCAGCTTCTCCAGCGTGAGCAACGGTTGCGCAACGCCCTCCGACAGCGGCTGGAAACCAGCCGTGAACGGTTGACCCGGCTCCGGCGCTCACCGGTGCTGCTGCACCCGCGCCGCTATATGCTACAGCATGCGGAGCGGATGGACATGTTGCATCAGCGGCTCTTCCGGGCAGCAGGCAACCGTTCGCGTTTGAACGCGGAGAAGAGCGCGCGTATGCGTCAGGTGCTGGAGCGGTTTAACCCTCGCGAACAAATTCGTTCAGCCCGCAAGCAGACGGATGTGGCACAGCGTCAGTTGGAGTCTGCGATGCGTGCTATTACCAAGACGGGACGGCAGCAACTGCACGCGGGTATTCGTCAGTTGGATGCACTTAGCCCGCTCAAGGTCATGTCGCGAGGATATAGCCTTGTATATGATGAGCAGGAAAAACGGCTGATCAAGTCGCTAAAAGACGTACAGCCAGGGGATTCCATTAAGATTAAAGTGAGTGACGGGCAGCTGGACTGCCAAGTATGGGGAATGAAGGAGGACGCGAAGCACGGTGGTGAATGAAACGGAATTGAATTTTGAAGCGGCCATGGCCGCTCTTGAAGAAATTGTCGGACAACTGGAGCATGGAGACGTTCCTCTGGAGCAAGCCATTGATTTGTTCCAGCGTGGTATGAAGCTGTCTCAGCTTTGCAGTCAGAAGCTGGAGCAAGTTGAACGTAAAATTGAAATGATTGTGGAAGAGGACGGAGATTTGCGCAAGAAGCCTTTCGGCGGCGGATTGGATGAAAATGGTGGTGAAGGCGTTGAATAAACCGTCGTTCAAGGAATATTTGACCGGGACGGTGGACGAGGTTTCGTCTGCATTGACCGACCAATTCCCAACTCATTGGAGCATTCCCGCCGTTCTTCGTGAATCCATGAATTATTCACTCACCGCAGGTGGAAAACGCCTGCGGCCTCTGCTTGTGATCGCAGCTGCCGAAGCATTCGGCGGAAGCCGGGAGGCAGCGTTACCAGTAGCATGTGCGGTAGAAATGGTACATACGTACTCCCTGATTCACGACGACTTACCAGCCATGGATGATGATGATTACCGCCGGGGCAAACTGACGAATCATAAGGTATATGGTGAGGCGGTTGCTGTACTTGCAGGGGATGCATTGCTGACCCACGCTTTTTACAGTGTCGTACAGACGGGTCGTCGTCACGGAATTTCATCCGATGCGCTGCTGTCCATCGTGGAGGAATTATCCGAAATGAGCGGAGCGCGGGGCATGGTAGGCGGTCAGGTTGCGGATATGTCCGGCCAACAAGGGATGACAGGAATTGAGGAACTGGAGTATATCCATCTCCACAAAACCGCTGATTTGATTATTTTCTCATTGCTGGCTGGTGGACGGATCGGTGGAGCGGATGAGGGTCAATTAGAGGCGCTTCGCCGTTTTGGACGCGATCTGGGACTGGCATTTCAAATTCAGGATGATATTCTGGATCTGGTGGGTGATGAGAGCAAGCTGGGTAAAAAAACGCAAAGTGATGTTGAACAGGAGAAGGTTACGTATCCGTATTTTATCGGTATGGAGGCTTCTTTGCAGCAGGTGGAGGAACTCACAGCTTCGGCTAAAAATGCGCTAATTGAAGGCGGTATACCTGATTCTTCGCGTTTGCTGGAGATTGCCGATTACCTGATGAAGCGAGATCATTAGCAGGGGTGGGTTTTTTTTGACTTGTCTGCGTTTAAGCATGACGAAAAAGTGTGATATAATACTTGTTAACTTTACACACAAACTTGAAGGAAAGCGGGGAGATATGCGTGCTGCTTCCACACATAAAGCAACCAGGCGATCTGAAATCACTGTCGGTTCAGGAGTTAGATTCTCTAGCCGAGGAAATCAGGAGCTTTTTGATTGAGAAGCTGTCCGTGACTGGGGGGCATCTGGCATCGAATCTGGGAGTGGTTGAGCTCACAATCGCCCTGCATTACTGCTATAACAGTCCGAAGGACAAAATGATTTATGACGTTGGGCATCAGGCTTATGTGCACAAAATATTGACAGGGCGAATGGATCGTTTTGATACCCTTCGCCAGCGTGATGGACTTTGCGGTTTTGTAAAAAGAAGCGAGAGCGAGCATGATGTTTGGGAAGCTGGACATAGTAGCACTTCTCTGTCGGCCGCGATGGGGATGGCTTTGGCTCGTGATTTGAAGGGCGAGGACAATAAAGTCATTGCCATGATCGGGGATGGAGCGTTGACTGGAGGCATGGCCTTCGAAGCGTTAAACCATATCGGACATGAACGTAAAAATTTGATGGTCATTCTGAATGACAATGAAATGTCCATAGCGCCGAACGTAGGGGCAATGCATAATTATTTGAGCAAAATCCGCTCGGACCGTCATTATTTGCGGGCGAAGGATGAACTGGAAGTTTTGCTGAAAAAAATACCTGCTATCGGTGGTAAACTTGCTAAATCGGCTGCCCGTGTCAAGGACAGTCTTAAATATATGATGGTTCCGGGCGTGCTATTTGAGGAACTGGGGCTGACGTATCTTGGTCCGGTAGACGGACATGATCTGCCCAAGCTGATTGAAACCTTCCAGCAGGCGGATAACGTCACTGGCCCCGTGTTGGTGCATGTTGTAACTACCAAGGGTAAAGGTTATAAGCCTGCGGAGGCAGATTCACATAAATGGCACGGAATCAGCCCATACAAAATTGAATCCGGTCAGGTACTCCAAGCCGTGGGCAATCCGATGTATACGGAAATTTTCGGGCAAACGCTGATTGATCTGGCTAAGCAGGATGAGCGTATCATTGCGGTTACACCTGCTATGCCTGGTGGATCAGGGCTGGTGCCGTTCAGTAAGGAATTTCCTGCACGCATGATTGACGTCGGCATTGCCGAGCAGCACGCAGCTACCATGTGTGCCGCCTTGGCAATGGAAGGGATGAAGCCGGTATTTGGGGTATACTCCACTTTTATGCAGCGTGCTTATGACCAAATTGTACACGACATCTGCCGTCACAATGCGAACGTGATGTTTGCGATAGACCGTGCCGGTTTTGTCGGGGCGGATGGGGAAACCCACCATGGCGTGTTTGATGTAGCGTTCTTGCGTCATATCCCAAATCTCGTGCTTATGATGCCCAAGGATGAAAACGAGCTGCGACATATGATGAAGACAGCGCTCGATTATGACAATGGCCCGATTGCTTACCGCTATCCGCGTGTAAATGTGGTTGGTGTGCCGATGGACAAAGAATTGCAAGTTATACCTATTGGCAGTTGGGAGCCTTTACGCAAGGGTGAGGGCTTCGCTATAATCGCTTCAGGGCCGATGCTCCAGGTGGCAACAGAGGCTGCGGACGCGATGAAACGAGAAGGTTTGCAGGTAGGTGTCGTGAATGCCCGTTTCCTCAAGCCGTTGGATGAAGATATGCTGCGTGAACTGGCCCGTCAGCATACAAAGCTGATCGTATTGGAAGAAGCTTCCGAAGCGGGAAGTTTGGGTAGCGCCGTGCTGGAATTTTACGCCAAAGAAGAAATACAGGATGCACAGGTGCGCCTGATGGGGATTCCCGATATGTTCGTGGAACATGGCTCGATCAAGGAGCAACGCGCCGAAGTGGGCCTCACCGTTGAAGCGGTGTGCCTGAAGCTTCGCAAATGGGCTTCCGAGCCTGCGTATGGCATGGGACAATCGGTATAGGGAACTTGAAGCGAAACCGTGACTATTAAGAAAAAGTATGACAAAAGCAGCATAGCTGCCTTAAAGGGAGATTAACATGTCTGTTCCGAAGGAACGCATTGATGTATTACTTGTAGAACAAGGCTTTTTTGAAAGCCGCGAAAAAGCCAAAGCAGCAATTATGGCAGGGCTGGTACTGGCCGACAGTGAACGGATCGAGAAGGCGGGTATGAAGGTACCACGCGACAGCGAGCTTAAAGTAAAGGGTACAATGCATCCGTATGTAGGCCGTGGAGGGTTGAAGCTGGAAAAGGCTATCCGTCAATTCGAGCTGGACATGAAGGGCAGGACGATGCTGGATATCGGCTCATCCACCGGAGGTTTTACGGATTGTGCCCTCCAGCATGGAGCGGAGTATGTATATGCCATTGACGTGGGATATAATCAGCTGGACTGGTCGCTTCGTAATGACGAACGGGTATGCGTAATGGAGAAAACGAATTTCAGGTATATGACACCTGCGGATTTGAACGGTCCTGTACCGAATTTCGCAAGTATTGATGTTTCTTTTATTTCGCTGCGCATTATTTTGCCGCCACTGCTTGCGTTGCTGCATCAGCCTGCTGACATTGTGGCTCTGATTAAGCCGCAATTTGAAGCCGGACGTGAAAAGGTGGGGAAATCCGGCGTCGTCCGTGATCCCGCAACACACAAAGAAGTGTTGCAAACCATCCTGACGTTCTCACACGAGCTTGGACTTTCGCTGCAAGGATTGGCTTATTCTCCTATTACCGGTGGAGAAGGCAATATTGAATTTTTGGCGCATTGGCGTTTGGATAAGTCTGCTAATGCAGACCTGCAACAGGAAAACGTTGATTTCCGCTCGCTAATTGACCTTACTGTTCAGGAAGCAGGTCAGACCTTCAATAATGGTCCGTGGCGTAAGTAACATTCAGGGGTTCTCAAGAGTTCTGTGAACTTAAGGGAACCTCTTTTTGGTGTGAGGGATTGATTAACGAACTAACGTTCGCCTATAATGAGATATACAGGAGAAAAGGGATTTTACCTCCTGTCCTAGAATATGTCCATGAGGTGATCGATTCGTGGACACGCGATATGATACGGTTATCATTGTCGTGATCGGCGTAATATTAGCGGTATGGGCTTTTTACGGTCTGCGTACCTGGTTAAAGGAGCCGGGACCGCTTGTGTTAAAGACTATACCGATTAACGAGGAGTTGGACGAAGGGCCTGCTGTGGACTTGCTGGAAGACGCGGGTTATGAGCTGGTGGGCGGAAAAATGAAAATACCGCTTGCTTTTAAAGTGAATGGACATACCGTGTATAGCCGTTTGTTTATAGACTATGTGGCTGTGCGAAAGGGTTCAACATATATGGTCAAAACGTCACGTCGCAAGAGACCGATGGAGTGGAGTGGTCCTGATTTGCGGGACAGGCTTATGCCGTATCTGCTGCTTTATCCGGGCTGTGCGGGCGTATTGTACGTTGATACGGACGAACGGAGTATCCGCCTTATTACATTGGTGGAAGACATCGAAGAAGAGGAATATGAAGATTAATCCATAGGAGGATTCTATGAAGGGCCAACGACATATTAAAATCAGGGAAATTATTTCACAACGGGAAATTGAGACGCAGGACGATCTGGTTGAAGCATTGCGCAAGGCTGGTTTTCAGGTTACTCAAGCCACCGTATCTCGGGACATCAAGGAACTGCTGCTTATTAAAGTTCCGATGGATGACGGCAGGTACAAATATTCGATGCCTTCAGATCAGCGATATAACCCGGCGCAGAAACTGAAACGTACATTGGTGGACAACTTTTTGCATATTGACTATACGACCAATCTGATCGTGATGAAGTGTTTGCCGGGAACGGCGAACTCGATCGCTGCATTACTAGACAACATTGAATGGCCTGAAATTATGGGGACTATTAGCGGAGATGACACCATTTTGATTATTTGCCGATCGGAAGAGAACAGTGAGGCCATTGTGAATCGTCTTATGGGATACATTTCCTGACTATGATTTCTTAGGGCTGTTTAGACGTTTGAATTTGTACATCATAGAGGTGAAAGAACGATGCTGGTCACTTTATCTATACGAAATTTGGCAGTTGTAGAGGCTGTCGATGTTCATTTTTATAAAGGGTTCCACGTATTGACCGGGGAAACAGGCGCGGGTAAATCCATCATTATTGATGCCCTCGGTCTGATTGCTGGAGGCAGAGGTTCCGCCGATCTGGTCCGTTATGGGTGCGATAAAGCAGAGATGGAGGCGCTGTTTGAACTGTCTGTTAAGCATCCGGTTTGGGCAACGCTAGAAGAACAAGGAATCAAGGCGAATGCGGAAGAACATCTATTGATTCGGCGGGAACTGACCGTTCAAGGCAAAAGTTCATCGCGGATTAATGGTCAAATGGTCAATTTAACGATGCTGCGCGAGGTGGGTGAGCAGCTCGTCAATATTCACGGTCAGCATGAGCATCAAAGTTTGCTACGCGCAGACCGCCATCTGGCGCTGCTGGATACGTTCGGTGATTCGGTTATCGGTCCGGTCAAAACGCTTTACAGAGAGCGCTACAATGCTTTTGTCAAAGCGGAAAAAGAAGTACGGGAGCTGCAAAGCTCCAGTCAAAAGGCCTATCAGTTATTGGACATGTATCGGTTTCAGTTGGAGGAAATTGCTGCTGCCGAGCTTAAATTGGGAGAGGATGAATTATTGGCAGAGGAACGGGTCAAGCTATCCCATAGTGAGAAAATGATGGATGGGATATCAGGAGCCTACGATCTGCTAAGTGGCAGAGGTGGACTGGACATGATCAATAACGTGTTGTCCAGACTGAATGATGTCCAAAGCTACGACAGCAAAAGCCTTCAGCCCATTGCGGAGCAGATTCAATCTGCTTTTTACCAGCTGGAGGATGCGGCATTCCAATTACGTTCGTACCGTGAGGATATTGAATTTAATCCGGGTAAGCTGCATGAAGTGGAGCAACGTCTGAATCAAATTACCGGGTTACAGCGAAAATATGGTGATAGTATAGAGCAGATTTTGGAATACTATAGCCGTATTGAGCAGGAAACCGATATGCTGGAGAATAAGGATGAACGGCTGGAGCAGTTAATTGCCAAGCGGGATGAGTTGCTTTCGGATTTGCTCCAGATTGCAGAAGAGCTTACAGAAGCGCGTGAAATTTGTGCTGAAGAGCTGGCCGAACAGGTAGAGCAGGAGCTAAAGGATCTGCAAATGGAAAGAACGTCACTCAAGGTACGTATTGATCCGATTGAAGATCCGCGCGGATATGAATATAAAGGTCGGCGGGTTCGACCAACCAAGCAGGGCATCGATAATGCGGAATTTCTGATTTCCCCGAATCCGGGGGAGCCACTTCGTCCACTGGGCAAGATTGCTTCTGGTGGTGAGCTGTCCCGAATCATGTTGGCGATGAAAAGTATTTTTGCACGTCATGATCAAATTCCGGTACTCATTTTTGACGAGGTGGATACTGGGGTAAGTGGTCGTGCGGCTCAATCCATTGCCGAAAAACTGTATCGTTTGTCTTCCGTCTGTCAGGTATTCTCCATTACTCATTTGCCGCAGGTGGCATGTATGGCGGATCACCAGTACCTCATTGAGAAAAATGTTCATGACGAACGTACAATGACGCAAATTGAAGCGTTAAATGAGGACGGACGTGTGAAGGAATTGGCACGTATGCTGGGTGGCGTGGAAATTACCGAAAAAACTTTGCATCACGCACAGGAAATGCTGAATCTGGCGGAAGGAAAGAAAGCCTGAAAAGAGCGGCTGGCGTAATGATTAACAGTTATAAAAGCCTGGGGGCAAGGTTACCTTATAGGTACGCAATTGGCGACCACCTTTACTCGTCAAGCGAAAGAAGCAAAGGGAGCGTGACAGCCATTGAATTTTTACTCCAGGATCAAATTGCTCGGTCTTTTGCTTGTTTTTCTTATTTGTTGTATCGGTAACGCCAAGCCTGTGCATGCAGCGCTGCCTCCACAAGTTTCTCTGGAATTATTCGGTTCCCATGCAGCGAAAACGGCTCAAGAGAGCGTGATTCCCGACTTGAAGGTGTATCCAGGGGGTCAGACGATTGGAGTCAAAGTAAAATCTTCAGGGGTGCTTGTTGTTGGTCATCATGTCATTCAGGAAAGTATGGACCGCAAGGTGTCACCAGGAGAGACAGCCGGGATTCGTCTCGGAGACCGGATCACCCATATGAATGGCAAACCGCTGGGTAGCCTGACAAGGGTAGCGGATGCTGTAGAGGAAGCAGGCAAGAACAAAAAGCCGCTCGATATCACGCTTTGCCGAGGGGAGCAGACGATTTCCACCAAGCTAACACCAGCTTATGATCGCGATGACAAAGCATGGCGGCTTGGACTGTATATTAGGGACTCGGCTGCGGGTGTAGGTACCTTGACCTTTTACGCACCGGATCAGGGGGTCTACGGGGCCTTGGGACACGTGATCACTGACATGAATACCCAGACTCCCATTGTTGTGGGGAGCGGGGAAATAGTGCAATCCAATGTGACATCAATTGCGAAAAGTCAAAGTGGTGAACCTGGGGAAAAACGCGCACATTTTCTCAAGGATCATCGGGTGTTAGGTAATATTGAACGAAACACGAACTTCGGGATTTTTGGGAAGATGTCAGATGAGCCGCAATATGGTTTGTATTCCAAGCCAATTCCTGTGGCACTTGCGAATGAAGTAAAGGAAGGACCCGCAGAAATTTTGACTGTATTGGAAGGTCAGCAGATTCAGCGGTTTCGTGCAGAGATTGTACACATTTCTCAACAGGATAAACCGGCAACCAAAGGACTTGTTATTCGTATCGTAGATCCCAAGTTGCTGGATAAGACCGGGGGAATTGTACAAGGGATGAGCGGAAGTCCAATTATTCAAAACGGCAAGCTCATCGGGGCTGTGACGCATGTATTTGTTAACGATCCGAAATCAGGCTACGGCTGTTTTATCGAATGGATGCTGCGCGATGCAGGAATCATGCAGAATAACGTAAGCTTGAAATCATCCTCGAATCTTAAGGCGAGCTAGTGGCCTTAAGATTTTTTTGTCGAAAGGCCATGAATTAACTCGTAATATCAAGTTAAATAATTAATTATAATGGAAACAATAAATAAAATAAATAAAAATAATTTTCGACAGAAGGAATTCATAATTCGATGTCGAAATCATATACTCCGACAAGAAATATTTATTTGTTGTAAACTGATATCCAACTGAATAAAACTCAATAAGGAGGAAGTACATTGCAAAAAATTGAGGTATTGTTGGCTGATGACAACCGGGAATTTACGAATTTGCTTGCCGAATATATTTCCGATCAGGAGGATATGGAAGTTACAGGAATCGCCTATAATGGTGAAGAAGTGCTCCAACACATCGCAGAATCCCGCAACGTACCTGATGTACTTATTTTAGATATTATCATGCCTCATCTGGATGGTCTCGGCGTATTGGAGCGCTTGAGAGAAATGAACCTGTCTCCACAGCCGAAAATCATTATGCTGACTGCATTCGGTCAAGAAAATATTACACAAAGGGCCGTACAGCTCGGGGCATCTTATTATATTTTGAAGCCGTTTGACATGGAAGTGCTTGCCAACCGCGTTCGTCAATTGGTGGGGCCACAATTAGTCAGCAGCAGTCCGGTGACCATTTCTTCCATGCGGTCTAATGTGGTGCCAATGGGTAAAACGAAAAATCTGGATGCCAGTATTACGGCCATTATCCATGAAATCGGTGTACCAGCTCACATTAAGGGCTACCAATATTTACGCGAAGCCATTACCATGGTGTACAATAATATCGAAATTTTGGGTTCCATCACCAAAACATTATATCCGGCAATCGCCGAAAAATTCAAAACGACGGCATCCCGCGTGGAACGCGCCATTCGTCATGCTATCGAGGTAGCATGGACACGTGGCAATATCGACAGTATCTCTCACCTATTTGGATATACGATTAATATCTCCAAATCCAAGCCGACCAACTCTGAGTTCATCGCGATGGTTGCAGATAAGCTGCGGATTGAGAATAAGGTGTCCTGAAAGGGTTAGTTAGGGGCATTAAGCTAATAAAGGTTCGCTGAGCTAAACATTTTACGTAGTACAACAAAAAACCAGCCGACACATTCGTGTCTGGACTGGTTTTTTTGCATGATCTCTAAGTTTTTTAATAAGCAGACCAGCCTGCATCTGCTGTAATAACAGTACTATTCACAAAGCTGGAATCATCTGAAGCAAGGAAGAGAGCAACCTTGGAGATCTCTTTCGCATCTCCAGCTCTTGGGTTCAAGTTGAAACCAGCCATAGCTCTTTCCATACCGAATTCATTGGGTTGGTTAATAGAAGGTTCCAATATTGGTGATTACAGCACCAGGAGCAAGAGCGTTACAACGTACGCCTTTATTAGCATATTGGAAGCCTACATTTTTAGTCAGGCCGACCACCGCATGTTTTGCCGCTGTGTAAGCTGCGCCCGCTCTAGAGCCTTGCAACCCACCCAGTGAAGCCAACATTAATAATGACCCCGGCACCTTTGTCAGTGAAAATAGGAAGTGATTTCCAAATTCACACATAGGGCCAGTGGTGTTAATCGCAAAAATGCGTTCCCAAAGCTCATCCGTTAATTCAGCAGCGGGAACAAAATTATCCATAATCCCCGCATTGTTAACTAAAATATCTAATGTTCCATACGTACTAACCGTGAGTTTGCCACATCTAAATGGATATCAGATACAACCACTTTAGCCCCTTCTTTAGCATACAAAATGGCTATTTCCTTACCCATTCCAGAGGCAGATCCTGTGACTACTGCCACCTTACCTTGAAGTTTCATGATGATCCCTCCGCATGTTCAGTTAAGTAAATTTTTTTGTCAAACACTTGTTTAATAAGGCACAGTTATACCCTATTTATAGCATAATCATAGTTGTTAATGAATCACAATCAGCAAATAAGCAGGAATTTGTTGCTTTTTGAACAGTATTTTTGCCTTGTGTACTTAAAATTTAAAATAACGGTGGTGCACCATGTCTAATCCAAAATTAGTTGAGGATAAACGCATTCGAAGAACGAAAAAACTATTAAGGGAATCTCTAGTTCTCCTTTTAAAAGAAAAAGATTTAAAGAACATTACCATAACGGATATCGTACAGCAGGCAGACATCAATCGGGGGACATTTTATAAGCATTATCAATACAAGGAAGATCTGTTGGGGGAGGTTATTGATGAGGTTCTGCTTGATTTAGTTGACTCTTATCGTGAACCTTACCGTCAGGTCGATACGTTTGTAGTAGGTAACATGGTGGCTTCCACGATTAAAATTTTCGAGCATATTGCACAGTATTCGAAATTTTATGAAATTGTATTGAAAACAGATATGCTACCGGGAGTCCAGACTAAGATTTGTGATGAGCTTAAAAAACTGCCTATACAGGATCTTGTAGACACGCAACAAAATAATAAAATAAACCATGCAATGCAAGCCAGTTACCATGCTCACGCAATTTTAGGAATGATTATAGAGTGGGTAAATGAAGATTTTAAACATTCCCCGCGCTATATGGCGGAACAATTACTGGCAATTATGAGACATGATAATCTCCATAATGTTTATAAAACAAACCAGAGTCATCTTCACTAATCATAAACATTAAAAATTTTCCTTTTATAAACTCTAAAAAACTCTTTAATTTGATATAAACAAATTGTCGATTCTTGTCGATATAATATCTATTATAAAGAGGATTGAGGGGCGAATATATGAAATTCAACATCCGAACAAAATTGTTGTTAGGTTTTCTTACGGTTATTGTTTTATTAATTCTCATTTGTACAGTATCCATTTCAAAAATGAAAAACTTAGGTGACACATCGGTGGAAATTGATAGTCATTGGATGCCGAGTGTGACTATTCTGGGAACTCTAAACGGTGATGTTTCCGATGTAGAGCGGCTCTCATTGAATATAATTGTAGAACGTGACCCTGAGGAAGTGAAAAAGGTTGAAACTGAATACAATCAGGTTTTGAAAAAGGTCGAGAACGGCCGAAAAACATACGAGAAATTAATTGCTACTCCTCAAGAACGTGAAATGTATGATGATTTCTCCAAAAAATATGCAGAGTATCTAAATAAGCAGCCAGAAGTGATTGCAGCGGGTAAAGCTAACGATTATGTTCAATCGAGTATTCTTCACAAAGAGTCTTATGCACTATGGTATAACGCAAACGATACGATCAATAAGCTCATTAAATTGAATTCAGATGGATCAAAACTGACTACGAAAGAAGCAGTTGACAACTATATTTCAGGTAGACAAATAGTCATCTTTTTAAGCGTTGCAGCAGTCGTCTTGGCGATGGTGGTTTCTATCCTCATAGCGCAATCCATATCCAAACCAATCTTGCGAATCAGTCGCGCTGCTGAGAGAATAGCAGCAGGTGACCTGACGGGCGAGGAAATAACAGTGAAGAGCAAGGACGAGATCCATGCTTTGTCGCATTCTTTTAATGCAATGGTCCAGAACCTGCGCCAACTGATTCAATCAGTTAGTAAAACGTCAGAGTTGGTAACTACTTCCTCAGAGGAATTGACAGCCAGCGCAGAACAAAATAGCCAAGCTTCCGCACAAATAACCGAGACGGTGCAAGAAGTAGCTACAGGAACGACTCAACAGGTGGATATGGTTACGAAGTCATCCCAAGCTATTGAAGAAATGTCTATCGGTGTTGAACAAATTGCCATTCGTGCGCAAAATGTATTTGCATCTGCTCAGGATGCGGCCCACAAATCAGCTGAAGGTAACCAATTGATTCAACAGGCTGTTACACAGATGAACGCCGTAAATCATTCGATGAATGGACTGGCTGATCTTATGGCTGGATTGGGAGAGCGTTCCGACGAAATTGGCAAGATTATTGATGTGATCACCAATATTTCAAGTCAGACAAACCTTCTTGCCCTGAATGCTGCAATTGAAGCAGCCCGAGCGGGAGAACACGGTAGCGGATTTGCTGTAGTTGCGGGTGAAGTGCGCAAGTTGGCAGAACAATCGGCTCATTCTGCTCAACAAATTACGGAACTTGTTGGTTTGATTCAAAAGGACACTGCCCATGCTATCGAGGCTGTAGCGTCCAATGGAAAAGATGTCATGACAGGTCGGGAAGTCGTGCAGAATGCAGGTGCATCCTTTGAACTGATTCAGGAAACCGTTAATAAAGTAGCGAGTGAGATTGAAGAGGTATCCGCTGGGTCGGAGCAAATGTCTGCAAGTACGGATGAAGTTGTAGGCTTTGTCAGACAAATTTCAGCGATTGCTGAGGAAGCCGCAGCCGGAACACAGCATATGTCTGCTGCAACACAAGAGCAACTGGCATCCATGGAGGAAATTGCTTCATCTGCAAGAAACCTGTCTACCATGGCAGAGGACCTGCAAGGGCAAATCGGCAAATTCAAAGTATAATACGTATCAAAGTAGATCAAGTTGGAACTCAGCAGAGACAGTGTGTGTAATAATACGCTGTCTCTTTTTATTTTGTGAAGACGGTACGGAAGCGTCATGAAATTAATGAACAAAAATGCTTTGGGTTGGCTAACATGTGATGTACTACACGGAATGACAGGGCATTTGAATTTGAAACGTTATAATATAGACTACCTAATGAAGATGTCAAAAGGACTTTAGGCATAGTAGCAAAGCTTTAAGGAGAACGATTTCCATAGAGGGGATATTATCGTTTTTCAGAAGGATGATGTACAATTTGTAAAAGGGTCATTGGACTTCCTCGGGAAAAGGTCAAGGTGGAGGGGATGTAGACAAGGTTATTGCATTGAACGGGATTACGTTAGACGAAATAGAATATAGCCTGTACTGTACGAAGAAGTGGAAGCAAACCAAACAATTTTAAAGCAAAGGCGGGGATGAAGGCATGTGGAATATTCTAACTTGGGTGATCGTCGGCGTGGCGTTGGGTTGGATTGTTATGGCATGGCGTGGTCGCAGCAGTAACAAACAAGTGAATGAACAGCGGGGCAGTAATGTCGTTAAATTTCGTCCTCGTAAGCCTGTTCGACAATCCCGCATCGGGAACGTGTCCAAGTCTAAGGTATCTTCCGGTTCGCGCGCGAATACAGACGCAACAGGTATTCAAGTCCAATCTGGGTTTGGACTGTCTGACTCTATCCAGGGCACGGGCAAGCAAAAATGCTCTTTTTGTAAAAAAGAAGACAAATTAACCTTTTACGCAGATGACAATGGTTCTCTGTACGGGGTATGCAAGGATTGCAAACACAAGGCGGAACGGCAGGATATGCTGCCACTTTAGCCTATGCAGACGATACGGAATCGGTCGAGTATTTTGAAGATCATTAAAAATCCCTAACCGTGAGTTAAACGGCGGGGATTTTTTTGTTATATCTACATATCTGGACAGTCAAAAGTTCTTGTCGAAAAATCGTAACATAGAAAAATAACCCAATCAGGCGATGGTCTGGTATCCTTAAGTTCTCACACAAAAAGGAGGGACCGCTGAATGGGCTACGATTAAAAGTGTAACTCATTTCCAAGCGATTGACCATACCGATGCTTAAATACTTGAATGAACTTCTACTTCCATTTCGCTCTTGCTTCTCCAGAACAGCCACTTTCGAGTGGTTTGTC
>JBEUOG010000018.1:0-102952 GCA_040544055.1 Paenibacillus sp. PvR008
AAGTTGGTGGCGTCTTTTTAGCAGCACAGTGAGCTTCCGGTAGCCCAAGGCAGCCCCCTCACCCGCCAATAGCTCCATGAGCCATTCGCAGATCTCCCTGTACGATATATTTCTGGGCAATCTCTATTTTATCCGCAAGTTGGGGTTCGTTTTTTTTAGTAGGTCTTTGAGAATTTCTCTTTCCAGAGCTTGTTCCGCTAAGAGCTTCTTCAGTTTGTCATTCTCATGCTCAAGCTGCTTGAAATCTTCGGCTGTCGGGATAAAAGCGGCTTGTCTCTTACTCGCTCCATCTAACTGATCCACATCTTTACGGTTCAATTCTCTGGCCCACCGCAATACCATCTTAGGGTCCAGTTCATGCTGTCGGGCTACGGCTGTAAAGTTCCCGATTTCTTTCCCTTTTCGAATGATATCCATCTTGAAATTAAGATCATACTGTACACGTTTCATCACGTTCCCCACCCTCTAATATTATTGTATTTGATTAAGGGGTGTACTGTCCAAGTCTTCTAGGGGGCTAAATAGATACAGCCGTGCTTGAGGAGGATGACAAGCTGTTGGCGGCGAGCGATCGGACCGGCATCGGCGAGTTCGTTCGAAAATTGCCAAAACAGCTCAACACGGAGCTCGGGCGCTGGGTGTTCAACGGCGAGCAACTGTCGGGCGGCCAGTGGCAGCGGATCGCCATCGCGCGGGCGTTCGTCCGCGAGGCTGATCTGTACGTGCTGGACGAGCCGAACTCGGCGCTTGACCCGATCGCCGAGAGCGAAGTGTTTGAACGCCTCCGCGACCTGCTGCGAGACCGGCTGGGGATCTACATCGCGCATCGCTTTGCGAGTGCCCGCTTTGCTGACAAGATCCTGGTGATGGAAAACGGATCGGTCATCGAGCAGGGCACGCATGACGAGCTGATGGCGCGCGACGGCTGCTATGCCGAGATGTATCGCGTGCAAAACAATCTCTATGAAGAGAACCAAACGCTCTAACTCATGGGGGGAGGTGATTTCAAATGGCAAACATGTTCGAGCTCGATGTTCAAGTCATCGACGAAACCGTCTCCACCGACGCGTGGGAATTTACCGTTTCCTGCCTGTTCTGCACGATGGTCAATTGCGACACGATTTACACGCAAATGTAGTGACAACAATTCGCACGAGCTCATGGGGAGGTAATGACAAATGGCAAATCTGTTCGATCTCGACGTTCAAGTGAAAGACATCAGCATCAACACCGGCACTTACCAAGGCGTTGGCCCTACTGCCGATAGCAACTGTGAGCGGGAAGCCGATACGCAAACGTGCTTCTTCTGCACGATGATCTGCTGGTAATTCTCGTCTGAGCAGTGCTTAAAACAAACATCCCAGTCTCTTACCTGAACTGGGATGTTTTTACGTGTCCTTTTGTAGCAGCGGGATGCAAGGGGAGAGGATCTCCACGCCTACGTCGATGATCTTCTCGGCACCCATGAAGTTGAGGTGGATCTTCGCCCGCTTTTTATGACGGTCTATTTTGGTGATGATGCCTTCCATGCCCTGCAGCGGGCCGGAGGTTACGGAGACACGTGAATTTTCTATGTAGATGCCCGAATAGCCAACGATCTCTCCGTCTCCGATCAGCTGCAAGATCAGCGACATCTCGCGTTCGTCAATATTGGAGTAATAGGTTCCTTCATCTTTGGAGTAGAGCGTGCCTTGGCTGAGCAGCTTGTAGCACTTGGGGACTTTTTTCAAGGTGTGGAAAACTTCATCGGTCATGCGGGTCTTGATCAACACGTAGCCGGGGAACATTTTCTTCAGCACGTGCTTGACAGCGCCTGCCTTCTTCTCGGGGACTCTGCGTTTCGGTACGACAGAGTGGAGGGAAGTTTCATCAAAGTACAGGTTCAGGAACTTTTGCACGACCTCTTCTTGACCAGATTCAACGAATAGTGCGTACCAATTCAAAATAGACATCCCCTAACTTGTGTATGTTGTTAAATAAATATCCAAGCGAAAAATAGTATATTTTACAACATTATACCATATCTTAATTGCCCATGTCATACCAAGACGTGGGGATAGAATAAATAGGTCTCTGGTAAGTAATCCTTGACGAACAAAGTTGAATGAGGGTAGTATTAAGCTGTATTAGTGTAATGGGTTATGTTGTTCAATTCGTAAGTTCATTGATCGAATATTTGGTTGAGTCTTAGAAAATCCCTAAGCTAATTTAATCGATGTTTCGGCGCGTTGAAGGAACTTAGGGTATCATATTGAATCGCATTGAGAGGAAGGGGCATGGGTGAAGTGTGTCCTCCGGAGAGCTTCGTGCAGGGACTTGACGTGCGAGGGGGAGAGGAGCCGTACAGCGCTTGGTTGAGCGTTTGCTGTGCGCAATCGGCGGCGGAGTATCAGGCCACGATCCCGTTTCTGCATCCGAACGAGCTGGCGTTTTATGAAGGGCTGCAGTTTGAGCGGCGGATCACCAGCTATCTGGCCGGACGCTATGCGGCCAAGCGAGCGGTGGCGGCTTCTGTGCAGGAAGAACGTCTGGATCAGATCTGGATTGATCGGGGGATTCTTCACCAGCCGCTGATCGTACACCCTGCCGCTCTCAATCTGCAGGTGAGCATCTCTCATTGCGACGAGCTGGGGGCGGCGCTCGTGTTTCCGGAAGCGCTGCCGATGGGGTTGGATGTCGAGCAGATCCGTCCGGCCCGGCAAGCCGTGCTGGCGGCTCAGATGACGGAGCGGGAACGCGAGCGGATCGGTGCGCAGCCGGGGTCTGTGGCGCTCTTGATGACGCTGTACTGGTCGGCCAAGGAAGCCTTGTCCAAAGTCTTGAAAACTGGCCTTGCGGTGCCGTTCGAGTTTTTGGAGATCACAGAGCTCGAACAGCAGGGAACGGCTTGGGTGGCGGCTTACTCTCATTTTCCGCAGTTCCGAGTTGCGGGCTGGGTCGTGGGGGAGCGCGTCTTTGCGATCGCCCATCCCAAGGACTGCCGTTTGAACTTGGAGGCCGTGCAGGATCTGTTGTGCAAGGTGGAAGAAGTTATATAAAATAGCCAAAGCAAGCACAAAAAAGTAGAGGAGATCGTTCCTCTACTTTTTTTGTGCTTGCTTTTTAGGATTTGAAGAGAGGGGGGGAAGGATGAAGCGGAGCTATGAGTTGCACCCGTTGAAGGTTGAGTTTTTGTTCATGAAAAATTATGCGTACATACTCGTGGACAAAGCCACCCGGCAGGCGGCTGTGGTGGACCCGGCTTGGGACTTGGAGTTGATCGACGGGATGCTTCGCTCATTGGAGGCGGAGTTGGCTTGCATCCTGCTGACACATTCGCATCACGATCATGTCAACAAGGTGGAGCCGCTGTTGGAGCTCTACCCGGCGGCGCGGGCGTACATGTCGGTCAAGGAGATCGATGCCTACGGGTTCGCATGTCGGAATCTGCATCCGTTTGAGGAGGGGGAGACGATCTGGCTGGGAGAGACGCCGATCACCTGCATGCTGACGCCAGGGCACACGGCCGGCGGGGCTTGTTTTCGGCTCGCAGACGATCTGATCACGGGGGATACGGTGTTTATTGAAGGCTGCGGCGTCTGCGATGGGGCCGGAGGTTCCCCGGAGCAGATGCATGACAGTTTTCAGAGGATTCGCAAGTCCACTCCCCCTCATGTGCAGGTGTATCCGGGTCATTCTTATGGCAAGGAGCCGGGCATGGCGTTTCAGGATGTGCTGGAGCACAACATCTATCTTCAGATTGAGCAAAAAGAGCATTTTGTCCGGTTTCGGATGCGCAAGAATCAGGGGCAATTGTTCAATTTTAAATAAATCAAGGCAGACGAGTCGCGTTCAGGAGGGGTATGGATGAGCAAGCCGGTCGTATTTCTTTTCTCCGGGCAGGGTTCTCAGTTTTACCAGATGGGTCGAGGGCTCTATGAGGAGGTATCTGAGTTTCGCAAGTGGATGAACAAGTTGGACGAGATGGTGACGCCGCTCGTCGGGGAGTCGGTGCTGGCGCGTCTGTATGCGGAGGACAAGCGCCGTGACGAGCCGTTTGAACGGACGCTGCTGACCCACCCCGCGATCTTCATGGTGGAATATGCGCTGGCGCAGGCGCTGATGGCCCGCGGGGTCAAGCCAGATGCGGTCCTTGGCAGCAGCATGGGCGAGTTCGCGGCGGCGGCTGTGGCAGGTGTGCTCGATGTGGAGGTCGCGTTGGAGCTGGTGGTGGAGCAGGCCAAGGCGTTTGAGGCTACCTGTCTCCCCGGCGGGATGGTCGGGATTCTGCAGGAGCCGAGCCTCTATGACAGGATGCCGCTCTTGCGTCAGAACACGGAGATGGTGTCGATCAATTCGGACGCGCATTTTGTGGTGGCCGGCCCGGCGGCGATGCTGCCGAGCATCGGGGAGGCGCTGCGGGAGAAAGGCATCGCCTATCAGATTCTGCCGGTCTCCTTTGCGTACCATTCCTCATGGATTGATCCGGCTGCCGCTTCCTATGTGGCGCGGCTGCGCGGGCTCTCGTATCGCCAGCCTCGGGTGCGATTTTATTCCGGGGTGACCGGGCGGAGGGAGACAGCGCTGAGGAGCGAGTATTTCTGGGAGGTGGCGCGACAGCCGATTCGCTTTGCCGAAGCGGTTCAGGCGCTGGAGCAGGGAGACGATTGCCTGTACGTGGACTTGGGTCCTTCGGGAACGCTGGCCAATCTGGCCAAGCGGAATTTTAAACAGGATTCGCTCTCGCAAAGCTATGCGGTCCTCACGCCGTATCAGCAGGATCTCAAGAACTTCAACAAGGTTTGCGAGCAACTGGAGCAACTCATTTCATCGCCCATCAGAAAGGGAGGACAACCTATGAAAGCATACGTGTTTCCTGGACAAGGTTCTCAGCACAAAGGCATGGGAGGTACGCTGTTTGACGAGTTTGCAGATCTGATGGCACAAGCGGATGAGATCTTGGGCTATTCGATCAAAAGGCTGTGCTTGGAGGACCCGGACAATCAGCTGGGCCAGACGCAGTACACGCAGCCGGCTCTGTATGTGGTCAGTGCACTGAGTTTTCTCAAGAAGGTGCAGGAGACGGGATGCAAGCCGGATTATGTGGCCGGGCACAGCTTGGGTGAGTACAATGCGCTGTTTGCTGCAGGGTCGTTTGATTTTGCTACCGGTCTGCGGATGGTCAAGAAGCGGGGCGAACTGATGAGCCTTGCGAGCGGTGGGGGCATGGCGGCGGTGATCGGGTTTACGGTGGAGCAGATCGACCGGGTGCTGATGGAGAACGGGCTGGACGGGATCGACATCGCCAACCACAATTCGCCGGACCAGATCGTCATCGCGGGCTTGAAGACGGACATCCTGCGCGCGCAGCCGTTTTTTGAGGAAGCGGGCGTGCGCATGTACATTCCGCTCAATGTGAGCGGGGCTTTCCATTCCCGGTATATGGCGGAGAGCAAGCGGAGTTTTGAAGCGTATCTGGAATCGTTTGAATTTTCAAAACTGGAGATTCCGGTCATCTCGAACATTTATGCGCGTCCGTACAAGCAACGGCAGGTGAAGGATAATTTGGTGCAGCAGATCGTGTCTCCGGTCAAGTGGACGGACAGCGTGCGCTATCTGATGGGCCTTGGCGAGATCGAGATCGAAGAGGTCGGGCCGGGCAATGTCCTGACCAAGCTCGTCACCACGATCCGCCGCAAAGCGGAACCGCTCGTGATCGAGCCGGAAGCGGATGACGTGGAGGAGGCGGTGCTGGTGGCTGTGGCGGCGTCTGTGACTGTGCCTGAGGTGACGAAAGCGTCGGTCGCGGAGGTGGAGGTGGCAGTCGCTGTTGAGGCGCCTGCTGCGGCTCCGGTGGAGGTCGTGCCGGTGAGGGAAGCTGTGAGCGAGCCGGTCGTGCGTGTGTCGAGAAGGGCGAGCACGGCAGAATCGCTGGGCGATGAGGAGTTCAAGAAGGACTATAACTTGAAGTACGCCTATTTCACGGGCTCGATGTATCGCGGCGTGGCTTCTGAGCGCCTGGTCATTCAGGTCGGCAAGGCGGGCATGCTGGGTTTTTACGGGACCGGCGGCATGAAGCTGGAGCAGATCGAACAGGCGATCCGCACGATTCAGCAGGCGTTGACGCGCGGTGAGGCGTATGGCATGGACCTGCTGCATAACCAAGGCAACCCATCGATGGAGGAGATGACGGTCGATCTCTTCCTGCGCACCGGCGTGCGGAACGTGGAGGCAAGCGCCTACATGGCGGTGAACTCCGCATTGGTCCGCTACCGGGCGAAAGGGTTGAAACGCTCGGCAGAAGGCGGCGTGATTGTCGAAAACCGCATCCTCGCCAAAGTCTCGCGCCCGGAAGTTGCCGAGGCGTTTCTGAGCCCGGCACCGGAGCGCATCGTCGACAAGTTGTTGCTGGAACAGCGGATCACGCGCGAGGAAGCAGATCTGCTCCGCGAAGTTCCGATGGCGGATGACATCACCGTTGAGGCCGATTCCGGCGGACATACCGATCAGGGGGTCTCTTCCGTGCTGCTTCCGTCGATCGTTCGCCTGCGCGATGAGATGATGGCCAAATACGGATACAAGAAGAAGATTCGCATCGGAGCGGCCGGCGGCATCGGAACCCCGGAAGCGGCGGTGGCGGCGCTCGTGCTCGGGGCGGATTATCTCGTGACCGGCTCGATCAACCAATGCACGGTGGAAGCGCAGACGTCCGAGTCGGTGAAGGATCTGCTGCAGGAGATGAACGTGCAAGACACGGCCTATGCGCCGGCGGGCGACATGTTTGAGATCGGCGCTCGCGTGCAGGTTATGAAAAAAGGCGTCTTTTTCCCGGCCCGTGCGAACAAGCTGTACGATCTCTACCGCCAGTTCAACTCGCTGGAGGAGATCGATGAGAAGACCCGCCGCATTTTGCAAGAGCGTTACTTCAAGCGCAGTTTCGACGAGGTCTACCGCGAAGTGCAAGCCTATGTGGCCCCGCAGGAGATCGAGAAGGCGGAGCGCAATCCCAAGCACAAGATGGCGCTGATCTTCAAATGGTATTTTGGCTATTCGTCGCGCATGGCGCTCAGCGGGGACGTCGAGCACATGGTGGATTATCAGGTACATTGCGGCCCGGCCTTGGGGGCGTTCAACCGCTGGGTGAAAGGCACGCCGCTGGAAAGCTGGAGAGCGCGCCATGTCGATGTGATCGGCGAAAAACTGATGCGCGAAACGGCAGACCTGCTGAACCGGCGCATCTCTGAACTGGTCGGATTGTAAGCAAAAAAGGAGCGAATCTGGATGACTCAAACGCCAAAGCGAGAAGTTGCCATCGTCGGAATCGCCAGTCGTTTTCCGGGGGCGAAGAACACGCAGGAATTCTGGAACAACCTCAATGCAGGCCTCAACAGCATCTCTGTCATTCCGCAAGACCGCTGGAAGTGGGAGGATGTGTACGGCGACCCGCAAAAGGAAGAGAACAAGACGAACAGCAAGTGGGGCGGATTCATCGAGGAGGTCGATCGATTCGACCCGCTGTTTTTTGGCATCTCGCCCAAAGAGGCGAATTTTATCGACCCGCAGCACCGCCTGTTCCTAGAAACGATCTGGCAGGTGATTGAAAACGCTGGCTACAGCCCGAAGAGTCTGTCGGGCCGGAAGATCGGCGTCTATGCGGGCGTTTCGAAAAACGACTATGCCGAGCTGATGGGGGAGAACATCAGCGCCTTTGTTTCCACAGGAACGGTACACTCGATCCTCGCGAACCGCGTGTCGTATTTTTTCAACTTCAGAGGGCCGAGCGAAGCCGTGGACACCGCGTGCTCCAGTTCTCTGGTCGCCCTGCACAACGCGGTGCGCGATATTCGGGAAGGGGAATGCGAGGCGGCGATCGTCGGGGGCGTCAATGCGCTGCTCAGCCCGCGGATGTACATCTCCCATGCCAAGTCCGGCATGCTGTCGGTGGACGGGCAATGCAAAACGTTTGATGCGTCGGCGAACGGCTATGTGCGCGGTGAAGGCGTGGCGGCCCTGTTCCTCAAGCCGCTGGACAAGGCGGTGGAAGACCGTGACAACATCTTGGGCGTGATCAAGGCGACAGCGATTAATCATGGTGGGCGCTCGAATTTCCTGACGGCCCCCAACGTGACCGCTCAGTCTGAGGTGGTCTACACGGCGCTGCAGCGCTCCGAAGCGGACCCGCGCAACATCTCCTACATCGAAGCGCACGGCACAGGCACGCCGCTGGGCGACCCGATCGAGATCAATGCGCTGAAGAAAGCATACGGGCAGTACTATGAGGAGCGGGGCCTGCAGCCGCGCGAGAACTCTTGCTTGCTCGGCTCGGTCAAGACGAACATCGGCCATCTGGAGAGCGCGGCCGGGATGGCTTCGATCATCAAGGTGCTGCTGGCGATGAAGCATGGCGTGCTGCCGGAGCTGCTCAATTTTACAGAGATCAATCCGTACATCTCGTTTGAGGGGTCGCCGTTTGGCCTCGTCACGGCTCCGACCGCGTGGAAGAAGCGGCGCATCGAAGGCAAGCTGCTGCCGAGACAGGCGGGGGTCAGCGGGTTTGGCATGGGCGGCGTCAATGCGCATGTGATCTTGGAAGAGCCGCCGCGCAGCAACAGACCTCGCGCCAAGAGCGCGTCGCAGAAGCGGTTGGTGCTTTTGTCTGCGAAAAAAGGGAAGTTGCGGGCATCGGCTGAGCAACTGCTCACATTTTTGCAAAACGAAGCCGGACAGTCTGTGCATGTGGACGATCTCGCGTTCACGCTGATGTTCGGGCGCGAGGAGTTCGAGGAGCGTCTGGCGATGGTCGCTTCGTCGGTGGAGCAGGTGGTGGAGGAGCTGGAGCGGTATGTGAGCGAGCAGGCCTCGCTGTCGCTGTTCCAAGGCGTCGCGGTGACGAAGCCTGACGCGCCTGTGCAGGTCGCTACGTCGACGGACGATCTGTTCCTGCTCGCCGAGGCTTGGGTGAAGGGCGAGGGGATCGAATGGGAGCAGGCGAGCTTCCACGGTTCTCGCATCGAGGTGCCGGGGTATCCGTTTGAGCGGTTGCGCTGCTGGTTTGAGCCGAAGACGGTGAAGGCGGATGCGAATGCGGCTTCCGGCGACAAGCAGATCCTGCTCCCTGCTACGGAGCGGATGGTGCAAGACCATCTCGTTCAGCGGCAGAAAGTGCTGCCGGGCGTGGGCTATCTGGACCTGATCGTCGGAGAGCTAAAGGAAGAGTGGACAGCCGGTGTGACGTTCCAAGATGTGTACTGGCTGAAGCCGCTGGCCGTTCTCGACGAGCCGCGCACCCTCCTCTTGAACGTGAAGGAGGAAGGAAACGACCGGGCTGTGCGCATCCGTTCGGGTGCGGACCTGCACTGCCAAGGCCGCCTGCTCAAGCAGGTGGCGCGGACGGAAGAGCGCATCGAGGTGGAGGAGATTCGCAAGCGCTGCGAGACGAAGGAATCGAAGGCCGAGCTGTATGGTCTCTTTTCCGAAAACGGTCTGGTGTACGGGCCTTCGTTCCAGGTGATCGAGACGCTGCACTGCTCGGCTGACGAGGCGATTGCGGAGGTGGACGTCCGGAATCACGGGCGCATTGCAGCCGGCATTCTGGACGGGGCGCTGCAGACGGCGGTGTGCTTGAGCGTGCGAAACGGCACGGCGAGCGAATCGCAGTATGTGCCGTATTATGCGGAGAGCTTCACGGTTGCGGGAAGCTTGGAAGCGGTGCGCTATTACTATGTTAAGCAGCGTCAGGTGCAGCAGAGCGGTTCGATCCAGTTCGACCTGTATCTCTGCGACGGCGAAGGTCTCGTGCTGGCTTCGGTGAAGAATTTTACGAAGCGGGCGTTGGTGAGAAAAGAAGAAGCAGGGAACGAAGAAACGAGAAAAGAAGCGTCGAGCAAACAGGGGCTGCTCTATTACACCTCGAAGTGGCGGGAGGAAGCCTGCGGTCCGGAAGCGGAGGCGAAGGGCTTGCTCCTCCTCAACGGTTCGGAGTCGCTGGCCGATTGGATGCGCGGCGAACTGGGCGAGGAGGTGCCGTTCCGGCGCTTGACGATCGCCGAGCAAGACCCGGATCGCTATCTGGAAGCGCTGCAGGAGGTCAAGGCGAGCGGGTTTGCCGTGCGGCAGATTCTCGTGCCGGCCGTCCGTCCGGGGGTGGAAGACCTGCGGGGGCTGCTCGTGCTGGCAGGAGCTCTGATTAAGAGCCGGTTTAAAGAGCCGATCAAGATCCTCTACGCCGGCGAGAGCATGTCGTCCGAGGCGCTGCCCGCCCTGTATGCGGCCGGCGGGCTGGCTCGCACGCTGAAGTATGAGTACCCGCGCCTTCATCTGGAGGTGGCGGCGTTCACGGATCGCTTTGAAAACTGCGGCCGGGCGCTGCTGGAGGAGCTGTTTGCGAGTGCTCCGGCCCCGCTGCATGAAGTGAGATATGTAGGCGGGACAAGGCAGCTGCGCGAGATGGTGACCGTGGCGGGCGGCTTGCAGAAGCAGGCTTATGCGCTGCGCCAAGGCGGGGTGTATCTGATCGCAGGCGGCACGGGCGGCCTGGGGCAGATTTTCTCCGACTATCTGGCCAAGGAATATCAGGCGAAGGTCGTGTTGCTCGGGCGAAGAGAGCAGGATGAGAGAATCGCGGCACAGCTTGACAGGCTGGCAAGTCTGGGCGGCTCCGGCCTGTACATTCGTGCGGACCTCGGCGATGCCGGACAAGTGTGTGCGGCGGTGGAGCAAGCGCGTGCGACCTATGGCAGCATACACGGCGTTTTGCAGGGAAGCGGGTTGATTGAAGACAGCTTCATCCTGCGCAAAACAACCGAGTCTTTTGAAAAAGTCCTGCAGCCCAAACTCGCGGGGACGCTCCATCTGGACGACGCGACGGCCGGCGACGAACTGGACTTTTTTGTCATGTTCTCGTCGATTGCAGCGCTGATGCCCAATCAAGGGCAGTGCGATTATTCTTCGGGCAACAGCTTCATGGATGCGTATGCGGCGCACCGGCAGCAGCTGGTCGCCGAGGGCAGGCGCAGCGGTCTGTCGCTGGCGATCAACTGGCCGCTCTGGGCGAACGGCGGGATGACCGTGGAGCCGAAGGAGAAGGAGCACCTCTGGAAGGTGTTCGGGATGCAGCCGCTGGAAACGCCGCAGGGCTTGGTCCTGCTCCGGGAAGCGCTGCATCTGGCAAGTCAGGAAGGTTTCGCTCACATCGTAGGGATCGAAGGTGACCAGATGAAAATCAACCAGCACTTTGGCATCCGCAAGAAGGCGGAGACTGTGCGAGAACTGGATGTGCCGACGATGATCCGTCGGGATCTCTACAGCATCCTCGCACAAGCGCTGCACCTGACTCCGGCGGAGATCGGTGCCAGCCAGCCGCTGCAGCAGCTCGGGGTGGCGTCGCTGTCGCTGCTGCAGATCGCGAACCTGATCTCGCAGTATTTTGGCGTCGATTTCAAACCGCCGTTGCTGTTTGAGCATGGAACCTCGCAACAGATTCTGGACTATCTGCTGCAAGACAAGCAGCGCGCGGTCATCGAGGCGCACTATGCCGAGCTGGGGGCTCTGGCTCCGCTGTATCGCAGCTCGGGGCTGATCGATCTGAACAAGGTCGATGGCGAGCAGGGGCTGTACCAGCGACGTTATGACAACACGGAGTTCTATCAGGTCGATCATGTGGTGGACAACAAATACAACGTGCCAGGCGCGTGCTATGCCGAGATGGCCAGACAGGCCGGCGCGCTCGCTCTTCCGGGCCAGCGGGTGAGCAAGCTGCTCAACTGCTACTGGGCGAAGCAACTGTCTTCGAGCGGAGAGCCGTTTGATGTGTTCATTCAACTGCTGCCAAAAGGGGAGCGCACCGACTACGAGATCTACAGAATGGAAGGGGCCGAGCGCGTCGTGCATGCGACCGGGGCGTTGGAATATGCTCCGTGGCAGCTGGCGCAAAGCGAGGTGGAAACGCTCGATCTCGCTGCGATTCGAGAGCGATGCACGGCGAGCTGGACGCCGGAGCAGGTCTATCAGCAGATTCATGCGGAGGGCTTGATCGTCGGGGAGAGCTTCATGCCGATGCAGGAGATGGTGCTCAACAAGCAGGAAGCGCTGGCGACGCTGGAACTGCCGGAGATGATCGCAGACACGTATGAGGAGTACCTGCTGCACCCGACGATGCTGACGGGCGTGTTCCAGACGGCGCTGATCAACAACCGCTTCCACGGCGATGACGAGCGCGATTTTATCCCGATTGCGATCGAAAGCTTGGAGATGTGGGGGATCGTGCCGCGCAGATGCCACGTCTACAGCGAAGTCAGCCCGAAGACGAAGAACAACCCGGACATCAAGAAGTTTAACCTGACCGTTTGCGACGAGGAGGGGCGCGTGGTGGCGCGGCTCGTCAATTTCTCGATCAAGGCGACGAATTATGAAAAATCGGCCTTGGTGCAGGCGGCGGCCCCGGTGTCGACGGCCCAAACGCAGGCGGTTCGCGACCGTGGAGTGGCGGTGCTGAGATCTCGCGCACAGGAATTCGTGCGGGGTCTGCTGTCTGAGGCGATCGGGCTGGAGCCGTCGATGATCCGGCCGGAGGAAGCGTTCGAAGCGTATGGCATCAACTCGGTGATGATCTTGGAGCTGAACAAGCTGTTCGAGGATGCGTTCGGGTCCGGGCTGTCCAAGACTCTGTTCTTTGAGTACCGCAACTTGGAAGATCTGACGGGTTATTTCCTGGAGGAGTATGAAAAGACGCTGCGTTCGCTGCTGCAATTGCCGGAAACGGTTGAAGTGGATGAGGTGGTAGAGGAGGCGGTTGAATCGACAGTAGCGGCTGTGGCGAGTGCTCAAGAGACCGCGCGTTCCGCAGATGTGGTCGAGACGGTCGCGATGACACCGCACGCTCCGGCTGTGCGGGATATCGCGATCATCGGCCTTGCCGGGCGCTATCCGCAGGCCGGATCGCTGGCGGAATTCTGGGCGAACATCCAAGCGGGCAAGGACTGCATCGAAGAGATCCGACCGGATCGATTTGATTATGTGCGCTACTATGATCCGGACAAGCAAAACGACAAGCTGTACAGCAAATGGGGTAGTTTCCTCGATGATGTGGACAAGTTCGACCCGATGTTCTTCAACATCCCGCCGCGTGAAGCCGAGCTGATGGACCCACAGGAGCGTTTGTTCCTTGAGGTGGTCTGGCATGCGCTCGAAGATGCCGGCTATACGAGACAGAGCCTCAGCGATCAGTCGGTCGGCGTGTTCGTCGGGGCGCTGTGGCAGCCGTATCAAGAGCTTGGTGTGCTCGCACAGGCGCAGGGCCATGTGCTCAGCCCAAGCACGCTGCTCTACAGCATCGCCAACCGCGTTTCGTATTTCTGCAACTTCAACGGGCCGAGCCTGACGGTGGATACCGCGTGCTCTTCGTCCCTGACCGCGCTGCATCTCGCCTGCCAGAGCCTTCTGAACGGAGAGAGCAGCGTCGCCATCGCCGGCGGCGTCAACCTGTCGATCGGCGCGGGGAAATATCTGTTCCTGAGCCAGTACAAGTTCCTGGCGACGGATGGCAGATGCAGAAGTTTTGGCGCGGATGGCGACGGGTATGTGCCGGGCGAAGGCATCGGCGCCGTGCTGCTCAAGCCGCTCGACCAAGCAGTGAAGGACGGCGACCACATCTACGGCGTCATCAAGGCGACCGCTGTCAATCACGGAGGCAAGACCAACGGGTATACGGTGCCGAACCCGACGGCGCAGTCGGACATGATTCTGAAAGCGCTGGAGCGGGCGAAGATCAACCCGCGCGCGATCAGCTACATCGAGGCGCACGGCACCGGCACGGCGCTGGGCGACCCGATCGAGATCACCGGGCTCTCCCGCGCGTTTGGCAAGTACACGCGAGACAAGCAGTTCTGCGCGATCGGCTCTGTCAAGTCGAACATCGGGCATCTGGAAGCGAGCGCCGGCATCGCCGGCCTGACCAAAGTGCTGCTCCAGCTCAAGCACCGCAGAATCGCTCCGTCCTTGCACTCTCAACAGCTCAACGCAAACATCGACTTCCGGAACAGCCCGTTTGTCGTGCCGCAAGAGCTGATGGAATGGAAGCGCCCTCTGGTGGAGATCGACGGTCAGACAAGGGAGTTCCCGCGCCTTGCGGGCCTCTCGTCGTTCGGGGCCGGCGGTGCGAACGCGCATGTGATCATCGAGGAATACCAAGCGGTAGAGCAACAGCGTGACCATTTCGGAACGGCTCCGCACGTCATCGTGCTCTCGGCCAAGAACGCAGACCGTCTGCAAGAACAGGCACAGCACTTGCTGCAGGCTGTCGAGAGCGGTGCATACAGCGACGCGGACATGCCGGCGATCGCCTACACCTTGCAGCTGGGCCGCGAGACGATGGAGGAGCGTCTGGCCGTGCTGGCCTCGTCGCTCAAGGAACTGAGTGCCAAACTGCAAGATTTCCTGTCCGGCAAACGAGGCATCGACGGCCTGTTCCACGGACATGTCAAGCACTACAAGGACACGCTGGCCCTCTTCGCGCAGGACGAGGACATGCAGGCGGTGATCGAGGCATGGCAGGCAAAAGGCAAGTTCGGCAAGCTGCTCGACCTGTGGGCTAAAGGGCTGTCGATCGATTGGAGCCGGCAATATGCAACAGGCAAGCCAGGTCGCATCTCGCTGCCGGGCTATCCGTTTGCCAAGGAGCGCTACTGGCTTCCGATCGACGGAGCTGTGCAGAGCGGGACGGGCGTAGGACGCGCCGCGATGCTGCATCCGCTGGTGCACGAGAACACGTCCGACCTGACCGAAGTGCGGTTCCGTTCGACGCTGACGGGCCGCGAATTCTTCCTCCGCGATCACGTCGTCTATGGCAACCCGGTACTGCCGGGCGTCGCAGAGCTGGAGCTGGCGCGAGCGGCTGCTCTGCTGGCGACGGGTCTTGAAGCGAACGATCCGACATCCATGCGTTTGAAAGATGTCGTCTGGCCGCAACCGATCGTCGCAGCAGGCGAATCTATACGTCTGCATGTCGGACTCCATGCGCTGGAGGACGGCGAGATCGCCTATGAGATCAGCGGTGACATCCCACAAGGGGAGGAAGCTCCGACGCTGTATAGCTATGGCGAAGTCGAGATCTGCGCGTTCGATCCGGCACCGCCGCTCGATCTGCACGCCTTGCAGGTGCAGTCGGGACTCGGTGTTCTGACGGCTGAGCAATGCTACGATGCCTTCCGCGCGATGGGGACGGCCTATGGGCCGAGCCTGCAAGGGATCGAGACGCTCTATCTGGGAGAGAGCCACGTGCTGGCCAAGCTCGCCCTGCCGTCAGCAGCTCTTGCCACGGAAGCGGACTATGTGCTGCACCCGACCTTGCTGGAAGCTGCGGTTCAGGCCGTGAACGCTTTTACGCTGAAACAGACCGACCGCATTGCGACCCGACCGGTCTCCCTGCAGTCGCTGGACATCCTCCGTCCGTGCCCGTCTGCGATGTGGGCGCTGATTCGAAGCGGCGAGGCCGGCTATGACCTCGACCTCTGCGACGAAACGGGCGAGGTCTGCGTGCAGATGCGCGGACTGGTGCTGGAGCCGGTCGAAGGCGAGTGGCAAGGAAACAGCACGGCGGCAGAGCGCAAGATGTATTTTCTGAAAAAAGTGTGGGAGCCATGTTCGGCAGCTCCAAGCCGCAGCGTCAACCGGGCGGTGGCGATCCTGACCACGCTGGAGACGCGCAGTTTGGCCACCGAGCTGGCGAAGAGACTGCCGCAAAGCCGCCTGTTCGATGTGGCGCAAGAGCCGCAAGAGCTGGATTGGCAGGCGTATGACGGTCTGATCGATCTGGTCGGCTGCGGTCAGGAGCGCAAGGAGTCGGCGGAATGGATGAGCTGGCTTCAGCTGCTGATCGAACACGGCCGCCGCGATGGGATGATGCTTTTGGGTGTCACCAAGGGGCTGGAAGGGTATCAGAATGAGACGGTCAACCTCGCAGGTGCCTCCCGTGCGGCGCTCTATCGCATGCTGCAGAGCGAGTATGGCCATGTGCAATCCCGCCATCTCGATCTGGAGCCGGTCTCTGATGAGACGAGGCTGGCCGAGCAGATTGCCGCTGAGTTCCTTGTCGAAGATGAGGAGACGGAAGCGTGCTGGCGAAACGGGCTGCGTTATCGCGCGCGGCTCAAGGAATGGGAAAAAGGCGAGCAGCAAGCGCGAACGCCGTTCCCGGAAGATCAAGTGCTCTGGATCACCGGGGGCACGCGGGGCCTTGGGTATCTGTGCGCGCAGCATTTTGTCAAACACTATGGCGTCAAGCGCCTGGTGCTGACCGGACGGGAAACCTTGCCGCCGCGTGAGACGTGGGCGGCGCACCTTCGAGAGCAGACGCCTGTTTCCCGGAAGATTCAGGGCATCCAAGCTCTGGAGCGAGAAGGGGCGCAGGTGATGGTTCTGTCTGTGCCGCTGTCCGATGTTCAGGCGGTCGAAGAGAGCGTGCAGGCGGTTCGCCGCAGCCTCGGCCCGATCGGCGGGGTGCTGCATGCGGCGGGCCTGCTCGATGAAGAGAACTCGGCCTTCATTCGCAAGACGGTCGAAGGCATCGAGCAGGTGCTGGAGCCGAAAGTGGCGGGACTTGACGCGTTGTACCGCAGTCTCCGCGCAGAGCCGCTGCAGTTCTTCGTCGCGTTCTCGTCTGTGTCGGCCACGATCCCGTCGCTCGCGGCGGGGTTGAGCGACTATGCGGTGGCCAATGCCTACATGGATTATCTGGCGGAAGCGAAGCGTCCGGAATGTCCGATCGTCAGCGTGCAATGGCCGAGCTGGAAAGAGGCGGGCATGGGCGAAGTCAAGAGCAGAGCCTACGAGCAGACAGGCCTTCTGACGATGACCAACGCCGAGGGGCTGGAGTTCCTCGATTATGTGTTGGCGAGAAAAATCGGCCCGGTCGTCATGTCCGCCGTGGTCAACCCATCGCTCTGGAATCCGCAAACGCTGATGCAGCGCAAAAAGCAGACGGCGGCGCTCCCGACATCCCCTGTGGTTCCGGCACAGCGTCCGGCGGCCCCTGCGCAGAAAGCAAGCGTGGTGGCAGGCGGCCAAGGGCAGACAGCGGAGGCTTGGGTTCGGTCGATTTTTGCAAAAGAGTTGAAAATGGACCCGGCCAAGATCGAGGTCGATGCGCAGATTGCAGACTACGGGGTCGATTCCATTTTGCAAGCGCAATTGCTGCGTCAGATCGCGCAGGCGTTGCAAGTGAAGCTCGACCCGTCTCTCCTGCTGGAGTTCCCGACGATCGAATCGCTGGCGAAGCATTTGGATGCTCTGCATGGGTCAGCCCTCGCCAACGCGACGGGGGCCACGCAGGTTCAGCAAGAAGAGCCGGCGGCACCTTCTTATCGTGCGCCGAGTCGTCCTGCCAAGCCGCGTGTAGCGAAGCAAGGACAAGCAGCCGTGCGCAAAGCGGCTCCGGCCTCTGGGGCCGCTGATCTGGCCGTCGTCGGCCTGTCTTGCCGACTGCCGGGGGCGGCTTCTCTGGAGCAGTATTGGCAGTTGCTGTCCGAGGGCCGTTCCGCCATTCGCGAGGTGCCGCAGGGGCGCTGGGGGTATTCGAGCGGCTTCTATGCCGGATTGCTCGACGACATCACGCAGTATGACCCGTCGTTCTTCCATCTCTCGGAGGAAGACGCCAAAGCGATGGACCCGCAAGCCCTTCTGGTGCTGGAAGAGAGCCTCAAGCTCTTGTGCCACGCCGGCTACACCCAGCAGGAGGTCAAAGGCCGCTCGGTCGGTGTCTACCTCGGGGCGCGCAGCAAGCACTCGCCGAGCACGGCGGATCTGGGCGAGACGCGCAACCCGATTTTGGCTGTCGGACAGAACTATCTGGCGGCGAACATCTCGCAGTATTTTGACTTGCGCGGCCCGTGTGTCGTAGTGGACACCGCTTGCTCCTCCGCTCTGGTGGGGATGAACATGGCAGCGCAGGCGCTTCAGAGCGGGGAGATCGAGTCGGCGATCGTCGGCGGGGTCTCTCTGCTGACCACCGATGAGACGCACCGCATCTTTGAACAGCGCAACATCCTGAACCGAGAAGGGGCGTTCCACCTCTTTGACCGTCGAGCGGACGGCATCGTGGTCGGGGAAGGGTGTGGTATGGTCTTGCTGAAGACGGTGGAGCAGGCTTTGCGCGATGGCGATGCGATCTACGCCGTCATCAAAGCGGTCGCCGTCAACAACAACGGACGGACCGCCGGACCTGCCACCCCGAGCCTTGAGGCACAGAAACAAGTGCTGCAGGCGGCGCTCCGAAAAGGCGGGGTATCGCCTGAAGCGGTTCGCTATATCGAAACAAACGGTTCGGGCACGGAAGTGACCGACCTCTTGGAACTGAAGACGATCCAATCGGTGTATCGCGCTTCCTCGAACCTCCCGATGGGATTGGGGTCGATGAAACCGAACATCGGGCATCCGTTGTGCGCGGAAGGGATCGCCGGATTTATCAAAGTCGTCTTGATGCTACAGCGCCGGCAGATGGTGCCGTTCCTGTCGGGCGAAGAGGCGATGACGCATTATGATCTGCAGGCGTCGCCGTTTGAGATGGCCCGTCAACTCATGCCTTGGACGGACACGGCTCGCATCGCGGCGATCAACTGCTTTGCCGACGGCGGCACCAACGCGCACGTGATCCTCGAAGGCTGGGAAGAGTCTGAGGAGCGTTCGATCCTTCGCAAGCCGATTCCGCTTCCTGTCTTGCAGCGCCGCGATGTGAGCGGGCGCGGACAGGGCGAACGGGCAGAGAGCGCGATGAATATCTGGAAGCAAATTGGAGTTGAGGTGTAACATGGAAGATCAAATTCTAATCGGCAAGAATCATCCGGTCGTCAAGCATCACAAGGCCTACGGTCAAGAGCTGTTTCCGGGATTTGCGTACATCGATCTGCTCTATCAGCTGTTTCGAGAGCGGGGCTATGATTTCGCACGGCTGGAGCTTCTCAATCTTTCCATTTATAACCCGCTGGTCGTGGGGCAGGATCTGAACGTCCTGCTCCGCGTTCAGTGCGACGAGACGGAAGCAGGCCGCTGGCAGATTCGCGTGGAAGGGCAGGAGCAGCGCAAGGGGGTCTTGTCCCCGGAGCGCAAGTTGCACATCACGGCGGAGATGCATCTGTGCGATCCGCTGACGTTTGACGAGGTTCTTAATATCAGCCGGATTAAGCAGACGGCCGCGCGCTCGGTATCGCTTGATTCGTTTTATGCGCAGTGCCGCCACCAAGAGCTCGTGCATACCGGGTTCATGCTGGCGGACGGAGTGGTCTATAAGGGCGAGAACGGGGCGTCTTACATCGAGATCGCGCTGGGGGACGAGGCGCGCCGCAGTGCGGAGGGCTTCATGTTCCACCCGACGCTGATCGATGGCAGCGGCGTTGGCACCGGTGTCTTGTTCGACAACACGAACGAGGAGGAGCAGCGGCTGTTCCTGCCGCTGTTTTATGAAAAATTCCGCGCCGCCGCTCCGCTCGGAACGGAGTGCTGGACGCGCATCGCCAAGCCGGTTGAGCGGAAGAAAGAGCTCAATTTTCTGACGATGGAGTTTTTTGACACAAACGGAAAGAAGATCGCGGAGCTGCTCAATTACAAGGGCAAGCTGGTGCGCGGGGCAGGGCTGATCAATCCGGCCCGCAAGGCGGAGGCCGCTGTGCAAGAAAAGCCGAAGCCAAAACCACAGCCCCGACCTTCCGCACCGGTCGCACCTCCTGCGTATGCGTCGGGAGGCGGTTCGGCGGTCGAGGAGGCGTCCGCATTCCTGCGCCGGTTGATCGCCGAAAAGCTGGGCAAACCGGAAGATCAAGTGGCGACAGATGTCGGGTACTACGAGATCGGCCTCGACTCGTCGATGCTGCTGGAAGTCGTGACGGCGATCGGCAGCAAGCTCGAAACGCAGCTCATGCCGACGCTGTTGTTCGAGTACACGACGATCACGGAGCTGGCCGAGTACCTCGCTGAGCATCATGCGGATCGCTTCGGCGGCGGTGCAAGCGGAGCGAATCAGGCAGAGGCAGAGTGGAGCGAGCCGGCGGACGAGCTGTACGAAGCTGAGCGCGAGCTCCCGGAGACCGGCAGCTATGGCGTGCCGGATGCGGGAGAGGACATCGCGATCATCGGGATGTCCGGCAAGTATCCGCAATCGCGCGACCTTCACGAGTTCTGGGAGAATCTTCTGGCTGGCAAAGACTGCATCACGGAGGTTCCGGAGTCGCGCTGGGAGCGGGAGCGGCTGGAGGGCGTCAAGTCTCCGTCCGGCAAGCCGATGTCGCGGTGGGGCGGTTTTATCCATGATCCGGACCGCTTCGACCCGCAATTCTTCCGCATCTCGCCACGGGAGGCGGAGATGATCGACCCGCAGGAGCGCTTGTTCCTGGAGACCTGCTGGGAAGCGGTGGAAGACGCCGGCTACACCCCGAAGACGGTGGTGACGCCAAAAGGGCCGAACAAGCGCCGCAACGTCGGCGTGTTCGTCGGGGTGATGCACAAGGACTACACGCTGATTCAAGCCGAAGCGGTGCGCGACGGACAGCCGCAGCCTTTGTCGCTCAGCTATGCGTCGATCGCGAACCGCGTGTCGTATTTTTGCAATTTTCACGGACCGAGCATGGCGATCGACACCGTCTGCTCGTCTTCGCTGATCGCCGTGCATCTGGCGCTGGAGAGCATCAAGCGCGGCGAGTGTGAAGTGGCGCTGGCCGGCGGGGTGAACCTGTCGCTGCATCCGAACAAGTACATGACGTATGGCATGATGGACATGCATTCCAACGACGGGTACTGCCACACGTTCGGCAAGGGCGGCGACGGGTATGTGTCGGGCGAAGGCATCGGCGCGGTGCTGCTCAAGCCGCTGAGCAAGGCGATTGCGGACAACGACCACATCTATGCGGTGGTCAAAGGAAGCACGACCAACCACGTGGGCGCGGTGAGTGGGATCACCGTCCCGAGCCCGGTGGCCCAAGCGGACATGATTCAGGCATGTTTGGAAAAAACGGGTGTCGATCCGCGCACGATCTCGTATATGGAAGCGCACGGCACCGGGACGTCGCTCGGCGACCCGATCGAGATCCAAGGGCTGGTCAAGGCGTTCCGACACTTCACGTCGGACAAGCAATACTGCTCGATCGGTTCGGTCAAGTCCAACATCGGCCACGGCGAATCGGCGGCCGGCATCAGCGGTCTGCACAAAGTCGCCCTGCAGCTTCATCACAAAAAGCTCGTGCCGTCGCTGCATTCGGTGGAGCTCAACCCGTATATCGATCTGGAAAATTCGCCTTTTTACGTCCAGCACAAGACGGAAGAGTGGCAGCGTCCGACGCTCATCGAAAACGGTGAGCGGGTCGAATACCCGCGCCGTGCCGGGCTGAGCTCGTTCGGGGCGTACGGCTCGAACGCGCACGTGATCTTGGAGGAATACATCCCGCCGCAAGCGGTGACGAGCACGGAAGGGCAGGGTGCCGCGCTGGTTCCTCTGTCCGCGAAGAACAAAGAGCGCCTGATCGCCTATGCGGGCCGCTTGCTGGCGGCTCTGAACAAGAACGAGGAGGCGCAGCGTCAGAATCCGGTGCGGGTGGCTGTACAAGCTGTGGAGCCTGTGCAAGCGCAAGGGATGGAACTGCGTTTGGAAGCGGTGATGCGGGAGATGCTCGCGGAGCTGATCCACGTGAAGGCAGACGCGTTGGAAGCGGATGTCGAGTGGAGCGAATATGGCATCGAACCGATTCACCTCGCCCAGCTGAGCGAGCGTCTGCAAGCGGAATTCCAACTGGAGGTCGATCCTAAAGAACTGCTGGAGCAAGAGTCGATCGCGGCTGCGGTGGCCCACGTGGCAGGGCTTGAGGGAGTGGTGCGGGAAACGGTGGCGGCCGGCCTGCATCTAGAGTCTGTCACCCCGGCTGCGGAGGCTCTTCAACGCCTCAACCTGATCGACCTCGCGTACACGCTGCAAGTCGGTCGGGAGACGATGGAGGAGCGCGTGGCCTTTGTCGTCCGCGACCTCTCGGAGCTGAAGCAAAAGCTCGAAGCGTATCTGGTAGACCCGGACGGGCAGGCGGGCGTGCATCGCGGCTCCGTCAAGCAGAACAAAGAGACGGTTGCGCTCTTCAGCGCAGACGAAGACTCGCGGGAACTCCTGAACCGATGGATCGCCAAAGGCAAGCATGACAAGCTGGCAGACCTCTGGGTCAAAGGCGTGGAGATCGACTGGAATCGCCTCTACCGTCAAGGGCGTCCGCAGCGCATCAGCCTGCCGACCTACCCGTTTGCCAAGGAGCGCTATTGGGTTCCCAAGGCTGCAAATAGAGCGACGGGACAGGTCGCGGCCGAAACGGCGGGCGTGCAGAGCGTGCTTCATCCGCTGCTGCATCAGAACACGTCCGATTTTGCCGAACAGCGTTTCTCGTCGACCTTTACCGGCGAGGAGTTCTTCCTGAACGATCATCGGGTGCAAGGCAATCGCGTCCTGCCGGGCGTGGCTTATCTGGAGATGGCGCGGGCCGCAGTCGAGCATGCAGCCGGCGGGCTGGTCGAAGGGCCGAGCGAGGTGCAACTGCAGAATGTCGCATGGGTTCGCCCGATCACGGTAGGAGAGCAGCCTGTGCAGGTGCACATCGGACTGTTCCCGGAAGAGAACGGCGAGGTCGCGTATGAGATCTACACCGTGGGGCAGGACTCCGAGCCGGTGGTGCATGGCGAAGGCCGCGCGCTGCTCGCTTCTGTCACGGCTCCTCCGACGGTCGATCTTGCCTCCTTCCAGAAGCAAGCGTCCTCGCAGGTGCTGACTTCGGCAGCCTGCTATGAAGCCTTCTCGTCGATGGGCATCGAGTACGGGGAAGGTCATCGCGGCATTCAAAAGCTTTACGTCGGCGCAGGTCTCGTGCTGGCTCGACTGTCTCTGCCGTCCACGCTGTCAGCATCCGCCAGCCGGTATGTTCTGCATCCGAGCCTGATGGATTCTGCGCTGCAGGCGTCGGTCGGCTTCCTGCTCGGCGCGCGCGGAGACCTCTCGCCGAACCCGATTTTGCCGTTCGTGCTGCAAAAGCTGGAGGTCTACCAAGCCTGCGCCTCTGAGATGTGGGCGGTGCTCCGCCACAGCGAAGGCAGCCAAGCAGGCGGCGCGGTGGAAAAGCTCGACATCGATCTGTGCGACGAGGCAGGCCGCGTTTCGGTTCGAATCAAAGGCTTCACGTACCGTGCGCTGGATGCGAAAACGCCGTCCGGGCAGGAGGGCAAAAACGACCCGCTGGTCGGCAAATTGACCTTGGCACCGGTATGGGATGTCGTCACGCCGGAACGCGTGCCGTCTTTCCCGGCTTCTGCCGATCGCGTGCTGGTGGTCGGAGGCACTTCGGAGCAGCAGCGTTCCGTGCGCTTGCACCTTTCGAACGTGCAGTCGCTCGACCTGCAGCCGAGCGATTCCATCGCAGAGATCGGGGACAAGCTGCAGCGCCTGGGCAGCTTCGACCACATTTTCTGGATCGCTCCG
The DNA here is from genome assembly GCA_040544055.1 of Paenibacillus sp. PvR008. Taxonomy (GTDB): domain Bacteria; phylum Bacillota; class Bacilli; order Paenibacillales; family Paenibacillaceae; genus Paenibacillus. The sequence goes on from JBEUOG010000018.1 coordinate 23,465, forward strand.
GAGCACGCTCTCTCCTCGGTGACGAACGAGGCGCTGGTCCGCGAGCAGGAAGAAGGCGTGCTGCTGCTCTTCCGCACGGTCAAAGCTCTTTTGCAAGCGGGATACGAATCCCGTCCGCTGGGCTGGACGGTACTCACGACGCAGGCCCAACCGTTGCACGCGCAGGAGCAGGTCAACCCGACCCACGCCAGCTTGCACGGATTGGTGGGCTCTCTGGCGAAGGAGTACCCGCGGTGGAAAATCCGCCTGGTCGATCTCGAAGCGGGCGCCTGGCCGCTGGTTGACTTGCTGCAGCTCCCGTCGGATCGCCGTGGTCGCTCTTGGGTCTATCGAAGCGGCGAATGGCACCGCCAACAGCTCGTCTTGCTCCAAGCGGCGCCGGCTGACGGCACGCTGTACCGACAGGGCGGCGTGTATGTGGTGATCGGTGGGGCCGGACGGATCGGAGAAGCATGGACCGAGTACATGATCCGCCGCTACGAGGCGCAGGTCGTCTGGATCGGTCGCCGTCAACCGGATGCCTCCATTCGAGCCAAGCTCGAAGCCCTCGGACGGCATGGCAAGGCTCCGCACTATGTGGCCGCCGATGCGACCGATGCCGCGTCGCTCCAGCGGGCGCGTGACGAGATCAAGCAGCGGTATGGCCGAATTGACGGGATCATCCACTCGGCGATGGTGTTGCAGGACGCAGGACTGGATCGCATGGAGGAGGCGCAATTCCGCACCGGATTCTCGGCGAAGGCGGACGTCTCTTTGCGCGTGGCCCAGGTGTTCCGCGACGAGCCGCTTGATTTTGTCCTGTTCTTCTCTTCGATCATCTCGTTCATCAAAAATGCGAACCAGAGCCACTATGCGGCTGGTTGCACGTTCATGGATGCTTTTGCCCATCAGATGGCGCGCGAGATGTCTTGCCGCGTGAAGGTGATGAACTGGGGCTACTGGAACGCCGAGGAGATCGTGCATTCCAAAGAAGGGGAGCTGTTGTCGCAGGTCGGCATCGGATTTGTCGAGCCGAAGGAAGCGATGGAAGCTCTGGAGACGCTGCTGAAGCGCCCGATCGCCCAATTCGGGCTGATGAAAACCACCAAGGCCGTGCAGGTCGAAGGGGTGAACGCGACCGAAACGATGCAGATCGGGACGGACGTTCTGCCTGCGCTTGCAGAGTCGCTGCAAAAGCGCCTGCCGGATCAGAACGGTCGCGTGGCGCGCATGAAGGCGGACGAGAGCTTGGACAAGACGGACATGGAGGAGTTGCTGGTTCGTCTGCTCGGCGCGCAGCTGCAAGCGCCGCAATTGCAGGACGGAAATGCGGTGCGCGGATTTTACCGCAAATGGCTGGCGGAGAGCGTCGCCGTTCTGGAGCGCGATCCTGCGCTCAAGTTCGATACGCCGGCACAGGTGCTCTGGCAGGAATGGGAAGCAAACAAGCCGCACTGGCTCACCAATCCGAACCTGAAAGCCCAGGTGCAGCTCGTTGAGGCCACCTTGCGCGCCTTGCCGGATATCCTGACCGGCCGCGTGTCGGCGACGGAGATCATGTTCCCCAACTCCTCGATGGCGCTGGTGGAGGGGATCTACAAGAACAACCAGATCTCTGACTACTTCAACGAGGTGCTCGCCGACACGGTGGTGACCTATCTGCAGGAACGGATGGCGGACGCTCCGGCCGTCTCCCTGCGCATTCTGGAGATCGGCGCCGGCACGGGAGGCACGAGCGCGATGGTCTTCCGCAAGCTGCGGCCGTATCAGGATCGCATTGTGGAGTACTGCTACACCGACATCTCGCGTGCGTTTCTGCTGCATGCAGAGCGTGAGTACGGGGCTGACAATCCGTATCTCGCACCGAAGATCTTCAACGTCGAAGCACCGCTCGCCGGACAGGACATTGAAGCGGGGGCCTACGACCTTGTCATCGCGACCAACGTCCTGCATGCGACCAAGAACGTCCGGCAGACGATTCGCAACGCCAAAGCCGTGCTTCGACCGAACGGCCTCCTTTTGCTGAACGAGATCTCGCAAAATGCGCTGTTCACGCATCTGACGTTCGGCCTGCTCGAAGGCTGGTGGCTCTACGAAGATGCAGAGTTGCGCATTCCGGGCAACCCGGGCCTGTTCCCGGAGGTCTGGGGCAAGGTGCTGGCGAGCGAAGGCTTCTCCGGCGTGTTCCATCCGGCAGAGCAGGCGCATGAGTTCGGCCAGCAGGTTGTCGTCGCCATGAGCGACGGCGTCGTTCGCCAGAAGCAGGCGGCGAAGAAAAGCAAGCCGGTGGCCAAGCAGGCGACCAAGCCACAAGCAGCAAAACCGCAAGCGGTATCGATCAAGCCGGCCCCTGTGCAGGCGACGGTCGCCGCGCTTTCTCCTGAATCTCTGCGCGAGAAGAGCGTGACGTATCTGAAAGAGCTCGTCAGCGACACGCTGAAGATTCCGGTGCACAAGACCGACGAGACGGAAGCGTTGGAGGAGTACGGCATCGACTCGATCCTCGTCGTGCAGCTGACCAATGCTCTGCGCGAGGTGTTCGGGGAGATCAGCAGCACCTTGTTCTTTGAATATCAGACGCTCGGCGAGCTGGCCGACTATTTTGTCAAGGCGCACAAGGACGCTTTGCAAAAGGCGATCGGCTTCGAGCCGGAACCGGTGAGAGCAGAACCGATTGCGGTTGTGCAGCCGGCATCCGTCGCGCCTGTCGCGCAGGCTCCTGTTACGAAAGAACGCCTGCGTGAAAACGTCATCGCCTACCTTCAAAATGTGGTCGGTGACACGCTGAAGATTCCGAGTGACCAGATCGACCCGTCCGAATCGCTGGAGGAGTATGGCATCGATTCGATCCTCGTCGTCCAGCTGACCAATGCGTTGCGCGAAGGGATCGGGGAGGATCTCAACAGCACGCTGTTCTTTGAATACCAGACCCTAGACTCGCTGGCCGATCATCTGGTCGACACGCAGCGCGAGGCGCTTGTCGCAAAGCTCGGGCTGGCCGGGCAGACGGAGGTGCAGCAGACGCCGCGCACGGAGGCTTCCGTGCCTGCACAGGCCGCGCAAACACGCACGAACCTGACCTTCCGCACGTCCTCCAAGCGCTATCTGCAGCGGCAAGAAGAGGCACCTGTCGCCCGCGAAGTGAGAGCTCAAGAGCCGCCGATGCGTCTGCAGGACATCGCGATCGTCGGGCTGGCCGGGCGCTACCCGGGCGCTGACGATGTGAACAGCTTCTGGAACAATCTGAAGCAGGGCCGCAGCAGCGTGGGCGAGATTCCGCAAGAACGCTGGAACTGGCAGGACTATTTTGACCCGGAAAAAGGAAAAGCGGGGACGATGTACACCCGATGGGGAGCGTTCCTGAAGGACATCGACAAGTTCGATCCTTTGTTCTTCCAGATCTCCCCTGCCGAAGCGGAGAAGATGGACCCGCAGGAGCGGTTGTTCTTGGAGACGGTATACGCGAGCATCGAAGATGCGGGGTACACGCCGGGCACTCTCGCGGAGAGTGGCAAGGTCGGGGTGTTCGCCGGGATCATGAACGCTTTTTACCCGACGGGTGCGAACTTCTGGTCGCTGGCGAACCGCGTCTCGTATCTCTTTAACTTCCAAGGGCCGAGCATCAATGTGGACACGGCTTGCTCGTCCTCTTTGACGGCGATTCATCTCGCCTTGGAGAGCTTGTACAGCGGCACGAGCGATTGTGCGATCGCAGGCGGTGTCAACCTGATCTCTGATCCGGTGCACTATCTGCGGCTCTCGGCGATGACCATGCTCTCGGCGACCGATGCATGCAAGGCGTTCGGCGATGGGGCCGACGGCTTTGTCGACGGAGAGGGCGTCGGGGCGATCCTCCTGAAGCCGCTGCACAAGGCGATCGCCGACGGCGACCACATCTATGGCGTCATCAAGGGCAGCATGGTGAACGCGGGCGGCAAAACCAACGGCTACACGGTGCCGAACCCGAACGCGCAGTCTCGCGTCATCGCAGACGCTCTGCAGCGGGCGGGCGTTCACCCGAGGACGGTCTCGTATCTCGAAGCGCATGGAACCGGCACGTCGCTGGGCGACCCGATCGAGATCACCGGCCTGACCAAAGCATTTGAAAAAGGCACGGAGGACAAGCAGTTCTGCGCGATCGGCTCGGCCAAGTCGAACATCGGCCATTGCGAGAGCGCTTCAGGCATCGCGGGCGTGACCAAAGTGTTGCTGCAGATGATGCATGTACAGATCGCGCCGACCCTGCACGCCAAGACGCTGAACCCGAACATCAACTTCGGCAAGACGCCGTTTGTCGTGCAGCAGGAACTGGGAGAGTGGCCGCGTCCGGTTCTGGAACTGGATGGGGTTCGTCGAGAATATCCGCGCATCGCAGGGATCTCGTCGTTTGGCGCCGGCGGTTCGAACGCGCATCTGGTGATCGAGGAATATATCCCGAGCGGAGCACGCCAGACCAAAGGCACCGCGCCGGAGCAGCCGGTGATCGTCGTGCTGTCGGCGAAGAATGAGGAGCGCCTGCAGGAAAAGAGCCGCCAACTGCTCGCCTTCGTGGCGGAAGGACGCATCACGGATGCCGATCTGGTGGACGCGGCCTACACGTTGCAGGTGGGACGCGAAAAGATGGAAGAGCGGATGGCCCTCGTGGTCCGATCCTTGCAAGAGCTGACAGACCGTTTGGAAGCGTACGTGCAAGGGCAGGAAAACATCGCCGGGCTGTACCGTGGTCAGGTCAGACGTGGCAAGGACAAGCCGAGCCTTGGCCACCTCGCATCCGAGGCAAGCGATTGGATGCAGAATCGTCAGCACGACAAGCTCGCCGAATTCTGGGTCCTTGGTGACAGCATTGACTGGAACGAGCTGTATCAAACCCTACCGCAGCGCATCAGCCTGCCCACCTATTCGTTCGCCAAAGAGCGCTACTGGATGTCCAAGGAGGAGGGGACGGCAGGCAGCGGACGCCGTTCGTCGCACGCGATGAACACGGCGCTTCACCCGCTGCTTCACCGCAACACGTCCGACCTGACCGAGCAGCGATTTACCTCGACCTTCACAGGGGAGGAGTTCTTCTTGGCCGACCATGTCGTGCAAGGCCAGCGCATGCTGCCGGGCGTGGCGTATCTGGAGATGGCGCGCGAAGCTGTCGAACTGGCGGCCGCTTCTCTGAAAGATGGAAGAGACGGCCTGCGCCTGAAGCATGTCATCTGGGCAAGCCCGCTCCTCCTCGGGGAGCAGCCGCTGGATGTGCATCTGAGCCTGTTCCCGGAAGCGGATGGCGAGATCGGGTTTGAGGTCTATCGCGAGGAGGAGGCAGGTCAGGAGCCGGTCATTCACTCGCAAGGGCGTGCGGTCTGGAAGTCGTTTGGAGCCATGCCAAGCCTTGACCTCAAGACTTTGCAGTCTCAGTGCTCCCTGAAGACGCTCGATGCCTCCGCGTTCTACTCGATGTTTGAGTCGCTTGGCATCGACCACGGGCCGGCACATCGCGGCGTCGAGCGCGTGCATCTGGGCACGGATCGAGCGCTCGCCCGCCTTGTGCTGCCGGCTTCCGTTGAGCAGGAAAGCTCGTTTGTGCTGCATCCGAGCCTGATGGATTCGGCCTTGCAGGTCACGCTGGCCCTGCTGTCCGACGGTGCCGACATCAAGCGTCCGGCTCTGCCGTTCGCGTTGGAGGAAGTGGACATCCTCGGTTCGTGCACGGACGAGATGTGGGTGCTCGTGCGCCGCAGCGCTGGCAGCCGTCCGGGGGACAAGGTGCAGAAGTTCGACCTTGACCTCTGCGCCGCAGAAGGCGATGTCCGCGTTCGTATCAAGGGCTATTCCGCACGACAACTGGACGATGGGCGCGGCCGGGAAGGAACGCTGATGCTGCTCCCGAACTGGACGGAGCAACCGGTCGGCGAGCCGGCACAACAGCCGAGCTACAGCCAGCGCTTGGTGCTCCTCTGCGACATGGAGGCAGACGTGCACGACGCTCGCTGCATAACTTTGCGCTCGGAGACATCCGATCCGGCAGCGCGTTATGAAGCGCACGCGACCCAAGCGTTCCGAGAGATCAAAGCTCTGCTCCAGCAGAAGCCCAAAGGCCAAGTGCTCGTGCAGATCGCAGTCGGCACCGAGCCGGAGCATCGCTTGAGCGCAGGACTCTCCGCTCTGCTGCGAACGGCGTCGCAAGAGAATCCGAACCTGATCGGGCAACTGGTCGAACTGGAGCGCACGTCCGACGCGACGGAAGTGGTCGCTCGCCTGCAAGAGAATCTCGCCCGCTTGGAAGACCGTCACGTTCGCTACCAAGATGGCAAGCGCTGGGTGGCAGGCTGGAGCGAAGCGGAGGTCTCCCGGCAGGAGGTGCACATCCCGTGGAAAGATGGCGGGACGTACCTGATCACGGGCGGCGCAGGCGGTCTCGGCCTGATCGTGGCTCGGGAGATCGTGCAGCAAGTCAGCGGCACGACCTTGTATCTCACCGGCCGCTCTGCTCTTGGAGCGGCACAGCAGACCGCGATGCAGGAGCTGCAAGCGACAGGTGCTCGCATCGAGTACAAGCGTGTGGATGTGACCGACAGAGCACAGGTCGCGCGCCTGTTTGACGCCATCCGCGCCGACTCCGGCAAGCTGGACGGCCTCGTCCACAGCGCCGGCGTGATCCGCGACAACTTCATGCTGAAGAAAACGGAAGCGGAACTGGCCGAGGTGCTGGCTCCCAAAGTGGCGGGTCTGGTGAATCTGGATCAAGCGAGCGGCGACATGCCTCTCGACTTCTTCGTCACCTTCTCGTCGATCGCCGGTGTACTCGGCAATCCGGGCCAAGCGGACTACAGCATGGCCAATGCCTTCTTGGATGCATATGCCCAGTATCGCAACGGGCAGGTGGCAGCCAAGCAGCGCCAAGGTCGCACGCTGTCGATCAACTGGCCGCTCTGGCAGGACGGCGGCATGCGCTTGGATGCCGAGACGGAGCGAACCTTGCAAGAGCAGCTAGGCATGACCGCGATGCCGACCTTGAGCGGCGTACAGGCGCTGTATCAGAGCCTCGCGGTGGAACAGGATCAGGTTGTCGTGTTTCACGGCGACATGAGACAGCTGCGGGCTTCCCTGTTGAAGCAGCCGCAAGAGACGGCAGTTCCGACTGCATCGGCTTCTGTGCTGAGCACGTCTTCGGTGTCGGAAGAGATCCTGCGGGACAAGTCGATTCTTTTTTTCAAAAAATTGCTATCGACCGTCCTGAAGATGCCGACGGCCCGCATCGAAGCGGATGCGCCGCTGGAGGACTATGGCATCGATTCGATCATGGTCATGCAGATGACCAACCAGCTGGAAAAAGCGTTCGGTTCGCTGCCGAAGACCTTGTTCTTCGAATATCAGAACATCGAAGACCTGACCGGGTACTTCATCGACTCCTATCCGGAGCCGATGAAAAAGCTGCTCGGGGTCGAGGTGCCGACAGATCAGCCGGCTGCGGCAGCCGCTGAGCCGGTTGCCGCAGCCGAGCCGATCGCAGAGCGGGAAGCGCCTGTGCTCAGCAAGCGAGGGAGAGGCCGTTTCGTACAAGCTCCTTCGAAGGTGCGTGCAAACGTGCCGACCGTTGAAGCAACTTCTGATGCAAAACCGCTGGATATCGCGATCATCGGCGTATCCGGCCGCTACCCGGAGGCGCAGAACCTGCGCGAGTTTTGGAAAAACCTGCGCGACGGTCGGGACTCGATCACGGAGATTCCGGCTGACCGCTGGGATCACAGCCCGTATTACGACGCCGACAAGCGCAAACCGGGCAAAACGAACAGCAAGTGGGGTGGCTTCCTCCAAGATGTGGACAAGTTCGATCCGCTGTTCTTCAACATCTCCCCTCGCGAAGCGGAGTTCATGGACCCGCAAGAGCGGCTGTTCCTGCAGACTGTCTATGAAGCGATGGAAGATGCGGGCTACACCCGCGATGCGCTTGCCAAGCACCGCGCCTATGGGCTCGACGGCAATGTCGGGGTGTTCGTCGGCGTGATGTATGAAGAGTATCAGCTGTACGGGGCGCAGCAGACGCTGCTCGGCAAGCCGATGGCGCTGGCCGGCAACCCGTCTTCGATCGCCAATCGCGTGTCCTATTTCCTGAATCTGCACGGGCCGAGCCTGGCGGTCGACACGATGTGCTCTTCGTCCTTGACCGTGATTCATCTGGCTTGCCAGAGCTTGCTGCATGGCGGGTGCGAGGTGGCGATTGCCGGCGGCGTCAACGTGTCGGTGCACCCGAACAAGTACCTGCTGCTCGGGCAGAACAACTTCGCGTCGAGCAAAGGGCGCTGCGAGAGCTTTGGCGAAGGCGGCGACGGATATGTGCCGGGCGAAGGCGTGGGCGCTGTGCTGCTCAAGCCGCTGGCCAAAGCGCTGGAAGACGGAGACCAGATCTACGGCGTGCTGAAAGCGACCGCCATCAACCACGGCGGCAAGACCAACGGCTATACGGTCCCGAACCCGAACGCGCAGGCGAGCGTGGTCGGCCGCGCTTTTAAAGAGGCCGGCATCGATCCGGGCACGCTCTCCTATGTGGAAGCGCACGGCACCGGAACGTCGCTGGGCGACCCGATTGAGATCGTCGGTCTCACCAAGGTCTTCCAAGAATCGCGTGTCGGCGGGCAGAAGTGCGCGATCGGTTCGGTCAAATCGAACATCGGGCACTCGGAGAGCGCCGCGGGCATCGCCGGTCTGACGAAGGTGCTGCTGCAAATGAAACATCGTCAGCTCGTGCCTTCTCTGCATTCAGCCGTGCTCAACCCGCACATCGACTTTGACCGCACGCCGTTCGTCGTCCAGCAGGAGCTGGCGGAATGGAAGCGGCCGGTGATCGACGGGCGGGAAGTGCCGAGGAGAGCAACTGTAAGCAGCTTTGGCGCGGGTGGTTCCAATGCCTGCCTCTTGCTGGAGGAATACGTTCCCGAAGCGGAGGTTCGCGTGCAGCGGAAGGTCACCGCAGAGAACCCGGCGGTCGTTGTGCTGTCGGCCAAAGAAGAGCCGCGCCTGATCGAGCAGGCAAGGCATCTCCTGACCGTTTTGCAAGAGGAAGCGTTCACCGAAGCCGACCTCGTCGATCTCGCCTACACCTTGCAGGTCGGACGAGAAGCGATGGAGGAGCGGTTGGGCCTGACGGCTTCGAGCGTCGGGGAGTTGGTGGAAAAGCTGGCGGGCTTCCTGAATGGGGAGGACGGCATTGACGGCTTGTACCGTGGTCAGCTCAAAGGCAACAAAGAGACCCTGTCCTTGTTTGCGGCCGATGAAGACTTGCAGGCGGCGATCGAGGCGTGGGTGAGCAAGCGCAAATATGCGAAGCTGCTCGACCTGTGGGTCAAAGGATTGGTGTTTGACTGGAGCCGGCTCTACGAAGGAAACAGACCGCGACGCATCTCCCTGCCGACCTACCCGTTCGCCAAGCAGCGCTGCTGGGTGGAGTCACTGATGGAGAATCCGGGAGTGGCTTCCTTTGCACCGCAGACTTCAAGCGCAGAAGCGAACCTTCTGCACGATGAGCAAGGCGAGGTTGTGAGTCTGGTTCCTATCTGGGATGCGGTTCCCTTGGAGCGAGGCCCCTTGCACCCATCCCCGCTCGATCAGATCGCCATCGTAGGCGGCACGCCGGAGCAGCAGCAAGCGATACGGCAGTATCTGCCGAACGCGCGCGAACTTGACATCAAGCCGGGAGAGAGCGTGGAGGCCATCGCCAGCAAGCTGCAGGCGCGCGGTGCGCTCGATCACATTTTCTGGATCGCGCCCGACCGTTCTTCTGACGGGCTGGAGCTGGAGGCGGTGATCGCCGGGCAGCACGAAGGGGTTCTGCTCGCCTTCCGCCTGATCAAAGCGGTGCTCGATCTCGGGTACGGAGCTCGAAGCCTTGGCTGGACGGTGCTGACGACGCACACGCAGGCTCTGCACCGCGAAGAGGCGGTCAACCCGGTTCACGCCGGCTTGCATGGCCTGATCGGTTCGATGGCCAAGGAGTATCCGAACTGGAACATTCGCCTGGTCGATCTGGACGCAGAGGAGGCATGGCCGCTGCCCGACCTGTTCACGATCCCGGTAGACCCGCAAGGGGATGCATGGGTCTATCGAGGACGGCAATGGCATCGCCAGCAACTGGCGGAGCTGAGTTGCCCACAGCCGGATCAGACGATCTACAAGCCGGGCGGCGTATACGTGGTGATCGGCGGGGCCGGCGGCATCGGCGAAGTCTGGAGCGAGTACATGATCCGTACTTACGCGGCGCAGATCGTCTGGATCGGCCGCCGTTCGCAGGATGCCGCGATTGAAGCCAAGCGGATCGCCCTGTCCAAGCTGGGGCCTGCACCGCACTACATCGCGGCGGATGCGACGGATCGACAGTCGCTGGAGCGCGCCTATGAGGAGATCAAGGCTCGCTACGGACAGGTCGACGGGATCGTACACTCCGCGATCGTGCTGGCGGACAGCAGCCTGGCCAACATGGAGGAGGAGCAGTTCCGCGCCTCGCTCGCAGCCAAGGTGGATGTCAGCGTCCGCATGGCGCAGGTGTTTGGCGAAGAACCGCTCGACTTCGTGATGATCTTCTCCTCGGTGAACGCGTTTCTCAAAGCGGCAGGCCAGAGCAACTATGTGGCCGGCTGCACCTTTACCGACGCGTTTGCGCACCGGCTCGCACAGGAATGGCCTTGTGCCGTGAAAGTGATGAATTGGGGCTACTGGGGCTCGGTCGGGGTCGTCGCATCTCCGGCCTATCAGGAACGCATGACCCAGGCGGGGATCGGCTCGATCGAGCCGCCTGAGGGCATGCAGGCGCTGGAGGCGCTGCTGGCAGGTCCGATGGATCAGATGGCACTGATGAAGATTTTGAACTAGATGAAAAGCGCTCCTCTTCCTGTCCGGGAAGGGGGGGCTTTTTTTTATGCAAAAGATAGGAAAGCAAATCACCTGACTTGAGGGGGCAAGATCATGAACCGGTATCTAGGGACAAGAGCAGGAGACATCATCACCGTCTATCCGCAGAAGCATCCCTCCATTGTGAAACAGATCCGCAAGGAGTTCGTGTCTGATGACGCCACCCTCCTTCGCGTCTGGGCGGAAGGCAGCCGTGATCGCGAGGAACTGGATGAACTCCTCTGTCGTCTGCTCGGGGCGCACCTGCGCGAACTGGGACTGCATTCGGCCAAGAACCCGGCTCGCGGGTTGGCCGACTTATATAACAAGTGGTACGAAGAAAGCCTCGCCCTCTTGACCCGTTATGCGCATCTCAGCTTCGACGCATCGTCGGAAACGCTCTGGCAGGAGTGGGAGGTGAGAAAGTCTCGCTGGCTGGAAAAAGCGGAACTCAAGGCGCAGGTCGTGCTGGTCGAGACGACGATGCGCGCACTGCCGGACATTCTGACGGGCAAGCGGGCGGCGACGGACATCCTGTTCCCTGATGCCTCGATGAAGCTGGTGGAAGGCGTGTATAAAAACAACGCGATCTCCGACGGCTTCAACGAAGTGCTGGCCGACACGGTGGTCCTCTACCTGCAGGAGGGTTTGAAAAACGAACCGGCGGCGCGCATCCGCATCTTGGAGATCGGAGCCGGAACCGGCGGGACGAGCGCGATGGTGTTTGACAAGCTACAACCTTATCAGCAGCACGTCGAAGAATATTGCTACACGGACATCTCCAAGGCGTTTTTGCTCCATGCCGAACGGGAGTATGCTCCGAAGGCTCCGTATCTGACCTATCGAGTGTTCAATGTGGAGGAGCCGATCGCCGGGCAGGGACTGGATGCGGGGGCGTATGACCTCGTGTTGGCGACCAACTGCCTACATGCCACCAAGAACATTCGCCAGACCTTGCGCAATGCCAAGGCCGTTTTAGCAAAAAACGGCCTGTTGCTGCTCAACGAGATGAGCAGCAATTCGGTGTTCACGCACCTGACCTTTGGCCTGCTCGATGGATGGTGGCGGTATGAGGATGCGGAGCTGCGCATGCCGGGTTGCCCGGGCTTGTCTCCGGAGGCCTGGTCCTCGGTGCTGAAAGCGGAAGGATTCCGCGCGGTCGATCATCCGGCGCAAAAGGCGCACGATCTCGGGCAGCAGATCATCGTGGCGGAAAGCGACGGGGTGGTGCGACAGAAACAGGGGCAAGGGCCGACGGTGGCCTCCACCGCAGCGAAGTCGCCGAAAACGGAGACCCCCGTTGTGTCGAGAGAAGCGGGCGAGGCTCCGGCCTCCGAGGTGACGGAAGCGCTGATCGAGGAGCGGGTGAAGGAGGCGATCAAGGACCAGCTCGTCTCTTCGTTAAAAGTGGATCGGGATCGGATTGATTCCGATAAGTCGTTTGCCGATTACGGTCTGGATTCGATCACGGGTGTTCATCTGGTGCAGGCGCTGAACGACAAGCTGCCGGTCGGGTTGAAGACGACGAACTTGTTCGATTACAGCTCGGTCAACCAACTCGCTTCCTACATGCTCCGGCAATACAAAGAAGCGCTTGCGACAGCGTTCGCTCCCGCCAAGCCTCAAACATCGGCGACGACCTCAGCGACTGCAATCGCAAATGACCCTGCAATTGCAAATACAATTGCATCGGCAGCAACATTGGTGCAAACGGCAAGAGCTCAAGCTGACGTTCAGCAAGGCGCTCAAGAAAGTGCTCGAGAAGGCGGTCGAGTTGACGGTCGAGACGATGCGGGGAAAAAGATCTCCGAACAAGGCGGAGATCTTAATGCGATTGCGATCGTCGGCATGAGCGGGCGTTTTCCGAAGTCGGGGGACTTGGGAGAGCTGTGGGAGCATCTGGCGAACGGAGACGATCTCGTTGGCCCGGTGACGCGATGGGATCTTCGCTCTTATCATGCGGAGGGAGCACGCTTTTGCAACGAAGGCGGCTTCCTCGATGACATCGACCGCTTCGATCCGCTGTTCTTCCACATCTCGGGCGTTGAAGCGACGTACATGGACCCACAGCAGCGCATTTTCCTCGAAGAGTCTTGGAAAGCGCTCGAAGTGGCCGGTTATGCCGGCGACGCGGTCAAAGGAGCCTCCTGCGGGGTGTATGTCGGGATCAACGGAGGCGACTACCAGCAGTCGATGGTTGAACAGGCACCGGCACAAGCGATGTGGGGCAACGCCGCCTCTGTGATTCCGGCGCGCATCTCGTATTTCCTAGACCTTCAAGGCCCAGCGGTCGCGGTCGACACGGCTTGTTCGAGTTCGCTCGTCTCCATCCACTTGGCTTGCCAAGGGTTGTGGTCGGGGGAGACGGACATGGCGCTGGCCGGCGGCGTTTTCATCCAGAGCACGCCTCGTTTCCACTTGGCGGCAGAGCGTGCGAGCATGCTCTCGGCGACGGGGCGCTGTCACACGTTCGATGACCAGGCGAACGGATTCGTGCCGGGAGAAGGCGTGGGGGTCGTCGTCCTCAAACGACTGAAAGACGCGCTCGCCGACCGAGATCATATCTATGGCGTGATTCGAGGCTCAGCGCTCAACCAGGACGGCACGACGAACGGAATCACCGCTCCCAGCGCCAATTCGCAAGAGCGTCTGGAGCGCAAAGTCTATGAGACGCATAGGATCAACCCGGAGCAGATTCAACTGGTCGAAGCGCACGGCACCGGAACGAAGCTCGGCGATCCGATCGAGTTCGACGCCTTGACCCGCGCCTTCCGCGCCTACACGGATCGCAAGGAATACTGCGCGATCGGTTCGATCAAAACGAACATCGGACACGCAGCTGCGGCGGCCGGGGTCGCCGGGGTGCTCAAAATCCTGCTCGCGCTGGAACACAAGCAACTGCCGCCCTCGCTTCATTTTGATGCGTGGAATGCAAACATCGAGCATCAAGCCAGCCCGTTCTATGTGAACACCAAGCTGCGGGACTGGAGCATCGAGCCGGGGAGCAAGCGCCGCGCGGCGATCAGCGCCTTCGGGTTCAGCGGCACCAACGCGCATATGGTGATCGAGGAAGCGCCGCAGACCGTTCGGACGCCGATTGACAGAGCTGGGCATCTGATCGTGCTGTCCGCTCGCACCGCCGAACAGCTTCGCAAGCAGGTGCAGAATCTGATCGCCTTCTGCGAGCAGGAACCGAATGCGGACTGCGGCAACATCAGCTACACCTTGCTCGTCGGGCGCAGGCATCTGCCTCACCGCTTGGCTTGCGTGGTGCGCGATGTGCCGGAACTGGTCAAGTCGCTGCAAAAATGGCTGGAGACGGGAAAAGTCGCCGGTGTGCATCACGGCGAATTGCTTGAGAACGAACTTCGGGAACAGCCGTCGCTCAAACGCTACGGCAACCAGTGCATCGAAAACTGTCGCCATGCTGCCCTAGGGGCAGACCTGCTCGAACAGCTCGCGGCCGTGGCCGATCTGTATGCACAAGGCTATGCGCTGGAGTACGGACGCCTGTTTGAAGGGCTGCCCTATGCGCGCATCCCGCTGCCGACATATCCGTTTGCCAAGGAGCGGTATTGGAAGCCGGAGGGTTCGGCGCAGTCTGTCGCGAAGGCGGGCGGCACAAACTCCCGCGCGCTGCATCCGTTACTGCACGAAAACATTTCGGTGCTGGAAGAGCAGCGCTATGCGTCTGTTTTTACAGGAAAAGAGTTCTTCCTTGCCGATCATGTGATCAACGGACAGCGGATTCTGCCGGGCGTGGCCCATCTCGAAATGGTCCGCGCAGCTCTTGAGCTGGCGGCAGGAGCGAGCGAAGAAGGCAGCGCATGGCGCTTGCAGCATGTGGGCTTCGCAAGCCCGATCCTCGCAGGGAACGGGCCGGTTAAGGTCCAGGTCGGGCTGCGGGCGGAAGAGGCCGAGGCGATTTCCTTTGAAGTCAAAGACGGGCGGGGGGCTGTCGTACACAGCCAAGGCCGGGCGAGACGCTTGGGTAAGGCAGATGCTCCTGCCGTCGATCTCGCCACTCTGCAGACGGCCTGCTCGCAGAACCGAATCAGCGCTTCCGAACTGTACGAGCTCTTCCGCCAAGCCGGGCTGGACTACGGGCCGGCACACCAAGGGATCGAGAGCCTGTCGATCGGAACGGGGCAGGTGCTGGCGAAGTTGTCGCTGCCCGATTGCATGGCTGACACAGAGAGCCGCTACGTTCTGCACCCGAGCCTCATGGACGCGGCGCTGCAGGCCGCGATAGGCCTGATGCTCGGCACTGCGTCATTCAAGCCGCTTGTGCCCTTCGCGTTGGAGGAAGTCGAGATCTACGGCCCGTGCACGCCCTCGATGTGGGCCGTGGTGCGCCGCAGCGAAGGCAGCACAGCGGAAGACAAGGTGCAAAAGTTCGACGTGGACGCGTGTGACGAAAATGGTCAGGTGCGCGTGCGCTTGAAAGGCTACACCTCGCGCGTGCTGGAAGAGGGAGCAGGGGGGCGCACGCAGGGAGCGCACTTGCTGCAGCCGAGCTGGAAGCAGCAGGGCATCGCGCAGAAGACGGCCCTTCCTGCCCTGTCGCAGCATCTGGTGCTGCTCTGCGAGCTGACGGCACCTCTCGTGCTCGGCGGACAGGTCGTGGCGCTGCAGTCGGATCGTCAGGACATCGCCGAGCGCTACCAAGCGTATGCGGTGCGCGTGTTCGAAGAGATTCAGACCCTTCTGCGCAGCAAGCCACAGGGCAAGGCGCTGGTGCAAGTCGTGGTGCCTGCCGACGGAGAAGGTCAGGTCTTCAGCGGCCTTGCCGGACTGCTTCGCACCGCCCGCCGCGAGAACCCGAACCTGATCGCGCAGCTGATCGAGGTCGAGGACACGGCAGGATTGGAACACAAGCTTTTGGAAAATCGCCATTCCCTGCAAGATGCCCGCATCCGCTACCGATACGGGCAGCGCTGGGTCGCTTCTTGGGATGTGGCGGAAGTCTCGCAGCAGGCGTTCCACATCCCGTGGCGCGATGGCGGCGTCTACCTTCTGACCGGCGGTGCGGGAGGACTCGGCCTGATTTTTGCCAAAGAGATCGCAAGCCAAGTCAAGGATCCGCGACTGATCCTCACCGGCCGCTCCCCCTTGGGCCTGCAGCAGCAAGCGGCTCTGCAGGAGTTGAAGGACCTCGGCGCACACATCGAGTACCAACAGGTCGATGTGACGCGGGAAGAGGCGGTCGCCGGACTGTTTGAGGAGATCCGGGCGCGCTATGGCACCCTCCAAGGCATCCTGCACGGAGCGGGCGTGATCCGCGACAACTTCATCATCCGCAAGACCGGGCAGGAGATGCAGGAGGTGCTGGCTCCCAAAGTGAGCGGATTGGTCCACCTCGACCGTTCGAGCATCGGGCTGCCGCTGGACTTCTTCGTGCTGTTCTCCGCTGTGGCCGGCTGCCTCGGTAATCCGGGGCAGGCCGATTATGCGGCGGCCAACGGATTCTTGGATGCTTATGCTGCCGAGCGCAATCGTCTGGTCGCTCGCGGGCAACGCCAAGGCCGCACGCTTGCGATCGACTGGCCGCTCTGGCAAGACGGCGGAATGCGGGTGGATGCAGAGACGGAGCAATGGATGAGAGAGCATACGGGGATGATCCCGCTGGAGAGCCGGAACGGGATTCGGGCTCTCTATCAGGGCTTGGCCATCGGGTGCGATCAGGTGATGGTGGTGCAAGGCGACCTCGCCCGGATCACGGAGAAGCTGCACCCGCTGTTCCCTGCCCCTGCTGCCCGCCCGGTTCACAGCGTGGCTGGCCATGTGCAAGCGAGAGTGCTGCAGATCGCCTCGGACTTGCTGCAGGTCAGACCTGATGAACTGGATGCCGAGGCCGAGTGGCTGGACTACGGGATCGATGCGTTTCTGATGAATGAGCTGGCCGATCGTCTCAACGAGGAGTTCGGCCTGGATCTGACGCCGAGCACCTTCTCGGAACTGCCGACGATCCAGCAGGTGATCGACCTGCTGACAGGCGAGACCGACAAGCAGGTTCCCGCAGCTCCGATCCCGACTGCCAAGGAAGAGGCGGTTCTGGCGAGCGCAGCGGCCGATTTTTTCAAAAAGCAGCTGTCCTCCGTCCTGGGAGTTCCGGCTGAGAGCATCGAAGCGTCTGCGCCGCTGGAAGTGTACGGCATCGACTCGATCATGGTGATGCAGCTGACCCGTCAATTGGAAAAAACGTTCGGTGCGTTGCCGAAGACGCTGTTCTTCGAGTACCAGAACATTCGCGATCTGACCGGGTACTTTTTGAAAAATCACCGTGCCCATCTGATCGACCTGCCCGGGGTCGAGGAGCGACCGGCAGAGCCTGCATCGGTTTCGGTGGCAGCGCCTGTGCGGAAGGTCGTCGCGCCGGTTCGCGCGGCGGTCAAGGAGCCGACCAAACAGAGCGGCGCGCTCGACATCGCGATCATCGGCCTGTCAGGGCGCTACCCGCAGGCGGATGATCTGGAGGCATTCTGGAACAACTTGCGCGAGGGTCGGGACTCGATCACCGAGATTCCAAAGGAGCGCTGGGATCACACCCCGTATTATGACCCGGATCGCAGCAAGCGTGGCAAGACGTACAGCAAGTGGGGCGGGTTCGTGCGCGATGTCGACAAGTTCGACCCGCTGTTCTTCAACATCGCACCTCGGGAAGCTGAGATCATGGACCCGCAAGAGCGCCTGTTCCTGCAGTCCGTGTATGAGGCGATGGAAGATGCGGGCTACACCCGCGACACGCTCGTGTCAGGCGGGGAATCGGGCGAGGAGCGCAATGTCGGGGTCTACGTCGGGGTGATGTACTCGGAGTATCAGCTCTACGGAGCGGAGGAGACGCTGCGGGGCCGTCCGATGGCCTTGTCGGGCAACCCGTCGTCGATCGCCAACCGCGTGTCCTATTTCTTCAACTTGCACGGCCCGAGCCTTGCGGTCGATACGATGTGCTCCTCGTCGCTCACGGCGATTCATCTGGCCTGCCAGAGTCTGGAGCAAGGCGACTGCGAGCTGGCCGTGGCCGGCGGGGTCAACCTGTCCTTGCATCCGAACAAGTACCTGATGCTCGGCCAAGGCAAGTTCGCGTCGAGCAAAGGGCGCTGTGAGAGCTTTGGTGAAGGGGGCGACGGGTACGTGCCGGGTGAAGGCGTCGGCGCTGTGCTGCTCAAACCGCTCGCCAAGGCGTTGGAGGACGGCGACCAGATCTACGGCGTGATCAAGGGGACGGAGGTCAATCACGGCGGCAAGACCAACGGCTACTCCGTCCCGAATCCGAATCTGCAAGCTCGCGTGATCGGACGCGCGTTCAAAAAGGCCGGCATTCACCCGCGCTCCCTCTCTTACTTGGAAGCGCACGGCACGGGAACGGCGCTCGGCGACCCGATCGAGATCGCCGGATTGATGAGAGTCTTCCAAGAAGACACGGCAGACACGCAATTCTGCGCGATCGGATCAGTCAAATCGAACATCGGCCACTGCGAGAGTGCGGCTGGCATCGCGGGCCTGACCAAAGTGCTGCTGCAGATGAAGCATCGCCAGCTGGTGCCGTCTCTGCACGCAGACGTGCTGAACCCGAACATCGACTTTGGTCGGACGCCGTTCGTCGTGCAGCGGGAACTGGCGGAGTGGAAGCGCCCGCTGCTGGAGGTGGACGGCGAGCTTCGCGAGGTTCCGCGCATCGCTGGCATCTCCTCGTTCGGAGCGGGAGGTTCCAATGCGCATCTTGTGATCGAGGAGCATGTGCCGGAGGTAGCACCGCGAGCGGCTGCCCGTATCGCGCAGAACCGTCCGGCTCTGCTCGTGCTGTCCGCCAAAGACGAGCAGCGTCTGCACGAGCAGGTGCTGCGCCTGCAGGCGGCGATCGACAGACAGGTCGTGACGGATGACACGCTCGCCGATGCGGCCTATACCTTGCAGGTGGGGCGCGAAGTGATGGGTGAGCGGCTCGCCGTGGTGGCAACCTCCGCACAGGACCTGCAGCAGAAGCTGTCCGCCTATCTGCAAGGCCGTCCGGCGCTTGGCGCGGTCTTCCGCGGTCAGCTCAAAGGCGCGACGGACAGCTCGCTGTCGTTCGCGGCGGATCAAGATCTGCAGGAGCTCGTGACGAAATGGTGGGAGAGCGGCCAGCTTGCCAAGCTGGCCGACCTCTGGGTCAAGGGCCTGCGTGTGGAGTACGGTTCTTTGTATGGCACGGAGAGACCGCGCCGCCTCTCGCTACCGACCTATCCGTTTGCCCGTGAGAGATGCTGGGCGGTGGAGGGGCCGAATTTTGACGAAGGGTTCTATGAGCAGATTCTGGACGAGATGGTGGACGAAGAGATCACCCTCGAAGAAGCCCTTCTGAAAATCAGCAGCGCCCTGATCCCGAATTGATCTCTTGACTAAATGAATGTTGCGAGATTAGTATTAGCTATAAGAAGGTAAATGATAGCATGATTGAAACAAACTCCTTATTTGCTTCCAATCGATGTTGCGGCGCGTTGGCGGACGTAAGGGGCACATCCAGTTGCATTGTGTCGTGTGCATGTGGGCAGATGACATGGGAAGAGTATGTCCGCATGACATATTTTCATAGCAGAACCTAAGAAAAGGGAGGAGCGATCCTCCCTTTTTTCTATTTTATGAGAGAAATTCGAAAAGGAACACCGAACCGTGAGGAGGCACATATGAAAGATTTCCTGCAGCAACTATTGTCTGAAGTGAAACACAATCGTTTGTCCAAATCCGAAGCGATAGATATGATTCGAAATGCACAGCCGGCAAGCAGAAACGAGTCCGTTTCTGAGCCGGCTTCTGAATTGTTGACCTATGAAGAAGTCTGGAAGGAGGAAAAGGCGGCCGAGGGAACGCCGCTTCGTGCGAGCAAGCTGATCTGCTTCCTGACAGAGCCGGAGCATCAGCAAGCGGTCGTGGAAGCGGTGCAGGCTGTCGATGATCGCGCACAGGTTGCGTTCGTCACCAGCGGGGAGAGCCTTCAGGACGTGCTCGGCGACGGGCGGCAGGACTGGCAAGAGGTGAACGCCGTGCTGTACCTCTGTCCGCTGGAGGATGCGAGCTGCCGTCAGGACCCGGCTGCGCTCGTTCCTCTTGTCCAAGATCTGGCGAAGTCGAACGTGCAGGCCAAGCGACTGCTGCTCCTCGGTTCTTATGCCAACGAATTGGAGCGCTGTCATCTGGAGTCGTGGATCGCGCTGACCCGCTCGCTACGGCTCGTGCTGCCACAGACGCAGGCGGCCATGTTCATCCAAGAGGGAGAGGTCTCGCTCGCTGCGTGCCTGCCGAAGATTTTGACGGAACTGCAAGCGCCGTCGCTCTCCAGCGTTCTCTACCGATCCAGCAAGCGCTATGTCTGCTCCGTGCAGCCGACCGACTTGCATGCGGGCGACTTGAAGGTGAGAGCAGGGGGCACTTATCTGATCACCGGAGGATGCGGCGGGCTTGGGTATTTATTTTCGGAATATTTTGCGAAAAAAGGTCCGGTCAAGCTGATCCTGACTGGCCGCTCTGCGCATGACGATGAGAAGCTGGCCAAGCTCCGTGCTCTGGAACAACTGGGCAGCCAAGTCCTGTATGTGAAAGCTGATGTCTGCGATGCGGATGCGATGCGGGAAGGGCTTGCTCAAGCGCGTGAGCAGTTTGGTGCGATTCATGGCGTTGTGCATGCGGCGGGTGTCACGAGCGACCGGAGCATCCTTGAGAAAGATGCGGAGAGTTTCAAACGTATCCTCGACCCGAAAATCAGGGGCACCCAAGTGCTTGACGAGCTGCTCGCAGACGAAGAGGCGTTGGAGTTCGTCTGCTATTTCTCGTCGTCTTCGGCGGTCCTCGGCGACTTTGGTTCGGGTGACTATGCGCTGGCGAATCGGTTCCAGATGGCCTATGCAGCCATGCGAAACGAACAGGGGCGTCCCGGTAAGACGCTGGTGATCAACTGGCCGCTCTGGAGAGACGGAGGCATGGGGCTGGAAGATGAGGAGAGCGCCAAGATCTACCTGAAAACGAGCGGTCAGCGCTTCTTGGAAGTGGAAGAAGGGCTGGCGATGTTCGACCTCCTTCTCTCGCAGGAGCGGATGCAGCATCTGGTCATGGCCGGAGAGCGCCGTCGAGTCGAGCACTTCCTCGGCCTGTCGCAGCCGGAGCCTTCGAAGGCTCCGACCTCGCAAGCGGTCCTCTCTTCCGGTTCCGGAAGACGTCCGGAGATGAAGGGATTCACGGTGGCGCAATGCTTGACGTGGAATTTGCAAGAACTGATCGGCGGAATTCTAAAGGTCTCGCGGGACAAATTGGACGTGGGGACGAACCTGGCCGATTTTGGATTTGAGTCGGTCAGCTTGGCCGAGCTGGCCGCTGCGATGACGAAGCATTTTGGCGTGAAGATCTCCCCGGCGGTGTTTTTCGGGCATTCGACGATTCAGGCGCTGGTCTCGCATCTGGAGAGCGAGCATGGAGAAGTCGTGCGCGCCTTCTACGCGACGGAGCGAGTGCAGCCTGAGCGTGTGGAGAAACAGCCGGAAGCGTCTCTTGAGGACACTATTGCGGAAACGGCGGCGACCGAGACCTCGGGAGCGGGGCCGGAGCCGATTGCGATCATCGGGATGAGCGGGCGCTTCCCGCAGGCGCGCAACATCGACGAACTGTGGGACATCCTCGCCGAAGGACGGGATGCGGTCACCGAGATTCCGGAAGACCGCTATGACTGGCGGGAGTATTATGGCGACCGCAGCCGCAGCAAATGGCTGGGTGCGATCCCGGGCGTGCGGGAGTTCGATCCGCTGTTCTTTGAGATCTCGCCGCTGGAAGCCGAAGCGATGGACCCGAAACAGCGCCTGCTCCTGCAAGAGGCGTGGCGGGCGCTGGAAGATGCGGGATTGGGCAAGCGACATCTGAACGAGAGCAAGATCGGCATGTTCGTCGGCGTGGAAGAAGGCGACTATCAGATGCTGTCTCAAGGCGAGGGCACCAGCATCACGTCGAACCATAACGCGATTCTTGCGGCGCGCCTGCCGTATTTCCTGAACTTTAGCGGCCCGGTGATGGCGATCAATACCGCCTGCTCCTCCGGGTTGGTGGTAGCCCATCAGGCCTGCTTGAGCCTGCGAAATGGGGAGTGTGACGCGGCGGTGGTCGCCGGCGTGAACTTGCTGCTGACGCCGGCCGCTTACCTAGGCATGACGGAGGCCGGCATGCTGTCGGAGGATGGCAAATGCAAGGCGTTTGACAACGGGGCGAACGGTTTGGTGCCGGGGGAAGCTGTGGCGGTGGTCGTGCTCAAGCGGCTCTCGCAAGCACTGGCGGACGGCGACCCGGTCTACGTGGTCATCCAAGGCAGCGGCGTGAACTATGACGGCAAGACGAACGGCATCACGGCGCCAAGCACCGTCGCACAGGCGAATCTCGTACAGGATGTGTACGAGCAGCACGAGGTAGACCCGGAAGAGATCGACTACATCGTGACGCATGGCACCGGGACGAAGCTCGGGGACCCGGTCGAGGTTCATGCGCTGCAGGACGTCTTCAAGCGCCGCACGCAAAAGCGCGGGTATTGTGCGCTGACTTCGACCAAGACCAATCTGGGCCACACGTTTGCGGCGTCAGGTTTGGTCAACCTGATCAGCTTGGTTCAGGCGATGCGGCATGAGACCATCCCGGCCAGCCTGCATTGCGAGACGGAGAACGAGTATATCCGTTGGGAGAACAGTGCCTTTTATGTGAATAAGACGAGCAAGCCGTGGACGAAGCGGGCGGGCGCAGGCCGTGTGGGAGCGTTGAGTTCGTTCGGCATGAGCGGCACCAACGCGCACATGGTCGTCCGCAGTTTTGAAAAGGGTGGGAATACCGGTCCCCAGGACTCGCATTACCTGCTCGCATTTTCGGCGAAAACGGACGAGGCGCTGCAAGAGAAACTGCAAGACATGATCGCGATGCTGGAGACCGATTCGGGCGCGGCAGGCAGTCTCGCGCAGATCAGCTACACGTTGCTGGAGGGACGTCAGCATTTTGCCCATCGTCTGGCGGTCGTGGTGCAGGATGCGCAGGAGATGCTGCGCGTTCTGAAACAGGCGCGGGAAGGTGTGCAAGATGCCAACGTGTTCCGCGGCAAGGTGGCGCGCGAGAAGGCCGGAGAGCCGGTCCTGCAGGAGCAGGCGTTGGAGCTGGCAGGGAAGAGCCGCGAATTGGCGACGAACCCTGCGGCCTATCAGGAGCACCTTCGTACACTTGCCGGTCTGTATTGCCAAGGCGGCGAGATCGCGGGAGACGCGCTGTTCGGCGCAGAAAGACCTACGCGCACGAACCTGCCGACCTATCCGTTCGCGCGGGAAGAATACTGGGTTGCACAGAAGGCGGAGGTCAGCGCTCTTCCGACGGCGTCGCAGTTGCATCCGCTGGTTCATCGGAACACGTCTGATTTTGCGGAACAGCGCTTTTCCTCGACGTTCATGGGAGCGGAGTTCTTCTTGGCCGATCATGTGGTCAAGGGGCAGAAGGTGCTGCCCGGCGTGGCCTATCTGGAGATGGCCCGTAAGGCGGTCGAGCAGGCGGCTGGCCTGAAGGATGTTCGCCTGCGCAATGTGGTCTGGGCGCGGCCGATCCTCGTCGGCGAAGAACCTGTCGAGGTGCACATCGCCCTCTTCCCGGAGGCGGGCGGAGAGGTTGGATATGAGGTCTACACCCTGCAAGACGGGGAGGAGATCGTGCACAGCCAAGGACGTGCCGTGCGGAATGCGCCGGCGGAAGAAGCGCCGAAGTGGGACCTGAAGGAACTGCAAGCATCCTTCGTGCAGGGACAGTACGGGGCAGCGGAGTGCTATGAATTTTTCCGTGCGATGGGCATGGAGTATGGGCCGGCCTATCAAGGCATCGAGCAGGTGCAGGTGGGCGAAGGGCGCGTGCTGGCCGGATTGAGGCTGCCGCCCGTCGTCACCGAATCTCTGACCGACTACCTTCTGCATCCGAGCCTTGCAGATGCGGCCTTGCAATCGGCCGTCGGGTTCCTGATCGGGCAAGAGATCTTCAAGCCGGCACTGCCGTTTGCGCTGCAGGAGCTAGATGTCTTCGGGCCGTGTGAAGCCGAGATGTGGGCGCTCGTTCGATACAGCGCGGGCAGCCGGCCGGAAGACAAGGTGCAAAAGCTCGATGTCGACCTCTGCGACAAGGAAGGAAGCGTTCGCATCTGTCTCAAAGGGTATACCTCCCGCGTGCTGGAAGCTGGAGCGGTTGCGGAAGACGAGCAGGCCGCTGTGTCGGAGAAGCTCGTGGAAACGAGCCGGGAAGAGGTAGCTGCTGCGAGCGCGGACCCCTTGCAGGAGAGAGCGATCGCGTATCTCAAAGAGCAGGTGTCCACCGTTTTGAAATGGCCGGTGAGCCGCCTTGATGCGGATGCGCCGCTCGAACAGTACGGGATTGATTCCATGCTGGTGATGAAGCTGACCAACCAGTTGGAAAAAACATTTGGCTCTTTGCCCAAGACGCTCTTTTTTGAGTACCAGAACCTCCGAGACCTGGCTGGGTATTTCCTCGACTCGCATCGAGCGCAACTGGTGCGGCTGACAGGGGACGAGGAACCGGCGCAAGACGCCGCGCCGGTCCGCAAGCCTGCGGTCAAGGAGACGCCGGAACGGACGGCGCTCGTCAGCCGTCGACGCCAGCGGTTCACTTCGATGGCGCATGCACAAGAAGAGGGAGCGAACGGCAGGCTGGACGTCGCGATCATCGGCGTCTCCGGCCGCTATCCGGGGGCGCGCAACCTTCAGGAATTCTGGGGCAATCTGCGGGACGGCGAGGATTCGATCACGGAGATTCCTCAAGAACGCTGGGATCATAGCCTCTATTTTGACCCGGACAAAAACAAGGCGGGCAAGACGAACAGCAAATGGGGCGGATTTATTGACGGCGTGGATCAATTCGATCCGCTGTTCTTCAACATCTCCCCGCGCGAGGCGGGGCTCATGGACCCGCAGGAGCGATTGTTCATGCAGACCGTCTATGAAGCGATGGAAGACGCCGGTTATACCCGCGAGACGCTCGCCAAGCAGCGCGGACGGGGGCTTGACGGCAACGTTGGGGTCTATGTCGGCGTGATGTACGAAGAGTATCAGCTGTACGGCGCACAGGAGACGCTGCTTGGCCGCCCGATCGCGCTGGCGGGAAGTCCGGCTTCGATCGCCAACCGGGTGTCGTACTTCTTCAACCTGCACGGGCCGAGCCTTGCCGTCGATACGATGTGTTCGTCTTCGCTGACGGCGATTCATCTGGCCTGCCAGAGCTTGCAACAAGGCGGTTGCGAGCTGGCGATCGCCGGCGGTGTCAACGTCTCGATTCACCCGAATAAGTACATTTTGCTCGGCCAAGGCAAGTTCGCGTCGAGCAAAGGGCGATGCGAGAGTTTTGGCGAAGGGGGCGACGGGTACGTGCCGGGCGAAGGCGTTGGCGCGGTGCTGCTCAAGCCCTTGTCCAAAGCGATGGAAGACGGCGATCAGATCTACGGCGTGATCAAGGCGACGGCGATCAACCACGGGGGCAAAACCAACGGGTATACCGTCCCGAACCCGAATGCGCAGGCGAATGTGATCGAGCAGGCGCTGCGGCAGGCGGGACTTGACCCGAGCATGGTCTCCTACATCGAAGCGCACGGTACCGGCACCTCGCTTGGCGATCCGATCGAGATCGTAGGCTTGACCAAGGCCTTCCAGGCCACGGCAAACGCCAAACTGCAATCCTGTGCCATCGGCTCGGCCAAGTCGAACATCGGTCACTGCGAGAGCGCAGCGGGCATCGCCGGCGTTACGAAGGTGTTGCTGCAGATGAAGCATCGCCAACTCGCGCCTTCGCTGCATGCCAAGGTGCTCAACCCGAACATCGACTTTGACGCGACCCCGTTCGTCGTGCAGCAGGAGCTGGCGGAGTGGAAGCGTCCGCTGGTGGAGATCGGCGGTCAGGTTCGCGAAGTACCGCGCATCGCTGGCATCTCGTCGTTCGGGGCGGGCGGTTCCAACGCGCACGTGATCATCGAGGAGCACGTTCCGGCAGAGCCGCTGCGCACGCCTGTCGAGGTGTCGCCGCAGAATCCGGTGCTGCTCGTGCTGTCGGCCAAAAATGAACAGCGCCTGCGTCAACAGGCGGAGAACCTGCTCGCCGCACTGCAGGAGGGACGATTCGCCGACGAAGATCTCGCGGACATGGCCTATACCTTGCAGGTGGGACGAGAAGCGATGGAAGAGCGTCTCGCCGTAGTTGCAGGTTCGGTGCAGCAGCTGGTTCGCAAGCTGGAGGCGTTTATCAGCGGACAGGAAGAGATCAGTAAACTGTTCCGAGGGCAGGTCAAAGGCAACCGAGACACCTTCTCGCTCTTCGCCGCAGATGAAGAGCTGCAGGAAGCGATTGAAAAATGGATTCAGCGCCGCAAGCTGTCCAAGCTGGCCGACCTGTGGGTCAAGGGCCTGGCGCTCGATTGGAGCAAGCTGTGGGGCGAGGAATTGCCGCGCCGCATCAGCCTGCCGACCTATCCGTTTGCCAAACAGCGTTGCTGGGCACCGCAGCTTGAGCGTCCGGCCGTCGTTCGAGCAGGCTTGACGACGGACGCGCTTCATCCGCTTTTGCATCGGAACACGTCCGATTTTTCCGAACAGAGATACAGCACGAGCTTGACGGGACAGGAGTTTTTCCTCGCCGATCATGTGGTGAAGGGACAGCGCGTTCTGCCGGGTGTCGCCTATCTGGAGATGGCGCGCGCCGCCGTCGAACTGGCGGCCGGAGCTTCCGACGAGGACACGCAATTCCTTCGTCTGCAAAATGTGGTCTGGACGCACCCTGTCACAGTTGGCGAGCGGCCTGTCGAGGTACACATCGGACTGTGCGAAGAGGAAGATGGCACGATCTCCTACGAGATCTTCAGCGGCGTTGACGCGAACATACACAGCCAAGGGCGTGCTGTCGTGATGGGTAAGAAACAGGTGAAGCAGTTGCCTGTTGAGGAGTTGAAGGCAGCTTGCAGCACGCGTGAGATCAGCGCGTCGGAGTGCTATGAGAGCTTTGCCGCGATGGGCTTGGAATATGGTCCGGCGCAGCGTGCGCTCGATCTGTTGCAGGTCGGCGACGTGCAGATTCTGGCTCGTTTGACACTACCGTCGAGCGTGACGGGAACCGATTCGCAATACGTCCTGCACCCGAGCTTGATGGACGCGGCCTTGCAGGCGGCGATCGGGTTCCAGCTCGGCGTGGCACCGCTGAAGCCGGCGCTTCCGTTTGCGTTGCAGGAGCTTGACATCTATGCTCCTTGCACGTCTTCGATGTGGGCGCAGGTTCGCTACAGCGAGGGGTGCAAGCCGGGGGATAGCGTGCAGAAGCTCGACATTCGCCTTTGTGACGAGCAAGGCAACGTGTGTGCGCACATGAAGGGCTTTTCCTCTCGCGTGCTGGAAAATCAGGCCGACTCGGAGGCGTTCGAAACGCTCATGCTGGCACCGCATTGGACGGAACAGGCGCACGAACAGCAAGAGGCGACGGCCTATGCGGATCATCTCGTGCTGTCCTGCGAGTTCGAAGCTGACGTGCAAGGGGCGCGCTGCCTGACGTTGCAAGCGGATGAGAGAGACATCGAGGTGCGTTTTGAAGCGTATGCGATGCAGGCGTTGGAGGAGATTCAGCGCATTTTGCAAGGCAAGCCCAAGGGCAAGGTGCTGGTGCAGATCGTCGTGCCGGCCCATGCGGAACAACTTCTGCTCGCCGGGCTGTCAGGTCTGCTGAAAACCGCCCAGATGGAAAATCCGAACTTGATCGGGCAGCTGATCGAAGTCGATGAGCTCGAAGCGGTTGAGGAGAAGCTACTGGCAGATCGCAACAGCGGGAAGGAAGACCGCATTCGATATCAGGGAAGCTCGCGACAAGTGGCGGGCTGGCGCGAAGTTCACGCATCCGCAGATGCAGATGCCCTTTTGACACCGTGGAAAGAGGGCGGCATCTATCTCCTCACCGGCGGTGCGGGCGGTCTTGGACTGGTGTTTGCCAAGGAGATCGCCACACAGGCGCCGGGTGCAACGCTGGTGCTCACAGGTCGATCCGTGCTGGGCGAGCCTCAACGAGAGGCGCTGTCCGAACTGGAGTCTCTGGGGGCGCGCGTGGTGTACAAGCAGGTGGATGTGACCGATCGAGCGGCAGTCGAGAAGCTGTTTGCAGAGCTGCGGGCGGATCATGGTACCCTGAACGGCATCCTGCACAGCGCCGGGGTGATCCGAGACAGCTTCATCATCAAGAAAACAGCGGCGGAACTGACGCAAGTGCTGGCACCGAAGGTGCGCGGGCTTGTGAACCTTGATGTCGCCAGCCAAGACATGGCCTTGGACTTCTTTGTCTTGTTCTCTTCGCTGTCCGGCGGCCTTGGCAATCCGGGGCAGGCCGACTATGCGGCGGCTAATGCGTTCATGGATCAGTACGCGGCGCATCGCAACAGACGGGTGGCCGCCGGGGATCGCCTTGGCCGGACGCTGTCGATCAACTGGCCGCTCTGGAAAGAGGGCGGCATGCATGTCGATCCGGAAACCGAGAAGATGATGATGCAGAGCCTCGGCATGATCCCGCTGCGCACCAAGAGCGGACTTCGCGCCTTCTATGAAGGCTTGGCATCGGGTCAGGACCAAGTGCTGGTGATCGAAGGAAAAGCGGAGCGCATCAAGAAGAAACTGCTGCCGGCATCTGTCTCCGTCTCGCCGTCCTCTGTCGCTGTTGCTGTCGATGACAAGGCGGACAGCATGAACCTGCGAGAGCGCGTGCTGGGCCTGCTGACTCAGACGGTTTCCCGTCTGCTCAAGGTCGATGCAGAAGAGCTGGATGCGGATGCAGAGCTGAGCGAGTACGGTTTTGATTCGATCACGCTGACCGAGTTTGCCAACGATCTAAACGAGGCGTACAAGCTGGACCTGATGCCGACGATCTTCTTCGAGCATCCGACGCTGCATGAGTTTGCCGGTTATTTGGCCGACGAATTCCGAGATGTGTTCGCCTCGCGCTTGACGGCTCCTTCCTCCCCGGCTGCCCCCGTGCAAGCGGAAACGGCACGGGCGGAAGTCGCAGCGCCCCTGCTGCAAGAAGCGACTCCGACCCGGGCGACGAGACAAAAGCGCCGCCCGCGTACCGCTGTGGTGCAACAGGCACAATCGGCGGTGACCGAGCCGATCGCCATCGTGGGGATGAGCGGGGCCTTCCCGCAATCCCGCGACATGCAGGAGTTCTGGCACAACCTCGTGGAAGGCATCGACTGCATCTCCGAGATTCCTCCGGAACGCTGGGATTGGAGAGCCTATTTTGGCGACCCGAAGACGGAAGCCAACAAAACGAACATCAAGTGGGGCGGCTTCCTCGACGAGACCGACAAGTTCGATTCGCTCTTCTTCGGCATCTCGCCGCTTGAAGCCAAGCTGATGGACCCTCAGCAGCGCCTTTTGATGACCTATATCTGGAAGGCGATCGAGGATGCGGGCTATTCGGCACAGAGCCTGTCGGGCAGCAAGACGGGGATTTTCGTCGGAACGGGAAGCAGCGGGTACAGCGGACTGATCACGCAGGCGAACTTCCCGATTGAAGGGTACTCGTCCACGGGCGTCGTGCCGTCGGTCGGACCGAACCGCATGAGCTATGCCCTGAACCTTCACGGCCCGAGCGAGCCGGTGGAGACCGCTTGTTCAAGTTCGCTGGTCGCCATCCACCGCGCCGTCAGCGCGATGCAGAACGGCGACTGCGACATGGCGGTCGTCGGCGGTGTGAACACGATCGTAACCCCGGAGGCGCACATCAGCTTCAACAAGGCCGGCATGCTATCTGAAGACGGACGCTGCAAGACGTTCTCGGACGCGGCGAACGGCTATGTGCGCGGCGAAGGGGTCGGCATGCTCGTTTTGAAAAAGCTGTCGGTTGCCGAGCGCGACGGAGATCATATCTACGGCTTGATTCGCTCGACGGCGGTCAACCACGGGGGACGCGCGAACTCGCTGACGGCTCCCAACCCGAAGGCCCAAGCGGACCTGCTGATCAACGCGTACGACAAAGCCGGCATCGACCCGCGGACCGTCACCTACATTGAGGCGCACGGAACGGGCACCGAATTGGGCGACCCGATTGAGATCAACGGATTGAAGAGCGCGTTCCAAGAGTTGTACAGAAGAACAGGGACGCAAGAGGTCGAGAGCGTTCACTGCGGGCTGGGTTCGGTGAAAACGAACATCGGCCACCTTGAACTCGCGGCCGGCATCGCAGGCGTGATCAAAGTGCTGCTGCAGCTCCGTCACCGGACGCTGGCACCTACGCTGCATTGCGAAACGGTCAATCCCTACATCAAACTGGAGGGCAGCCCGTTCTATCTCGTGCGGGAGGCGAAGCGATGGGAGGCTCTGCAAGACGCAGCCAGCCAAGACCTGCCGCGCCGTGCGGGCGTCAGTTCCTTCGGGTTCGGCGGCGTCAACGCGCATGTCGTGATCGAGGAGTATCTGCCGAAGGAGCAGCCGAGATCGAAGACGGAGACCTCCACCGAGAACCCGGTCGTCATCGCGCTGTCAGCCAAGAATGAACAGCGCCTGCAGGAGCAGGTGCGGCAACTGTGCAACGCCCTCGTCGCGCAGGAGTTTGCCGACGAAGACCTCGCATCCATCGCCTACACGCTGCAAGTTGGGCGCGATGCGATGGAAGAGCGCCTGGCGCTGGTCGTCACGTCGGTTGAAGAGATGGAGCGCAGATTGCAGGCGTTCTTGCAAGGGCAGACCGGGCTGAACGGTGTCTGGCGAGGACAGGTCAAGCGCGGCAAGGCGAGCTCGGCCGAAGCGGCCGCTCATCCGGAATCGCGAGGGGCGGAGCAGATCGCCGAACTCTGGGTGAAGGGCCAGTTTTCTGACTGGAACCGACTCTACGGCGAGAACCGACCGCGCCGTCTCAGCCTGCCGACCTATCCGTTCGCGAAGGAGCGCCACTGGATTTCGCAAGCGCAGGATGCCTATGAAGCGCTGCTGTTTGAACCGATCTGGACCGAGCAGGCGGTGGTCCCGCAATCTTCACCACCGTCTCTCGCGCAGCATCTTGTGCTGCTCTGCGAGGTCGAGGCGAAGCTCGATTCGTTGCAGTATCGCATCCTGCAAGCCGGCTCCGCTGCGCTTGCAGAACACTTTCAAGCGTATGCGGCACAGGTGTTCACGGAGATTCAGACCCTTCTGCAGAACAAGCCGAAGGGCAAGGTGCTGATGCAGATCGTCGTGCCGTCACAGGCGGATTCGCAGCTGTTCACCGCGCTGTCCGGCCTGTTGCGAACGGCGCAGTTGGAGAACCCGAACTTCATCGGGCAAGTGATCGAAGTGGAGTCGGGCGCAGGGCTTGAAGCGAGACTGCAAGAGAACCTGCACGCCCTGCAAGACGACCATGTCCGCTATCAAAACGGCAAGCGTCTTGTTGCCGGGTGGCGCGAAGTGGAGATCGACCAAGAGCGCGCCCCGGTCCCGTGGCGTTCAGGAGGCATCTACCTGCTTACGGGCGGCGCCGGCGGGATCGGGATGATCGTCGCCGAGGAGATCGCACGGCAGGCCGCCAACCCGACCCTGATTCTCGCGGGCCGATCCCCGCTGTCGGACGCTGGTCAGGCCCGTCTGCGGAAACTGCGGGGCATGGGCGCATGCGTGGAATATCGACAAGTCGACGTGAGCTCTGCTCCTGAGGTGACACCCCTGATCGAAGGCATCTGTGAAAAATACGGCACCCTGCACGGCATCTTGCATGGTGCGGGCGTCAACCGAGATCAGTTCATTTTCAAGAAAACACAAGAGGAGCTGGCCGAGGTGCTGGCTCCCAAGGTTGCAGGTCTGGTGCATCTAGATGCGGCCAGCAAAGGCCTGAACCTCGACTTCTTCGTGCTCTTCTCCTCCGTCGCAGCCGTCTTCGGCAATCTCGGACAGTCCGACTACGCGACGGCGAACGCATTCCTGGATGCCTTTGCGAACTCTCGCGGCGGACGCATCTTGTCCATCAACTGGCCGCTCTGGCAAGAGGGCGGAATGCGCGTTGACGAAGAGACGGAAAAGCTGCTGCTGCAACGCATGGGGATGATCCCTCTGCGAACTCAAACCGGGTTGCAGGCCTTGTATCGCGGTCTGGCAACCGGCAAAGATCAGGTGATGGTGTTGGAAGGCAAACGTGCACAAATCAAGCAGACCTTGCACTCAGAACCGGTTCACGCAACGTCCGCTTCCTCGACGGCGGTCCTGCCGCCGCTGGAAGCAGCCCTGCTGCACATGGTTTCCGAGTTGCTCAACGTGAAGGGGAACGAGATCGATCCGGATGCCCAACTGACGGAATACGGCTTCGATCCGTACCTGCTCAGCGAACTGGCGCAGAATATCAACCGTCAATACGGGCTGGAACTCACGCCGGCTTCGCTCTATGAGACCACGCTTCGTCAAGTGGCAGAACGCATCGAGGCACGCGCAGCCAAAGCCGAAGCCGCAGAGGTCGTCACGCCTGCCAAGGAGCAAGACGCCGCACTGCGCGCCAAGACCTTGCATGCGCTAAAAGTTCTCTTCAGCGAGACCACCGACATCCGCGCGAACCAGCTGGATGCCGAAGAGCCGCTGGAGAGCTACGGGATCGATTCGCTGATGATCTCCAAGCTCAACCAGAAGCTCGCCGTGATCTTTGGCGATCTGTCCAAGACGCTCTTCTTTGAATACCGCACGCTGGGCGCGCTGGCCGACTATTTTGTCGAGGAAGAACGGACGGCCTGCCAGCGGTGGACGGGGTATGAAGCACCCGTCGCAGCGGATGCATCTGTTGCACAGCCGCCGGCAAGACCGGTCGAACGGATCGCGCCTGTAGCGCCATTGCCGACGAAACCGAACGAGCGCGAACCGATTGCGATCATCGGGATCTCCGGCCGCTATCCCAAGTCGCCTTCGCTACAGCACTATTGGAAGAATCTAAAAGCGGGCCGAGACTGCGTCTCCGAGGTTCCGAGCGAACGCTGGTCGCTGGATGATTTTTACCATCCGAATCAAGACGAAGCGATGAGACAAGGCAAAAGCTACAGCAAATGGGGCGGTTTTGTAGACGGATTCGCAGACTTCGATCCGCAGTTCTTCAACCTGTCGCCCCGAGAGACGATCAACATCGACCCGCAGGAGCGCCTCTTCTTGGAAGAGAGCTGGAAGGCGCTGGAGGATGCCGGATATACCAAGGAGCGCATCGCGGACCAGCACGAAGGCCGCGTCGGGGTGTTTGTCGGCGTGACCAAAACCGGCTTTGAGCTTTATGGGCCGGATCTGTGGAAGCAAGGGGAGAAGATCTTCCCGCGCACGTTTTTTGCTTCCGTTGCGAACCGCGTGTCGTATTTCCTCAACCTCAACGGGCCGAGCATGCCGGTGGATACGATGTGCTCCTCTTCGCTGAGCGCGATTCATGAGGCTTGCGAGCACTTGTATCGCGGGGACTGCGAGATGGCGATCGCGGGCGGGGTGAACCTGTACCTGCATCCTTCCACCTACGTGTTCCTTAGTGCGCAGCGCATGCTCTCGACGGACGGGCAGTGCAAGAGCTTCGGGCTGAACGGCAACGGATTCGTGCCGGGCGAAGGTGTGGGCGCAGTATTGCTCAAGCCGTTGTCGCAAGCGCTCGCGGACGGCGACCAGATTCATGCGCTGATCCGAGCCTCCCACGTGAACCACGGCGGCAAGACCAACGGGTACACCGTGCCCAACCCGACTGCGCAAGGCGACCTGATCTTCGAGACCTTGGAGCGGGCCGGACTCAACGCGCGCCAAATCAGCTACATCGAAGCGCACGGCACGGGCACAGAGCTCGGCGATCCGATCGAGATCACCGGGCTGACACAAGCTTTCCGACGCCATACGAAGGACACCGGATTCTGCGCGATCGGCTCGGTGAAGTCGAACATCGGACATCTGGAAGCGGCAGCCGGCATCGCGGGACTTGCGAAGATCGTCATGCAGATGAAGCATGGCCAACTTGCGCCGAGCCTGCATGCGCAAGAGTTGAACCCGAACATTCAGTTTGGGAAAACGCCGTTTGTGGTGCAGCAGGAGCTGACCGACTGGAAGCGTCCGGTGGTAGAGATCGACGGCAAAGAACAGGAAGGTCCGCGCATCGCAGGTTTGTCCTCGTTTGGTGCAGGGGGTGCCAATGCGCACATCCTCATCGAAGAGTACAGACCTGAGCAAGCGTCTGGGACGCAGACGCGGGTCACGCCGCAGAACCCGGCTGTGATCGTGCTGTCGGCTCGCCAGGAAGAGCAGCTTCGCCAACAGGCTCTGCAGCTGCTGGCAGCCGTCGAGGACGGGCGAATCACGGAGGCCAATCTGTCCGATGCGGCCTACACGCTGCAGGTGGGACGCGAGCCGATGGAAGAGCGGCTGGCGCTGGTCGTTGGCTCTCTGCAAGAGATGACTGACAAGCTGAAGCGCTATGCAGCTGGCGAGACGGGCGTAGAAGACCTGTATCGCGGGCAATTCAGACGCAACAATGAGGATCTGATGCTGTTTGCCGCCGATGAAGACATGGCGCTGACGATTGAAGCGTGGATTGTAAAGCGCAAGTTCGGCAAACTCCTTTCCTTGTGGGTCAAGGGATTGACCTTAGATTGGAAAAAGCTGCACGATGCACACCAGCCCCGCCTGATCAGTCTCCCGTCGTACCCGTTCGCCAAACAACGCGTCTGGCTCCCGGCGATCCGTGTAGCACCGGCAGCACCGGTAGCACCAGTCGCACCGGAGGGCGAACTCAAGCCGATCGGACCGGCCAAAGCGTCGTCGAACCGTTCCGTCCGAACGAACGGGATCGCGCTGCAGCCGCTGTCGGCTGTCCGCGAGCCGTCCTCGGAACGGTCAGCACCCCGTCGACCGATCCAACTGTCACCTGTAGGTCAAGCGACGACGGCACCGGCCCCTGTGGAGATCAAAGTGGCGGTGCCTGCACCGTCTGTTCCGGCATCCATCCCGGCGGAGTCTTTGCAAAAAGAGCTGCAAGCGACCCTGGCCGAAGCGCTGTTCTTGCAGCCGAGCGACGTCGACGTGAACAAGGCATTCGTGGACATGGGGCTGGACTCCATCGTCGGAGTGGAATGGGTTCGCGTGATCAATCAACAGTACGGCACGGACATCCCGGCGACCAAAGTCTATGACTACCCGACCATCCGCGAGTTTGCCGGCTACATCGCAAACGTGTTGAGCAAAAACGCACCAAGAGCGGCAACGGCACCTGTACCAGCACCGACGCCTGCACCGCAAATCGAAGCTCCCAAGGCGGCTCCTTCCGTCTCTGAGGCCACCCTGCACGAAGAATTGCGCGCAAGTCTCGCAGACGCGTTGTTCCTGCAAGCGGCCGACATCGACCTCGACAAAAAGTTCGTCGACATGGGGCTGGATTCCATCGTCGGAGTGGAATGGATTCGCGTGATCAACCAGCAGTACGGCACCGACATCCCGGCGACCAAAGTCTATGACTACCCGACCGTCCGCGAATTGGCCACCTATCTGTCAAAATCCCTGAAGGTGCAGCCGAGCGGACCTAGCCAGCCAGAGATCAAAACGGCGAGCCCGATCCCCAGTGCCCCGTCCGCAGAGGCGTTGCAAGAAGAACTGCGCACCAGTCTCGCAGACGCGCTGTTCCTGCAGCCAAGCGACATCGACCTCGGCAGGAAGTTGGTCGACATGGGCCTGGACTCCATCGTCGGAGTGGAATGGATTCGCGTAATCAACCAGCAACATGGCACCGACATCCCGGCGACCAAAGTCTACGACTACCCGACCCTTCGCGAATTCGCCGCCTACTTGAGCAAGCAGCTGCACAAGCATCCGATCGCGGAACAGCCGGCAATGGAGCTCTCCGTAGACGATCTGCTCTTGCAGGTGTATGAAGGGAATCTCGACAGCGAACAAGCCGATCAATTGCTTCAGCAGTTCAAAATCAAGGAGGAAGTAAAATGACCAAACAAGAGATCTTTGAAGTCGTCGTCCGCAATACCCGTGAAGTGCTCCCGGAGCTGGAAGGTCACACCTTCCAGCCGACGGACCAACTGGCCAATCTTGGCGCGAATTCGGTGGATCGCGCGGAGATCGTCATGATGACCATCGAAGAGCTGGACCTGAAGATCCCGCGCGTCGAGCTGTCCACGGCGAAAAACATCGGTGAACTGGTCGAGGTCCTCTATGGTAAGCTCCAGACCGCCTGAGTTGCTCATCACGGGCCTTGGCGTCACCTCGGCCATCGGGCAGGGCAAGTCGGATTTTACCTCCGCTCTGCTGGCAGGCCGCCATGCGTTCGGCGTGATGCAACGCCCGGGCAGACAAAAAGGAACCTCCTTCCTCGGAGCGGAGGTTCCTTCCTTGTCTCTTCCGGAGCGTTTTACCAAACGGCTGTTGCGCACGCTCTCTTTTTCCGGGCAAGTGGCGCTGGCCACCTTGCAAGAGGCGTGGGACGAAGCGCAGCTCAGCACGGTCGACCCGTCCCGCATCGGCCTTGTGGTAGGCGGCTCCAACCTGCAGCAGCGCGAACTGCTGCAAACGCATGAATCCTACGGGGACCAGCTCGACTTTCTGCGTCCGACCTACGGACTCTCTTTTCTGGACAGCGACCTGAGCGGCCTGTGTACCGAACAGTTTGGCATACGCGGGTTCGGCTACACGATCGGCGGGGCTTCGGCCAGCGGACAGTTGGCGGTCTTGCAGGCCGCTGAAGCGGTTCGTTCGGGACAAGTTGATGTCTGCCTCGCGATGGGAGGCTTGATGGATCTGTCCTACATGGAGCTTCAGGGATTACGAGCACTCGGCGCGATGGGAAGCGACCGCTATGCGGACGACCCAACTCGGGCATGCCGTCCGTTTGACAAGGGACGCGACGGGTTCATTTACGGGGAAGGATGCGGCGTCATCGTGATCGAACGGGCCGAACATGCGATCCAACGGCAGGTCCGACCCTACGCGAGCGTGGTCGGCTGGGGCCTGGCGATGGATGCCAACCGCAACCCGAACCCCTCGTGCGAGGGGGAGGTTCGAGTGATTCGACAAGCGCTGGAACGAGCGGGCCTGTCACCCGAGGAGATCGACTACATCAACCCGCATGGAACGGGATCGGGGATCGGCGATGAGACCGAATTGCAGGCTCTGCGCGAATGCGGGCTGCTTGCGGCGCGCATCAACGCCACCAAGTCGATCACGGGCCACGGGCTGACGGCGGCCGGCGCTGTGGAGATCGTCGCCACGCTGCTGCAGATGAGAGCGTCTCAGCTGCATTCGACCCGCAACTTGGAGGACCCGATGGACGTCGAGTTCAATTGGGTGCGTGGAGAAGCAGAGCCGCATGACATGCACAGAGCCCTGAGCCTGAGCATGGGATTTGGCGGAGTTAACACCGCCATCTGTTTACAACGAGTATGAGGAGGACGACTATGGTTGCCGTCGGTATCGAAGCGATGAATGTGTTCGGGGGGACCGCGTATCTCGATGTCATGGATCTGGCCAGACATCGAAACCTGGACATCCCCAGATTTGAAAATTTGCTGATGAAGCAAAAGGCGGTCGCCTTGCCGTTTGAAGACCCGGTGACATTTGCCGTCAACGCGGCCAAGCCGGTGGTCGATGCGCTGTCCGAGGAAGAAAAAAACCGCATCGAACTGCTGATCACCTGCACGGAATCCGGGATCGACTTCGGCAAGTCGCTCAGCACCTACGTGCATCATCATCTGGGACTGAGCCGTACCTGCCGCCTGTTCGAGATCAAGCAAGCCTGCTATTCGGGCACAGCCGGATTCCAGATGGCGATCAACTTCATCCTCTCCCAAGTCTCGCCCGGAGCCAAAGCGCTCGTCGTTGCCACGGACATCTCCCGGTTCCTGGCCGTCGAAGGCGGAGATGCGCTCAGCGAAGACTGGTCGTTCGCCGAACCGAGCGGCGGCGCAGGCGCGGTGGCGCTTCTGGTCAGCGACAAGCCGCACGTGTTCCAAGTCGATGTCGGAGCCAACGGATATTACGGCTACGAGGTGATGGACACCTGCCGCCCGGTGGCCGACAGCGAAGCGGGCGACGCGGACCTCTCCCTGCTCTCGTATCTGGATTGCTGCGAGAATGCGTTCCTGGAATACCAGCGCCGCGTCGCCGATGTCGAGTACCGCGACACGTTCCAGTACCTGTCCTTCCACACGCCGTTTGGCGGCATGGTCAAAGGCGCGCACCGCACGATGATGCGCAAGATCGCCAAGGTCAAAGGCCCGGAGATCGAAGCCGATTTCCAACAGCGCGTGGTGCCGGGTCTGACCTATTGCCAGCGCGTGGGCAACATCATGGGGGCCACCGTTCTGCTCTCCTTGGCGAGCACGATCGACAACGGGCAGTTTGAAGGGAACAAGCGCATCGGGATCTTCTCCTATGGCTCGGGCTGCTGCTCCGAATTTTACAGCGGCGTCGTCACCCCTCGCAGTCAAGAAGTCCTGCGCGGCTTCAAGCTTCAAGAGCAACTGAACAACCGCTACCGACTGTCGATGGACGAATATGAAAAGGTTCTCCACAGCAGCAGCGCCGTCAAATTCGGCACCCGCAATGTCAAGCTGGACTTGAACCTGATCCCGGGCGCCCTCGCTTCCGGGCAAGCCGGACAGCACCTGTATCTGGAAGAGATCTCAGAATTCCATCGAGAATACCGGTGGTGCTGATGAACGCGGCCGCCTACGAGACGATCCGGGTGCGGATGCAAGGCCCGGTGTGCTTTTTGCAGTTCAACCGTCCCGAGGCGAAGAACACGATCAACGAGCGCTTGGTGTACGAGTGTCGCCAGGTGATTGATCACTGCCGGGAACAGGCTTCGATCCTCGTGCTGGAGGGGTTGCCGGACGTGTTCTGCTTCGGGGCCGATTTTCAAGAGCTGCATGAGAAAAAGGCGAGCGGGCAGAGCCTCGACCCGTCACCGGAGCCGCTGTACGACCTGTGGCTCGATCTGGCGACTGGCCCGTTTATCACCATCTCGCACGTTCGCGGCAAGGTCAACGCAGGCGGCGTCGGGTTTGTCGCCGCCTGCGATATCGTGCTGGCGGATGAAGCGGCGGAGTTCTCCTTGTCCGAATTGCTCTTCGGACTTCTGCCGGCATGCGTACTGCCGTTTTTGATCCGGCGGATCGGTTTTCAGAAGGCGAACTATCTGACGCTGATGACGCAGCCGGTCAACGTCCGACAAGCCGTGGAGTGGGGGCTTGTCGATGCCTGCGATGCAGAGAGCGAGACCTTGCTTCGCAAGCATCTCATGCGGCTGCGCTATGTGCCCAAGCGCGGCATCGAGCGATACAAGCGCTTGATGAACAGCTTGCAGGACGGTCTGCACCGCGCCAAGCCGTTGGCGCTCGAAGCGAACCGGGAAGTGTTTGCAGATCCGCGCAACCAAGAGCTGATTTTCCGTTATATCGAAACGGGGCAATTCCCGTGGGAGAGCTGATTCACGGAGAGTGGAGGAGAACATGACGAATCCAGTGGTGGAGTGCAGAGAGATCGAGACGGGGATCGTGCAAGTGACCTTGCAGGATCGGGAACAGAAGAACACCTTTACCGAAGGGCTGGTGCGCGGCCTGATCGAAGCGTTCGAGGAGATCGC
Organism: Paenibacillus sp. PvR008; assembly: GCA_040544055.1. GTDB lineage: Bacteria > Bacillota > Bacilli > Paenibacillales > Paenibacillaceae > Paenibacillus. The sequence continues at coordinate 62,924 of JBEUOG010000018.1, forward strand.
CGCGAATGAACGCTGCAAGGCGGTCATCCTCACCGGCTATGGCAATTATTTTTGCTCCGGCGGCACGATGGAAGGGCTGCTGGCGATTCATGAAGGAAGAGGCCGGTTCACCGATGCGAACGTCTACGCGCTCGCCTTGGAGTGCAAGGTTCCGGTGATCGCCGCGATGCAAGGGCACGCGATCGGCGGCGGGTTTGTCGTCGGGCTGTTTGCCGACTTTGTGATCTTGAGCCGTGAGAGCGTGTACACGACCAATTTTATGCGATTTGGATTCACACCCGGCATGGGGGCTACCTACATCGTGCCGAAGAAGTTGGGCTTCTCCCTCGGAGAGGAGATGCTGATGAGCGCCAACAATTACAGAGGCGCCGATTTGGAAAAAAGGGGCGTGCCGTTCCCCGTCGTTCCGCGTGAAGACGTGATGAACCGGGCGCTGCAGCTGGCGCGCCAACTGGCAGAAAAACCGAGAGTGTCGCTAATCACCTTGAAGGACCATCTGGTCCGACCGATCCGGGAGGAACTGCCTCGCGTGATCGAGCAAGAGATGGCCATGCATGAAAAGACATTCCATGAACCGGAAGTGAAAGACAGAATCATCTCCCTGTTCGGAAATTAACAAGCACTCGCCGTGCTTGCGACCATACATTTTGCTGTAAAAGAGGGGTTCAGATGAAGATACAAGAGATCTTACGTGCGCTTGAAGCCAAAGAGATCAGCCCTGAAGAGGCCAAACAGGCCCTTGCACGGGCTCGATCCCACGAGTTGCAAATGTCCGCCCCCCTTGCGAATGCTGTGCGCGAACTGTCCGTTGATCCGGCGGTTCGCCTGCAGCCGGAATCGCTAGGCCATCCGCTGTTCCAAACGAGATACCGCACCATTTGGAGTTACTTTGCCGGCTCGATGTATCGAGGGATCGCATCTGAGGAGATGGTGGTGCGCATGGGGCAGGCCGGTCTGCTGGCCTTTTTTGGCAGCGCCGGTTTTCAGGTGCATGAACTGGAGCCCGTCCTGCAGCGCATTCAGGCGCGGCTGGGTTCGGACAAGCCGTATGGCATGTGCCTGATCGCCAACCTGAACGACCCGGACGAAGAGCGGCGCACAGCGGAACTGTACGTCGAGTACGGAGTGAAGGCGATCGAAGTGTCCGCCTTCTCCGCTCCGACGCTCCCGCTGGTCTATTTGCGCCTCAAGGGCCTGTCCCGTCAAAACGGCCGTCTGATCTTCCCGCGCCGTCTGATCGCCAAATGCTCGCATCTGGACACGGCGCGCGTGTTTCTCTCGCCGCCGCCGGAGCCGCTCGTCCAGCAGCTGCTGCGCTACGGCCTGATCAGCGAGGAAGAAGCCGCCCTGTCGCAAACGATTCCGCTGGTCGGCGACCTCGCGATCGAAGCGGACTCGGGCGGTCACACGAACCAAGGCGTATCGTTCTCCCTCCTGCCCGCCATCCGCGCGCTCAAAGACCAGCTCCAGCGGCAGTACCGCTACCAAGAGGAGATTCTCATCGGTTGCGGCGGAGGGATCGGCACGCCGGAAGCGGTCGCGTCGGCCTTCATGCTCGGGGCTGATTTTATTTTCACAGGATCGATCAATCAATGCACGGTGGAGAGCGGGGCCCATCCGGTCGTCAAGGACCTGCTGCAGTCCGTTTCGATCCACGACATGGCGATCACGGTTGCAGGCGATATGTTTGAGATCGGCGCGAAGGTGCAGGTGGTGAAAAAACACACCCAGTTCGCCGCCCGCGTCAACAAGCTGCACCAGCTGTTCCACCAATACAACTCGATCGACGAGATTCCGCTGTCGATCCGGCATGAGATCGAAACGAAATATTTTAAGAAGACGTTTGAGGAAGTCTGGGATCTCGTCTGCGCCTACAAGCGCGCCAAACATCCGGAGCAGCTCGAAGAGGCGGCCGAGAACCCGCGTTTCAAGATGGGGCTGATCTTCAAGTGGTATTTTGCCCATTCCGCACAGGCGACCCTGCGAGGGGATGAGCAGGAGCGGGATAATTTTCAGATCTTCTGCGGCCCGGCGATGGGGGCGTTCAACAGGTGGGTACAAGGCACGCCGTATGAGTCTTGGCAGCAGCGCCATGTGAACACGGTGACAGAACTGCTGATGCGCAAGGCGTGTGAACATCTGGAATCCCGTCAGTCCACGTCCGTTTCGGCAGCTGGCGCAGAAGCGGTGCCGAGTTTTGAAGGGGCGGGGATCGCGATCATCGGGCTGAGCGGTCAATTCCCGAAGTCCAAGAATGCAGACGAGTTCTGGAACAACCTCGCACAAGGCCGCGACTGCATCTCCGAGATTCCGGCGACGCGCTGGTCGCTCGACGAGCACTACTCGCCGGACCCGAGCGCACCGGGCAAAACCTACTCCAAGTGGATGGGCGTGCTGGAGGATGCGGACAAGTTCGACCCGCTGTTCTTCAACATCTCGCCTGCCGAAGCGGAGTTGATGGACCCGCAGCAGCGGCTGTTCTTGGAGAGCGCATGGCAGGCCATCGAAGACGCCGGCATCGCACCGTCCTCTCTGTCCGGCAGCCGAACCGGCGTGTTCGTCGGCTGCGGCACGAACGACTACGGGCAGGTGCTAAACCATCAAGGCTTGAACGCACAAGGCCTGATGGGGGCGGCTTCCTCGATCCTCAGCGCTCGCATCTCGTATCTGCTCAACCTCAAAGGCCCTTGCCTTGCGATCGACACCGCCTGCTCCTCCTCGCTGGTGGCGATGGCCGAAGCCTGCAACAGCCTGCTGCTCGGAACGAGCGACTTGGCATTGAGCGGCGGGGTGTACGCGGCGGCCGGGCCTTCCTTGCACATCATGACGAGCAAGGCGGGCATGTTGTCGCCCGACGGACGCTGCTATTCGTTTGATACGCGCGCCAACGGCTTTGTGCCGGGGGAGGGCGTGGGCGTCTTGGTGCTCAAGCGCCTTGAAGATGCTGTGCGGGACGAAGACTCGATCTATGGCGTGATTCGCGGCTGGGGTGTCAACCAGGACGGCAAGACGAACGGGATCACCGCGCCGAGCGTCAATTCGCAGATCCAGCTGGAGCAGGACGTGTATGAACGATTTGGCATCGACCCGGAGACGATCTCCCTGATCGAAGCGCATGGGACGGGCACGAAGCTGGGCGACCCGATTGAAGTCGAGGCGCTGACCGAGTCCTTCCGGCACTTCACGGAGAAAACCGGCTATTGCGCTCTCGGTTCGGTGAAAAGCAACATCGGACACCTGCTGACGGCAGCCGGAGTGGCCGGGGTGATCAAGGTGCTGCTGGCCATGAAGCATCGACAGGTGCCGCCGACGGTGCATTTTAACCAATTGAACGAGCACATTCGGCTCGCGAAGAGTCCTTTTTACATCAATATCGACCTGATTCCATGGGAGGTGCCAGCCGGGATGCCGCGCCGTGCCGGGGTGAGCTCTTTCGGATTCAGCGGGACGAACGCGCATGTCGTCATCGAAGAGCATTTGGAAAAAAAGAGTATGGCTTCGGCAGCGGGAGAAGCGGATGCGCCGTTGCTCTTTGTGTTGTCTGCCATGACCGAGGAACAGCTGCGGACGTATGCAGCCTCGATGGCGGGCTTCCTCGAACGGGAGCGCGACCTGAGCCTTGCGAGCATCGCGTACACCCTGCAGACGGGACGCGATGCAAGAGAGGTGCGGCTGGCGTTTGTGGCCCGTTCGAGAGACGAAGCGCGTCAGAATTTTGAAACCTATGCAGAGGGGCGGACACTCCCCGGTCTCTTGACGTCGCAGTCGGGAACGGGGCAGGAGGAGGCGCAGGGCATTGCAAACAAGCCGCTGCAAGAGATCGCCGAACTCTGGGTGAAGGGCGTCCGACTCGACTGGTCGGAACTCTATGCCGATTCGAGACCGCGCCGTGCTCATCTGCCGACCTATCCGTTTGCCAGAGAGCGCTTCTGGGTGCCGGAGCCGGAGATGGAGGAAGGGGAGGCTTCGACGCTGACAGCCGCCCTGCATCCGCTGCTGCACAGCAATACCTCCAAACTGACGGAGCAACGCTTCTCCTCGACGTTTACCGGGCGAGAATTTTTCCTGTCCGATCATCAGGTGCAAGGGCGGAAGGTGCTGCCGGGTGTCGCCTATCTGGAAATGGCGCGCGCCGCGCTGGAGCAGGCCACCGACATGTCGTCGATCTCTTTGAAAAATGTGGTCTGGGCGCGTCCGATCATCGCAGAAGAAGACGCGGTGTCGGTGCAGATCGGGCTGTTCCCGGAAGAGAACGGCGAGATCGAATTTGAAGTGTACAGCGGCTTGGACGGCGAGATCGTACACAGCCAAGGGCGCGCGGTACCGGCTCTGTCGGACGTCGAGGCTCCCGTGCTCGACCTTGCTTCTCTGCAAGCGCAGTGCGGGCAGCGCGAACGAGGCGCGGCGGAATGCTATGACTTGTACCGCCGAGCGGGCCTTGAGTACGGGCCGGCTTTCCAAGGGATGGAGCACCTCTATGTCGGGCAGGAGATGATCTTGGCCCGCTTGTCGCTGCCAGCCGCCGTCGCGAGCACCGCGCGTCAGTTCATCCTGCACCCGAGCCTGCTGGACTCGGCTCTGCAGACGGCCATCGGCTTCCTGACTGACGAAACGACGCCCCGGCTGGCCCTGCCGTTCGCGCTGAAGGAGCTGGAGATCTTCGGGCCTTGCACCACTTCGATGTGGGCCTTCGTGCGCCGCAGTGAAGGTAACAAGCCAGGGGACAAGGTACACAAGCTCGATCTCGACCTGTGCGACGAGAGCGGAAGCGTCCGCGTGCGGATGAAGGGCTATTCCTCCCGCATACTCGACCGCGAGCGAGGAGCCGAGGCGGGGACGCTGATGCTCAGACCGGACTGGACAGAGCGTCCGGTCAATCTGCAGGCTGTGCAGACGGTGTATGCGGACCATCTGGTGATGCTCTGCGAAGTGGACGCTGAGATCGAACAGATCGGGATGTGGAGCCTGATCTTGCAGACAGAGGAAAAAGGGCTTGCCCAACGCTTCGAGGCCTATGCAGCACATGCGTTTAAGGCGATCAAGTCGATTTTGCAAGAAAGACGCAAAGGGAAGGCGCTCGTGCAGATCGTCGTTCCGGCGCAAGGGGACGGGCAGGTCTTCGCCGGCCTCTCTGCACTGCTGAAGACCGCTCAGCTGGAGAATCCGAACCTTGTCGGGCAGCTGATCGAAGTTGACGATGCGAGCAACCTTGCGGAGACCTTGCGAGAAAATGCTCGCTGTGCAGACGACGTACACGTCCGTTACCAAGGCGGCAAACGCTGGGGAACAGGATGGAGCGAAGTCGAGCCGGGCGAAGAGGTGTTGCGCATTCCGTGGAAGGACCAAGGCGTCTACCTGCTCACAGGAGGCGCAGGGGGCCTAGGCCGCATTTTTGCTGGCGAAATCGCACGGCAAGTGAAAGGGGCGACGCTCGTCCTGACGGGACGGGGGCCGCTGAGCGCTGAGAAACAGGCAGAACTTCAGTCCTTGGACGCAAATGTTGTGTACTGGCAAGTGGACGTGACCGACTTCGCGGGGGTCATGCAGCTGATCGAGAGCATTCAAGCTGAGCATGGCGCTCTGCACGGCATCCTGCACAGCGCAGGCGTGATTCGCGACAACTTGATCCTCAAGAAGACGACAGCGGAGTTGCAGGACGTGCTGGCTCCCAAGGTGGCCGGTGCCGTGCATCTCGATGAGGCGACGCAACATCTGCCGCTCGACTTCTTCGTGACGTTCTCCTCGGTGGCCGGAGCTATCGGCAACCCGGGGCAAGCGGACTATGCGACGGCCAATGCCTTCCTCGATGCTTTTGCGGGGTATCGAAACGAGCGGGTCGCAAACGGCAAACGCTCCGGCCGGACGCTGTCGATCAACTGGCCGCTCTGGCAAGACGGCGGGATGCAGGTGGAGCAGGAGACGGAGCAGACGTTGCGAGAGACCCTCGGCATGATCCCGATGCAGACGGCAACCGGGATTCGCGCCTTGTATCAGGGCATGGCTGCCGAGCAAGACCAGATTCTTGTCGTCGAAGGCGATCTGGATCGCATCCGCGCCGTTTTTGCAAAAACAGCACCGACAGCCGCAGCTGGGCCAGTGTCTAGGCTGGAAGAAGAGCCGACTCTCATTTCGAGCGATTTTGAAGAGAGAGCGATCGAGTATTTCAAGACGTTGCTCTCTTCCGTCCTGAAGATGCCAGCCAGCCGGATTGAAGCCAATGCGCCTTTTGAAAAATACGGCATCGATTCGATTCTGGTCATGCAGCTGACCAACCAACTGGAAAAGACGTTTGGCTCCTTGCCGAAAACGCTGTTCTTTGAATATCAAAACCTCCGCGAGCTGACCGGATACTTCCTGGACGCCCATCGTGTTCTTTTGCAGCAGTTCTTGGGCATCGGGGAGCAGGAGTGGGTTTCGGAATCCGCTTCGGTGGCGTCCGCGTTCACTCCTGAGCCGTCGGCTGTCAGCAGCCGCAGACGTTCGAGGCTGGCCGCGAGTTCGACGGCTGTGCATGCAGCGCCGGTCGCGCAACCTGCGAAGGCGGCCAAGGGAGAACAGGACATCGCGATCATCGGCGTCTCCGGCCGCTATCCGGGGGCGCGCAACCTTCAGGAGTTTTGGCAAAATCTGCGGGATGGCAAGGACTGCATCACGGAGATTCCAAAAGACCGATGGGATCACAGCCTCTATTTTGACCCGGACAAAAGCAAGCCGGGCAAGACGAACAGCAAATGGGGCGGATTTATTGACGGCGTGGATCAATTCGATCCGAAGTTCTTCAACATCTCCCCGCGCGAGGCGGAGATCATGGACCCGCAGGAGCGACTGTTCCTGCAGACCGTCTACGAGGCGCTGGAAGATGCGGGGTATACGCGCGAGATGCTCGCCAAACATCGCGGGCTGGGGCTTGACGGCAACGTCGGGGTCTATGTCGGCGTGATGTACGAAGAGTATCAGCTGTACGGCGCAGAGGAGACGACCCTCGGCCGACCGCTTGCCCTGTCTGGCAACCCCTCGTCGATCGCCAACCGGGTGTCGTACTTCTTCAACCTGCACGGGCCGAGCCTTGCCGTCGATACGATGTGCTCGTCTTCGCTGACGTCGATTCATCTGGCCTGCCAGAGCTTGCAGCAAGGCGGCTGTGAACTGGCGATCGCCGGCGGTGTCAACGTCTCGATTCACCCGAACAAGTACCTGCTGCTCGGCCAAGGCAAGTTCGCGTCGAGCAAGGGCAGATGCGAGAGTTTTGGCGAAGGGGGCGACGGCTACGTGCCGGGCGAAGGCGTGGGCGCTGTGCTGCTCAAGCCTCTGTCCAAGGCGATTGAAGACGGAGATCAGATCCACGGCGTGATCAAGGCCACCGCGATCAGCCACGGGGGCAAAACCAACGGGTACACCGTCCCGAACCCGAATGCGCAGGCGAATGTGATCGAGCAGGCGTTGCGCAAGGCAGGGCTTGACCCGAGCATGGTCTCTTACATCGAAGCGCACGGAACCGGCACCTCGCTTGGCGACCCGATTGAGATCGCCGGCTTGACCAAGGCTTTCCAAGCAGGGAAAAACGCTAAACTGCAATCCTGTGCCATCGGCTCGGCCAAGTCGAACATCGGGCACTGTGAGAGCGCGGCGGGCATCGCCGGCGTTACGAAGGTGCTGCTGCAACTGAAGCATCGTCAACTCGCACCATCGCTGCACGCCAAGGTGCTCAACCCGAACATCGACTTTGACGCGACCCCGTTCGTCGTGCAGCAGGAGCTGGCGGAGTGGAAGCGCCCGCTGGTGGAGATCGGCGGTCAGGTTCGCGAAGTACCGCGCAGCGCTGGCATCTCATCGTTTGGAGCGGGCGGTTCCAACGCGCACGTGATCATCGAAGAGTACGTACCGGCAGAGTCGCTGCGCACGCCTGTCGAGGTGACGCCGCAGAATCCGGCCGTGATCGTGTTGTCGGCCAAGAACGAAGAACGGTTGCAGGAGCTGGCCGCGCGCCTGCTTCACGCCATCGAGACGCAGCCGTTCACAGATGCGGACCTCGCTGACATCGCCTACACCTTGCAGATCGGTCGAGAAGCGCACGATGCGCGTATGGCGCTGCTCGTCGACTCGCTTCAAGACCTCGCGACCAAGTTGCGCGCCTGCGTGTCCGGCCAAGAGGATGTCCCAACCCTCTATCGCGGCCATGTCAAAGCCAACCGAGACACCCTCTCGCTCTTCCTCGCCGATGAAGAGCTGCAGGAAGCGATTGAAAAATGGATTCAGCGCCGCAAGCACGTCAAGCTCGTCGACCTGTGGGTCAAAGGATTGGAGCTGGACTGGAACAAGCTCTACGGCGAACACAAGCCGCGCCGCATCAGCCTGCCGACCTATCCGTTTGCCAAACAGCGCTACTGGGTGCCGGAAGGAACGGCGGGAGCGGCACGCACCCTGATGTCTTCGAGCGTCGTGGAAAACCTTGAAGTGCTGGCCCCAGTCTCGACGAACCTGCAAGCAAGGGTGCAAGAGGGAAGAGATGGCACGCTCAACATCGAACTGTGCGACGCCCAAGGGAACATCTGCGTTCGCCTGACTGGACTGCAGGCTGAACCTGCACAAGCGAAACCTGCACAAGCCAAGAAGCAGCCGGAATCCTTCGAGTTGATGACATTCCGAGAAATCTGGCAAGAGCAATCCCTGCCTTCTGTCACAGCCCGGAACGCTGGAACGCTCGTCTGCTTCCTGTCCGATCCGGCACTGCAGCAAACGGTGCGGGAGGCGCTCAAGTCCCTGAGCCCGAGCCTGCAAGTCGAGTTCATCGCACAGGGAAGCTCGATTTCAGAGTCCTTCCAACGCATGCAGGAGGAGCGTCGAGACGTCTTCGGGATGCTGTACCTATGGCCGCTTGAAGACAAGGCTCTGATCCGAGAGTATTCCAGTATCGTGAACATCCTGAAGTTCCTCGACGCTTCCGGTCAGAAGCCCGAACGCCTGCTGCTAGCTGGGCAATTCGAGAACGGAGTGGAGCGAAGCTACTTCGAATCGTGGATCGGCTTTGAAAGATCTTTGGGCCTAGTGCTGCCTAACACGAAGGTGACGGCGGTCTTGCAGGCGGGCTCTTCCTCGCTTCAAGACTGGATGCCGCTGCTCTGGCGTGAACTCCATGCCCCGCAAGCGCAAAGCGTCCTGTACGAAGCAGGCAAGCGCCACATCTGCACCGTCCAGCCGACCCGCCTTGATGCGGGCCAACGCACGGTGCGGGCAGGCGGCACCTACCTGATCACCGGCGGTCTCGGTGCGCTTGGCTACTTGTTCGCGGAGCATCTGGCCCAAAAACAGCCTGTGAACCTCATCCTCACCGGCCGCTCCGAGCTCGACGAAGAGAAGCGCAGCAAGCTGAGCGATCTGGAGACGCTGGGCAGCCAAGTCTTCTACCTGCAAGCGGACGTATGTGACGAAGAGCAGATGCGAGCCGGGCTGGTTCGTGCATGCGATCGCTTCGGACCTCTGCACGGCGTGCTGCATGCAGCAGGATTGTCCGGGGACGAGAGCCTTTTTGCCAAGGACATCAAGGCGTTTGAACGGGTTCTGAGCCCGAAGATCGCAGGAACCCTGCTGCTCGACGAATTGCTGGCGAAGGAGACCGAGCTTGATTTTGTCTGCTACTTCTCCTCGTCATCCGCCGTGTTGGGCGATTTCGGTTCCTGCGACTACGCGATCGGCAACCGCTTCCAGATGGCCTACGCGCAACACCGTCACGAACAGCAGTTGCCGGGCCAGACGCTGGTGATCAACTGGCCGCTCTGGAAAGAAGGCGGAATGGGTCTTGATGAAGGAGAGATCACGGCGAACTACCTGAAGTCGAGCGGACAGCGCTTCTTGGAAGCGGAAGAGGGAGTGAAGCTCTTTGACCTGATCCTCTCGCAGAACGACGTGCAGCAGCTGGTCCTCGTCGGGCAGCCAAGCCGCGTCGAACGCTTCCTCGGAATGGCTGCACAAGCGCCGACAGCGGTTCAACCCACTACGCCGCCGCCGACTGTCAGCGTCTCGTCGGGCACAGCGATGCGTCCGGAGTTGCAAGGATTCTCGCTTGAGCAATGCATCGAGTGGGATCTCAAAGAACAGGTCAGCCAGATCCTGAAAATCTCCCGCGACGAACTCGATGTCGAGGAAAATCTGGTCGACTTCGGGTTTGACTCGATCAGCTTGGCCGAGCTTGGCAACCGTCTTTCCAAGCACTACGGCCTCGAAGTGACGCCGGCCTTGTTCTTCAGCCACTCCACGTTGGAAAAATTGACCCTGCACTTCCTGCGCGAACACGAGGCGTTGATGACGCAGCACTACCTTGAACCGACTGCCGAACCAGCCCCCGAACCGACACCTGTTCCGGTTGTCGCTCCGGCCCGGCAAGAAGTCGCGGTGACAAAAGAGATTCTCGTGCCGCCGACATCCGGCGTTCACGAACCGATCGCCGTGATCGGGATGAGCGGACGCTTCCCGCAAGCGGACAGCGTGCAGGACTTCTGGCAGAACCTCAAAGCGGGCAAGAACGCGATCACCGAGATTCCTTCGGATCGCTGGGACTGGCAAAGTGACTATGAAGAAGGAAAAATCACGTCCAAATGGGGCGGATTCGTAAAAGACGTCGACTGCTTCGATCCGCTGTTCTTCGAGATCTCGCCGAGAGAAGCGGAGTACATGGACCCGAAACAACGCCTGTTCTTGGAGGAAGCATGGCATGCGCTCGAAGATGCCGGCTACATGGGCGATCAGATTCGCGGCAAGTTGTGCGGCGTCTACGTCGGTGTCGAAGAGGGTGAATACGGCTTCCTGACAGGGGATGGCGGCCCGCTCAACGGCAATCAAAATGCGACGTTGGCCGCCCGCATCGCCTACGCCCTCGACTTGAAGGGGCCGAATCTGGCGTTGACCGCCGCTTGCTCCTCCGGGCTGGTTGCGCTCCATCAAGCCTGCCAAGCCTTGCGCGCAGGGGACTGCGACGTGGCGCTGGCCGGCGGGGTCAATCTTTTGATCTCCCCGATGATCTACCAAGGGATGAGCAAGATCGACATGCTGTCCCCGGACGGACACTCGTATGTGTTTGATTCGCGTGCGAACGGGTTGGTGCCGAGCGAAGCCGTTGCCGTCGTCGTGCTCAAGCCTTTGTCCAAAGCGATCGCTGATCGCGACCAGATCTACGGCTGCATCACAGCGACCGGAGTCAACTACAACGGCCAATCGAATGGTATCACATCGCCGAACCCGGACGCTCAAGCCGATCTGATCCGCAGCGTGTATGACCGTTATGGAATCGATTCGTCTGACATCCAGTTCGTCATGTCGCACAGCACCGGGTCGAAGCTAGGCGATCCGATGGAGATCCAAGCGCTGACCAGCGCCTTCCGCAAGCCTGGCGCTCAAGCGCAGAACTGTGCGCTCTCCTCGATCAAGCCGCTCATCGGGCACACGTTTGCCGCATCGGGCATCGTCAGCCTGATCAGCATGTTGATGGCGATGCGCGAACGCACCCTGTTGGGCTTGCACGGATTCGAATCGAGCAACGAGTACATCCGATTTGAGGAGAGTCCGTTCGTCGTCAGCACCGAGAACCGAGCGTGGACGATGCAGGAAGGTCGCCCGCGAGTCGGCGCGATCAGTACGACAGGGATCAGTGGCACGAATGCCCATGCCGTGATCGAAGAATACATTCCGACCGCGATGGCTGTGCAGGTAGAACGACCGGGCGCAGCACAGCAACTGGTGATTCTCTCGGCCCGAAACCACGACCGCCTGCAGCACATGGCGGCTCGTCTGTCCGAGCATCTCGCGAGCGAAGCGGGCCGATCCCTGCCGCTCGCCCAGATCGCCTACACGCTGCAAGTCGGTCGCGAGCCGATGAAAAAGCGCGCAGCCTTCATCGTCTCTTCCAAAGAAGAACTGCTACAGCGCTTGCAGGAATACATCTCCTCGCCTGTTGTGGACGAGACCCGTCCTGCACCGGATCGCCACCAAGCCAGAGCCCTTGTGGAAACCGCGCTGCAAGAGCGCAATCTTGAGCAGCTGGCCGCCCTCTGGCTCTCCGGCAGCAAAGTGCCGTGGCAGCGGCTACATGACGGCAAGAACGTGCAGCGCGTCTCGCTGCCGACCTATCCATTTGTGAAGCGTAGATGCTGGGTGGAGGGGCCGAAACCGCAAGAAAAGGAATTTGCCATCTCCAACAAGGCGGCCGATTTCTATACGCGCGTCGTCGAAAGCGGAGACTCCGGCTTCCAAGAAGAGTATCTGACCTTCTGCCCGTTTGAGGAAAAAATCCCCGGCTTCTCGATCAGCCGCGTGTACCTGAACCCGGAACAATATCCGGCCGAACTTGAGATGGTGCGCAGCAAGCAGATCGAGATGCGCCGCGTGCTGTTCAGCCGAGGCGATTTCCAGCGCGCGCAGGCTCTGCTCGACATCGGGTGCGGTCATGGGACAGACGTGATTCAGCTGGCCAAGCGCTACCCGCATCTGAAAACGCAGGGCCTTACGATCACGGAGGCGCAGGCGGACCTTGGCAACCGGAGAATTCAAGAACTGAACTTGAGCGCACAAGCTGCCATCTTTCATGGAGACAGCTCCAAAGACCGATTCCCAGGTCGCTACGACATGATGATCGGGATCGAAGTCAGCTGCCACATCCCTGACAAGCAGGGGCTGTTCCAGAACATGTCCTCGGCCCTCAACGAAGGGGGGCAGGTGCTGATGATGGACTTCATCGCGAACCTGCGCGGAGCCATCGCCGATCCGAGCATCGACATCTACATCCCGACTGTACAAGGCTGGATCGACCTGCTGGCGGAGCATCACCTCGTTCTTGACGAAGTGATTGACGTCTCCAAGCAGGTCTCCAACTCTCTGCATGATCCTGAGCACGCGGAGAATACGAAAGGTCTGCCGGAAGTCGTACAAAATTCCATTCGGAACTTTGCCAATAGCTCGATCTCGCTTGAGAAAGGCTGGATCAGCTACTGTCTGTTCGTCATCAGCAAAAATTCAGCTCTCAGCCCGGCAGAACTGCGAGAGCACAACGCAAAGCAGATGTCCAACAGGACGCCGTATCCGGAAGCTCGGCGCAACATGTTGCAACAAATCTAATCTAAAGGAGTGAGGGAGCATGAGTTCCGGGATGACCAGAACTGAGATCAAAGAGATCCTGTTCGAGATCTTCGAACAGACCTTGGGTTTGGAACGCACCGAACTGGAGCAATCGGATACCTTCAAGGAACTGGGGATCGGATCGCTCAATGCGGTTGAACTGCTCGAAGCGATCAACGTCCGGTTCGACCTGAACCTGCCGACCAGCATCGTATTTGAATGTGCAGACCTTGAGTCTCTGGCGGTCTACATGGAAAAGCAGTTCCATACCCTCGTACAACCTGCAAAACAAGCACAGCCGACGGTATCGGCACCAACGCCGACACTGAAACCGAAACCAACACCAGCACCAGCACCGACACCCACTCCGCCCGCTCGCGAAGCACGGGTCGAGACCGATGAGATCGCCATCATCGGTCTCTCCGTCCGGAGTGCCGGGGCGAGCGATCAAGAAGAATTCTGGAACCTGATTCGCGACGGGAAAAAATGCATCAGCGAAGTGAGCGATCCGAAATGGCTGGAATACATCCAAGCCCATTCGTCCAATCCGTTTCCAATCAACTATGGCAAGATGGACGACATCGACCGCTTCGACCCGCTCTTTTTTAACATCTCGGCCATCGAAGCTGAGAAGATGGACGTCACCCAGCGTATTTTGCTGGAAGAAACGTACAAGTCTTTAGAAGATGCCGGCTACACCCCGACGCAGCTGCGCGGGCAGCCCGTCGGCACCTTTATCGGCACCGCCGGTTCCTCGGCGCTCGCTCAAGATTTTTCCCATTATTCCATGCTCGGATATGACATCAGCATCCTCGCGGCTCGCATGGCGTACTATCTGGATCTGAAAGGGCCGGCGCTGGCGGTGAACACGGCCTGCTCCTCGTCGATGGTGGCGATCGACCTGGCCTGCCAGCAGTTGAAGAGCGGGGAGATCAACCTCGCCATCGCAGGCGGAATCACGGTCTACAGCCATCCGGGCTCGTTCATCTCCATGCACAACGCCGGGATGCTGTCTCCCAATGGCGAGTGCCGTCCGTTTGACGATGGAGCGAACGGCATCGTCGTCGGCGACGGCGTCGGGGTCTTGATTCTCAAGCGCCTCTGCGATGCCGAGCGGGACAACGACCACATCTACGGCATCATCCGAGGCAGCGGCACCAACCAAGACGGCCAGACCTCCGGCATCACCGCGCCGAGCTTCCTCGCGCAGAGCCAGCTGCAAGAATCGATCTACCGCAAGTACGAGATCGACGTGGAAGACATTCAATACATCGAAGCGCATGGCACGGGCACCAAGCTTGGCGATCCGATCGAGATTCACGCCCTTAACAACACCTTCCGCAAGTTCACGACTCAGAAAGGCTTCTGCGGAATCGGTTCGCTCAAGGCGAACATCGGTCACACGACGGCTGCAGCAGGCGTGCTGGGCGTGATCAAAGTCTTGATGAGCATGAAGCATGGAGAGATGCCGCCCTCCATCCAGTATGCACAGGGCAACAAGCACATCGACTTTGCCAACAGCCCGGTCTATGTCAACACAGCTCGTCGCGAGTGGACGCCCAATCGAAATGGCAAGCGCCTGGCTGCCGTCAACTCGTTCGGCTACAGCGGCACGAATGCCCATGTGGTGATCGAAGACTATCCTAATCCGTCGCGTGCGGTTGCAGCGCCGATCAACGAAGCGATGCCAGGTCTGTTCGTGCTGTCGGCCCAAAGTGCAGAATCGGTGCAAGCCAATGCCGATGCCGCGCTCCGCTACCTTCGCTCTCACCCGGACGTCTCGCTCCCCGACTTCCTGTACACCTACCAAGTGGCGAGAGAGAGCATGGTACAACGGCTTGCCATCGTTGTCAAAGACCGGGACCAGCTGATCGGCCAGCTCGAACGCTACCTAGCAGGGGCCGGCAAGTCTGGAGAAGTCTTCGTGGGCACCGTCGGCAAGAACGGCAGCGTCAACGGGATCAATCTGGCCGACACCGAAGAGGGACAAGCGTTCCTCCTGAGCCTGCTGCACAACCGCAAGCTCAAGACGGTTGCAGAACTGTGGGTCAACGGCAACCGGATCGACTGGGAAGGGCTCTACCCGGCGGGGACGGTCAAGCGACTGATCGGACTGCCGACCTATTCGTTTGCGCAAGAGCGCTACCCGTTGCCTGCGTTTGAAATCGTGCAGACAGGCTTCGGCAAGCAGGCAAAATCTGCCGTCAACGCCTTGCATCCGCTGCTCCATCGCAACACGTCAGACCTGACCGAAATGCGCTACAGCACCGTCTTCACCGGCGAGGAGACCTTCCTTCGCGATCGGACGGTGCCGGAATTCGTCCTGTTGGAGATGGCGCGCGCGGCTGTGGAACAGGCGTCCGGCGCTCTGAAGGAAGGTCGCACCCGCCTTCGTTTGCAAAATATCGTCTGGGAGTCGCCGCTCGCAGTGGGTGCTGACGGGTCGCAGGTGCACATCGCACTGTACCCGGCCGCTAATGGCGAGATCTCCTTTGAGATCTACAACGACGAGGAAGAGCTGCACGCATCAGGAAGCGCCGTGCTGACAGAGGACGAAGCGCCACTCCTCGATGCGTTCACCTTGCAGGAGCGGGGCGCGCGCGTCACGCTGCCGATGGTGCCTTCGCAGTTTCTGCTCCATCCGCACTTGCCGGATGCCGTGCTGCAAGGGAGTGTGCCCGCCACCTTGCAAGAGGTCGCGATCTATGCCCCTTGCCCCTCCTCCATGTGGGTTGTGGCAGACGACGGCAACTTCACGTTCTGCGACGAACAAGGCAAGGTCTGTCTGCAAATCAGCGGTCTGCAAACGCAGAAGAACCGCCCGCAAGCGGTCTCTCCATCCGCCGAGCCGTTTGCCTTGATGACCTTTGAGGAGATCTGGCAAGAACAAGCTCGAAACAACCACGCGCCGTCCAACTTGAACACGCTGCTCTGCTTCCTCTCGAATGCGGAGGCTCAGCGTGCGGTCGTGGAAGCGGTGCAGGCGCGAAGCCCGCAGACGCAGGTCCTTTTCGTCGCGCAAGGGACATCCTGCCAGCAGGCGCTCCGCAGCGTCCAAGAACAGCAGGGGGAAGTTGATGCCTTGCTCTACCTCTGGCCGCTGGAAGACGCTTCGCTCGTGGAGGACACGAAACCGATTCTCGACATCGTACAAGCCCTTGCGACGACGAAGCTTAAAGCCAAGAGCCTGATGCTCGTCGGCCAGCACCGAAATGCGACCGAGCGTGCGTTCCTTGAATCATGGATCGGCTTTGAGCGCTCCTTGGGCTTGGTGCTCCCGGATACCCGAGCGGCTGTCGTGATGCAAGAAGCCGGGGCCGTTTCCTTGCAGGAGAACATGCATCTCCTTCTGGACGAGCTCAATGCTTCCAAAATCGAAAGCGTCCTCTACCAAAACGGCAAGCGCCACGTCTGCAAGGTACAGCCGACCCGCATCCAAGCCGGCTCTTCCACCTTGCTGAAATCGGGCGGCACTTACCTGATCACCGGCGGTCTGGGCGGTCTGGGCTACCTGTTCGCCGAGCATCTGGCTGGCAAACACCCGGTCAACCTGATCCTGACCGGGCGCTCGGCGCTCGATGCTGCCAAACAGGCGAAGATCGAAGCGCTTGAAAAACGAGACAGCCGCGTCTTCTATCTGCAAGCGGACGTCTGTGACCGCACGCGTATGGAGGCGGGGCTTGCAGAAGCCCGGTCGCAGTTCGGCCGTGTTCACGGCGTCCTGCACGCAGCCGGCCTCGTCGGAGCCGAGAGCATTCTCGACAAGGATGACCGCCGGTTCCAGCAAGTGCTCGACCCGAAGGTCAAAGGAACGCTTCTGCTCGACGAACTGCTGCAAGGGGGGCCGGAACTTGATTTTACCTGCTACTTCTCCTCTTCGTCGGCGATCATCGGGGACTTCGGCTCGTGCGACTATGCGATTGCCAACCGCTTCCAAATGGCCTATGGCGAGCTGCGCAACGGGACAACATTCGTCATCAACTGGCCGCTTTGGAAAGCCGGGGGCATGCATTTTGAGAAGAAAGAAAACACGGAAGCCTACTTCAAGACCAGCGGGCAACGCTTCTTGGAAGTGGAAGAGGGCCTTGGAATCTTTGACCGCATCCTGTCGCAGAACCGCACCCAGCATCTTGTGATGGTCGGCCAGCCGAGCCGCATCGAACGCATGCTGGGCCTCGCGAAGTCGGCAGCGCCCACTCCGGTGCCAGTGCATTCCGGCAGCAACACCTCTTCCGGCAAGGGAAGACGTCCGGAGATGAAAGGATTCACGCTCGAACAGTGCGTGGAGTGGGATCTCAAAGCGCAGATCAGCTCCGTTCTCAAGATTCCGCGCACCAAACTGGACGTCGAGGAGAACTTGGCCGATTTCGGGTTTGATTCGATCAGCTTGGCCGAGTTTGCCGGTTCCTTGTCGAAACACTACAGCATTGCCGTGACGCCCGCCTTGTTCTTTGACCATTCCACGATCAGAGCTCTGACCCAGTTTTACGCGGTCACACATGGGGAGGCAATGCGGGACTTCTACCAAGAGCAAGCGGCATCCGCACCGGCGATCGCGGCAGCACCTGTCGCTCCAATCGTCAGCACCCCGTCCAAGCGCCCTTCGCGCAAAAAGACCGGCAAGGCGCGATTCGCGGCCGGAGGAGCGGTGCGCAGTGCGCAGGAGCCGATTGCCATTGTCGGGATCAGCGGCAGATTCCCGCAGGCGAGCAACGTGCAGGAACTGTGGAAAAACATCCGAGACGGGAAGGAAGCGATCACGGTCGTCCCGTCTGACCGCTGGGACTGGCGGGAAGAGAAGGGCATGGGCAAATGGGGCGGATTTATCCCGGACGTCGACCGCTTCGATCCCTTGTTCTTTAAGATCTCGCCCAAAGAAGCGGAGTACATCGATCCGAAACAGCGCCTGTTCCTGCAGGAAGCATGGCATGCGCTGGAAGATGCCGGCTATATGGGCGAGCGCATTCGTGGAACCGCATGCGGCGTCTATGTCGGGGTGGAAGAGGGAGAGTACGGGTTCTTGGCCGGAGAGGACAGTCCGCTGAACAGCAACCAGAACGCCACGCTCGCGGCCCGCATCTCCTATGCGCTCAACCTCAAGGGCCCGAACATGGCGATCACCGCCGCCTGCTCGTCCGGTCTCGTCGCGATTCACCAAGCCTGCCAAGCCCTGCGCCAAGGCGAATGCGACATGGCGCTGGCCGGCGGTGTCAGCCTGTTGATCTCGCCGATGATCCACAACGGCATGGGCAAGCTCGACATGCTCTCCCTGGATGGCACCTGCTTTGTGTTCGACGGGCGTGCAAATGGCCTGGTGCCGAGCGAAGCGGTAGCTGTCGTCGTGCTCAAGCCGCTGAGCAAAGCGCTGGAGGATGGCGATCAGATCTACGGCTGCATCAAGGGCAGCGCCGTCAACTACGACGGCCAGACCAACGGCATCACCGCGCCGAGCCCTGCGAGCCAAGCAGACCTGCTTCATCAAGTCTACAAGCGCTTCGGCATCAACCCGGCCGACATCCAGTATGTGCTCTCCCACAGCGTCGGTTCCAGATTGGGAGACCCCATCGAGGTGCAGGCGCTCACCAACGCCTTCCGCCGACACACCGACCGGACGCAATACTGCGCGCTCGGCTCGATCAAGCCGTTGATCGGGCATACGTTCGCCGCATCCGGCGTCGTCAGCTTGATCTCCATGCTGATGGCGATGAAAGAGCGGACGATTCCGGCTCTGCACAACTATGAGTCGAGCAACGACTACATCAACCTGACAGACAGCCCGTTCGTGATTCATATCAAGAACAGATCGTGGACCACGGCCGATGAGCGCCCGCGCCTCGGTGCAGTCAGCACGACCGGCATCAGCGGCACGAACGCGCATCTTGTGGTCGAAGAATACATCCCGGCGCAGCAAGAGGCGGTCGATCACGAACCGACGGATGCACCGCAGATCATCGTCCTCTCCGCGAAGAATCGCGAGCGTCTGGACGAGGTTGCCGCACAGCTGCTCGCGTTCCTCGAAGCCGACGAGAGCTTGAAGCTGCCTGACATCGCGCACACGCTGCAAGTCGGCCGTGACGAGATGGAGGCGCGACTTGCGATGGTGGTACAAAGCCGCGACGAGCTAATGCAAGGTCTGCGAGGCTATTTGAAAAAAGGCGACGCGCCCATCGCGCTCTATCTCGGCGACCTGAACGAGTCTCATTCCGAGATCCTCGATCTTCTGGCCGGGATCACCGGAGAGACCGTTCTTCGAGCCTTGCTGGCAGAGGGTAATCTTGGAAAATTAGCGCTCTACTGGGCGAAAAATGGCAAAATTCCTTGGGAAGCGCTGCAAGGCGGAGCGTCCGCCCGTCGCATCTCCTTGCCGACCTATCCGTTTGAGCGCCGCCGCTGCTGGCTGACCGCTCCGACAATCGCAAGACGAGAGCTGACAACGCAGAGCCTGCCAGCAGTCGCTGCAGCTTCTGCTTCCGAGGCGGTTCCCGTCTGTGAGGAACAGGACCTCGCCATCGCGGAGGACCTGCAGGAGCGAGTCATCGGCATCATCTCCGAACTGGTGGGCCTCACGCCTGCGGAGCTGAAGGTGAACAAGCCGCTCGACCACTACGGGTTTGACTCGATTCTGTTCATGCAGCTGCTACAGCAGATACAAACGCAGATCGACCCGTCCTTCTCCTTCGTCAAACTGAGCGAATGCCGATCGATGGAAGACCTGATTCGAGAGCTGGTCCCCAATGGGGCGACCAAGGCGAAACCGAAAACGGAGATCGTGAGCCAGACTCCCGCACCGCCGCAAGCACCGCTCGCAGCACCGCCGGCCCACAAGCCCGTGCAGACCAGCTTGTCGCAGTTCCCGGAACTCGTCCTGCTGAACCAAGCCACGGAAGGTCGTCCGATCTTCTGGATGCACGGGGCGGCAGGCGGCATCGGCATCTACTCGATGATCGCCAAAGTGAGCAACCGACCCTTCTACGGCATCAAAGCGCGTGGTTGGATGAGCAATCGCACCCCGATCCGAGGCATCTACGCTATGGCCGCGTATTACGTGCACATCATTCAGACCGTGCAGCCGGAAGGGCCGTATGACCTCGGCGGCTATTCGCTCGGCGGCCTCCTCGCCTACGAAGTGGCCCGTCAGTTGCAGGAACTGGGGCCAAAAGTGAACTCCATCGTGTTCCTCGACACCTTGTATTCGGACAAAATCTACACCAAGACCATGTTGCCGGAAGCGATGTTCAATAGAAAAACCGCGATCCTGCAATCGGTCAACATGACCCTGCTCACCGAGATTCAGCACGAGCCGGAGAAGATTCCGACCACATTGATTCACCGTGATGATCTGGACCCGACGCTCTCGGATGAGGAATATTCCAAGCAGTTGCTGACCCTGGCCCGCGAGCGCGGCTACAAGCGCACGGAAGACTACCTGAACACCATGATTCAGAGTAGTTCTGACGTGCAGGAAGCGTTCGACCGCAGCGGATTTACCATCTTGCCGTTGCCCAATCCGCAAGAGGTCAGCGCCTATTTCTTCCGCAACAAAAGCGGCTCGTTCCTCGGGGCGCTGGAACCGTACTTCAAAGTCAAGACGAGCCCCGTATTCGACCAAGGGGATTATTGGACCGAATTTGAACGTCAGATCGACGATTTCCACCTGTTCGACATCGACTCGTCCAACCACATGATGCTGCTCTCGGAACCAAAAGCAGCTGCGTCGATCCTTGCCTTCTGCCAAGAGCTCTACTCCGCATTCGGCCTGGAACCGACGTTCCTTGAAACGTTTGCCCACGAGCATCGCAGTCTCGTCGGCACCACTTCATAACGCCAAAAAGGGATTCTCACGCGGGTCGTGAGAATCCCTTTTTTTGTCTTCAAAATTAGTCTTTTTTGATCGCGAAGGTCAGTTCCGCTTCAGCGGCCAGCTCGCAGTCGACATAAGCAACGGCCTGTCCTTTGCCGATGACGCCTTTGAGTTTCGTGATCGAGACTTCGATGCGCAGTTGGTCGCCTGGAAAGGCTTGGCGGCGGAAGCGAGCACCGTCAATCCCGGCCAGGAGGGCGATCTTGCCTTTAAAGTCCGGCACGCTCAACATCGCGACGCCTCCAACCTGTGCCATCGCCTCGACGATCAGCACCCCCGGCATCACCGGAAATCCTGGGAAATGCCCTTGGAAAAACGGTTCGTTGATGCTAACATTCTTGATCCCGACCGCCTTTTGACCTTCCTCAACCGATTCAATTCGATCGACAAGCAGGAACGGATAGCGATGCGGTAACGTTTCGAGAATTTGGTTCGCGTTCATGAACGGATGCCCTCCTTTTATACGATATCTGGTAATGGATATGAGTATTATAGCATTCACAAGAAGAGAAAAGAAGGCATGAGGGAGGACAGGCCCGCGTTCAGGTGTTTAGGCTTAGATCGTCCGAAAGTACCGTCCCCAATGAGGTCTCCGTCCGTCGAGATCCACAAAATCATAGACCTCCGACAGCCCCTACGAACTCAGCGTTTGCCCGGCAAACCGCCCGACATCGGGGTCGCAGATGAGTGCCCGAATCGCGCGCGCCACATAATAAGGCGTTTCCGACGCGATAAAATGCGGGTCTTTCGCCGCCCCACACGTCATTGTTCAAAATGTCCAGTCGCCCGTCCTGCTCGGCCTCAATCCGTGCAAACAGCGCCCGCACCTGTTCTTCCTCGGTATGATCGACCTGCACCGCAATCCCGAGGCCGCCGGCCTGGGTAACCATCTCCGCCGTCTCCTCAATCGTTTCCGTACGCCCGAGGTCTGAGCTCTGCCCGCGCACGCTGCGACCCGTGCAATACACAGTCGCCCCCACTTCCCCGAGCGTCACCGCAATCGCCCGCCCTGCGCCACGGGTGGCCCCGGCGACGACTGCGACTTTGCCTTGTAGATCCATCTTGTTCCACCTCCATCTTCTACAGTACAGTAGAAATAAGACATCTAGTGTCCTATTTGAAGGAAGAAGGTGCGTTTTGATGCGTGCAGACCGACTCATTTCGATCATCATGCTCTTGCAGCTCCATAAAAGCATGACTGCCAAAGACCTCACCGAACGCCTCGAAGTCTCCATCCGCACGATCCAGCGCGACATGGAAGCCCTCTCCACAGCGGGCCTCCCCGTCGTCGCGGACCGTGGCACCGGGGGAGGCTGGCGACTGCTGGACGACTACAATCCCCGAACGCTGCTAAACGGACTCTCCGAACAAGAACGCCTCCTCCTGCTCCTCCCCCCGCCTCCAAACGTCCTGCGCGACTTGGGATTGGAAAGCGTGGCGCAGATGGCGTCCCATAAACTGCTAAACACCCTGCCCGCCCCTGCGAGGGAAAAGGCTCGTGCGATGCAGCAATGGCTTCACATCGACACCACCGGCTGGCGACACTCCGAATCCCCGTCCGCCACCCTGTCCCTTTTTCAAGAAAGCATCTGGTCCTGTCAAAAAGTCACGATCACCTACGCTGCCAAAACCCGCCTGATCTCCCCACTTGGTCTGGTCGTAAAAGGGAAGACGTGGTACCTCGTCGCCCTTAACAGCGAAGGGGAGCCCCGCACGTTCCGACTGGACCGCATCGAAGACGCGCAAACCACTCAAGAGCGCTTCACCCGCCCACCCGATTTTGATCTTGCCGCTTACTGGACCGAATCCACTTCTACATTCCGCGAGCGCCTGCCCCAGTATGTCGTGACGGTGAAAGTGTCGCCCAAAGGACAGGAGCAGATGAGGCTGTGGAGCCATGCGACGGTGCTGGAGCGATCAGAGCCGGACGAGGACGGCTGGGTGACGATGCGAGTGGATTTTGAAGGGGAGGAGAATGCCCGGTTTCATGTGCGGGGGATGGGGGGAATCGAATTCTCCGGCGAGAGGAATATTTCGGTAATAGTACGATCACCGAAGCTACAACGTCGTGGGAAAGAAAAGATACCGCACATGTATAATCAAGAGCGGCTCTGTCTTTTTTATCCTAGAGTTGGGGAGTGGAATAACACGAAGTACATCGCTCAGACGATTGTGCCGTGGACGAGTGCTTGGTTGTATTTCTACGAAATGTGGCATGCAACGGGAAAGTGGCTCGGTGGAGGTAGACATCCAAGAATTCCAACCAGGAGAATCACTGTCAAGAAGTTGAAAAAGGCAGAGTTAGGTTAATCCGAAGCAGTTGAATTGTTTGACAAAAGCACAGGGAATTCACTCAGACGAGCCTAACTGAGTGGCGAACACAGGGGGATACGCCTTCACAACAGTTGCGCAAGCAAGAAGGAGAATGCCCCTGTGTTTTTATTTAGGGAATTTTTCAAATGGAGGTGTAATAGCATGTCTGTCTCAAATATTCCTGACAAAGTAAAAGTTCGGTTATGGGGGAAGGCTGCGGGCCGTTGTCAATATGAGGGATGCAACAAGCCGCTGTGGTTAGATCCTCTTACAAAGGTTGAGTTCAACATCTCCTACATCGCACATATCGTAGCAGACAAACCCAATGGTCCTCGTGGAGATAGTGTTCTTTCGGAAAAACTAAAGAACGATATTGAGAACCTAATGCTGGCATGTGATGAACATCACCGACTAATAGATAAAGTGGATGTAGAGGGGCACCCGGTAACCCGTTTGCAAGAGATGAAACGAAAGCACGAACAAAGAATTGAAATGCTCACTTCAATCACAGAAGATTATCAAAGTCATGTGCTTCTATATGGAGCGAATGTCGGCCAGCATCATTCTCCGGTTAGTTGGGACAAGGCAGTGTATGCAATGCATCCGGAGCGATATCCTGCAGAAAAGCCAGCCGTAGAGTTAGGTATTGGCAACAGTCCTTTTAAAGACAACGAGTCTTTTTATTGGGAGATGGAACGTCAGAATCTCGACCGGCAATTTGCCGACAAGATTAAACCGAGATTAAGGAGATATGAAGCATTTGTCAGTATTCGCCTTAGCGCCTCAGCCACTGTTGATTGAACTAGGGAGATTGCTATGGACATTCCTGCTGCTGATGTGCATCAGCTTCATCGTGAACCTCCTGATTGGAAGTGGCAAGATCATCCGGATGGGTTTGATTTCATGGTGAAAAAGCCGGAAATAACTTATCCGACTGTCGCACTCAACCTTTCGTTGAGTGCGATTGTTGATAACAGTCGCATCACAAGCGTTTTGGGGGAGGATACTTCGATCTGGACAATGACGATCGATACCCCCTATAATTATTTTCTTAAAAGCAAGGAGCAACTGAGTTTGTTCCGTCAGAAGTTCAGGATTCTGATGGACCAAATTAAATCTGTCCACGGCCATGACAACGAGCTGCATCTGTTCTTGGCTGCCCCTGTTGCTATTGCCGTAGAAATTGGTCGCGTATGGATGCCGAAGGCGGATCTTCCTTTAATTGTTTACGATGAGAATCGTCAGAATGGAGGATTCTCCAAGGCGATTGTGATTACTTCGGTGGGGCAATCCCTGACCGCATAGTGTGAAGCGTGTAGAAAAGAACCGTCAGATTCCTGACGGTTCTTTTTGTAGGAGAAGGTAAACTGGTTTGGAAGGGTAGAGCTAACATTTTGACGGTTTAATACGTTTAGCAATAGCGGACATAACAAGCCGTTTTCGTGCTGGTAGATGACCGCTAAATATGCCTGCCCGTACAGACAATGTACTACGACTTGTGATGATTTTCGGTACAGAAAGAACAATACGATCTTCTTACCTGCTGAAAAGTTGTTCGATGGATCAGAAATTCCTGGCTATGTTATTTTCCGAGAATTACCAACTGTTTGAAATTGTCTTCTGATCTCCATAAAAACATACCGAGTATATGGCGATTACCATCATTCTTTAATGAAGAGTTGTATCGTCCTACTTATTTGAAAAATAAAAAAAAGTCAGAGCAACGCTGGATGATATGTGAAGATAAAAAAATTGTTTTGTTCAGACAACAGGGCGTGGACAGGAGTATATCTCTAAGTTAGACAAGAAGAGTTCTGCTTGGATCAAGAGTTTATTTAAGGAGGAGTGTTATTAAAGTCCCTAAAAAAATATTCTTGGAAATTGGGCAACATAGAGATTTTGTAAGTTTATCTAACTGAGTCCAAATTCGATTAATAACTGTTATTGGAAACAGCATAAGAAAGACTTAATTCAATTTTTTTAATCAACGTTGGAATAATATTGATAAAAATTTAGCCAGTTATACGAATTTATATATCAAGAAACCCCACCCTATCAGCAAACTTTTAACATTTAGTTATTCATATTTCAACCAAGATCGCGAAGAATCTTTAGAATAAATTTTAGTTACTAACATTAATGTAAGTGAAAAATAAGGTGTGTAGCTGGTTACCAACATTAATGTAATTTTAAAATATTGATGAATTACCCGACATTACTTGTAAGTACGAGATTTCTCAGTTACCAACTTTAATGTAACTAAACAGGTAAAAGAAAATAAAGTATTAGACTAACAAAATTGGCCATACTACTACTAGAAGCTGTTCTACTGTCTACAGAACTGACATCCAGATTAACATCATGACTCCAAACGGGGCTGCCTTCGGGTAGCCCTGTTTTCTTTTAAGGAGGCAAACCATGGCAAAGCGTAAGCGTGAAATCACGGATGCCAAAATTGATAGATTCATCAAAGAAGGTAGAGGCCAAGGAACAGGAGCCGACTATCTTCCTTGGTTGCGAGTACAGGATGTGCCGTCTACTGGCAGATCGACTCGTGGTGTTGGTTGGACAACGGGCAGGCAGCATACCTTTCTGTCCGATTTAGAGCGAGATTATTTCTATGCATTGGATTATGCCGATGAGGTAACAGATATTCGAGAGCAATTTCCCCTTCTTCCACTGGAAGAGACGAAGCTAATCGCGGATAAGCTCGGTATAGAACATCCAAAAGATCCTAAGTCAGGCGTGGATATCGTCATGACTACGGACTTTTTAATTACATACAAGGACAAGGAATACGCAAGAACTGTGAAGCCAGCTAAGGACCTGGAGAACGAACGTATACTTGCAAAGTTTGAAATTGAGCGGGTGTACTGGGAGATGCACCAGGTTGATTGGGGAATTGTATCAGCTTGTTTAGAAGAAGATTTGGAAGTTTATGGAGAGTCATATTGGCGGAGGATGCATCAAATCCCGGGTCTTCTGATTTGTCAGAAGCATCATGAAGTTTTATCCAATAGTGAAGTTATAATTAATCGTCTTGGAAAAAGAGAATATATTTTGGCGACGAGGAAAAACTGTACCAACGTCGGAACAATAGAGTTATCTCACCGAATTCGTGAACAAATGGTTAGTTTAGCTAATCGTGTGAAACAAGTGATAGAGGGAGAATATGAATCTAAAGGTAGAACATTCTTTAGTAAGCGATATGCCGATATAATAAAAAGTAAAAAATTAATGACTGAGAGAAAGAATATGTTAAGAGAAGAGATTTATAGGAGATTTAATGAGTTTTACGGGACTGAGTTTCTTAGTTTGACCCAATCCGCTTTGGATAATGAAGACTGGGTAACCAATATCGTGAGAAATACTAAAAGTTCTGACCATCCTATAAGGCATTTAATCTTTATTGGTTTCTTACAGACAGATTTTGAAGAGATTATGAGTGACACAAAGCTATACGCTCCCTTTGGTGAAGGGTTTTGGCCATGCTTAAATCCTGCAGCAAATCATTTTAAACAGAAAGTTATTGAAACTGTTCTAATCACTCGATGTATCAGAACTAAAAAGACACTTGGGACGTTTAAATGCACTTGTGGGTTCTATTATTAGAGTTATGCACCAGACAACGAGAGTTTAGATATATATAAAGCAGACAAAATAATTAGGTATGGTGAAACGTGGGAAGAAAAGCTTAGGGAATTGGTCGATATGGGCAGAAGTCTTTCTATTATTGCACGTGAGTTAAATACGGCGCCCTACATCTTAAAGAAACTAGCGCACAAGCTCAATTTAAATGTTACATGGCGGACTCCAACAAATGTTAGAAAAAAGATGTCTTTTAAAGAAAAACAGCAAAAGTATCGTAAATTGTGGATTGATAATATGAAGATTAATCCGAAATTAAAACGTTCCGATATAGGAAAAATATACAATGGGGCTTACTATTGGCTGATAGCAAATGATCGTGAATGGTTAGATAGTATATTGCCTGCAGAAAAATTGACTAATAAAACATTCGCGGATTGGAATCAACGAGATATTGAGCTATTAGATAAGGTGGAGAGAATTGTAATTGAGATTAACACCTCTGATCAGCCAGTAAGAAGGTCTATTTTTGAAGTATCAAGAAGATTAGGGATGAATTCCAACATCTTCTACAAACACATAAAGAAAATGCCGAGACTTAATGAATTTATAAATAATGTCAAAGAATCTATGGAGGAGTTTCAATTCAGAAAGCTGCATTGGGCCTTCCATCAATTACGAAAACATTCAACCTTCATTTCTAAAGCCCAGCTTATAAATAAAGCAAGAATAAGTGGTATTCAATCCAAAACAGTGATTTGTGAAATGGAATACTTATTAAGCGAAATTCATACTTCAACATAGGAAAAAATTGTTTTTTTGAGCAATGCTTAATCAGTCATGATGGCAATCGACCTCCTTCGACTCTACACCGAGGAACGCAGGACAACACAACCTGCGGGAGGAAAGGAGCCCTGCTTTGTTCATGTTTCTTAAGGAGGTACGAGTCAGTGAATGCCAAACGGCTAACGACACCAAAGGAAAACGTTCAACAACTCCAAGAGGAACTAGGTCATGCGGCCAAGGAAAGCAAGAAGCGAAGATTTCACGCTCTGTATGACAAGGTCTACCGGTTAGACATCCTGTGGGAAGCATGGCGGAGAGTACGAGCCAATAAGGGCTCTGCTGGAATTGATGGGGAGACGCTAGCTGATATTGAGAAGCAAGGAGAAATGTTCTTCGTGCACGAATGTCATCGACTTCTTAAAGAAGTCGACTACCATCCGCAACCCGTAAAGCGCCAATATATCCCCAAGAAGGATGCGGATCGGGTATACGAGATCATTCGAACGATAATGGAACGTCTGGAGTTAACGTTACACCCGACCAAAACGCGAATCGTCGGACTATGGACAGGAGAAGAAGGCTTCGACTTCCTAGGCATGCATCACCGAAAGACGAAGGCCGAAACTTCCGAAAGCCAAGTATATTATACGACCCAACAATGGCTGTGCCGTAAGGCAGAGGAGCGAATTAGGGAAGTCGTGAAGGAACGACTAGCCCCTGCGAATATGCGTCACAAATCATTCCAAGAACATTTGGAATACTTAAACCCGAAAATACAGGGTTGGCGTAACTACTACGTTACGACCTACAACTAAAGGAAGATGGCTAAACGTGACTGGTACATCCTTCAGCGACTCACAAAATGGTATGCCAAGAAGCGTCAACGCGCTCGATGGAGGAGCTCATTACGCGAAGTGAAATCATTGTCCGTTCAACTCGGACTCAGAACGCTATTGTAATCTGCATGCACATGAATGACGAACATCGGAAAGCGTATGAGGGAAAACCTCACGTACGGTTTGATGAGGAGGGGCAGAATTTATCTGCCCTTTACTCTAGCAGAGGCGCAGTGAAGACGGCGGGATACAAAACTATGCCGGCTGCCATCCGGGCGGACGCTGCGGCCAGCTTCCAGCCGGGCAGTCATCAGGTGTTCCAACCGAGTATCCAACGGATTTTCCAGCAGAATATCCAGCTGACATCCAGTCACGTTTCCAGCCAGGCTTCCAGAAATTCGTCAGGTAATCATGTTAAGTTATCGCAAAGCGCAGGGATTCGAAGCACCGGCAGAGAATGTCTACAGGGGAGATCTCCCAAATCGGCCGGCACCCCGCCTGAATGTCGACACGCGTCGAATTCCTCGATTGATGGCAACCATTCCCAGCGTTTCTTCTCCATTCGCTCTTTTTAGGCAAAATTATGTTGGACAGACCAAATTTAACTAAAATTTTACTATACATTCTTCGAAATTTTGATATAATTTTACCTAGGTCACCTTTCCAATTATGATAGAAAATAGAATTGGATGGTTTTTATACCTATCCAAGCTGTGCGCGAGAGACCAGTCCACTGGCTACCCAGCAAGCCGGCATGCGGGGACCGACAATTGTGGAAAATGACAGCCGAGAATATATTGCTCCATGACGTCAGAAGGTTCAGAAAGGATGAAGCCAACCTTATCCCAATTCCGATGGAGGATGAAGCGCGTGAGCATTTTTGAAAAGCTGGAATCCAACGTAAGATCTTACTGCAGAAGCTTTCCGGTGGTATTCGACCGGGCCAAGGGGGACCCTGTTATATTCTGAGGACGGAAGAGCATATATTGATTTTTTTGCAGGTGCCGGGGCACTGAATTACGGTCATAACAACGATTATATCAAGGACCGGGTTCTCGATTACTTGACCTCCGACCGGATTATGCACGGTCTGGATATGTATACAATGGCCAAGCGCGAATTCATCCAGAGCTTCTCGGAGCGGATCCTGGAGCCGAAGAAGCTGAATTACAAGCTTTAATTCTGCGGTCCGACGGGGACGAACGCGGTGGAAGCGGCCCTTAAGCTCGCACGCAAGGCGAAGAAGAGAACCGGGATATTCGCATTCATGGGCGGCTTCCACGGCATGTCGCTCGGCAGCCTGTCGGCGACAAGCTCCAAGTCCATGAGGGAAGGGGCGGGGCTTCCTCTGGGCGGAGTTACGTTCATGCCGCACCCGAGCGGGGCTTTCGCAGAAATGGATACGCTCGGCTATATCGAGAATATCCTGACTGATTCGCACTCCGGAATCGACAAGCCGGCCGCCATCCTGCTTGAAACGGTACAAGCCGAAGGCGGAATTCACGTCGTCGACGCGCAGTGGCTGCGCGGGCTGCAGCAGCTTTGCCGCAGGCACGATATCCTGCTCATTACCGACGAGATTCAAGTCGGCTGCGGCCGGACAGGCGAATTCTTCTCCTTCGAACGTGCGGGGATCGAGCCGGATCTCATTACCCTGTCGAAGTCGATCAGCGGGTACGGCCTGCCAATGTCCCTCCTGCTGCTGAAGCCCGAACTGGATCTCTGGACGCCGGGCGAGCACAACGGCACCTTCCGCGGCAACCAGCTCGCTTTTGTGGCCGCCAAGGCCGCTCTCGAGTTCCGGGACAGAGCCGCCCTGGAAGCCCAGGTGAAGCAGAAGGAAGAGTTTGTGCGCTCGTTCCTTGACAAAGAAATCAAGCCTCTGCATCCGTCCATCGCCATCCGCGGACTCGGCCTGATCTGGGGCATTGACGTCTCGGGCTTCACGGATGAAGCCGGGGCGAAGCGGATGACGGAGATCAGCTTCGAGAACGGGCTCATCATTGAAAGAGCCGGCAGAGGAGACCGCGTGCTGAAGATCATGCCTCCGCTGACCGTCTCGATGGAGCATCTGGCCGCCGGCTGCGACATTATCAAGTCCAGTATGCAGCAGGTGATCTCTCAGGAGACCCAGGATTTGCTGGTAACGACCTAAGCTCGGCCAAGCCGGTGGCCGCCCCGGCAAGAGGCACGGAAGTGCCTTCCGGGGGCCGTGCGGCCCTGATGTTAAGATAACGTTTTCACCCCATTGGAAGATTTTCTCCCCATGCTGCCTGCGGTACCGTCAGGCAGCATGGAATTCACCGCCAATCCAAGGGCTGTCCCGTTCATGCCATACGGAGCATTTTTTGAGCCTCATGCAGCACCATCGTCACATCTAATCGTCAGGAAAAGCTCGCTACCCCGCAGCCGGATCTTTACTTATCCACACCAGGCGGGGGAATACACAAATCGTACATAGAGTGTATCAATATCCCTTAAACATTCGACAAAGGCAGCTCCGGTGCCGAATCCGGAGGTACGGCCGACTTCCTGCTGGCCGGCCGGAACCCTACAGCAAGCCTTACATCGATGGGAGGAACATCCCTTGTCCACCCCAAATCCAATTCCGAACCCAATGTTAAACCAAAGCGGCTCGTCCGCAGCAAGCATATTGAAGCAGAGGAGCCGGAAGCAGCCGCATCTCTTGCGTAGAACGATGCTCTTTGTTGTCTTTCACGCATGGGAGCCGAGCGGGACAGCTGCTAGGCAGAGGATTGCCGCATGCGATCAACCGGGCAAGCGAAGCGGTGACCTGGCGAAAGCCATTGACATTGTTGTCACATGTTTGAAAAGGCGGGGAGCGAGGCTGGAGCGTTGCTGCGGCATATGCTCCGCCGGATTGCTTTTACCGATAAAGAGAGGGGAACGATCCTAGTGGCTTTTGAAAAAGAAACGTTGTTTTGGAACGAAAAATTCGGTAGCGACGATTATACCTTGACGCGGCTGCCTTACAGCAAAGCTCCAAGCTCCCTGGCGCCCATTATGACAACCGTCGGCGGTTCGCTTTCGGAGAAAGCGGCGCAGCGCGTCCTTCACATGAGCAAGGGCGCTCCGCTGGCCACTTTTATGATTTTGCTCGCCGGTGTTCAGTCGCTCTTGCATAAATATACAGGCGCTTCTGACATCCTGGTCGGCATGCCGGTTTTACGGAAACCGACGGAGACGCGCCGATCCATTAATCATACGGTCATTTTGAAAAACTCGCTTTCGGCAGGTGCGACTTTTAAGACACTTCTGAGCGAGCTGAGGACTTCCTTGCCGGAAGCGATTCAGCATCAACATATTCCGTTCATGAAAATGACGGAGAAGCTGGACCTGCAATATGCAGACGGGATACCCGTCATCCATACGCTAGTATCCCTTAAGGAGCTACATCTGGACGGAATCGGGCAAAACGTGGTCACGGATTGTTCCTTTGAATTCAGCTTAACCGGCGGGACGATACAGCTAGCGCTCTCATATAACGAGCACGTATATGACTCCGAGTTCATGACTCGGGTCGTTGGCCATCTGAATCGCCTGCTGACCGTGGGGCTTCACGAGTTGGAGCTGGACATCGTGCGGGCGGACATGCTGTCGGAGGACGAGAAATTTCAATTGCTGCAAAGCTTTAACGATACCGAGAAGGACTATCCCCGTGATCGGACGATTCATCAGCTCGTGGAGGAGCAGGCAAAGCGGGTGCCCGAAGCGACGGCGGTTGTCTTTGAGGGTCGGCGGCTTTCGTACGCGGAGCTGAACGAACGGGCGAACCGGCTGGCGCGGACGCTGCGATCGGTCGGCGTGTTGCCCAATCAGCTGGTAGGCTTGATGGCCAGGAGATCGCTGGAGACGGTCGTTGGCATTCTGGCGGTTCTTAAAGCTGGCGGTGCCTACGTGCCGATCGACCCGGAATACCCGGAAGAACGCATCCGCTACATTCTGGAGAACTCGAACGCGCAGCTGCTGCTGACTCAAAGGGAGCTGCTGCAACAGGTGCCGTTCGAAGGGACCGTGGTGGCGCTGGATGACGAGCAGGCCTACAGCGACGATGGCTCGAACCTGGAGCCGGCCAGCGGTCCGAACGATCTGGCTTATGTCATCTATACATCAGGTACGACGGGCAAACCCAAAGGGGTCATGCTGGAGCATCGCGGGCTGGTCAGCCTGAAACTGACGTTTGCCCATACGCTTCACACGACCGAACAGGATCGAGTGCTGCAATTCGCCAGCCTATCGTTCGATGCGTCGTGCTGGGAGATGTTCAACGCTCTGTATTTCGGGGCGACCTTATATATACCGTCAACCGAGACGATTTTGGATGATCAGCTGTTCGAACGTTTCATGAACGAGCATGCAATTACGATCGCCACTTTGCCGCCAACTTATGCGGCTTATTTGAACTCAGACCGCCTGCCGAGTCTGAGCAGGCTCATCACGGCGGGCTCCGCCGTTTCAGCCGAATTCGTGCAGCAGTGGAAAGACAAGGTACAGTACTATAACGCGTACGGTCCGACGGAAGCCTCGATCGCCACATCCGTGTGGGCGGCGTCTACGTATGACACCGAACGCAGAGCGATACCGATCGGACGTCCGATCTGGAACCATCGCTTGTATATACTGGGCGCACAGAATCAGCTGGCGCCTATCGGAGTGGAGGGAGAATTATGCATCGCGGGCGTCGGCCTCGCCCGGGGATATTGGAACCGGCCGGATCTGACGGCGGAGAAATTCATCGAACACCCGTTTGAGTCCGGAGAGAGACTGTACCGGACGGGCGACTTGGCCCGCTGGCTGCCGGACGGAAATATTGAGTACTTGGGCCGGATTGACCATCAGGTGAAAATCCGTGGATTCCGGATCGAGATCGGCGAGATTGAAGAGCAGCTTCTGAAGATCGACTCCGTGCAGGAGACGATCGTAATCGCGCGGGAAGGCAAAAACGGGCAAGAACTGTGCGCTTACCTGGTCGCGGGCCGCCCGCTTACGCTCGGCGAGCTGAGAAGCGCGCTGGCGCAAAAATTGCCGAATTACATGATTCCGGCGCATTTTGTTCAGCTTCCGCGGATGCCGCTCACGCCGAACGACAAAATCGACCGCAAGGCTTTGCCCGCTCCGGAAGGAAACGCGCTGACCGGCGGCGCGTACGTAGCTCCCCGCAATGAAGCCGAGCGGACGCTTGCCGATGTGTGGCAGGCGGTATTGAACGCCGATCGCGTTGGGGTAACGGATCATTTCTTCGAGCTGGGCGGAGACTCGATCAAGTCCATTCAAGTATCTTCGCGGCTTCATCAAGCCGGGTACAAGCTGGAAATCCGGGATTTGTTCAAATATCCGACTATCTCACAGCTCAGCCTGCATGTGAAACCGATCGGACGTACCATCGATCAAGGCGAAATAACGGGTGAAACGGCGCTGACGCCGATTCACCATTGGTTTTTCGAGAGCTCCTTTGCGGACCCACATCATTTCAACCAGTCGGTGATGCTGTACCGGAAGGAACGCTTCGACGAAGAGACGGTACGTCAGGTGCTGCAAAAGCTGGCCGAGCATCATGACGCCTTGCGGATGGTGTTCCGCAAGACGGAACAAGGGTTTAGCGCGCGGAACCGCGCGATTCAGGAAGGCGGGCTGTTCACGCTGGACGTGTTCGACTTCAAGGATGCGGAGAATACCGCGCAGGCTGTGGAAGCGAAGGCAACGGACATTCAAGCGGGCATCGATCTGGAGAACGGGCCCCTCGTAAAGGCGGGATTGTTCCGGTGCACGGACGGCGATCATTTGCTGCTCGCGGTTCATCATGCCGTGGTGGACGGCGTGTCTTGGCGCATTTTGATGGAGGATTTCGCTCTGGGTTACGAGCAGGCCGGCAAAAGCGAGGAAATTCGTTTCCCGGCGAAAACGGATGCGTACCGCACTTGGTCCGAGCAGCTGGCCGCTTACGCGCAAAGCCCGGAGATGGCAAAGGAACGGGCCTATTGGCAGGCCGTGGAACAAATTGCGGTTCCGGCCGTGCCGAAGGATCTGGAGGCGGACGTTACGACGCAGCAGGACAGCGAATCGCTGTTCGTCCGTTTGACTCCCGAAGAAACGGAGCTGCTGCTGAAGCGGGTTCACCGGGCCTACAACACCGAAATGAACGATATTTTGGTAACGGCGCTCGGCATAGCCGTTCGTAAGTGGACGGGACACGAACGGGTGCGGATCAATCTCGAAGGACACGGACGCGAATCGATCGGAACGGATATCGACATCACGCGCACAGTCGGCTGGTTTACGACCAAGTTTCCGGTCGTCCTGGAGCCGGAAACCGACCGGGATTTGGCCTATCAGATTAAACAGGTCAAGGAAAGCTTGCGCCGCATTCCGAACAAGGGGCTTGGGTACGGCGTATGCCGCTATCTCTCCAAATCGGAGGATGGCTTTGTTTGGGGCGCAGAGCCGGAAATTAATTTTAACTACCTCGGCCAGTTCGACGATGATGTCAATCAGGACGAGATCGGCATATCTTCTTATTCCAGCGGCAGCCCGGCCAGCGACCGGCAGGCCCGCAGCTTTGTGCTGGATATCAACGGCATGGTGCTGGACGGCGCTTTATCGCTCGATCTCAGCTACAGCCGGAAGCAGTATCGCAAGGAAACGATGGAAGCCTTCGCTCAGCGGCTTGAGCAAAGTCTCCGAGAGCTCATTACCCACTGCGCAGGCAAAGAAAACACTGAATTGACGCCAAGCGACGTGCAATTTAAAGGCTTGACCATCGCGGAATTGGAGCAAATCGCCCAGCGCTCGGGCCATCTCGGGGAAATCGAAAATATTTACTCGCTTACGCCGATGCAGAAGGGCATGTGGTTCCACAGCGCGCTTGACCGGCAAACGGCCGCTTACTTCGAGCAGACGCGGTTTACGATGCGGGGAGCGCTCGACGTCCAGCTTTTCGAGAGGAGCTGGATGGAGCTTGCGAAACGTCATCTGGTGCTGCGGGCGAATTTTGTGAAAGGACCGGCGGGCGAGCCGCTGCAAATCATATACCGCGACAAGCCGGTCGGCTTTGAATATGAAGAGCTGCTTCATTTGCAGGCGGACGAGAAACAAGCGTATTTGGATAAAAAGGCCGAGGATGACAAGCTTCGCGGCTTCGACATGGAACATGACGCGCTCGTTCGGGTTACGATCCTGCGCACCGAAGAGCAAAGCTATCATGTGCTGTGGAGTTTCCAGCATATTTTGATGGACGGCTGGTGCCTGCCACAGCTGACGCAGGAGCTGTTTGAGACGTACTCGGCCTTGGCATCCGGCAAGCAGCCAGCGGGAGATAAGGGATCGGATTATGGCGCTTATATCGAATGGTTGGAGAAACAGGACGATCAGGCGGCATCCGGCTATTGGACGGCATTCCTGGCAGGTTACGAAGGGCAAACCGTACTCCCGGGGCAAAAGGAAGCGCAGCCGAACGGCAGATTTACGGCTGCTCACGTCACCGCCGAGCTGGGCAAGGACTTGAGCGAGCGGATGGACCGGGTGGCGAAACAGCGCCTGGTTACGGTCAATACGCTGCTGCAAGCCGCTTGGGGCGTGATGCTGCAAAAATATAACGGAACAAACGATGCCGTATTCGGCAGCGTCGTGGCCGGAAGACCGGCAGAAATCCCGGGCATCGAGTCCATGATCGGGCTGTTCATCAATACGGTGCCGGTCCGCGTCACGAGCGAAGCGGACACCGTGTTCGCCGACCTGATGGCGAAGCTCCAAGAGCGGGCGCTGGAGTCCGGGCGTTATGATTACTATCCGCTGTATGAAATTCAAGCCCGCAGCGTGCAAAAGCAGAACCTGATCAACCATATCATCGCTTTCGAGAACTATCCGGTGGACGAGCAGATGGAGCAGGCGGGCGACCAGCAGCACGGCGACCTGACGATCGCTGACGTTCAGATGGAGGAGCAGACGAACTATAACTTCAACGTGACCGTGGTGCCGGGAGTCGAGATCGAAATTCGATTCGACTTTAACGCCGAAGTGTTCGATAAAGACAGCATCGAGCGGCTCAAGGGGCATCTCGTCCATCTGCTGGAGCAGGTGACGGATAACCCGGAAATTACCGTGGGCGAGCTGGAACTTGTGACGGAGGCGGAAAAGGCCAACCTTCTCGGACGTTTTAACGACACCACCACGGAATTTCCGCGCGGGAAGACGCTCATTCAATTGTTCGAAGAGCAGGCGGAGCGCATCCCGGATGCAGCCGCCATCTCCTTGAATGAGCAAGAGCTGACCTACCGCGAGCTGAACGAACGCGTCAACCGCCTTGCCCGTACCTTGCGTAGCCACGGGATATCCAAAGGCCGTCTGGTCGCCATTATGGCTGAGCGTTCCATCGAAATGGTGGTGGGCATGCTGGCGGCACACAAAGCCGGAGCGGCTTACGTGCCGATTGACCCGGAATATCCCGAGGAGCGTATCCGTTTCTTGATTGAGGATTCGGGAGCGCAGGTCATGCTGACGCAAAGCCGCTTGCGCGAGCGCTTGGCGGGTTCGGACTCCGTGATCCTACTGGATGACGAGTCCTGCTATCACGAGGACGGCACAAATCTAAATCCGGGCACCGAAGCGACGGATCTGGCCTGCGTCATCTATACGTCAGGCACGACGGGCAAGCCGAAAGGCAACCTTGTTTCGCACCGCAACATCGTGCGGATCGTGCGAAATACGAATTATATCGACATCACCGAACGGGATCATGTCCTCCAGCTTTCGAGCTATTCGTTCGACGGAGCGATTTTCGATATTTTCGGCGCTTTGACCAACGGGGCGCGGCTGGTGCTGGTTCCCCGCGAGACTTTGCTGGAAATCGTCCGGCTGGCGGATCTCATCCAGCGCGAGCGCATCTCGGTCATGCTGATTACGACGGCTTTTTTCAACGTCCTTGTAGATGTGAACGTCGACTGCCTGCGGGATGTCCGGGCGATTTTGTTCGGAGGAGAGCGAGTGTCGGTCGGGCATGTGCGTAAAGCGCTCGCCCATATCGGACCGGGCAGGCTCAACCACCTGTACGGCCCGTCGGAAAGCACGGTTTATACCACGTACCTTCCGGTCGACTTCGTCGATGAGTCGGCGGTTACCGTACCTATCGGACGGCCGATCAGTAATACGACGGTGTATATCGTTGACAGCCGGAATAAGCTTCTGCCGATCGGCGTGGCCGGGGAGCTTTGCGTCGGCGGAGAAGGCTTGGTACGGGGCTACAATAACCGGCCGGAGCTGACGGCGGAGAAATTTGTGGACAATCCGTTTGTGCCGGGAGAGCGCATGTACCGGACGGGGGATTTGGCGAAATGGCTGCCGGACGGCACGATCGAATACGTGGGACGGACGGACGACCAAGTGAAAATCCGCGGCTTCCGCATTGAGCTGGGCGAGATCGAAGCTCAGCTTCAGAAAGTGGAGGGAATTCGGAAAGCGACGGTATTCGCGAGGGAAGACGCCTCCGGCGAGAAGCAGCTTTGCGCCTATTATGAAGCGGACCGCGAGCTTCCGGCGGCCGAGCTGAAGAGCGTGCTTTCCCAGGAACTGCCGGCCTATATGATTCCGGCGTACCTGATCCAGTTGGAGCGGCTCCCGCTGACGACGAACGGCAAGGTCGACCACCGATCACTCCCGGCGCCGGAG
Source organism: Paenibacillus sp. PvR008 (assembly GCA_040544055.1). Classification (GTDB taxonomy): domain Bacteria; phylum Bacillota; class Bacilli; order Paenibacillales; family Paenibacillaceae; genus Paenibacillus. Next base: position 101,093 of record JBEUOG010000018.1, read on the forward strand.
GAGAGCTTGCAGCCGGGCGAAGAGCGTACTCCGCCTCGGACTCCGCTGGAAGCCAGCTTGGCGGGAATTTGGAAAAGCGTGCTCGGACTGGAGCACATCGGGGTTCATGACAACTTCTTCGACCTGGGCGGCCATTCCCTGCGGGCGACGACACTGGTGAGCAAGGTGCATCAGGAGCTGAACGTTGAGCTGCCTCTGCGCGACGTATTCCGCTACTCGACGATCGAAGAGATGGCTCTCGCCATCTCCCGGATCGGAGAGCAGTCGTTCTCGTCGATTCCGCTGGCAGGCGCAAGAGCATATTATCCGCTTTCCTCAGCTCAGAAGCGGCTGTTTATCCTGAATCAGCTGGAAGGGGCCGATCAGAGCTACAACATGCCGGGCGTGCTGCTGCTGGAAGGATCGATTGACCGGAGCCTGCTGGAGAAGGCTTTCCGCGGACTGATCGCACGGCACGAAACGCTGCGAACCGGCTTTGAGATCGTACAAGGCGAAGCAATACAGCGCATTTACGAGAGCGTCGACTTTGCCGTCGAGTACCGTCATGCGAGCGAGGAAGAAGCGCCTGAAGTCGTGCAGGCCTTCATCCGGCCTTTCGACTTGGCGAAGCCTCCGCTGCTGCGGGCGGAGCTCGTAGAGCTGGCAGCCGAACGTTATTTGCTGATGTTCGACATGCACCATATCGTCTCCGACGGGGTTTCGATGGACGTGTTAGTCGAGGAACTCGTTCGTCTGTACGGCGGCGAGTCATTAGAGCCTTTGCGCATTCAATACAAGGACTATGCGGTATGGCAGCAGTCGGACGAGCAAAAAGTGCAGTTGAAACGCGAGGAAGCTTATTGGCTGGACCGTTACCGGGGCGAGCTGCCGGTTCTGGAAATGCCGACGGACTATCTGCGTCCTGCCGTGCAGAGCTTTGAGGGACAAACGCTGACGTCCTTCGTGGACGAGGCAACGAACGAAGGCTTGAAGCAGCTGGCCGCTCAAAGAGGAACGACGCTGTATATGGTGCTGCTTGCGGCATATACCGTGCTTTTGCATAAATACACAGGTCAGGACGATTTGATCGTCGGAACGTCGATTGCGGGCAGAACGCACGGAGACATGCAGCCTTTGATCGGAATGTTCGTCAATACGCTGGCGCTCCGCAATTATCCGGCTTCGGAGAAGACCTTCCTGTCGTATCTGGAAGAAGTGAAAGAAACGACCTTAGGCGCTTACGAGCATCAGAATTATCCGTTCGAAGAGCTCGTCGATAAAGTGCAGGTCAGCCGGGATTTGAGCCGAAACCCGCTGTTTGACACGATGTTCTCCCTGCAAAACTTGGAGGATAAAGAGTTTGAGCTGGAAGGGCTGCAATTGTCCCCGTACCCTAGCGAATACGGCACGGCCAAGTTCGACCTGAGTGTGGATGTTACGGAAGAAAACGGCTGCCTGGAGTGCAGCTTTGAATTCGCAACGGCTCTTTATAAAGAAAGCACGATCCGGCGGCTGTCGACTCATTTCGGACATTTGCTTGCGGCGATCGTAAGCCGTCCGGATGCGAAGATTGCCGAGCTGAACTTGTTGACGGCAGAGGAAAAAGAGCAAATTGTCGGCGCGTTTAACCCGGCGCAGCCGGAAGCGGCTCCTGCGGCCGCGTTCCACCGGCTGTTCGAGGAACAGGCGGAGCGCACGCCGAAAGCGGCGGCCGTCGTGTACGAGAACGAGCGGCTGACGTATGCGGAGCTGAACGAGCGGGCGAACCGCTTGGCGGCCACGCTGCGCGCAAGCGGCATCGGCCGGGAGACGATCGTCGGCATTCTCGCCGAGCGTTCGGTGGACTTGCTGGTGGCCGTGCTGGCCGTCTGGAAAGCGGGC
>JBEUOG010000019.1:0-97948 GCA_040544055.1 Paenibacillus sp. PvR008
CATACTGTACACGTTTCATCACGTTCCCCACCCTCTAATATTATTGTATTTGATTAAGGGGTGTACTGTCCAAGTCTTCTAGGGGGCTAAATAGAAATTACTTAGATATTCTAGATAAACATAGATAAGAATACATGCTTCATCAAAGTAATCATTTTTTAGAGCTTCAATGTTTTTTAGCCGATTATCCATCTCATCGAAGAATGTCACCATACTAAAATCCCTTTTGTCTCTTACACAGTATTTCACCTAACGTTGTTGTATTCACGAAACCTCACCACCTTAAGGGACTCTAGTCCCGGCCGCGATGCGGTTAGGTGGTGCAGGGTTGTCTGCTGAATTCACTTCTCTGATATTGCTCCTGCAGACCAAGGAGCGTCAGCGACGCAGCGTGAATACGGTGTTATTGCCATCTTCGATTAGACCGGAGAGTTTCCTTTCTAATTTTTTGGTTCTTTTATTCAATAATTCTATGTCATGTTATTTTTTCGATATGCAATTCCATCTATTTGTACTTTCAGTCCATTTGGACCCCCTTTATGTGCAAACTCAGTCGAAATTGTTTTTCTTGCTGGATATTGCCCCATAAAGCGACGTCTGAATACCTCTTCCATAATTGGAATGTCCCAAACATCTCTTAATAACACGTCGACCTTAACGACTGACTCGAGTGTTAAATTTACTTTCTTTAATCTATTAGACATGTTATCTAACGCACCTTCAACTTGTTCCTCAACTGTTCCGCCTACATTCCCTACACAAAAACTAAGAAATATAAAACCTCCTGCTTCAACAAATCCTGAACTTGCTAACTCTTCGCTTACTTCATTTCTAATTATTTCATTCACACGTAATCCGCCCTCTCATATACTTTTTGTTTTTATCTTGCAATAATTTCGGCTAACGTTCCCGTATTCACAACACTTGGCGTATGCCAAGTGTGTCCGGCAGCCTCTGCTTCCCTGAAATGCTTCTGCCGGACCGAGGGCGTATGCCCGATGCGTGAATATATTGCTATCTGATTTCAGGGTAATCTATGAATAACTTTCAACAATGTTTCAACTATGATCTTCAATCAGTACTAACTTCTTATCTTTCATTTGAAATATTGATTTCCCTTGAAGTTTTAATGTTTCTCCTGCCTTCATTCCATTAGGGAGATCACTGGACAATATTCCCTCATAATCAATGTCAACCTCTGCTTTATCTCCTGTGAAAGTAATGTTCTTTATTACTTGACGCCTTTGAGAAAATACCTGAATTGACTGCTCTGCTAATGTGCGAAATTCCTGAATCCCCTTTGTTTCCGAATTCACTTCACCTTTAGAAATGTTTCGAAAATGAATATTCTCATTCAAAACTCCTATCATTCCATCAATGTTAAACGTGTTATATGCGCTCAGGTATTTTTCAATAAGATCTTTTAAATTTGAGTTCTCCAAGTCGAATCACACTCCTAGATTTTGATATTACATATTTGTCCTGATTTCACATAACGTTCTCGTATTCGCGACGTCCATTTCCCTTAGATAGTTCCTATCTTAGGGGAATGGATGTATCTGCCTGACTCCTCTTCTTCGAAAAAACTCCTAGCAGATCAAGGGCCAACGGCCACAGCGCGAATATTATGTTATAGGATGTCAGCGCCTTCTTCGAAATACAAAATCATTTTTTTAACTATCGTTTCCCGTTAACGTCATTCTATGTCTGCTGAGGCGCTCCTGGTGGATAATAATTATTTAGTAACGTTACAGTCATGAAGTACGTAGTAGGTTAGGATTTCTTGTACGTCCCCTTACAATTATTCACCACCACCTGTAATTTGCTCTTTACCATTGTTCATAATGTATTTGATTCAAATCAAAGCATCTTACATAATTGTCCAATCATTCTCTTTGTGTCCAACATATCTTGGAGATATCAAACAAGAGGAGTTGATATTTTGGTACGTATTCTCGATAAAGCTGCCGTACAGCCGCGCCGTAGATTCAACTTAGCAAACTCATTTATTATCCGACGTTCACCAGCAAGATCTCGCCTTGCAACAATCACTTTACGGATTCCAGTCAATTCTCAACCTAATCGGGTAGATTTAGTAGCAACTGTGGGTGTTCGAGGTGTCACTGGCATTGCGCAAATACTCTTTAGAATCTTCCGCGATGGAAGAGAGATTTTCAACACCCAACAAGGTATCGAATCTGCTGGTTCTGAACAAAATTATGCAGTTACGTTCCAGGCGGAAGATAGAAATGTAATAGCCGGTGCCCATGTTTACACAGTCACAGCAGAAAACCTTACTGCAAATACAAGAGCCGATGTTGTTGGTCCTGTATCGTTTAGTGGGTTAGCCGTTAAAACGAGAACCTAATACCATATTTGCAATTTTCAGCACTTGAATGATAGCCCTGTAAAAACCTCAATTTTGAGGAAATAGGTACTCCAAGATGGAAAAAGAGATAGAAAAGTAATAAGCAGCTCGTTCCTCGTCAAGAGGATGGGCTGCTTTTGCTCATATCCACTAAGCATAACTGCCCGTTAGTTTAATTCATCAATTAATTTCTTGCGCTGATTTCCTATAACGTTGTTGTATTCATGAGCCCTCACTGGCTTAAGGGGCGTCAGCCCCGGGTCCGATGGACTTAGCCAGTGCAGGGTTGTCTGCTGATGCCGCTTCCACGAAAATCCTCTGCAGACCAAGGACCGAAAGGTCCGTAGCGTGAATACGCTGTTATAGGTTGTATCCGTCTTCTTCGAATATGCAACGCCTTACTTAAATCCATCTGTAATTTCATTAATTTGTTTAATATGTCTTTGTTCATGCAAGTACAGTGATTTAACCCATTCAATTAATAACATCTCCTTAAAGACTGGGTGCATAAAATGTCTTCTACTCAGCACTGACGGGTCTTCTACTGTGTTTAAAACTTCATTTAACTTCTCCCTTGAATTGTTTAGTTTTTCAATGATTTCTTGATGTTCTAATATTTCATCAGTTGGTTTAGCAATGTCGGGAGCTTCTAACTTTTTACTTCTATCTAGTAGAAATTCTAATGATTTATTCTCTATAAATGAATCTTCATTGCTCTTTAACCCTTTCTTTATTGCTAGGACATATAATTCTTCTGTCTTACTTAAGTGATGACATACCTGACCAATACTCCAACTGTGTGGGTCCTTCCGTTTGTTTAATTGATCTCCACTCAGTCCATTAAGAATTCTTAGTAATTCGGCTCTAGTTTCTATTAATTTTTGATTGATTTCTTGAATTTCCATCGAAATCTTCCTTTCTTGAATTTTTTGCGGATATTTCCTATAACGTTCTTGTATTCACGAACCCTCACTGGCTTAAGGAGCGAACGCGCCGGGTCCGACGGACTTAGCCAGTGCAGGGTTGTCCGGCTGCTTCCACTCCCCCAAAATGTCTCTGCCGGACCGAGGGTCGAATGGCCCAATGCGTGAATATTTTGTTATCTGATGCCAATGCCTTCTTGATTAACTTTCAAATGTTGCTTTGACTCGTTTTGAGTTTTTAAAATACAAAATCCATATTGATCCAAAAATAATTGTAGAGATTAAACTTGGGAGTTCATCTATTTTGTTAATTGTGAGAATGAAGTTTAAAAATCCAAATATTATAGTGATTATTTCAATTTGAATTATTATATTTGGTCCTTTCCTTTTCTTCTTCAATATAAGCACTAGAGAAACAATAATTAAGACTTCAGAAAATAAATATATTCCGACAGAAATAGTTCTAGCAAGATTCCAACCAATTGTTCCAACTAACATATAAATATAAAATTCGAAATAAAGACCTATTAAATTACTTATAAGTAGATAAAAAGAATAGATCACAAAGAAAAGCAGCCAGCCTTTAATTCCACTCATACTATTCTGAGATAATTGCATTATTGGCTCCCTAATTTTTGTCTTTTATTTGCATTGAGCATTGGTTTCAGATAACGTTCCTGTATTCACGACTCAGCGTATGCTGAGTGTCCGGCGAATGCCGGGCCAAGGACGAATGTCCGCAGCGTGAATATTATGTTATAAGAAGGTCGGTACTTCACGAGATGCTTACTAATCTCTTTTGAAATAATCAGCAACAATATTATACAAAGAGATTATTTTGGGTTTATTTTTATTAAAATCTTCAACCATTGCTTTATAAAATCTATCAAAAGCAATAAATGAAACGACACTTTCTAACACAATTGGTTTAATATTAATCCATAATAGGACATCATAAAAAATCATCTTATTACTTAACGTCTCTATTCCAGCTATAAATACTAATACAAACGAAATCAAATAAATTATAGTTTTGATGTTCATTACGTCTAAAAATCCAAAAAGAATATTTGTTATCACATTTTTATCTTTATAAAAATCTGTTGGAAATAATTTCAGTATTGGTTTTGCAATTTTTTTTGGTATAAAAGAGAACCCTATAAGAGTACCTGTTAGTGCCAAATAGTTAGTAATAACCTGGTCTAAGCCAATGATCCAACATAAAAAATAAATAATTGAAAATAATAAATGCATGGATAAAGTTAAAAAGCTCAAACAAAAAACAATTATAAATATGACTGCAAGAACAACATACAGAAATAAGATTATCCTAATCCTGTATTTTGACTCTAGCGAGTCTCTTCTAGCGAAAATAAACATAACAGCAAGCAAAGCCACTATGCCAATCATGAATAAAGACACAAGTGATACAGAAAACAAAATCTGCAAGTTTTTTAGCATGACTTCTAGCATATTTTCACACCATTCTAATATTTTCTCCGACTTTCTTATAACGTTCCTGTATTCACGACCCAGCGTATGCTGGGTGTCCGACGAATGTCGGACCCAGGGCGTATGCCCGCAGCGTGAATATTATGTTAGGTGATGTAATTACCTTCATTGAATTGCACTTACAAACTATTCCGTTTTATTTAGTAAAGCAACAATAGCACATTTAGTTCTATGATTTGTTAATTTATAATTTTCGTGTTTTTTTCTCAGTGTTCCATCCTGATATAATAGTACACTTGATTCTAATTTATCTAAAACATCAGCTCCCCGATCTGATTTCGTTTTATGCTCTTTATCAATTTCAATTAAATATGTAGAATATGGTTTTGCTATCTCAAAGAATGATATTGGATCAAAAAAAGTATCTTTTCTAATTATATTATCTTTATTTGTAGGTACTATAGTAAAATCAACTTTAAACACATCTGAGAACCCTTCAATCTTGGCAATGATGCCTTTGTAATCATAGTCATTCTCAAAATAAAATGCCTTATCCATATAGTATATATTTAATAAAAACAAGGCTGCTAATCCATTTATTAAATTCTCCATATTTGCCTCTTTAAAGTTTTTCACTCTATCATGCTTTATTAAATTATAAGAGTTATACCACTTCCATATTTCTTTCTCTTGTCCACGGATCTTTACCTTTTCTTTCATAAAAGGGGTGTGTTTAAAATCAAAAGTACCTTTTCTTATATTCTCGAAATCACAAGAAACATGTTTATTTTTTAAATCATATAACTGATCAAGTTGAACAATGTATTCGTGAAAACTCACCCATTCCTTTATTTTACCTTTTTTATCTCTAAATTTTATTTTTTCTTTTTTACATATCTCTTTTGCAATATTTTCGCATTCTGAAACAGACCGAAGAATCAAATCTGCAATTTTAATTGAGTATGTCTTTAGTTGTTTTTTGTCAATTGAAATATAGTAACTTAGTTCAATAAATTCGCTTTCGAGTTTTTTATATATAGGCCAAAATAAATTACTCATATGTATCATACCTCTTTTATTTATTATAATTATTTCACCTAACGTTCCCGTATTCACGACCCAGCGTATGCTGGGTGTCCGGCGAATGCCGGACCAAGGGTGAATGCCCGCAGCGTGAATATTCTGTTATAAGATGTCTGCAGCTTCATTGCATCACTTCCAAAATCATCTATCTTCAAACCAAGCCTTATCAATGAATTCATCCCACTCGATCACTATTGTCTGATACTTAATTACACAGTAACCAAAGTCAGAATTATATCTTTGCGAAGCGATTCCATCAAATCTTTGTATGAAAAATTCTTCTGATACCTGTAATTCTTCACTTTTAAGTACTTCAAAGTTTACCAACAATTCTGATATTGGTATTTTGAATTCTTGTGCATCTTCTTCTGCAATTATTTTTCTCTTTCCTTCAACCTTAGATGTATCGTACAAAATAGATTCTTTGATTTCATAATCAATAAATTTAATTCTTGCTTTTGCTGTACACATATTAAGGCCAGTGTCATTCATTGGATGATTTGATAGTATATCTATGTGTTCAAATGTTAGAACCAAATTTTGACCTTCCACTGAAATGGCTTCAATTACGCAATCATGCAAAGAAATATGGTTTAATGTGTTTTCTGATATGAATTTAATAAGAAGCTCCCTCACTTTCGAGAAGTTTTGACATGCACTTGCCGATTTCTTATAACGTTGTTGTATTCACGACTTCCGACAAAGTCGGATGTGTCCGGCAAATGCCGGACCCAGGGCTACGCCCGCAGCGTGAATATTATGTTAGGCGACGCCGACTTGAGTTGCTCACAAAATCATTTAAGTTTATATACAATCTGTTCTTCAAAGTTTAACGCATGCATTCCATTATTGATCATAAAGTGCAAACAAATGAACAAAGAAAAAACACCAAATGTTTCATTACTGTTTATAGAATCATCAAGTTTATTTACCTCATCGTCAGCATCATGGATTAATGTCGGTCTATATAGATTCAGTTTTCCATGAACAATCTTTGATCTAAACGAATAAAATCGGTCAACAAAACCTTTCAACATATCCTTATCAATCTTACCTTCAGTCAAAAAAAACATTTTTCCGTATATTTGATTTTTGGAGAAATTTTGATTCTCCACCAGTAAAGATTCAAGCGCCATACATAACCATAATGTTCCCAAAGGACTTTTATTTTCGAAATAATATCTCAAGTAATTCAAAGCAGTTCCTGTTTTAGAATTGGCTATTTCACCCCAAAAATCTTTTTGTTTGATTAACCAGTCTAATACAATCTCAACGTTTAAAGGTTCCAATAGATTTTCAAACACTTCATTTTCATATAGTTCCTCTACAGCGAAGGGTGTATGGAGATGTATACCCATTGCATAGCTTTCTTTCTCGTCAACATATATTGTTTTGTGTACAATATCGAATCCTGCAGGATCAGCTATTTGAAATGCTAAAAAGAAGTTATGAATCATAACGTCGAATTCAGAACGAAATATCAAACGAGTAACAGCACTTTTTGTGAACACTTCGTCAAACTGCTCATCTTCAAATCTAGGACAATCCACAGGAAACATTGCCTTTACTGTCAATATATCTTGATCAGTAAATTTGAAGAAGTATTCAATTTCACCTACATCATTCATTGGAATTGCAAAAGATTTATTTTGAATCTGCTCGTAAATAAACTCACTTACTCTAACCTTTAAATCAGCTTGCAAATTAGCACTATTCAAGCCCCTCACATCTCCAGTCTATTTCTTCCAGTTTCGCCTAACGTTCACGCATTACCGACGTCCAAACGGCTTAAGGACCGTAGGTCCGGGTGGCTCTGCCACTTAGCTGGTTGGATGTGTCACCTGAATCACTTCTTCGAAACTTCCACTTGGTGACCAAGGGAGCGTTAGTGACCGCTGTGGTAATGCAATGTTAACTGATGCTCCTCCTTCTTCGAGTTACCCTTCATACTTACTTGTTCTTTTTTTTGCGTGTTTCATTCTTTAACGTTCTTATTTCTTTAATGTTGCTATTAAATCCTGTTTCCGCATAGGCAACTTCCCTTAAAATTATAGGCTCTTCATTTTTTCCTTTTCAATTATCGTTTCCGTGTGGGAAACATTCCTTATTAGATAAGGGTTTATCGTACTTATTGTTGGTTTGAAATAAAGTTCGATTGAAAAGCAGATGAAAATACTGCCTTCATCTTAAAAGAATCCCTGTCACTTTGAAAAAAGATTAATCAAAATGACTGAGACAAATTATTGTATGTTAGAAAATTATAAAAAAGATTGATTATTTCGGAAGACGAACCTTCAACAATCGCGCCACATATATTAAATTTCTTTTAATGTACAAATTTGGACAAAGCGATTATTCCATACAGATTCATGGTGCTTAATAATATCTTCTGCAGAAAACAATGCCGAATCTAATGTACTATGTGTTCCTTTGACTAATAAATTTTGTTGAAAACCTTTACTATATGCATTTCTCATTGTTGTATCTAAACAAAATTCCGTTTGTGCTCCCGCAAAAACCAATTGCTCTATACCTAATTCATTCAAAGTTTCTTCGAGCTCAGTTTTATAAAAAGCATCCCATGTAATTTTTTCAATTACGATATCAGCTTGTTCTCGATTTAACCCTTTATGTAATTCCCAAGCATACTTACCTTTCGCCATTTCATCACTATCTTGTTGGTCTGTATGCTGAATAAAAATAATAGGCATCTTATTCAATCTAGCTAATCCTATTAATGAATTAATATTGTGTAACAATTGTTCTTTTTGATATAAAAAGTTTTGTGGTTCTGTAAAAAAGATTTCTTGCATATCAATGATAACTAACGCCTGTTTCATACTATTCCTTCTTTCTGCCCACGTTATTGAATTATTCGAATATTGGAATGTTCTTATTTTTATTATACATAAAACGGTACAACTTTTAAAAAAACGATTGAACTTTATTCGAAACATCGCGGCTTTATTTCATCGGCACACTTAGATGATCTTCATCAATAAATCTGTTTCCGAATGGAAACTTTCCATAACAGTATTTAACCTTACTTATCTTTAACATCTTTTTAATCAGTGCTTTTTCATACCTTTACTATTGCTTTCAAGGAGTTTCAGTTAACGTTCCTGTATTCATGAACTCCGAAGGGGTTGTCTGCTGAAATGCTTCCCTGAAATCCTTCTCGCAGACCAAGGCTCCAATGGAGCCGCTGCTTGAATATTATGTTATACGATGGAATCACTTCTTCGGTTAACCAACATTCATTCTTGATTCTAATCTGTCATTGTTTTGCTATATGTTCCAATAAATCTCCTGGCTGACAACCTAAAGCCGCACATAATTTATCAATCACTTCTAATGACACATATTCGTTCGTATTGAGTTTCGCCATTGTAGCAGACGAGATACCTGTCATTTTCAATAAATCCTGCTTCTTAATTTCCCTGTCGATCAATAATTTTTGAAAAGGTTTATAACTAATCATCTGATATTCCTTTCACACATCAAGTGAATTTTTCTTTAATTATATGAAAGTATATTTCCTTTATCAAAAACATTTTCAACATGTATTGACTTAATTATTTGGTATGATAAAATTATGTTTAATAAGTTGAACTTTTATTCATAAAATCAAATACATTGGATGGTGTTCAAAATGCATAATTCTTTAGAACTCTTACTTGATTCACTGATTCATACTCGAATTGAATCTTTATATGGCGAGCTTATCAAAAACAACTCCAGCTACAACCAGTTCTCATCCGAACGGAATCTCTACTTCAAGCAGTTACATGAAGGAGTACCGGAGAATATACAGAAGACCCTATTCCTTTACGACGATGCTGAGCTTTCTGTTCAAGCTATTTTAGAACGTGAAATTTATTTGCAAGGTTTTAAGGACGCTCTTCACCTGCATAACGAATTACATATATCTTTAGACTGAGAGCCTTCTGGCTCTTTTTCATTTTGATTCTGTCGTATAACGTTCCTGTATTCACGACTCAGCGTATGCTGAGTGTATGGCAGCTGCCGGACCCAGGGCGTATGCCCGCAGCATGAATATTATGTTATGTGATGTATCAGCCTTCGCCGAATTCCTTAAAAATATTATTTCGCTCTTTTGGTTCATTGTTATACATTTTATATATTCCTTCTGCTGTAAATAAATCATCACTGGATACGGCTATTGTAGTAAAACCTGAAGATAGAAAGACTTCAACATTATCATTAATCGATCTTTCCGGCTTGAATGATTTATCATCTTCATACGGTCCGTCGGTTATAAAACCTAAGTCAGTTCTTCTAATTAATTGATCCTTTAAATAGCCAGCTATATAGTGATCTTGTGTAACTTCTAAATAAACTCTATCGCTAGTTTGATAGATCATGACCGAAGAAATAGAAGGATTTATATACTCTTTAAATAACTCTTTTATCTTAGGTAAAATTTCTATTGCCTCAAAACTATCGAATTCATTATATTCCACTCTACTCTCGGAGAACTTTTGAATTAATTCAATCGCCTTATGAAGTGGAAAACTAAAAAACTCTCTATTAGCATTTACTCTAAAATCGTTTAATTCATTATGCACAGCTTTTTCTAATCTATCACAGTCAGTAGAAAAAACTTCATAAGCGACTTTAAAAGGGGTAGGTATTCCAGTGTTACTAGATAGTTGCTTTGCCCTTTCGCTAGAGCTTAATGAAGTCTTTCCAATTTTAATTAATCCCTTGAAACTTTCGTTTATAAGTATGTAAACATACCCATTAGACATGTATTACACCCACTCTCTCCTGATATTTCACATAACGTTCCTGTATTCACGACTCAGCGTATGCTGAGTGTCCGGCGAATGCCGGGCCAAGGACGAATGTCCGCAGCGTGAATATTATGTTATAAGAAGGTCGGTACTTCACGAGATGCTTACTAATCTCTTTTGAAATAATCAGCAACAATATTATACAAAGAGATTATTTTGGGTTTATTTTTATTAAAATCTTCAACCATTGCTTTATAAAATCTATCAAAAGCAATAAATGAAACGACACTTTCTAACACAATTGGTTTAATATTAATCCATAATAGGACATCATAAAAAATCATCTTATTACTTAACGTCTCTATTCCAGCTATAAATACTAATACAAACGAAATCAAATAAATTATAGTTTTGATGTTCATTACGTCTAAAAATCCAAAAAGAATATTTGTTATCACATTTTTATCTTTATAAAAATCTGTTGGAAATAATTTCAGTATTGGTTTTGCAATTTTTTTTGGTATAAAAGAGAACCCTATAAGAGTACCTGTTAGTGCCAAATAGTTAGTAATAACCTGGTCTAAGCCAATGATCCAACATAAAAAATAAATAATTGAAAATAATAAATGCATGGATAAAGTTAAAAAGCTCAAACAAAAAACAATTATAAATATGACTGCAAGAACAACATACAGAAATAAGATTATCCTAATCCTGTATTTTGACTCTAGCGAGTCTCTTCTAGCGAAAATAAACATAACAGCAAGCAAAGCCACTATGCCAATCATGAATAAAGACACAAGTGATACAGAAAACAAAATCTGCAAGTTTTTTAGCATGACTTCTAGCATATTTTCACACCATTCTAATATTTTCGACTTTCTTATAACGTCTTATTTACGAACTTCCGAAAGAATGCACTCTTCGTCATATTCACGAACTTCGTGAATCCTGCACTTTTCTCCTTATTCCCGCACTTTCTGCGTTTCAATCCTCCAGCCCGCCCATCCGATCCAACGGACTTTGAATCCGCCCAATGTCCCGTCTGCTCACATGTGTATACCGCTCCGTCGTTCGCACACTCTGATGCCCCAGCAGTTCCTGAATATAGCGAAGATCGATCCCATTCTCCAGCAAGTGGGTCGCAAAGGAATGCCTTAGCGAATGGATACTCACCTGTTTGCAAATACCCGCTTCAGCCAGCGCTTTTTCAAACACTTTCTGCGCCGAACGTTCTGTCAGGTGGCGGCCTTCCCTCTACCCTGGGAACAGCCAGTCTTCCGGCTGCTCCGCCCCTATGTACTGCTCGACCACTGCAAAAGCCTCTTCGGAGAGCAGCGTTTGCCGATCCTTCCTACCCTTTCCCTGACGGACTTTCAGCACTTTCCGTTCCCGGTCGCAGTCTTCGGGACGCAACCTCACCACTTCGCTTACCCGCAGCCCGGATGTATACGTCAGGTACAGAATAGCCCGATGCTTCGGGTTTTTTACTGCTTTCAACAGACGCATGACCTCATTCAGGGACAGCACATTCGGCAGTTTACTCTCCTTTTTCGGACGAACATAGGCGACGGATTTTGGCTGCTTCAGCACATGGTGAAAGTAAAATTTTAGCGCGCTAATCGCTTGGTTAACATAAGCGTGCGAAAGACCTTTTTCGAGCAGCGCCAGCGCATATTTTTGCACCGCCGCATCATTTATACTTGCTTCGGTCCCTTGCAAATCGGCGAAAAAGCGTTCCGTTTGCGATATGTAAGCTTTAATCGTCTTGCTGCTGTAACCCCTTGCCACCAATGCATCGCGCAATTCTTTCCGCCGATCCGGATTCCATTCACCTCGTTCCGAAGAAAAGAGAACCGCATTGACCTGCGCACCCCGCCGATCCAGCCATTCCAGGATGTACGGCAGCTCTTTATTTAAACGCTCGTCGCACTCCAACTCGCAGCTCCGATACGCTTCCAACAGACTTTCTACAGCCGCGATGCTGTACGGAATCGTCCAGATTTTTTCGTCCGGAACCCATTTCCTGCCTGGTATGGACCGAATCCCTTCTCGCTCCTCGACTCCGTATCGCTCCAACCGTACGCCGATCGTTTTTTCATCCCGATAAAGCAGGTTAATCTTCATCTTGCTTGCCTCCTTAGTATATCAGCCGTTCAAAAAATTGGAAATCAAATTTTGCACAAAAAAGGGCCTTAAGATGGAGATTCATCTTAAGGCCCCGATTCTTTCGAAGCAAATTGTTGATCCGTTAAGTCCAATTTTCATTATCATAAACTGCCTTACCTTTACTTGTCCAGTTCCTCCGCCACATCATCCCATAGCATCGCCGCCACCTACCGTGTTACTCAACCTTAAACTGGCTTAATTCGTCTTGAAGCTTATTGGACAATTGGCTTAATTGTTTGGATAGTTCAGCAACCTGCTCGATGCTATCCAATTGTTCCTGCGTGCTGGCACTAACCTCTTCGGTTGAAGCGGAATTCTCCTCCGTGGTGGAAGAAATGATCTCCAGCGCCTGCAAAATCTCATCTTTGTGCTTGTGGACTTTGGAGGTGTTGTTGCTAATCTGGATCATTCGCAATTTCAAATCTTCCAAATCCTTGTTAATGCTAAAGAATACTTGCTTGGTATTCTCCACCGATCTGGCATTTTCTTCTGCAATTTTCAGGCCGTGAGCTGTATGCTCAACCGAAACACTGGTTTTTTCTTCAATCACACGTACCTTTTTGTAGATTTCCTGTGTCGCCAGTGCCGTCTGCTCAGCCAGCTTGCGAACCTCCCCGGCAACAACAGCAAACCCTTTGCCCTGTTCTCCTGCACGTGCAGCTTCAATAGAAGCATTGAGCGCCAGCAGGTTGGTCTGCGTTGCAATTTGATTGACCGTGTCCACGAAGCTCGAAATCTCATGACGGCTTAGATCAATCTCCTGAATAATAGACGACATCGCTTGTGTGGAATTGTGATTTTCTTCCGCCCATTTGGATAACTGATCCACTACAGCTAGCCCCATTCCGCTTTGCTCGGCAGAGATTTGCACCATCGTTTCGATGGCTTTGGCATCATTGGCAATTTCGTCAATTTGCCCGGATAATGCTCCGGTTTTTTGTAAAATGTTCTCCGTTTCGATGGACTGGTAGTTCGTCGCATTGGCAATCTCATTGATGGCTGTCGCAGTATCGTTCATTGTTATTGCGGTTCTGGAAGAAATGGATTGCAGATCGTCAGAAGACTGATTCAAGACTTGAGCTGAGCTGCCCACCATTTGGAGCATTCCTTGAATTTTTTGAACCATGGTGTAAACTCCTTGAGAAATTTGCCCGATTTCGTTGTTGGAATGCGTATCAAACTGAACAGTTAAATCTCCATTTTCAATCAGCTTGATTTTTGCGAGCAACTTCGGTATCGATCTCAACAGATAACGGAGCGTTATATAACAAATCACAACCAGCAGGATTGTGGCTGCGGCAAAACCGCCAATGGTAAGCCAGGTAAAGGCTTTTAATTCTGTGAGCACCTCTTGCTCAGAAATGGTTAAGCCTACGGACCACCCGGTATCTTTACTGGTTGCATACCCGATATAACGACGTTCTCCATTGTCATTAATCAGCTGTACTCCGGACTCACCGGCAATCATTTTCTTTCCGATCTCCCCAAGATCACCTGTGCTTTCGTTAATCTTTTCTTTTAACACTTTAGTCTGATCGGGGTGATACAAAATATCACCTGTTTTGGATGCAAGAATCGAATAACCTGTGCTTCCGAGCGAATAGCTTTGCATAAGGGCAGGAATATCTTTGAAGGCAATATCAGCCGCAGCAAATCCAATTAATTGGTTACTGTTATCTTTGATCGGATAGAAAATACCCATGAGCACACTACCCGAAGCGAGGTCAACATAGGGATCTGAGAAGTACAAACCGTTGGCTGCAACAGCCGGTTTGAAGTACGGGCGAGTTTGGATATCGAAATCCAGTTTGGACGCAGCACCATCATTCTGAAGCCAGAATCCCTTGCCAGATATTCCGGCAATCCAAGCGTCGGCAAAAGATGGCTCTGCTTTTACAATGGCTGCCAGAGTCGCTTCTGTTTCCGCAGCATATGGAGAAGTTTTCACCATTTCTGCCGATGGGGTTGTTTCTATGTATTGCTGAAATAGGTTGTTCGTTGACATTTGTTTGACAAGCGATCCCTTTTCCTTAAACAACGCATCGAATTGACTAACGATGGCCTGCGTTTTGGTCTGAAGCATGGCCTCTTGCTGCTTGATAAGTATGCTTTGCGTGCTTGCAAACATGAACGTCCCCAAGGTTGCAAAGACGACAACGATAATGACTAACAACATAATGGCCAATGTGTTCGCGATGCTGGATGATCTGAATACGCGCTTTTTAGAATTTTGTGACATGCTGCCATCCCCCCGAGGAGTATTGAGCGAAAAGCTCTTAGATAATATGTCGGAAGTTCGCAGTTGTTTTAATAGGTTTTTAGTATATACAATTTAAAGTTTTGCTATCTTCGTCTTACTGCCACTGCTCCAGTTTTAGTAATGTAAGGCGCTATCCAGAGAGCCGAAGTGCTTAGATTAGTTACAAGGAGAATCCGGTGGTGACTGGCGAGGAGTGAGCTAGAGAATACAGGGAAAAGCCCGCGGGAGACGCGGGCTTTTTTATGCTACGGTTTTAGAGGCTATGCCAATTCTAAACCGGACTGAATACTCGAGCCGAGCTCATCGGTCATGCTGCTGTCCAGAGCCGCCTCTGGAGTCACATATTGCTTGTATCCAGCATTACCAACGGGCTGAACACCCAGCGCAATCATATCCTCCGTAAATGTCCATTCCAGCACAACAACACGCTGTGCTGGCCGGTCGAGTGTGATCTCGCCACGATTATGCTTTACTGTCACAGGACCAGCCACGACTTCAGTTGGTTGCTGCCTGAAGTTGGGATTTACTTGTATCCGATATATTGCCTGCCGCTCCGCAGCCTGCCAGAACAAGCGCAAAAACCAGCAACACTAAAATCCTGCTCAAACCCTTCTTCATAGAACGTATTCTCCTCGTGTATGTACATTTTACAGATAATGATAATCATTATCATTTCTTTGAGTTATGACGGAGAAATACAATTTTGTCAATGATAAAAGACAGTGTCGAATGGTCAACGGGAACACTGACATGTTTTGCTTTCCGGTTCAGCGCAGCGCTGACCCAGGCACTCCTTACACGGGGTAGTTGGTGCCTGGTGTCGTTATATTTTCCGAATGTTAAAAGCTTTGTAAGCATTCTCAGTCCATTTCCTGCACACAGGAGGACGAATATGGATTTAGATTCACTGCGTTAACCCAATTGCATCGTGGTCATACAGGTATCGTCGTTTTCAAACGTGGAGATTTTGGATTTTGCAGTTTTCCCTTCATGCTCCACCGTTACGCTATAGGTTTTGTCACGCGGTAGCCATAGATCAATAAATCCATTCGGCTGGGATTTTATTGAGGTTTTATTCATGACTGAATTTCCATCAGAATCATGAATCGTTACACTGAACTCTTCATCCTTCATTTCGCCTTGACAACCGGTCAGGCTATGGGTTGCACAAGGGTGGGTCTGTTCTATATATGGCGCTATCGAAACAAAAAACTCGTTATCAGGCAGATCGTAGGTCTTGGTTGTGGTACCATCCTCCGATACGCTCAACTGACTGGAAGTGATGGAAGCGGACTGGGCCGTTGCCTTTCTTGTACTGAAATCATGCACCAATTGCTTGATATTTGACGCTCCTTGGGTGTCGGCTTCTTCTCGCTGGGCATTTCCTGCAATCAGATATGTCCCTATGGCAACCGCAACTAACCCCGTAGCTATCAAGGTTATTTTTTTCATCTTGAGTTCATCTCCTTGTCCCTTTTTTTACTATTATAAAGGAGTGCACATCAGGATGGACAGGATGAACTCTTTATGTCACCATATGCTCACATTCATCTGCTATACAGGTCAAGAATTGAGCAACAGGCGGTTTTCACTCCATTTCTTATAAAAAATCCTGCACTTCACATACCCACACCATGTGATCTCCATCCTTGCCCCAATAATCCTTCGCAATGGTGTAGGGTGCGCCAAATTTCCGTAGCCACTTAATCTGGGCTATTTTGAAGCCGCTATCCAGGCAAAAATGCGTAACTTCCATTTCCTTCAGCCTGGTCATCAAAGCCCGAATTAGCGCGGAGCCTACTCCTTGCCCTTGGTAACCGGGCAGCACATATAAACTTCCCAATGTCCCCACATGCTCGAGTTCATCGTTGGTACACTTCCTGATAGCTTCTCCGCAAGGGCCATAAGAGATCGTTCCAACGACATTATGGTTATGTTTGGCCATCAGAAAGAACAAATCTGAATTCAAAGCTGACAAAGATGTACGCAGCAACCGCTTTTTGTGCTCAATCTCATGCTGCATGTCGTCGTTTAAGGCTTCCAGACCCTCCTGTTCAAACGCCGCAGTTATGGAGCTTTCAAAAACGACATCTGCCGCCTCCAGATCCGAAGGAGCAGCGGGTTGAATACTGAACTGTTTTTTCATGATGTCAAACTCCTAGAACTCATATTCATCCTTCATTCAGGCTCTTTTCGGCCTTCTTCCATAAAGCCTCAGTAAGTTCATCAATCGTCTCCTTCATCGAAAGCTTTTCACGCCAATGGCCCGGAATTCCACTTTGCCCGTAATAAGCCCCGGCAATCTGTCCGTACACCGCTCCGGTTGTATCGGCATCATCTCCAAGGTTTACTGCCAGCAGTGCCCCATTTTCAAATGAAGTTGAATGATGAAATGCCCACAACGCAGCCTCGAGGGAACGAATGACATAACCGGTTCCCTGTATTTCGGGCGGCTCCTTATGGCGGTAAGATCCCTGGATGATTTCTTCAATTGCTGCCGAATAAGCTGGCTTGCCCTGCCGCCACTTTCGGCACACGTCGGCCGATAACATTGCTTCTTTGTCTGCCCCACGCAGTGCTGCTACAAGGATTGCAGCAAGCACTGCGCAGGCCTCAACACTTTCCGCTGCTCCGTGGGTAGTGCGTGAACTCATCTCGGCATACATCAGCGCTTCTTCCGGACGGTTCGCATAGGCCATAGCAACAGGTGCAAGCCTCATAATGGAGCCGTTTCCTGCGCTCATGGGATCAACAGATCCGCTGTACGGATCTCCAGTGGCTTCGAACCGATGCAGCGCTCCTCTTGTCGCTCCACCGATATCAAAGCACGTTCCCGTGCTGCTCATATATCCTACATAGTACCAATTGTTGTATCGCCGCATCTGATCTGCCGGATCAAATTCATCCTTTCGCACCAGACTCTCGGCTAAACAGAGCGCCATGGACGTATCGTCCGTCCACTGTCCCGGTTTTAATCCAAACACACCGCCGCCCACGATATCCGTTACAGGTTCAAATGTACCTGGACTGCTGAATTCCACCGTAGTTCCCAAAGCATCTCCCGCGGCTAGCCCGACCAGACATCCAAAAAAACGATCCTTGATAAGTTCCATTCCGGTTCTACCTTCTTTACAATTGTGATAACTAACGTATATTTTCCATGTTACCAGGAAGGAGCATAATCATAAAACACAGTACATTCGAGCTAAAGGTCTTCATAAATATTCTTGCATCTACGAAAGGCTTATTGAAACATCGTATTGAAAATCATATTCATCATGACTGCCCATAATGAAATTGATTATTTTGTGAGTTTTCCATAACCTAAATTATAAATTAATCTCGCTGGACTTCTATATTATAATATCTTTAAGAGATGAAGACACATACGAAACCAAAAATGAATTTATCGAGCACGTAGGCCCGTTGCTGCGTCATTTGCTGGGCGAAAACCAAACCGCATATTTATTTGAATACCTATCCGTTTGTTAATAAAATTCTTTTGTACAAGAGAGGTGGACCTTATATGATCTATGTCGCATTGCTGCGGGGCATTAATGTGGGCGGCACTAACAAGATTAATATGAAAAAGCTTAAGGAAACATTTGAGAAAGCTGGTATGAGCCATGTGACGACTTACATCAACTCAGGAAACATCATTTTTTCCAGTGAAGTTCAATCCAACGAGGAGTTGTCGCTCCAACTGGAGCAGGCGATTCTGGAAGATTTCAGCCTACCCATCCGGGTCATTGTCCGCAATATAACTGAAATCCAGAACATTATGAAGGCATTACCGGAGGAATGGTCTAATGATACACAGATGAAAAGCGATGTATTGTTTCTGTGGGATGAAATTAACGATATCTCTGTTCTGGAGAAGCTTCCTTTGAAGCCAGGAATAGGAAGTGTAATGTATACGCCTGGGGCTATTCTGTTTTCTGTCAGCAAAGAAAATGTCACAAAGAGCGGGATGACGAAACTGGTTGGCTCTAGTCTGTACAAGCATATGACAGTGCGGAATGTGAACACGACCCGGCAGATTTATAAGCTGATGCAAACGGCTGAGCAGGAAGAGTTACGTGCTTTAGACGCCTGATTGGAAGCCTCCTTCCTAAGCATTTTGTTTTCGTTTAGTAGACAAATCCGAGAGCAACCCTAGAGGATAAAATCAAAAAGGGAGCCTTCTTGCGGCTCCCCCCAACTGCATTTCTGAATGTATTGTTTCCTTTTTTTTCCTCTACCTTCGAGCTGATGAAGTCAGCCCTCATATGGAATACCACTCACCGGACTAGCTTCGCCAAATTGTAAAACCGTCGACCAGTTCATTCAATCGGGCAGCGCTTCCCTTCACCTGATTGGACTGTTGTGCCACTTCAAGAGACTTTTCCGTCGATGAAACCATGTAATGGTGCTCATCCGAGAACGGATATTCCGAATGGAAGAAAAGGAGATCATACTAAGGACAGCCAGCACTAGAGCCAGAACCACGATCAAAACAACTGTGATCAAGAACAAACTCAAGATAATAGGAGAGACGTAAAGTGACAAACCTACAAAATCAAAAGCAAGTGTATATCATCCATGGCTATACGGCTTCACCATCTGATCATTGGTTTTCTTGGCTACAAGACAAGCTACAGGAAGATGGCGTTTCTGTAGCTATATTGGATATGCCCAATTCGCAAGCTCCCCAGCTTCATGAGTGGACCCAATATTTATTATCAAGTATTGAGGTTCTACATAAGGATACCTATTTTGTTGGTCATAGCTTGGGGTGTGTTTCCATATTAAGATATTTGCAGCAAGTAAGTATCCCAGAGCAACTCGGTGGTCTTGTCTTCGTCTCCGGTTTTACCGATCCAGTGCCAACCCTGCCGTCATTAGATGAGTTTACAACTGATAAGTTGGATTATGTGCAAATCATGGATTCAGTAAAGATGCGTACAGTTATTGCTTCAAAAGATGACACGATTGTCCCCTTTGCACTCAGTAAGAAACTAGCGAGAGATATCCAAGCTGATTTCCACGAAGTAGAGCACGGAGGACATTTTTTAGAGCGTGACGGCTTTACTTCCTTACCCATTGCATATCAAGTTTTAATGGATATGATGAAGAGTTGAAAAGCTTCGGGCCCGAATGGATTCCATAGAGTGAGCGTAAAAGGTAACACTTAAATTCGCAAAATACCCCATCGCTTGTATTAAGCAATGGGGTCCCTTTTTAACGGTCACGGTTAACCATATAATTCATTAAATGCTTCAGAAAAGCGATATTGCGGGGTACCTCTTTTAACGCTTCCATAGCAAGACAGTAGTGTTCCCACATCTCTTTACTGGCACCTTCCTGACCCAGGATGGACACGAAATTCGAATTGTTATTTTCAGAATCCTGGCCAACAGGTTTTCCGAGTAAAAGCAGATCTCCTTCCACATCAAGCAAATCATCTTTAATCTGAAAAGAAATCCCCGCATGATAGGCAAATTTCTTCAAAGCAGCAATTTCCGAATCCCTGACCTGTGCAAGCATGGCTGGCATAACCAGACAAGCCTCAAATGCCACTCCGGTTTTGAAAAAGCACACCATATTTAACTGCTCCAGTGTCAATTGCTTTCCTTTGGAATCCAGATCCATCGCCTGTCCCATACACATATCTTCTGCCTTTTGGGCCGAGTATTGTATCAAAGTAAGTACAGTCCCAGCATTGAACTGGTCAAGTGACGATTGTTCCCCTATCGCCTTCTGGATCAGATACAGACCGGTTAATTCCGCGGTAGCGCTATTATGCACCTGATGCAGGGTCTGACGCCCTCTGCGGGTAGACGCATTATCCTGAGAAGGCAGATCATCGAAGATCAAGGATGCGGTATGCATATACTCCAATGATCTCAGCAGTGGCACGATTGCTGATGGGTCCAGTCCATATTCGTTTACGCCCATCACCCAAGTCAATATAGGCCGTATCCGCTTCCCATCCCCTTCAAGACTGTAATTTGCAGCATCGATAAGCTGTTCTTTCATTGCTGGAATCCCATGAGGTTTGGTAATTTTCAATTGGTTGTTAATCTGATCGCGAACTGTTTTGATCGTATTGGAGAAATCTTCCTTTTCCTTGGAATCGTTTTTCAGATGAGTAATCATCTGGTCCCGAAGCAGTTTATCGAAGAAATCTACATCATCCGCTTTTCGCACCATCTGCTGGATGAGACGATTGAATTCCGGATTTCCAGATGCAAAAATCTCCATAATTTCATTATACTTTTCAGTACCTACACGTTCTTTATAACGTTTGAGTCCATTCATTGCACGATCCAGTATCACCTCACGGGCCATAGCATCGGAATCATACACGTTATGGATCAAATAGGAAATAACCGCCCAGTACAATTCAAAGGGATTGATGAGATCCGAACGCTGATCATGGTATTTTAAATAGTAGGTATAGGGTGTTACCGCACCGTCTCTCATATCGTCAACCATATCCGCAAAATCATCAGCCAACTGGTTATAGATACCATAAAAGAATGTTCGTTGCTCAAAGCCCTCATCCTCGGGAGCACCAATCACGGAACGGACAATCAATCGGGACGAAGAAGATTTTAAAATGACAGGTATATAAAGCTCTTCATTGGTATAATTAGCAAGCGTTAGGTCCTTGATGCGGTCGATATCCTGGGAATGAAAAAAGACATAGGACTGCTCGAAAAATGTTTGCTGTGTGTCTGGCCGTTGATGTTCCTTAATATACTCAAAAGCATCCGAGAGCTCCGAGTGTATGTATTGAATTAACTCCATATTATTTCCGTTCCAATCGCCCAACTCAGGCACAGATCCAGTGAGAAGCGCGTCACGTATCATACGGGAATATTGTTCTTTCTCTTGAGCGGTCAAAACCTGGGAATCGAGAAGATCGTCAATAAAAGGATAGGTTAGACCATAGGAATAACCTAGTCTGATGGCTTCATCAAGTCTGCGAGCACGTTCCACAGGTGACACTGTATCGTCCATCTCTTCCATCACATGCAGAATAACTCCGATAATGATCTTAATCAGTTTGCGCTGGGCTTGCTCGGCATCCATTTCCTTTGGAATATGGGAGGATACGGACCTAAGTTTGTTGATCACCCAGATTGTGGCGGTTTCTATGCCTTCCTTCTGGGCCCACCGATACAACCCGGCCAAATTCATAAATTCTGGTTGGTCTCCCCCGTTTGCACTGGTGGATTGAACCAAGTGTTTTTTGATGTCAGCAATGACACGCTGAATCCGGGTATGTGTGTCAGGAGAATCCAGAGCTTTGCCTAGATCCCTCATATAAATATAGGAGACGCTTCGATCCAGGTAATCATCCAATTTGCCTGTATAATTCAGCCATTGAATGTATCTATGATAATCCCGAGTATCAGGTTTTCTCTCTGCTCTCGAAAAGAAGGATAGCCATGAAGAATGATGAATATGATTCCTCTTCCACATTTGGATATCTTCTGTCAGGGTAGTCACATAAGTCTTGTCTATGACCTGTGCATAAAGTGATGCAAAATACTGAACCGCCTTCTGCTCAGCCAGCCGATATCCTGTATTGGCATGATTTATAAATTTCTCATTCATACGATGCATTACCTCAACTTCTATTTTTGTTAAACATGGTTGCATTTCTTCCCTGACGGGAACGGATTCAAATCATGTTTTTATCTTTATACGGGAAAGAATCTATGAGGTTACGAAATTATCATGCTGCTTAGCAAATACTCTCCATGGTTTAGTCAAGCCGATGTAGCTTTCTGACTGGTCTGATGCACGTTCGAATTATGTAGTATAATCAATTTTTAATAGTCTGCTGCTATGCATGTGTTAACGTATAGTATTTCGAGATGTTTTTATGGAGTGGCTGGAAACGATCAGATTATGGAACCAAACGCCATGGAGACGATGGTTAAACGGGAATTTGAAGCATGTCTGCAATCGTCATATCCCAAACTACCGGAATGAGCGATGATCTGTCCAGTGTCATGGATCTCTACAGCCGGAAAATCGTAGGTTTCCAGATGGGAGAGCACATGACGAAGGAACTGGTCATGCAGGCGCTGGATCGGGCGTTTAACCAGCAGCGACCGTCCGGAGAGGTGCTGCATCACTCCGACCGCGGCAGCCAGTATGCCTCACATGATTACCAAGCTCGTCTGAAGAAATACAAGATGAAGAGCAACATGAGCCGCAAAGGGAACTGTTACGACAACGCTTGCATCGATTCCTTCCACAGCGTCATCAAAAAAGAGCTAATTTATCTGGAGAAGTTCAAGACACGGGAACAGGTCCGCAAGCGCATATTCGAATATATCACATGCTTCTACAATGCAAAAAGAATCCATTCCACCATAGGGTACATAATACCCAATCAATGCGAACATATGTACCGTAAGCCTGCCTAATTCTCTCCTTTCTTTGTGTCTACTCTATTGACAGAGGTACATGCAGTATATCGCGAATCTTGTAATCAAAAAAAGGCAAAACCCGGGACATGGAAATCTAATTCCATGTCCCGGGTTTTGCCTTTTCAGTAACAATCCCAAGATCATAATAACATCGAATTTAAGTTTTGCCACCAAAAATGCTTGCGCTTTCTTTTTTCGTATAGCACCTGTCCATAAGCGTTAACCGCCAATGTAAGACATGTCGATTTTTTTTCTATTCTTTGCTGTTTGTTCAGTGCGTTCGTCAGAATATCGGTCAGTACGTTGCTCCCATACCTCAGTAATCACGGCGAGCAGTTCTTCGTCACTCGCTCCGCTGCGAAGCATCTGACGTAGGTCAAAGCCGGCTGAAGCAAACAAGCACGTATAAAACTTGCCATCAGACGACAAGCGTGCACGTGTACAGGACGAACAAAACGATTCGGAAACCGAGGTAATAAAGCCCACCTGTGCCTCGCTGTCTTTATAGCGGTAGCGCTCTGCCACTTCTCCAAAATAGTCGCGCTCCACTGGCTCCAGCTCGTAAGTATTTTTTAGACGCTCATAAATTTCTTTTTTTGTTAAAACTTTTTTGAAGCTCCATCCTATGCTGTTCCCTGCATCCATAAACTCAATAAACCGAAGGGTAATCCCCTGTTCTTTAAAATAAGCGGCCATCGGCAAGATTTCGGAATCATTCAGACCTTTTTGTACCACCATATTGACCTTAATTTCAAAGCCAATTTTTATGGCATAATCAATCTGCTTCAAAATAAAAGCGGGCTTAATGCCCCGTCCATTCAACCGTCCAAACAGTTCAGGATCCAGAGCGTCCACACTGACATTAAGCCGTCGTAACCCCGCGTCATAGAGGCGCTGTGCCTGTTGCCCTAGTAGCAAACCATTTGTGGTCAAGCCGACATCTTCCACGCCGTCAATAGACAGGATTTTGGAGACAAGGTCAGGCAGGTTCCGGCGCATTAATGGTTCGCCGCCCGTTAGTCGGATTTTTTTTACCCCTACGCTTACAAAAAGCTTCGCCAGCCGATGAATTTCTTCGAATGACAGACATTCACTTTTGGGAAGAAAGGCAAAATCGTCACCGAAAATTTCTTTAGGCATGCAGTAGGAACAGCGAAAATTGCAGCGGTCCGTAACGGATATACGTAAATCGCGGATCGGCCGTCTCAATTGGTCTTTCAGTGGATGTGAACTCATATGATCACCTCCCTTTTCTAGTTGTCTAGGATCGTTATCTTTAACCGCCGCTGACGGGCGGAATAAAAGCTGCGACATCTCCATCCTGCAGCACATCCGTAAGCAACGCATATTCCTCGTTTACTGCAATTCGTACAGAACTGATCGGTAGATCTGGATATCTTTCTGCTATCCAACCGTATAAGTCGCCAACAGTTCGACCCACCAAATCCGCCATTTCTTCAGCTATTCCCGTCACCTCACGGAGTCCCGCAAAATAGTACAACTTAATCATCACTAATCTCCCCCGGCTTTTTCTTTTGATATCCAATCCACTGCGTGCCGTCTTCCCAAATCTCTTGTTTCCAGATCGGAACCATCTCTTTGATTCGTTCGATCGCGTATTCATTCGCCTCATACGCATCCGAGCGGTGCGGTGAAGAAACGGCGATGACAACGGCAATATCACCGATTTGAAGCTCGCCAATCCGGTGCGCGATTGCCACTCGTGTCCCTTCCCATTTCTGCTCGATTTCGTGGCCAATCTCCGCGAGCTTTTTCTTAGCCATTGGCACGTAGGCCTCATAAGCGAGATATAAGGTCCGTACACCTTGGGTCCACTCCCGTACGTGCCCTGTAAACACGGTCACCGCTCCTGCTTCCGGCCTCAGGACATAATCCGCATAAACCTGCGGGAGAATGGGCTCTGTCACGATTTCAAATACACTCATCTTTTCCGCCTTTCAGCCACCCGGCAAGCTATTATCCCATGAAAACTCTATTAAAATATTTTTATTTCTTGTATCTACATTTCTCGTTTAACCGAACAACTGATGATATAGTTTTTGACCGTTGGCAACACTCCGGACACCGTGAATGAGAAGCCTTCCGTTTTTAAATAGAACCATCCGATGCTTAAAGGCATAAAATTCAACGAAATAAGGGGTTCTTTTTACACTTCCCGCCATAAGACTGCCAATTTTCTCTGCATCGTCCAGTGAAATCGGACGATTGGGATCCGGAAGAACCTGCACGACATCACGTCCGCACAGCGCAGCATACGCCGAGCGGCGTTGTACTGTCAGTGCAGGAAACGTAGGATGTTCTCCACAGGTTAAACAATCTTGGTTACGAATACGGGAAATCCCTATGTCCATCTGCGTGTTCTCCCATAGATCAAATAGATGGATCTTTCGGCGCATCTTATCACGTCTGCCGCTCAGCCACTTCATGACTTCTGCACATTGGAGGGCGGCCGTCACTTGGACTGCGGGCGAGATGATTCCAACCGTATCGCAGGTCTGATTGATCGCTGGCAGCGATGGCAGAAGGCAGCGAAAACAGGCTGACTTGCCCGGTACGAAAGGAAAAACAACGCCTGTGCTTCCAACACAGGCTCCGTAAATCCATGGAATGCCAGCCTTCAACGCAGCATCATTTATGAGAAGACGAGTTTCAAAATTGTCCGTTGCATCCATAATTAATGTGCTTTTACCCACAAGCTCTTGAACGAGCTCAGCATCCAGATTGTCGAGATATGTGTACAACCGCACATCTTCCCGTATAGTCTTTAGCCTTTTTTCGGCAGCCATTACCTTGGGCAGCATTTCCGCAGCATCCTGCTCCGTGAATAGCTGCTGACGTTGCAGATTCGACAGCTCCACATAATCCCGGTCAACAAGGTGTAGTTCCCCAATGCCTGCTCTTACAAGTGTTTCGGCAATGGCTGAACCCAGCGCCCCGCATCCGATAATGGTGACGGTAGCTGCGGATAGATTACGCTGTCCTTCGCCGCCGATAGGTCTGAATAAGATCTGTCTTGAATAACGTTCATTCACCACAATGCTCCCCTTCCCAACGTTGAAGAACGGTCGTCAGATCCGAGTTTTTTTTCGGTGTTTTTCGGTTAGATCGCTAAAGGTGCTGATATAACGCACATCTTCTCCCGTCTCGTCTTTAACTGCGCTGATCGTTAGCCATTGCAAATACTCTTCGCCATTTTTTCGTTTATTCCAGATTTCTCCCTGCCACATACCTTGCTCTTTGAGTTCTTTCTGTATCTCGTGGTAAAAATCTTTGGAATGTCTGTCCGATTGTAAAAAGCTTGACAGCGACCCTTTAACTTCTTCTTCATTGTATCCCGTAGTCTTGATGAAAGACGGATTAACCGCCTCAATTCTCCATGCGACGTCCGTGACAAAAATACTTTGCCCCACGGAATCGAACACTTCGGAAGTTATGGACAGACGGGCATGATAATACAGCCATATCACCAGCACCAGGCTGGCCAGCGCTACTTGCGAAAGAAGCATGAACCCGATGGAATATTGACCAGTAGCTGCATGAATGGTGGATAACAAAATTGGAGGGAAAAAGCCACCCAGACCGCCCATCATGGATACAATCCCGTTTACAATTCCTGCCTGTTTATTGAAATAGAATGGAACTAACTTGAAAATAACACCGTTACCGACTCCCGCACTTACAGCGATGGCCAAGCAGCCTACTGTATAGAGAGCAATCTCTGGTGAAAAAGCCAAGAGAATCGCAGCAGCCGTGTAAACTGTAAACGTACCTACCAGCAGGAACAGGGGCTGAAACCGATCCGCTAGCCAGCCACCGATTGGACGAAAAAATGTAGCAATCGCAATGAAGCCTGCTGTGCGCATACCTGCATCCACTTTATCCAGATCAAAATTCGATACGAGAAAATTCGGTAGGTACACCGTGAAAGCTACAAATGATCCAAACGTAATAAAATAAAAGAGTGAGAAAAACCAAAGCTTTTCATTTTTGTAAACCCCTTTGATCTGCTCAATAATTGGCGTCTTTACTTTAGCTTCGTGACGGTCTCCCAAGAAGAAATTCAAAACAATAAATACGAGCAACAGAATGAGATACAACTTCACCGTAAGTGCCCAACCTACCTGCGTCGCTACAATCGGAGCCGAGAAGGTAGTAATCGCTGTCCCCAAGTTCCCCACACCATACATCCCATTGACAAAGCCGTGCTTTTCTTTCTGATAATACTTCGGCAGAGAAGTCACTCCAACGGAGAACACCGCTCCTCCAATCCCTAGGAACAATCCACCGATAATTAAATCCATCATCGTAGAAGCTTCACTGATATAGTAGACCGGAAACAAAAGCAAAACAAAGCTAACGAGAAAAACGATTCTTGCTCCGAAGATGTTGGCATAATAACCAAGCGGAATGCGCAGAATCGATCCAAGCACGACCGGAATCGCCGTGACCATGGCCAATTTCCCGGGTGGAATAACAATATCCTCCGTAATGAACGGCATGAGAGAAGAAATGATAACCCATACCATGAATCCAAGAATCAAGTTCATTGTTTGTAGTGGCAACTGCATTTTTCTAATCATTTAACTCACCTTTTCAACGTTTTTTCTGTCGAATTCAACGTTTTTTCTGTCGAATTATATATTTAAATTTTCTGTCCCCATTGTAGCCGCTAGCCGATCCGTTCGAATATAGGGGAGTCCCCTTTACCTGGCAGGGGACTCCCTGAAAATATAAAAAGCCGCTTCTCTATGAAGCGGCTTGGTCTGTTCAAGAGATAAGCGTATTTAATTTGTCACATAACTTGGTTAGATCATTCCGATTGATCTGTTGCTCTGCCATAGGAAAAAGTACAGTTTCCTCTTTTATAAAATGTACAGTCAGCACTTCAAAGGCCTCTCCCGCGTTCTTGGCCGCCTCCTGGATCTCGTCAAGCGAGAGCGAACTCAAGTCACCCTCCGTCTGATAAAGAAAATGACCGATATAGCCTTCTATTTCACGGTGCTCCTCCTGTATACCGACGAGTGGCCCCTGTTCAAAACCAATGTAGGTTCCTAGCAGCGAAAAGAAGTGTTCTTCTTCCTTTTCGGTATGCTTCTTGAGGGGTACCATAAAATCGATAATCTGCATTCTCAGCTTTTCCAGTTGCTTGCGGCCTTCTTCCAAATCTAGCATTCTGTGCTCAAACCACAGTACAATGGCATGCCATTCATCCATCAGATATGTTAGATATCGATGCTCATTTTCAAGAATACGCATGGCGGGTTTGGAAAAGCGCATTTTCTCATTTTCCGGCACGCGGATTTCCTCCATTCATCGGCTAAAAATCCAGCATTTTTTTCTTTAATGCATATTGGACCAGTTCAGGCCGGCTTCTTAAGTTCAACTTCTCCATGATTTTCGCTTTGTTCGCTTCCACCGTCTTGACAGAAATGAACAACTTTTCGGCAACTTCCTTGTTACCATAACCCTTTGCGACCAGAGGCAGAATCTCCAGTTCCCGCTTTGACAGAATCTCATACGGATCTTCTGTTTGTGACGTCGTATCTTTCTTGATGAACTCACGGACGAGAGAAGTGGCCATTTTAGGATGGATATAGGTTCCGCCCCCATGAATGGTTCGTATGGCAAGCAATAGCTCCTCATCTGGCGCATTTTTCAAAACATATCCTGAAGCACCATTCTTCAAAATATGAAAAAGATATTCTTCATCGTCATGCATGGTCAGAATCAGAATTTTAGTATCAGGATGGTCCTCTTTAATCTTGCCTGTGGCGATCAATCCACTTTCGCCTGGGGGCATGCTGAGGTCCATGATTAGAATATCGGGACGATATTTAGCTACCATTGTATAAGCTTCAATTCCGTCTGCAGCCGTTCCAACAACCTCCATATCCGATTGGAAGTTCAAAATCATGGAAAATCCGCTTCGTACAATCGCATGGTCATCCGCTAACACAATTTTGATCAAGTCTCTATTCCTCCTCATGTCCAATCGGAATTTGTAAAAAGACTTTGGTTCCTTGGCCAATATTCGAAAGGACGCCAAAACTTCCGCCTACCAACTCTGCTCGCTCCTGCATACCATATAAACCGAGCCCTGTACCAATAGGCTTGCTCCCCTTATCAAAGCCAATCCCATCGTCCTCTACAGTCAGACGAAGTGCATGATCATGCTCAGACAAGGAAACTTTAACCGTGTCCACCTGGGCATACTTCAAGGCATTGAGAACAGCCTCCTGACAGACCCGGTAAATGACGGTTTCCTTTTCACTTCCATACCGCTTTTGGGGAAGATCGGACACGAACTCAACCACAAGACCAAAGCTTTGTTCGACCCGCTTGAAGTGGGAACGGAATGCCGCTTCAAGCCCAAAATCATCAAGTGTGGCGGGGCGGAGTTCCACAGACAGATTTCGGATATCATCCAGCAGTCGCGTCATGGATGCTTCGGTCTGCTTCATGTTTTTTATGAGCTGCTCATCATTCGTCATGTATTTTAACACCCGTAGTTCAACAACCGCGCTCATCAATTCCTGGGCGACGCTGTCGTGCAGTTCCCTGGAAAGCCGTTTACGCTCGTTTTCCTGCGCTTCAATGACATGCTTCATCATTTTGTTTTGATACAATTTTTCTTGCGTCTGAAACTGCGTGGTCAAATCTCTCAACATAAACACCCGGGTTCCATTTTCGGAATCGATCGTATGAAAAGAAGCGGCATAGGGAACAGTTCCGTTGCTCTTCGTTTCCAGATAGACCTGGAAAGATGCGAAATCCTTGGATTCGGACATATTAAAATAACAGTCAAGACAGGTGCGTGGCTCCGTGTCGCTTGTATAGCCCCTGCATGTTCCGCATAAAGCTCTGTCTTTCCCTTCATAGAGCTGAATGAGGACGTCATCGCCGACAATCTCCTCAGCTGCCTGGTTCATGGCCAGGGTTTTCCCTTGCCTATCAAAAAAGAAAATGGCTTCCGTACTGTTCTCAAACAACTTCACCATTAGCGTACTCAAAGAATCTGTTCCTGCAGACATTGTCAATTTCACATCACTTCCTTACCGTTCAACTCTCCAATCCCTCTATGCGCCAGAGCTTCCAAGTCATGCATCATTGCTTCGGTCACCTGTTGATATCCCCTAAATCCACCAAGCAGTACGCCCGCGACGCGAGCATCATTCCATAGGGGAACAGCCCCGAGACTCTTGAGCTTCTCGGATTGAACGATCGGATAGTTAAACAGGTTGTCTGCCCCCACATATTGATAAACAGATGGAATGAAAACGGATTTCCCGGTTTTAAACACGACTCCTGCTATGCCCTTACCGGATTGCAGCACAATCCGCTTAAAGCGATCATTTAAATTACCGGCTGCATTTTTCCATTTAATTACGTATTGATATTCGGCCGGTTCAACAAGAGCAATCGCCATGAAGTCATAACCGAAATGTTCGCGTATTCGCTCAAGCTCCCTTTGATAATCCATCCTATTATTCATCGCTCTCTCCTAATAGAATTAGGAAAGAAGGCAGAGCCCGCTTTCCTAATTCGATTTATGTCTTCTGTACAGGATATAACTTCTGCGCACATAATTCAACGGAACACTCCACACATGTACAAGCCGGGTAAACGGCCAGAATGCAAAAATCGCAAAGCCCATAAGTATATGAAGCCTGAAAGACATTGGTACGTCTCTCATCAGTGTCGGGTCTACACGGAATATGAATAAACCGCGGAACCAGATCGAGATCGTCTCCCGATAATCGAATTCCGGCTGTACCGCATTCGTTACGAGAGTCGCGAACATCCCCATACATACAATGGCCAAAAGCAATACGTTTACAATCAAATCAGACGCTGTACTTAAACGGCGTACATTGCGTATTGTAAAACGACGAGAGGTAAGAATCAACATACCGAGGAACGTCATCGCTCCAAATATTCCACCAACATAAACTGCTCCAATATGATACAGATGATCGTTTACACCCAGTGCATGCATCCAGGTTTTTGGTATGCCCAGACCGGATACATGACCCATAATAACCGGGAGAATACCCAGGTGGAATAAGAGACTTCCGATCATCAATTGTTTTTTTTCAATAAACTCACTTGATTTCGCTGTCCAATTGAACTGGTCGTTTCTGTAGCGGAAAATATGCCCTACAATAAAGACGACCACGCACATATAAGGGAAAATGACCCACAAAAACTGCTCTAACATCGTCATAGCGTGGCTGCCTCCTGTTCTACGCAAGCTTTAAGCGTTTCGCGCAGTCCCTTCACAAGATGAAAATACGGACTTTCCATCTTCTCCAACGCTTTAAGCAAATGATATGTGCCGTCTTCCAGGATCGCGATCGGCATCCGGAAGTTCTCTGTCGTCTTCGGATCTTGCGCCCATTCGGCGGCATACAGAAATTCACACATGAGCGGAAGGTAATCCGGCAGCTCGCCATCCGGCATTTCAAGACCGTACATCTCATATAGAACCTTTAACTTGACCAGCATTTGTCCCCGTTCTTTTGCATCTTCGAACTTGAAGTAAGTCATATATAGTGCACAATCTTTTTGAAAATCAAAGGTTTCCGTATACATTTCCTGAATCTCTTCCATACTGAACTCTTGCATAAGGGACCAGTAGGTGTTCGCATACGTATATGCCGGATGGTTCGGATCAAACGATGCTTCCAGAAAAGCCGGATGAAAATCCAGCTTTTCCGGGTACATGAGTTGCTGGGCGAAAAACCCGAATGACGGCTTGTATTCATACAGCTTCGCTACATTAATCACGCCAAATACCCCCGTAGAAGTTTTCTTCATACATTTCTTTGCCAGTTTTCAAAGGCTCTTCCATCCCCATTGAACTTGCCAGACTACAACCGTCACAGCCAGAGCCTGCACCCATGTTTCCCATGGTGTCGCCGTAACCAGCAGATCCTTGAGCCCGGTACGGATTAGAATATCCTTCTTTATGCGACGTCGGAATGACGAAACGGTCCTCATACTTGGCAATCGCAAGAAGCCGGTACATCTGCTCGGTCTGCAACGGTGTCATGCCGATACGCTCAAGACGGCTTTCATCGAAAGGTTGTCCTGTGGACTGGGCACGCATATAGGAGCGCATCATAGCCATCCGTTGTAGGGATTCCTTCACTGTCTGCGTGTCGCCCGCCGTCAGCATATTGGCAAGGTACTGAATGGGGGTGCGCATCTCTTCGATGGCCGGAAAAATCATGTCCGGATTCTCGATCGAGTCTTTCCCTTCAAAGTAATTCATAATTGGACTAAGCGGTGGCACATACCAAACCATCGGCAGCGTGCGATATTCCGGATGGAGCGGGAATGCCAGCTTGTGCTCAATAGCAAGCTTGTAGACCGGCGAGTTCTGCGCTGCTTCAATCCAGTCCTCCGAGATGCCGTCTTTTCTCGCCTGAGCAATCACTGCCGGATCACTTGGATCCATGAACAGGTCGCACTGCGCTTTATAAAGTTCTTTCTCATCCTGCGTAGAAGCGGCCTCAAGCACCCGATCCGCGTCATACAGCATAACGCCGAGGTAGCGAATCCGCCCCGTACATGTCTCGGAGCAGACTGTCGGGAGGCCGGCTTCCACACGCGGGAAACAGAAGGTGCATTTTTCCGCTTTGTTGGTCTGCCAGTTGAAGTACACTTTTTTGTATGGACAGCCCGTCATGCAATACCGCCAGCCGCGGCATGCTTCCTGATCCACAAGCACGATTCCGTCCTCGTCCCGTTTGTACATGGCGCCCGAAGGACATGATGCGACACAGCTCGGATTTAGACAATGTTCGCAGAGCCGCGGGAGATAAACCATGAACGACTTCTCAAAGTTAAATTTAATCTCTTCTTCGATTTTCTGAATATTTGGATCAAGCGGACCGGTTACATGCGCACCCGCCAGGTCGTCTTCCCAGTTTGGACCCCATTCCAAATCCATTTTTTCACCCGTTACCGCAGAATGCGCGCGTGCCACAGGTGAATGCTTCTGCTCGCCGGCGTTGGTCAGATGCTCGTAATTGTAAGTCCAGGGCTCATAATAATCTTTCATTTCCGGCATGTCTGGATTGTAGAAAATCTTACCCAGCGCTATCTTGGACAACTTGTTGCCTGACTTCAGTTCCAGTTTCCCTTTGCGGAGCTTCCAGCCGCCTTTATAAAGTTCCTGGTCTTCCCATCGCTTCGGATAACCGATACCAGGTTTGGTTTCCACATTGTTGAACCACATATATTCCGCACCTTTGCGGTTCGTCCAGGTTGTTTTGCATGTCACGCTGCACGTATGGCAGCCGATACATTTATCCAGGTTCATGACCATGGCAATTTGAGCTTTAATCTTCAAGCCAGTTAACCTCCTTCATTTTACGTACCGCAACGTACACATCACGCTGGTTGCCGATCGGACCATAATAGTTGAATCCATAACTAAGCTGAGCATATCCACCGACCATCTGGGTTGGTTTTAGATGAATTCTTGTTGGTGCATTATGACTACCGCCGCGTGTATCCGTGATTTCGGAGCCTGGCACTTGAATGTGCTTATCCTGAGCATGGTACATGAACATCGTTCCTCTTGGCATCCGGTGGCTGACAACGGTCCGGGCGGTTACGACGCCGTTACGGTTGTATACCTCTACCCAGTCATTGTCGGCAAGATCGTGTGCCTCTGCGTCTTCGTTGTTGATCCACACAGTAGGACCTCCGCGAAACAGTGTAAGCATGTGCTGGTTGTCCTGGTAGGTGGAGTGAATATTCCATTTACCGTGCGGTGTCAGATAACGGAGCACAAGTGAATCTTGTCCGCCTTTTATTTCCCGATCGCGCGGGCCGAACACCATCGGCGGCAGAGTCGGTTTGTAGATCGGCAATGATTCCCCAAACTGTTGGAAAATCTCATGATCAATATAGAAATGCTGTCTTCCCGTCAAAGTACGAAACGGAACAAGGCGTTCAATATTCGTTGTAAATGGTGAATAGCGACGTCCTTTCTTGTTCGATCCAGTGAATACCGGTGTCGGTATAACCTCACGCGGCTGTACCGTGATACTTTGGAAAGTGATCTTTTCCGCTGCCCGGTCGGCCGAGATGTCTTTGAGTTCAACACCGTGAAGCTCTTCTGCCTGCTCATAAGCCTTTTGCGAGACCTGCCCATTGGTCGCGGATGAAAGGTGAAGAATAGTATTGGCCACTTGACGAGCTGTCTGGATTTTAGGCAAACCATCTTTAATGGAATCATCGTAATAAACTCCGTTCAGCCTTTTCAATTCCTCATATTCGTCCGCTACGGAGAAGCTGACGCCATGCGCACCTGTTTTCCCGGTAGTCAAATTCGGACCGAGTGAGATATATTTATCGTGAATTTTAGTATAGTCGCGTTCGATGATGCTGAAATTCGGCATGGTTTTACCCGGAGTCGCTTCAATTTCGCCCTTCGTCCAGTCCTTTACAAGACCCATCGGCTGCGAAATTTCGCCCATACTGTCGTGTGAGAGCGGCGCGGTCACAAGGTCTTTATATATTCCCGGTAGGTACTCTTTCGCCATATCGGAGAAGACCTCGGAAAGCTGGCGGTAAATATCCCAGTCCGCGCGGGATTCCCACAGTGGATTAACCGCCGGATTAAACGGATGTACGAAAGGATGCATGTCTGTTGACGACAAGTCTGTTTTTTCGTACCAGGTTGCCGCCGGAAGTACGATGTCCGCGTACAATGGGGTTGTTGTCATCCGGAAATCAAGTGCAACCATCAGATCAAGCTTTCCTTCCACATCTTCCCGCCAGACGATTTCCTCGGGTTTCTGTTCCTCGTTCGGCCGAGCAAGCAGGGCGTCGGATGCTCCGAGTAAATGTTTCATAAAATACTCTTGTCCCTTCGCCGAACTGGAAATCAGGTTTGACCGCCAAACAAAGAGCGAACGCGGGAAGTTCTCAGCTGCCCCAGGATCTTCCACGGCGAAGCGTGTCTTACCTGATTTGATTTCTTCCACAGAGTGATTGATTATGTCCTCGTTGGACTTCTTGCCTAATTGCGCCGCCTCTTCGGCGAACAGCAGACTGTTTTTATTAAACTGTGGATAAGAAGGCAGCCAACCCAGACGCGCTGCGAGCACGTTGTAGTCTGCTGGGTGCCGGTAACTGACATCCCCACCAGTCGGTGACTTCAAGGTGTCTGTGCCACTTTCTTCATAACGCCACTGCTCCGTTGCAAAATAGAAAAACGATGTAGCATTTTGCAGCCGAGCCGGCCCTTGCCAGTCTTTTGCAAAGGCAACCGTTGACCAACCTTCGATTGGGCGGAGCTTTTCTTGACCAACATAATGCGCCCAGCCTCCACCGTTTACACCTTGGGAAGCAGTCAACATGACCAGGTTCAAGATGGACCGATAGATCGTGTCACTATTGAACCAGTGATTGATCCCCGCACCCATAATAATCATGGAACGTCCTTTGGTATCGATAGCATTTTGAGCAAATTCCCGAGCAATCTGTACCACAACAGACGCCTTCACGCTCGTGATCTTCTCCTGCCAGGCAGGGGTATAATGCGAAGCTGCATCGTAATAATCTTTGGCGTTATGAGGGCTGTCACTGCGCGCGACACCGTACTGGCTCATCATCAGATCGTACACGGTTGCAACGTAACGCTCCGAACCATCTGCCAGGCGCACTTTTTTGGCCGGAATTACACGTTTGAACGTTCCATTACCAGCGTTATCAAAATAAGGGAATACCACTTCTTCCCATTGCTCGCCATGACCTTCCACAGTGAGCGCAGGCTCTACCCTTGTTCCGTCTTCACGTTCCAGGATCAGGTTCCATTTCTTATCCTGTTCCCAGCGCTGTCCCATCGTACCGTTCGGGACCAGCATTTCCCCTGCCACTTCGTCATATATGACCGGTTTCCAGTCCGCATGCTGCGAAACATCCCCAAGGTCACTCGCCCGTAGAAAACGTCCACCTTTCCAGGCTCCTTCGTGTGGATCAAGCAGAATCATAAACGGCATATCCGTATATTGTTTAGCATAGTTAATGAACATTGGTTCTTGGCGTTCTTTGTAGAACTCATCCAGAATGACATGTGTCATAGCCTGGGCCACGGCAGCATCTGTACCCGGGTTCGGTGCAAGCCAATTGTCAGCGAACTTCACATTCTCCGCCAAGTCGGGAGCCACCGATACGACCTTTGTCCCCTTATAACGTACTTCCGTCATAAAATGAGCGTCCGGCGTCCGGGTAAGCGGTACGTTCGATCCCCACATGATCAGGTAACCCGCGTTGTACCAATCAGAAGATTCCGGTACGTCCGTCTGCTCACCCCAAATTTGAGGAGATGCAGGCGGAAGGTCTGCATACCAGTCGTAAAAACTCAACATCTGCCCACCGAGTAGCGAAATGAACCGGGCTCCCGAAGCGTAGCTTATCATTGACATCGCCGGGATTGGCGTAAAGCCCGCGATCCGGTCGGGACCGTACTTACGAATGGTATAGATGAGCTGCGCTGAGATCAGACGCAGAACATCGTCCCAGCCGACACGGACATGACCGCCTTTTCCGCGAGCCGATTTGTAGAGCTTAGCTTTCTCTGGATCTTCCACGATGCTCGCCCATGCGTCTACTGGATTCGTATGCTCCTTAATGGCGGCTAACCAGAGCCGC
The DNA here is from genome assembly GCA_040544055.1 of Paenibacillus sp. PvR008. Taxonomy (GTDB): domain Bacteria; phylum Bacillota; class Bacilli; order Paenibacillales; family Paenibacillaceae; genus Paenibacillus. Next base: position 37,134 of record JBEUOG010000019.1, read on the forward strand.
AATAACTTACCACGCATATAGGGGTATTTCACGCGTAATGGACTGTATTCATACCAGGAAAATGTAGCACCTCGCGGGCATCCGCGCGGCTCAAATTCCGGCATGTCAACGCCGCAGGAAGGATAATCAATTTGCTGATTCTCCCAGGTGATGATGCCATTTTTCACAAAAACCTTCCAACTACAGGAGCCAGTACAGTTGACTCCGTGCGTCGTCCGGACCACTTTGTCGTGAGACCAACGCTGACGGTACACGTTTTCCCATTCTCTATTTTTTTCCTCAAGGATTGACCAATTTCCGGAATAGCTTTCGATCGGTTTAAAAAAGTTGAGGTTGTATTTTTTTTTCATCGATGACCAACACTCCTTTTCAGAATGAAAAACCCTAAAGCAGATTCAAGAGAAGATTCATTCGGTTACTCTCATTATGTAATTCATCCATATTTGTTCCCATTAGGGAATGTCCTATAGCGCTACAGGAAATCCCTCGTTCTATAAAAAGATACAAAAAAGCCTCCCACTAATAGAGGGAAGCTTCTATGAAGGCGGACCAGTTTTTGCAATCACACTTTTTGGCCTTGGTTTAATTTTTCTTTTGACCAGTTAATAAGAGCATGATAAAGGAAATGAAGATCATCGAGCATGCCCAAGCCCAGGCCATAGGAAGATGACCGGAATCCACCGCAACATAAATGGCCGTCGGAATGGTTTGTGTTTTACCCGGAATATTTCCGGCAATCATCAGAGTAGCACCGAATTCACCCAGACCGCGGGCAAAGCCGAGTACAAAAGCGGCTTTAAAAGAAGGAAAAATTAAAGGGAAGGTTATGTACCGGAACACCTGCCATTCGCTCGCCCCTATGGAACGTCCCGCATCTTCCAAATCCCGATCAACAGAAGCGAATCCCACCGTCATCGTTCGATAGACCAGGGGGAAGGCTACAACGACCGACGCGATTACGGCAGCCCACCACGAAAATACGATCGGTTCACCAAACCATTGTTCCACGAAACGTCCGAACTCACTTTTTCGCCCGAGCAACATTAACAGTAAAAAGCCAATTACTGTCGGAGGGAGTACCAGTGGCAGCATAAAAGCGGTTTCAACGAACGTTTTTCCTTTAAATGATCCTAATCGCGACATCCACCAGGCCGCAACCAAGCTTACTACGATAACCAACACACTCGATAACAGCGCCACCTGCAACGATAATTGGATAGGAGACCAATATTCATTCCAATCCATGTCTTACATGATCACTTCGGTATAGAAAATCCATACTTCACCATGATATCCAAAGACTCTTTCGATTGTAGGTACGCATAAAAGTCTTCAGCATCTCGGCTATGTTTTGAAGCTTTAACAATCCCGATTGGATATTCAACAGGTGAGTAGGTTTTGGGATCAACCTCAAAGGCGATTTTTTCCTTTTGTGAAGTCAAAGCATCCGTCTTGTACACAAATCCGACATCGACGTTTCCGGTCTCCACATACTGTAGCACTTGTCTGATATCTTTACTCTGAACCAGTTTGGCGTGCAACGTATCCCAAAGCTTCACGCTCGTCAGTGCTTCCTGTGCGTAGCTGCCAGCAGGAACACCTTCAGGAATACCGATCGCCACTTTCTTCACTTCTTCTTTTGTTAAATCTGTTATGCTACCGATATTCATTGTTCCGTACCGCATCCTGAAAATAATAAAACGATGAAAAAAGTCAAAAATAAAACAGTGCTATTTTTAATAAAATTTTGCATTTTGTTTGACTCCTCCATGTTAGTTCATCATTATGTGATGGGTTTCGTTATTGCTGTGCCTGTCTCGTACGTTCGACTAGTGTACAATTTTCAAGAAGAATATGATTAAAAATGTCCGCTTCCAGATTTTCTAACCGCTTCAATACGAGCCGATGCGTACCACAAGCCTCCTGCAGCGGCTCAAAGCCGTTTGTGATCAAGCGTAGTTCCTTCAGTAATTCCACCACCGCTTGATGCTCGTCTTGCAACTTGGATAAATACGGATTTAGTGCGTCTGCCCGTTCCACTGTCGGTTCCTGTAAAAACGCTTGAATCATCGGAAACACAAGGTTTTCCTCATTTTGAATGTGTTCCGATAATTCCTGTTTAAGCAAGGTGAAAAGTTCATTAACTCGCTTTAGATGCGAATAACGTTCGCCGTGAACCCGCGTTAGTTTGGTTACATACGGCGTGAGCGCCGATAGTTCTTCAGTAAGCCTTGTATGATACTCTTCCTGAATATAGGCGATTAGTTCTTTTGGTTCGAGTGAAGAAGGTCGCATTTGCTTTTGCTGTGCCTGACTTTCCTCCACTTCATGCACCTGCGCCAGCAGTTCACCAGCGTGAAGACCTCGGTTGGCAGCTGCTTCACGGAGCGATATTTTCCCGCCACAGCAGAAGTCAATCCGCAGTTTACGGAACAAATCTCCTGTTTTTGGTACTTCCTTCACAATGTCCGCTACCCATGTTTCTTCCGTTAACTGGCTCATCATCCATTCCCCCATCTTACTTCGGTTTTATGCTCAACTTTCATTCTACGTCTCCCTTAAAGCTGAACCAATCAGGGTGTTCCCTCTTTCACTAGTGGAAAGAGCCTGATTATAAAAAATCTGAAAACAACTGTTCAGCTGCTTCTTTGCCTTGAGCGATACAATCCGGAATCCCAACGCCTCCATAACCAGCACCACATAGAAAAACACTCGGTAAGTGCTGTGAGAAGTCATGTCTCACCCTCGCCATATGCTCTTTGTGTCCAATCGGATATTGCGGCATCGATTGATTACACCGACTGACTTCGGTCAGTTCTGGTTCAGCTTCGAGCCCCATTAAATCTTTCAGGTCTTTGCGCGCCGCATCTACAAGTTCATCGTCTGTCATCTGAACCCACTCCTGTGCACCTGCATGTCCGATATAGGTCCGTAAGAGGGTATATCCTTCAGGAGCAGTATGGCTCCACTTTGTCGAAGAACATGTACATGCCGTAATCATTTTGCCTTCTTTGCGTGGTACCAGAAATCCTGTTCCCTCAAAAGCAAGATTAAGATCTGTATTTTTATAAGCAAGGGCAATATTGGCTACAGAAACATAGTTAATCTTGTTTAACCAGCTAGCGCTTGCAACACCGGAGAATAATTTAGCCGCCTCAAAGGCTGGAACAGCGCAGATCACTGCATCAGCATCTATTTTTTGTCCGTGTTCTAAAATGACCTGATAACCGCTTTCTTTCCTTACTTCAACTACACCTTGTCCCATAACAAAACGTACGGTATCCAGTCTTTCCTTTAGCCGCTCCACGATTGTAGATAATCCTGACCGATAAGAAAGAAACATACTTTTCTTAGCGATATCCGGCAGTTTTTCTTGTACAGCCGACTTTCTTCCCGCCCCTTTAGACATACCTTTAATCAGACTTCCATACTTTTGTTCCATCTGCTTAAATTGAGGGAAGGTTGACATCAGGCTAAGAGAATGTGTATCGCCAGCGTAAATTCCAGACAGTAGAGGTTCTGTAATCTGCTCCAGAACTTCTTTGCCGAGGCGCCTCTTGATAAAATCACCTAGAGATTCGTCCATATCGCCTTTCTTCGCCGGGATGATTAAATCCAGGGCTGCCCGTGCTTTTCCCAGCGGAGAGATAAGTCCCGTCCGAATGAAAGGGGTGAGCTTCGTTGGAATGCCCAGAATGAAGCCCATCGGCATCGTGTGAAGCTTGCCCTTATGCAAAATGCAGGCAGATTTAGCCTTTGGGTTTGTCGACACCAGCTCTGCTTCCAGTCCCAACTCCATGGTCAGATCCAATATAGCCGTCTTTCTGGCCAAGAAAGCATCCGGTCCTTTTTCGATCATAAAATCGTTTTGGCGAACGGTTTGCAGCTTTCCTCCCAGACGGTCGCTTTTCTCCACCAGTGTAATCTCCACCTCAAGCTGCCTATCCTCAGCCAGCTTTTTCACATAAAAGGCAGCACTTAAACCGCTTATTCCTCCACCCAGAATGACAACTCTTTTCGCATTTTTATTCATGAAAACACGTTTCCTTCCCAATCCCAGGTACATACGCACAATAAGGATCACTTTCCAAATAGTCTCCTGTTATTGCAAAAGCCCTTGCTCTGGAACCCCCACAGACTGTCTTGAATTCACAGACTCCACATTTACCTTTAAGTAGAGACTTATTTCTAAGATTGATCATGATCGGAGAGTTGCGATAAATATCTGCCAAATTATCTTTTCGTACATTTCCGCATATAAGGGGCAGGAACCCGCTTGGGTACACTTCGCCGATATGACTGATAAAAACAAATCCATCTCCATCATTTACACCTTTAGGAGCACGTCCTAAAACATCTGCCCTCTTTTGTTTATCCACCTCACCACTCTTACCTGCTCTGTTCTTTTCCTGTAGTACAACCCTTCGGTAGTGAGGAGCTTCTGTAGCCTTTACGCCGTACGGCATCTGTTGCTGTATGTGATACAGCCATTTCATTACTGCTTCATGCTCATCAGGAGTAATCATATCTTTCTCCATGCCACGCCCGGTTGGAACTAGGAAAAATAAGCTCCATAACACAGCCTGCATTTCCTTTACCCTTTCTGCAATTTGCTCCAGATCATGAAGATTGTACCGGGACACCGTAGTGTTCACTTGAATAGGGATGTCCAGTTCCTTCAAATAACCAATTCCTCGCATTGTCGTATCGTAAGAACCCGGAGTACCCCGAAAATGATCGTGAATGTCTGCGCATGAACCATCAAGACTAAAAGCCCACCGTGATAACCCAACTTGCTTTGCTTTTTCTACCGCTGCTCGTGTCACTTTAGGGGTGGCACTGGGGGTCATTGAAACCGACAGCTTTTTCTCTTCAATTGCATATTGAGCCAATTCAAATAGATCAGGACGCATTAAAGGATCTCCGCCTGTGAATACAACAAGCGGATGATTCATTTCAGCGATTTGATCCATCAGTTTCTTACCTTCTTCTAATGTCAGTTGGCGAGGATCAGGTTTGTACTGAGCTTCCGCTCTACAGTGAAGGCATTTTAAAGCACAAGCTCGTGTCACCTCCCAGATGACTATAAACGGGTCAATATGATAATCTCGCGGCGTTTTCAAAGATATCATTGATGTCTCTCCTTTTTAGAAGTATAAAAACAACATACATACATAGAGCATCATTGAAAATCCAATTTCCACCATGCCAACTTGTTTTGCCTGTAATCTGAGTTTAGGAAGCCATAAGGCTCGTATCAACAAAATAAAAAAAGGAACAAACAGGGGGAACTTTAACCAAGCGGCAAACAACATAATCACCACATGATATATGATGGAAGCATAATGGTAACGTATATTTTTTCGCTCACGAATGATCGTTTTGACATACAAAGCGGTTCCAATAAAGTAGGACACCAAAAGCAAGAATAGCTCTGTTGATACTTTCCAATCTCCTCCTCCTCCCATATAAATAACGGGGTATATAAAAGAACAAAAGAGTAGAATTGCAACAATGTCATTTAGCAAAGCACGTTCATTTTTCGTTTTTGCAAAATAAATATTAGCCATAAAAAAAAGCAGTAGCAGAACTCCATACCAGATCAACGCAGGCTCAAACCATACAAGAGAAATTAAAAAAGGAAGTAATATCACTCCGTATACAACGGCGGGTTTACGGTATCTTTCACTGTTGCCTGTTTTGATCCATTGGAGAACAGGAAAACTGAATAAGTAGATAAAAAACCAGCACACAAATAGTGGTATATGAATAAGCTCCCCTCGAGAAGCCGCTAAACCGAATAAAAATGGAAGAATGAGCATTGCCCAAGCTCCATGTTGATTGGGTATGTATCTGCTCATCCCCTTCAAAACCTTGATCCTTTTTTCACAATCTTTTTTATGTTTGTTATTTCCGTTAATCGACTCATCATCCATTCCCCCAAGATTGAATTTTGTCTTCTAATTTCATTCTAAGTATTATATGAAATTGAACCAATTAGGGAGTTCCCTTTTCCATAGGGGGGAATAGCCTAACCGGAAAAACAACGCTGTTTTCTTATGCTATACTGTACTCAAAAAAGGGAACAAAGAAAGGATGAACTGTTATGGGAGGACCATCTTTGCGTCAACTGCATGCTCATCATGCCATTCATCAAGGCGGGCTATCTGGTGCTATAGATAAGACGAGAGAAGTAGAGGAATTGCTCAAAGCAAAAGAATTCAAGGTGGCGCGCCAGGCTGCCGACCACTTGATCGAATATTGGGAAACGCGCATTCTCAGCCATGCTGATGCAGAAGAGGAAGGATTCTATCAGGAAAAGGTTGAGAAAAAACCGGAGCTGCAGGAGGCTGTCGTCAAACTTACACGGGATCATGATCTGCTTCGAATCATTGTAAAAGAGCTCAAAGCCGGGATCCGTGAAGAAGGGCTTACGCCTGAAGTTCTTCAGCAGTTCCACGCGCTTCTGGTTGTCAATGCCATTCATAGCCGGGAAGAAGAACGTCTGTTGTTTGAGGAGACGTCATGATCAAGATGTGGCGTAATTATTCACTTTCTCTATAAAAACGTGCCGAAGAAATGGCCCAGCGCCTCCTGCGAGTATCCGTCATCTCCTTGCCAAGCTGCTACTGAATTAAAATCATGATTCCCGTTCCGACGTCTACGAGGTGTTTCCTGTGGGACCAGCAGCCCGGCATACCCCCATACCTCCATAACTACGTCCCGTTCGTTTTTGCTGGAAGGGAACACACCCTTCCAACGCTTCTCCAATTGACGTGCACCCCTTTGAGCATCATAGTTCTGAACAGTTTCGAGCATTTTATGAAATATAGCAAGATCCAGTACATTCAAATCCTCATTGACGTACTCCTTATTAGACATGAGCTTATTAAAATTACAATTCCCACAGCTACTGTAATTGGGCAGTACGACAGGCCGCTCCTCGTATGTGTGGAAAGGTAAGCTTGAGGTTAAGGCCCAGCTTGACAAGGCGCTCCGAAAATGAACCTTTTTCGTGGAATGACTATGCAAAAATGCTGTTGCCACCCGCTCTTTTGTAATCTCTCCCTTATGCGTCCAAACATCCCCACCAACCAACATAAAGAGCAGGGTTTTGGTGTGTTCTATGTATGATCGCTATTCATCTTATATTTCCAGCAGGTGTCGCACTTCATATTACAATCCGTCTCCTCCTTATGACCTGTTATTCGCTTCGCAATTTCCTATAATTCTCAATATATTAAACTATATTTCATCAAGCACAAAATTCGAAAGGGGAGAAATGATGATGCAAAAACTTTGGCAAAAAGGTGCGGCGTGTTAAACATTCCTGCAGAGTAATAAAAATTTAGTCCAGAGGTGGCAAAATGGAGAGCTTTTCTCTGTAAACTATAAAAATGGCTCCGTCCAAAAGGAATACTCCATGTTCCCTGAAGAGACCGTTGCCAAAGAACGTCAAAGACAAGCGGCTATCAAGTATCTTAAAGGAATTACCACCAAGGTCACACCTCACTTGCAGCAGTTTGAAAAGCTGTCCAAGCAGGTCCCTCTAAAATAATACTGAAGCGGCGTACACTATACATGGCTTCTAATCAAGAGATCCACCCTTTCAGATGGAAAACTCCTAATTGCTGAAGCTTACTGACATTCGTCAGTCCCGGCAAGGATAAAAGATTAATCGGAGCATGTACGAGGCTGTATTTGTTTCGTCCTCATTCTTGCGCTTATGGTCTGTGGGAATCTATTTACTTTTTAAAATGCTTATTCAAAAAGTCGATCATAACCTGCGTGACCTCGGGTTGAAGCCAGTAGTCGCCCCCATGAGCTGCACCTTTCACCACGTATCGTGTGGAGTCAACTCCCTTTTCAACCAGCGCATTATGCAATATTTCTGTTTGGTTGGGTGAAACCAGAGTGTCTTGATCCCCGTGCATGATTAAAAATGGAGGATCATCCTTTGTAACATAACTGATCGGATTGGCGGCCGCTGCTGCTTCCGGATGATCCAGTATAGAGCCGCCACGACCAAATACAGCCGTTCCATTCACCCAAAGCGCTTCTGTAGCTGAAGGAGACTTGTGCTTCTCCTGCACCTCTTGCGAGAATCCTTCCCCTACCTTTGTTAAATCCGACAGACCATAGATATCAATAGCCGCTTGTACGCTGCTGCTTTGATCCAGATGGTCCCCCTTATCAAACTCTTTTAATCCATTGGTTGTACCCGTCATCGCGGCAAGGTAACCTCCGGCGGATTCACCCATGACCGCGATATGTTCCTTATCCACTCCATACCTATCCGCATTCGCGCGTAAAAAACGAATCGCAGACTTTACATCCTCCAGCGGAGCCGGAAATGTAACATCTGGAACCACCCGGTACTCAATACTGGCTACTATGTATCCAGCTTCAGCAAGTGCCATTCTTTGCTGCAAGTAGCTGTCTTTATTCGCGCTGACAAATCCGCCACCAGTTACAAATACGACTGTCGGAAGTGGCCCTTTGCTGTCCGGTTTTAAAATATCCATCCGCAACAGGCTATGGCTGCTCATGGCCAGTGCGGGCTGATCATAAACAACATTTGAAATTAGCTGAACCGCAGTCTTGGTTTTGTTAACCTCCAGAATCTTGCTTTCTGCTGCAAAAGCGCTTGAAGATAATGATGTAGCAATCATACTCCCGGTAAGGACTAGAGAAAGAAATGAGACCCTTTTCAAATTCATAAAATAACCTCCTGTCCATTTTATAAAGCGATTACGTTATAAATCATATAGGAAAAATATGGACAGGTCAATTAAAGAAATGTCTGCTGAAATGATAGAACTCGGAGAATCCATTTTCCCGCAAATTCTCGCACAGAAAATCAAGCAAATTGAACATAACACGGCGTTCTGTCTTCGGAGGATGCGTAGCATCTTATGAGAATTACTCAAGCAAAAGGCTGGTGTTATTCTGGATTTTATTGAAAAAGGTCATCTAATCATTCCCGTTGGGACCAAGAACTCTAGCGTCAAATTCCACGCTTTCAATGAATTCAGTTGGCGTGTATTGGTTGAAGTCGAGCGGGGCGGAAAAGCGTTCTTTCTGTTTTTTATGCACCCTACAAATCTAACTTGAAATTGGAAAAAACGGACCAACTAGGTCCATTTATCCAGTAATAAATCACAAAATTTGAAATAAAATGGTTATTTAAGCTCTGTTCAATCCTATGCTTCTTACGTATACTGTTGCTAAATCAACTCGAGTTAGAAGCAAATCTACGCTAAGGGTTAAAAGTGTATTCAGTGTTGCTGCTGACACAGAATCATTTTTTCTATAAGCAACATTTCTTTTAGCCTAAAAGTATAAGCGCTTAAACTATGTGCTTATGAAAGGAGGAATATTATCGCGTAAATACATTCTATTTACCTCATATTTTATTTATATCGAAAGTTAACGCGCTTATGTTATTGGTAAATACGTACAATTTTCATGAATACATTATTCTAGGAGGAATTATATGTATAACACAAGTAATAAACCCGCTTCCAATAAAACAAAGTTCTTTATGATCTTGCTAAGCTTTACTGTAATCGCTTCATTCTCTAGCTTGTTCGGCCCTTCACCTGCTAAGGCTTTTGCTGAAGAGAACGGAACTCCGGTACAGAAAACGATCGATTTAAAGGAGGGATTCGACAATTCAAATGAAGCAAGTATAGAGTCAGTATCCCTTACCAGCGAAGAAGCTACTAGCCAAGCAGCGGCTACAGCTATTGATCATGATGCTAATTTCTCACCTTCAACACTTCAGTTTCTAAAGGCTAATACAGGACTGGACGGTGAGCAATGGGATAATATTATGAAGCTAGTGAACAAACCAGAGCAAGATTCTTTGAAATGGACTGAATTCTATGGCTATGCTGAAGATATCGGCGATAATCGCGGATACACAATTGGTATCTTTGGAGCAACGACAGGCGGTTCAAATGATACGGGACCTGATGGTCCGGACTTATTCAAAGCTTTTGATGCTGCTAGTGGAGCTAGCAGCCCTTCCATTGCAGGTGGATTAACACGTGCTGGTCTGAAGGGGAAAATGAGTGGTTCGATTCTAAAGCTCAGCGATAGCGATAGTGTAATCAAGAAGAAGATCAAGGCTCTCCAAAACAATGAAGCTTGGAGAGAAGCCATGTGGCGTACGTTCTATGACACCTATATCAAATATAGTGTACAGCAAGCACAGAAACGCGGATTTAATACTGCTCTGACGATTGGATCATTTGTCGACACAGCACTCAATCAAGGCGCAACTGGTGATTCAGGTAGTCTTGAAGGAATCCTCTCACGTTCAGGCAGTAGTACGAATGAGAAGACGTTCATGACTAGCTTCTATGCTAAGCGTACATTGATTGTCGATACCAACGATTATAACCAGCCTCCTAATGGTAAGAATCGTGTGAAACAATGGAGTTCTCTCTTAGCTTCTGGCGAAACAGATCTTAAGAACGCAGATGCAGCCGTGATCAAAGTAACTAATTGGGAAATGAAGTAAATCACAATATACTTAATAAGGAGGGCATATCGTATGCCCTCCTTTATCTATTTTCATGAAAATTTAGTTGGTGATGACTGCTGGCTTCGATGCATCTTCAAAATAACGTGACTTGGAAGGAACAACAACAGTAACGAAAGGAAAACAATATATCTTGCATTAATACATGTGATTCCAGAAAAACGCCGAAAGGGCATAGGCAAAAAAATGATGAATTTATTAGTTCATCTTGCTGATAAGTATGGTTATATGATTAATCTTACTGTTTCCGATAAATTTGGTATTAACGAAAAAGAACTTTTTATGTTCTATTCTTCTTTTGGTTTCACTTTTATGGCAGAAGGATTCAATGAAATGTGCCGTCCTGCAGAGGAAGGCTCTTCACTCAGAAAAATAATTTTTTCATGCTGAAGCTCTTTGGATTCGATGGTCTTCTGATTCGCTTTCGGATACTTCTTCCCCACGCCCAAGAGCATGCTGTCTTTAAATACCGGATACTGTCTGATTTTCTTGTTATTCTCGTCAAAAGCACAATCCATAGTGAGCGCAACATCACAGGCCCCATTGCCCAAAGCATCCGCCAGATCGTCAATATTTTTCTTGATAAATGTAATTTCTACATCCGGGTGCAGCTATTGAAACTTGACAGCGATATCTGAAATGAGCTGGATTTCATAGAGACTGGAATAGCCTATGGTCAGGATACGATTTTGATTTTTATAGATATGCTGCGCTTTTTAATGGCATTCTGATATTGGCTCAGCATCGCTTGAATATCCTTGTAAAAAACCTCTCCGGCTTCGGTCAGCTTAATGGGATTTACTGTGCGGTCAAACAGCTTGATGCTCAATTCTTTCTCCAAAGAGGCGATCTGCTGACTGATGGCGGTTTGAGAAATATAATGCCTTTTAGCTGCTTGGGTAAAGCTTGAAAGACTCATAGGTTCCTCCTGCACAAAACAAAAAATACCTCCATGATTTGAAATTTGAGATTCGCAATTTATGTAATTCGTATGTCCTCAGTATACTATAAAACCTTACGCCAAACAGCCGCCCCCGATCTTCTATTATCAAAACCACTCCCCTATTCTCTCGTACAGCTCCTCTCATCATTCGAGTATGTAAGTCTCATGTCCAAATAGAAAGACTGCCCCGGAAGCCCGAAACTTGCAAGTTCCTGAAACAGTCTTGTAAAATGTTCATTAAGTCGAAAGGGAGGTCGTTAGTCAAACGATAGCCGGATGGAAGTTTCCCGGTACTGCGGATATTACGGATTTGCTGCAACGTTAGACGTTGATTGGTAGTGATAAGAGATTCAACATCGTTTCCACGAATCAGACCATACAGGTCGGCGAGGCGGCGATTGCCTCTAATGACTCGGAATTACCTCTAAACCGTGTGCGGGTAAAGAGCACTAGTGTAGCATCGCTGCTGGTAGAAAAGAAACGCAGGCTCTCTATGCCATCGAGAATGGTATCCGTATCGCGAATACCTAAATTTCCCGTATATACTCTGCTGGCCCCCCGAAAATTGTCTTCACTAAAGACGGTAAGGCGCGGATACGTTTGAGATACAAATGCTTTGCTGATCATGTTGTAATTCCTCCTTTTCTACTCTAGCTTATGTTTACTGGAAGAATTGGTTTGGGCCGGGAATTACCATTTCACAAAATCGTTCTATGATTTCATAAACACGGAATAGACTTGAAAAAGGAACGTACGTTCTGTATAATCTAGCTTAGCACATTGTATAATCCTGAACTAACGGAGATGCGGACATGGACACTAAATTTATTGAGGAACTGCGCGAAATTAGCAGAAATGACAAGCGGAGATCCGAATTTCTCATCAAGGGTATGAAGGAAACACTTCAGGAAAGAAAAGAAAAAAACTTTATCGAAAGATGGATTTGGCGTCAAAAAAATAAGAAGCGTATAGCGAGGAAGTTCAAATCCTGATAGATTCAAAAGGCTTTCTCTCTAACTGTTAGCAGTCTGCATCATGTTTAGTAACACTCACATAAGTACATAGAGAGGCAACCGCAAACAGCATCTGAAGAGGAATGAATGGACCTTCAACCTTTCACTTTAACTATTGGAAGTCAGGATATACAGGATTTGAAAGAAAGGCTGCAACGAACCCGTTGGCCTGACGAAGCAGCAGAAGCCGGCTGAGAATACGGAATATCGTTAGATTTTATGAAAGAAATCGTCCATTACTGGGCGACTGAATTTGACTGGAATAAGATTCAGGATCGTATTCTTAGTTATGCAAACTATAAGGCCGACATAGATGAGACATCCACTTCATACATGAGCGGGGGAGCGGATCAAATCCGTTGCCCCTGCTCATTCCTCACGGCTGGCCCAGCACCTTCTACGAAATGCTTGACCTGATTCCATATCTTACGCATCCTGAAAAATTCGGGGATGATCCTGAAGATTCCTTCAATGTGATTATCCCTTCAATCCCACACAGTTCTTCAAGCTTCGGGTCTTAACCATTGTGCTTCATGGCCCATGTCGATCATTGTTGATAGTGCACCTTCAATTTCCCATGTTTCTTTTCCTGTCCATCCGCTTTCTAAGCCATGTAGAATCCATGCTCGAACGTTTTTCGGATGATTGAGATTATAAATTTCCGAGACTCCATTCCTATGATTGTACAGTAGTGGCTATGGATATCACAGCAAATAACCGACATTCAGAAATCGGCCTATATTCAGGAACTCTTACTTTATTTAAAAGAGGCTACTATATCAGGTGTATGCGGTGATTCTGAAACGGTTAAGAGCTTTGCAAATGCTTATGCCGAACATCATGCTTCTCAAGTACATATACACATGGTCATGGAGTCTTATTTCTGTCCCAAGTCTAACAAACCCTCAGATGTTGAGGGAATCATACGGCATGCCACTCGAGAGGACGTACAGTTAGTTGCACAATTCTTAACCGGGTTTTCAGAGGATGCTTTTGACATTTCTGTTGATCCAGTTAGTCAAATATCAGCTGCGGAGGAGGTCATCAAAACAGGTAATTTATATCTTTGGATTGTAAAAAATACTCCAGTGTCTATGGCAAATATTGCTCACCGTTCTCCGAGACATGCTCGTATTAATGCTGTTTATACCCCCTCTACTTATCGAAAGAAAGGTTTTGCCAGCGCAATTGTGGCTAATCTATGTTCCATCTTGGAAAGTGAGCATTTAGTACCCATGCTGTATGCAGATTTAAAAAATCCTGCATCCAATCAAGTTTATAAAAATATCGGATTTATCGAGGGTGGTAAAATTACCGACATTCAATTTGAGTAATAGTCCGACTAGAGGAGATATTGCTAAGTTTAAAGAGGGCCTCCAAACCATCTCCATGGCCGGGACCCCTCTTTTCTACTTACCTATAAACCTTATTCCGTAACACTCACTTACCTTTGAACTGAGGGTCTCCGTGAAAGTAAATACGTAGCCACAATAGCGATAGCGACTCCTGCTGCTCCAAACCAGGTGATGGAAGCCAGCGAAACCTGACCTACAACCACGCCGCCAATTCCAGCTCCGGCTGCCATTGCAATCTGCATCGTAGACTGATTAAGACTCAGCATCACGCCAGAAGACTCTGGTACGAGAGTGACCAGATTATATTGTTGAGTCGGCCCCGATGTCCAGGCTGCGAACGACCAAAGGATCAGTAAAGCGAATACTGCGATCAGGGAGTGAGCTGCAAAAGGAAGTAAGAGTAACGAAATCATATGCAGCACCATGCCTCCGAATAACGTAAAGGGAATGCCCTTTTTATCTGCACTGTATCCACCGATTTTCGACCCGATCAGGCTGGCAATCCCGAAGGCGAGTAATACGATGCTCAGCATATCCTCTCCTACACCTGATACATCCAGCAAGTACGGTGAGATATAGGTATATGCAAGTGAATAACCTCCAAGCCAAAAGAAGGTAATGCTTAATCCCAAAGCGACTTCGGGCTTTTTTAGAAGAGCAAACTGTTGCAGTAAGGGAACGGGTTTATCTCCTTTTATACGGGGAATCGTCATAGCGATAACAATCAGGGCGATAATCCCTGCCAAAGCGATGCCGAGAAATACGGTTTTCCATCCATATGCGGAAGATATCATTCTGCCAAGCGGAATACCGATAATTAGCGAGGCTGTAAAACCCATGATGACCGTAGCAATGGAGCTGGCCTGCTTGCCGGCTGGAGCAATTTTCGCTGCAATACTCAGTGCCGTAACCACGACCATCCCCGCCCCGAGTGCCATGAGAATACGTGCGGCAATAAACATGCCAAAACCCGGCAGAACAAAGGAGAGCAGATTGGCAACTGCAAATAATCCGAGGGAATATAGGAGCAGTTTACGTCTGTCCATTTTAGCGGTGACTGCCATCAGGATCGGCGTGCCAATTGCATAGGCAAGGGAGAAAACTGTAATTAACTGACCTGCGGCGGCCACTGTAATTCCCATCGTAGTTGCAATTTGATCCAGAATTCCCGAGATAATATATTCAGATGTTCCTACTAAAAAACTGATTATTGCCAAAATGTATACTTTCCACGTGCTCTGCATTTTTATGTAACGCCTCTTTTCTATTATATTTTTATATTTTTACAAATATCGAATTTAAGACTAAAAAAAATTATGTCATCAAGTATGGGGCATATTTCTTCGCTACTTCAACATCCAGGCTGTAGTAAATAAAGGTTCCCTCTTTACGGAACGTCAGCAGTCCGGATTCTGCCATTTGCTTCAGGTGATGCGATAATGTTGAAATTGCAACACTGTTCAGCTTCTCACTCAGAACAGAGCAGCACTGGTCACTTTCCTCTTTCAGTAAAAATGCTATTTTGAGGCGAGTCGGTTCTCCAAGCGCTTTATAAATTTTTACAGCTTGCTGCATGTCTGTAGCATCTTTCACCCTGTTCAGCCCCTTTCTGCGTCTAATCCTAATTTTGATGTTTGTCGAAATAAAATTATCATAAACGTTTACAAAAGTAAACCACTTATTTTTAAGACCATACTTTTCTTTACACTTTGCTGTGTAATATGATCTTTCTTAACTCATCATAAAATAATCCCTCATCCACAAGGGATGGAGGAAAAGTCATATGGAAGGCCAAAGGCCCATACTAGCTATAAATTCTCACAGGATAATTTAGCTTCACTGAACTTGTTTCAATGTATTTTTAGTGCTTCTCGTCATTGAGCATTCCAAGTCGTTAATTCGGGCTTGCCGTTGGTCTTACAATAATTCCGTTCACATCCACGTCCGCAGGTTGCTCCATGGCATACAGAATGGAACGGGCAATCGCGTCCGGGGAAATCGAAATACGACGATACTCTTGCATTCCCTGCCGTGCCTCTCATCTGAAATACTGTCGGCAAGCTCGGATTCGGTGACTCCCGGGGATACCAGCGTTACACGGATATCGCCACCAACCTCCAAGCGTAATCCTTCAGAAATCGCCCGTACAGCATACTTCGTAGCGCAATACACCGATGCAGTCGGGGTTACGCTGTAGGCGCCAATGGAGGCGATATTAATAAACTGACCAAACCCTTGCTTGTGCATAATCGGAAGCCCTGCCGCAATCCCATGCAGAACACCTCGTATATTCACATCAATCATGCGATCCCATTCCTCTACCTTGAGGGCTTCCAATCTCGAAAGAGGCATCACTCCCGCATTGTTCACAATCACATCCACACGTCCAAATTGTTTTTCCGCATACGCGATGAACGCCTCCATCTGATCTCTCTTGGTAACATCCAGCTGCTGATAATCGGCTGGTCCGCCTTGGGAACGAATCTCAGTGGTAAGCGCCTCCAGTCGTTCTGTGCGTCTAGCCCCTAATACCACGTGAGCCCCATGGTGAGCAAGTAAACGAGCAGCAGCTTCACCGATCCGGTTTTGTGTCATAAATGGAGGCAACCAAAAGAGAGGGTTCCACCATGGAAAAACAAGCCGAATTGACCAGGCTTATAGAACGATTTTCCAATCAAGACGGAGTTCACGCTACAGCCATACCTTCGCTTCACTTTGTCCGAAGTTCAGTTTCAACTGTGCCGATTTATCAAGTCCATGAGCCCGCCTTATATATTGTGGCGCAAGGCAGGAAAGTCGTGATGCTCGCAGAGGAAAGTTACCATTACGGCACATCCGACTACCTTGTTGTTTCGGTGGATTTGCCGATTTCCGGGCAGGTCATACAAGCGTCAGCAGAGGCTCCTTATTTGTGCCTCCGGCTCAATTTTGATCCGCATCAGGTGTTGGACCTGATCAAAGAATCTGCTTTCTCCACAAACCCAATGTTTGATTCCAGACGAGGCTTGTATGTAAGCCAAACCAACCCTCTTCTGCTGGATGCCGTGGTAAGGCGTGTGCGGCTTTTGGAAAAACCACAGGATGTTCCGGTGCTTGCTCCATTAGTCATTCGAGAGATACTGTATAGGATTTTACAGGGTAACCAAGGGGAATCCTTAAAACAACTGGTCATGACCGGCAGCCATTCAAACCGGATTGCAGAAGTCATCCAACGGATTAAGCAGGATTATGATAAGCCCTTGCGAATTGAGGAATTGACCAAACTGGCTAATATGAGTGCGTCGTCGCTACATCGTTATTTTAAAGAGGTTACCGCTATGAGTCCGTTGCAATATCAAAAACAATTACGGCTGCAAGAAGCCCGACGCCTGTTGTTATCCGAATCAGCAGATGCGGCAGATGTCGGTTTTCAGGTAGGTTACGAGAGTCCCTCACAATTCAGCCGCGAATACGCCCGCTTGTTCGGCCTGCCTCCGATCCGTGATATTAAGCGACTGCGTATGGAACAGGATCAGCCAACAATTTGAACAAGTATGAGAGGATGTAAACAGCATAAAAAAGCCGCTCCTCTAATCGAGAATCAGCTGATGCTCTTATATTCTTCTATGCACGTGATAATCACTCATTCAAGCATTAATACGGATCATCCAGATTTACAAATAAAGCCCGAATGACCTCCTTCTCCGTCGCAGTAAGTTGTTGCCCTGCCTGCCATTGCCGGATTTCCTTCTTTACTGCCTTCGTTTCCCGATAACTGAGAGCATACGCGATGCTCCCAATGCCACGTGCGCGGTTTGATTTGTCCGTATTTGCCAATGCTCGGGTCATCGCAGTCTTATCCCTTGTGAACAGCTCTCCCATGATGGCAGCATAGCTTTCACCTAACGCTCCGTCCAAGCTGTCAGAAGCCCGGATCACATTTGGAAAGCTTTCCGATGGAATAAAAGCACGCTGCTTATACAGATATTCGATGACTTCCAAGCTTCGATTTCCGCTAATTTTGTTCAACGTTCCCCAGTTCATACCCGCCACATGATCTAGAATATGATGCACTTTTGCTTCATCATCGAGAGATTGGTCCTTGTAAAAAGACAGTACCAGCTCTTCTTTACTTTGCCGGATTTGCTGCGTTTTGGCTACATTCTGCGTTGGCTTCCCGGCACTCGCTCCAGACAACGGCGCAGCATCAGCATGCTGTCCCACCGTATTGGATGTGTACCCTACGGTTGCGGCCAGCAGCAGTGCAGTACAAGCCACAGAAACGGACACGATACTTTGTGACATGACCTAACCTCCCGTTTTCAGAGAAAACTACAGCTTCAAACACTCATTCCCAAACAGCAGTTCACCTTACTCATACCCGTTCATCAAGCGCTATAAAAATGTTGCTGTCCCAGTAAAACTCCCTCTGCTCAGTCACGCCCAACCGTAGGCTTGCGAATCACAGACACACTCGATTCCCTGACGATCAGACGAGGCTCAAATTGCACACGCTCGTAATCGCCCGGTGTCTGTTCCTGAATCCGCTTGAGCAGCAGCTCCGCTGCCAATCGTGCCACCTCTTCTCCCATAATGGAAACAGAGCTGATCTGCGGCGTCGTTACTGTAGCCCATAAATTGTTATCAATGCCGACTACCGCAACCTCTTCCGGCACCTTCACACCCAAATCCTTAAAACGATTCACGATTCCTATTGCTACCATATCGTTAACCGCATAAATGGCATCCGGCATGTGTTTCAAGCTGTAAAAATAATCGGCTGCACGCAGCCCTGTCTCAAAAGAGAAATCATCGCCAAAATAAACAAGCGAAGGGTCCACATGCTGAAGAGATTGCTCATAGGCGAAGTATCTTTCCTCGATCTTGTCCTTCGCAGCGCCTGCGTAAGCAATTCTCGTTCTCCCGATTTTAAGCAAATGCTCCATCACAAGCCGTCCCTCTTGTCGGGCCAGACTGACGATATCGGCTTTGACGTCTTCGCCCAGCTTTTTTCCATAGTTAATGATGGATACGGGAACGCTGGCTTTGTTGATCAGATCCACCAGCATTTTAGGGTACGCCAGCGGCATAATAATGAGTCCGTCCACATGCAGCTTCTTGACCTCCCGCACCGTTTCAAGCTCCATTCTGGCGTTTCCGGCGGTATTAATTTGCACGACACGGTAACCATGCTGCTTGGCAGCCTGTTCCACGGACCAAGCAATCTCCGGAATAATCGCATTACGGATATCCGGCACAGCCAGCGCAATTTGTCGTGTCTGACGAACCTTCAGGCTCTGAGCCGAGGTGTTGGGCGTAAAGCCCATTTCTTCAATCACTTGCAAAATCAAGGCCTTCGTCCTCGGGCTGATGCCCTCACTATCGTTAATAGCTCTGGAGACAGTCGCAATACCGACCCCTGCTCGCTTGGCTACATCATCTATGGTTACTTTTTTTTGATCTGGCACGCCCAAAATCCTTTCACGGTCGGAATCGTTTTCTGACTTTCAAAAATAAAGTCTCTATATTGATATTATACCATAGAATGAGTATCTAAAAATCGAAGTAGTTTTCTCCTCATCGCTGCTTCACTAAAAAAAATTATAAAATCTCTTTATTCAAAGCGATAAGCCAAACATAGCACCGTAGTCACAAGTGATTATATTCACACAAAAATCAAGTGCTTTTTGTATGAATTTGGTTTGACAATGTGTAAAATTTGTGACATATTATTTTTCGGAAACGTTTCCTAATTCATTCACTTTTATAGCAGTAAATGATCATATATTCGTCAAGGATGACAGACATGCGAGCATTGAGATGGCATGGAGTAAAAGATTTACGTTTGGAAAACATTGAGCAGCCCGCTGCTCTGGCAGGAAAAGTAAAAATCAAAGTAGAATGATGTGGCATTTGCGGAAGTGATCTGCATGAATATGTGGCAAAGCCGTAGTATTTGGCGCTGGTCCTATAGGATTGCTGGTTATTGAAGCTTTAAAAGCTTCGGGTGCATCTGAAATTTATGCAGTAGAGCTTTCCGAAGAACGCAAAGCCAAAGCCGAAGAGCTGGGTGCTATCGTTATTGATCCTAAAGCTTATGATGTCGTGCAAGAACTGCACAAACGGACTAACGGCGGCGTAGATGTAGCCTATGAAGTCACTGGAGTACCTCCTGTACTGACTCAAGCGATCGAGTCCACCAAAATCAGCGGACAAATTATGATCGTCAGCATTTTCGAAAAAGAAGCTCCGATCAAACCGAACAATATTGTCATGAAGGAACGCAATCTGACCGGCATTATCGGCTACCGTGATGTATTCCCGGCTGTCATCAGCTTGATGGAAAAAGGTTATTTCCCTGCGGACAAGCTGATTACCAAACGTATTAAGCTCGAAGAAGTAATTGAGCAAGGTTTTGAAGGTCTCCTGAAAGAAAAAAATCAGGTTAAAATTCTGGTATCTCCGCAATCCTAATATAGAAGCAAATTGAGATGTCTGCCCTATGCAGGCATCTTTTTATAAAGGCTCTGTTAAATGTTGATGTTAATAATTTGATGTTATTCCTTAGGTAGAATAATTTCGCACTTTGCAACAAGGGCAATATATTAGATTTGAATATATATATATTTCATTGACAAAATAATTTATTTGTGCTATAATTGATTTTAAAAATTTATATTAGTATAATAAGATTCTCCTGGCCGGGGGAATCTTATTTTTGTTTATGTGGGAGGATAATTGTATGAAGCAAAATGAGTCCAGTTTAACTTCCTTAATATCGGCTTTTGGTCGAGCATATCACAGTAAATATGACACACCAAAAATTTTCGATGATTTTATTGCAAAAGATCTAATTTCCCAAAAAGAGTTTTCAGACATCAGAGAGAATATGATTCAAGGAATACAGTTTTTCAACAAAGATATTGCTCAAAGGTTTCAAGATGATCCAGACGAAATTTTAAAATGGATTACACAAGTCCAGCTTTCTCCAATTCCCTTATCACGTGCTGCGTATTGCGAAAAAGTCTTACTTAATGAAGTTATGTTAGGATTAAAACAGTATGTCATCCTTGGAGCCGGGTTAGATACTTTTTGTTTCCGACATCCAGAATTGAAAAACAGCTTAGAAATATATGAAATTGATTATCCAGCTACACAGGAATTTAAAAAGAAAAGATTGGATAATGCCAATTTTAAAATCCCGAGTAATCTTCATTTTGTTTCTATGGACTTCACCAACAAGTTTTCTTATCAAAATCTAATAGATGAAGGGTTTGATAACAAAAAAACTTTCTTTAGCCTTTTGGGTGTTTCTTATTATTTAACTAAAGAAGAAAATTCAAGCTTGATAAATAATGTATTTGCCAAAGTTCCTTCAGGAAGTTCTATAGTTTTTGATTATGCAGACGAAAAACTCTTTGAAGAAAAAAATATGTTTAATAGAGTTGAAAATATGGTGAAAATGGCTTCAGCAAGTGGAGAACCAATGAAATCGTGTTTCACTTATTATGAAATCGAAAATATATTAGAAAAATCAGGTTTACTAATTTATGAACATTTATCACCAGCTACGATAAATGACCTTATCTTTAGTAATCGGACGGATTATTTGTCTGCATTCGAAACGATTCATTTTATCTATGCTATAAAAAAATAAATATTTCAGTTAATAACAAGACCTGCCCTTTATAAAAAAAGCGCTCCTCCGTCGCTGCGGCATAAAGCCGTAAAGACGGGTGAGCGCTTTTGAAATTTCAGAACATCATCAATCATTTGTCCATTGGCAATCGTACCTGTATACAGCCAACTGGAATCTTTACCAAAATCGTATACGTGGCCTTCTTTAACGGCTGGCATCCCCTCCCATACAGGATCTTTAATGATTTCGTCCTTGCTTACGCCTTTGCTGTTCACGATAAAAATATAATCCGCATCCAGTTTCTCCAGGGATAAGTTGCTCCAATTCGCCTTGGCTGTTTTGGAAATCTCCTGTACGACTTGTGGAACCTTAAATCCCAAATCCTTATATAATACATCCCCACTGGACAAATTCTGGTTAACCCATACACGTTTTTGTCTGTTACCGGGTGTCACCGTGGAGGAAACGGAATCGCGAGCAGCACCGTCAGCTGATACCGTTCAGATGGAAAACGTGCTCCAAGCGTCACTGAACGGGATTACGAGAATTACGTCAAAAGGACTTATCCTGAGCCTATTTATGATGGCGAGCCAGGGTGGGGCAATAACGAGCCAGAAGTCATGGAGGATATCATACTTAAATATACAAAAGAAGATCCAAACGATACGATCCCTACCTACATTATCTTTTTCAGTGATGGAGGTGTCTACCTAAAGAAAAAAATAGCAAAACTGCTGATTAAAAGCTCAGACGCTCCGATTTTCTGGCAATTTATTGGTCTTGGTAAAGCCGATTACGGAGTCCTTCAAAAGTTGGATGATCTGCGCGGCCGCGTAGTGGATAATGCAGATTTCTTTGCCTTGCATGACTTCGACTTCGTGACAGACACCGAATTATACGACCGTATACTGAACGAGTTCCCAGGATGGCTCAAACAGGTACGAGCTAAGAGAATATTACGGATCTAGTTCCTTGCGGCAATGCGAAACTTAAATATCTACCAAGCAGAGCAATAAAAAGCACAATGACCGCAGATAGAGCAATCGTCTGCGCCATCATTCTGCCTCTTAACTGCTCTTCTGCACATTTCTCTTCAGTATTTCCCTCCATTTTAGTCATAGTAGAATTATATATGCTTAGCTCCTTGCCAAATCCTATTTCTTTCATTTCCTAATTGGATATTTTCATGTAGTATAAATCTAATTGAAGCAAATCTTTTTAGGCTATGCTGAAGCTATAGACTTTATGAAGGAGGATTTCGGATTGAAATCAAATGAAGCAACTTTGCACAAAAAACTGCTCCCTAGGCATATTACCTTTATGGCTATGGGTGGAGTCATCGGAACCGGTATTTTTAAAGGAAGTACCGAAACGATCAGCTTGGCGGGGCCTGGAGTCATTTTATCCTATGTCTTCGCGGGGCTTCTGCTCCTGGTCGTCATGGGCGCTATTGCCGAGATGGCTACCGTCTACCCCAACATGAATATGAAGGATTTTATTCGCAAAGCTTTTGGAGAAAGGCTTTCTTTCATCATCGGCTGGTTGTATTGCTTCATGTGGCTGGCCGTCTGTGTCATTGAGGTCATCGCAGCGGGAAGCTTCCTGCAATACTGGTTACCGGGTGTTCCCTTATGGGTACTCAGTTTAGCGAGTGCGGCCTTTATTATTGCGGTCAACATGCTGAGTGTCGGCGGTTTAGGGGAACTGGAATTTTGGCTTGCGGGTATTAAGATTGCCATGATTATCATCTTTATTGCATTGGGTGGGTGTATCCTGTTCGGCATTATCCCAAGTGAAACCCCGCCTTATCTGAGCAATTACGCGCAGCACGGCGGATTTCTCCCCAATGGCTGGCTGGCTATTTTCTCGGCGCTGCTGGTGGTTACCTTTTCCTACGGAGGGTCCGAGTTGATTGGTCTGACCTTAACAGAGACTGAAAATCCGGAAAAGGTGCTACCCAAGGTGGTTAAAAGCTTTATTTTTCGTGTTGTGTTGTTCTATACGCTGCCGATTCTCATCATTTGCGGCTTGATTCCCTGGAATCAGCTGGATGCGAATACCAGCCCGTTCGTACAGGTGCTGTCTTCGGCAGGACTTCAGGGCTCAGCCCATGTCATGAACTTCATTTTGATTACTGCCGTACTGTCTGCCGCCAATTCGGGGATTTACGGGGCTACACGTATGCTGCATTCGCTGGCAGTCAATGGGGAAGGTCCTAAATCACTTGCCCGGGTATCCTCGAATGGGGTTCCTGTGAATAGCCTCAAATTGTGCGCCGTGATCCTGATTGTCGGTTCGATGGTCGCTTATATCGCTCAGGACGGACTGTTCCGTATTCTGATGGCAGTACCGGGCTTTGTCGTTTTGCTCGTCTGGAGCTGTATTTGCCTGTCCCAGTTGAAGCTGCGCAAATCTTATCCGGTGGAGCCAAGCTTCAAAATATGGGGATTTCCTTATATCACAGCGATAACAGTCGGATGCCTGTGGGTGATTGCGTTCCTGTTCTTGCTCGATCCGCAAAATCGGATCAGTATCAGCGTATGCGTGGCTTTCATGGCGTTCCTGATCATTTGGTCTTTGGTGAAGTTCCGGGGAAAGCAGGCGTAAGCAGCTCATGATTCAAACGTATTTGTTTCCTGTTTCTTATGCCTTTCTTGCCTTTCCTTTTGCCGCGTTGCTGTTTACGCTACCTTTTCTAATCGTACAATACCGCAGGCATGGTTATATCCATAAAACGAGGGCATTGCTACTTTACCTGTTGCTTTTATACTTGATGAACGCTTTCTTTTTGGTGATTCTACCGCTTCCGGCATCGCGTCATAATACGGCGTTAACCGGAGGCGTATTGCAGCTAATGCCCTTGCAGTTCATTCACGACATTATCAGGGAGACATCCGTCTCTCCCTCCCAACCCTCCAGCTATCTGCATTTGCTGAAGGAACGTGCTTTTCTCCAGGTGGTTTTTAACGTTCTTATGACTGTGCCTTTCGGTATGTTCTTACGTTATTATTTCCGTGCGCGGTGGGGGTGGTGTCTGATCCTGTCCTTTGGCCTTTCCCTCTTCTTTGAGATGACGCAGCTAACAGGACTGTACGGATTTTTTGACCATGCGTATCGTGTGTTCGATGTGGACGATCTGATGGCAAATACATTGGGCGGCATGCTTGGCTTTCTTTTGGGCGAATGGTTTTCGCGTTTTCTCCCGCGTCTGGAGCATCTGGACAAGCATTTGGACATCACAACCAAGCGAGTGTCCTATACCAGACGGGGTGTAGCTTTTTTCGTGGATTCCATCATCTGGACAGGTCTGCTCGGTGTTATGGAATACCTCCCCGCCGCCTTCTGGGTATCCAGTGGAGTATACTTCATGCTAATTCCTTACCTGACGAATGGGCGAACTCCGGGAAAATGGCTGGTGCGTATACATCTTGCGGGGGCAGGAAAACGTATTTCCCTGTGGGAGCTCATGAAGCGCTACAGCCTCTTGTACTGGTTGTATTTCGGGATGAATTACGTGCTGGGTGGACCCGTTCTCTGGCCTCAAGTCCCTCCATGGGCGAGTGTTCTGATCAGCCTGATACTGTTGGTCATTAACGGGTGGTTCTTTTTCCATCTGGTTATACGCCTGTTCAGAAAAGGGCCGTTGTTTTATGAGGAACTTAGCCATACTATGCACCGGATTACATGGCCCAAGCGACTTCGTAGCCCTCTGCCTGACACTACTGAACCTGCGAATACGTCGGAAAGTTAATATAGTGATACGACAGCAAAAAACAGGCGAAGCAAAGGAACATTCCTTTGTCCGCCTGTTTTTCTATATTGCGTATAGATGTTAACTCGTTTCTTTTACTTCCACTGTGCAACTTGATCAATGGGCAAACGAGTCGATGGATGACCATTGTTAATTCCTTTACCTATGGAAATGAGCATCACAGGTACATAACGATCTTTCTCAAGACCAAAGGCTTCAGCGATTCTGCTCTTGTCGTATCCACCGATTGCATTCGTATCGTAACCGTGAGCGCGTGCCACCAGCATCAACTGCATGGATACCAGACCACCGTCGATCAAGACTGTTTCTCTGTTGATGATTGGGTCCAGTTTCGCAAAATAGGCTTCTACTTTTTCCTGTTGCATTTCTTTAGTATCTTTTGGCATATAGCCCAATTCTACAGCTTCTCCGAAAATTTGCTCGAAATTATCAAAGTTGTTCAAATCCCCAAACACGGCAATTACTGCCGAAGACGTCTCTACTTGACGTTGATTAAAGCTCGCGAGTGGTGCCAACGTTGCTTTGCCTTCCGGGCTATCAATGACGAGGAAGCGCCAAGGTTGCAGGTTAATGGAAGATGGGGCGCGTGTCGCTTCGGTCAAAATCTCTGTCATTTCCTCACGGCTAATCTTTACGGACGGATCGTATACTTTGACAGAACGGCGACCCAGTGCAATTTCTTTAAAATCATTTGTTTTGACAATATTGGATGTGTTCGTATTACTCATTCAAATCTCTCCCACTATAAATTAATATTTTCTCATGTTTTCTCACTCGTTCTTCGGTTTTCAGCCATTGACATATCGAGAAATGGAGAAGTCATGTAAGGATGTCATTATTTTCTGGAAGAGCCGGTGGCGGGAATAGAGGTTGGGACATTTTTCCCAATCTATGGATCGACTTCTATGATCGCACCTTGGATATCCTTGTTTATACTTCATAGTGAGCGTCTTCCTTTTAATTCGGGCATGAATGTGACTCCATTCGAGACCCAGCATACAGGAGGCGCTTTTTTTGTTCAAACCTCAAATTAATTCATTACAGAAATGGCTCCTTACCTTAAAAATGAATGAACCCACTTCATCTTCTGACATTAGCGATCAGATAATAATTTTCCTCCGAAACCAATGTTTTCTCTTTCGCTTTCCTTAATCAAAACAATAAAAGCCGACTCGGGTACATTCATTATGGTTGAAGCTGATGTGGTAAGTTCAGTGACCAACGATCTTTTTTGTTCTTTATTTAATTTGCCTGCTTCAATAGTAATTACTGGCATGTAAATTCCTCCTTGTTTCCCCTATGGGTATAATGTAATTGGGGTCAGTCCATATCGGACATATGACCATTCATAACTTGCAGCATATCGGCTAGCTGGTGCCGCTGGGTCTCGTCGAAACTTTGGAGCAACCGGGTCACAAACTGTGAGCGTTCCCGTTTAAAAGTAACAATACGCTCACGCCCATAATCGGTCAGGCTAACTAGCGTAACTCTGTTGTCCTCCGGCTTGGTTCGTCGTGTGACCATCGCTATCGCTTCAAGCTGCTTCAAATGGCGGGTTACGGCTGCACCGTCGATGCCAACCTCTTTTTGCAGCAAGGTCTGGCTGATCTCATCCACCTGATACAACTTGCACAACAACTGTAATCTGGATGCGCTGATTCCTGCACAACGCTCAAACTTGGAGCTAATCTGCTTGTTCAACAGCAACAGCATGTCAAAAATATAGTCAGCCTCGGGTGATGTCTGGGTGATAGCAATCTCTCCTCCCTTAAGCATGTCACTGGGCTTGACGATCCAACCTTTGATCTATCAATTATTGATCTATCAAGTAATATACATCCTCTTTAAAAATAAATCAAGCCCCTATGAAAAATAAAGTGACTCTTATCAAATAAAAGCTGAGCACCCCGCAAGGGACACTCAGCTTCTTCTTGTATAACTTACTTATGTGATAACTCATACACTACACTCATACGATAGCAGATCAGGAGAGCCTTACAGACAACGCTGTACAGCTTCTCTTGCTCTCTCCATCCGTAGTGTATTATCCCGTTAAATGATGCCGTGAGACAACATAGCGTCTGCCACACGGACAAATCCGGCGATGTTCGCCCCTACAACCAGATTCCCAGGCACGCCGTATTCCTCAGCCGCCTTCACGCTATTCGCATAGATGTTCTTCATAATATCATGCAGCTTGGCGTCCACTTCCTCGAAGGTCCATGACAGGCGCATGCTGTTCTGTGACATTTCCAGCGCAGAAACCGCAACCCCGCCTGCATTTGCCGCTTTAGCTGGCCCAAACAGCACCCCATTGCCCAAAAATACTTCAATGGCCTGTAGCGTGGATGGCATATTCGCACCTTCACCCACAGCTTTTACTCCATTGCTTACCAGCAATTGTGCTGCATGCTCGTCAATTTCGTTCTGTGTGGCGCATGGCAGTGCGATGTCGCATGGTATCGACCAGATACCGAAACAGCCCTCCGTATATATTGCGCCCGGACGCTCTTTAGTATACTCGCTAATGCGCAGACGATTTACTTCTTTAAGCTGCTTCACCAGATTCAGATCAATGCCGTCCGGATCATAAATGTAGCCATTCGAGTCACTACAGGCAACGACTGTAGCGCCAAGCTGCTGTGCTTTTTCAATCGCATAAATGGATACGTTCCCCGAACCCGACACGACAACACGTTTACCCTCAAAGGACGAGCCTTGCGCATGCAGCATTTCATTTACAAAATACACGCAACCGTATCCAGTCGCTTCTGTACGCGTGAGACTACCTCCGTAATGAATCCCTTTACCTGTGAGGACGCCGCCTTCATGTCCCCCGCGAATACGTTTGTACTGCCCGAACATGTAACCGATCTCACGCCCGCCTACACCAATATCCCCTGCCGGAACGTCGGCATCCGGGCCAATATATTTATACAGCTCGGTCATGAAGCTTTGTGTAAAGCGCATGACTTCGTTATCTGATTTCCCTTTTGGATCAAAATCGGAGCCGCCTTTGCCGCCGCCAATCGGAAGACCTGTCAGTGCGTTTTTGAAAATTTGCTCAAAACCCAAAAATTTGACTATTCCCAGATACACAGACGGATGAAAACGGATTCCGCCTTTATAAGGACCGATTGCACTATTAAATTGCACCCGGAAGCCACGATTGACCTGTACGTTCCCTGCGTCGTCTACCCAAGGTACACGGAAGATAATGACCCGTTCTGGCTCCACAAGCCGTTCCAAAAGCCCCTGCTGCATATACTTGGGATGCTTAGCCAGTACCGGAACCAGCGAATCCAATATTTCCTTGACGGCTTGATGAAATTCATTCTCATGAGGATTGCGAGCGATAACCTTCTCAAAAATGGACTGCACATATTCGGCTGCTGCCTGTTGACTCTG
Source organism: Paenibacillus sp. PvR008 (assembly GCA_040544055.1). Lineage (GTDB taxonomy): Bacteria > Bacillota > Bacilli > Paenibacillales > Paenibacillaceae > Paenibacillus. The sequence goes on from JBEUOG010000019.1 coordinate 65,792, forward strand.
CTCTGAACGGATAATGGTCACTTTTCTAAAACACTCCTTTATATTTGGTTGCTCTATTTAGAGAACGGAACGGATTCATTCCGTGTTCTGGAGAGTGGGATTTTATGTATTCATAAAATTTAGTTAACTATACATGAATTTTTATAAAAATACATCAAATTTGCTCATAAAAAATTTTGGCCCCTTTATCAAATATCTCTATGAATCTATCATTCCTTGTCATATTCTTAAACCAAAATCCCTTGATTTACAGGCTTTTTTCATGATAAATAAGGATATATATACCTTACTCTACATGGTACAATAATGTGAACAAAATGAAAATATATCTCAAATCAGAGCGATCCGAAAACGCTTCACAGCCTCAAAATCTTTCTAAGTAACAAGGAAACTCTCTTGTTTCTTCTGCTCGTGTTTGGCTGTTCCGTTCCGGCCCGTATGAATGACACGTTTCTTGGTGAATATATCCGTGAGCTGGGAGGGAATTCCGAGCTGGTCGGGCTGGCCTTTTTCATTGCAGCAGCCAGTGAAATCGTGGTATTCGCTCTTAGTTTCTGGTGGTTGCGTACAGGGAAAGAGCTTGCCATTATCTCCATTTCTGCGGCCTTTTATTTTATTCGCTTCTTTGCCTCGGCCTGGATTAGTGATCCACAGCTGCTCGTCTATTTACAGGTGCTTCAACTGTTGACCTTCCCGATATTTTACTCGGCGGCTATCCAATATTTGTACCGGATCGTGCCTGAGGAATGGCGTGCGACGAACAGACGGTGCTGGCTCTGCTATTTTTCGGCGTTTCGGGTATTGTGGCCTCTTATGCAGGCGACGCGGTGTACGAAGCCTTTGGCGGGCAAACGCTGTATCTGTCCATAGCTAACATGTCCTTTATTGGGATGGTGTTTGGCCTGAATTTAATGAGAATTTATTTATGGACGACGGCATGGGTCAGATACATCAAATGGTCATCATCATTCCGCTTTATAAAACGGACCGTACCGTTCAGTTTTGGTCTCATATAGGGCTTGCATGGGCTAGTACAGTAGTTCATTTACCAAGTGCTAGACAGATTCGTGATATTAATAGCGGTTATAATGGAAGCACGGGGTTTATTTATATGGGTGGTTGGAGTAACACAAATATGGCAGTTGATGTTGGTTTACAGCATAGTACAAAATATAATGACTGGGCTCCTTTCATGCTCATTGAAGGTGTAAAGAGCTCTTATACTTTTACGCCACGATTTGAGCCTGATCAGGAAGTACAAATGAAATTTTATGTTCCTTCTGACGGTAACATTGCCTTGACTATAACAGGTCATGCAGATGGTGAAAAGATACGTAGGAGCTATGTCGAGCTGGCTCCAGGTTGGACGGCTACTGGTAACAGCAACCTTTTCAAAAGAACGACAAGTATAGGCCAGATACAAGATCGACAAGACTATAATGATGGTTCTTACATCAGAAGAGTTCGTTGGCCTACATCCTATATCGGTACAGATTCAGAAGATAATATCCCTTGGCGAAACAGTCAAACCTATGATTATTGCTCTATGCCACGGAGTAAAGTTGAAGTGAATTACGTGCATGGAGTAGAGGAAACTGACAGTATATTTTTAGACTGAATTTTTTTGAGAGGGGCTGCTTTATCCCTCTCTTTTAAGGAGGAAATTTTGTGGGAAAGATGCATTTTAGGATTCTGCTTTTAAGTGTATTTGTATTTTGCTTATCACAGCCCTGTACAGGAAAAATGTCAGCTCAGAGTATAGCTCCAAGCTCTCCATTTTTGAAGATTAACAATTACTATGTCTTGTTCACAGCACCTAAGGCACCTTATATTGATCAGAACAATCGCTATATGGTACCTTTGAGATCCATTAATGATTTGTTGGGAGGACAGACTACGTTTAACCCAACCTCTAATACGGCCACAATTAAGTTTGGAACACACAAGGTCAAGTTTAAAATGAACTCCACTGAGATTGTTACCGACTCGAATACGTCCGTAATGGATACCGTTCCTGTGCTTTATAAAAATGCGATGTTTGTCCCTTTAGGGGTTCTTACTAAGCACTTAGACATACACCAGGAATGGGATCAGCAAAATAAACTGTATTCTCTCTCTGGGAAAGAATTAATGAAGACACCTATGATGGAGAATGTAGAAGATTTGGATCATTTTAGAGAACAAGTGGATAATGAAAATGCATTCCAGTTGTTATCGTACCAATTGACCATGAGAGAAAAAATTCATCTGGCCATTACAGCAAAGAATATGACAGGGAAAAAGATTAGTGAGGGCATTGAAGATTTAAATACCACTTTTATTTTTTCTGACAATAGCACGGCCGGGGAAAATAGAAATCGTAAAAGACCTAGTATAGAGAAGGATGAAACTGTAACTCAGGAATATGACATAGATTATGCGAAAACAATAGAGAATAATAAAATTATCAAAAATGAGCTGTCCTATATTCTCTTTAAGGGTCGAACGCTAAAGACTCAAAAGTAAATATGTACTTCTTATTAAGTGAAAATAAAGTAATAGACTGGGTTCATTGATCTTACACGGTTTTGGATTGAATAATCGTCAGCTTTTGAAAAACAAGTATTAGACTGATCATCAAAAATGAGACAGCGACGGACCAAGACTGAAAATAAAGTCTTAGACTGCCGCTGTATTTAATTCAAACACATACAGGGTCAAAATATAACCATGTAGTTATATAATAGGAATGAGGTGAACTTGAGAAAAAATTGAAAAATGTCACTGATTTTGTTGATTCACCGCCGCTGCTCATAATTAAACTTCCTTATTTATCCATCATAATAATTCGATATACCCATCTGTTCCATGCACGCGAATTCGTTGCCCATCTTTTATCAGTTTGGTCGCATTCTCCACTCCCACAATGGCTGGCAAGCCATATTCACGTGCGATAACTGCTCCATGGGTCATCAGTCCGCCCACCTCCGTAACCAAGCCTTTTATGGATAAAAACAATGGAGTCCAGCTGGGATCGGTAAAGGCGGTGACTAGTATATCGCCATCTTCCAGATCAGCCCCTACTATATTCAGGATCACACGTGCCCGCCCCTCTACAACGCCCGACGAAACAGCGAGGCCTACAATAGCTTCGGCGGGGATATTTTCTCGTTTGTACTGACCCGTAATGATTTCGCCATCAGACGTGATAACACGTGGCGGAGTTAGTTTTTCATATAACCTGTACTCATCTTTTCGTTTGTCGATGACCTGGTAATCCAGTTTATTTGTGCGTATGGTTTCCTGCAATTCTTCAAAAGCGAGATAGTAAATATCTTCTTTTTCATGAAGAACGTTGGCTTGTACGAGTCGTTCCGCTTCCTTTAGTAAAGCCTGTTTATAAATAAAGTAGCGACTAACAATGTCGTATTTCGGATATTCACGATAACCGATGAAATTCCGGATCAGGTCGATCATTTGTTTTGTCTCTTCGGCTTTTTGTTCACCACCCGGTAATTGTTTCAATCGGGCTAATAAGTCCTGTTCTTTTTTCAAAGCTTCCTGTCGCCCTTGCTCAAATTTTCGTTTACTGGCGCCAGGACCAAGGTTTTTGATGTTACTAAGGATCATAGGTACCAGTATACTTGGTTTTTCACTCCAGCGTGTTCTTGTAATATCGATCTCCCCGGCACATCGCATTCCATATTTGTCGAGATAAGCAGCAATAGCATCACGCACCTGCTGCCCACCTTCGAATTGAACCAGTTCATCCAAAAAGTTATCATCCTTTACCTGTTGTAAATACTCAATTATTTCCGGATAGGGACGAATCACATCTGCAACATCCAGTAGCTCCATACCCATTTCAGAAGTGACGTTGTTAGGTACAGATAGGGAAAGTGTGTCTGCTACGTTTTTTTCACCTAACCATTCATTCATTTTTTCGTTGATCCATGCTGAAGCATGGATGGCGGCCATAATCACACTCAAATTTTTCAGATCTGACGCACGCTGCCTCCGTTGCTGCATATCTTCCAGGATACAATCAAATACATCCAATCCTGATTTCGTTTGGATGTTATGTTTTAACGCTGATAACGATGTCTCACTACTCTTAATCAAATCAGCAACAATTGCTGGGTCGTTTCCTGCTTCTGCCAGAATATCCGCAGACGACATACCCTTATGGCTTTTAACGGGCCCCGGTTCGCTTTTGTCATTTGGGTCCAATTTTATAAAATCTCCCCGCTCTATGATGGTAGTAAGCGCGTCTTTTATGAGCGGATCGGAGTGCCCTAAAACATCCAATAAATTTTGTCTGCCATCCGGTGAAGCCAGGCCCATCGTGATATCCACAAACAGCCTTCCACCACCAGTTTTAAACATGGGTGTGGCACCTGTTAACATCCAAACAGATATCCCCAGTGGTTTAATAGGATCAGTCATCATTTGCTGATGGCCGACAGATACATACACGTGATTCTCCTGGTCATTTGCTTCAGGAATGGGATATAAAGTGGTGATTGGCCGACTCTGGACAACATAAAATGTATCGTCAGCCAAACACCATTCGATGTCTTGGGGGCAGCTGAAATGTTCTTCGATCTGTCTTCCAATGCGTGCCAGTTGTAAAATTTGTTCATCCGTAAGGGTTTGCGCCTTTTGCTGATCAGGATTGAGCTGCTTGGTCTCTGTTCCGCCTTCTTTTCGTCCATAAATAGCCATTTTTTTAGTTTCTATCCTCTTGCTGACGATTACCCCATCCTGTACTTGATAACAATCGGCAGATACCAAGCCGGAGACCAGCGCTTCTCCAAGCCCGAAACTGGCATCGATGGAGAGCAGCTTTCGGTTGCAATTGATGGGATCAGCGGTAAATAAAATCCCTGAAGCCTGTGGGAACACCATCCTTTGAACGATAACAGATAAATAAACTTGGCTGTGATCAAATCCATTCTGCATTCGGTAAATTACCGCACGTTCCGTAAATAAAGAAGCCCAACATTTGCGGATATGCTCCAAGATGGATTCTTTGCCGATAATATTTAAATAGGTGTCTTGTTGACCAGCAAAAGAAGCATGCGGCAGATCCTCAGCAGTCGCACTAGAACGGACGGCATAAGCATATTCATCACCACACTGGGAGAGATAGTGAGCAATTGCTTTCACAACATCGGAAGGAATGGCTACTTCCATAATGGCCTGTCGAATCTTCTTGCTGATTTCACCAATTTGTTCTCGATCCTCTACTTTAAGCGTAGTTAGACGATCCAACAAAGCATGAACCAGTTCGTTTTGTTCGATGGCTTTTTGATATCCCACTGTTGTAACACAAAACCCTTCTGGCACTTGTATTCCTTCTATTTTGGTTAATGCCCCTATGTGCAGCCCTTTTCCACCAACAAGCAAAAGCTGAGTGTTATCCATTTCTTGAAAATCGAGAACCAGTGAATTCATTCAACATCTCTCCTAACCATTAATATAGAGAAAAAAGCGAACAATCATGATCATGCCTAGTCACTGCCGAAGTAAGTCGCCGCGTACTTCTTCTCAAAACCGCTTGAGGATGTACGCAGCCTGATTGCACATTCCACCATCCTTTCTGTTTTTTTGGGGGGATAAAAAAAGCATTGACAAATCAAAGTTCTAGATGTATTATAAAAATAGGAATAATAAATTTTTTGGTTGTTTATATGATTTGTCAATAACGCTATCGATTATATCATAGCGTTTTTTCGTGTTCAATTGTTTTATCTAAGAATTTATCAGAGGCATCTCTTTTTGTGTTCAGTTGAACCATCATGTTAGTTTAGTTAGTCATTCTTGATGATCTATCGTCCCGCTGTCTCTTGGATCTATTATTGTTTTGTTAGTAATGATGCTTTCTTCTGGATTGTCAACAGTAAATCAGACAACTTTTTTAAGGGCTTCTTGGCGATACTGAACAGGCGTCATATAGTCTAAGGTTCCATGGATGCGATGCTTGTTGAACCCGTTGACGTAATCGTATAGTTCGAGTTCCAAGTGATGAAGGCTCTGGAAGTTCATCTGGTTCACAAACTCTGTTTTCATGATCTTGTAGGTGGCTTTCAGCCACAGCGTTGTCGTACGGACAGCCTTTCATACTTAGCGATCGACCGATTTCAAATGTCTCCAGAAGCTCGTCCATCTTTTGATTTTTGAACTCGCTGCCACGGTCGGTATGAAACCATTGAATCTGACGTAGATCACCCTTAACGGTCGCGAAGGCACGGGTAATCAGAGCAGCTTCCTTGTTCGGGCCTGCACTATGACCAATGATTTCTCGATTAAACAGATCCACCAGTACACAAATGTAATGCCATCGATTCTGGACTTTCACATACGTCAAATCACTGACGACGAAGCGTTTAGCTTCCGTTTGCTCAAACTCCCGCTTCAAAACATTCGCCGTCGTTGCTTCGTTACATGCCGTTTTATGGGGCTTATATTGTGCCACCGTGTAGGTGGAAACGAGCCCTTGCTCTTTCTTGATGCGGCCAATGCGGCGTCTGGAGACGATGAACCCGCGCTCGTGGAGCTTCACTTTGATCTTGCGTGTGCCGTAGGCTTTTCGGTTCTTGAGAAAGATATCCACAATTGCTTCAGTGGATTGTCAACAGTAAATCAGACAACTTTTTTAAGGGCTTCTTGGCGATACTGAACAGGCGTCATATAGTCTGAGGTTCCATGGATGCGATGCTTGTTGAACCCGTTGACGTAATCGTATAGTTCGAGTTCCAAGTGACGAAGGCTCTGGAAGTTCATCTGGTTCACAAACTCTGTTTTCATGATCTTGTAGGTGGCTTCAGCCACAGCGTTGTCGTACGGACAGCCTTTCATACTTAGTGATCGACCGATTTCAAATGTCTCCAGAAGCTCGTCCATCTTTTGATTTTTGAACTCGCTGCCACGGTCGGTATGAAACCATTGAATCTGACGTAGATCACCCTTAACGGTCGCAAAGGCACGGGTAACCAGAGCAGCTTCCTTGTTCGGGCCTGCACTATGACCAATGATTTCTCGATTAAACAGATCCACCAGTACACAAATGTAATGCCATCGATTCTGGACTTTCACATACGTCAAATCACTGACGACGAAGCGTTTAGCTTCCGTTTGCTCAAACTCCCGCTTCAAAACATTCGCCGTCGTTGCTTCGTTACATGCCGTTTTATGGGGCTTATATTGTGCCACCGTGTAGGTGGAAACGAGCCCTTGCTCTTTCATGATGCGGCCAATGCGGCGTCTGGAGACGATGAGCCCGCGCTCGTGGAGCTTCACTTTGATCTTGCGTGTGCCGTAGGCTTTTCGATTCTTGAGAAAGATATCCACAATTGCTTCAGTGACATCATCTTGCTGTGAGGTCATATTCCTCCACAATCGCTGCTCTGGTTTTTCCATTTTCATAGAGCTGCACCATTTGCTTCTTGAATTCGGTTGTAAACGTGCGTCGTTGGTTTTTAGGCATTGTAGAGATCCGCTCCTTAGAATGTTAGGTTTATTCTACTAGCCCTTATTTTTGTTGTCCAACTAAGTGTAGCCGATCCAGTTGGGACATAGAAGTCTTCTTTAAGTGCGCTAAATCCTTGTTACGCTTGCAAAAGGAGTTTCGAGGACTTTCATACGATCTGCTCGTCAGTCATACGACAATCGTATTTTCCAGATACATTCTGCTCGCATGGCAGTATCGACAAAGCACCGACCATCGTACACTCGGAGGTTTGTTTTATTTGCTTTGCGATGAAGTTAGCGCCTTAGATTGGGTGGTAGCCTTGCAACAACTTCTCGAATTGATCTATGAAGTAACCACAAAGGCTAACAAGAAGCTTACAAAACTGATCCAAAGTCAACTTCAACAATGGATTGCCGGTTTGCCAAGTTATCTCAAGGCTTATCTGCCTATTTCAAGCTGCGAAGTTTGAGATTGAATTACATCACTTCAATTACAAATCGATCCCTGCGAAGTTCCAACGATTGTATAAATAGTTTATACACCTCGTCACCAGCGTTCCCAAGCCAGTTTCCCCATTGGTAAGCCTGCCACTCCGGTATCCCCAGCTTCCGCAGGTTCTGCACCTTCGTTCTCGGCTTCTTCCATTGCTTTCAGATGTACATGCGCATCCGTCTTCGCAGCCATTCATTCCAGCTTTGCAGGATTCGTTTCATGTCCGCTACATAGAAATACCCGATTCACCCGCGAATGTAGACCTTGATGTTCTCCATTACCTGCCGCGCATTTCTGCCCTGGTTCCGCCGTGTTAGCTCTTTCAGTTTCCTCTTTGCCTTTTCGAGGGATTGGCGGTGAACGCGGATATGCATCCCGTTTCCATTCTTCCCTAAGGCAAATCCAAGGAACTTGAAATGCTTTTGCGCCACGAGGCTTACGACCTTGCTCTTCTCTGTCTTTAGCTTGAGTCTCAGCTTATTCTCCAGATAGGTCCGGCTGGATTCCCGAAGCCGTGTTGCCGCTCGCTTACTCCTCGCCAGTACCACCATGTCATTCTCATAGCGGATGACCGTCACGTCTCGGCTTTTCATCTCCTGATCGAACTCGTTCAGATCGATGTTCGCCAAAAGTGGAAACAGCGGCCCTACCAGAGGAGAACCTTCTTCCGTTTCGCGGCGTACGCCGTTTTCCATCACTCCGCTTTTCAGGTACTTCTTAATTAGGTCGGTTACCTGCTTGTCCTGGATGTGCTCGCGTAAGAGGCTCATGAGCAGCTCATGGTTCAGGGTGTCCAAGTATTTCGAGAGGTCGATTTCTACCGCATGTCCGTATCCCTGCTCCGCATAGCTTTTCACTTTCCGAATCGCCTGTTGGGCGCTCCGCCCCGGGCGGTAGCCGTAGCTTCCACCCGAGAAAAGCGGTTCGAACCGCGGTTGTAATTGTTGGGCGATGGCTTGCTGGATGATGCGGTCCACTACCGTCGGGATGCCGAGTTTTCGCACTCCTCTTCCATCTGACTTGGGGATTTCCTTTCGAAGTACCGGGCTTGGTTTGTATCTTCCTTCCCGGATACTTTGCAAGAGCTCATCTCTGTTTTCCCGCAGCCACGGCAGTGCCGCCTGACGGTCATTCCGTCGATTCCCGGCGCTCCGTGATTGCGTTTGACCTGCTTGTAGGCTTTATTCAGGTTGTTCCTGCCCAGTATCCTTTCCAGCAAGTCGGTTGCACCGTCCCTTTCTCTACTTTCCCGCATGTCGACGCTCTGCGCTCCCGCATACTCTTCATGTTCCACATTATCCCTTTGCAGGCAGCCCTTTCGGTATTCTGCTTTCATACTATGGCCTCTGCTGACTTCTCACAGCAAGCTTTACTCCGTCTTTCGGATGTCCTACTTGACGTCTGTGAGACCTCCCCGGATAAGAGCGATAACCTTCCCCTCATCTATCTGCCACATCTACATGATGAGATTCGGGCAGGATTTGACTTTGCTTTGTCTTGCAAGCTCGTCCGTCCCACCATGCCTTCTATGTGATTTCTGTTCGTCAGACCGAGGGTTTGCCTCCGGCTTCCTTCAGATTCTGCCTCGCAGCAGACACCCTTGCCCTTGGCTAACAGTTCCTACTGCCAAGCCTGTAGCGGACTTTCACCGCCAAGTTATCGCCCATGCCGGGCGCACAAGAGCAAAAAGAGGCTGCGCACAGGGCGGAGGCCACTGAAAAAGTCCCCCAGCTCACCAAAAGAGACAGTTCCTCATTTTTTGAGGAGTCTGTCTCTTTTTTCGGTATAATTGAAGTATCTTATCCAAGGTTGGTGATCCCTGTGCTCCCGAAACAGCAGAGTTTTTTGTTGAGTCCGTATACAGAACTTTACGATGTACTCATCCCCAAAGATCATATGTTGCGGAGGATGGACGAACTGGTGGACTTTAGCTTTGTGTATGAGGAACTGCATGACAACTATTGTCATGACAACGGACGTACAGCTGTAGATCCGGTTCGGATGTTTAAATATTTGCTACTCAAGTCCATCTTTGACTTGTCTGACATCGACCTGGTTGAGCGCTCAAAAACGGATTTGTCAGTCTACTCACCAAGTTTCGCAAATTACGGCTCAAAGGGATGAAGTTGTTAGATTTGCTCATCGGCAAAACGGTGGAAATTGCCATCGAAAAAGGCATTATTCGCAGTAAATCTATTATTGTGGACGCAACTCATACCCAAGCCCGCTACACTCAAAAAACACCGCAAGCCGTGCTACGGGAGCGTTCCAAGCGTCTGAGAAAGGCCATCTACACGCTGGATGAATCCATGAAAAGTAAGTTTCCCGCCAAACCCGCCACGGATGTCCTAGAAGATGAAATCCAGTATAGCCAGCAACTGGGCGCTGTGATTGAACAGGATGGGCGATTTACCGGACTGCCGAAGGTTACAGAACCGTTGAATTTATTGAAAGAAACAGTCACCGACGATGTGGAGCATCTGCAAACGTCTGCGGATCCCGATGCCAAAATGGGTCACAAAAGTGTGGACTTCTCGTTTTTGGGTTACAAAACCCACATCGCTATGAGTGAAGAGCGAATCATAACAGCGGCAACAATTACCACCGGGGAAAAACACGACGGCAAGCAACTCCAAACCTTGATTGAAAAAAGTAAGGCGGTAGGAATGAAAGTGGAGACAGTGATTGGAGATGCAGCCTATTCGGAAAAAGATAACCTCGCCTACAGTGCGCAAGAAAACATCCAACTGGTCGCAAAACTACATCCTTTGATTACTCAGGGAAACCGAAAGAAGGAAGACGAATTTGAGTTCAATAAAGATGCAGGGATGTATGTGTGCAAGGCTGGTCATCTAGCAACTCGCCGGGCGCGGCAGGGGAAAAAAGGCCAAGGAGAAAACCAAACCGACACCTATTACTTTGACATAGAAACATGCAAGCGATGCCTTCTTCGGGAAGGCTGCTACAAGGACGGGGCAAAAAGCAAGACGTATTCTGTAAGTATAAAAAGCGATGAACATCTGGCTCAAGCCGTATTTCAGGAGAGTGAGGTCTTTAAGACCAAGGCCAAAGAGCGATACAAAATTGAAGCCAAGAACAGTGAACTCAAGCACAGACACGGGTATGATGTGGCATCCTCCTCGGGTCTGATTGGCATGGAAATGCAAGGAGCGATGGCGATTTTCGCGGTGAATCTGAAGCGGATCTTGAAATTGATGAGCTAAAAAGAGGAGCAATCGTAGACATGAGGAAGCCAAAAAAGACGACATCTCATTCAAAAACAAAGGAATGAATGTCGTCTTTTTAATGGATTCTCTTTCAGCTATCTGTGAGAACCATGTTTTTCAGTGGCCTCCACAGGGCGTAGCCTCTTTTTTTATATCCTATGATGGTATACCTTGTCGTGACCGGGATAATCTCCTACACATAGAAGGCTTCAAGCCTACGCACAATTTCTGCTTCGTCATGCTCTACCACCTGCTGGTGCTGCGATTTCGAGAACAATTGTTCAATCTGCGCCGGGAACTCCTGCTTAATGTCCACCAGACGGATCGCTTCGTCGAATTTGGCCGGATGCGCTGTTGCAAAGGTCACACATACTTCTCCCTCGCCATTATACGCCTCATACGCGGCAATACCGCAAGCCGTATGTGGGTCCAGCAAATAGTCATATTCGGCTTTGTATTTGCTAATCAGTTCCAGACACTTTTCGTTCGAAGCGCCCAGGGCTTCAAAATCCTGCTGTACGCGTTTTAAATCTTCCGCACTGATCACAATCCGTCCTTCGGTTTTGAGAGTGTTCATGTATTCAGATACCTTCGCTGCATCTTCTCCAAGGAAGTAGTACAGGTATCTTTCGAAATTGCTCGCCACTTGAATGTCCATGGAAGGACTATACGTACTTTTGAAGTCGCCCGGCTTGTATTCACCAGTCTTCACGAAGCGCTCCAAAATATTATTTTCATTCGTCGCAATAATCAGCTTATGGATTGGCAAGCCCATTTTCTTCGCAAGAAAGCCGGAAAAGATGTTGCCAAAGTTGCCAGATGGCACGCTGATATTAATCTTCTTCGTACCCGCAGTCTCCTGTGCCCGGAAATAAGCATAGAAGTAATATACGGTTTGCGCCAAAATACGTACAAAGTTGATCGAGTTAATCGCCCGCAAATGATGTTTTCCTTTGAAATCCAGATCGGCAAACAGGTCCTTAATGACCTTCTGACAATCGTCAAAGTTCCCTTTCACCGACAGATTCAATACATTTTCATCGTCAACGGTCGTCATTTGCAGCTCTTGTACCTTGCTCACTTTTTGGTGTGGATGCAAAATACAGATTTTAATGCCTTCCTTGCCACGCACGCCCTGAATCGCTGCCGCCCCGGTATCGCCCGAGGTTGCCCCCAAAATGTGAATGATCTCATTCTGCTTCTTGGACACATAAGAATAAAATTCACCCATAAATTGCAGCGCCACATCCTTGAACGCGAACGTAGGCCCGTGGAACAGCTCCAAAATATAGAGGGAATCGTTGATCTTCTTCACTGGCGTGACTTCCGGATGACGGAAGCTCGCATAACTGCGCTCCACCAGTCCCTCCAAATCTTCACGAGGAATTTCATCATTGATATACAGCGCAAAAACTTCCAGCAGCAGCTCTCTGTAGCTCAATGTAGCCCATTGCTCCAGCGTAGCTGCCGACACGGTCGGAATCTGCTCCGGTACCATCAGACCCCCATCGTCAGCTAACCCCATGAGCACGGTATCAATAAATCCTGTGGCTTCTACTCGACCTCTAGTGCTTATATATCTCATATCCATCCCCCAATAAAAATTCAATTTGAAACCTTTTTTTCGAATATATTATTGTCTATAATACCCTGTCGCGGTGCTGTAACCAAGCCTTTTTTTAATATTTTAAAGACTTTCTCCTACTTTACCATACCCCGCTGTATCAAGCATCCGTAATCCGCAGGCAATCGGGGCATCAGTAACAGGCTGTGAGTATGGAAAAAGGAGGTTGCTCCCGTGATTATGACCCTGAAATGGAGAGGGAGGCCAGCTTGAGTGATGGTGAAGTGCAGCTCCCTGTAAAGCGCAAATCGTTGCCAACCTCTTCAATCTGCTGCAACACGTCAAAGAAGTTACCAGATACGGTAATCTGATTCACAGCTCTGACCACTTGCCCCTGCTCAATCCAGTATCCCAGACAAGCCAGCGAAAAATTACCGGACGCCGTATTCGTACCTGCATGCAATCCTTGCAGCTCCACAATCATCAACCCGCGATCCATCTTGCGAATCATGTCCTCCAAGGTAGAAGAACCGGGAGCCACATACAGATTATGATAAGAGACGCCGATTTTGCCGTTATAGCCGCCCTTGGAAGCATTAGAGGTACTTTGTACCCCAGCCTTGCGGGCTGTCTTGCGATTATGGAAGTACGTGAGTAATTCCCCGTCCTTGATAATCTCGTTGCGACGTGTAGCGCTGCCCTCGGCATCAAACGTACTGCCTGCCGGAACATTTTCCATCAGCGGATCATCCACCAGCGTGAGCTTGGTGTTTGCTACCTTTTCCCCTAATTTCCCTGCTAGACGTGAGAAGCCTTTATCCACTGACTCCGCTGAAAATACCGACGTATACGCAGCCAGCAATTGCGCTGCTGCATCATGACGGAAAATGATCGGATAGTTATCCGATTGAATCGTGTGAGCACCCAGCTTGGAAACAGCCTCTTTTACGGCTTTATGCGCCACGTCTGCCACATTGATGTCCTCCACACTTCGCAGGGAATAATCATGCCAGCCCCCGGTAACCGTCTCGTCATTTTCTTTGGCAATAACGTATACATAAGCGGTAGCCAGACTTTTGCGCCGATGACAGTGCAGCCCCTTCGTGTTCACAATCAGGACTTCATTTTCACGAATACTGACTGAGCAATGTCGAGCCATTACAATTCGTGGATCTGCGGCAAGCGCTGTGCGTTCCATTTCTAGCGCCGCTTCGATAAGAATTTCAGGAGCCGTGTCAGCCAACACGGCGGCATAGGCAGACTGCTCAGGGTAGCTTGCAGAGCCTTCGAACAGTTCATCCTGTTCCTCGCTCTCCAGTATGTCCGCGTTGCTGCGTGCTTCTTCCAATAAAAAGCCAATCACGTCCGGTTCCAGCTTCTCCGTAGAGGCATAGCCCATTTTCCCGTTTATGACGCCCCGGAAGGAAAGTCCGCCATTCTCAACGATTGTATATTGGTCAATTTCTCCCTTCAGCACCTTTACCGAGGTAGAACGTCCATTTACATAGTAGATTTCCATATCCGCGTAGCCGATTTCCCGACCTTTCGTGAACAACGCTTCCTGAAATTGCTGAATATTCATCGCCTATTCCCCCTTCCGTCCGCCGACGGTCATTTCGGACACTCGAATTGTAGGCTGTCCGCAGTTGACCGGAAGACTTCCGCTGACCGAACCGCACATCCCCTGACCATGATCCAGATTGTTACCGACCATATCAATATTTTGCAGTGTTTCAATCCCTTTTCCGATCAGCGTTGCGCCTTTCACCGGCTCGGCAATTTTTCCGTTGCGAATCATGTACGCCTCTTCGACCGCAAAATTGAACTCGCTCGTCGAGGTGTTCACCGAACCGCCGCCCAGCGATTTGGCATAGATCCCGTACTCCGTATTCGCAACGATTTCTTCACGTGTGGAATCTCCGTTCGCAATAAACGTATTGTTCATGCGGGAAGCAGGCGCGAATTTATAGGATTGTCTTCGTCCTGATCCTGTCGCAGGTACACCCATCTGGCGCGAGCCCATGCGGTCGATCAGATATCCTTTTAAAATACCGTTCTCGATCAGTACGTTGCGCTGTGTCGGCGCTCCTTCATCATCTATATTGAGCGAGCCCCACGCGTTCTGAATGGTTCCATCATCCACAGCCGTGACGAGCGGCGAAGCCACCTGCTGCCCGACCTTATTCGCAAACACGGACGTTCCATGCGCCACTGCCGTAGATTCCAGCCCATGACCACACGCCTCGTGGAAAAGAACCCCGCCGAAGCCGTTCTCAATCACGACAGGCAATCTGCCGCTAGGCGCGTATCCCGCTGTTACCATTGTGGTCGCAATACGGGCCGCGTCTCTCGCATTTTCTTCGATATTCAGGCTCTCCAGGAATTCAGTCCCCGCATAAGCTCCCGGCCCGCGAAAACCGGATTGTCTATGCTCCCCTGCGGTCGCAATCGCGCTTATTCTCATCCGAGTATACGTGCGGGTATCCTCCACCAGCAGCCCGTTGCTATTGGCGATCAGCACATTTTGGATCGAGTTGCTAATCCCAATGGAAGTTTGCGTAATGGAAGGATCGTATTGGCTTGCGACCTCATGCGCCCGTCTCATCATATCGATCTTGGCACGTTTCTGTGAACCGTCAGGAATGATCGCAATCGGATGTTGGTTAGGGATAGCATGGGGATGGAGTGTAATGGTGTGTGTACCTGGCACTCCACCTCCACGAATAGCCTTGGCGGCCGATTTTGCCAGTCGAATCAGGCTTTGTTCGCTCATATCACTAGTGTAGGCATACACCGAGAAATGCTCCTTCATGATCCGAATGCCAATCCCAAAATCCCGGCCTGACAGCGCCGTATCCACGACTCCCCCAGTCATGCCCAGTTGTCCATTGGTGCGGTCCTCGACGAACACCTCTGCAAAATCTCCGCCCGTCTCCAGCGCGGCTTGCAGCATATTCTGAATCTGTGTTGGATGTATCATCACGTTCCTCCTCGTTTTGCATCTTTGCATTATAGAAATAGTGCGGTTAAGCGTTCAAGAAGATATGCGGGTTCATGTTCATTTCCCATAACTTTACTATACATGATGTGAGGAGTGGGTGTAACTATCTGGTGCGGTGCTTGGAGGGGGAAATGGGAAAACCCGATTAGACCGTGAAGGGTCATATCGGGTTATTTGAGCAAATTGATTACTGGTTGGATTGAGCAAGTACGTGCATGTAAGGCCGCTACGAGACGGATCATTCTTCCGATCGCTGTTGCCCCCAGATTTTTTTGAATTATATTTTAACGGTAAAAATCCGGGTTCAAAGGCGAACGCTCCGCTTCTTCAGAACGATTCCGTCCCCTCCGCTGCTATGTTTGGATTTGCTTCATTCTGTTTCAATTTCTAACTGATTAGTTAAAATACTTTTCTCTAAACGGATATAGTACAAAACATGGTTTAGTTCAATCTCCGTTGAGTGTAAATAATAAGCCGCTTCCTTAACTGCATCCATGCTAAGAGCTCCTGCTTTGGCAGCGATAATACTAAACGCGTCTGCAAGTAATTTAATACAAGTTTGAATCCTTTCTGTGTATTGCTTTTCAAGTTCTACTAACTTTTCATACTCCGCTACCATGTCACTCTGAGAAGTCAAAATATTCCCCACCTTTTGGTACGCATATGAGTACCAGTTTTACAAAAATTATATGTTACGTTTATGCGTATCGTCAAGAAAAATTTGTAAAATAAGGTGGGAACCATAATGGCAAAGAAAGTAGTCGTGAAAATAAACGAAATTACAAGAAAACACAATATCTCCTTGAGAGAACTCTCACGTTTATCAGATGTACGTCATGCCGCTCTCAGCGAACTTCAATCCGGTAAACGTGAAAGCATCAATTTTAATCATATTGAAAGAATAGCCGAGGCTATGAACATTGAAGATATTAGGGAGATTATTGATCTGGTTGATTATGAATAACAATCGGTATTAATCCATTTTCCCATTTTACTTTTCAAAGGAGATAATCGGATTCCTAGATAATATTTTCTATTATAAAGTATTTTAAAGAATTACTGTACTTCAAAATCTCGCTCGAATTGGGTAAATAAAAATAAGACGGTTAATAAAGGTATGAGTGGATGATTTTTAAAGAGGAGTAAATTTTCATAAAGTAATGCAAAGAACCGAGAACGATGTGCTCTCGGTTCCCCTTTTATACTATGACGGATTGTAATATGAAGTGCTACACGCTTTTGAAAAGATACAAAAATTTAAGGATTTGAGCTGCGAAAGTTGAGTTATGTTTAAACAGCTTTTTGTTTCTGTGCTTCCGATACTTCGGCTTGAGCATGGACATGGATGGTACTATGTCTGACGAAAAATCCGGCTATAAGGCCAATTAAAGTAATGCATGCAGCCAGAATGAACGCATTATTAACACCAGCAGCTAAACTATGTGCGCCCAAATCCGGTCCTGCAGCTTCACTATGGGTTTTGATATAACTCTTCTGGCCTGCAGTCATGACACTTACGATAAGAGCTGTACCCACTGCACTGGCTAATTGCTGCAAGGTATTCATAATTGCTGTACCATGGGGATGCAATTCACGAGGCAATTGATTCAAGCCATTCGTTTGAGCCGGCATCAAGGTGAGCGCAATCCCTACAGTCATAAAACAATGCAATATAATAATCTGGTAAATTGGAGTATCCACTGAAATTCCAGTGAACAACCACATGTCAATGGCCAGAATCATTATACCTGGAATGACCAGCACTCGGGGGCCCACTTTGTCAAAGCTTCGGCCAACCAGAGGTGCCAAAATGGCGTTGACCAAACCTGCAGGAAGCATGAGCAGCCCGGCATATAAAGCAGATAGTGCCAATGAGCCCTGCATAAAGATTGGCAGCAAGTACGAGGTAGCGAAAATGGTCAAGAAACCGATGACTACAAAAAGTGTACCTGCTGTAAACATTGGATACTTGAAAGCGCGCAGATTCATAATCGGCTGTTTCATAGTCAACTGCCTCCAGATAAACAGCAGGAGTGCCACAAACCCGGCCCCTAGAGTTGCAATAACAATGAGACTTCCCCAGCCACCGTCCCCCTCACCCACACTGCTGAGTCCATAGATAATTCCTCCAAAAGCTATGGTCGATAGGAAAAGTGACAACACATCGATCTTCGGCTTAGTGATCTTGCCAACATTTTCAATATTAATCATTCCTACAATAATATCGATGATCAGGAACGGAATTAATACCCAGAACATCCAGTTCCAATTCAGCTTGTCAATAATCAGCCCGGATAATGTAGGTCCAAGAGCAGGTGCCACCATCATAACCAATCCTACCATTCCCATTGCCGCTCCTCGTTTGGCGGGAGGGATAATCGTTAGAACCGTATTGAAAATGACCGGCATTAATATCGCAGTTCCTGCTGCTTGAATCAAACGTCCAATAAGCAGAACTCCAAATCCGGGAGCCAAACCGGCAGCCAATGTTCCCAGTGTAAACAAGCAAATTGCAGTAGCGAAGAGCTGCCTGGTGGTAAACCACTGCAGCAATAACGCCGAGATCGGCATAATAATGCTGACCACTAAAATATAACCGGTGGTGATCCATTGTGCTGTAGAAGCCGTCAGGCTCCACTGCTTCATCAGTACCGGCAAAGCCACATTCATCATGGTCTCACTTAGCAGTCCGATGAATCCTCCGAGTAACAATGATATTAGCACAGGGACCACCTTGTACTTTACTTTGATTTGTGTTGCTTCATTCATGAACCGATTATCCCCTCTCGTTTCTCCTCCATATCTTATGTTCGCTTATTATATGTTCACTTACTATATGGTGTCAATAAATTATTATACCCTTAATATTTTCATAAAAATTCAAGCTAGCAGAATCTTTAATTTGCTGATGAAATCATTCATCTCAGGGCCCAGCTTAGAGAAGAATAGACGCTCGGCCTCCTTTACAATATTAGTGGCTCGTTCCATTGTATCTAGTCCTGATTCAGTCAACCGAATTAATTTGGCCCTTGTATCCTGCGGATGTGGTATCCGATTCACAAAACCTTTCTTCTCCAGCGTCCGCAGCACCTCTGAAGCCATCATCGGATCAATATAAGAGTTCTGGGCAACCTGAATTTGCGTAACTCCCTGAATGCCACCCCGTTCATTGAGATCCTGACAAGAGCGCAATAAAGCATATTGAACATGAGTCAAATCCACTTCCTGGAGTTCTTGTTTCAGCATTTTCTGCCAGTTATTCGTTACTCTCCACATAATGTAGCCTATATCCTCATTGTATAGATCCATATTGATTCTCCTGTCATTTTCTACTGTGCCATAGCTTTTAATTATAAACAGCATGGTCATTCTCGTCAAAATTGAGGTATAACAAGAGAGAAATAGTTGAAACATTGCCTTTGGGTTAGGAACGTGCTTATAGGAAACTGGAGCGTCTGGACGACTTCCGAGGACCATCGTTTGTCATTCGGCTTCGCGACAACGTCCATTTAGAAAAACCTCATGCGCTACGCCGCCTCCAGAAGCCGGATTCATCCGTCATTCGAGATATCAATTGCCAGTTCAAGGAGAGCAACGCACCAACCACCAGGAATTGCTGGATAAGCAAATTAGGCGAATCTTTCGCGATGAAAAAACTCGGCTTGACGAAGGTTGTCCCGGGGATTGGATCGGCTCCTATGGTGAATCGAACCTATAAATTTAGCAGGAGTGTGCCGCTGAGCATTGCATAGGCACCTGCTGAATAAATGTTCATAATGGAAAACAAGCTGGCGCGGCCTGTAAAAAACAGTCCCCCAGCTTGTTTAGAAGAGTGAATCGAAGAGTTCAAACAATCAGCATTGTTAAACTGCTTTGAAAGAATAGGTCTCAATCAACTTGCCCTTCTTATCGTAAACATAAACAACTGCTTTTCCAGCAGAATAATTCTCAAGAATTCCACTGGGGGAACTAACTCTCCAACTGCCACCATAAGAAGTTACTCCATAAGAATAGCCATTGCCCCTTACTAAAGGCACTTTACTGCCGACGGGTATCGTTTTCTCAGGATGTTTCACAACACCAGCTAATTCAAGATTAGGATCTGGTTGTCTCGTAAAATCAGATACGCCAAGTTGACTTACTTCTTGTGCATTAGCACTTTGAGTACCCACTACTGAGAATAACGCTGCCCCTGCAACTGCCACCATTAACATTAAACGCATGGTCCACTTCTCCTTTTCGGATATTTTGTTACTAGATAAGTATACACAATTCAATTAAAATACCAATTATTGTATATTTTTAAATTAATGTAAAGTTGTGGCTTCACTAAAAGGATTTATACAATTGTACAACCTTCTATCGCAGCGCTTGTCCATCAGCAACGATGAGTAGTTCACGATTTCTTTTTCCCAATAAAATCCCCCATCCTTTGCACTTTACGCTCGTTCTTGCTTTTTTAACTCTCACTTCCTATTTCACAAAACTAGCAAGAATAATAAAGCTATCCATAAAAGCATGAACGATCATGGGCCCTGCTAGGTTTTTTGTACGCATCCAGATCAAGCCCATCAACAATCCTGTGATAAACCGCTCTGTCAAAACTGTGGAGAGTGACCAAGTTAGGTTTCCGTGCGTAGCCCATGAAGTAAGGAAGTAGGCATACGGTAAATGATAGATAGCAAACAAGAGAGAAGCTAAGAATAAACCGTTCACCTCAGACCTTGTGAAGCTTGATAATCGAGATTGCAGAATGCCTCGAAACATTACTTCCTCTGTAAAGCCGGGAAGGAGAAAAGCCATTACTAAGCTTAATGGATAAAAGAGGACTGCTTGATTAGGTTTCTGGAAAACAGTCATCACTTTGGAAAGTTGTTCTTCGCTAAGAGAATAGAGAATAATGGGTATAAGCAAAAGGCATGTAACTACAGCTAGTGTTATCGTTTTTCCCAATCCCTGGCGCGTTAATCCCACCGAACTCAGTAACTCTCTAAACGTTCTACCTTGCTTCCCTCGCGCTGACTGAATCAAAATAAGCGGTATAATGACCAATGTTATCCAGTTTGTTTCCTCATTAATTAAAACGCGTAAATCCTCGTTGCCCAAAACAACACTGTAGATGATCAATACGATCACATACCAGATGAGGCTCACTTTTACTTCTTCATTCGATATCTGTACGGATGTCATTTCAAGTTGATAAGCCCGTGACCAAGCAAACACTACAACACCGGGTAAAATTACGCCAATAGCGTATATAGGATGAGATATCCATTCATCTGTGAGAACACCCATTACAACCAGTGCGGCGATATAAATAAATATAACCAGCAAGGTGAAGGGCTGAACCCAACCTGTTAGACGGTTAGGTGTTTGATTTGTCGGGATCTGAGAAGGAGCTTTTGACATAATACCACTCTCCTAATGTAGCATTTCAATTGGTTTCGCTGCCATAGACTGCAAAGATGCCAATAAGGAAACGAGCAAGGTTACAACCATCGACATCCCAATGCCGATTACTACCCAATAGACATTCATTAACATGAGCGATACATGGAACACGGAAAGCAATATGACGAAAGAGAAAATCAATGCTAAACCAGTTGCTACGACACCTGCTACAAAAGAAAGAATCGCTTTTTCAGTTAAAATAGATAAAATCAGTTTTCTTGTAGAGACACCTACGGTTTTCATAATAGCAACATCTCGTTTTTGTTGTAAAAGCGAGATCACCACTTGATTTCCAATCATTAATCCAGAAGTTAAAAATGCAAGTAAAGAGACGATAGAAAAAAAGTTACTAAATGTATCTACGACATTTTGTAAACTCTCTGCTACGGTTTGCTTGATGGAATAAGCCATTGCAGATTTAGGCAGCTTTTGGTTGAGCAAATCCAAGATGTCCTGTATCTTACCTGCATTTGCGTCTACATAGTAAGAAACAAGCGTTGGTTGACCGTACTTCTGCATGGTTTGTTCAGGAAGACGTATCACTGCTGTCTTAAATAAATTGGATTCGAAAAAGCCAATGACTTTTACATTCATCGTTTTATGGTCCAAGTTAACTTTGAGTGTATCCCCTTCTTTTACTCCCAATTCTGTTTGGAAGTCTTCAATTAACAAGGCATGTAGAGCACCGTTGTCTTCTGGAGTAAAGTCACGACCAGAGGAGATTTTATACGAATGGTTTTTTTCTTGTAAGTCCACAGCTTCTGTAGAAAATTTCATGTTTTCGAACACTTTACTGGTTCGCCCTAGACTTTTTAGTTTCTCAATCGCACTTTGATCGTTTATCCGTAACAACTGTGTTTCTTGTTTATACCCTTTTTTATAGGAAATGATTCCGTCAGTTGTGCTCAGTAAATTCTCAACTACTTTTACGTCACTCGCAGAGGAAGTGAGCAACACATTTCCTTTAGATTGGACTTCCATTTGCATTTGAATCACTTGGATAAGATTATCTGTAAGTACATGACTTAGAACGACAGATAGCACACCAACAGTCAATGTTACTGATAATAGACCATTCCTTTTGTGTGCCATCGATAAGTTATGTAAAGCTAAATAGATAGGTTGAGAGAAAAGTGATTTTCCTCTCCCCAAAAGCCGAAAGAGTAATCCAAAGATCCAAGAAGTTACATTGATTAGTCCAATTATCAACAATAAGATCACCATGGACGTTAATGAAGCGAAAAGCAAATTAGATATTTGGAAAGAACCAACTGAATCAAACATGACATCCTGCAAATAGAAACCAACCACTACGCTTGCAAAGAAAAGGATCTGTAGCTTTTTAAAAAAAGGTAATTTCCCCTCACCTATAGGCTCTGTTCCACGAAGTAACTGTAAAGGAGACATATGTGATACGCTACGTAACGGCATCCAAGCTGCAATAATAGTTACTAAAATACCTACTGGCAAAGTGGAGACAATCGCTTGCCAACTAAATTCCCAATGAAGAGGCAAGACAAGAACAGCACCCATATAGGAAGAAAACCACACACTAGCAATTTCTCCAACCAGAATTCCTCCAATTGTTCCAAGTAGCCCGATTAAAAATGCCTCGACAGCGAAACTGTACATGATGAAGCTGTTTTTGAGACCAATGGCTTTCATCACGGCTACTTCTCTGATACGAGTAGACATCATGATCGTCATTGTATTAAAAGTAGTCATACCGGCTATAGCAAGTGTAATAAGACTGAACACACGCAAAAATAGTAACAAAGAGCGGACGTCGATTAGCATCTTTTTCTCTTTGTCGGCTGAATCCAATACATTACTTCCTTCGATGGCAGCGGTTGTGTTTTTCCGTATCTGACCGATTTCTTCGTTGTTCGTAAGAGTGACCCACGCTTCATTTGTGATACCTGGTGTTAAGTTCTGCAATTGTATCAACGGATTGTAACCCATATAGATCATGCCAAAAATCATAGAATCTCCATATGACTCTTGGGCCTTTTCTACCAATCCACCAATTTGAAAAGTAGTAAGCTCGCCCTGTTTATTCGGAAGCGAGATGTTATCCCCTTCTTGCACTTGTAAGCGATTGGCGAGATTTTTTGTGAGCAAGACCTCGTTTTCGTGTAACGAGCGAACACCCGGAAGCATATCTTCTCCATAGAGAGGATACTGTTTGGGATCAATCCCTTTTACAAAAGCACTCGTTATTTTGTGGTCTGATCTGATCATCGTGTTTGTGACATACCCAATCGTCATGTTTTTCCTTGCGTGATCAGGTATCACTTTTTCCAAATCTGTCAGAGTAGTAGGCTTCATATAAGCTTGAATTTGGATATCTCCCCCTAAAACTTTCTTGGAGGATTCATGTACTGCCTGCGGTACAAGCTCAGAAAGCATAGACATACAGAAAAAACTCGCTACTCCTATGGCTATACTTGTCATCGTAAAAAAAGTTCTTAACTTATTTCGAGATAAACTCCGAAAAGAAGATAGCCACAACATGGAAACTTCACAACCTTTACTTAATTTTCTTGGATTTGCCCATCTAAAATGTGCAGTACCCGATCTGAAACTTCGGCAACGTTTGGATCATGTGTTGCTATGACAAATGTTGTGCCTACCTTTTCTCGGAGGCTACATATAAGATCAAGAATGAGTTTGCCGGTCGTCGAATCAAGGTTCCCCGTTGGCTCATCGGCAATGATGATAGATGGATGATTGGCAAGAGCTCTGACAATGGCTACCCTTTGTTGTTGTCCGCCCGACAGTTGACTCGGCAGATGATCACAACGCTCTTTCATTTCTACCATATCTAGCAGTTCAAGCGCTTTTTGTTCCATTTTGAAATTACTTTTTCCTTTTGCAGACATCAAGGAGAGCATTACATTTTCTTTGGCAGTCATGGTGGAGATCAAATTGTAAGCCTGAAAGACAAAGCCAATCTTTTTTGCGCGATACTCGGTAAGTTGGCTCTCGGTCAAACCAGTAACCTCATCACCATCAATCATTAATTGACCAGAAGTTGGTGTATCCAAGGTTCCTAAAATACCAAGCAAAGTAGACTTTCCACTTCCGCTTGGTCCCATAATACTGACAACCTCACCTTTACGAATGTCTGTGTTGACCCCTTTTAAAACTTGTAAGGTACCTGACTCTGTTTGATACTCTTTTCGGATATTTCTTACTTCAACAATTACTTGAGACAAAGATTATCCCTCCTTCATCATTTGTTTTATCTGTTTCTTCTTTTGTATAAGGCGATAGCTCATGTTCAAAACTAGTTGTACGAGGATCACCAACGCAAGCATCCATAATCCTTTGGTACTTTCCAAAGTCAACGGACGTACTGCTAATAACGTATGGATCATCGTATACAAAATATATGAGATCACTGCTGTTGCCATAAGGATATAGAGTGAAAAGTAGAAAAGTAGGACAGAACGAAGTTTTTTCTCCATCATTCTTATGCTCTTGTGAAAAGCACCCCTCGACTCCTGATGACGCAGTAGATATCCCTTTATTCCCGTTTTAAGTAAGGCAAAGGCTCTTGTATGAACATTATAAATACCAATTGCATCATTCAATGCCCAAAAACCATCATAACGTAGGATAGGGTTTAGGTTTAAAACGACAGAATATAAAATTAATTGGTTAGCAATCAGTATGTCTCGTTCCTCTGCCAAACTATACCAAATGGCAAGACCGGATATCATTATTAACTGGAAGTATATACCTGCAAAATCTATTACAACCCTCTGCTTACGGGGTAATTTCCACGCTTCACTAAGATCTACAAACATCACAGGCACCAACATATACAATCCTATCCCAATATCACGTGGACGAATACCATATCGGTATGCTGCCACCACATGCCCAAACTCATGGAATACAATAGATAAGAGAAGAAGTATGAGTGACATTCCAACTCCACTAAAAGTTCCAAATGCCCCCATCATATCTGCTGTTTGTACTTGGTAAAAGTTCAAAAGCAAACAAAATCCCATCCCAAATAGCGTGAGGATGGACCAAGGTTTTTGAAATAACCAATGAAAAGGCTTCGCTATTTTTTCAAAACGCGATCCTGTCATAAGTGGCGTTCGAAATAAAATAGCTGAGTTATGTTCAGACTTTTTGGCATAACCAGCGAGTACACCGTGAGGAAGTAATAAATTCTCAACAAAATAGCATAACTCTTCTATTTCGATATATAGATCGTATTTCTGTTTTAACTGCTCTTTTATCTCTTCGTATGAGAGATTTCCATTCATACAGGAGAATATGTTGAGTAATCTCTCTGTAACTTTTAATTGCAGCCCTGTCTCAAAAGAAACAATATAGTGACTTCCCTTGTCCCAGATATCCATGGGACTGACTGTATATGGAAATAAATGAGGATTGCTAATTTTCCTATCCACATTTTCACCCCAAAGCAGGATAGAAACTCCACATGAAAGTGGAGTTTCTTCGTTGAATAAGTGCCAACACCGAAATCAGTTCCTGATTTTTACAACAATTTAAGCCTCTAAAAATGTGGCGTTGCAGAAGTACAACCCAATTTGGTGTTTAGCCGAATAAGTCTTAGTTAACTTTGATGCAACAAGTCCAAGGTTGGAAACAACAAGATCCTGCATTGATAATAGACATTTCATCGCGATTTTCTAAAACTTCCATTTCGTCTGCCAATTCAGTCCAAAGCTTCGCATTTTCATTAACAGAATGAATTTTAAATGACATATTTCTCACCTCCTTTCACTAAAGTTTCTCTTCACATGAACGGGATTTGAAATTTATTTATGTTGCACCTGTAAAAAGATGTCTTCATTCCGCTTCACATAGGTTGAAATGGTTGGATGAGAGTAGTTACAGTGCGGTTCAGTTATAGACCCATTGCGCATCAAATTTGAGTAGGCACACCCGCCGCCACAGAACAGAGAAACACTACACGTGCCGCATTGTTCAGAATCTGTTATATCCTTATCCCACATGTTATGTTTGATGGGATTAATCACAAACTCTGGATAAAATGCCCCAATGGCAAACTCCGAACGTCCTACAGATTCTGGGCAGGCGTAAATCGCTCCTTCTGCACCGAAGGCATAGAAACGATGCTCTCTTGCGCTACATTCTTTAAAAATTGGAAGTGTGTTAGGTGTAGAAGTACAACTATCGCTAGGGTTGTTCATAACCCAGTCTTTGGAGGTAATGGCCTGACGAATTCTTGAAGTCCTCATACTCAAATCTGTACCAAGCTGGACGCTGTACTTTTCCAGAAACTCTTCCAAATCGCCAAACTTCTCGTAAAGAGCCACTAGTAGTTTATGTTCAGGTAAGTGGTTAGGTAAATTGTCGCCATAGTGGTCAGTAACAGGGGAGATCTGCCAGAAAAATAATGGGTGCTCGTGCCAGCCCTTTTGCTCAACAAAAGAGACTAACTCTTCTAGATGATCAACATTATCCTTGTTGATATTTGTGCGCAATGCGATTCGAAAGCCGCGCTCTAATGCCATATCAATGTTGCGAACTATTCTATCAAACGTTCCTTGACCGCCAGCTGTAATCCTTCTCCGATCATGAATCGACTTAGGTCCATCTACAGAGATTTGGAAATAATCCCATTCTTCTTTATACTGTTCGAAGAAATCGAGATAGTCATGTAGAAAAGTCCCGTTAGTAATGGCATATATTCTAAAACCGTACTCATCGACAGCTCTCCTTACAACTTCCTTCACTGTTTCGCGAGTTGTAGGCAACAGAGGTTCTCCTCCATAGAGCATCATACGATGTGTTGCATTTTGATAGCGACCTTTTTCTTTTTCCATTGCAAGGATTCCATCAACTGCCTTAAACATTTTGTCTATTTCCGTCATTGTGAGTGCATGTGATTTTTCGTGGATTTCATGTCCTTGATAGCAGTACGGACATCGCAAGTTACACATATAAGTTGTACATACATTAAAAGTAATCCCTGCAACAGAGGTATCTTGCAACCGATAAACGTGGTCTCGTATTTCAAGTAACTTTGCCCACTCGGAATCACGATTTTCGTAAATGTACCCTCTTTTTTCAAGGAATTGATACAGCGGTTCATAATCCTCATTTCGTGAAGGCACATCACCTTTTCGAATACGGTCTAGGAATTGCTTCACTTCCACACCTATTGTATCAATCGCTCCACTCAAGGAATTAATGAGAACATAATCACCATTCGATAGTTTATAGAATGAATTATATGTGCTAGATATCATTTGGATGTACCCCCTTGAGCAACAAGATCATTACGAATAGTATCAAGATATTCAAACACTTTATTATCCGCGTATGTACAATGAGGTTGCTCAAGATTTCCAAAAGTAACTAATGCCTCCGCTGCACAGCCTCCACCACAAATTGGTGCAGAAGAGCAACTTTTACATTGGGAGATTGTAAGGGAGTTGAACTCATTCCACTTTCGCCACTTCCAATCATTTAGATTCAATTTCGGAAAGTAATCTCCGATTTTGAATTCTGGTCGACCGACAAGATCAGTACAAGCATAGATGTGACTATCTGGGCCAAAAGCAATTTGTTTTCCCTGCACAGATTCACAGAATACCGTCTGTGGGAAAAATGGTTGTGCGTGCCCCTTCAACTCAGGGTCTAATTGAACCAATGGCTGCATAAAACGCCACATGTCAGGCCCGATCATAAGTTTTCTTGAAGCAACAAGCTCATCAAAATCAGGAATATCACGGCGAAGTAGCTTAATAATGGCTACTCCCTGCATTAGGTTTTCTCCCGTACTCTGGCAAGTATGATCGGTGATAGGAGCAAAATGTATTCCAAAATTCTCATAGTCAAGATACTTATTCCCTCTAAAATACTCCACAAGTTCGCCTACTCGTGAAATATTAGATTGATCAATATTAACACGGACTACAATACGCAGTTCCTTGGCAAGAGCTTCTCCAATCGCACGGACGATTTGTTGAAACGTTCCTTGACCGCCAGCCAAAATGCGGCGTTGGTTATTTATGTCCTCAGGTCCATCAATAGTTACTGCTATACTGATTCGATCCCCATAACTTGCTAAAGTATCGACAAATGAACCAATATGGAAACCGTTCGTATTACAGCCAATACGAAAATCCCATTCTACAGCTTTGTCACAGATTTTTTTGATAATCTTCTGTGTCATAGGGAGAAGTGGTTCTCCGCCAAACAAGTGAAGGTGTCCTTTCGTAAGACCACTTTCTTGATGAAAATGTTGAATCGCATTCCATACACCTTCCAGTTGCTCATCTGACATAATCGAAGCTTTCTCATG
Organism: Paenibacillus sp. PvR008; assembly: GCA_040544055.1. Taxonomy (GTDB): domain Bacteria; phylum Bacillota; class Bacilli; order Paenibacillales; family Paenibacillaceae; genus Paenibacillus. The sequence continues at coordinate 94,298 of JBEUOG010000019.1, forward strand.
AATAGCATGATCTTCAAAGCAGTACGAACATCTAAAATTACAGGCATAAGTAGGACAGATAATGTATTGCATGACATCCAGACTTGTTGCAAACTTCATTGCCTGCTTTAAGCGTTTCTCTTCTTCTTCTTTAGAAGAAAAAACATATCCTCTTTGTTTGAGATGATGAATGAACTCTTGCTCTTCACCTGATAAATCACTGTATTCAACGGACTCTAACTTGTCAAATAGTTCAATCATTTCTTCCGAGAAGTAGTCAACCGAGCCTGTTAAGGTATTGATAACTAGTGATTCCTCTTCTAGTTCATAACGTAAATAATACTTACTCTTTATCAAGAAAACCATCTCCTCTCATTCTCACCTTATTTTTCATTTATGTCTTCCTTTTTAAAAAGGGAGGATTATATTCCCTTAACCTGTCAAAATGACGTACTAGACATATATGAAATTATGAGACACTACACCTTATTTCACTTGCAATAAGTGAATAATTTCACAAAAAATACATTAAATAAGTATAATATATTGTACACCTGTTTTTATTTTCAGTATTTATGCAGTTTGAGGTAAAGTTTTATAAATATTAGAATATCGAGCAGCCCAAGGAAGCAGCTTATTGATGAACGATTCGAACCCAATTTCACGACAAAGCCGATCCACGAGTACAGTGGGACCGGATGTATAGAAATATCTTTTAACAGAATTACTCACAAGATCGCCTCCAGAGGGCTACGATTCATACATTCTATGTAATTCATAAGTATTCCTCCTAAAATTCCAATTTTGTTATAGTTTCACACACTAAATGTTGGTTAACAACAAGAATAGTATAAATCATATAACTCCCCTTTTCATTAGGAAGTTTTATCGAATTAAGTCGAATTCTATAAATTCACACATAACAAATAGCCCTCTCATCAATCAAGAGGGCTAGACTCAATAGGATAGACTATGATATTTTCAATCCTCCCGATATATTCTTACCACCCACACTCCACGTGTGTCGAGACGATGGAAGGGATATATTCCTTTTTATCACCTATTATATGCTTTTTTCTACTCTACATTTCCCTCCCATATCACCTACTTCCAAAAATACACATAGTAAATCCCCCAACGAATGGATCATCCTGTAAACTTAATCTCTCTTTTAACCGATAAATACATATGCTGGATTTAGGAAAGGAGACACCTATGGAAAACATCGTGACTTACGGTCATATCGAGCCAAATGTACTAGTGGAGGATAGTTACTAGGACCAGTATTTATTCCCATATGAAATGGGGCTCCTGTAATTTAGGAGTCTGTCATCATGTTGTGTAAACTTTTCTACGCCCCCTTAATTCTATTTCCAATCTTCGACGAGGGGGACTCACCATTAACGTAAACATAACCAGAAAGGAAGTTTTTATGTGATTATTTGGAAGGGTTTTGGTATTTTAAATATTGTTATTCCAGGGATTTTATTTGTTATTGTCATGAGTTTAGTATCCGCTCTAGGACTTGACTCCATAGATTCCCGGCTGCCGATGGCTTTTGTATTCATTGTGTCTGGAGTTATTATCTGGTATCTGGGGAAAGCACTCAACGCCGACTCGGACAAAGTGCTAGTTGATATGGAAACGGGGCAACGCTATCGAATGGGAACCCAGCACAGTCTGTTTTTTATCCCTATGCATTATTGGGGCCCTGTCGGTCTAGTGATAGGATTTATTTTAACAGTTGCAACGATATTTACATAACGCTGATTGCAAAACATGAGCAGTTCTTCGATCAAAGTGCGCCTGTAAAGTAATATAAAGTGTACGTTTCCTGATTCTCCGATGCATAATCTATATAGAACCCACAATGCGAGCCAGTCGCTCCTATTGTGGTCTCTTTTTCCTTTTATCCCTGTCGCAGCGGCAGGTGAAATAGACCCCCTCCAGTGCCGAATGAATCGGGCGGCTTACCCCAATCAGACTTAACCTTCATCAGTCCCGTATGAGATTTGCTAATATGGATGTACGCACAATAATGCTTGACGTATAACCTAAATACCGCTGTAGCGTTACATTAAACAGGTCAATACCACCATGATTGACCTGTTTAATTTATATGTCCCCCCTCCTCGTTCATCACGCACCGACATTAAATGGAAACGAAGAAGCCTATCGGATGTCCGTGGACATAGCCATGATTACAGGTGAGCTAGCCGCAGAATTTGTGGCCCTCTTCTTGATATTGTCGTCCGTTCTTGGTACGAGTAGAATGATGTGTCGAGACGAGGGTAGGGATATAGCCCCTCTCGTCTCATATTATATGGTATCTCCATTCAAAATTCCTCCCCTCCCATATCTTCTAATTCCAAAAATACACATAGTAAATACCCCAACCAATGGGTCATTCTGTAAACTAAATCTCTCCTTTAACCGATAAATATATATGATGGGTTGCTTAATAAATATCTCCTCTTGCCCTTTTGTACCTTGAATGAATGCTTACTTGGGACACCTGTATCCGATTAAGAGTGTTTTTGTACCAAACACACCCTGTGATACATATCGGTCTTGACCCAACGTTGCACTCATCCGTGTCTTGACCCGAATTAAAAACGACATGCAATAATTAGAAATAATCGTCACATCTAGAAAGGAGTCATGAACTCACTTGAGCATATTATCAGATGGGATCGGGTATGAAAGCCTGCGCTTTTATGGTCCCTTTCAGCCACAACACATCGATCAACTTCAAATAACACGTACCATTAATGATCATACCTTTTTACATATCAGTGGGTTGCTCTCCGAAGAACAGGGAGCCGCATGCATCGGACAAAATATGGAGCAAGAGCCGATTGTGATTCGTCAGTTGGATGATCAAGGACAATCGCTAAGAAGACTGTTCCACGGGATCGTTACGCAAATGTCTGCGAATTGCACACGTGGAGTATATACCTTTGAACTGGAGGCCGCTTCCCATTCCTATCAAATGGATATCAAGCTGAAAAAACGTTCCTATCAAGATATTCACCGCACTTATGATGATCTGGTCACCTCGATGGTTAGAAAGTATCAGTATGGAGACGCCATTGATACCGTAACTAATTATGCCAAGCTGGATACTTTTGTTTTACAATATGAAGAGACCGATTGGGCGTTTTTAAAACGTCTCGCTTCTCGCTTTGGTTCCGTACTTGTACCAGAGGTAACCGCAGCTTCGCCCAAAGTTTTCTTCGGTATGCCAGAAGGCAAACAGCACAAAGTGGAACGGGATGTGTTTTACAGGGTACGAAAAACGTTTCATGAGCTGGATGCGGAAAAGCCGGGAGAACAACGTGCTGGCTCTTATGTCACCTATATGATTGAAAGTCTGCAATACTACGCGCTAGGCGACCTCATCACGTTACCCATCGGACAAGGCAAAGAGTTGGTCGTCGTTCGAGCCGTGACTACACTAACGGATGGCTTACTGCGCACTCGCTATGATCTTCAAGCCGAACAGAATATCCTCTATGCCCGGTATGAAAACGATCAGACCACCGGGATTTCGCTGACAGGAACGGTGCTGAAGGTACAACAGGATTTTGTACAGCTTCAACTGGAAATTGATCCGAAGCAAGATCCTGCCAAAGCGTGCTGGTTTCCGGTAGCCACCCGTTATGTTGCCGA
>JBEUOG010000020.1:0-97569 GCA_040544055.1 Paenibacillus sp. PvR008
TATAGTTAGGGATTTGGACAGGATTACCTGCTCCCCTAATTATGGGGATTTTTTTATGGAGTGGACAACAAGTTTTTAACATTTATAGCACAATTATAGATTTGTTGATCGATAATTTTTATGCAACGCTAATGACATTTTATAGTAAAATCATCGGAATAAGCGAAGTGGAGGAAATAATCCATGAAATCCGTTTTACATCATTACATTGCTGAGCTTGAATTTTCCGGGGATCTATTTTCGGACGTAGAGAAGCTTTTTAACAAACATAACGCAGAAGCTACGTGGTTTCATTGTACGAAGGTAGCCCATGAAGCTAAGGCACTGGCTCTACAATTCCATGCTGATCCTGCCATAGCTGAACGAGCGGGGTGGCTGCACGATATAGGCACCATCATCCCTAATGAAGATAAAGTAGCTGTAGCACATGCATTACATATCCCCATTTTAGAAGAAGAATTAGCATTTCCGTATATCCTGCACCAAAAGCTGTCCAGCGAGATGACTACTCAGATCTTTGAACTAACGGATCCGATGCTGCTGAATGCGATTGAATGTCACACGACGCTGCGGAAATCCATGAGTCTGATGGATAAGATTTTATTTATAGGAGACAAATTGTCATGGGATCAAGCACACGCTGCGCCTTTTCTAAAAGAGATAAGGAAGAATGTGAACGATCATTTGTTGGATGAAGCGATTATGATTTATTTTAACCATGTGTGGAGCAATAAAGAGAAGATGAAGGTTGTGCATCTCTGGTTATTAGAAGCCAGACAGTCTTTATTAAAAGAGTCCGAAGGAACATCCACGGATGTATTCGAGTAAGCTCAAGCACCTTCAGGGGTGCTTGAGCTTCATCTTTACACGTTATAACCTCGCAAAATATCCAAAAAAGCGGTGGCCGCTTTCGTTTCAAATACCTCTGAAGGGGTTATAAAAGAGAATTTCCGAACGACAGGGAAGCCGCTTATATCCAACACTTTTAAAGTGCCCAAGGTGAGTTCCTTTTGAATCGTCCACTGTGACAGCAAAGAAATGCCCAAGCCTGCTTCTACAGACTCTTTAATAATCTGGGTGCTGCCAAAATCCATAATATGAGCAGGTACAAACTGAAATCGTGCAAACATCTTTTCCGCCGCTTCCCGGGTTCCAGAGCCTTCTTCGCGCAGAATCCATATGTCCTCTTGTAGCTCACTTAAACCCACTTGAGATTTACCAGCCAAACGATGATGATGTGGAACGACGATATACATTTCATCTTCTGCAAACGGTTCAATATACAAATGGTCATGCTGAAATTCTCCTTCAATAATCCCCACATCCAGCTGATTACTAATCACCAATCTTTCGATTTCCTGAGTGTTGCCGATGCTAATGGAGGGTTGAATGAGCGGATATTGGCTTCTCATTTGCGCAATCACATGAGGAAGTACGTACTCTCCGTACGTATAGCTTGCGCCAATGGACAGATTGCCTTTTGCCGTATTCATCAACTCGTCCACCAAATACTGCATTCGGGTGTGGAGGCGGATGATTTCCTTGGCATGATGATACACAATTTCACCGGCTTTGGTTAAACGCACATATTTATTACTTCGCTCCAGAAGCCGCGCTCCCACGGTACGCTCCAGGGTTTGAATGTATTGACTTACGGCAGGCTGGGTCATGTGTAACTCTTCGGCTGATCTTGTGAAGTTTTGTTTCTCCGCGACCATAACAAATACGATTAAAGATTGATCCAAAGCCAACTCCTCCATTTTTATCATACCTATTTACTTATGGATACCATTATAATGATTTATTTTTCTTATGACAAAATACATACTAAGCTTTATGAAGATAAAATTGGAGGTATTCACCATGAGCAGTCACATAAAGCACATGAAATGTTCATTAAGTTCCGGGTTACCACAAAAGCGTTCCCCACACTCTAACCGAAATCGCTTTATCCAGCGTATCTTAGGCATTGGACTGACCATGATATTTGCATTCGTGGGGTATGGTCTGAACGAAATACCTGGCTTTCATTATGTAGGCCCTTTGGCTTGCGCCATGGTTCTCGCTGTCTTATACCGACAGCTATGGGGATATCCCGAAGCTTTACGCTCAGGGGTTGAGTTTTCGGCTAAAAAATTGCTGAGAGGGGCTATCGTATTATACGGACTAAAGCTCAATATGGATGTTGTTATTCATCATGGTATGGGTTTGCTTCTGCGTGATGTGGGTACCGTCGTATTTTCCATCCTGTTTACGATGTGGCTGGCCAAGCGCTTTAAGGCAGATGCTTCGCTCTCGCTTCTTCTCGGTATTGGGACAGGTGTCTGCGGTGCGGCTGCGATTGCGGCAGTTTCTCCCCTGTTGAAATCCAAGGATGAGGATACGGCTATTGGAGTAGGGCTTATTGCTTTGGTCGGAACCGTATTTGCCATTTTGTTTACTGTGCTTCGGCCTTGGCTTCCTTTGACGGATATGCAATATGGAATATGGTCAGGCATCAGTCTGCATGAAATTGCACATGTGGCCTTAGCTGCCGAGCCTGCCGGACAGGATGCTCTCGCGATTGGCTTGCTAGCCAAACTGGGCCGTGTCTTTTTACTAATACCGCTTAGCTTTATGATCATGTACTGGATGAAGCGAACCGGGAAGATCCGCTCGGATGCGAAAATGGAGTTCCCCTGGTTTCTCATTGGGTTTGTCATCACAAGTTTGATCGGTAGCTATGTTTTTGGAAAATATATCGTAGTTCCTTCTAGTCTGATGAATGGACTTTCTCACATCGCCACATTTATGCTAACGATGGCAATGGTAGGTATGGGGCTGAATGTGAGCTTTAAGGCCTTGCGGGAGAAAGCGGTGCTTCCTTTACTGGTGCTGTCTATCACCTCGGTCATTCTTATGGGCTTGACATTTTTAACGGTGTGAATGAGGATGCAAAAAAAGTCTCTGCTCGCTATATAGCCGGCAGAGACTTTTTAGTGCTGTTAATGATAAGATTAAGATATGTGATGACTTATCCGTAACTTTTACATATTATTTGCGTCTATCAAAATGGCGGGTTCTGTGGATACTAGATTGCACGATTTTCATAAGTGAAAATTTATAGAATGGTAGGGTACATAATGAAGAAAATTTGTTTTTTGGCTTTTTTATTCCTGTTTTTATGGGTATTTCCAGGGGAAACTCACGCTACGTCTTCAAGTTCACATATTGAGCTGGATGGTAAAGATTTAAGTGTTGCGAAGGGAGTTCAGATCCAGGAAGTAAAGGGAAATCTATTAGTTCCTCTTCGTCTCATTGTGGAGGAATTAGGTTATAACGTGGATTGGAAGGCCAAGACGGGAACTGTAACTATACAGAATCGAGATCATAACCTCAGCCTCCAGGTAAATAAACCCATAGCGTCTGTCGATGGTCATCAAATGGGGTTGGTGGTAGCTCCATTGCTTAAAGGGGGAACGACTTATGTTCCGATTCGCTTTGTATCTGAACAGACAGGGCTTGATGTGACATGGAACAGCAAGCTGAAAACGGTGTTTTTGATTTCTCCACCTGTCTCAAGCGGAAGTAGCGAATCTTCCCAGAGAAGCTCCGGTTCTGGCACTCAGGCTGTAACTAATACTGTAACTGATGCAGAAGAGAGTACAGGTGCCACGATAGATCAAATCAGCTTCATGAATCATCAATTGGCAATTACGGTGAATGGAAAAGTAAGTCCTAAAGTCACTACGTTGACCCATGCAGACCGCATCGTTGTAGACATACCTAATTCTAGGTTTTCTGAGGAATTCCGATCGTCCCAACCTTTGGTTAATGCGGGGCAAGGGGCTTTCCCTGTAACAGATGATCCGGATGTTTCACAAGTAAGATACTCCATATTTAGCACAAGTCCCGTTGCAGTACGTATTGTTGTTGACCTGAATAGCAGCCAGCCTTTCCATGTGCTAAATGCGGGTGACGGCAAGGTTGTGATAGCGTTGGATCAGAAATCTGAAGAAGCAGTGGGGCCAACATCTACCGAGCCTGTTACATCTACTATAGCTCCTGATACGATCGTACCTGAGCCTGTTATCTCTTCCGACGGACATGCTCAGGGGATCGACGTCTCCCACTATAATGGAAATATAGATTGGCAACAGGTTGCGGCCGCAGGCAAGACATTTGCTTTTATTAAGGCTACAGAGGGGACAACATATCAAGACAATCAATTTTTAGCAAATGTTCAGGGAGCGAGGGATGCCAAAATACTGGTCGGCGCTTATCACTTTTTGAACGCGACAACTACGGATGGTGCTCGTCAGGAAGCTGCTAATTTTGCCAGGGCTATAGAATCAGCAGGGGGCAGGCTGGATCTGCCACCAGTGCTGGATTATGAAAATAACCCAAAGGGTCTTACTCCTGCGCAAATTAGCGAAGTGGCTCATGCATTTTTGGACGAAACGGAGAAGCTTACTGGACGTCTGCCGATCGTGTACACGGGAAATGTTTTTGCTTCCAAGTTTGATCCTACATTTTCGATGTATAAACTGTGGGTAGCCAGATACAGCACTACTCAAAAGCCGACTGCAGTTCCAGCCTGGAACAACTGGTGGGCCTGGCAGTACAGTAGCACAGGCAGTGTTCCGGGTATCCGTGGTAATGTGGATTTGAATGAATTCAATGGAACGATAGATGAACTCCGTTCTTCGCTGGCAGGAGATATTGAATAGCAGAAGCTTGTGACGATCGTAAATCCTCGCGAATCCGGTATAGGATCGGCGAGGATTTTTGGCGTCTAATCGTCTAGTTGGGCATAATCCATACGATTTCGCAGATCCGGACAAAGAATTTCTTTCCGTACACATCCAAAATGACATGATCAGGTTTACAGTCCACTACACATCCGTCAATTCTGCCGCGTGTGGTCTCCAGTACAACATATTTGCCAATGACCGATTTTAATGTTTCTACGACATACGGGTCTACGGGAGTTACCATGATATGATGCGGGGTATGGTGGTGATGGGGAAAAGGTTGATTCGTACTGTAATTGAGCGCTTGATTCGGATTCAATTGCTTCACTCCTTCAGGATTAATTGTGATATCTTATGCTCCTGCCCAGAAAGGGTGTAGGCGGATGCCCAGTCGACGGAGAGAATCATTTCATTGTCGATAAGCCCGGTCCATAGGAAACCTCTATACATAAGCTATGATGTACCTTGGAATGAAGGAGGAACTTATCCATGGGTGAATGCGAAAGAAGTTGTGGCGGTCAAGTTGGAGGCTACGGAGGTTGGACATCGACAGGGGCTATCCTGGTACTGTTCATTCTGCTGGTCATCATCACCAAGTCGTTATGGATCTAAATTGAAATGAGTGTATTAAATCCCTCACCGGTGCATAACTGGTGGGGGATTTAAGCGTTTTAAGGGATTCAAGTGACTTGCTTGTATAGTAAAACACCCCAAATAGCAGCTGCCAACTCCTGACGAATGAGTGTCAGGGGTTGGCGGCTGTCATAAAAGGTGTCAATTGGTTTGGTAGAAAGGGCTTGATGGGTGCAGTGGACTTAAATTAAAGCAATCGCCAACAGGGTGAACAGGCTCAAGGTTAAGATTTGATTACCATATCCATAGCCAGGATAAAAAGCAGACGTCTGAACACGCCCGTTTGATTCTGTTTTTAAGTACACGTTATTTTGGTCCACCTTCACGATGGTTCCTTCGTGATATTGTCCGTCCATAGTCAAAATACGTACCCTTCTGTTCATACAGCCCAAGCAGTTGTAATAAGCTTCCATTCAATCACCCCCTCTTGTACATTCGCATTCTATGAGAGGAATGATGTAATGGTAACGGCTAATATACAGGGAGCGGGCATTCCTACGGATTTATGATCTTATCAGGGTCGGGTCAGGTCCATTCATGATAAGGGTTAAAGGCGAAGCCGGGATATCCGGTTGTAGGGGCATAGCTTCTTTCTGGGGCTGGTTGCTGGTGCGGGGAAGTATCGGCAAGTCTCACATGTATTCCCGGTTTTTTGGCCTGCTGTTGCTTGCAGTCATTGGGCGGACCGATAATCACAGGCTTTTTGATAGGAGCGAGCGCTTCCTGAATCTTATTCTCATTCAGGCAGTAGGTATGAGCCAGAATATTGCCTGGCGTTAACCGCAAAATGTCGGAGCCGAGAATGAATTCGGGGATGGGGGCATTAAAAATCGCTAACAAATGAGTATCATCCATTGTGGCGACCTCGTAGTGCCACCATCCCTGAGGAACATTAACCACTTGACCAGGTGTGATCGGAAAATGCCGTAACTCGCGGGTGAATGGGTTAATCAGTGACACGGTCACCGCGCCAGAGATGCAGTATACCAGCTCTGTGGCATTTTGGTGGTAGTGTGGCTCTATGACGTTGGCTGTGCTCAGGCGAATATCCAGCAGCGATGTATTTACTAACGTATTCAATTGCTGGACCGAAAGCTCGTTGATGGAGTTTTGAGCATCCTTTTGAAACAAAACATTGTCTTTTAAATCATAAGTAAATTGTGCGGAGGGAGAGGTGTAATCTATATATGAATCCACGCGTCGTTCCTGCCTTTCTGCTATTCAAAATTTGATGAACGTACAGCTACCCTATGCATCCGCCCAATGTTGTGTGAAAGGGATGGTTTCCAACTTACAGGGAATCCATTACAATATAAGGATGGTATTAGATAGTTGAGTATAGGGAACCAGAATCCAGGTACAGGAGGATAAAAGCAGATGCAGATGGTGTCGATCTTTGAGGTGATACAGGTACTTATTATCATCGTATATATAGCGATCATTGCGGCAGGTATTTGGGGATTTGTTTTATTTGTAAAGTTGGCATACCGGGGGATTCAGGTGATGGATATATACATAGCAGAGAAACGTAATTCGAATAAGAAGACGACAGATTCCTTTCCCGGTGGAGCTAAAGAAGAAAAATAGCGAAAAAAGTCACGTTTTCAAGTGGTGGATAAACATGTTCAATTGCTCCTGTTACGCGTCAGCCCGTTACGGCTGGCGTTTATTTGTATGCGCAGTCATAGGACCAGAGCCGGATGATACGTAAATGCGGCTTGTGGTATACTGCAACGGACGTGTGAGAGCATCTTTGTCCGATTCCGTATGTATCAACGCGTCATTTCCGCAGCTAGGCATAAGCTATAGCAGAAGAAACATCATCGGATAAACGCTCTGAGTTGTACAGGCCGGAATGGTTGTACCGGACAGAACAAGAAAGAGGAGGTTGTCTGGAATATGAAAAAATTATCTATGTTGATCCTGTCCTGCGCATGTATGTTGGGCGCTGTGTTATCGGTTACGCCAGGACAAGTACAAGCGCAATCGTCAGCGCTGACGAGAGGGGCTCAGAGTGAGCAGGTGCTGAAGCTTCAACAGCAGCTTCATTCGCTCGGTTATTTTAAAGCCGGTTTTACCGGATATTACGGCTCTCTGACCAGTAAAGCGGTTGCCCGTTTCCAACGGGACTATGGCCTTACACCCGACGGTGTAGCCGGAGCGGCAACACAAGCCAAGCTGGATTCCTTCGGGAAGGTGCGTTTAACCGCCCTGGAGCAGCTTGCCCGGATTATTTATGCCGAGGCACGCGGGGAATCTTTTCAAGGGCAGGTAGCCGTGGGCGCGGTCGTATTAAACCGTGTGCAGTCCAATGAATTTCCGAGCTCGATTCCGGACGTTATTTTGCAGCCAGGCCAGTTCACCGCTGTACAGGATGGTCAATACCGCCTGAAACCGAACAAGAGCGCGTATCGTGCGGCAAGACAGGCTCTTAATGGTGTCGATCCGACGAACGGGTCCCTGTTTTATTATAATCCGGCCATTGCCACAGCCAAGTGGAGCAAGAGCCGTCCGGCTGTCATCTCACTCGGCCGCCATACGTTTACAAATTAATTCAACATAAGAACACGTAACTCGTCAGCCGCCAGTTGCTTCCTGTAGTCAGGAGCAGTGGCGGCTTTTTTTACACATTCACAAATTTGTAATATATTAGTGCTGATTTTTCTATTTTAATATTTAAATTTATGCATATTTTTTCAGTAATCTTAATAGATAAAAATATGAAATCAAAGGAGTCTTGCTGAATTGAGTCAAAATCCTTACAGCATCGAAGTGGATCAAACCATTAAAACGGTACATATGGCGGTGAATGGTGTGTTTAGCCAGGCTGAGTATGATAGCTTTGCCAAGGAATATGTATCCAAGACTATGTTTGTGTTTTGTCCGATTGTTTTGTAAAGTTTATATATTGAATTCCTGAGGGGGGCTTATATTGCGGACGTTTAATAGCATGATAGCTGGAGCAGAAAAATGGGACAACACAAAACAGGAGATGAAGAATCATGACAATCGAAAATTTATTTTACGGGGATCGGATTAAACTAGCCGCTGTCAGGGAAGAAGATGCCGAGACGATGTTCAAATGGGGAGAGGATGCGGAGTACCTGCGAAATGTGGATACGGACCTGGCACTTCCTTATACGCTGAAGCAAATGGAATCGGAAGGTTCACCCAGTTCGAATGAAGTCTATTTCCGGTTGAGAACGTTGGCAGATGATGTTCTGATCGGATTTGTTGCTATTCACGGGATTGAGTGGAATAATCGGATCGGTCAGTTGGCGGTTGGCATAGGCAATACGGACTACCGTGGGAAGGGTTACGGGGCCGAAGCGGTGCGCCTCATTCTTCGTTATGCTTTTTACGAATTAAATTTGAATCGGGTCGGTCTGGATGTTATTGAGTATAATGAACAGGCTATTCGGACCTACGAAAAGGCGGGTTTCCAGCTTGAGGGCAGGGTCCGTTCCGCTGTTCTTCGTGATGGTAACAGTTACGACCGTATTATGATGGGGATATTGTATTCCGAATGGAGTGAAAGCGTTAAAGCTTGATGGATACACAATTTGTTCATAATTTATTCCATAAACAGTCTTTTAACAGAGTCAAAAGAGGTTTATAGTTAAATTGTCACATACTGAGATACATAGTGTTTTCGGTGTGAGTCAAAGCTGAGGAGGAATTTACATGACAAACGTTGTAAGATCCGTTACTTCACCAAAGAAATTTATTTCTGGCCAGAATCTGCTCTCGTCGTTAAATGACTACATTAAGGATTATGGCGATAAAGCCTTTATTATTTGTGATGAGTTTATACTCGAAAGAGCCCAAAAGGAGGCTGGCGCTTCTATTGAAGCAGCTGGCAATCAGGCGATTTTCGAGAAATTCCAATATGAATGTACTAAAGAAGAAATTGAGCGTAACCGGGAATTGGTGCGCAAGCATGGCGCTAACATCATTATAGGAATCGGCGGCGGGAAAACGCTGGATACCGCTAAGGCGGCGGCTTACTATGAAAAGCTGCCAGTCGTTATTTTCCCAACGATTGCTTCTACGGATGCCCCTTGTACAGCCCTCGCGGTCATCTACAAGAAAGACGGCTCCTTTGATGAGTATTTGTTCCTGCCAACCAATCCCGACGTTGTACTGGCGGATACGGGTATTCTGGCAGCGGCGCCTGCACGTTTCTTCGCAGCCGGGATCGGCGATGCGCTGGCTACTTATTTTGAAGCGCGGGCTTGTTATCAGTCCAACGGGGACAACCTGGTGCTGAACAAGCCTTCCACCACAGGGTTGGGGCTTGCCCGTCTCTGTTATGATACGTTGCTGGAAAATGCCGTGAAAGCCAAGCTTGCGGTGGATCGTAAAGTATACACTCGTGCGGTGGAGGATACCATTGAAGCGACAATTTATCTGAGTGGTGTTGGTGCGGAATCAGGCGGTTTGGCAGCAGCGCATGCGATTCATAATGGCATGACGGCTGTTCCTTCACTGCATAAAGCACAGCATGGCGAGAAGGTTACATTCGGCTTGCTAACTCAGCTGGTACTGGAAAATGCACCGAAAGAAGAACTTGAAACTGTCATTAAACTGGTTAAGGACGTAGGTCTTCCATTGACGCTTCGTGATCTGGGTGTAGAGGAATTTGTTGAGGCTGAATGGCGTCAAGTAGCTGAAGCTGCCTGTGCATCGAATGACACAATGGTCAATATGCCGTTTCCGGTCAGTCCTGCTGACGTGTACAACGCCATCATTGCGGCGAATGCGATTGCAGAATCCTATCAAGGATAGTTTTTTTCCTAAAGAACGAAAATATCTTTTGCAAAAACGGGTCTGTCATATTACTGGCAGGCCCGTTTGGTTTAAACGCGGACTTATATCATATCTTATTCTGACCGATATACATGTAACAGATGAAATTAGGAATGGTTACAGCAGGAGGAGATTTGATGTTGGTGCATGGTAAAACACGAAGAGGCAGCTTATACATCCATATGTCCAGCGGTTTTCACAAAATTGGAGATTATCGGGAAGAATATTCAGTAGCGCCGGGAGATCGACTGATGTCGAGACTGACCAAGCGGATCTATACCATTGTATCTGTGCATCTTGGTGAAGAGGCGTACGCCGATATTGATCTGGAAGAAGTGATGAGAGATAGTTAAAGCACTTGGCTTGGTTAGACCCAAAAAAGCTTCAATTTCACTCATAGAGCGAAGTTGAAGCTTTTGTTATTTCAGCGCAGGGCCTCGTTGAGAAGGTCCCGTGTGATAATATTATTTTGATTCATAAATGTTCTGATCATTGATTGCGAATTGGTTGCGGATAGTTCCTTTCCCCATGTCATGGCATAGGCCCAGGCGGGTTGATTTTTTAACACATTGGAGCTCGGCAAAATATTACTTTCCCCAATTCCGATTGGCTTGCCTTGTGCAAGCTTGAGCAGTCCGGTGTAATATGAGGAATTGTAATCATTGTTGTAAATATCAGCTGCGAGAATATCCACTCTGTTTATACCCGGAAAAGTTCGACTGTACGGTGTGCTGTATGCGTTCGGTGCATTCGGACTCCATACCCATAACAGATTATTCAGATGGTGAACATTAACGAATCGGTCATACATCACATTCCAGAGCTGGGCGTAATTTTGTTGGTTTCCCCACCAGAACCAGCTGCTGTTCATTTCATGATAGGGTCTCCACAAAACAGGCACATCTGCATCCCGCAAGGTTTTGAGGGAGAGTGCAACCTCATCAATATCGGCAATTAACTGTCGATATTGCGGGGTACCCGGTGTGATGTAGCGATTAAATTCCGCCTGACTGAGCTTGGTTTGCACGTTTTCCCACGTTTTCGGTTTACCTGGTAACGCCTGATGAAAGGTGATAGCTACCATCCCGCCAGACTGGCTCCACTGGATAGCACTGTCCACAACACGCTGACGTTGCTCTTGTAAGGCTGAGTGGGACTGATTGGCTAATCCTCCAAACTCATAGCCATGGAGTCCTGCATATTGTCCACTGATTTGTTGTAACTTGTTGTTTTGTTCATCCGGTGCCTCCAAATAATCATGCTGCCCGGAGATTAGCGTACCCTCCGGCACATTGGAAAGGTAGGTGAGTAGTTGCCTGGCTTTGGCAGAGGCCTGGGAATTAACAGGCGGAGCGGCATCAGCTATAATGAACGATTGCTGAGAGACACTGAATAGTAAAACAAGTAGTAGCAGTAGCACCCTTTGTAACCACAAGCGTATTGAGTGAGATTTCATGGCGCTCCTCCTTTGATGACATCATGATGAAATTACATTTTTTCTTTGCTTTTTCTCAGTTGGTTACATGCGCTAATGAGGATTATTAGAAAACTGAAGTAGAACAACCAGTTCGGTTCCTGTGAATACATCCAGTCTTCTACCAGAAGGAAGCTGGAAATCAACACAAGCAAACCCATGGTAAGAACCATTTTGGTTTGCGCTGGACGGCGGCTGCGTTTGGAAATCCAGTGTATGATGCCCAGAACGATGGCTGCCTGAAATAAAAAAATGCCCGTTAACATTAAAGTAGCTAAAAAGATTGGGGACATCGGTATTCTCCTCCTAAATTACAATCAGAATATGCAGGTTGTAACCGGGATGCGGATTCTTGGATGTGAATTCAATGCAGATGGAAAAGTAGTTGTACTCTCGTTACGATCATGATTAAGTTGACTAAATTATACCATAACTACCGTCCTGCAATGAAAGGTGTCAAAATACCTACTCTGCCTTGATTCGCCATCATATGTTATATTCGTGAAATATTGACACATAGTTGTACACTTCATAAATATGCAGGTGTAGTGGGAAATATACAGTAAGCATGAGTATAAAATCAACGCGAAATCAGTGGAAAAGTTTGGTATCATTAAGGTGGTATTGATAAGGAGGTCATTTACATGAATGAAGATAACCGACCGTTTTCTAGCTTTGTAGACGCTGAAGGGGCCAAAGCGAATTTTGATGCGAACCAGCGGAAGCTTCACTCTGAGGGATCCTCTGGCTTATGGCGTCAGGTCAGCAATCTGTTTATTCTGGTTGGCGTGATTGCGTTGATTATTATTTTAGGTCGAGTGCTCTAAGGATGGCATCTGAGAAATAAAGCCGAGAAGATTAGCAGAATAGGGATGTGAAATGGTGTTAAAGGCAGCGTTACTTTTTATTTTGGCTGGCATAGCCGAAATTGGGGGAGGGTATCTGATCTGGCAGTGGCTGCGTGAAGGGAGGACATGGTATGTCGGACTTTGCGGCGGGGTGATTTTGGCTGTCTACGGAGTCATTGCAACTTTTCAGGTTTTCTCCTCCTTTGGGCGTGTGTATGCAGCATACGGAGGTGTCTTTATTGTCCTTTCCATTGCATGGGGATGGTGGATTGATAAAAAGACACCTGATTTGTATGATATCGTGGGTGGATTGATTTGTTTGGTCGGAATAGCTGTAATACTTTTTCCCCGATCTGGATGATAGGACAAAAAGCCCTTTTTTATTTTTTTAAAAGCATGACTATTGATCTACATAAATGAGCTTCATATTCCGAAATAGAACTTAAGGAGGGGGTTCTATGAACTGGAATCATATGAAGCTTAGATTGAAATTTGGCCATGCTGTACCGAAGAGTGAAGGGAATTTCTCAATGGGCATCGTGTGGGGAATCCTGATTAGTGTTGTACTTTGGATCTCAATTATTGGCTGGTTTATGCTTATTTTCAAGTGATCTCTACAGAAATCACTATATATAAGGTTTTGCTTAGTTCATTACTGCTTAAGTAACCCGTGCCTTATGACCCATGCTTTAATCTGTAAAATCGTTACGCAGCTTGTTCAGGCCATGGTCCACAGCTTCATCAATCATATCTGCAGCAGCAGGAGTATCGGCATCGAGGTCAGGGATACGATTAAAACCTGGCTCGCGCTGATCTAACGACTGTTCAGGTTCGACCTGATCGATGGTACGATTCTTTTCTTGCCAAATGTTTTCTTTCATAATACATCACACGCTCCTTTACGAGTGCAAGCATACTGTATGCTTTATATAAACATTAACGCTCAAGGCGGCTAAAGCGGCTATAATAATAAAGCCGGGGAGGAAGTAGCTCCCGCCCGGCACTTCCCAAACGACTAGCGATGCTCAATCAGATCAATCGCTCCCAGAACAACATGAGCCAGTCCGAAACCGAGAATGCCTGTAGCCGCAAGCTTGTACTTACTGCTCAGCAACACAGCGCCTGAAGCCGATACTACCGTTCCAAGAACAGCTGGAATCATACCTTCACGCAT
Source organism: Paenibacillus sp. PvR008 (assembly GCA_040544055.1). Taxonomy (GTDB): domain Bacteria; phylum Bacillota; class Bacilli; order Paenibacillales; family Paenibacillaceae; genus Paenibacillus. The sequence goes on from JBEUOG010000020.1 coordinate 13,672, forward strand.
TCGTAACACCCCTTCTGGTAGTTTGGAAAGACGTTTATTATTGTAATTCAAATGCACCCAAGTTATACAAAAAAGAAATTTTATTGTTTTAGAAAAAAACACTTTACAACTCGATGAAATTGTCGTATTATATGTTGGTGCCCAATAAAACGTTATTTACATAGCGAGAACCATTTTGTACATAAGCTGAATGTTTCTCCGATACTTGTAAGACAAGTAAATATCAAAAATAGCGTTCCTAAATTTATGCCGGGGTGGCGGAATTGGCAGACGCACAGGACTTAAAATCCTGCGGTAGGTGACTACCGTACCGGTTCGATCCCGGTCCTCGGCATCCTTGATTTACCACGGACACATCAGCGTTAAATGGACGAAAATAACGCGAGGTCCTGTGTAGCTGTAACGGAGCAATCCGCAGGTACACAGGACCAACGAAGCGCCTCACCGTTAATATGCGGAGGAGGCGTTTTTATTTTGGCAAGATTACGAAGTATAAAACCTACGGCGGGCAACCGGACGGACTGGCGTCAGCTTCTCACGGAGTTCCTGGCGTATAAAAAGCTAGAGGACGGAGTTGGCGATCATACGTTACATGACTACGATCGTACCGTTAAGCTGCTATTCAAGCGGTTTCCCAACGCATGGGGCTCGGAGCAAGCCTTGAGGGACGCGGTAATGGAGCACTTGGCGGAGGACATCGCGCCACCAACGTTTAATAACCGACTTGTCTATTTGCGTACATTTTTTAATTACTGCGTAAAAGAAGGCGAGATGTCCGTGAATCCACTCGCAAGTGTAAAGAAACGCAAGACGGAGAATCGGGCCGTTGCTGTCGAGGTTGACGTGTTGAATGCGTTGCTTGCCGCGCCCAACCAAAACACCTTCGTCGGTCTACGCGACTATACACTCATCCTTTTAACGCTAGATACAGGCATCCGTCCGTCGGAGGGTACGAAGCTAATACCGCAGGATTTTAACGCATCTTTGCGGGAAATTTACGTACCTGCGAAGGTAGCGAAAGGACGCGTTGCTCGGACGCTTCCTATATCGGAGACTACAACGAAGGCAATGCGTAAGTTGATATCAGTACGCGCGCCTGAGTGGGGCGATGACGTTACGATATTCTGCTCGTATGAAGGGCGGCCACTAAACCGCCATACATGGGGCGACCGGATGGAAATATACTGCAAAAAGATCGGAACGCACATTCGACCATATGACTTGCGGCATGTGTTTGCGTTGGAGTTCTTGCGTAATGGGGCGAACGCCTTTGCTACGCAGCGGGCTCTCGGACACGCTACGATGGAAATGACGCAAAGATATGTAGCACTTGTAAACGACGATTTGAAAGCAGAGCACGCGAAGGCGAGTCCGGTTGATCGGCTTTTTAAGAGTACAAAGGCAAAACGGAATACGAAAATATAAAACATATGTGCGTAACGCTCATCTCTTCGGAGGTGGGCGTTTAGCTAACCCGCTATTTATCACAGCCGCCGTCGGCCTCGCGTATCAAGTTCTCGAAAAGTACGGAGTAGCCCCGGATTTCGGAACGTGGCAGATCGGCGTAGACATCGTATCGTACGCGTTGATTGGAACTGGCGTGTATAGTACGTTCAATGGGGCGAAGCCGAAAGCGGGGCAGAGTACGGAGAAGTAGCGAATATGATGCGGACTCATTTGCGCGATTTTGCGTAGGTGGGTCCGCTATTTTTATACATAGGAAAAATATACTAGATTATGGCTTGGTTTCATAGTAAAATATGTCTATATTAGTCGAGAGGATGTATTTTATGGAGGAATTAAGTAGTATCAATTTGAACAATGAATATGATAACGGGGTGCTGTAAATGAAACAAATTCTCACTATTGCTTTGGGGATTGTCTTAGCTGTGGTAATCCTTTCCTTTTGTTAAGATGAGAACATACCTTAATAAAAGTTTGTTTCAAGAGATAGTTGCATTTATATTATGTTTTGTCTTATACGGCATGAATGAAGGCGTATTAAAAGATACTGGAGGAGCGGCGGGAACTTTTTTTAAAGGCTACTTTAACGACTTGCTTGCGCCCATTATTTTAGTCTCATTTGTAAGCATTCTCTACTTTATTACAACAAGAAAACTATTGATAAATTTTTGGTGGTCGCTATTATTGGTAGCATTCGCATCGCTTTTTTGGGAATATGTAACTCCCCTATATAAAGCCTCAACTAGCGACCTTTGGGATTTGTTAGCCTATCTTGTGGGGTTTTTAGTGTATTGGGTTATAGTGAAGATAGTCCTAAAAAGAGCTTAATCATTATCTCGTTTTTACGCGCTATACTTAGGTTCATTTATCGTATTTTCACCGCAAATCAGCGCCATAACCCCGTCCTTAATACCCACATAAGGGTAGCGCCATAAACGCCTAATTTCACGTTAAAAGCCCGTGTCCTCAACGTAGAGGATTACGGGCTTTTTCGTTGTTTATACGGACTTCCGCCAGGGGTATTTACATTGCATACACCCTTCTCGGCCTCCGTGCGTTAAATGCACGGTGGTTTTCTATGGTCATTTTAAATGACGGCAGCTTTCTCCGCGCGCGCCTCCGCAAGTTCCCGCGCTTCGCGTTCCGCCTTGAGTGCGGTCTTTACTTCGCGCAGTTCGCGTACAGTCATTTCGTCTGGGGATTTTGTGACGCCAGATTTCAGCGTATGTTCCCGAGTGCGCTCGTCAGGCGGAAGCGTTGCGATTTCGTAGAGGGCTCGAAAAGGTAGTGCCGACCACGTGGTCGTATCTTCTCCAAACTCCTCTACTACACGGACCAACCTTTGCGCTTGCCGCTCATGGATGTCTACCACAGTGAGCCAACGCAACCAGCCTCCCGCTGCTTCTCGCTGTCGAGCGATGTTTCGCACACCTATATCCAGGCTATCCGTTTTTGCATCGCGTACTTCCTTTAAGCGTACGCCAATTTCGAAGATAGCTTCGCCTGCGACGCGCTTGTATGCGTTGATTTCCGCAGTTATCGTAGGTAAATCGGATGATAAAGTTGCGACTTCACTCACGTTAATTCCTCCTTTCCGAGCCAGTGACGTGAATACTATTCCCCCCATCCCTACTTAAAGTGAATAAATAAACCTATTATAGGACAAAACGTACATCGTATCATCGGTATGTGAGAGATTCGTATGCACGAACAAATCGTCATTCGCTACGTAGCCGCCCGTTTTGCGGATCGTAGGCAAAATCTCGCCAGTTACCCATTTGCGGAAGGCACGCGCTTCTGGCTTACGACTCTCAAGGATTACATCATAGAGCCCGTCCTCATTGATAATCGTCGCATTATTGGCTCTGTCACGCGAATCTTTGACGGTGTGGGTTGAAACCACATCGCCACTCAATCGACGTCGAGACATCCCACCGTAAAATCGCCGCATATCAGGCCGTTAAATTCTACGTTAAGGGGTACGCACAATATGCGTATCCTTTTCGTCTTTGTCAAGGTTACGAGTCATGCTGAATGGAACGGAGGTAGGTGCTGATTTCACGTTATTCCTCCTCTACCAGCGTGATTATTTCGCGAATATCAGTAATACCGAGCGCCCCAGCAATTTCTTCGATATGTTTAAAATTTATGTTCTCTCTCTTCTCGTTAGCCAGTTCAGACAGTGCAGCCCTTCGGACACCTGTCTTCAGGGACAGCTCATTTAAAGAAATTCCCCTCGACTTTATTAACTCACCAAGTACCACTTTTACCTTCATTTTAGCGCACTCCTAAAATTATTTTAAAAAACTATTGACTGTACTCATAAGCGTACACTATAATCGAAACAAATGTTGTACGTATAAGCGTACGATAAGAAAGATTATAAGTTTTCATTTATTTTCCCATTTAACATCGTACCGTAACGAAGCATCACCGTCAGGGTGTCAATTGAACTTACACCCGCAACTCATCCTATATATCCCGCTTGGAGGCGAATCATATGTCAATCACGTTAGGTTTCATCCGTAATCGTCGCGAAAGTAACGTCATCCTCACGGTCGGAAGCGGCCGCACTCGTCAAGAACTCCGCGTTACATCGGAATTATTCTTCACTATTATACCGCAAGCTGATCCGTATCTCTACGGTGGCGTAGTCAAAACTACTCCGGCACAACTCGTCGAACTCGGCTTTGAATTAGACGCAGAAATGAAACGGGAAGTCTTCCGTGTTGTTCGTCCGCTAGTTACTCCGGCGCACGTTCGTTACGTATTCGATCCGACTACGGGCAACTACATATTGCGCTACGTCGGCACGCGTCAGGAACTCGTCATACAGCCGCGAGCATTCTGGAAGACAACGGGAGTCAGTCGGCGCTCGCCACTCGGAAGCCTAACGTTGTCAATGGACATCATGCGTGAACTCGGATTCATAGTAGGGAAGGGAGGCGTCAGGGTTGAACGTAACAGTAAATTCGCCAGCTACGCGTAACATCGTATTGTCACGCAAGACTCGCAAACGCATCGTAACTGTACTTAAATTCGTCTATGCAGTCGTATTGGTCACGCGAGAGGTGTTGACGTAATGTCGTACTTGGAAATATTCACGGATTATCGGCTTGGTTCGGAAACCTACGGTGATGCCTTAATGATCGCGTCCCGTTTCTATACACTCGCGGTCGGTAACGTTTTGGGGAGTCCGCACTTCACCGACGCGGAGCGGATTGAAGCACTTAAGGAACTGCATGTAGCATTTAACAACGTATTTTCAAAAGTAGGCGTTTCTTAATGGCGGCCGATCACTGTTATAGATGCGTCGTCGAGTTCGGAGACATCCGCATGACCTTTCCGGTGTACGCACCGCGCCAGCTTACGAAGGACGAACTCCGGACGATTGCGATCGAGCAGGCGGTCCAGAACGCGAATGACACCGGACATAACGTTAAGAGTACCGACATTAAGCCAGTCGGATTTAACTACGAAGGAGCGTACGAAAATGGAGACTAAAACAAACGTATTGGAGAAAGCGGCGCTTGCTTATGGTCCGTACGACCTGCCGCATATGTATGAGCTCGTGGAGGGCGTTTTGTACGATGATCGCTATTTCTTTCATCTTGAGACCGGAATCCTCTGGCTCCGTCACGTCCGCAAGATCGAGCATCCGGAACACACGCACTTATTTATCGACGGAGACTCCGGCGGTCTTCAACTCGGGAAGAACGTTCAGCGCGACTTGTTGGAAGTTGTCACGGAAGTCCTCGACCATATCCGCGCCATGAACGGGTTAACGTTTTTGGTCGATGAACTCTTATGGCTCGAAGACCGTGGTGATATCGAATTAAATCTCGTTAAAAAGAAAGGATAACGCGCCCTCCGATGAACCTAAACGCCAATATGGGGAGGAGACGCGCGTGCATTACCCGGCTGCCTTTGCGCTAACATTGGCAGTCAATCGTTAATGTCCGTACTTTTCGACGTCAATCGAAGGGATCGCCATGCGGACGCTCGGCCAGCGCTAACAGGTCTCTGCTTTAACGCTGAGTAGCGCTAACTGCTCGGTGGTTCTCCGGTCGGTCTACGTATGACGCGCCAACGTCTCGGTAGGCTGGCCGATTTCACTAGAGCGAAACCCGGGTTTCCTTTTAATTACAACGCGATGCGGAGGCGGCAACCTCCGTTCAGGCACATCGCTTCATATAAATAGTGGAGGGACGAACGTAACAGGCTGCGGACGTCTCTTCCGTGCTTTATAATAAGGTATACGATGGGAACCCATGTTTGGTTTCGCAATTCGTAAAATATTTCTTCTTACTGACTTCATTTCACTAAAGCGAATAAATAAACCTATTAATATGCAAAACGTACACGTTTCGAATCAGCAAGTTTGGAGAAACGATCGAGGCCGTACCACAATGCTGATCCAAATAATGGGGGTGTCAATTGAACTTACACCCTTCTCGTAAGGGTTAATTTGTATCAGAGTAGTCCAGGGATGGGTCAGTTGGTGATTTATGTAGAAATTTCCTTAGAGAACGCTTATTATTTGACTATACCACTAAACGGAAGGTGAGAGGAAACATGGCGATTGATATTCCAATGTCAAACATCCAACCCAACCCCAACCAGCCCCGCAAGCAGTTCGATGAGGAGTCTTTGCGGGAGCTTGCCGATTCGATCGTTGCTGACGGACTGCAGTCGCCGATACTCGTTAGAAGAGTCGGAGAAGGTTACGAAATTGTTCAAGGCGAGCGGAGGTATCGCGCCCATGTACTCGCGGGCTTAAGTTCTATTCGTGCAGAGATACGCGATTTAAGCGACACGGAAGCGTTCCATTTAGCCGTAATTGAAAATATCCAGCGCGAGCAACTGACCGATATCGAGGAGGCGCACGCGTTTCAGAATTACGTAGAACTGGGTTACACTCACGAACAGGTTGCGGAAAAGGTCAAAAAGAGCCGCACCTATGTGACGTCCAAGCTTCGCCTGCTTAAGCTCATTCTGAAATACAGGATCAGATCGCAGCGGGAAACATATCCGGTGGGCACGCTGTCCAAATCCTTAAAGCGGAGGCCATGATATCGAGGTTTTGCGGGAAGACGAAGGACCCTGTAGGGGACGGAAGCCTATTCGACCATTTTCAGACGCACTACTTTTTGCCTCAGATCAATAAAGGCAAAGCTACGGTGGCCGACGCTGCGGGATGGGTTGATACTCTGCGCAGCCATCTCTTATGGGCGATGATCGCGGTATTCAATGGAAGGTGGGACATGTTTTACGAGCACCGAGGGCGGATCACCGCTCATGGATTCTGCATGACGTACGGTCTGAAAATTGAGGCGATTACAGAGGGGGATGTAGACTTCTTGCTTGAGCGGATGCTAGCGAGCGCAGGAAAGGAAAAAGACGCACCGCCACGATGGGAGATATATCAAAGAATGGACTATTTAAAGGAACGCCTCTTCAAAAATGGAACTCCGTCATGGCCTGCTGAGGAGATTGCGCGCAGGAACGAGAAAGTGTACGACGAGGAAACCGGCAGGTTCGACAGTGACGCTCTCGAACGGATTTTTGACTGGCAGTTCGGGATAGCTTCAGAATAAGGGAATGTGTCACGTGACACAATGTCGGACAGGCGATGTCTCGTCTAGATAGTGATGAAAAAGCTGACGTCATTTTAAATGACACTACCTCGGCACTGAACATGATCAGTATTCAGGTTTATGTATCGACATTATAATATTAGAAAAAGAAGGAGGATGCCTATGAACTTCAAAGATTCCATTAAAGCGTACCAAGAAACTGGTGATCTCAGCGTCATCAATTGGATTATGGATGATGTTGAGACGGTCGACTTCATGGACAACCCTACACGGAGGTACGCCTCTTCTGAAATGAGAGAGGTTTATATCACACTGGCAGAGCCGCGACAATACATTGCTTATCGGATCAAGGCTATACGTGAATTGGCGGTAAAACACGCTTGGTACATTCGGCAGCCGTTAAAATATAGCTATCCCGAGTTAAACCGTTATCTCTCCATAATGGCAATCGACTTGAATATTGATATTCCGTTTGAACCGGTCGGATTTGATAGGTATTTGTACACATACGAAATTAACGCGGAAATTATGGCGTGGCTCCGGCAGGAAGAAAACACAATAGAGGAACGTTTTATAGACGGAGGGTTCGAACGAGATTATAAATGGTATCTTCACGTATTGACTCTTATTGAGAAGACGGAGGCAGAGGCGGTTAAAGAGGAAACGCGTATTCGTTCAGAGGTTTTGGAAGACATGGAGAAAGCGCTCAAGCACGTGCTGAAATACGTAGATATTGATCGGAGCGGACAAGAAATAGTCAAATACGTTAATGCCTCGCTGATGACCCGGTATTACGACGAGCAGTCGAAGCGGAACGGATACCGGCGCGTACGGCGTGGTGGCAGCGATCTAATGATAAAGCCACAGTTTGCGAGCCCGGTTGCTTCCGTACTTGGCGTTGACGTGCCTGCGTCGATGTTGGCGAAAAAGCTAACCGAACAGCAGAACGAGTTTTTACGGAAACTTACAGACAAGGCGGAAGATGATATACGAGAAAATCGGAACGAGGGATACAACGTTACAATAGAAGGAAGGTACATAATGAAAGGGGCGTATGCGGCGCAGATTAGCGGCCTTCCATACGAGGTAGCAAAGGGGAGGTTAACAAGAATCAAAAATAAATTTCGAAATTTTCGTCTCTAATTGTCCCTTTTTGACAGTATATTTATAACCTACGAAGGGGCTGGTAATGGGCATGATAATCCAAATATATTATACGCCGAAAACGTCCGGATTGCAACTGAAATTGACCGCTCTCATGTGTCCAAGGTATGACGATATGAGATGATGGGCGGGCGACATTCTCCTATATAGAGAGAACCGCGTAAATTCCTCCGCCATAGGGTTGTTTTTTACGCTGTTTTGTGGCTATACGTTATGAGGAAGTAGAATGTTGCGGGTACACTCCGCAAATATCTTTCTGATTTGTGAGCTTTTTGTACGTACTCACTCTTTCACCGTATATTCTATCCGTTTAGTTATCTACATGTAGTGAGGGAACTAGTCTCGTCATAGATTTCCTGCGTCTTTTTTCATTTTATGGTTGCTTTTTACCCGCTCAGTTGCCTACGTATATGAAAACGATGGGATCGCGTTTTAGCCGGCAACATTTTCCTATACATGAGGAACCTTATATTCGCGGTGTTTCAACGCCTTATAGTTGAAAGGTTGTTGCGTCATACCTATATTTTTCTCGATTTCACGGCTATATATAACGAAGGCAGCTATAAGCTTAAATCGCTCTCGTACCGTTTGCTTGGCGGCACGAACAGCGGTTTCTTTTTATTTACACTACACGCAAGAAATCTTGCGCAATTAAAGGAGGCTGACGTAATGATTATCGACTTTACCACCGTCAAAAAGCTGCGGCTGATCTACCGTCTATCCCTTGCGGAAATGGCGGCCTTACTCGGCGTGTCCGAATCGCATCTATGGCGCGTGGAGAAAGGAGAACGCCCGATTAATGAAACGATGCGCCAGCGCTGTGTTGAGGAACTCGAACTTACGTCCGATAAATTAACGCGCCTACTCGATATGTACCAGGATACGTTACTACCGGGAAAGTAGACGCTGCAACGGAAGGTATAACGTGTTCATCCGCTTTACCTTCCGCGTCGCTACGCTCCTGCGGACATCCGCCCCTAACCGGGACGTCTGTACATATTCTAAACGCGAGAAAGACTTTGGTAGAGATACACTTTCATCGTGCCATCTTTTGGGCGCGGTGAGGCAACGACCGAAGGGAGGCGGCAGGAGGTTATACGATCATTTTCATACTACATTTCGTGCGCGTCAAGGGAATAAGAATTGACTGAAGAAAGAGGGATAGAATCGACGGAAACACAGAAAAAGAGCAAAAAAAGGCTTTGCATCAACGTTTTTCAGTAGTGCCGCTCTAAAAAGCTTGTTCCTGAAAAGCGTGCTATTTCGCCTTTTTTGTTCCTGAAAAGCGTGCTATTTATAAATTACCAAAAGGAGGGGATTGCGTGTCAGTCGTGCGCAAGGAGGAACATCGAGTATGGGCAGGTCTTGCGCCCAAAGTAAAGCGGGGTGTAATCGCTCAGAAGGAAGCCGTCGAGCAGGAAGTCGGGGATATGCTCGGAGATACGCTCGAAATCGCACTCAAGGTTACGGAAAAACAGGCGCATGGCTATTCTGCTGTAAATGAGATCAGCGCGCACGAATCGGAAAACGGTGGCTTCGTGTTTGCTCTATTTGACGGCTGCATGACGATGAGCGAAAGGTTTCCTTCGCTGACACAGTCCGATCTAGCTCGTTTAATGTTCATCGGGACGTATACCGGCTATAATGGCCGCCTTCAGCACGATAACGGACGACGAATAGACCGGAAGCAACTTGAAAGACTACTCGGAATGAGTCGTCCCCGTTTCTCGGAACTGTACCGTAAGCTTGTGGACGAGGCTATCCTGACCGTAGAGGATGAGTACGGCGACCTATATGTGAACCCTTCTGTATTCTACAGGGGCGTGCTAAAGGATTCACAGTATAAGTTGGACCGTTTCCGTCATACTCGGATGTTTCGGGATACGGTACGCGGGCTATATGAGCGGTATAACGGCAGGAGTGTTAAGCAACTGGCGATCATCTACGCGGTTCTTCCTTTTGTAAGCTTCTCGACGAATATCGTTTGCTACAATCCGGAAGAACCCGATGAAGACCGACTCCAACCGATGGACCTCGAAAGACTGGCGGCCTTGCTCCACTATCAGAACACGCAGCGGCTTCGTATTGCTCTTGAGTCTATCAAGCTTGAAGGTGAGCCGGTGTTCTACCTGCCGCATAACGTCCGCGATAGACGTAAGAAGCGCATTATCATTAATCCGCGCATTGTCTTCGCAGGGTCGGCGGAAAAACTGGCGGCGATCAAAGTTCTCTTCAATTAATAAACACACGACCAAAGCGGCCCGATTCCGAGGCGGCTTATTTGGCGTGCTTTCAGGAGGTGAAACAGATTAGCGCTAAAGATGACGCGAAAGCCTATTGCTCGTATTTCAAACCGGATTCAAGCTGCATTCTACTCCACGCGATGGCGAAAACGGATAGGCGCTGCAAGAGGTGGCGCGGAGACTCTTCAATCCCGTGTCGCTATCTAAGTACGCAGGTTGCTAGACGATAACGAGGAGGCAACGAGTATGAAAACCAAATCATTAAACGTGAGGCACACGCTAATTAAAGTTGGCCCTCAATGTAACGAGCGTGTCGAAATATTCCGCGAAGGCCAGGCGGAGCCCATTCACGTACTAGATCGGGCGTTTCCCATTCAATTTGGGGACGAGGTCGAATGCGCAATCCAAAGCCTGACGTTCGGCGGAGTCATTGCGAGAAAGCTGACGAAGAAGGACGAGGCGATCGAGTACGAGTCGAATGTGCCGGAGGCTGTTGCGCTATATCTAGCCGCAGAGGAGGCGATTTGATGAAAGCGACCGTTTATCAGCACGTGTATGTATCAGGCGACAAGACGATGACGCTCGTTATTCTCGTGGACGAGAACAGCAGCGTCATAGACCGCCATAACGTAACTTACGAAGCTTATCCGCTTATTGACGTTGCTTGGTCTAATTTTGAGCATGTGACACGCATAGTTCATCGGTGCCTCGGAGCAGACACTGTTGATTATCACTGCAATGTACTCGGCCATTTTCGCCTTACCAAAAGTGGGAGAGGATATGGTCGCAAGCTTGTACAAAATCGGCTGACGGGAAAGCAGAGTACAAAGATATCATGGTCAAACGTGACGGAGGAAGAACAAGAGGAGGAATCAGCGTGAGTAAATTCATCAATCCAAAAACGTGGACAGGCGGCGTCGGTACCGGCGAGGAGATCGCTCCTTTGGTCACACGTACCGCGGCGTCAAGGGCGATTATTAGTCCGGTATCATCGTCGGTGAATACACGTTGGAGCTCCAGCAAGAGAAGGCGCACGCCCGTATCAAAGGGCTGATCGCGTAAGTAAATAGCGATATCACGGAGGTCCTTCGGGGCCTCTTTTTAATTCCATACAAAACATACGGAGGCTGATTATATGACAACAAGCAGACTGGATGCACTACTCGGAGCCACTACGGATTTACAGGAAGGCGTGTACATCCCTCGTTTGAAGACGGACTTCATCGTCAAAGCGCTGGATGAAGACACACTCGAAAAGGCTCGCGCACAGGCCACTACCGGTAAGGATAGATCGGTCGACGAATCGCTATTTAACCGGTTGCTCATCGTTAAAGCCGTAGCTGACCCAGACCTTAGCGATAAGTCACTCCGTGATCATTACGAAGCATCCGACGCAGCCGATGTGGTTAAAAAGGCGCTGTTACCCGGCGAACAATCCCGCGTCGTACAAGCGTTGTTGAAACTGTCCGGATTCGTTGACGATGCGAAGCTGATTGACGAAGCAAAAAACTAATCAAGTCGGGCGGGGAGTCTGCGTTGCTTCATGAAATCTTTCAGCGTCACGGGATTCCGCCCGACGAAGTTTACGCAAAGGAACGACGGCACCGGATGTTTATGTACGCGTCGATGATGCTCCAGTTTGAACGGGAAGCGAAGGCGGCGCAATAATCATAGGGAGGAATACGGATGAGCAAATCTAAACTACCGACCAGCGTTTTCGCCGATATGGAACGGGTAGTTCCAATCGCGACGCTGTTAGCGGAGATTATTACGTACACGAGGCCGGGTAACTACGGGTTTCGCACACGCCACGCAGAACAGTACGCAACTTGGGTGGAAGTAGCTGCGCGATTTGATGCTTCCGGAATACACACGTTGAAGACTGTCGGCCACCACATGTACCGACTTTCCGATACGCTGGAGAAAGCGGACGAGGCTGTAGATCGGGGACGTAACGCTATGAGGCAGACGGCGAGTGTACGTGATGCTCTGCGGAAGCTGTTGCGTGCGTTGGATCGTCACGGAGAGTGGGTGGTACGGAGTGTCGTTTGATTTAATCGGGCATTTACGCCTCAAGGACGATTTATCCAGCAAACTTAGTAAAGCAATGGGCGGAATGCTCAAGTTCGGCGTAGCAGCGACGGGACTCAGCGTAGCGACTACAGGGATTGCGTTTGCGGCGGACTCTGTAAAAAAGGCGATGAGTTTCGAGGCACAAATGAAGACTGTCCAAGCGTTAACGGGCGCTACGGACGAACAGACGAAGGCCATGCAGCAGCTCGCACTCGAACAAGGCGCAGCAACGAAATATAGCGCGCTTGAGGCCGCACAAGGGATCGAGGAATTACTCAAAGCGGGCATGAGCGTCGAACAGGTCGGTAAGAAGGGCGGACTTAACGCAGCGCTCAATCTCGCGACTGCTGGCGGACTTGGTCTCGCTGAAGCTGCGGAGATCATGTCGACCTCGCTAAATGCGTTTAAGAAGGACGGGTTAAAAGCGGCCCAGGCTGCGAATATTCTCGCGGGTACTGCCAATTCCGGGGCAACCGATGTAAGAAGTCTCGGATATGCTCTCGCGAGTGCGGGCGGCGTTGCGGACATGGTGGGGGTATCGTTCAAAGACTTTAATACCGCGATCGGCCTCATGTCCAATGACGGGTTGAAATCCGGGTCGGATGCCGGTACCTCTTATAAGTCTATGCTGATGTACCTGCAACCTCAGACGAAGAAGGCTACGCGCCTATTCGAAGACCTCGGCATCGGCGTCGGCAAGGCGAATAAGTTCTTCGAAAAGGGTAAGATCAAAGACCTAGCGGGCGTGGCTGACGTTCTGCAAAAGACGCTCGGTAAGATGTCGGAACAGGACCGGACGGCTACGCTGCTTGATATGTTCGGTACTGATGGTGTGAAGGCGGCGACTACGTTATATAAGGCTGGTTCCAAAGGCGTCGAGGAATTTCAGCGCCAGATGGCGAATGTCACTGCGCTACAAGTTGCGAAGAAGAAGATGGAAGGTGCGGCCGGAAGTGTGGAGGCTTTCTCGGGAGCCTTAGAGACGTTGCAGATTTCCGCGTTACTTCCGACGATGCCAATTATCGCTAAACTGGCAAACGCTGCGTCCCAGTTTGTAACGAAGTACACTCCGCAAATTACAGCGGCCGTACAGAAGGCGGTAACGACTGCGCAATCCTATATTAAATCAAACTTCATCAACAATCCGAAGTTCAACAAGCTTCCGGACTTGGAAAGTAAAGTCACCTTCGTCTTTGATACGCTTCTTGAGACGTTTAACGGCTGGTGGAACAAGAGCGGACGAGCAGGATTTGAGACAATCACGTCAAGCGCATTGGGCGTAATGATAGATGTCGTAGAAGCGTCAGCACCTCAAATCGCAAGCGCAGCATTAAGCGTAGGCCAAGCAATCGCGTACGGCGTTATGAAAGGGATCAAGGAGCATTTTAACCTCGTTCAAGCTCTAAATCCCAATAATGCTGCGAAAGAATTGATCGAACGTCAGTATTCCAGCTATGATTCCTTGAAAAACTCGGCCATTGAGAATGCAAAGAACAATCCAGGCAAACCTCTCATCGAGGGGGGAGAGATCAAAGCACCTCCTGCGAAGACTTGGAGTGAGAAAGCGTGGGGTTCCGTAGTTGATACAGGTACGGCCATCCGTAACTTTGCGACCGGATACGCAGGCGGTATCGACACTGTTCCTTACAACGGAATGCCCGCACGTCTCCACAAGGACGAGGCGGTCCTCACGAAACACGAAGCGTCCGAATGGCGCGATCAACAACGTGGTAAGGGCGGAAACACTCCATCAATCGTCATACAGAACGTAACGATCAATAGCGATATGGACGTTGAAAGGTTCGCCGGTATGCTAGCGCGTAGATTAGCGATGTAATAACGGGCGGGCTGCGGCTCGCTCTTTTTTTATATACGGAAGGAGTTGCGTTACAATGACGAGTAAGAAGCGCAAAAGACGCCCACGGCCACCGCTTGACGAGCGTCATAGGCTTGCAATCGAAATGCTGGCGCGCAAGGGCGTACATGACACAATGGATGAAATTGCGTCTCTATGCGGAGTAGATAGACGGACATTGTACCGCTGGAGGCAGCGTGAAGACTTTAATAAGGAGTACGAGAAGGTACACCGAGGGTTCATATCCGCAATACGTCGACGACATAGGAGTGCGGTAGATTGGCTCGCGCTTTCAGCGGATGAACTCACGGAGAGATGCCGAATGTTCGGCCTTATTTAAGCTGCGAGTCGGTTCGGATTCACAACGTATGCGAAATCGGGTGAAATGGCGTTATATCAGCGGTATATAGGGCTTTAGCGGCTAGTTATCGTGTCCCAAAACTGTACTTTATAGCGAATTTTCCTACACGAAGCTCCTGACGCGTGACCCCTTCGGAATTTTCAGACGCAAAGAAGAACGCAGCTTAACCGCGTTCCTTCAGCGCTCTATATAACGTTGCTTTCGTAACTCCGGTCAGTTCCGTTATCTCTGCGACCGTATGCGCCTGGCTATCGTACAGTTTGAGCGCTTGGTTAACGCGTTTACGGTCCGTCTTAGGGCGTCCACCGTTACGACCACGTGCTCTACTGGCCGCAAGCCCTGCGCGTGTTCTTTCTACGAGTACATTACGTTCAAACTCCGCAAATACGGCGAGCATACCGAACAGTGCTTTGCCGGCTGCGGTAGTTGTATCGAGTTTATCCGATAGGCTGACGAACTCTACGCCTTTATTCTTAACGTCTTCCAGCGTAGCTATTAACTTCAACGTAGAGCGCGCGAGCCTATCGAGTTTATAAACAACGAATACGTCACCGGGCCGTAGGCTATCGAGCGCTTTCTTTAACTCAGCGCGATCGTCCTTAGCCCCGCTAGCTTTCTCCGTGTATATACGTTCACATCCGTCAGCAATAAGCGCGTCTAGTTGTAGGTCTAACGATTGGTCAGCCGTAGACACACGAGCATATCCGATTCTCATACGCGATCCCTCCTTTAAATTAACGTAATCGTATCATAAACTCGTACGTTTTCGCAACGAAGAAATTGAGACGGGTTATGGTGCGAAAATAGACGGGCATACGGTGGGTGTACGTACGTTTAACCTAACGTTTCAAAAACGATTGTTTTCGGAACGCGAAGATTCAAAGCAAAAACGCTGTGACTCGGTGAAGAAACGACGTACCCCCAAGCGCCCCCTCGCGCGGCCCTAAATCAGGTGTACGAAATTTCGGCGTATCAAAATAAACTTCCGGAAATAATAAAGCGCTCGTCTACGGTTGTGTGATCCGTGGGCGGGCGCTTTTTCTTCGTTTACGAGCACGTTGCAACTCGGAAATATTTACCGTATAATATAACGGTAGCAACCGCACAGGAGCGGGAGCCTACGAAATCACATCACGCATAAATGAACGGTGAGGTCCTCGGGTACTTGTCGTCAATTTAACGTATATAATCGGTGTAAAACGTTGATGCAGCGGGGTTTTTATACGCTTACTAACGGTAAGTGACTTAAAATCCTGCGGTAGGTGACTACCGTACCGGTTCGATCCCGGTCCTCGGCACTATGTTTTATCTATTGAATCCCTTGATAATCAAGGGATTTTTTATTTTTTAGGGATTGAAATCATGAAACCCATATCATAGGGAACGAGCGCCTTTTTCGCTTTTGGGGACGGATTGGGGACGAACTTTTGGATCGAAGACGTCAAGGTGAGCTGTCGTTTTTCGACTGAGCTTCTTGGTGACGTGCGCATAGGTATCTGTGGTCACCTGAGAAGTGGAGTGTCGCAGTCGATGTTGAATCTCCTTGATTGATACACCCTGTCCTAGCAAATAGGTTGCATTCGTGTGGCCGAGTCCGTGGAGAGAAACATTACGGAATCCGTTACGCTCACACCAGTCTTTCCATCGTTGGGATGGCGTTGTGTGGTAATAGGGCTTTCCCGTCCCAGAGTGGAAAGCGAAGTTGCGATTCCCACCTTGCCACGTTCCCATTGCCTTTGCCTCAAGGCGTAATTTACGCATAGTTTTGACATGGACGGCTAGATCATCCATATACCATTTTGGCATATCCACGTAGTCCTCGGAAGCTTCTTCTTCCTCAAAATAGTTCTTTCGGTCTTTTCTCGCCTTCTTATGGGTCCACATGTTCCATCCCGTCCTCTTCTTATTATTACTAGACAGTATGGACACTTTCTCTATTAAA
The DNA here is from genome assembly GCA_040544055.1 of Paenibacillus sp. PvR008. Taxonomy (GTDB): domain Bacteria; phylum Bacillota; class Bacilli; order Paenibacillales; family Paenibacillaceae; genus Paenibacillus. Next base: position 30,371 of record JBEUOG010000020.1, read on the forward strand.
CAGACATCTAACATTTACTTTAGCGAAGAAGCATACTTAGATGGATAGTGACGTTGCTGGCTATGGTTTTACTAGGTCTTTTTTAGTAGTTTTTTTACCGAGAAGCCGCCTCGAAATGAATTTCAATACATACACTTAGAATATGAACATATGAAGAAATAGTTTCCAAGAAAAAATAGGGAAGTTCGTTTTTATGTGAAATAATATTTTCTTATTTTAAAATGTAGAATGGAGGGGACTTCTTGTGCCACGAGCTTCAGTTATACTGCCAGTTTATAATAATGTGGCTTTTGTTTGGGAAGCAATACACAGTATTTTAGTTCAAACCTATTCGGATTTTGAATTAATTATTATTGATGATGGCTCGACAGATGGATCTGCCTTTCATATTTCACAGATAACAGACCCTAGGGTAATTAAAATCTTCCATAGTACCAATCGAGGGTTGATCGCTACTTTAAACGAAGGATTGAATAAGGCAACTGGTGAATATATCGTTCGTATGGATAGCGATGATATTTCTACGCCAGATCGACTGGCTGTACAAATATCATTTATGGATCAAAATCCATTGATTGATGTATGCGGTGCTGCTTTTACTACTTCTAGTGAAGGAGTAATGAAGGTGAATCCGGCCAGCCATGACGAAATTAAAACATGGTTGTTATTTCATTGCTGCATCTGCCATCCTGCTACAATAATACGTAATAGTATGATCCATCGGCTAGGCATTCAATATGATAGTAATTATCCCCACGCCGAAGACTATGAGTTGTGGAACCGATTAGCTTCTCAAGTACAAATGGCGAACCTTCCTAAAAACTTGCTGTATTATCGTCAACATAATGGACAAGTGTCCAATCAGCACAAAGTAATACAAGACGCCACCGCCCGGAGAATCCGACAAAGACAGTTTAGCCAGATGGGCTTGGAATTATCTGATGAAGAGAATCAAATTATGCTGGATATTCTTGAGTTTAAAATTAATCCCTACGATTATAATAGTTACGCTAAAGCTTTAGGATTTGCAAACTGGGTGCTGGGCCAAAACAGTAAGTATTTGGTTTATAATCAGGAGCTATTAAACATGGCTTTTTCACGGTGCATATCCCATATTCCATATTAACAAAGATATTAGCAAGCGATCGTAAAGTATCCTTGTACCCCGCTGGCATACGTCAAAGGGGTGTTATTTTACGAATTGCCGCTTAGCCCTGTCAGTTTCTTCAAGGACACATACGATGTACGGTATCTAAATAAAAGGAGGAATTCAAGTGAGTGAATGTGGACATGAGCATAAAGCCAAACATTTTTGTCCTTTCACATCGACGGGTGCAATTTTGGTGCTCTTTATCCTGTTGGTCATAATTACTAAAGCGTGTTGGATTTAATTTTATGAAAAGAATTGTATGATAATCCCACATCAATCAAGTTTCTTTCGCAATCTGCCCGAAATCAGATTAAATAAAAAGCTCTGCTAACCTTAATTGGTCGGCAGAGCTTTTTTATTGTTAAAGGAATTACCACACCAATCCCCGAATAGCTATTCGAGGTGATCAGCATGAACCATACATAATTATTTACAGAATTAACCAAACCAACTATAATAGCTGTAACACATACGGAAGCACCTCTGTACATTTCAAAAGAACCGATAGAAAGACCTTATGGTTTAACCTAAGGTCTTTTAATTTTAAATGAAGGAAGTGTCTAAAGTGTATATTGTCAGTCTAAAATATGTAAAACCTCTTAACGAAGTAGAGCGTTAAAGTGGCGTAGACAAGCGTTCCTGCGGTTATAAGCGGCGCAAGGAAGCGCTGCTTTCAGCTCCGCTCGTCATCCCGGAACTGCTGGATCGAGCGCTTTCCTTCGGGGCCGTAGCCGAATATGTCTTAATGGACCGTTGGTTCACCCCTGCCTCGCTCATTCAGGATTTGCTCAAGCGCGGCTTACACGTTATTGGCATGGTGAAGAACGACAATAAGCGATATCTCGTACAAGACAAACGGTTAAGCTTGAAGGAATTGTACGCCGTCGCTGGTCCGCTCGAAAGCTCAAATCGCCATATGTTGCGTCAGATCCATACGGAACTGGCTCCTGGCATTCCGGTCACGGTGGTGTTCATCCCATCGCTCCAAAAATAGGGAATGGCTCGCGATCCTTTCGACCGACCGAACCCTTACTGCAGCCGACATCATTGGTACGTATGGCCTTCGCTGGGATATTGAGGTGTTCTTTAAGTGAGCCAAATCCTTGCTGCGCCTGCAAAAGGAGTTCCAAGGTCGCTCTTACGATCTGCTCGTCAGCCACACAACCATCGTTTTTTCACGCTATATTTTACTGGCGTGGCAGCATCGGCAAAGCACAGACCAGCAAACGCTCGGCGGGCTGTTTTATTTGTTATGCGATGAAGTCAGCACCTTGGATTGGGCGGTCGCCCTGAGGCAACTCGTCGAATTGCTGAACGAACTTGCCACTCAGGTTAGCAAGAACATATCCTCTCTGATTAAGAGTCAACTTCAGAACTGGCTCGCTGGTTTGCCCAGCTATATCAAGGCTTATCTACCGATTTCAGACTGCGAAAGTTGAGTTAAGTACCACTTTCTTTTCATTTTTCCTCCGTCATTCATCGTTGTTAATCACAGTTATTAAAGGAATATAGCACCGATAGCTCTAGCGATAATATCAGCTAACCACGCTGCTACACCTATATACTGCATAGCCTGTGATAGCGCATCTTCAATACTGCCACTGAAATTGGTGACCACATCTAAAGCCTTTATTAGTGCATCGACTTTGACAACATTAATAAGATTCTTTTTAACAGTATCACTCACGGGCAGCCATTCAATTGTAGTTTTTATTACACTATCAATCTGGCTTGCTTTTGATTTAAGGGCTGCTTTTATTCCTTGAATTGTCCATTTAACCTTACACTTGAGTTGTTACGTCTCCATTTAGACTTGGCTCAGTACCATTAATTACTGGTGGTACAACTCCTTCTGGTTGATTGACAGATTCATTATATGTAGAAGAACTCACAGATGTACTTGCAGCAGAAGCGGAAAATGGAGACACAACAGAAATAGAAGAGCAGTTGTTGCAGAACTTAACATAATTTTTTTCGTTAATGGATTTATGCTCATTCCGATCTCTCCTTTTTTGTATTTTCGTCTATTAATATATAATTAATCACATGTCGAAGTAAGGGGAATTTAGAAAATCGGTAATGATGGCAAAAGTACCGGGTCTGTTTTCAGTAGACAAAACGGTATGGATTGTATCTGTCTGGAAGTTGTAAAATACGTCACCTTTTTCTGGTTCGCCTAAATACATACTCTCATTGATCGCTTCTATGTGTTCCTTACTGAGAGCTTGTACATCTTCTTTGTTGAGTCGTTGCTTGAAATATTTTATTGTTATCCATCCTTCCAAAGGGATTGTTTTCAGTATTGTTCAAGCCGCGTTCTTTGTAAATAGATTCAGTGATGCAATGCTAAAAAAATATTTCTTACATGAAGTAAAAAAAATTACCAGTTTACTAGGTTATTGTATTGCCTCAAACCCAAGTAAAATATACAATTACAGCAGGCTAAATAGGAGGATGGTGTATCTGTGTTATCTGCTTTTTTGTATATTTTACTTGGGTTATTCGATGCTTTGGCCGTTGTTACTTTGGTCTTAAAGCTTTATATGCTTCCCGTTTGGGAATATCGTAGAAAAATACTTTTTTACGCAATTGGCATAGCTTTGTTTTCTTTTCTAATGAGGGTAGTTATAGGCGTGCCTAAATTAGATTTGCCGTTTCAGTATTTGTTTATGGTTATCTTTTTTAGATTCGGTTTAGGGATCAAAACACATCTTGCGGCTTTTTCTGCAGGTTCTGGTCTAACAGCCTACATTAACCTACAGCTATTTGTATATCTATTTGCGAATTTTTTCGGAGTAGCACAACCGGGTGTTATCAATTACACTTCTGGGTTTTCTATTTACTTTATTCAGTTATCTTCTATCATTATTGCCTACTTGATTTCTTTTCTTATGGGGAAATATAACTTTGGATTCTCGTTTATAAATCAGCCTCCACACGATTTTTTAAGAGGTGAAAATTATTTCTCGTCCCTAAATAAGATGTTAATTATAGGTGCGCTAATATCAGCGGTCACTATCTCTATTACTTTATATATGCTTTATAACTCTAATACAATAGGATTGCTTTCCATTTCATTGTTTACTTTCGGATTGTCCTATTTCTTTTCAGATCGGGGGGATTACGAGGATGCTAGAAGCGCTATCGAGGCACATCGCAACAGAAATAAAAAAAGCTGACCCCGATGGTCCGACAAGTGTAGAAGTGATGGAATATGCGCTTGGTATAAAACTCACTGAAGTTTCAGCAGTAATCCTTGTGGCAGTAGCGGGCTGGATGACAGGGCACTTTTTTGGGGCGTTATTAGCATTGTGGACTATTATGTTTATGAGGAAATTTTCAGGAGGGGCACATTTCCGTAATCTTACGTTATGTGTCTGTTTTACAACGGTAATATGTGTAGCTATACCTTTCGTTGTTTTAAATTTACTAACGATTTTAATTATTAATATTTGTTCATTATTAGTGTTTTTAGTTTATGGACCTAATCATTTTATTTATATTAACAAGACCACTAATCATAAATATTATAGAACAGTATGTATTTTAGTTTGCACGTTGAATTTTTTTATGCAATCACACATAATATGCTTATCTTTAGCTATACAAGCTTTCAGTATTCTTCCTTTATGGAAAGGAGGGGAACGGAAATGGATAAGAAATTGGCAAGAGCTTTAAATGTAAAACTGGGGAAATACGCTGACGAATCTACCAAAAATGAAAAAACAGTATTTGGCGCTAAGCCAGTACCAGCAGAGCTGAAGAAAAAAGAAAAGAATTGATTATATAGAAGAGGGAAAACGAATATTTTCCACTAAGCTGCTCAAGGACAACATGCTAGGAGAAAGCTCTTTTTTTAGGGAAAACCACCTGGTTGCTATTGAATTATGGAAACCTAAAAGTAATTACCACATTCCGCTTTTTCACACTCTGTATGGAAAGTTTACGGTTCCTACTACCCTCCATGAGTGCTTGTCTGGCTTACCCACTTTTGTCAACTTAGACGGATCTAATTTGGTTAACATTACACAAGTAGATAAAATCGTCACAGGAGAGTACGGGGGTGGGCAGGTCATTTTCAAAAAATCCGATAAGAGAGAAAGTATAAACTCGGCAAATTTGGCTCGTTGGAAACAAATATATGCAGATGCAATGAATGCTGACAGAGAACTTCGTTACTTTTTCGGGGCGGAAATTTTAAAAGTAGGTAAGGCAGCAGAGAGTGGACTCTTTAAGATAATGGATATGCTTAGTATAGACATGTACGAACCTAAAAAAAATTACTATGTCCCACGATTCAACTCCGGTGATAAATCTTACGGAATCGGCCTAACTGCACAAGCCTGTAAAGAAGCTTTTCCTTATTTATATCCAGCCTATAAAGATACACTCATAAATCTTGGTTTAGTCAACATGATTGAGTCGTATGCATTTGGAGGATTGGTCCGTTTCGAGGGAACAAACTTCACTTACTCTATGTCGCACAATAAACTCAAAGCTCTCAAAAAGTGGTGGAAGTGACCCGTTAACTTGGCGGGTCATTTTTACTATCATATTTTAGATGTTAAGTCAATAACCAGTTAGACTAGGATGAGCCGAGTATATTCGATAAAATTCGACATTTTACCCGTTTTTATTTATTTTTCATGTGGTAAAATTTGATTATATAAACAAAGAATTCTGTTGTAGGAGGGATGTAAGGGGAATGAAGTACATAAAAATATGTTTGGGGGATGAGAAAAATAGCATTGTAGAATACAGACTTTATTGTGGGGGCTATAAAAAACATCCAGAGGAGAGGCCTGAAAGTCGCTCCAGAGTCCACTCGTACAGATCTTCAGCATGACACTCCAAAACAATGGCAATTAGGACTGCCGCCTCATACGGCATTTTCTCCCTGCCTTTAATCCAGTTAGTTATCTGTACTGGAGAATAGCCGATCTTCCTCGACAACTTTGATTGAGTTGTCTTGGCGAACTCAATTCTGGATTTTAACAGGCATCTCCCCCGGATGAGTTTAATCATTACTTAAACTCCTTCAGAGGAAAAAAGTATTTCGTTCAGAGTATACATGATTTTAGCTGGACAGTAAACAGACCTATTCGACTATATTCGAATAGACTATCACCTTGAATAACAGACGGCAGAGGAGTTCCGTTATATGGAAAAACATCAAATTGTAATACCGTGGGATATTGAAAAGGAAAATTATTAAATTTTTATAAAATACATGGCGATTGTCTTCGAAATGGAATTTCCGGCGGAAGTTGAAACGGAGTCACCTTCATCAGTGTATCATTTTTTGATTTCAGAATAATTATCACGTTCATAATAAGCTGGCCTTTCCTGATATGCGTTGAGGGACAGAAATTAAATTACAGTGTGCAACAAACGATACTGACACTTGAATCTGTGGCGTCCAAGTCGGTCAAGTGCCTTGAGGGACTGCCACCCGCTAATCTAGTGGTCTTTGGTTGCTGATTTTGCTTTTAGTGGAGTGACTGCACAGGCAAAAAGAGCAGTGAGGGGATAAATCCTCACCAGCTTTCAGGCAGTATGCTGCAAAGAGTCATGATTTCTATCACAACGATGATGGGCTCGGATATTATTATTGCGGATGAACCAACTACCGCGCTGGATTCCATTAATCAGCGTGCGGTGGTGGAATAGTTCAAGCTACTACGCGAGAACATGGGGACTTCGATCATTTTTATCTCACACGATTTGGGTGTTGTTCAATATCTGGCTGATGATTTAATCGTGATGCGTAATGGAAAATGTGTGGAATCAGGCAAAGCTGCTGAGATATTCTCAAATCCGCAGCATGAATTTACCCAATTTCTGATCCGTACCCGGATTAGTCTGGCGGTTCCTTTTTAGCAATATATGGAAGAGGGAGTGGAATCATGTTTGTTCAGGTAGAAAAGCTGTCCAAAAGCTATCCGAAAGATGGCGGGTGGTTCAATAAAAAGACGAAAATTCTGAAAGACATTCAATTTTCGATTCGAAAAGGAGAATGTCTTGGGTTAATCGGGGAAAGTGGCAGCGGTAAAAGCACGTTAAGCCGGATGATTCTCGGATTGGAGAAGCCCAGCAAAGGTGAAGTGAACATAGAAGGGATTCCGGTCTCCAAGTGGATTAGAAGCAATAAAGGGAAAATGAGTGTGGTCTTTCAAGATTACACCTCGTCCGTTAACCCTCAGTTTACCGTTCACAGCATTATAGCCGAACCGATGGGTGCTTTGGGCGACGACCAAAACCTTGATGAACGTATAAATGCCTTGCTGTTCAAGATGGGGCTCCCGCATGCGGTGATCCATAAGTATCCTCATGAGCTGAGCGGTGGACAGCTGCAACGGGTATGTATCGCCAGAGCGATTTCAACAGAGCCGGAGTTTATTGTTCTGGATGAAGCTATTAGTTCGCTTGATGTATCAGTCCAGGCTCAGATTCTAGAACTGCTGCGTTCGCTACAACAAGAGATGAATATGACCTATCTGTTCGTTGCCCATGATCTTCAAGCTGTAGACTTTTTGATGCGGAGAATGAATATGCCAAAAAGCTGCTGGCTTCGGTAATGCCTTTTCATGCTTGACGCGAGCAATAAACGATATACCATTCGAGTGATTTTTACTACAAGAAAACCTCCAGTTCTCACGTTTCGATGTGACTGGAGGTTTTGTTATGGTCTATGCATGTCGCTTTGCAGAAAACCCGTGTTCCTTGGCAACCCACGAAACGACGAAGGCAAGAAGCATAAGGATAAGCAACGTCCACGGAAAAGAGTGAACCCCAAGCGTCTCTAAAAGAATTCCGCCAAGCAAGCCGCCCCCGCCAATGGCCAGATTCCAAGCGGTTACAAGCATAGACTGAGCTACATCTGCGCTCTCGCCTGCCGCTTCGGCCAATGCGGTCTGTAATAAGGTAGCGGCACCGCCGAAGGTCAGTCCCCACAGGGCAACACTTAAATACACGATGACAGGTTGGTGACTTCCGATTCCTAGTGCCACAGCAGTTACAGCAAAGCCAAGGGTACTCATGAGTACCAACAGACGCAGCCAGCGGTCGATCAATGCACCGATCAATCCAATTCCGGCAACCGAAGTTATCCCGAAAATAAGCAGTACCACATCCGTTCGGGAGGCCAGTCCAGCCTGACTCAAATAAGGAGCGATATAGGTGTACAGAATATTATGTGCAAGTACCCAAACCAAAACGACAAGTAAAATGGGACGAACACCAGCAATCGTGAAAACCTTACTCAGCGGGAGTCGCTGGTGGGTAGCCAGTCCGGGAAAATCCGGAAGTTTCCAGAGTACCCAGACGACTAAGGCTACCGCAAGAAAGGACATAGTACCAAAAACCGTTCTCCAGCCAACAAGCGTACCGAGAAATGTTCCTAACGGAACGCCGAGGGCAAGAGCTAGCGGGGTTCCTGACATGGCGACAGCCATGGCGCGTCCTTTTAATGCATCCGGCACCATTCGCCGGGCATAGCCAGCAAGCATCCCCCATAACACACCAGCGGCTACGCCTGCAAGGAAACGGGCAGCCAGCGTCAAGATATAGTAAGAAGACAGTGCCGTAATGGTGTTAAACATGAGAAAGCCAATGATACAGAGCAATAATAAAGGCCGTCGTCGCCAGCCCCGTGTTGCGGCAGTCAACGGGATTGCGGCAGCGAGCGAACCGAGAGCATACAACGTGACCAATTGGCCAGCCAAAGCTTCCGATATTCCCAGTCCTTTGCTGATTTGTGGCAATAGACCAGCGGGAAGCGTTTCGGTGAGAATACAAATAAATCCGGTCATAGCAAGCGCCAGCAACCCGCCCCATGGAAGTCCTTTAGATGAAGCTGTATCTCTGGTAGTTTGTTCGGTAAAATTCAGATTTGAATTCATATTCCAATCCCCTTCTAATCAAGCATTACATCTGCTCATAAGGAGCAGGAGTTGTTTTTTATCATAAGGTATGTTTTGATATAACTGAAATACTATTATTTCATAGAGGGAATAACCGTAAGGTTATAATGGGTGTATGTCTGTGAATATGAATCATCTTGAAGTGTTTATGAAGGTTGCGGAGAAAATGAATATGACAGAGGCTGCCAAAGCGCTGTTTATTTCCCAGCCTGCGGTTAGCAAGGCTTTGATCCAATTTGAAAATACTTTGCAGGTAAAATTGTTTATTCGCGACAAGCAGAATGGACTCGTACTGACCGAAGTGGGAAAAGAAATGCTAAGTTTGGCCAGACAAATGAAGGAGATCGAACATAAAATGGTTCAACTTGCGTGTCAGGAGAATAAGCTTTTGCGCGGTAAAGTGAAAATAGGCTCCTTCCCGGCGGCCTCTACGAACTTGCTTCCGGAAGCGATCTGCTTATTCCGCTCCCAATATCCCGAAGTCACCATTGAATTGATGGAAGGAAACTCGAATCAAATTAAACAATGGGTGGAGGATCGCACTGTTGAAATTGGAATAGTAGCTTCTCCATTCGATCATTATGACGTCCGCATTCTTGAACACGATTCCATGGTTGCCATCATACCGGAGAATCATCCATTGCAAGCAGAACACGAGGTTTCTCTGGAACAGAACAGGAACGACCTTATCTTCTGTAAAGGAGGACATGAATCTGCTGTATTAAACACCTTGCACGAGCAGCAAATTCCTTTCCAGGAGAGTCTCACGGTTCAAACGGCTGAAACCTTAGTCCACATGGTCCAAAAAAAGCTGGGGGTCGGCATTATATCGAAGTTTACGCTTTCCTCGGTGTCCCATTCACTAATCGTTAAAGAGATTATTCCCCGGATTACGCGGGATATCGGAATTATCGCGCATTCTTTTGATGAAGCGACCCCGGCAGCTCGTGAGTTTGTGAAAGCATTGAGTCAGTTATATCGTTCGAATGAGTAATGAATAAAACAGGTTAAAAGCAATATTCGGATGCCTATGACTGTGACTGTGTGAATAAGATCGCTTGCAATCTTTCCAACCTGTAGTACGTCAAAGAGGTTGTTATATGAGGAAAAGCGCATTCGCAGCCATGACCACAGTATCGCTTCTTTCCTTCTCTTTTGGAGGTCAAATGTTTGCGGCGGGCAATCCGTTCAAGGATTTGGACAGCATAAGCGGCAAAGACAAAATCATTTCCCTTCAAAATCAGGGTCTGTTCAAAGGGGTCTCTGATACGCAGTTTCTCCCCGCTTCTAAAGTGACTGCTGCCCAAGGCATTCAGCTGATCTCCGGCGGATTTCAGCTCAGTTTGGCCGCTATTGATTTTAATAAGGTGCCACAGGCCAGCGGACTGTTCGCCCATGTTAAGGTTAATACCTTGGATGCAAGCAAAAAGTTTAATCCAAAAAGCGAGATTACACGTGCGGAAGCAGCCATTATGTTGTATAACGCGCTAGAGTATCTGAACGCTCATAAGGCTTAACCGAATGTTCTTAGCCAACCCCATGATTTTTACGAGGTACCGTGCGGATTTGGGCTTACAGTTACTTGACACCATTATCGTTAATGCTATAATAAGGAATCGAATTTAGATCCAACGGTAGCTGATTATCGTATGGTTTCTATCCTGGTCCTTCGGCATGTAACACAGGTAACGAATAAATAAGCTGGCTCCGGATGAGGGAGACCAGCTTATTTTTTTGTGAATAAAACGCCTAAACATTTCGGGACCCATATATCGAGAGGAGACGGGAGTTATGTTTGGTAATGATTGGGATGAAGTTTTACGGGCAGAGGTAGAAAAGCCTTATTTCAATGAATTGAGGTATACATTAGCACGCGAATACAAGATACATAAAGTCTACCCTCCAAAGGAAGATTTGTTTTCCGCACTCAAATTAACACCATATCATCTTACCAAAGCAGTTATATTGGGGCAGGACCCCTATCATGGAGAGGGACAAGCCCACGGCTTGAGCTTTTCCGTAAGACCAGGTGTGCGTACACCGCCGTCTCTGCAAAATATATATAAAGAGTTGCGTGATGATATCGGTACTCTCATTCCCAATCAGGGCTACCTTGTTCCTTGGGCAGAGCAGGGAGTGCTGCTGCTGAACAATGTGCTGACCGTGCGTGAAGGACAACCGCAATCTCATCAGGGAATAGGCTGGGAACGTTTCACGGATGCAGTTATTGAGGCGATTAATGAACGTGAGCAGCCGGCAGTGTTTATTTTGTGGGGAAGCCATGCCCAGAAAAAAGCAAGCTTCGTGAATACGAGCAAGCATTTGGTGTTGAAATCCGTCCATCCGAGTCCTTTGGCGGCTCATAGGGGCTTCTTCGGCAGCAAGCCTTTTTCGCAAACCAATGCATTTTTGCTGGAGCATGCAATGGAACCGATTCGGTGGGAGATTCCTAACCGCTAGCACTGGAGGTGAGGACATGCGTCAATGGAAGGGATGTCAGGTCATTTTATATCACGGCAACAACGGTCATACCCAAAAGGTGCGCGGCACGATCGAAAAATGGGATGACACGCACAAGTGCGTTATTTTAGGCCCGAAGATGTTGTCTATTCCTTTTGAAAATATTACGTATATTTCGATGTTCCCTCCTGGGCGTGAGCGCAGAAGCCGTCATCCGGCGAAGCTAAATTCTATCGGTTATGTGATGAGCGTTCCATTGCAGTTTGATAATGCCATTCTTTTTCAATCGGCCGTGACCGTTTGGAAAGAAGACCAGCTGATTGCCTACAACGCAAAATTGACCAGTCACACGGATTACGATGTCGTTCTGGACGATGGACAAACCTTGTCCAAGGAAAGTCATCTGTTCGTGGTCAGATCGCTACGCGGAGAACTTTAACTGTTATAATCCACCTTTTTTCCTCCTAAGGGTTCAAATTAAGTAGCTGTTTACCGATAAAAGGAATGGGATTGTTAATTATATCCTATTTTATAGAACTGAAACTAAGGGAGAGAAACGAATGGAACGTATGAGCAAACGGAGTACCTTCTTACTTGCTGTGCTGATGTTTTTATTTGCAGCATTGCCAGCGGGTTTGATCCAAGCGGAGGGGAGCACGACCTCCACGGTACAGTGGGACAGTCAAAATCCGACTACATTGAATCTGGGTGGAAGCTCCGCTCAATTAAAGGTGTGGTCTGTGACGGAGTCCGGTAAAGAGGATGTAACCGAAAAGGCAGAATGGATCTCTGGAGACTCAAGCATATTAAAGGTAGATAAGGGACTCATTACTCCAGTTTCAAAAGGGCAAATTAAGGTTGTTGCCACATATGAACAGCAAACGGTAAGCACAACGATTACGGTTAAATCGCCTTACAACAAGTTGCAAATCGATCCATCTGGTCCCATCAATCTGGTGGTGAGCGGAGATTCGAAGCAATTGACTGCCCAAGGTACGCTTACGGTGGGCGGTACAGAAAAAGTATCTGGTGTGGAATGGACATCCACGAATCCGTCCGTGGCTACAGTGGAAGATGGTCTGGTTCGTCCTCTTGCCAAGGGCATGACTTACATTAAAGCAAGCAAAGATGAACTCAAAGCACAAACGATCGTGTATGTACGTTCCTCTTCCCAATCATTAATATTGAGTCCATCGGCTTCCCAATCGGTCTTCCTGGGTAGTTCACCAATTCAGGTCAATGCGACCGATGTGAACCTTACCGGAGGTAAAACTGATGTCACCAGCACTTCAGAATGGACTTCCTCCAATCCGCTGGTTGCCACAGTGGAGCAAGGGAAAATTAGCCCATTGGACGCAGGAAATTCGGTAATTACGGTGTCTTATCACGGTTTGAGTAAGACCTTGAAGGTCAACGTATTGCCGACCATTGAAAAACTGGTATCAAGCAAAGCAAGCTTATCTCTCGAAACAGGAAGCAAAACAGCTCTTCCAAGCATATCTGCTTACTTGGTCAATGGAGCCAAAAAAGCAGTACAATCCGATGTAAAATGGAGCCTGAGCAATGAAAGTGTTGTCAAAATCGCAGACGGTAAGCTGGTTGCAGTGAGCCCGGGTAGCGCAACATTGACAGCTACATTGGGTGCCATCAAGCTGGATATCCCGGTAACTGTGCAATACAAAGTACTCAAGCTGACCGCCTCCGAGAAAAAATATGTGCTGGTAGCGGGACAAGAAGTGAGTGTTCCTACGGTAAAAGCACAAATGGCTGGTGGTGGAACACTCGATGTTACCAATCAGGTAAGCTGGGTGGCTACTACTGCGGCCGTAACAGTGGGAAATGGCAAGGTAAAAGCAGTAAGCGGCGGTAACTCCGGAATCAAGGCTATGTATTTGAATAAATATGTGAAAGTGCCTGTCATCGTGGAAGGAACTATTTCTACGTTGACGCCAAGCCTTTCAAGCGCTGAAATGAATTTGAAGGGAAGTCAATCCGTCAAGGTCATCGGTGCATATACAGATGGTAAAAAAGTGACGCTCAGCAACAAAGTGAAATGGACAACATCCAATGCTTCCGTGGCGGTTGTAAAAGGCTCAGCCATCAAAGCGGTTGGGATTGGAACAGCGACGATTACGGGCACATACCAGGATAAGTCGTTTAACATTGAGGTCAAGGTTACTCCTAAGCTGCTCAAGCTGGTATTGAGTAACAAGAACTTGAAGCTTCCTAACGGTTCCTCTCAAGTGCTGAGTGTGAATGCGGTTTATGACACAGGCACGATTACCAATGTGACAAGTTCAGCGGTATGGACTTCCTCCAGGCCTTCTATCGTACAGGTTAGCGGAGGCCAGGTGAAGGCATTGGCTTACGGAAATTCCAGTATTAAAGTGGTTTATAACGGTAAGACTGTAGCTACCTCTGTCAGAGTGTTGAAATAATCTTCATATATTGCACATATCGCTTATGCAAAAATAACCCCGGTCAATGATAATGACCAGGGGTTATTTTTCAACTTATTCTACGCCGTCCTGATAATGGTTCTTCCAGTGTTTGTCGCCTTTGTGTGAGAAGTCTTCAACCGTCTTTTCCAGCGTGGCCACCAATTGAGCTTTAATCTCGGAAATGGTATCTCGGAACAGTCTTTCTTCCGTGCCGTTAATTTTTTCACCATACAAAGCCTGAGCGGCTTTAAATTGACGATGTTGCTCAACAAAACTGTCAATTGAATGCAATGCATGCTCCACGTATTGTGAAATGCTATGATGCTCGCTAGGCAGTTGCAATTTTAACTCCTGTACTCTGTTTAATAATGCCATGATGATCACCTCGTACGTTTTATTATGTCAATAATTATACATAATTTTCGGAAAACTTTCATTAAATTTTGATTAAAATGTGATTTTTTTTATATCATAATTGTCATTTCCGATGGAGATGGGACTGATTCCCAGAATGTTTTCAATTTATCTTCAAATTATTATGTTTTAAGATTGAAATATTTATGATTAAGCTATATGCGGGGCATGTTGCGACAACGGTCTTTCTGACATGTTATACTAGAGCAAAGCCCAGTCGGAAAGGTTGTCAGTGAGGTATGAAGCTTTTTAAAGGTTTATTTTGGGGAATATTGATCAGTCTTCTCCTGTGGTGTGCCTTCTTCGGGTTTGTCCGCTGGATATCTCATTGAGTCGGGTTATGTTATAGAAAAATAAAGTTCGGGGATTTCCTTGATTGAGGGTTATCCACTGGAATAGCTTGAAGGGAAGAGGGAAATTGAAGAAAAAGCTGTTAAGTTTTATAACTCTAGTGCTGCTGGCTGCTGGCGTGTATTGGTTTGAAGGTGGCAATCTTCTTACGAAAACGACAGGAGAGAACCCACCTTCATCGGCTCAGGTTACGCTGCAATTTCCGTCAGGTCGTTATCCTAAAACGGCGCAGCATATCAAGGAAGCCATTCAGGCGGGGAAATCATCCATATGCACAATTGACCGTGAAGGAGCCGAGCAAAATCGCAAGCATTCGCTTACAGGAGTTCCGACTCGTAAAGGATACGATCGTGACGAATGGCCGATGGCGATGTGCTCAGAAGGTGGAAAAGGTGCAAATGTCAAATACATAGCTCCTAAGGATAATCGTGGGGCAGGATCATGGGTCAGTCACCAATTGGATGAGTATGAGGATGGAACTCGCGTAAAATTTGTCGTCAAATAATATGTTATGAGATCGTATCGTTACTTTTTTTTCCCCTTAGTAGGCTCCTGTTTGGCCCTAACCAGAGCCACAAAATTATTTTTCTTAGGCTCCTGTTTGGCTCTAATCAATGCCAAAAAAGCAAAAAAATCACCTAGTGTAGTGAAGCCAGCACCTAAAATAGCCAGGTCTTCAGCGGATAGTTGATTGAACCATTCCATTTGCTTAGCATCAAACATTTTATCACCGCCAACCATTAATAATGTATAGTATGTACTGACGGCGACGAAGGTCAGGGCTCTGGCATACCATTTATGTATGCCTGTTTTTTGTGCAGACGATATGTAGAACTCATGTTTAAATTTAATTTTTATGACGGATTGTCAAGCCAAGTGTGACAGTTGAGAAACTGCATGTGAAGGAAGCGCGTCTAAAGCAGCTCCAGTCACAAATCAATCCACATTTTTTTTATAATTGTTTTTCCTTTATTACGAGTATGGCAAAGTTGCGCAATCATGAGGCGGTCGTGGCCATGGCTCATAATTTGTCCAAATATTATCGATATACAACCAGACAGGAACGGGATTTGGTTCCTTTATCGGATGAAGTCGAGTTTGTGCAATATTATTTAAAAATTCAGCAGATGCGCATGCCACGATTAACGTTTTCAATTGTTATTACTTCACAGGCTAACAGTTTGCTGGTTCCACCGCTTGTGGCGCAACCACTGGTGGAAAATGCGGTGCTGCACGGGATAGAACCTCAAGCGGAGGATGGTATAATCCGTATTATGACTGAGCGTGTCGGCTCATATATGTGCTTGATTGTGGATGATAACGGACTTGGTTTAAGCGGGGATGCCATAACATCTTTGACATTAGCACTTGATAAGCCTGTAGAAGAGAAAAGCGGCTACGGCTTATGGAATGTGCATCAACGAATGCGATTACATTTTGGGGAAGACGCCGGACTGGACTTCTCGTTGTCTCCATTGGGAGGATTGCGTGTGATTTTAAAATGGCCGCTATCAACAGAAGAAGAGCAGGAAAATGGCTTGATCGAGTCTTCGTCAAATTCGAATGTGGTTAAAATGGAGGGATCTGATGGTTCAGATCTGACTGTAAGCCAACCTCAGCTTTGGAAGGCTTTATAAACTAAGAAGTACGTAAGAGCATTTCAAAGAACCTCTAATGCGCATTCTATGCAGACTAGAGGTTCTTTGTTGTTATCTATAATTATTTGGAGGTTATAATTTTAGGCTTCCCGGTTCACCTTGAAGAACGAAATGAGCTCTTCCAGCTCCCCAGACATCAATGTAAGCTTGTCAGAGGCTTTGACGATAGAAGCCATAGACTCTGCCTGTTCTCCAATGGTATGTTCAATTTGTTTGCTGCTGTCCACTGTTTTGCTAACCGTGGAAGACAGCTCGTCAGAGGCAGCTGACATTTCCTGTGTGCTGGCCGAGATCTGCTCCGTTGCACTGGATACCTCCTGAATTTGTGACGATACATTATTGGCCGCATTCAAAATCTCCGAGAACATTTCGCCTGTCTGCTTCGTAACTTCCAGCCCAATGTGAACTTCTTTTGTACCAAGACTCATTCCTTTTACGGTTTGCTCAATTTCCTTTTGGATTTCTTCAATAAGCTCTGCAATTTGTTTGGCGGACTCTTGAGATTGCTCAGCCAAATTACGCACTTCTCCCGCTACTACTGCAAAGCCTTTACCTTCTTCACCTACTCTGGCAGCTTCAATAGAAGCGTTCAGTGCAAGCAGGTTAGTTTGGCTGGCAATGCCTGTAATGATGCTTACGATATTACTGATTTCGTTAGAACGGTTTTGTAGCGCATTAACGGAATCAACTGTACTTTCTATTGTATTGGAGATAGAATCCATTTGAGTTGATAGTTTTTGGGCTACCTGATTGCCTTCAACCGAACGTTTTTCCATGGAATAAGCTTGATCGGCTACGGAGGAGGAGCTTTCGGCAATGGTTTGGATAACCGTAGACATTTCATTCATAGCCCTGGAGCTTTCAAGTGCTGCGTGATCCTGAGCTTCAAGTCCCTGGGTTATTTCCTGAATATTGCTGTTAATGACGTTCGTATTCGTGCTGTTTTTCTCGCTAATACTTAGCAATTCCTGAGCTGATCCCGTAACTTCTTGCGTGGTATCCTGTACTTTTACCATTGTATCGTTAAGGCGTTTGATCATAGTATTAAATTTTTGATTAATAATACCAAGGTCGTCTAGACCTGTCTTGATTTTTACATTCAGATTCCCCTCGCTGACTTCCTCGATGCCCTTCATCAGGCTATGAATCGGGGAAAGGGTACGTTTTACCAGCAAATATTGAATCGTTAAGAAGATAGCAAGGAACAGAATGAGCAATGAAACACCATATACAAGCAACTTATGAAGTCCGGTAGGTACAGAGCTCGCGTCAACGTCAAAGAAAATGGCACTTGTGATTTTACCGCTTTCATCTGTAATAGGATAGACGATGGTCGTCCATGTGCCAAAATCGTCCGTGTAAAAGCTGCTCAATGCCGATTCATTGGATTGAAGCATTTTATTTACGGCTTGTACATTTTCGTCAGGAAGAGTGTACATATCTCCTATATTCAAATTCAATTTCGAGTCTTGGAAAGCTTGAACTAAATTTGTGGGAACGCCAATAATGGAGGTTTGATTTCCTTCTTTTAGCTCTGTACCAAATATGTAAGCTTGGGCAACATTCGGATAAAGTGTGTGAATAGAATCGAGAAATTTGCGTAAATCTTGTTGAACAGGACCATTATAATCTTTTTCGCTTAATGCTTGTTGTACTTTCGTTTTATCAACATCTTCTGCCCATTTTTTAGTCAATACCTTAACTTGGTCTTGCAGCTGCGTGGTGAGAATGTTCTTTTGAAGTATATAGCTGGATGTGATAAGAATAGCACCTATTAATACGATGTTAATAAAAGAGATTAATAGATTTTTACCAAAAAAGGACATAGTGCTCCACTTCAAGTTTTTCACGAGTTTCTTCTCCTTTGAATTAAAAATTTAGTTTAATATACGACCTATCCCTTATATATTTCGACAATTTGCTTTCTAAATATTAGGTATTTATTAAAAGGGAGAATATCGGTTACATATTGATGGAATATATTGACAAAAAAGACAAAGATTTTTGTGGGGAAAATGTAGGATCAAGGGAGAATAGGAGGTCATTCAAAAAAAACGGCGGCCGACCAGTGAATGAAGCTATGGACCGCCGCTTGTCGGCAAAACTGGATTTTATGTTGTTTTTCCAACTCAAATCTTACTAAATTACTTTATTGTTCAGACGATATTTAAAAAATAAGATAATTAAGAACAAACAGGTGCCTATGATCATATAAATACCTGCATCGCGTCGAGGATTCTAAAATTCCTGTCACTTATATAAGAAGTGAAATGAGCAGGGGGAGTGAAATAAGCGACAATACTGAGCTAATGACAAATGAGGATGTTGCTTCCGTTTTCAGGGTTTCATAACGGGTTGCAATCATAGCGGCAACAGCCGAACCGGGAAATGCCACAAGCAGTACGGCTTTGGTTACATCTTCATGGGACAGTCCAATCAGAACAGCAATACCGAGCATGACTATAGGCATCACGATGGCTTTCAGCACAGCAATGCTAAGTGCTTTGGGACTGAACGTAATCTTTTTGATACCGATGGTTACCCCGATGGCAAACAGGGCTGTACCGGAAGTGATATTGCCGAGTTGATCAAACATGGATTGTAGCAGTTTCGGAGCTTGAAATCCGCATAGGGTAAGCACGACCGATCAGCGGCACGCAGGCAAGTGGCTCGCTTAGTCCGTGAAGGACTGATTTCATGGTGACTGTAAACAAGTTGCCTTTAGCATCCGCTTCTGTTGTTTTGCGCTGACCGACTGTTCCTAAAATACTTGCAAGTGGATCAAGAATCGCATTAACGACGATGCCAGTAATCGCAATCGGGATGGCGACAGCCGCGCTTCCGAACAAGCTGCCCAGAACCGGGATTCCCATAAACGCAAAAGAAGGCTGAGTTGAATTCAAAGCGAACATGGAGGATTCGGTCAGAGCTTTTTTGGCGATTAAGCGATATCCTACGAGCAATACGATATAAAAGCCGATAACCCCAAGAAGCAGGGCGACCAGAAAAGACCATTTTTGAATCAATGTTTCCCTTGGTGTCGTCGTAATACCAATAAATAAATGTGCAGGTAAAGCAAATTTGGTTACCAGTGTGTTCAGTCCTTTGGAAGAAGCAGGGTTAAATGCTTTGAACAAACCTGCAAAATAACCAATTAAAATGACAAAGAAAATAGGTATTAAAATGATAAAAATATGACCTGTAGCCATAATGTCGCCTCCAATGAAGATGTCCGCCAAATGGCTGGCGGACATCGGGTAATCAATAATTACTTTGCTTGTATGCAAGTACAATCTGACGTTGTTCGCTAATCTTAAACCAGGACAGTTTCTTTGCCATTCTGTTTGATTGGTCTATACTTGCAGTCCCACATTGCATCCCGAATCGCTTGGAGGATATCATCGGGCTGGTGACGTGCTACGCCATCCTGAACCGCAGCCTCTGCAACTGCTACAGCTACAGCTTCAGACACTTCACGCAGCTCGCTGATTTTCGGCAGCAGGGAAGCGCCAGGCTGTGACAAATCAACCATATCGGCTACTGCATGGGCAGCGGCGGCAAACATGCTGTCTGTGATGATTTTGGATTTCACTACAATCGCGCCAAGACCAAGACCAGGGAACACGAAAGCATTATTGGCTTGTCCAATTTCAAACTTAACATTATTATAGGTTACCGGTTCAAAAGGGCTGCCTGTTGCAATCAGTGCTTTTCCTTCAGTCCAGCGGATCAAGTCTTGCGGAGTTGCTTCAGCCAGTGGAGTCGGATTAGACATAGGCATAATAATAGGACGTTCTGTATGCTTGGCCATTTCTTTTACGATTTCCTCACTAAATGCTCCGGTAACACCGGAGGTTCCGATCATAATGGTCGGTTTCACCCGGCGAATGACTTCGAGCAGCGGAATTTTGCCGTCTTCCGCACGTTCCCAATCACGGCATTCTGCGGCATCCCGTACATAAGGAACCTGGAATGGGAAAAGTCCTTCTGTTTCATTAGTAAGCAGACCGCGGTAATCATAAGCCCAGAAGTTACTTCTTGCTTCGGTTTCCGATAGTCCTTCCAGCATCATGGCTGCACTAATTTGATCTGCATTACCGATACCGGCAGCTCCTGGACCAAAGACCAAAACTCGATGCTTGCTTAGTGGGACTCCGGACAGTTTAACACCAGACATAACACCTGCGAGCGTAACTGCACCAGTGCCTTGAATATCATCATTAAATGTCAAAATACTGCTTCCATATTTATTGATAATGTTCCGTGCGTTGACATTGCCCAGGTCTTCCCAGTGCAGTAGCGCATTCGGAAAATAAGACAGTGCAGTTTGAACATAGGTGTCAATAAATTGGTCATATTGTTCTCCACGAACACGTTTGTGACGGTTCCCCATGTATAAAGGATCTTCCAACAGTTTTTCATTGTTCGTACCTGCATCAAGAACAACTGCCAGCACCCGGCTAGGATCAATACCGGCAGCAGCGGTATACACAGCAAGCTTACCAATGGAGATATTAATGCCCCCGACTCCCCAGTCCCCGATTCCCAAAATACTTTCGGAATCCGTGGCTACGATGAGGTCAATATCCTCAGAGCCCAGGTTCAAATTTTTAAAAGCTTCTTCAATGCCCGCAAGATTACCAATGGATAAATACATACCTCCAGGCTTGTGGTATTCATGACTGTATTCCTGTATAGCCTGACCGACCGTTGGAGTATAGACAATTGGAAGCATTTCGCTCAGGTGCTCGGAGAGCAAGCGATAGTAAAGGACTGTATTCCGGTTAAAAAGATCATTTAACGCAACATTTTTGCGCAAATTATCCGGTTGGCTCTGAAATTGCTCGTAAACCCGTTGAACCTGTTTCTCAATAGTCAATACGGTAGGAGGAAGGAGACCGTCAAGTCCAAGCTGCTGTCGTTCTTCAAGAGTAAAAGCCACTCCTTTATTCAGCAGTGGATTAGCCAGCAATTCCTTTCCGGTTAATTTGGTTTCGATAGAACCATCTTCAGTACATTGAAAAGCACGCATTTCTAATTCCTTCTTTCTAAAAAATTACATTTAGTTAAACCTTGAACATTTCGTGAACAAGTATACGCTTTTTTTTAAACCAAGTGAACAAGTATGTTGTGTGAAAAATGGTTATATAAGTGTTTACATAATAAATTTCATGAAGATGAAAACGTTTTTCAATTATACACAATAAGTCACTTGAAGCGGTGATTTTTTTGGAATAACTAAAAATAGATTTTCGGCCAAATCTCGACCAAAAACCTGCTTTGCTTCTAGCTATAAGACTCTGCTTTATTTCAGGCAAACAAAAAAAGCCTTGAGTATCAAGGCTTTTGACGTATAGGACGGATGGGGATCGAACCCATGACCCTTACCCTGTCAAGATAATGCTCTCCCGCTGAGCTACCGTCCTTCGGTTATTAGATAATACCATGTATTAACCATAAATGTAAAGTAGAAAAATAGAAATAAGCTTGTACTTCATTACCATTTTTATATATAATTCAAATTTAGTGGGTTTGCAAATTGAAACGGTAATAAGGGGGAGCGGATAATGGCCGCAGAAATTATTAGTGTAACGACAGAAGAACAGCTACAGGCAGCGCTATTGATCCGTACCAAGGTGTTTGTCGAGGAGCAAAAAGTTCCTGTCGATATAGAAATTGACCATTATGACAAGCTGGGGGATACTGCACATCATTTGCTGATCTCTGATCATGGTGAGATGGTGGCAACGGGACGCTTGACCTATTATGAGGAAGATACAGCTAAAATGCAACGTATTGCGGTTCTCAAGGAGCATCGCTCAGGGGGTTACGGACGTATATTACTGCTGGCTCTGGAGGAACGTGCGCGTGAGCTGGGGCTGCGACATTCGCTGCTGGATGCTCAATGTCACGCTGAAAAGTTTTACGAGAAGCTCGGTTACGAGACAATTTCGGAAGAACCTTTTGACGATGCCGGGATTCCACATGTGCGTATGCGCAAAAAGCTGTAGCTGGTATTACAAAGATGCATATAATTCTGCATAGGGTGCATGCTAGTAAAAGTTCCTCCACTATACTATGGATAAGGAGCGATGTGGCATGACTAATGCAGAACGGGAACAAATTACGGCAGTACGTAAAAACGGTGATGGTGATCTGACGTCATTTCAGACATCTACCGGTCGGGTTTTGGATTACAGTCAGGCTCTGAATGAAATTGAAGCAGGCTCGATTGCCGGGGTCAATGTATTCAAAGCCAAGGATGGAAGCAAACGGATTCGCGGAGATGCCGATGGAGATCCTACGAATAATTTGGATCAGTTGCCGTTGTTCTGACGTTCATTTCAAGCACCTATCGCTAAGCACATAACTACACGCAAGTATATGCCAAAGTCGCCGGGCTTTTTTCCAGTTGGAAACCCGGCGGCTTTTTGTTATTTCACTTTGTATCCAGTATTATTTTTGCTCCATGCGTTCCAACTCCACAATGTTGTATACGCGCTGCTGCTCCAGAAAGGACATGACTCCAGCCTTTTCCCTGAATTGCTCCATGTCGTCACTATAGTGCATGAGACGAATCCGCTCTTGAAGCGGGATTGGCAAGCTGAGCAGCTCGTCCAACGTCGTATGGACTTCTCCTGCACCCTGTAATTGAACCTCATGCAAAATGCTGCGACAGCCCCGCTCGTGTACCAGTTGATTCAGCAGGCCGGGATCAAAGGTCATATCCGCACTATAAAAAAGACGGTCATTAATGAACAGGGAGTAGCTGTCTTTACCGGGGATATGACGGGTAGGAATGAGTTCAACTTCGATGCCGGATACTAAGCTAGTGGATTCACCAGGCGTCAGCACGTTTACCTCAAACACATCCTCCAGCTTGTCAATCATGCCTTGCTGTGACATGCCCCCCTTGAGCGTATTTTCCCATAATGGATGAATTAGCGGTTTCGCGATATAAAGCACAGGTTTGCGGCCATGAAGGATGTTCATTTGGAATCCAAACTCTTCCAAGCCTCCGACATGATCGGCGTGAATGTGGGTGATTAGAATGGCGTCAATTTCAGGCAATTGGATGCCCATTCGGTGCAGAGCCAGAGAAGCAGTTGTTCCGCAGTCGATCAATAGCTTGCCTGCTCCGCTGTCCAGCAGCGCGTTATTGTTGTAATAGTTTTTGGCAAAGGCACTGCCTGTGCCCAGCATTTGTATGGTCAGGCTCATTCGTATTTCACCCTCCAGACTAAATGTGTATAAATCCTCTACAGTCGTATCTTACCATCGATGCTGTTGAAATTAAAGATTTCACACCATAGCAAAAACTTTGGACAATTTGTGATGCCTAGCGCAACTTGTGGAACTGAGCTAGGTATAAATGTAAGACAGAAGTTATTTAACAGATGATGGAGGGATATCTAGCGATGAAGTGGAGAAAAGTTATGGCCCTAGTGATGGCCTTTTCGATAATGGGAGGGACCGTCATTTCGGCGGAATCCGCCAAGGACCAAGTGAAGCTGATTATTAACGGTGAGGTGTCGAAGGATGACGCGGTTGTTATTGACGGCAAAACGTATGTGCCCATTCGGGATTTTAACGGGATTGTCAGTTTTGATCCGTCCGGTGGAAAGGTTGTTTTCGACCAACCGAATGTACACATGTTCTTGTTCAAGGGCGATACGGTGTTTGGCAACGTGAATAAAGGTAACAAAGTGAAATTCAATGTATTCAGTCAGATTGATACGTTGAAAGCGGATATCTCCGGAGTGAAGGTAGCGATCACCGACCCGGCGGGTAACGTGAAAGATATTCAGTCCCAGGATATCAGCGGAGCACAAAAGGATAACTTTTGGTTCCGTACAAACGACTTTATGTATGATTTTAAAGCAGCAGGGAATTACCGGGTCGGTTTCTACATTAAAGAAAGCAAAGACGGCAGCTATACCTTGGTGTCCGAAAAAGTCATTACAGCGATAAATTAGGCATACCACAAATTGACCTGTATCCTTGATCATGTTACGATACGGGGGAAAATAAAACAATTTGAAGGTAGGTATTTCCATGAGTGATCACAAACATGAACACGGTGAAGCCTGCAACCACGATCATGACCACGAACATGAAGAAATGGTTCTTACGCTAACTGATGAAAATGGCAAAGATGTAGAAATGGTGCTGGTAGAGACCTTTGACGTAGAAAATCACGTTTACGCTCTCCTGCTGGAGCGCGGCAATCCTGAAGCAGATGGCATTATTCTTCGTATGGAAGAAGAAAACGAAGAAATGGTGCTTTACAATATCGAGGACGAAGATGAATGGAAACGTGTAGAAGAGGCATACAGCGAGCTGGTTGCCCAATACGAATAGCATTGGATCTATCGGCTGTTACAACTTTGTAAGCTAATGAAAAGGCCCCCAAACGGGGGCTTTTTTTGTTAAGCTTTTAAGATGCTTATAAGATTTTCCAAGCTTGTTACGGCTCAGGAGGATCAGGAAATGGCGTCTGTTTCAACGATAACCTTCACCTGATGCACGGTGCGATCCTCCGGTCCTTTTACAGGCAGGCCTACTTCTACATGATCGACAATATAATCAATATTGTCCTGCGAAATGACCTCGCCCGGTAGCAAGATGGGAATACCCGGTGGATATACATAAATGAATTCTGCAATAATGCGTCCAGCAGATTCCTTGAATGGTACCACTTCCGTATCTCCGTAAAAAGCGTCTCTCGGAATCAGGGAGAGCTGCGGGATATCCTGTATTTTTACATCCAGTTCATGCTGCTGACCTGTAGAATAATGTATAGAAGCCAGCTCACGCAGAGCCTTCAATAAAATCTCAATATCCTCTTTCGTATCCCCGGGGGTCACCAGACAGAGAATATTGTACATATCGCTAAGCTCAACCTCAATATTGTAGTTTTCTCTCAGCCAATTTTCCACGTCGTACCCAGTAAGACCTAGATGACGAATATGAATGGTGATTTTGGTCGCGTCATAATTATAGGTTGCCTCTGTACCGAGAATTTCACTGCCAAAGCAATATAATCCTTCAATCTTGTTGACCTCTGCACGGCAATATTCGGCCAAATCAAGCGCACGTTGCGCTATTTCATAGCCATTGAGAGCCAGATTGCGGCGTGATGTGTCCAGAGAAGCCAGCAGGATATAGGAAGTGGAAGTCGTTGTCAGCATACTGAAAATCGTCTGCACACGCTGCGGATTGACGTATCCGTTTTTGGTATTCACATTCAGAATCGAACTTTGTGTCAAGGAACCGCCCAGCTTATGGACGCTTGTAGCTGACATATCTGCTCCCGCCTCCATGGCGGACATTGGCAGATCAGGATGAAAATGAATGAGTACACCGTGGGCCTCATCGACCAGGACCGGCACATTATAGCTGTGAGCGAGATCAACAATTTCTTTCAAATCGGCGCACACACCGTAATATGTCGGGTTGATGACGAGGACGCCCTTGGCGTCAGGATGGCGTTCCAATGCCCGGCGTACGGACTTGGTTGTAATCCCGTGGTGAATACCAAGATTTTCATCACTGACTGGAGATACGAATACAGGCTTCGCTCCAGACAATATAATGGCAGACATTATAGATTTGTGTACGTTTCGGGGTACAATAATTTTATCACCTGGCAAGCAGATGGACATAATCATAGTAATGATAGCTCCACTTGTACCCTGTACACTGTAATAAGTATAATCAGCTCCGAAGGCTTCTGCTGCAAGCTTTTGAGCTTCTTCGATGACGCCTGATGGCTGATGCAGATCGTCCAATGGAGCGATGTTGATCATATCTATGGAAAAGGCATTATCCCCCATAAATTCGCGAAATTCCGGATCTGCGCCCACTCCCTTTTTATGACCTGGGATGTGAAATTGAACCGGGTTGCTCTGAGCGTGCTTTTTCAAAGCAGTAAAAAGCGGGGTGTTGCTTTGATTCATTAGTGTTGTCACAACCTTTCGTGCAGGATTTCGACAATCCTGGCAAGTGATAATAGAACAAAATTGAGTATAGCAGTTTGAAGTAGGAATGCAAGCGGTTGACGATGCTTTTATTTGTGAATGAGAGGAGCATGGAGACAACCCGGACTTTATGACGAAAAAATGAAGGTAGAGGATGTGGGACAGATGAAACAAATCGGAAGAGAAAAAAATCCTCGTCGGTTATGGTCTCCCTTTTTTGCGGAATTATGGGTATTGGTATTTCTGGTTGAATTTATGAAGGGATCTCTTCTGGTAGCTATTTTGCCGGTATATATGGGAGAAACGCTCGGACTGTCAGCCGGAATCATCGGTCTGGCCTTTTCGCTCCAGTATTTTGGCGACAATGCGTTCCGGGCACCGGCAGGCTGGATAGCTGAACGGCTCGGCTACCGGGGAACAATGTCGACCGCGTTGCTGTTTACACTTGTAGCGGTGATCATGCTAAGCGTGCAGACAGAGCCAGTGTGGCTCGTAGTCGCCTGTCTGCTGCTCGGTCTGGGCACTTCTCCGCTCTGGCCTTGTGTCATGACTGGAACGACAGAAATGTCTGGGCCTAATAACAGCAATGGGACGGCGATGGGCACATTGGAAATTGCGTCCATGGGCGGAACTGGAATGGGGCCGATTGTTATGAATTTCGCTATGGCACATTATGGTCATTCCTACGGAATGGTGTTTATGATTTTGACAGGATGCAGCATTACGTTGCTGTTGGTCTCCCTTATGCTGCCCGGACGGAAAAAGTCTGCTGACAAAGGGGCGCTGCAACGGAGCGCTTTGGTGTCCTCCGACGGTCTTGCGAAGCGAAAGCCGAAGCTGCTGGGAGGAATCAAGGAGACGATCAACTCTCTTAAAACAAAACTTGACGTAAACCCGTTAATTTACCCGGCGCTGTTTTTGCAGTCGTTTGTTATCGGTCTGATCAGCCCGGTATTGACGCTTTACGCCCGGACGGACCTCGGGATTTCGCCGAATTTGTACAGCGTACTTCTGATCGCGGGCGGCGGGGTGACGGTGTTGGCGCTTATTCCTTGCGGAAAGCTGGTGGATCGGCTCGGAACAGAGTATTTTCTGCACGCCGGTTTTTTACTCGCCGGGATTACACTGTTTTTCTTTTCCGCCGTCCGATCCATTCCGCTTGTGTTCATATCTGTAGCGCTCATCGGCTTGGGCTATGCGCTCATTTTACCTGCATGGAATACCTTCCTCGCCAAATTGATCCCAGAAAGCGAGCGAGCGACGATATGGGGCTTTTTTCTGACACTCCAAGGCTCCGGCATGGTCATCGGTCCACTCGTTTCAGGAGTGCTGTGGGACCGTGCTGGACACATAGCTCCATTTATCATCAGCGGAGTTGTAATGCTGCTTATGTTCGGCTGCCATTTGGCTTTGGCGCGTAATCCGCGCAGAAAGACGGCTGAAGCCTGAATAGCAGCTTGATTAGCTAATGCCGGTTACTCTTTCGGGAAAGCAATTCGGTACAGCGGCAGCAAACGCTCAAAAGTAGAACGCACCGTATGTAGCAGCGCAGCTCCATCACTGGCGAGCGGGTCGTCCCTGTCAATACGGATACCACACATGACCTCGGCTTTTTTAACCTGCTGCAGCTTGTCGATGATCGTTTGAAAATCCTTCTCGTCCATTTGTTTTTGCTCTGTACCTTCCGGGGCCATATGATCCATAGACCAGTAAAAATGATCCGGTATGTTAGAGCGGACATCGCTCAGGTTGGCTTTGAGTGCCTGGGCAAACGTAGTTTTGTTCGGGCTTTCATAAATAATCGCGAAAATGACGAACAGATGAGAAGCAAACATACCTACCTCAAAATGCGGCAACGCCTTGTATCCACGCTTGTTCGCCGCCCAAGCTACCCAAGAATCCTTGGGTGGATTTACTTTGCGTCGTGCATGCTTTGCAACGTGAACGTGCATAGGTTCGCCGCACAAGTCCGTCAGGAAAGGAGCCAACTCCGCACCAATCGCTTCGAGTTTGGGTCGAACCTGTTCAATCAGTACCTCCATGCGAGGCTCCAGCCCCGGAATTCCAAAAACATCAAAGTCCTTTGCAGTAAATCCATTGAACGTCATACCTTTTCCTCCTGTAACTGGGTTAAGCCATTTCGTGTGGCGTAATATGTCCGATTATAGCATAATGCCAGCAGGCATGACCGACTTTAGGCCGGGTTTGGGACAAGCACATAAGGCAAAAGTAGGATTGTGCGTTGTTACTCATAAAAATAGGTCAAATAACCAAGTACCCTTACATAAGATGAAGTATAAAATAGAGCAAGGGAAGATCAAGCGGGAAAGCCGCAGGCTTGCTGTAGCCGGACTTCTTGAATCGGACTTGAAAAAGGAGGGAATGCCGTGAACAAGGGCTGCGAGGTAGAATATTGCAATTTGGAGCTCCGGTTTAGCCGTCGGCATATCCATAATCTGATCAAGGATTTGATATCGGAAGGGTATTCGCTGTACTGGAGCGAGGATGAGTCGTACCTGGTGCTGTCGGTGAGAACCGGGCGCAAGCTGGTGAAGCTTCGTTTTCAACAATTGCGTACTGGGCACTACAAGTTGGCCGGAGACTATGTGATCCGCGACGCCAAGCTGGCTGAGTGGTTGGAAAAGCTGATTGGAAGCACCCGAGGCCATGCCATTGTCAAAAGAGTCAAGGACCATCATATTTTGGTGGAAAATATTTTGTTCGGTGAGGTCATTCGTCTAGTGGAGGTTACCGGCTTTAAGCAACGCGTCATTTATCAGAAGGGGCCGGTGCTGTCACCGCAGGAGATGGAGGATATGTACATTTCCAATGAGGGAGAGACCAGGCTACTGCTGCTCAGAATGGAAGTGGATGATGAATTGGAGAGGCTTTTCACGGCAATGACAGAGGGAGATACGGCCAGAGCCGAGAACTGCCATGAACGCCTGCAAGCGCTATCCCGCCAACTGCTGATGATGGAAGCATAATGATGCAGATTTAGTATAACTGGACACCTCATGAAAATGGGGTGTTTTGATCTGCGAATAGACAGGGGTTCACTTCTGACACTAAAAACGTTAAAATAGAATTGCACGTGTTCCGATTCACATAAAGTGTAATGCGGTAAAGCGGCGATATAGAATAAAAAATATGTTGCAAAGGATGAGGAACCAGATGGCAAAACAGCAGATTGGTGTGATCGGCTTGGCGGTAATGGGTAAGAATTTGGCCCTTAATATTGAGAGCAGAGGCTTTACCGTCTCGGTATTTAACCGCTCTCCTGAAAAAACGCATGATCTTATCAAAGAAGCAGAAGGTAAGAAACTGACGGGTACTTTCTCCATTGAAGAATTTGTGAACTCACTGGAATCGCCCCGTAAAATCCTGATCATGGTTCAAGCTGGTAAAGCAACAGATGCCACGATTGAGCAGCTTGTGCCTCATCTGGACAAGGGCGACATTATTATAGACGGAGGCAATGCCTACTTCCCTGATACACAGCGCCGCAGTAAGGAGCTGGAGGAAAAAGGATTTCGCTTTATTGGTACAGGCGTATCCGGTGGCGAAGAAGGTGCCTTGAACGGTCCTGCAATTATGCCGGGTGGACAAGAAAGTGCCTACAAGCTGGTAGAGCCGATTCTGACGGCAATCTCTGCCAAAGTAGAAGGCGACCCTTGCTGTACATATATCGGTCCCGACGGTGCTGGCCACTATGTAAAAATGGTGCATAACGGTATCGAGTACGGCGACATGCAATTGATTGGTGAGGCTTATCACCTGTTGAAATCGGTCCTGAATGTGAATGCGGAAGAGCTTCATGAAATCTTCACAGAATGGAATAAAGGTGAGCTGGACAGCTACCTGATCGAAATCACGGCTGACATTTTATCCCAATATGATTCTGAAACAGGCAAACCAATGGTAGACGTTATTCTGGATGCAGCAGGTCAAAAAGGTACTGGTAAATGGACAAGCCAAAGCGCGCTTGATCTGGGTGTACCATTGTCTATGATCACCGAATCTGTATTCTCCCGCTTCCTGTCTGCTATGAAAGACGAGCGTATTGCGGCAAGCAAAGTGCTGAGCGGTCCTAATGCTGAATCCTTCAGCGGCGACAAAAAAGAATTTATCGAAAGCGTACGTAAGGCATTGTTCGCAAGTAAAATTGTGTCTTATGCTCAAGGCTTTGCTCAAATGCGTGCAGCTTCCGATGAATACGATTGGGATTTGAAATACGGAAAAATCGCTATGATCTTCCGCGGCGGTTGCATTATCCGTTCGCAATTCCTGCAAAACATCAAGGATGCGTATGACCGTGATCCTGCTCTGAAAAACCTGTTGCTGGATTCCTACTTCAAAAATGTAGTAGAAACTTACCAAAACGCATGGCGTCAGGTGATTTCTGTGGCTGTATCTCAAGGTATTCCTGTGCCAGGCTTCTCCAGTGCGCTTGCATACTATGACAGCTACCGTACTGAGCGTCTGCCAGCAAACTTGCTGCAAGCGCAACGTGACTACTTCGGTGCGCATACGTTCAAACGTGTGGACAAAGAAGGCGTATTCCATCACCAATGGTTCTAATGAACTGGCGAATATGCTAGGATAACAGCAATGTAATACAACGGAAGCTTCTTTTGCCCTCTGTGGCGGAGGAAGCTTCCGTTTTTCTTTAGTGGATTGTCTAAGCTTTGAGTCACGACAAAAAAAGACGGGAAGATCCCGTCTCATTTGGTGGGCAGCATTTTACTGCTCTTGTGACCATTGCAGCATACCGCCGGTCATGTTAGTGCAGCCTTCATAACCGAGCTGTTGTAAATATTCGCAGGCTCGTTCGCTGCGATAACCGCTCCGGCAAATAAAAATAATTTCACTGGTACGTTCAATTTCCTCAAGACGACTCGGAATCTGTCCGAGCGGAATATGCTTGGCACCGTCAATCATGCCTTCCGCTACTTCTTCTGCCTCGCGAACGTCGATCAATTGCAGTTGTTCTCCTGCTTGCAGGCGTGCGCGAAGCTCAGAAGGTTCAATCAGGGCGATTTGCGTCATGGCTGGACCTCTTTTCTAATGTAAAATGGGTGCTGCGTGTGTTATTGACGTGTGCAAAACATCACACTCTCTATGTATGATAGCGAAGCTATCTCTAAGCTGTCAATTGGGCTAATCCTAAAGACAGATAGAGACTAATCAATCTGATGGATTAAACTCCGGTAGACCTAGATGAATATTGTATATTTTTTTGGGGTAGAGAAATGAACGCTACAGCTTGTATAATTAACGTAAACTAGGATGGTTTGAATCGAAAAGGAGCATGTACAATATGGATATTATCGTTAGACCTACCCCTTCCTTACAGGGAGAGATTGGGGCCTTGTCCTCCAAAAACTACACTACACGCTATCTGCTCACAGCAGCGCTTGCCGATGGAGAAAGTACCATTTATTTTCCGGCACACAGTGAGGATAGTGATGCTATGCGTCGTTGTATCGCTGATCTGGGGGCAGTGCTGGAAGAGGATGACGAAAAAATTGTCATTACGGGTTTTGGTAGCCATCCTCGTGCTGTGAAGGAGTTAAATGTGGGGAATGCCGGAGCGGTGCTTCGTTTTTTGATGGGGATCGCATCGCTTTGCCCGGATGTTACTTTCGTCAATACATATCCCGATTCGTTGGGAAAACGACCGCATGATGATCTGATCGATGCATTGGGTCAGCTGGGTGTACAGGTAGACCATCGCGAAGGTAAGCTTCCGATCCGCATTCAGGGCGGTCAGCCTAAAGGCGGAAAAATTCAGGTATCCGGTTCGGTTAGCTCGCAATATTTGAGCGCCTTGCTGTTCCTCACGCCGTTATTGGAGGAAGATAGCGAAATCGAGGTGCTGCATGATCTGAAATCCAAGGTAGTTATTGGTCAGACGCTGGAGGTGCTCCAAGAGGCAGGCATTATCATTCATGCAAGCGATGATTACATGTCATTCCGTGTTCCGGGGCGTCAATCTTATCAGCCGCGCACGTATACAGTGCAGGGGGATTACCCGGGCAGTGCTGCGGTGCTGGCGGCTGCTGCGGTAACGAACTCGGATGTCACCATCCATCGGCTAAAGGAGCAGAGCAAGCAGGGAGAACGTGCTATTGTAGATGTGCTTCGTATGATGGAAGTACCGCTGACGCACGAGAACGACACAGTCGTCGTGAAGGGGAATGGCCGTTTGAAGGCCATTGAGTTTGACGGCGATGCCGCAACCGATGCTGTGCTGGCGATGGTGGCTGCGGCTGTATTTGCTGACGGTACGTCCCGTTTTTATAATGTGGAAAATTTGCGCTACAAGGAATGTGATCGCATTACCGATTATTTGAACGAACTGACCAAGGCCGGAGCTCGGGTGGAGGAACGTCAGGCTGAAATTATCGTACATGGCAGACCGGAGGGGGTCGAAGGCGGCGTTGAAATTAACGCGCATTTTGATCACCGTGTTATTATGGCTTTGACGGTTGTCGGTCTGAGGGCACAGAAACCGCTGGTGATTAAGGATGCGCATCATGTTGCCAAATCATATCCGCAATATTTTGACCATCTGACGACGCTTGGGGCCTCTGTAGAGTGGGTAAAATAATAATAAGTTTTAGAAATGGACAGGAGGGGACAGGATGGCTTTTGAAAATCCGTCAAGGGAAGAGATCAAAAGAATTTTGGAACAAGTAGGCAACATTGCGGTTGTAGGTTTGTCTGATAAATCAGACCGGACCTCGTATATGGTGTCTTACGCTATGCAAAAGCGGGGATACCGGATTATTCCGGTTAATCCTGCGGCAGCGGGGCAAACGATTTTAGGAGAAACTTGCTATGCAAGCCTCGAGGAAGTACCTGAGCCTGTCGAGCTGGTCAATGTATTCCGTCGCAGTGAGTACTGCGCGGAGGTTGCTCGTGAGGCAGCTGCCATTGGTGCCAAGGTTTTGTGGCTTCAACAGGGCATTATCAGCCAGGAAGCCGCCGACATCGCACAGGAGCATGGAATGACCGTTATTATGGATCGCTGCATTAAGGTAGAGGATTCTGTAACCCAAGCTATACGTAAAGGATAATCTGGACATGAAGAAAAAACCTTCTCCCCGCATTTTATAGGGGCGAAGGTTTTTGGTGTGGAATTGGATTATATTTGGCTTCACTTTTTTTCATTCAGATGCTTGGTTAAGTTTAGTCAGTAGCAGTATATTCTACTTACAGGAATCCATATAATGTTAGTATGCCATGGTTGTGATATTATCTTGGTGAATTTGCTCATTTTATTGGTTGTTGATAAGGCATCGGATAAAAGAATGAGTTATTCAGACCTATGAAAGCGTATATAAGTATTTTTAATCAAGCAAGAGAATCGCTTTGACAAAAGTATTTATTCGGCTTACCATCAGGGATAGAAAGGAGAGGAATGCCATGAATTGGCTCGGATCCTTACAACAGCTTGGTCGGGCTGTTATGCTCCCGACGATGGTGTTACCGGCTGCTGCTATATTACTAAGTCTCGGCAGCCTTCCCTGGTCCACGTGGGGATTTCCAATGGTGTCTGAAATGGCTAATGCAGCAGGGCGTGGGATTTTTTATTTTTTGCCGTACTTGTTTGCGGTTGGTGTAGCACTCGGCATGTCGAATCAGGCAGGCCAGGCAGGACTGGCGGCATTGGCTGGTATGGCTATATATGATCAGGTCACATTGAGATTTGGAAACGGACTCATTCATCCCGCGACGCTCATTGGCATCATTTTGGGTGTCATTTCAGGGGTGGCGTATAACCGCTTCAAAAGCATTAAGCTGCCCGAGGTACTCCAATTTTTTGGAGGGACTCGATTTGTTTTACTGCTGATTGGCTTGTTCTCCGCCGTGTTCGCAGGACTGATGCTGATAGTGGCACCACTCATTCAGAGAGGATTGCAATTTATAGCAGGTCTGGAATTGAGTCTGGGCGGCTTCGGATTGTTTATTTACGGTATTTTGTATCGGGTGCTGGCGGCTTTTGGCCTTCATCATCTGCTTAATAATATATTCTGGTTTCAACTAGGTACATATAAAACACCGTCAGGCGACATAGTGCAGGGGGATTTACCCCGATTTTTTGCTGGCGATCCGACGGCGGGCTATTTTATGTCAGGGTTGTTTCCGATCATGATGTTTGCGATTCCAGCCATTGCGCTGGCGATTATTCAGGAAGCGCGTGAAGATTTGAAACCGAAGGTGCAAAAGACGTTTTTGACTGCTGCACTCGTCTGCTTTTTTACGGGTGTATCGGAACAAATCGAGTTTGCCTTTTTGTTTGCGGCTCCTTATTTGTTCCTCGTTCATGCAGTCATGTCAGGTCTGGCCATGTGGCTTACCTTTGAGCTGGATATTCATCACGGTTTTTCATATTCAGCGGGTTTTATAGATTACGTACTCAATTTCCATCTGTCACATAACGCCTGGTTGTTGATTCCGTTAGGTGTGGCGTATGGGCTGGTGTATTATGTGCTATTCCGCTGGGCGATTCGGAGGTTCCGTATTCCCACTCCAGGCCGCGAGGAAGGTTCGGTTCTGGAGGATTGGGCAGGTAATATTCCCTACAGCGCTCCGCTCATTTTGGAGGCGCTCGGCGGGAAGGAAAATATTGTTCGGGTGGAAGCCTGCATTACACGGTTGCGCCTCACCGTCCACAATGACCGGCTGATTGATACCGGAGCGATAAAAGCTTTGGGCTCGGCTGGACTCATCAACCTGGGAGGAGGCAACTTGCAGGTTGTGTTTGGGACGTATTCGGAGCTGATTCGTGAGGAAATCGCGAAGCTTATGGAGCGTGATCTTCCTCAAGTGTTGTTCAACGCCCCTGTGCATGGAAAAATGCTGCCGATTCACGAGGTGCCGGACAAAA
Source organism: Paenibacillus sp. PvR008 (assembly GCA_040544055.1). Lineage (GTDB taxonomy): Bacteria > Bacillota > Bacilli > Paenibacillales > Paenibacillaceae > Paenibacillus. The sequence goes on from JBEUOG010000020.1 coordinate 65,643, forward strand.
TTTTTGCAACGAAGCTGGTCGGGGATGGAGTTGCTTTTGTTCCCGAACGAGGTGAACTTGTGTCTCCGGTGTATGGTACGGTTATGCATCTGTATCCGACCATGCACGCTTTGGGCATCTCTACACGAGAGGGACTCGAGGTTCTGCTTCATATAGGGATTGATACTTCACAGCTAAAAGGGAATTTTACTGCTATGGTAGAAGCAGGCGATACGGTGGAACCGGGACAATTGCTGATCAAATTTGATTTGCAGGCGCTGCGGGAACAAGCTCCATCTTTAGTGACCCCTATGGTCATTACGAATCCGGATCGCGTGAAGTCATGGAGCTTTGCTCCGTTTAAAACAGTGAAAAAAGGTCAGACCTCGGTAATGTCCGTTGTGCTGCATGATAGGAATGTTGGAGGGGTAGAGACATGATAGAAGGCATCGGCGCCGCAGCAGGTGTGGCAATTGGGAAGGCTTTTGTCCTGCCGAGCTGGGAGTGGGATTTACCTGAGCAGAAAATGGACTCGGTGGATCTCGCGAAGGAATTCGAGCGGTTGTATGAGGGGATACGCACATCCAAAAGTGAAATCCAGTTTATAAAGGATGAGTTTCGGGAAATGGTGGGACCAGAGGAATCCAGCATTTTTGATGCGCATTTGGCTATATTGGAGGACCCTGAGTTCATGAACGAAGTTCGTGGAATCATCGAGCGCCAATACAAAGCAGCCGAGGTGGCGGTTAAGGAAGCGATTGACCATTTTGTGACGATGTTTGATCTGCTGGATGATGAGTATATGAAGGAGCGGGCGATCGACATCAAGGATGTGGGGAATCGGCTGCTCAAGCATTTACTGGGTGCGCCGGAAGTAACTCTTCCGAAGGACACACAGCCTTACATTCTGGTAGCCAAGGAGCTTTCTCCATCTCAATCGGCCCACTTGAATCCAAGCTATGTATTAGGAATTGTGACTATGAACGGCGGCAAAACATCGCATTCGGCGATCATGGCCCGTGCGATGGGCATTCCTCTCGTTTCGGGACTGGAGAGCAATCTCAATTTGCCTGTCCAGACTGGGGATATGATGGTTGTCGACGGAGACTTGGGTAAGGTTTATGTGAAGCCGGAGAAATCCATTATTGATCATTATACAGCATTACGTGATGAGCAGCGCCGCAGAAAAGAACAGCTTCAGGTGCTCGCTTCCGTGGAAGCCGTGACTAAGGATGGAACTGAACTGAGGCTGGCAGCGAATATCAGTTCTGTCAAGGAACTGGAGGCGGCATTGAAGCATGGGGCGCAGGGTGTTGGACTGTTCCGCACGGAATTTTTATATATGGATCGAAACTCTGCACCGGATGAAGATGAGCAGTATGAAGTGTATCGGCTGGTAGCAGAAAAGGCAGGAAACCACTCTGTTGTTATCCGTACATTGGATATCGGCGGGGATAAACCGCTGGACTATCTTCAACTGCCGGAGGAGGAAAACCCGTTTCTTGGCTATCGCGCTATACGCATCAGTCTCGATTGGAAGGAATTATTTAAGACCCAACTGACAGCTATTTTACGCGCCAGTTCGGCAGGGAATATCAAGGTCATGTATCCGATGATCTCATCGGTGGAGGAGATCCGCCAGGCGGATGCGATCTTGAAGGAAGCTATGGCGGATTTGGATGCGAGAGGACTCGTCTATAACCCACATATCCAGCAAGGGATTATGATCGAGGTGCCAGCGGCAGCAATGATTGCCGATCTACTCGCTGCTGAAACGGATTTTTTCAGTATAGGTACGAATGATCTGGTACAGTATGTGCTGGCCGTAGACCGCATGAACGAGCAGATTGCCCATATGTACCATCCATACCATCCGGCTGTGCTGCGGATGCTGCGCATGACGGTACAGGCGGCTCATAAGGCGGGGATTGATGTGAGTGTGTGCGGTGAAATGGCAGGAGATGAACGCTCCATTCCTTTGTGGCTGGAGTTGGGAATACACCAGCTAAGCATGTCTCCCCAGTCCTTGCTGCGAGTTAAGCATCATGTGCTGAACACGTCCGCAGCTGAGGCTACGCTGGTTGCCCAGACGTGCTTCAGCATGTCTACCGGCGCGGCGATCGAAGACAAGCTGACCGCAGTTAGTGTCAACTGTATTCCAGCCGGGCCTGGACGGCAGTAATTATGCAATGGCTGTGTAGCTTGTTTTGGAATAAAAAAGCACCTTCAAAACCATGGATAAAGTGGTGGTTTTGAAGGTGCTTTTGCTCATTTTATTGGGACTGTCTTATTTTTGGGCGTTGTTTGCCAACAGATCGCAGAACGCTTTTCCGTATGGCGGAAGGTCAGGCGGACGGCGGGCAGATACAATATGTCCGTCTGTCACGACAGCTTCGTCCTTCCAGATGGCTCCTGCATTTTCCATATCATCACGGATACCCGGTGTGGATGTTACAGTGACACCGTCCAAAATTTTGGCGGAGATCAGCACCCAGCCTGCATGGCAGATTTGCCCGATAGGCTTTTGGGCGGCGTGAAACTCCTGTACGAGTTGAATCACCTTGGGATAGCGACGCAGTTTATCCGGCGCCCAGCCTCCAGGGACAAGAATCCCGTCATAATCGCGGCTGCTCAGTTCCTCAAAGGCATATTCCGCTTCAGCAGGTACGCCATATTTTCCGATATATTTTTTACCCTTTTCAGCACCGGCCAAATGCACTTCTGCGCCTTCTTCACGAACACGGTACACAGGGTACCATAGCTCCAGATCCTCGAATTCCTCATCTACCAGGGCGATAACCTTTTTTCCGGCAAGTCTCGACATCTAACCATCCTTTCGTGCGTCACTTGATGACACGCTGTTTTATATCTGTACCTATACATCTTAAGAAAAAGAGTGCCAGAAGTCCATTCCTCTGCACATTCTCATAAATTGACTAGCTCTTTTAATACTAGCATCACCATTTCGTAACCCACTAAACCTTTGGTAATTTGTTCATAGCTGCAATCTGTGGAAGGATTTGAGGTACTAAAGTCGAAATGAAAAGAAAAAGGGTGTGAAAAATTTTATAGAGTTAACAAATCTTTTATAGACTAATAGTATAGATATATCTGGATTCTGATGAAATCCTCATATAGCTTGATCCTACGTAATGAGGTGGTTAAATGCATAAGCAATGCCAATGCGGTAAACCGATGGGGCTAGAGTTGAGAAAGGTGATTTACGCGAACAAGGTTGAAATTTTACATGTTCCCGTATTTTCATGCCCTTCATGCTTCTCCAGTGAGGTTTTGCGGCATGTGACGAAGGACATCAAGGAGCTGTTACAAAATTTGGGGAGCAAGCCTACGGCTCGGCGTATTTCCTTTGCCCGTAACAACGAGCTGGCTGAAATTATTCGCAAGCTGGTGCTGGAGGAAGCGGACAATCCTAATGTGGACTGGCAATCCTCTTTGGAGGAGCGAATGGAGCTTCGAATCAACCTGCTGCTGGACCTTTATCGTTATGCGAGAAGTCAGGGAGATGAGGATTGGATGAACGATGTACAGAAAAGATTGGTGCAATTATCCGGTTTTACCAGTGAATCGGTGTTTACGAATACAAAAAACTAAATAAATGAAAATTTTCATGGTCACCATTGGATTTTACATGTTCTTTTTGTTACGATGTGAATAGGCCATACGACAAGACACAGAAAGGAATGTATATCCAATGGCGACGATGACAAAAATGACTACTGTTCAACAATTAAATTCCGCACTGGAAGCGTCATCAGACAAGCCGCTGCTTCTCTTTAAACATAGCACACGCTGTCCGATTAGTTCCCGTGCACATCAGGAGATGGAATCCTACTTGCAAGGCACTCCCGAAGAAAATATTGAATACGGTATCATTTATGTGGTAGAAGACCGGCCGGTGTCCAATGAGGTTGCGGACAGGCTTCAGGTGAAGCATGAATCGCCGCAGGCCATTTTAATCAAGGACGGAGAGGTTGTCTGGCATACATCCCATTCGAATATTACAGCCCATGCGCTCCACGATCATCTCACATAGGCAGAATGAGCGCAGTCGTTGCATAAAGTAGTATTTTGTCGTATCATGGTTCTAATTAGTTGATATAGGATTCGGTTGAAAATTTATTGGCAATGGAGAGAAGGAATGTGACGGTAACGATCTATGATGTAGCTCGCGAAGCCGGTGTCTCAATGGCCACGGTATCCCGCGTAGTTAACAATAATCCTAACGTAAAGCCTCAGACCCGCAAAAAGGTATATGAAGCGATTGAACAATTGGGATATCGCCCGAATGCGGTGGCAAGAGGTCTGGCTAGCAAGAAGACAACGACCGTTGGCGTGGTTATTCCGGATATATCGAACTCAATTTTTGCAGAAATTGCGCGTGGTATTGAGGATATTGCGAATATGTATCACTATAACATTATTTTGTGTAATGCCGATAAGCGGAAAGAAAAAGAGATTCGTGTTATCAATACGCTGCTCGAAAAGCAGGTTGATGGACTTCTGTTCATGGGCGGCACAGTAACGGACGAGCATATTCAGGCCTTTCATACGGCTGCGGTTCCTATCGTTCTGTGCGCAACGAGTGATGAGAAAGGCAGCTATCCTTCGGTTGATATTGACCATGAAGCCGCTGCTTTTGATGCAGTGAATACATTGATCCGCCACGGACACCGTCAAATCGCGATGATTAGTGGTACTCTTCAGGACCCTGCGAACGGCTATGCACGTTTCCAAGGCTACAAGAGAGCGCTGGAAGCAGCAGGAATGGAGTATCAGGAAGATCTCGTGCGAATCGGGAACTATCGTTATGAGTCCGGTGTGGAGGCAATGAAGTATTTCCTAGGCCTCAAGAAGAAGCCAAGCGCGATTTTTGCAGCTACGGACGAAATGGCAATTGGTGCGATTCATAGCATTCAGGATGAAGGCTTGAAAGTACCGGACGATTTCTCTGTCATCAGTGTGGACAATATCCGTATGGCTTCCATGGTTCGTCCGCAGCTTACGACAGTAGCGCAACCGATGTACGATTTGGGTGCAGTAGCGATGCGTTTGCTGACCAAGCTGATGAAGAAGGAAAATGTGGAAAATCCCCGCGTTATTTTGCCGCATGAAACGATTTTGCGGTTGTCGGTTAATTATTTAGACTAGACAAATTTGTTAACAGGATAGACCTTCGATGAAAGCTCCTTTAATGGAGCTTTTTTCGTGAATACATAGTCCATAATGCACATCATTAAACAAAGAATAGGGGGATTTGAGATGAGCCGAATTTATGGATTAATTGGTGCCATGGATGAAGAAATTGAGCTGCTGCTTGCTGCAATGACTGAAGCTAGTAAGTCGGTCAAGGCTGGAATCACCTATACAAAGGGAGTCATTCACGGTCAACAGGTTGTCGTATGCAAGTCCGGTGTAGGTAAGGTCAATGCTGCGGTAACGACACAAATCCTTATCGATAGCTTTGGAGCGGAACAAATCATATTTACAGGAGTGGCAGGGGCGGTGCATCCGGATTTAAATATTGGGGATATCGTGATTTCCTCGACATGTATGCAGCATGATATGGATGTAACGCCTTTGGGTTATGCCAGAGGGGTCATTCCTTATCAGGATACCTCGGAGTTTGCGGCTGATCCTGATCTTGTTCGTCTGGCTGAGCAAGCCTGTCAATCCTTCGGCGATCATTATATGATCGGCAAGGTGCTTTCCGGTGACCAGTTTGTCTCCAGCCGTGAACTGGTAGCTGCATTGCATCAGGAGATGGACGGTGCTTGTACCGAGATGGAGGGCGCAGCAGTGGCTCAGACAGCCCATATGAACGCTGTGCCTTACGTTGTTCTCCGCTCTATGTCTGATAAGGCAGACGGATCTGCCCACGTTAATTTTGGCGAATTTACAGTAGAATCTTCCCATCGTTCGCATCGGATTGTGGAGTATATGCTGAAGCATTGGGGTTAAATGGCTAGTGATGTAACATTTAATACATGAACCTTCTCACAAACCGGATACGATCAAACTGTTCCCGTGATGTGAGGGGGACATCCTCTCCCATTCGGACCATTAGACAATTCGCCGGGTGGGAGCATATTTCAGGATCATCCGTAGCGTACCAGACCATATCCACGGTTTTCATCAGACGTTCCATCATGCGGCGGTATTCCCATACAGAGAGACCGCTGCCTTTTAAATCCCAATGCCAATAGTACTCAGTCGTAAAAATGATATAGGATTCCAGTTGTCCGTCCTCAAAGGCGACCCGAATCATTTGGCTTCCCAGACCCAGTCCGCGATATTCGTCGGCTACCTCAATCGCTCCAAGCTCCAGCAGGTTCTTCATTCTGGCTTCCGACCAGCGTTCCATCTCATCCGGATAGTGAAAAGTCACGTATCCGAGAATGATTTCCCCATCATGAGCGATGATAATCCTGCCTTCCGGCAGTCCCGAAATATCCACCAGCGCGTCGAATTGCTCCTTCGGCTTGCGAAAGGCGTCGAGTTGTGGATGCATTTGAAATGAACGCAGTTGATCAGCGGATACGGGGCCTTCTACGTAGATCTTTTGCCCGTTATGACTCAGCGTGTCCAAATGGTGCAGTTTTATATGCTGCATACATGCGCCTCCTTGTTTACCGTGACCTAGCTCCCCATATCCCCTACTTATAGCAAAAAAACAAATAAATGAAAAGGATGGTCGTCACATCCTCACCTATGATATACTGTTTTAGACATAAATTGTTCACAATTAGTCGCTTATCAGATGTTAAACAAAGGACTTGATATGCTTGTATTGAATTTGTAAGCGTTATCATGTTCTGTATTATTCTCATTATATCGTGAGGAGGCTGAATGCATGAAGATTGAAGAACTCCAGGCTGTAGTTCCCACATCCAACATGGGCCCGTATGAACAAGCTTACAACCGCTTTCAGTGGGAAGATGCAGAGCGTCATTTTACGTGGTATGAATCAGGCAAAGTGAACATGGCGCATGAAGCGATTGACCGGCATGTAGAGGAAGGGAGAGGCGGCAAAACGGCGCTGTTGTATTGTGACGCGAACCGCCATGAAGCCTACACCTTTTCTCAGTTGCGTGCCAGCTCCAACAGGTTTGGTAATGTGCTGCGTAAATACGGAATTGGCAAAGGGGAGCGGGTATTTATATTCATGCCGCGTTCACCTGAGATGGTCATTAGTCTGCTTGGCATTTTGAAGGTAGGAGCAGTCGTCGGGCCCTTGTTTGAGGCGTTTATGGAAACGGCGGTCAAGGATCGGTTGGAAGATAGCGGGGCGGTGGCGCTGGTGACAACGCCTGCACTTCTCTCGCGGGTAAAGCGTGAGGAACTCCCGGAGCTGCGGCATATTTTTGTGGTTGGCAATGTGGACGAACGGGAGCAAGGGATTATTGATTTTGAAACGGAAATGCTTACGTCCTCCGAGGAACTTGAACCGGAATGGCTTAGTCGTGAGGATGGGTTGATTATTCATTATACGTCAGGCTCAACGGGCAAGCCTAAAGGCGTATATCATGTGCAAAACGCGATGATTCAGCACTATTATACCGGTAAAATGGTACTTGATTTGCGTGAAGATGATGTGTATTGGTGTACAGCCGACCCCGGCTGGGTTACAGGAACGTCCTACGGCATTTTCGCCCCATGGCTGAATGGAGCAACAAATGTTATTCGTGGCGGTCGTTTTAGTCCAGAGGATTGGTACCGAACCGTTGAGCGTCACGAGGTGACCGTATGGTATAGCGCTCCTACGGCGTTTCGGATGCTCATGAGCGCAGGGGAGGATATCGTTGCCAAATATGATCTCGGAAGCCTGCGGCATGTGTTATCCGTCGGGGAACCGTTAAATCCCGAGGTGGTGCGCTGGGGCTGGCAGGTATATAAACAGCGTATTCATGATACCTGGTGGATGACGGAAACGGGGGGCCAAATGATCTGTAATTACCCTGAGCTGCCGATTAAGCCCGGCTCGATGGGAAAACCATTGCCTGGCATTCAGGCCGCTATTCTGGACGACAGAGGGCAAGTGCTGCCGCCTAACCGAATGGGACATTTGGCGATACGTACGCCGTGGCCGTCTATGATGAATCGTATATGGAACAACCCGAACAAATTTCAGGAGTATTTCCGTTTTTCCGGCTGGTATGTGTCCGGTGATTCTGCCTATATGGATGAGGACGGATACTTCTGGTTTCAGGGGCGGATTGATGATGTCATTAATTCCTCCGGGGAGCGGATCGGTCCATTTGAGGTCGAGAGCAAGCTTCTGGAGCATCCCGCTGTAGCGGAGGCTGGAGTAATTGGAAAGCCGGATACCGTGCGTGGAGAGATTATTAAAGCTTTTATCGCACTCCGAGAAGGCTATACACCCTCCGAAGCTTTGCAGCAGGATATTTATCGCTTTGTCAAAGAAGGGCTGTCTGCCCATGCTGCACCACGCGAAATTGAGTTTAAGGAAAAGCTGCCCAAAACCCGTTCCGGTAAAATTATGAGACGTGTACTGAAAGCCTGGGAGCTTAATCTTCCTACAGGAGATTTGTCTACCATAGATGATTGAAATGCTCTTTAAGAAGGATACAAAAAAGGGAGTTTCCAAAGCCGTGAGGCTGAGGGACTCCCTTTTTGTTGGGCTGATAAAGTGGATTTTCACCAAATATCAGCATTTGTTGCTGTTGTGAACTGTTATGGACGAACGGCTCCGGAAGGAGCTGATTCCCCCAAGGCATTCATGGAAGTGATGCGGAACCAACCCTTCGGTTTTCTGCCCGCTTTATATTCAAAGCTGGTGGATGCGGTGGAGCCGATGTTTGTAAAAGGCTCCGCACCGCTTTCACTGTAATACACGTTATAGCCTGTAATCGCATCCGCAGGCTTTCCTGCATTCCATCGGAGCGATACGGCTGAGCCTGCTGCTTTCGCTTGAGGCTGCCCAGGAGCGGTAGGAAGCTCCGTAGGCTGCGTACCTGTTCCATTTCCTTTACCCGGTACAACTGGATTCCCAGGATCAACAGGTGGCACTACAGACGCTGCACTTGCTTGGGAGCTTGGCCCTGACTCATGTCCGCCTACATCAACGGCGGTTACGTAGTAGCTGGAGCTGCTGCCACCTGGGCTGTCAGAGAACACCTTGGAGCTGTCAGCCATGACGACCTTGCCAAGCCGTTGGAAGCTGCCCCCATCCGTAGAACGATATAGACGGTATCCTACGACATCGCTGTTTCCGCTCGGGCTAAAGCTGATCATTGCTTTGCCGTCACTATAGCTTACGCTAACGTTAGACGGCGCACTAGGAGCGGCTCCATCGTCTTTGCGCGGATCAATCTGGGTAGGAGCCGCCTTATCTGCATCCTGAGGCAGATAGTAGGACAACGAATTATGTCGTTTCATCACCGTAAAGGCTTGCTGGAGCTCTTTAATCAGCTCTGAAATCGGTTTTTCCCGTTTACTAACGGTCCGCTCGTTCAACATATCATCCGGTGTGCCGTCCCGTGGGATGTAATTGACACCCTGATAGGTAATATATTTGGCACGGGTAACACCATTTTCACTGTTTTTGGGTGGATACTTACTATTGTAAATATCCGAACCGTATGCGGACGCTGTTCTTGTTACAATACCGTCTGGTCGCTTGAAGCTGTCGGTTTGGAACAGATCCGGATCCTTTGCCGTCACTTCATTCATGATTTGCGCCCATAGGCGGCGTGCCCGCTCTTTTTGTGCTTTCGTTTCAAGCTTATTGACTGGTTGCTTGTAACCAACCCACACACCTAGCGTGACGTCAGGTGTAAAGCCCTCGAACCAAACATCGGTATAGGATTGTGTAGTACCTGTTTTACCGGCTATCGGAATTTTGCCAGCTTGATTGAAATTACGCTTCACCAGTTTGCCTGTACCTTCGGACACGGCTGTACGCAGCATATCCGTCATCAGATAGGCGGTTTGTGGTGTAAAGGCTTGTATAGGATTAGGCCGATGCTTATAAACAATATTGCCTTGCGAGTCCACAATCTTTTCAATCATGTAGGCGTCATTAAATACACCGCCGTTTGGAATCGAACCATAAGCATTTGTCAGTTCCTCGACTGTGACCCCGTGAGCCAAGCCGCCGAGTACACCCGTCTGAGCGTTGTTATCGCTTGGTTCCAAGGTGGTAATGCCTAGCTTCTTGGCAAAATCCCAAGCTTTCCTGATACCTACTTTTTCGTTAAACAGCTTGAGTGCTATCGTATTTAGTGACTGATTCAGCGCATAACGGGCCGTAACCAGCCCCTGATAGCGGTTATTGGAGTTTTTCGGGATGTGATACCCATTGCTGCCATCCTTCAAAATAATAGGTGCATCATCCACGATGCTGCCAGGCTGCACGAGACCGCTGTCCAATGCAGGCAGATAGGCGGCAATCGGCTTCATAGCCGATCCCGGCTGGCGTACCATCTGGGTAGCATAATTCATTTGTTCCTTTTGGAAATCCCGGCCTTCCATCATACCGAGAATCGCGCCTGTTTTATGCTGGATAAGAATCGCGGCCGCTTGCTCGTCTCCCTTGGTTTTACTTGTGGAAGAGAAATTATTCTTGTTCTCTGCAATTTGGCGCATCGACTTGTAGATGCTTTTATCAATAGTGGTGTATACCATATAACCACCTGTTCGAAGCTGCTGTTCAGCTTCTTTGAGCAAGTCGTTATCATCCTTGGTTTTGGCATCTGCGTTGGCATTGGCCGCTTGACCCGGATTTGTGACCGACATGAGTGCCTGCGCAGCTTGGCGTTCCGTTTCCATCATAAGATACGGATACGTGTTATAGGCTTTAACGGTGCGTGGAGCGAGCGACGTTTTGATATCAAAAGCCATCGCCTCATCATACTGTGCCTGATTGATTTTGTTCTCCTCCAGCATTCGGCTGAGTACCAGGTGCTGGCGGTTGATCGCCCTTTTAAAGCCGGACTCGTTAAATTCGCCTTTACCGTTGTAAGCGGAATAAGAGGAAGGAAGCTGTGGCAGACCTGCCAGATAGGCGGCTTGAGCCACATTCAGCTTACTCAGATCATTCTCGTTAAAAATACCTTTGGCCGCTGCTTTGATCCCAAAGACGTTATAACCGCTAGACCCGTTACCAAAAGGTACTTTATTGAGATAGGCCGTAATAATTTGCTGTTTGCTCAGGAAGCGCTCAAGGCGCAGAGAGAGCAAAATTTCCTTGACCTTGCGGTCATCCGTGCGATCCAGATTCAGAAAGACACGACGGGCGAGCTGCTGGGTCAGGGTACTTCCCCCGGTTTGTACGGATTCATGCAGCGCTTTTTGTTTTATAGCCCGCAGCGTTCCCGACAGATCGACACCTTTGTGCTCGTAAAAATGGTTATCTTCAATGGCAATGACTGCGTCAATGACGAGTTGCGGAATCTCCTTAAACGTGACAGGACGCCGATCTTCTTCTGTCCGGAGCTGTCCGATGGGGGAGCCATCATTGAAATAAGCGAAGCCTGTAATTGCATTTTTGTCTACTTCCTGTTCAATCATGGATCTGGAGCGTACAGGCTCGCTTTTCACAATAGAGGCTACATAGCCGGCTGCGGCTCCTCCTGCGAACAGCGCTCCCATAAAACCGATGATGATGACCCACTTTATGACACGGCCGAGCCTTCGCATGGTTGTCCGTAAGCGGGAGGGCTTTGGCTCTGACACATTGTTGTTTTCTTCAACCATTAAGTCTTCCTCCTTTATAACAGCCATTATTATAGCATAAAATTACAAAATGAACCCATATGCTAAAAAGCCTGTCTTTTGGTGTCGTTGACTCCATAAAAGCGGTGTGTTATAAATAGGTCAAAGTAAATATCGTGAAAAGCAGAGAAAGACTTCAGTAGAAGGTGGAATCACGTTGTGCAGAGAGCCGATGGGTGGTGCGAATCGGTAACGACCCTCCTTTGAATTACCGTCTGGAGCTGTCTGGATGAATGGCAAAGCTTTTGCAGATTTGCGAAGCTGACCATAGTAATCCAGTACCGGGTGTAGGCCCGTTATAGGAATGAAGTGAAAGAAACGCTTGTCTTTGGCATACGTTTCTTTAATTAGGGTGGTAACGCGAGCAGCTCCTTCTCGTCCCTTGGGATGAAAGGGGCTTTTTGGTTTGTTTAATATGTGATATTTTGGATAAAAACAGGAGGTATACAGGATGAAGTGGGAAGAGTTGAAGCCTGAACAGCAGGCAGAGGTAGAACGTCAATTAAGTGTGATTCAACGCGGTGTGGCAGAAATTGTACCGGAGGACGAGCTGAAGCGTAAGGTTATTAAATCGGTCGTTAGCGGTGAGCCGCTCCAAATTAAATTAGGACTTGACCCATCGGCGCCGGATATTCACATCGGGCATACGGTCGTTATGCATAAGCTACGCCAGTTTCAGGAGCTTGGTCATCAGGTGCAACTTATCATCGGTGATTTTACGGGCAAGATTGGTGATCCGACAGGCAAATCGGAAACCCGGAAGCAACTGACTGAGGAAGATGTCCAGCGCAATGCTCAGACGTATAAGGAACAGATATTCAAAATTCTGGACCCCGAAAAAACAAAGGTATACTACAATTCCCATTGGTTGGCTCCCATGTCTTTTGCCGATGTGGTAACTCTGGCCGCTAAAGTAACTGTCGCACGTATGCTGGAACGGGATGACTTTACGAAAAGATACCAAAACGGCTTGCCGATCAGCATCCATGAATTTTTCTACCCGTTGATGCAAGGGATGGATTCAGTGGAACTCCGAAGCGACATCGAGCTGGGCGGTACAGATCAAAAGTTCAATTTGCTGATGGGCAGAACCCTGCAAAAAGAATACGGAGTGGAGCCACAGGCCACTATTACGTTGCCACTGCTTGAAGGGCTGGATGGCGTGCAGAAGATGAGCAAAAGTCTGGGCAACTACATTGGTGTCAATGAGGAGCCGAACGAAATCTACGGAAAATCCATGTCGGTTCCTGATGAACTAATGCTTAAATATTTTGAGCTGGCAACAGATTTGAACAATGAGGAATTGGCTGAGCTGGCGGAAGGCATTAAGAACGGTTCAGTGCATCCGCGTGACGCCAAAATGAAGCTGGCCGGAACGTTGGTACGCATGTACCACGGTAAGGAAGCGGAGGAAGCAGCGAAGCAGCATTTTGTGACTGTATTCCAGCAACGAGCGCTGCCTGACGATATTGAAGAGTTCACTTTGACGGCGGATCATTTGGAAGATGGCGGCATCCGTGTCATCCAATTGCTGACTCATTTGGGCTTTGCGGCATCTAACGGTGAAGCCAAACGCAGCATTCAGCAGGGCTCGGTCAAAATTAATGAAGAGAAATGGACTGATGTAAACGAAGCATACACGCCTCAGGAAGGCGATATTGTGCAAGTGGGTAAACGGAAGTTCGCCAAAATCAAGCTGGGCTGATAAAAGTGTGAGACACATGGCGGGAGTGAGGTAGCCCTGGGTTTAATTTAGTCTACACCGCTGTGCTTCTCCAGATTTAAATCAGGTCGCTTCGCTGTCGCCCGCCGTAAATCGCCATTATTATAGCAACGCTGAGACATGCATAGTGTCTCTGCGTTGCTTTTTTATTTTTACTGAAGTAAAAAGGCCGTGGTAAACTTAGCACAAATGATCAAACAAGCATGTGCAGGAATGTACATAATGGATTACGAAGTCTTGCTAAATTCGCTTGGTGGATGAATGGTCAAACCATAACAAGTACGGGGAAGGATCGTATGGACTACTTTAAAAGAATACAGTGTGCGATTGAGTTTATTGAAATGAATCTTCGAGAGGAGTTGAAAATTACGGAAATTGCTTCGCAAGCTTGCTTTTCATCCTTTCATTTTCAGCGGCTTTTTCAGGCGATTTCGGGTTTTACGGTTCAACAGTATATAAGGAAGAGAAGATTATCGGAGGCGGCTGTAGGGCTGAAACAGTCTAATCAAAAGGTATTAGATATTGCTCTTGAATACCAGTACAGTTCGCAAGAAGCGTTTACACGTGCTTTTGAAAAAAGTTTTGGTGTCACCCCGGGGAGATACCGGAATGGTGATATAGATATTTCTCGACAACACAAGATCAATTTTCTGGATTATCAAAAGAACACCAAAGGGGATTTGGATGTGAATAAGCCGGTGATGTTGCAACTCGATACGATTAAGATTATAGGGTATGAATACAAAACAAACCTGAATCATGAGCAGCATTATAATGAGATTCCAGGATTTTATGATCACTTTGGAACGAATGAGCATTTTATGCGTGTTCCGAATAAAATTACACCGGGGATGTCGTACGGTATTACTTGCTATTTTCAAGATAATGGTGAATTTTCATTTGTGATTGGCGAGGAAGTTGGGGGAGAAGCGGAAGATTTGGCAAAGGGTTTTATCTATATGGAGATTCCAACAGGAAAGTATGCCGAATTTAACGCTTCAGGTCCGAATGGCCGGGTTCAGGATGTGCGAAACTATATCTACGGTACATGGCTTCCCAACTCTAATTTTGAGCGTAGGGAAGGACCGGATTTTGAAATCACCGACGTGATGAATTCCTCCTTTCTCGATCATTTGGATATTAAGGTATATATACCGATCGAATAAAATGTTGCAAGCTGTACGCTACAGTGACACGAAAAAAGCACCCGAACAAGGTTCGGGTGCTTTTCGGTGCTATCACAAGGATTAGCGGTTGTAGAATTCGACGATTTGTTTTTCGTCGATATCTTGGGACAATTCGCCACGCTCAGGCAAACGGATGTATTTGCCTTCCAGAGCTGCGTCATTGTACTCCAGGTAAGCTGCCAAGTGGTTGCGGTTTTCCAAAGCTTCTTTGATGGAAGACAGGGAACGACTTCTTTCACGAAGACCGATCACGTCGCCCAGGCTTACTTGGTAAGAAGCGATGTCAACTTTTTTACCGTTCACAGTAACGTGACCGTGTGCTACCAATTGACGTGCGCCTGCACGGGAGTTAGCAAAGCCAAGACGGAACACAAGGTTGTCCAGGCGGCTTTCCAGCAAGAACATGAAGTTCTCACCAGCGATACCGTGCATGTGTTGAGCTTTGTTGAACAGAGTGCGGAATTGTTTTTCACCCAAGCCGTACATGTGACGCAGCTTTTGTTTTTCTTGAAGCTGCATACCGTAGTTGCTGATTTTTCTCCGTTGGTTTGCACCATGTTGTCCCGGAGGGAAAGGGCGTTTCAATTCTTTACCTGTGCCGCTCAGGGAAATCCCCAGACGACGGCTCAATTTAAATTTAGGACCAGTGTAACGTGCCATTATAGAGTTAACTCCTTCATAATTAAAATTTGAGTTGGGGCTCTCTTTGCGCTCCAATTTGTTCGGCGCGACCTATCAAGGTTGCGCACTACTGACAGAAAAGTTCAGCCGCTGTCCTGTCAGCAACAAATAAGATGAGGGTGACACAAACTGTTACGCCCAAAATTTAAGATCCGCACAGTAGATAGTTCTGCCGTACAGTCTTTTTCATTAATATATACTATATGTAATAGTGGGTCAATGTCAAGAAGAGAAAAAGAATGAAAACGTCAAAATTTGTCGATAGGGCTTTAGAACTAAAAAAGTGGGAAGAATTTCTGGAAAATGGATGCAAATTTCTGGAGTTAAGAGTAAAATAGATCATATTATAAGCTATAGTGGTGTGTAGCCACTGTCTTGGTACAGCTAATTTTGCTGTGAAGGAGCGCCTTAATATGTCGGACTTTTCAACAACGGATCAGCAAACGCTTGACAGTAAAACAGCCCAGGCTAGCGGTGCTCCACTGTTTGATGATAAAGGGTATACGTCTTTTGCCTGGCTCCAAAACATGGATATGACACCATTTGATTTCCCCTATATTAATCAGCTTCTTGTCCAAGGATATCGGAACTGGTTGCAGCAGAACAATGGTATATCGTGGGTTAATGAAGAACATACCGCCGTTTTTAATTTTACAGGTGTTCGGGTTGCAGGTAGGGAAGAGGATGATGACGAGGATTTGGAGCTGGTCGAACGGTGCTGTTTGTCCAGAGAAATGGAAGTAAGCCAACGAAAACTTCGGGACGGAAGCCTTGCATTTGTGTATATGCTTCCTGTTTTTTGCCGCAATCATAAGGGCGAGGCTTTTGCTGCTCTTCGTTTTACACTGCCTGCTCTACATTCAGTTCCCGAGCAGGACGCATTCTTGGCGGCAGCTTTGCATTTTAGATCCTGCTTTTATACGAGATTTGAGTATATATTTATGGAAGATATCCTCGGGATGCAGGACCGGAGTGACCGCGAAGGCAGGCGACGTTCTATTTTATTTCAGATTGTAAAGCGGATGCATGACAAGATTGATGTTGAAGGCGTGCTGGACGAGGTATTTGGCAGCATAGCTTACTTGTTTCCGCATGTGGATATCACGTTATATATGAGCCAGGATCGACACAGTCGTAATCCACAGGTCAAACCTTTGTTGTTGCACGAGCGGGACGAGGATGTATGTGTGCGTGCATTTATGAAAGGTCAAATGGCTGTAAGTGAGCCTGTGGGCACAGAAGGAGAAATGACCGAAATTGGCATTCCTTTACGTGGCAAGCAAGGAGTATACGGTGTATTTCATATGATTCTTGCCTCAGGTGCCGAAAGCATGAAGAAAGTGGATGTGGAGCTGATCACCATGATGGCAGACACAGCCGGCACCGCATTTGAAAATGCAAAGCTGCTGGAGCAATCCAATGTGCTCATCCATGAGCTGCGCCTCATTAATGAACTCGTTCAGCGCTTGAATCAAAGCCTTAAGCTGAATGAAATATTCGAGTTTGCTGTGCAGGAATTATTGAAAATGTTCTTGGCTGACTTTTGCTGTATTGTGCAACTCGATCAGGAGGAAAATTGCTTTAAGGTCACGTCAAGCAACGTAGAAAGTTCGAGACAGCATAGTTACTCTGATGAGGATGGGTTTGCAGGGCTGATACGCAGAACAGGAGAGCCTCTCATCGTGTCGGATTACAGAAAGGAAGGGAAGATATCCTCCGATTTTATGGATATGACTGACTCCCTTTCTTTGATGGCGGTGCCTATGAAGACCAGCGGCACGCCGAGAGGGGCTATTTTATTGTCTAGTAAGCTCCCTCACTTTTTTTCGTACGATAATTACAAAATGCTGCAAATGCTGGCGCCCCATATCGGTTTGGCTGTAACAAATGCCATGTTGCATGCTGAGGTACGGCGTCTGGCCAATATGGACATGTTAACGGGTTTGTATGTACGTCATTATGTGGACAAAGTAATTCAGAGGCATCAGGAGAAAGATTTTTGCGGATCTCTCATTCTGGTGGACATTGATCAGTTCAAACAGGTGAATGATACATACGGGCATCAGACAGGTGACCAAATATTGAAAAGCGTCAGCGATATTGTTCGTTCGGCGACTCGCAGTGAGGATGTATGTGCCAGATGGGGCGGCGAGGAACTAGCGATCTATTTGCCGCAGCTTGGGGTGCATCAGGCGTTGGAATATGCAGAAAAAATCCGTTATCGTGTACAACATGAGACCCAGCCACAGGTGACCGTTTCCTGCGGAATTGCCGAATGGAATTGGCTGGATGAGCAGATTAGTATTGAATCTTTATTTTACAGGGCGGATATGGCTCTGTATGAGGCGAAAAATGAAGGGCGCAACCGGATTGTTATTGATCATGTCAGTAATTAGAGAATGTTCCTAATGGAATATTCTCTATTTTTTGCTGTGCATAACCTTTTGTAGACAGGAAACCCTAATCGTAGCTATAAAAATAATAAACTCAGACGTGTGTGTCGCTTAAGCGGCACTATGAATGATGGACAAGTACAAGCAGCGTAGTTTTCCTGAAGTACGGCCCTTGCCCACTGGGTAATGGTTATATCAGGACATGATGGGCGGATGATTGGATGCGTTGGAGAAGAGAATGGGTTATGCTAGTTTGTATGTTGCTCGTAATGTACTCGTTGAGTGGATGCACACTGACAAAACAGCAAAATGCGCCGGAGCAGATTTTTAAAAGATCCGTTGCAGGAATAGCGGGCAAAGAAATGTTAACGTTCAAAGGACAGGCTGGTGTCATAACCAAAAACGGTCTGCTGATGAACAAACAATTTGCATATCATGGTAAAGTGAGCAATCACGATGAACTGACCATGCATTGGGGTTCTGCGGCGGCTTTTAACAAACAGTCAAGCTATGCTGCACTCGAACAAGGCGTATCCGGGGATGGGGTAACAAAGGAGCGTTTTCTTCGTCTGGATGGGAAATGGATTGCGGTGACGCCTGGTCGTATAGCTATGAATGGAGTAGGGACGTTAAATCGTTTTAATCCCATTCAGGAGCTGGAGGAACTGAATTCACTGAATAAGACCATTCGTATGGAGGCCGGGGCAGCGCGGGGAACCTGGGTAGTGAGGATTGAGCCAGAATCGTCCTCAGCCAAGCGATGGTTGAAAGACCGTTTAATGAAAGAAATGGATGCCATAAACCCTCAACTCCTGCAAGCAAACATGAAGCAGAACGGGAAGAATCAAGAGGTGCAGCAAAAACTGAATCGAATATGGGTGCAGAGTCGTGAGGATATGAGTAGCCAATTAGAACATTCTGATGTACAGGCTGTGTATCATCTGACGATAGACCGCCAAACAGGTCTGCCCCTGAAGTTGTCGTCGGAATGCCGAATTGCCCGGCAGGAGGCAAATGGAGAGGGACATGAGGAAGCTCTGATTACCAGAGTTGCTTTTGAGGGCTACAAGTAACAGGGCGGACATGATACAATGGATTTCGAATTAACCGTTGTTCAAAAAGAATGAAATAGAGAAGGAGAGACAACAAATGAAAGATCCCAGAATACTTAAACTGGCAGAAAACCTGGTGGGTTACTCTGTTGAAGTACAGCCGGGTGAGAACGTGCTGGTTGAAATGATCGGTACGGAGCGTGACCTGCTTAACGCCATTATTCATGAGGTAGGCCAAAAAGGCGGCAACGTTTTCGTTCAGCTCACGGATCGTAAGGTACAGAGCGCCATGCTTCGTCATGCGACAAAGGAAATGGTGCAAACCTGGGCTGAAATAGACCTCAATCGGATGAAACAAATGCATTGCTACATCGGGATTCGCGCTGGTGAAAATGTCAATGATCTTTCAGATGTTCCGGAAGACAAGATGAAATTGTATAATTCGATTTATCAGCATGCGGTACATAGCGAGCAGCGGGTGAAGCATACGAAATGGGTAGTGCTGCGTTATCCGAATGACAGCATGGCGCAATTAGCGAATACGAGCACAGAGGCGTTCGAAGATTTTTATTTCAATGTGTGCAATCTGGATTACGCGAAAATGGATAAGGCGCAGGATGCGTTGGCAGATCTGATGAACCGGACGGACAAGGTGCGAATTAGCGGACCAGGCACAGATCTGAATTTCTCTATTAAGCAAATCGGTGCCATCAAATGCTCCGGTCAATGCAATATTCCGGATGGCGAAGTATATAGCGCCCCTGTGCGAGATTCCGTTAACGGAACCATTAGCTATAATGCACAAACGCTGTACAATGGTATCACTTTTGAAAATGTAAGATTTCGCTTTGAGAATGGTAAAATTGTAGAAGCAACGAGTAATGATACGAAGCGGCTAAACGACATTTTGGATTCCGACGAGGGAGCGCGCTATATTGGCGAGTTTGCGATTGGGTTCAATCCGTATATTTTGCATCCGATGAAGGATATCCTGTTTGACGAAAAAATCGCAGGCAGCTTGCATTTCACGCCGGGTCAGGCTTATGAGACAGCGGATAACGGCAACCGTTCCTCGATCCATTGGGATTTGGTCTTGATTCAGCGTCCGGAATACGGCGGCGGCGAAATTTATTTTGACGATGTTCTAATCCGCAAAGACGGCATATTTGTACTGCCTGAGCTGGAGCCGTTAAATCCTGAGAACTTGAAATAACGACATCTCTCCTTGCTGAGAAAGCGATTTCAATGTATTATAATGGATGAGAAATGATACATGATAATCCAGTAAAGCGAGGGATCTCTATGTCTAATAATAATGCGGCGGTTGTTGAAATTGCACAGACAGCGAGCAAGTTTACCTCTTCCATCGTCCTTCATTCCAAAAATAAGTATATTGATGTGAAAAGCATACTTGGCTTGTTTACGACATTAGTCAGCAGCCACAGCTATGAGCTGCACGTTCACGGACCTGACGCCGAGGAAGCCAAGAAAGCGATCACTGAAGTGTTCCAGAAGCACGGGCTACACATATCGGCAGCCTCCTGACTATATTCTTGGATCAAAAGCATCCCTACCTGTAACTGTAGGGATGCTTTTTTTGTCAGGTTCTTGTATTAGCCTGCAATTTGGTCTAATATTAAGGTTAGAACGTCTTGTGCGACATTGAGAGATAGGGGGGAAGAATCCATGACTTCATCTGATTTGCAGGAACAATTGAACATTAAGGCTATTAATCTGCTTCAGGACGACGCAGATAAAATAAAGAAGCTTATTGAAGTACAGATGGAGAATCTGGCAACCCGTTATTGCCCTCTCTATGAGGAAGTGCTGGATACTCAGATGTACGGATTTTCCAAGGAAGTGGATTTCGCGGTTCGCGCCGGCCTTCTTCCGGAAATGGTAGGTAAACAGCTGGTCAGTGAGCTGGAACGCAATCTGGCTATTCTATATGAGGCCATGAACAATAAGGCCAATTAGAAAGACGGTTTCATTGATGAGAGCATGCGGAGTTCGAGAGCATGCTTTTTTTGATGCCTTTACATATGAAATGGGAACGAGTCGACCTATCTTTTATAATGTTCTTTCAGGGGATGGCAGCAGCGTAGCGGTTCATTTGAATCTGGAGAAGCGTAAGCGTTCACCTTTGCCCTTGAATTTTAACCGTTTAAGGAGTTATATCATCTTAAAAAACCAAAGGCAACAGTGATCAGAAGCTCAAACGAAGCATGAAGCGGTCACTACCAACCTAATGCACATTTTAAAACCTTGAAAGGTGTTTACACGAGGAAGAAAGATACACCTAACAGAACATACACAACCAGCAGCATCAATCCCTCATACCAGTTGGTTGAGCCGTCCTGAGTAATGGATTTTGCGATAAATACAGCGACAGCAATGGCGACCAGCTCAATCGTAGTAAAAACGATATTCATTGTATTTCCCATGAAGTAGCTGACAAAAATCAACACAGGTGCAACGAATAGCGCAATTTGCAGGCTGCTGCCGACTGCGATTTCGACAGATGCGCCGATTTTGTTTTTCATCGCCAGCAAAATGGCTGCGCTGTGCTCAGCCGCATTACCGATAATGGCAACGAGGAATGCACCCACGAACAATTCACTGAGTCCGAACTGGGTCGTGAATACCTCCAGTGTTCCGACAAGCCATTCGCTGACAAAGGCGACCATGACGGTAGCGATTACCAGGTAGCTAATGGATTTGTTTCTGGACCACACAGGAGCATGCTCATGCGGCAATTCTTCGTCCTTTTGTTCAGTCACGTCAGATAAATAGTCTTTGTGCGTAATCATCGAAAAAATAAGCCACGCAATATAAGCCACAATCAGCGTGCCTGCGACAATGAGGCTGAGCGTATCCGATTCACTATCTGTAATGACATGTGTATTCAGAAATACAGCCGGAACAAACAGGGCAATGACCGCCACAATCATCAGCGAACCGCTTAAGCCAGCCAGCGATACATTAAAATTTTGCACTTTATATTTCAATCCGCCGGCCAACAGGCTTGCTCCAAGCACCAGCAGCAGATTGCCGATGATCGAGCCGGTCAGACTCGCCTTCACCATATCGTAAAGACCTTCTTTTACGAGAAAGATGGCGATGATCAGTTCGGCTGCGTTGCCAAAGGTGGCATTCAAAAATCCGCCCAGACGTTGGCCTGCATAATGTGCTACGCTTTCGGTGGCTCTGCCGAGAAACCCGGCTACGAACACGACAGAGATTGCGCAAATGACGAATTGGGCGATCGCGTTCCAATATGTGTAATGAGCGACTGCGCTAAGGGCAAAGGTCGCTATAAGCAAGCTGGGAGATAACCATTTTTTCAATGAAGTGCACCTCGATATCAAAGGATATGTACAAGTTTGGTGAATGCTGTCACTTGTATGGATTTTCTAAAATAATATACCCAAATTGATATAGGTTGTAAACGAAAGTTATTTTTCATACGTAAGGTTTGCAATTGCAGTGGCTGAGGCTTTACAATACAAACAAAGGATGGATGAAGGGGGACATAGGTCATGGCAGAGCAAATTCAACAACTGGACGCAGGAAACATCAAGATTTCCAACGATGTCGTAGGTAAAATTGCGGGGATGGCCGCACTGGAGACGCCCGGCATTGCTGCAATGTCAGGTGGCTTATCCGAAGGCTGGGCCAAAAGGCTGAGTGGTAAAAATGTGCAAAAAGGCGTATCAGTGGAGGTTGGACAGTTGGAAGCTGCCATTGATCTGCGTATTATTGTGCTCTACGAAACACCGATTCATGAGGTGTCGCGGATTCTTCAGCAAAATGTGCGTGAAGCCGTCGAAAGCATGACAGGTTTGCGGGTTGTGGAAGTGAACGTAAAAGTAGAGGGTGTCGCTTTCAAGGACGACGCAATGTAAAAAAGACAAGGCGGGTACATCGACGTTTTCCGCCAGTTTTATACATGCAGGGAATTTCCCCGCGAGGATACAAATAAAACACGAAAACTGGCGGTTTCAGGATCGCCAGTTTTTGTTTGCAGATAAGCAGCAACGTATATCGCCAGATTGAACGCATATATATACATATACGAAAGAACTTCCAAAACCACCATTGTCGGTAATCACGGAAGTTCTTTTTTTAACGTGAACGGTTGGCTTTCCGGGTTTGAAAACGGTTAGGCACTTCGGTTCGGACTGCTACTCCTGTGGTACGTTCCTGCACTGCCTGCTTGGTGTTTTCTCGGGAGATACTGAGCATGATTCCCATGGAGAACATCGTGACGAGAAGGGACGACCCACCAAAACTGATAAAAGGAAGCGTGACCCCGGTGATCGGAATGGTCTGGGTTACACCGCCGATATTAATGAACGCCTGGATAGCGATCAGGCCCATAATACCTGTACCCACCAACGTCCCAAACGGATCATGACAACGCAAGGCGATAATCATCCCTCGCCAAATGAAAAACAGGTACAGCATCAGGAATATCGCTGTTCCAATGAATCCAAATTCTTCACCAATCACGGAAAAAATAAAGTCATTAAACGAGTTAGGCAAATAGTGAAGCTTGATAATGCCCTTGCCAAATCCTGACCCACTTAGTCCGCCATCCCCTATAGCTCGCAAGGATTGTACCAGATTATATCCAGTCCCCAGTTTATATTCCATAGGATCGAGAAAGGCCTGAAAACGTCCGATTTTGTAATCTTGCTTGGCTGTGGCTTGTCCATCTGTTGTTCCAGAATTTCCTCCAAACAACGAGCCGATACCAAAAACGAGGGCGGCGCCCAGTAAGAGCAGACCAATCGAAGCCGTAATATGCTTGATACTGGCTCCCCCAGCATAAATAATCAGGCCACTGGTGGCTACCAGGATGAAGCAGGAGCCAAAATCCGGCTGAAGCATAATGAGTCCTGCAACAAAGCCTACAATGGCGGTTACGGGTATGTAGCCGGTTCGTAAATCTCTAAAGCGATCCCCTTTTTTGACAATCAGCGCGGATAAGTACAGGATAATGGATATTTTTGCAAGCTCGGTTGGCTGGAAGTTAAGGCCGCCACCAAGTCTAATCCAACTTTTTGCGCCATTGAGAGAGCCTGTAAAAAGAACGATGACTAGCAGTAAAATGGTGATAAAAAACAAGGGCACGAAGAGCTTTTTATATTTTTCCATCCTAATATTCATAGCTACGAACATGATGAAAAGTCCAAGTATAGCAAATGCAGATTGACGCTTCACAAAATATAAAGAGTCAAAATTGTAATCTTTATTCAGCAGAGCTACGCTGGAGCTGGCGCTAAATACCATGATTACACCGAATCCAACCAGCAACAAGGTGAGGATCAGCAATTGGAAATCCGGTGTGCCTCTTCTTCGAGTCTCCGGCTTCGTATTTCTCATATCAGCTTCCCCCGGTATTCGCCGCAAGGTATGCCTCGCAGACGTTTATCATTATTATTTTATCGTTATCCATTTAATCATAGTATGTTTGGAGGGCTTCTGCAACCTCCATACAGCATCGGATATCGCAACAATTCCATATCTGCTACAATAGAATAAAAAATGAGGTTTGAGAGCAGTGGCACATACGTTGTGAATCTGCAAGATTTATCGGGAAGCTGCCCGGTGTTTTAAAAGGAGAGGTGGAGCAATATGACACAACACACGACAGATAAGACCTGGTTTGACCAGCTACAAGACCACATGGTGGAGTGGCGCAGATATTTACATAAAAATCCCGAAATCTCTTTTCAGGAAAGCAAAACAGCAGCCTTTGTTGCGGACAAGCTGGAGAGCTGGGGTATTGAGGTTCGCCGTCATGTAGGGGGGCACGGTGTTGTCGGCACCATTCGTGGTTCCAAGCCCGGGCCTGTTGTGATGCTGCGCGCCGATATGGATGCTCTTCCCATTCAGGATGAGAAAGAATGCGAATATCGTTCCACCGTAGACGGAGCCATGCATGCTTGCGGACATGACGGGCATACGTCTGTTTTGCTCGGAACGGCTTACTATTTCAGTCTGCATCGAGATGAGCTGGAAGGAGAAATCCGGTTGTTGTTCCAGCCTGCGGAGGAATTGTTGCCCGGTGGCGCGGTCAATGTACTAAAGGATGGCGTGCTGGAAGGAGTGGATGTTATTTACGGCATCCATCTGTGGACACCGTTTCCGGTCGGGACGGCTGCGAGTTGCGCAGGGCCGTTGATGGCGGCGGCGGACGATTTTTATATTGAAATTACGGGTAAGGGTGGTCATGGCGGTATGCCTCAGTCCACCCATGATAGTGTGGTAGCGGGTTCAGCTCTTGTTATGCAACTGCAAAGCATCGTGAGCCGTTCAGTAGACCCTTTGCGGCCTGCTGTGCTGACGGTGGGAACGATTCAAGGGGGGGCTGCGCAAAATGTGATCGCGGAAACATGCCGCCTGAGTGGGACGATCCGTACGTTTGACGAGGAAACCCGGACGGTGATGAAGGATCGGTTACATGCGGTTACGGAGCTTACAGCGGCAACTTACGGAACAACAGCCAATATACGCTATATTATGGGATACCCGCCTGTTGTAAATGATGCGCACGAAGCTTCGCGTTTCTTTAAGGAAGCAGGACCCGTTTTCGGAGAGGGAAAAGTTCAGGAAGCGTCGAAGCTGATGCCTGCCGAAGATTTTGCTTATTATTTGGAACGTGTGCCGGGCTGCTTCATGTTCGTAGGAGCAGGAAATCCTGCTAAAGGAGCGGTTTATCCGCATCATCATCCTAAATTTGATTTTGACGAGGATGCGATGATTGAGGCGGTTCGTTTGTTTATTGCGATGTCTACCGGATATGCTGCGGAGCGAAAAGCAGAAAATTCCAGCTGCTGACAGCTAACGTGAGCTGAAACTGTAAGAGCTGATTCGGCGTATGAGTAGAATGAAATGGGGTACCCTACTCTTGAAAAGGAGGGAGTACCCATGAAAAAGGTTCAGGAAGTTATGACTGAAAAATGTGTAACGGTTACCCCGCAAGACAATATTTATGAGATTGCGCTCAAAATGAAGGATAACGACACCGGTTTTATCCCGGTTGTGGAGAGCGAAGGGAGTGACAAGCTTATCGGTGTGGTAACAGACCGTGACCTTGTCGTTCGTGGTTATGCGGGAAAGCATTCCGGCTCTAGTTCGGTGGACGCAGTGATGACAACAGGTATCCGCACAGCTCAAGCCGACATGTCTGTGGATCAGGCAGCCGAGCTGATGGCGGAGCAGCAAATCCGTCGTCTGCCTGTAACGGAAGGGGATCGTTTGATCGGGATTGTTTCGATTGGCGATCTGGCCGTACGTAATATTTTTGCAGACAACGCTGGAGAGGCGCTTAGCCATATTTCCGAGCAGGTTCACTAGGTGAAAAAGCAAGGATAGGCCTGAGTGACAAGGAGTTCAACCCGTATACGGGTTGGACTTCTTGCTATTCCGGTTGATCTGCGAATAAACGGACAAACTGTTTGTTATATAGATTTTAAGATGATGCGTTATAGATTGACGGGAGGTAATTATGAATCCGGATCACCCTTGTATTGTACAACGCGATTTTACCGTTTTGCTGGAAATCGGCCTGCCCGCTTCGGAGCATGCACGTTCACAGTTGCAGGTCTATGCGGAGCTGGTTAAAAGCCCGTCTGCCTTTCATACATATCACATCACTCCATTGTCTCTGTGGAATGCGGCTGCCCTTGGATGGAGTGGCACGGATGTTCAAAATAGTCTACAATCCATGTCGCGTTGGGATATCCCACGTGATTTGCTAAAGGATATTGAACAGCTCGTCTCCCGTTACGGAACGTTAACGCTGTCACGGGCGAGAGTGGAAGAAAAGGGTCATTACAGCACGGATACTGCTGACCTGAACAGTATAGAGCAAGATGTAACTATAGGCATGGAGACGGATACAGCTTATAGGGGGACAGCAGTCGACCGCTTGATACTGACGGCGGACAGTCCGGCTTTACTGGATGAACTGCTACTCAAGCAGGATCTTGAGCAGCTTGGTTTGCTTCGTGAGGGTGAAGTGACCGTGTCGGTTCCGCCAGAAAATCGGGGACTGCTCAAGCAGGAACTGACCCGACTTGGATTTCCGGTCATGGATACGGCAGGCTATCTTGAGGGGAATCAGCTCTGTTTTTCTTTGGGTCAGGGACAGACGGAACTGAGGCTTCGTGATTATCAAGTGGAAGCGGCTGATGCGTTTGAGGGGGCGGACGGTCTGGGTGGCAGCGGTGTGTTGGTGCTTCCATGCGGAGCGGGAAAAACCGTGATTGGTATGGCGGTGATGGAGCGGCTCCAGTGCGAGGTGCTTATTTTAACCTCTAATACCACGTCCGTTCGGCAATGGATTGAGGAATTGAAGCAAAAGACGGATATTCCTGCTGATTCCATTGGGGAATACAGTGGTCAGAAAAAGGAAGTGCGTCCGATTACGGCGGCGACCTATCAGATTTTGACGCATCGCCGTACCAAAGATGGGGAATTTGAGCATATGAAGCTTCTGAGCGAGCGCAAATGGGGGCTGATTGTATATGATGAGGTGCATTTGCTACCCGCGCCGGTATTTCGGGCAACGGCGGATATTCAGGCTACCCGTCGTTTGGGATTGACCGCGACGCTGGTTCGGGAGGACGGGTGTGAGCGGGATGTGTTCTCCTTGATCGGACCGAAACGTTACGACATGCCGTGGAAGGAGCTGGAGCGCCAGGGCTGGATCGCCCAGGTCGATTGTGTGGAGCTGCGGCTTCCCATGTCAGCTGCGCTTCTGGAGCGCAGTATGCGTGCTGAAGGCAGGCTTCAGTATCGGATTGCCGCCGAAAATCCGGCCAAGCTGGAAGCGGTGCGCAGCCTGATGCAGCAGCACAAGGGCATGCCCACGCTTATAATCGGGCAATATTTGGATCAATTGCGCACATTGGCTCAGGAGCTGAGCGTGCCGTTAATAACCGGGTCTATGAGCCAGACTGAACGGGTGCGGTGGTTCGATGCGTTCCGCAACGGTACAATTCGGACCCTGCTGGTGTCCAAGGTGGCGAACTTTGCTGTGGATTTGCCGGATGCGGCCGTAGCTATTGAGGTATCGGGCAGCTTTGGCTCCCGTCAGGAGGAGGCACAGCGGCTTGGCCGCATTTTGAGACCGAAGTCTGGTGAAAATAAGGCTTATTTTTATGCGCTGGTGACGGAGAACAGTAAGGAGACAGATTTTGCAGCCCGCCGTCAGCTGTTCCTGATTGAGCAGGGCTATGAATATGCGATTCGCAGATTCAGCTCGGGGGAGGTTATCGGGAACCCGAATAATGAGGCTGAAGCTGGCGGAAAGAAAAGAGAGGCGTGATCAAAGAATGGGCGTAACGAACATGGAAGGCGGCTGGAAGGAGCTTGCATCGGATGAGCTGTTAGTGCTACGTCGATGCTTTATCCGGCACGCGGGACAGCCCATGAAGGAAGAAGAGCCATTAAGTCTTACCCGGGGAGCGCTGAGTGGAGCCGAAACGAAACTGGCACTGCACGGACTGCGCGACCGGGGCTGGCTGGAGGCGGTTACCAAATCGTGGGGCGAACGAATGTTATATATTCCGGTTCATCGGCTGCCGGATCTGTACGAAATGCTGTTGGAGCAAAGTCAAAATACGATGAAAGCGATGAATACGGATCAACCGCTGACGGTGCATGAAGCGTTGACGGGGCTGGAAGCGGAGCTGCTACATGCGTTGTCCCGTATTGCCGTGCAGGGAGTTCCTTTGACAGCGAAAGGGACCATTCATAAACGGTCGCTGCAAAAGCTAAATGAGCTGACTCCCTTTCATCCGAAAGATTTGACTGGACTTGGGCTACAATATGCGTACGCCGAGCTGTATCCGGTGCAAACGGCGGTGATGATGGACTTGCTGCTAAGCTTGGGTCTGCTGGTGAAGGAGGCTGCTTCTTTTCATGTACAGGAAGCCGGGCTGGCAGTGTGGATTCGCTTGTCCACTTGGCAAATGCGCAAGCATATTCTTGTCACACTCGTGGAAAGGTATGGAAAGGCCGAGGCATCTATGCAGCATTTTCGTTATATGCTGTGCATTGCCTCCAGCCATGTGGGACCTGAAGGCTGGATTCATATCGGGCCGTTGCTCCAATGGATGACTCAGATGGGACTGATTTCGCGGGAGAGTCTGAGCGGATTGGACCGTAAAAGCGGTGATTCTCGGGATTTATCTGCTATACATGCAAGCCACGTAAGGATTGAGGACTACACGGCATCTAATTTCAGCCTTAACGGACAATACATGGATATGGTTAGGGGCTGGGTAACAGCGCTGACCGCCTTTGGAATGGGTGATTGGGGTCTGACCGCGTCGGGAGAACTGTGTTTTCGCTGGAACGTACAAGCGTTGGATATGCTTCGTTCCGATGATGAGAAGGATGGGGTTCAGGAGCGAGGTACTTTTTATGTACAGCCGGATTTTGAAATATTGGTGCCACCGGATGTAGCTTATGATGTGCGCTGGAAGCTGGAATGCTTCTGTGAACGTGTGACGGGGGACCGAATGGTGGTATACCGGGTCACCCGAGAAAGTGTTACAGAGGCGATCGAGCTGGGTATGGAGGCCAAAGCCATTCCTGCTCTTCTGGACAAGTATAGCCGGACAGGCGTGCCTGATCATGTACGCGTGGCGGTGGAGCAGTGGGCAGGGGATGTGGGACGGACAGCGTTTGCGACGGTAACACTTCTGCGCTGTGGTACCCGAGAAGACGCAGACACTGTTGCACGTCACCCCGGGCTGGCTGGGTTGCTTGAACAGATCGGCGAAAAGGACTTTATCATTCCGGCACGTTCGGCTGCCAAAATCCGCAAGACGCTTGCTACGATTGGGTTAAGTCCGCGCCGGGAGTCGGAGGGGGTAGACGAGCTGGTTCACCGTTATCCGCTGGTTGCGGAAACGGAGGGAATTTGTCCGGATAGCTCCAACAGTCCATTTGGTGCGGATGATACAGAAACGACAAATGGCGAAACGTTGGCAGACTCAACTCAGGAATGGCCGATGTTCTCACAAGAGGGAAGGGCAGGTTTGGTTTACACGGGCCGGACGTTGCATTTTTATGAACGGGAGCATACGCTACCGGACCCATACGAATATTTTCCAGAGAAATCGGCAGTACCTGCGTCATGGACGAAGGAATGGAGAAGCTACCATGCATCCACCGCCAGGCAGATCATGGAACAGGCGATTCGCTGGCAAGCGGCGGTAGGACTACGAATCGGTGAAAAAGAGGTTAAATGGATACCGGAAGCGGTGGCTCCTGGTGAGCCGTGGAGTGTGACTGGTTGGTATGCTACCGGAATAGACGGTGAAACGTTGCCCCGCACGACTTTACAGCCAGGGGAATGGTCGGACATGCGCTTGCTGGTTCCTTTTACATAGAAGAGCCAGGATGTGCATGAAACTCCTTCTTCTCAAAAGAAGGATGTGGTATGATAAATGAGTCTACTTTACCAGTAGAACTTTATATAAAGTGAGATGAACATTCATGAGCGTAGCCGAATTGAATACGGTCAATATGGCAGAAGTGCTTATTAACGCCTATGAATTGGGCGATATGGTCAACCGGTCCTTTGAGGTATCGGATTATTTATATTGGAAACAGCGTGTGGAATTGAATCCGTCGATTCAGGCGTGTGTACGCAAGCTGGATGCCAAAAAGGAGTTGTTCGCGGAAACGGAACGCTTTGGGCATTTTCACCCAAACTTTCATGAAGCGAAGGATGCAGTTCAGGTCGTTGAACTGGAACTTGAACAATTTCAGGAGGTTCAGGAGTTCAAACGGGCAGAAAGGGCGTTGGATGATATGCTCCATGCCATGTCTGAAACGATTGCTTATTCTGTGTCTGACACCATTAAGGTGCCGAGCAATGATCCGAATGTGAAAAAGGGTGGCTGCGGTAGCGGAGGCAAGTGCTCCTGCGGATAGGCCATAGGGATGATATCGAATGGAGGGGAGATGAAGCGAATGTTTGCCGAGCGGACAGGGTACATCATTTGGGTAAGCGATATCAAGGCTGCCCGCAATTTGGAGAAATATGGGAGTATCCACTATATTTCGAGGCGTATGCATTATGTTGTTATTTACATGAATGCGGATCGGGCAGAGGATACCGTTAAAAATATTCGCAGGCTTTCCTATGTGCGCAAGGTCGAACGCTCCTTCCGAAATGAGATAAGGACGGAGTATAACGACGATAAGGAAAAATTAAAAGAGTATGAAATATAATTTTTAAATGGTGTGAATTTCAAATTTTCTTAAAAAAGTCGGCCCTTGGGCTGGCTTTTTTTATAAAGTCAGGACTTTTGCATAGTAGTCTTAATGCTGATAGACCTAAAATAATCTTTAAAATTAGCGATAAACTTCAATTTTGTAACTTGTAGTCCCGGGTCTGTTGAGGTAACATATGAATATATTGGTAGATATAAAGACCTATCTGGTGGGGAGAGTGATCCCGTGCGTGACAAGGCAATGCAGCGATGGAGTACATACGAACCGTTCTACGTAGAGATGGGCGACAAGAAGGTCGCCGATATTGTGATTACAAATCATGCGAAAACACGCTACTTAGACCGTATAGAACAGAAACAGTCCGAAACGAATCATATCGCCGCCTGGCTTTGGGAATGCCTGAAGCAAAACAGGATGGAGTCATATTATCACAACGAAGAGGATGTATATTTAATTGATGGTGACCTGGTCGTCGTGGCCGAGTTTGGTGAGTTGCCTGGCGAAATGGATATTGCGGGTAACCCGCTCCACAAAATGATTGTGATCACCTTTTTGGGTCGGATGTCAGAGACCATTGAACTGCGGGATTTGAAGTCATACTATTCCTGGTTGCGCCATTCGCGGCGTATGACACTGATGAAAAGCACTCGCAAACGAAAATAGACGTTGATTTGGCGGAAGGGATATCGTCAAGTATCTTATGTAGTTGAAGTATGCAGGAATCAGCTGCATACTTTTTTTATTTATAGAACCTCATTAGCGTTGCATAAAAATTATTGATCAACAAATCTATAAATCATGCTATAAATGTTAAAAACTTGTTGTCCACTCCATAAAAAAATCTCCATAATTAGGGGAGCAGGTAATCCTGTCCAAATCCCTAACTATAGGAGA
>JBEUOG010000021.1:0-96881 GCA_040544055.1 Paenibacillus sp. PvR008
CCTTGGTAGGCCATTACCCCACCAACTAGCTAATGCGCCGCAGGCCCATCCATCAGTGACAGATTGCTCCGTCTTTCCTCCCCTCCCCATGCAGGAAAAGGATGTACCCGGTATTAGCTACCGTTTCCGGTAGTTATCCCAGTCTGATGGGCAGGTTGCCTACGTGTTACTCACCCGTCCGCCGCTAGGTTGTGTAGAAGCAAGCTTCTACACAACCCCGCTCGACTTGCATGTATTAGGCACGCCGCCAGCGTTCGTCCTGAGCCAGGATCAAACTCTCCATTAAAGACCAACCGAAGTTGGTTTATAGAAAGAGCGATTCGCTCATTTTTAATGCTAGCGATTCTTCTTTAATATAAAGAAGAAATCTTTATATTCATCATCCATTTGTTCAGTTTTCAAAGAACTTGTCTGTCCTCGTTTCTTCAACGGGCCAGGAATTAGATCATATCATGTTAGTTGCTTTCTTGTCAAATCTTTTTTTTGATTTTCTTTTCAGCATCCTCCGCTTCGAGAAATGTTATTCTCAAAGCAACGTCTAATAATGTAACATGCCTAAAGTTATTTAGCAAGCATTTTTTTAATTTCTTTTTCCGTAGCTATTATACCTCCTATCTATACAGTAGATAACAAAACAGCCACCCCGTACTGAAACGGAATGGCTGTGCTCCTTGCAAACTAATTATTCTTGTTCCAGCAGTCTGATGAATTCATCCTCATCTTCTATGGTATCAATTCCGAGCTGTTGGGCCTTGGCCAGCTTACTGCCCGCCTTTTCACCAGCTATGACTAGATCCGTCTTTTTCGATACAGACCCGGTCACATGGGCTCCGAGTGCCTCCAGCTTGGAAGCAGCTTCATCACGCGTAAGCTGATGCAAGGTACCTGTAAGCACAACCGTTTTGCCACTGAAAAAGCTGTCTGTCTTCTTCTCCTCTGGAGCTTCGAGAGCCTGAGCCTTCACCCCTAGGGATAACATCTTTTCAATCCCTGCTTGGGTAAATGGATCAGCAAAGAAGGCAACAATACTTTCAGCTACAATCCCGCCTACATCTGGCAACTCTATTAATTCCTCCACTGTAGCGGACATGGCCTTGTGCAAATCACGGTAATGCTCAGCCAGCATGCGCGTGGTCGCTTTACCGGTATTCGGTATACCGAGGGCATAAAGGAATGAAGCCAAATCCCTTTCTTTACTCTTCTCAAGCGCTGCCAGAAGGTTATTGGCTTTTTTCTCACCAAATCGCTCCAGCTTTACAAGATCATCGAATTGAAGTGTATACAGATCCGCAGGCTCGCGCACTTCCAGTTCGTCATGCAATTGGATTGCCGTTTTGTCGCTGAAGGTTTCAATATCCATAGCGTCACGTGACGCAAAATGGGAAATACGGGCCACAATCTGTGGCTTACAACCCAGCTTATTATCACAGAATAAATGAGCCCCTCGCTGCTGCAACGGGAATCCACAGGCCGGACAATGATCCGGTACGACAATTTCCTCTCCGTCGTCCTCAGACGTAACTTTTCCCAAAATTTCCGGAATGACATCATTCGAGCGGCGGATAAACACACGAGCGCCCAAAGCGAACTTCAGGTTTTTCCGCTCGATATCTCCAGCATTGTTCAGTGTACAATTTTGTACGGTGACTCCCGCCAACTCTACCGGTTCTACCCTTGCCAGTGGAGTAATTTTACCCGTGCGACCTACATTCCACTCAACAGCGTTAAGCACCGTGGTCGTTTCCTCCGCCTCAAACTTATATGCCACTGCCCAGCGCGGAAATTTATCGGTATAGCCGAGAACCTCGCGTGTGCGCATATCCGTAATTTTGAGTACCGCCCCGTCAATGAGATAATCCAGTCCGGCACGAGACTCTTCGATATCAGTCAGTTGTTCCATAGCATCATCAAAATCGTCAAAGTAAGTCAGATACGGATTCACCTTAAAATGATTGTCACGCAGGAACGTCATCATCTCCTGGTGGCTACTAAACTGGATGCGGTCCGCGTACCCCACATTGTAGAAGAATGCATTCAGCCGCCGCTCTGCTGTCGCTTTGGGATTCAAATTACGCAGAGCGCCAGCTGCGGCATTGCGTGCATTTTTAAGAGGGTCCACAGCGGTCTCATTATATTTCGCCAGCACAGACAGATTCATAATGCCTTCTCCCTGTACTTCAATGGTCCCATCCTGAAAAGGAATCGTAAGCGGCACAGATTTAATGGTCTTCACCTGTGCCAGTATTCCCTCGCCCACCACGCCATTGCCGCGTGTAGAAGCCTGTACCAGCTTCCCGTTGGTATAAGTCAGGTTCAGCGTCAGTCCATCAAATTTAAGCTCTATCGCATATCCTGGAGGCGGTAAAGGCTGCTCCGGGTTCTTGGTGTTGTAATCGTTGACCAGTTTCACGACACGCGCGTTCCAGGCACGCAGCTGCTCCACATTCTGTGCTTTATCAAGGCTCCATAACGGGGCCAGATGGCGATGCGGTGTGAAGCCTTTGAGTAACTCCCCGCCCACACGCTGTGTCGGCGAATCCGGCAGCACAAGACCGCTCGTCTGTTCAAGCGCTACCAGCTCGTCATAAAGCACATCATATTCTTTGTCGCTGATCTTGGGCTCATCCAGTGTGTAGTAATGATAATTATATGTGTTCAGCTCAGCAACAAGCTGCTCCATCCTGTGCATTGGGTTCATGCAGGCGTATCCCTCCGGGAACTTCATCAGGGCAGAGGCCTAAACCAAGCTGCCGCTGTGAGGTTCGAGATTTAATGATGTTTGAGATTTATTCTACTTTTGTAATCGGTGCAAAGCCAGCCAGCAGGCGTTTAACCCCTACTGGAGCCGGGAAAGCAATCTGAAGCTCCATATCATTGCCTGTACCTTTTACAGCTACAATGGTTCCAATTCCCCACTTGCCATGCTGCACCTTGTCTCCGGCAGCAAAAATGGAGGGGCCTCCTAACGAAGCAGCCGGAGTTGGTTTGGCGGATGAAGATGTCGTTACGGTTACGCGGGGCGATGCGGAAGCGGACGAACCACTGCGGCTCATCGTATCAAAGGAACGCTCTCCACCAAAGTTACTGCCACTGCTTTTACCCAGTCCACGCCCGCCATAAGAGCCTCCTACATTTCCCGAACGACGGTAGCGATCCTTTTTGATGATCGTATCCTCTTTTAACTCATCCGGAATTTCTTCGAGAAAGCGCGACGGCGGATTAGCAGTGGTACGACCAAACAGAGTACGCATTTGTGCGCATGTAAGGAACAGTTGCTCCTCTGCACGGGTAATCCCGACATACGCCAACCTGCGCTCTTCCTCCAGCTCTTCATTATCCAAAAAGGCCCGACTGTGAGGGAATACCCCCTCCTCCATACCGACAATAAATACGATTGGGAACTCCAGTCCTTTTGCGCTATGCATGGTCATCAATACAACTGCATCGCTTTGTTCCTCTTCATCGTCATTCATGGAATCTATATCCGCAATAAGAGCAAGGTCGGTCAGGAAGGAGACCAGCGATTTGTCCTCCGCTCCTTTTTCAAATTCCATCGTTACCGACAGAAACTCATCAATATTCTCCAGACGTGAGCGTGATTCGAGCGTATTCTCGGTTTGCAGCTCCAGTCGATATTGGGTGGTTTCCAGCATTTTTTCCGTTAACTCGGTGACCGACAGATAGTCCACCATCTGACTCAAGCCTTCGACCATATCGTAAAACTCGACAAGCGCATTGCGCGTACGTCCGGCAAAGCCCAAATCATCCACTACTTGCAACACGCGAAAAATAGAAACTCCACGCTCCGCTGCGGCTGCTTGCAATTTACCGACCGTTGTATCCCCAATACTCCGTTTTGGCACATTAATGATTCGGATCAAGCTGATATCGTCATCAGGATTGGAGAGCAGACGAAGGTACGCCAGCAAGTCCTTAATCTCTTTGCGATCATAGAACTTGAT
Organism: Paenibacillus sp. PvR008; assembly: GCA_040544055.1. Taxonomy (GTDB): domain Bacteria; phylum Bacillota; class Bacilli; order Paenibacillales; family Paenibacillaceae; genus Paenibacillus. The sequence continues at coordinate 3,963 of JBEUOG010000021.1, forward strand.
GCCGCCAACGATCTGGTACGGAATATCCGACTTGATCAAAATTTCCTCGACAACCCGTGACTGAGCATTGGTACGATACAAAATAGCATGATGGCTATAGGTTTTGCCTGCATTGATATTTTTATGAATTTCCGAGGCGATAAAATAGCCCTCGTCATGCTCCGAGTCAGCCCGGTATACTTTAATCTTGGCTCCGCCTTCTTTGTCAGTCCATAGTTTCTTCGGCTTGCGGCCCGTATTTTGCCCAATCACTTCATTGGCGGCATTCAGAATATTCGAGGTTGACCGATAGTTTTGCTCCAGCAAAATGGTACGTGCTTCCGGGTAATCCTCTTCAAAGTTCAAAATGTTGCTAATATCCGCCCCGCGCCAACGATAGATGGACTGATCGCTGTCACCTACTACGCAGATCCGGTGATGCTTGTCAGCCAGCATTTTACACAGCATGTACTGCGCACGGTTCGTATCCTGATATTCATCGACATGAATGTATTGGAATTTCTTCTGATAGAAATCCAGTACCTCAGGTACTTCTTTAAAAAGTTGAATCGTTGCCATAATCAGATCATCAAAATCCAGAGAGTTGTTGTTTTTGAGACGTTGTTGGTATTTGGTATATACCTTCGCCACAATTCCCTCGAAATAGTCACCAATCTTGCGCTCATACATTTCAGGAGTGACCAGTTCATTTTTAGCTGTACTCATCATGGACTGAACCGCTTTGGGTTCGAATTTTTTGGTGTCTATGTTCAGATCCTTCATACAGCTCCGAATGACAGACAATTGATCCGTGGAATCGAGAATGCTGAAATTGGAGGTAAATCCGATCCGCTCGATATCCCGACGCAAAATACGCACACACATGGAGTGAAAGGTGGATACCCACACATCTCTCCCTTGTGGACCAATCAGCTTGGATACGCGATCCTGCATTTCACGTGCAGCCTTGTTTGTAAAGGTAATCGCCAAAATGCCCCATGGAGCCGTCTTGCGGGTCGCGATGAGATAGGCAATCCGGTGCGTGAGCACTCGGGTCTTTCCACTGCCTGCGCCAGCCATAATCAGCAGCGGTCCGTCTATCGCCTCCACTGCCTGACGCTGAGGCGGATTGAGGCGGGCTACAGCCTCGTGTATATCTATTGATTGCATTCGTGCATGCTCCTTTCTGCAAGCTTCCATAAAATCACGTTCTATACTTCCAACTTCACAGCTACCGTCTCCAGCGCTTTCGCCAAGTCACGGTAAATGATATTTCCTACTACAATGGTGTCACAAACGGCAGCCGCTTGTAACGCGGTAGATTTATCCACGATACCCCCTCCGTATAGGACACGGGCGCGCTCCGTACTGCGATGTACTTTTTGTACCAGTTCCATATCTCCAAAGGCACCGCTATACTCCACATATACAATCGGCAGATGCATGAGCTTGTCAGCAACCTGTGCATATGAGGCGGCAGATGAAGCATCAAGTGATGTATCCGCTCCGGTAAGCTTGGCGACCGTGGAATCACCGTTCAAAACAATATATCCTTCCGTCACAAGTAAATCCCAAGGGATCATATAACCAAACTGCTCAATCGCACGCTGGTGCTGTCCTACGATCCAATTACTGTCCGTGGTATTAAGCACCATTGGAATCACATACAGATCAAACCCAGGCACCACAGCCTCCAGATCGGACACTTCAAGTACACACGGCACCTCATAACGCCGAACGCGCGACAGCAAATCCACCGTATTTTCATAGGTAACGCCCGACGAGCCTCCTACCATAATGGCATCCGTACCAGACACGCATATGGCATCCAGTCCCTCATCGTCCAGTTCCTTGTCAGGGTCCAGCTTAAATACATGCCTCCATGATTGAATCGAATCTGCCAACACACATTCCTCCAGCATCCATTGTGCTTTTGCCACGATCCGGTCTAACCGGATTCCAATATCCAAAAGCGTTCTATGCTAAGTCTATGACAGTGCTCAAAAGGTGTCAATGTTCGTATTCGATGGGAACACTCCACTCACGCATCTCAGGGCCGTAACGCATACAGCCAACTGCGTTTACGGAGTTCCTTTTCCGTTAAAACATCCGTATAGAATCCGCGCACACCCATCTGTTCGTAGTCAGCGGCATCTTTTAGATCGTTAATTGTATTTACGTAGTACACCGCCCCCGCCTGCCGCAAACTCCCCACTAAAGCACCACTAACCCTGTTTTCTGGCAAAGTCACTGCCGTTATATCATTTTGTTGTACAAACCGGATGATTTGGTCATCCGTATCTTCTGTCGCATAAAGCGTATAAATAATGGAGGTATAGGGATAAATGCTACGCAGCGTTCGCAGCATTTCTTCATCATAAATTTGCGCGACAATGCGGCTAAAAGATCCGGATTTTTGTCCTGCCCATAAAAACGTGCCAATCAACATTAAAAGAATTACCGCCGCAATCAGTCGTTTCATAGGGTGTCACATCCTTTTCGTACAGGTCAATACCCTGCATGCGCACACTCAAAAAACAACTTCCAGACACAAAAACACCCTCCGGCTAAACCGAAGGGTGAATTCTGAATTAATACGCATTTTTGAAACCGTTGCGGATGGTGCGGAAAATAATTTTAATATCGAATAAGAGCGACCAATTCTCAATATAGAAAATATCATGCTTAATCCGTTCCTCAATGGACGTGTCACCACGCAACCCGTTGCTCTGTGCCCAGCCTGTAATACCGGGACGAACATGGTGCTTCACCATATACTTTGGAATCTCCTCGCGGAACTGATCCACGTAATACGGGCGCTCCGGGCGAGGGCCGACGACGCTCATATCTCCTAGCAGCACATTAAAGAATTGAGGCAGCTCGTCGAGACTCGTTTTACGAATAAAGGTACCAAAGCGAGTACGCCGAGGGTCATTGGCCGTCGTCCAGCCTGTATCCTCAGTTCCGGGTGGCAATACCTTCATCGAGCGGAATTTGTACATCATGAAGGTACGCCGATTCAGACCCACCCGCTCCTGTTTGAAAATGACCGGGCCTCTCGATGTCGTCATCACGCCAATCGCCACTGCCAGCATAACCGGAGACGTCAGAATAATAGCGAACAACGAGAACAGAATATCGAACGAACGCTTAAACAATCGATTCCCCGCCACATCCAGCGGAATATCCCGTACATTGATCATTGGCATGCCTGCAAAGTTATCAAAATACGGTCGAGCTGGCAAGTAGTCAAAAAAGTCGGGAATGATGAGCGTGCGTACCCCAGCCTTTTCACACATGTTGATAATCTTGGGATACTTATCATGTGCATCCAACGGAAGAGCCAAAATCACCTCATCAATCATCATGCTCGACAGCGTAGCTTCTAACTGATCCAACCCTCCAAGAATCGGGCGAAAATGCTCTTCTTCCTCTTCGTCCCAGTGGCGCTTATCATCCAGAAAACCCACCACTTCATATCCCAAATCAGGATACTGTCCAAGATTATGATAAAATCGTTGGCCCAGCGAACCTGCCCCGAGAATGAGCATGAACTGCTTGTTGTAGCCTTTTTGGCGGAGAACTTTAAGTATCTGTTTCAAAAAATATCGATAAAATAAAATAAGCAGTACGTTCCCAAACATATAGATCGCCAGATAGGACCGTGAAATGTCGATTTGCTTCACGAAAAACATGACACTCAACAGCACGAACAGGCCAACAATGTGAATCTGGGTGACGCGAAATACGTCGTCTGCAAAACGTTTTTTACGTTTGGGTGAATAGAGAGAGAATAACATCCCCAGCACCACGGCAATCAGACCGTAGATTAAGCTCCAGCCTCCATATACTTGAATAGGAAGCGGCTCTTGATAGGTAATCCATTCACTTTCGAATTTGAAGAACCAGGCGATCAGAAAGGATAACTGAATGACCGCGAAATCCGCCACAATATACAATTGGGTTAAAAAACGTTGATTTCTGCGTATCATACTTTCACCTCGGTACGAGATTGTTCGCCGCCGTCCGGCTTGGCCGGTGCAGTGAGCTTGTTTTTTAAAAAGGCCATTCCAAATTTCACCGTAATTCCCGCGTATACAGCCATGTTCGTGATCCAGCTATACTGCTGTTTATAATGCTTGCGGTGGAAGACCCACATCGCTCTATGAAACTCGTAAATAATTTTCAAAGGACGACGACGAGCGCTGCCTCCTTTGATATGAATAATATATGTGCGCGGGTAGTAGTAAATGCCCCACCCCGCCTGCTTAATCCGGTAACACCAGTCAATGTCCTCGCCATACATGAAAAAGGTTTCGTCCAAGCCGCCGACCTGCTCAATCGTCTCCCGACGCACCAGCATAAAAGCGCCGACCAGCACATCGACAGGATACTCATCATCCGGGCTTAAATGCCCGAGCTGGTATTGATTGTACTTGGGGTTATCCGGGTAACGCTTCGACCAGCCGAAGGCATAATAAAAAGAGGCAGACGGCGTTGGAAACCCGCGCTTACAGGCCTTATCCAGCGAACCATCCGGCAAAATAACCTTGCAGCCCGATGCTCCCATTTTCGGATGTGTGTCCATAAACCGAATCATCGTATCAAGTGTGTCTGGCTGCACCAATGTATCCGAATTTAGCAGTAATACATAACGCCCGCCCGCTACCTTGATGCCCTGATTGTTTGCCTTGGCAAAACCAGTGTTATCCTCATTGGCAATTAACGTAATCTCCGGATATGCAGCACGAATGGCTTCCACAGACCCATCATTAGAATGATTGTCGATAACAATCACTTCATATCGATATTGCGTCTCTGACGCATACACCGACTGCAAACAATCCAGCGTCAAACGGCATGTATTATAGTTGACGACCAGTATGCTTACGTCCATATTTTAAAACGCTCCTGACAGATTCAGTAATCTATTCTACTATCATCTATTATAGCATACCCCCGCAGGGCACGGGGACGCAAAAAAGCACATAACTTGTAACCTTACACAGTTGAGGTATAAAAATCATCGTGGTAAGATATACATGGAAAAAGGGCTGGTGCCAGCCAGCCCCCTGTACAACCGACGCTCCAAGAGCGGACGGATTTGGGAACATCAGGCCGAAAATAGACCCTTCCTTGCGGGGGCGGTCTATTTTCGTTTGTTAAACTCTAACAGTGTGACGATTAACGCCCCGAACGTCAGCATTAAACTGAGCGCCTCAAACACTGTCACAGGCTTCACCCCCCTCCTCGGGAGAGTTAGCCGACCGCCCTTGCCAGCCTATATCGGTTGCACCCTTTGATTATACTATATTTTTCCATAAAGGAACATGTATTCGATGATGTTTTGGTAAAATAGTCTTAGCAATTTATAATGAAGCTAATGAACAGGACGCACTATTAAAATGAGCACTCCAAGAGCATTGAAAACCAGCACTTGTTTACGATCATATAGAAATGGTATTTAGGTTTCTAAGTGGAAGGTTGTAGTAGTATGCATGCAGGGCCTGTCGAAGAGAATAAAAAGCGCCCATGACTGATTCGTATAAAATGAACATAAACACGCCATTTACACAAAAACACAAAGAATCAGTCCATGAGCCACCAGCATCTTAGCATAACCGAACGTAGCAAACTAGAAATCCATTAGCAGCAAAAGTGCCTGCTATATTTCATGGAAGCGGTCCATCTTGTAGTTTCTACTTTCCATCAATTAATTAATTTAATTAAACCATAGTAAAATCAAAAGTTTATTCGTTTGTTTTTTTCATAAACACAATGTATTTACTTGCCAAATAATTAACTGCTATAACTATAAAATTAACAACAATTTTTGCTAGAAAATCATTCATCCGTGCATTTTGGACTAGTATAATCATTAAAATGATATCCAAGCAAAGTGATGATAATCTGATAAGGCAGAATAAGAAAAATTCTTTAGACAGCAAAGACAATCGAGAGTCATCGTTTTTAAACACATACAGCTTGTTCGTTACAAAGGCAAATATTATAGATATAAACCAGGCGATTGTAATAGAAATCTTATAATCTGCACTCAATACTTTTGTAAAGAGGATATAAACAATCAAATTTATAACAGTTGTGAGAACTCCAAACACAACGTAGTTCACTAACTCCTTACTTAATCTCATATCCGGCCCTGAGAGACTCTATTTTCCATATATTTCTGTTCGGAGATAGCACTCTTTCCATTGTTATACTCTTTGACAAAATACAATGGTCTTCTTTTGGTTTCATTAAATACTCTTCCTAAATATTCACCAATAATACCAAGAGATAACAATTGTATTCCTCCAAGAAATAAAACTACTGTCATAAGTGAAGCATAGCCAGCGACGGAGCCCCCAAAAATAAGTGTTCTAGTTATAATAAAAATCATATAAAAAAATGCACCTATAGAAATGAATACCCCCAGCATTGCAGAAAATCTTAGTGGTGCCGTTGTAAAAGAAGTAATTCCTTCAATAGCCAAATCTAAAAGCTTATAATAATTCCATTTTGTTTCTCCCGCCGCACGAGAGTCGCGATTGAATAAAATCTCCTTCTTGTTAAATCCAATCCAACTAAACATACCTTTTGTATACCTTTGTGTTTCTCTTAACTGTTTTAATGCCTCAATACAACGCCTGTCGAGCAAACGGAAATCCCCTGTATTTTCTTGTATAGGAATCCTGCTCATTTTCTGAAGCAATTTATAAAAGCTAGAAGCTGTCCATTTTTTAAACCAGGTTTCTCCCGCTCTGGTTGCCCGCTTGGCATATACGTCATCATAGCCTTGCTCCCAATATTTAATCATCTCTATAATTAATTCAGGAGGATCTTGAAGATCCGCATCGATAATCACAACAGCATCCCCCATGGCAAAATCTAATCCGGCAATCATCGCAACCTCCTTTCCGAAGTTACGTGATAGATCCACTAATGAGATTCTCCTATCCTTCTTGCCTAAATTTTTGATAATTTCAACCGTGTTATCCTTACTTCCATCATTTACAAATAATATTTCAAAATGATAACCTACAATAGAGTCAATTACTTTAGTCAAGCGAGAGTAAAGTTGGTAGATAACTTCTTCTTCATTATACGCAGGTATAAGAATTGTTATAGTTTTAAACATGAAGGTCCCTTCTTTATAAGCATTTTTCTTTTAATTAAAAACATTGTAATTCTAGAATAGTCCGAAAGCCGAAAAAAGGACACTATTCTAAATCTATAACGTTTCTTTTCTAGATAGCATAAAAATCTTACCTATATAGTTTGAACTAAAGAAACGGCTGACTAGAACCTGACACAGAGTCGGTCGATGATGGTCAAAGGCACTTTCATAATCTCCTCCATGAATTGCTGCACGTTGGTGCGAATTTCAGTGACCGTGTGGTAGAAGACGTTGTTAATCACGTCCGATTTAAGCCATTTCCATAACCCTTCGACTGCATTGAGTTGAGGGCTATAAGGAGGTAGGAAAACCAGTTCAAGTCGGTCTTCCATCTCCGTGAGGAACGGTGCCAGCAGCTTCGCATGGTGGATTCGCGCATTGTCCAATACCATCACGATTTTGCCTGTTGGGTATTCATCTACGACTTTTTTCAAAAAGCTCAAAAAGGTTTCTGCTGTATACTGCTCATCTTCCTGCCATACGATCTTGCCTGTCCCATAGTCGACGGTTGCCAGCAGTTTGACGCCGTGATGCTTACCTGTCGTTTGGATGATACGCTGCTTGCCACGAAGAAACCACGTTTTTTGAATGGCTTGGTAATCACGAATCATGGATTCGTCTTCAAATAGTACGTGCTGAATTTCGTTCTTCATATATCTTTCTTTAAATCGGGAAACGTGGATTCTGTAAAGATTCTTTGTTTTTCTTCGTCCGCGGCTGCCAAGGTGTACGTTGGCTTGGTGTAGCTCAGCCCCTGTCGGTGCATCATTTTGGAAATGCCACGAAGCGAATACGTCACCCCAAATTCTCGTCTGATCAACGCTGCAATGATCTCCAGTGTCCAATTGTGCCGCGCCGTAAAGCCCACATCATGCGGAACCGAGTTCACGATCGTCTGTTTCAGCTTTTCTTGTTGTTCTGGGGTTAATCGAACAGGCGCACCTGGCGAATGATTCATTTGCAGACCTGGAAGCCCTCCTGTTTCATACGCTTGAATGTAACCTTTTACGGTTTTCGCACTTCGGTTGATGGTATGGGCAATTTGCTCTACTTCTGTTCCTTGTAGATACAAATACAGTGTCTGGTATCGTTCGTACATCCGACGTTTTTTGACTTGCTTCATCGCCGTTTGGATCTCTTGAAAGGATGCTGAATGGTCCATTAAATTCCCCTGCCTGTCTAAAGTCATTGTCTATATTACTTCGACATGTAGCAACGAAATCCTTGCCATAGTTTTCTAATCTTTAGTTCAACTTATATAGCTACTCATAATATATCATTTTCTATTCATAGTATGCTGATAGATTATTAAATTGAAATATCATTTGAATTTAATATTATCGATCTGAGTAGTATCATTATTATTCGAGAATTTCCCTTTATCAACCTGAATTACTACTTTTTTATATCGAGAAACATCTACATCGAATACTTTGGGATTTTTAATTGTAATATACTCTTTTTTTATCTTTTTTCCATCCCCTAATATTGATAAATATACTTCTGCAGCTTCTGGTATTTTGGCAATATCCTTGTCTTTTGTTTCCATTGAAGCAGTAAAGGACAATCTTTTAAGAACTTTTTGTGAATCTATTTCTACATAAGAAACACTTTGAGTATCGTTAATTGCTCCAGGATGAATAGTTATGTTATCCGGCGTTAACTTAACTTCAACTTTAGGCAATCCAGAGTAAGTTTTTGAAATATTAACTCTATAATCAGAAAATTTATACAGTTCTTTTTTATCAGGATACTTATCAAAAAATTCTTTTTGCATTTCATTTAGAGCCTGCAATGAAGAATTGGAAAATGGCCTCATACGCTCAAAAATAGTGACCTTTGTATTGCCGACCAGATTAACTGTTTTTATCACGGAATAATTATCAAATCGACCATTGAGGAAATACTCAGCGGTTTTTCTTACAACCATTTCATTCGATGCAAGAGGTTCAACTACTACAACAAACCCTGACCGCAATAATAAATCTGGAAATCCTAAAGCATCGTTGTATGATGAACGAACTAAATAGTTTAATGCATTTTTTTGCTCAGGAAGATACAAATTATTAAAAATATCATCATAACAGCAGCCTCCTGAAATGACATATACAGGTTTGCTTGGACTTGACACAGTATTTAAAAATTTAGTTATTTCCGTGATCTTATCAATATCATTGTTAACTCTAGGCTCAGTGTGTTTCGGTAATAAGGATACTTTGCCAACAGTGGTTTGCAGATTAATGAAATAGCCATTAGCTATAAATAGCGTACTTATCGCTAAACAAACTGTAAGCAATAGTTTAAATATCAAATTCATTTTGGATACCGATAATTTAACAGAGTGTTTCTTTATTAGAAGCACATAATTGTAATTTAAAAAAATAAGCACCATCATACCTGTTGATACCAATAAAATATGCTGAGGTGACATACCCTGCTCCATAGTTATTAATAGATAAGCGAAGCAGCTCTGCAATATCGAGAAAACAGCTAAATATCGAGTCTTTTTAGAAACGATACCAATAATTGCTCCAGTTAATACCATGATCATAGTAATTAAACCGAAATAATTAAACATCTCGATAAATTTATCAAGAGGAGGATGATTGTTATACTCATATACCCCTTTGCCTACATCACGTATACTCAGCAAGATAAAAGGCTTAAAAAAGAAAAATAATAACAACAAGCATCCTGCTCCAATTGTAAACAGTTTTGCAACTCCGCGAAAGAAACCCTTTGCCCCATATTGTTTATCCCAAAGCGTTTTAATAAGTTCAGTGATAAATATTGCCGCGAAAAAAGATACTACGAAATAAGCGTACCATCTGCGCAAAAAGGGAAGTGAGATCAGAAGGATAACCATAATTATAATATCCTGAATACTAAGTGATTGGATTTTCTTTTTATACAGCAGAAGATACAGCATCATAATAGGTATGAGACCTACTCCATCGAGGTAACCAATCAAGCTGGAATACACCACGCCACTGAAAGAAAAAATCATAAGCGTTACAACTAATAGGATCCCGCCTACGTGTACATTATTCTCTTTATTTTCTTTAATATCTCTAATAAGATTACTGGACAATACAACAAAGAAAAATAACGCTGGTAGTATAAAAGCAAAAAACACACTGAGTATGTATCCTTTATACCCAAAACCAAACACTTTAATCCAAGGAGATAAAAATAAAAGAACCAGATCATTATAATCTTCATGAAGTACAGACTGATACACATTATAAATTATTTCAAACAAACTCTTATTCAGATCATTGTAAAAAACATTGCTCTTACTCCAATAAAATGCATTATCGGAGAAGTATATCGTTCGTTCAATAGAATAAATATAACTTATAATCACGGTTCCTATTAGAGCTATACAGACAAAAGATAATGTGTATAGAATCGCCTCTTTTCGAGTCCGTACAAAATTCAGTTTGGACAAAATGTACAGAAAAAACGCAAAAATAAACATATCAATATAAGCCAAAAAAAGTATATTGCGATTGCTGGTGTCTTTAACAAAAAAAGCTACTGCTGCTGCTATAATAATAAAAATTAGACTGTAGATAGTTTTATGTTTGTTGCTTTTAGATAATAAATGCATTCAAGTTAACATCCTTTCAATGGTTCAAAACTCATATTCGTCTGCTTAAATATACTTGTGTCGCTATGAAAATGTATAACTTAGTTTCCATTTAAAAAATAATCAACAACCATCTTATAGTTTACCTATGATAAAAACAAATTTGTATACCAAATTGTCAATTACAGACTGTCTATAAAATGGTGTTCGGAACATATATATTGCACGCGCAATTATATTTTTGTTTTGAAAACTAAGAAATTCGGTAATCTCCTGTTGTTTTTGATGATCAAACCTCTGTTGAAATGTCTCCGCAAACTCTTTAGCCTGTTTACTTAAAATATAATGATTTTTTCCGTTTAAAAATCTATTCCATCTTTTGCTCCACTTGCTTCTCCATCCATCTGATGCTCCCCCCAGAACATTGTTTTGGTGTTGGCGATAGAGAATCCTTGGCTCGGGATCGAAAACAATCCTTCCAAATGATGAAACGCACAAGTAAATCCACCAATCGTGCATGATGACATTATTTATATTTAATGGGGGGTTTTCCTTTACCAATTCTATTGTGTTTTTGTTGAATACCATTGTACAACCAACACATACATTCTCAATCAATGCATTGTATAGAGTTAAGGGTCTTGGCGGCGGTACAGGCCATTCTTTTATAGGAGATAGCTGCTGATCTACCATGTGGGTTGCAGAACAGTACATTAAAGGAAGGTCATCAGCAAGCTTATTCAGACAAGTCACCGCACTAATTAACTTATCCTTATTCCAAACATCATCTTGATCACAAAAAGCGTAAACATCAAACTCATTTGAAGACATTAGAACGAGATCAAAAAAACTTTGCACAACTCCCTTATTCTCACCCTTAAATACAACGATTTGTTGTGGATATAGCTCTTTAAAATACTCTAGCTTTTCCAAAGTATTATCTGTTGAACCGTCATCCCGAACCAATATTTGAACCGACACACCTTCTTGTCTAATTAAGCTTAAAATTTGCTCGTCAATATACTGTTCTCCGTTGTAAGTAGATAATAGGATTTGAACTTTGAATGCTCGCAGATGATCTCCCCCCTAGTAAAACCACACCCGTGTTCTCATAAAAGATAATATATTCAGCCCACTATATACACTATAGACTGTCCTTCTCACTAAGCACAAGAAAAAATCCCCCAATCTCTGTAGCTTATGGGGGAATTTTTTTACATTCTAATTATCATTTTGAAATTCAGCCAGCTCTTTTAAAAAGTCCTGTAATCCTTCCCGCCAATGGCGAAGATCGTTCAAGCCGTTCGTACGAATTGCAATATGCTCCATGACCGAATTACTTGGACGTGCTGCTGGTCTCGGAAATTGATCAGTCGCGCATGGCTCAAGTCGCGCAATTATCGTAGCGTCCAAAATGTCCGTTGCTTCTTCAAAAATTGCTTGTGCAAATTCATACCAGGTGCATGAGCCACTGTTGGAAGCATGGTAAATTCCATACTTTTCAGTCCTAATCAATTCAGCCAAAAAGCGAGCCAAATCTACCGTATAAGTCGGTGACCCTTTTTGATCCTGAACCACCTTCAGTTGCTGTTTTTCGCTCCCAAGCTTCAGCATCGTTTTAACAAAGTTGTTGCCGTGTAAGCCATATACCCAAGAGGTACGTACTATAAAAAGACGAACTGAAAGTGCTTGAGACAACACCTCGCCAGCCCTTTTAGACTTTCCATAGATACTCTGTGGATTCGTATTATCGTACTCATGATAAGGGTGTTCAGCTGTACCGTCAAAAACGTAATCCGTGCTGATATAGACTAACTTTGCTCCAACCTTTGCGCTTGCCAGAGCTATGTTCCGGGTACCTGAGGCATTTACCAAGTAAGCGCCGTTCACATCAGTCTCAGCCGCATCCACAGTTGTATAAGCCGCACAGTGAATTATAGCATCGGGATGAAACCGTTCTACTACTTCTACAACCTGCTCTAAATTCGTAATATTCAGCTTTTCCCGGTCACAACCCTGCACATTATGTCCCTGCTCCTGTAATACCCTTACGACATCCCGACCTAGTTGGCCGGATGCTCCGGTTACAAGAACCTTCATATTAAGCCTCCCCCAGCCTGGAACCATACTGCTTTGCATAATAATGTTTATATTCACCGGATTGAATACGCGTCCACCATTCCTTGTTGTCCAGATACCAACGTATGGTTTCTTTAATCCCCGTTTCGAAGGAATACTTAGGCTTCCAGCCAAGTTCGTTCATCGTTTTGGTTGGATCGATGCCGTACCGGCGGTCATGTCCCGGACGGTCCTGCACATAAGAGATCAGAGACTCCGGCTTGCCCAACTCCTCCAATACCGTTTTCACGATGTGTACGTTCGTACGCTCGTTATTACCGCCAATGTTGTATATTTCTCCAAGTTTCCCATGATGAATGACCAGGTCTATTGCACTGCAATGATCCTCTACGTACAACCAATCACGAATATTCAAACCGTCACCATATACCGGCAGTTGCTGATCGCTCAGCGCACGCGAGATCATCAGTGGGATCAGCTTTTCCGGGAACTGGTATGGACCATAGTTATTGGAACAGCGTGTGATGTTAACCGGCAAACCAAAAGTTTCGTGGTATGCACGAACAAGTAAATCTCCTCCTGCCTTAGATGCAGAATACGGGCTGTTAGGCTGGAGCGGTGTTTCTTCGGTAAACAAGCCTGTCTCTCCAAGCGAACCGTATACTTCATCGGTGGATATCTGCACAAACTTGGTCACACCATACTTTTTAGCTGCATCCAGCAGTACCTGCGTGCCTAACACATTCGTCTTCACAAACACATCTGGCTCCAAAATACTCCGATCCACATGTGACTCTGCAGCAAAATTTACCACCACGTCAATTCCCTGTTGCATCAATTGATCAATCGCTTGTACGTCCGTAATATCCGCTTTTACAAAGGTATGCTGCGGATGATTTTCAATGGATTTAAGATTCTCCAAATTGCCCGCATACGTGAGAGCATCCACATTGACGATCTGGTAAACCGGATGCTGCTGCAGCATATACATCACAAAGTTACTGCCAATAAACCCGGCTCCGCCGGTGACAAGAAGTTTCATAAAGGCCTCCTAATACTAGCTCTAATACATATAAGATATGCTTTTAAAGTTATATGGAACAAGCTTAGTAGTGATTTTCTAGAAATTTAGCTGGATTACGTAGAACCATATCCTATTCGAAATTAAAATCTGCATCAGTGAATACAGGGTGCTTTTGATCCTTTTCCGAGAGGATCGCGTTAGAAGTAGGCCAATCAATACCAAGTGCTGGATCATTCCAGAGAATGCCACGGTCATTTTCAGGTGAATAGTATTCATCTACTTTATAGATCACCTGGGTGTTAGGCACAAGTGTGCAGAAACCATGAGCGAATCCTTTTGGTACCAATAGCTGGCGTTTATTGTGCTCACTTAAAAGAATACCCGCCCACTGGCCAAACGTTGCAGAGTTCTGACGAATATCTAAAATAACATCGTAGATTGCTCCTGAAATCACACGAATTAACTTGGTTTGAGCTTTAGGATTGAGTTGGTAATGCAGTCCACGAATGACTCCAGTCTCCACAGATAAAGAGTGGTTATCTTGGATAAATACATGATCAATACCATTTTCCTTCATGTTCTGCTCATTGTAGCTCTCCATGAAAAAACCGCGGTGATCTCCATGGACCACCGTTTCAATAATTTTTGCACCTTCAAGTTTCAAAGGGATCACCTTCATGATGTAACCTCCTCTTTTATTACAGCTTCAGTTTCCCAAATTCTTCACCAAAGACGATATCTTGAGCAAGTTCGTTTGCTCGTGCAAGCGACAGGTGCGTACCAGCATCTGTCCACCAGCCTTGAAGAACATCGTACGTCAGTGTTCCATTAGCAATATATGCATTGTTAACGTCTGTGATCTCCAGTTCTCCACGCGCTGAAGGCACAAGAGTTTTTACGAATTCAAACACATTGTGATCAAACATATAGATACCTGTCACAGCATAATTGCTTTTAGGATCTTTTGGCTTCTCTTCTATAGAAACAATGCGCTCACCTTGCAACTCAGCCACTCCAAAACGGTGAGGATCTTGCACTTCTTGAAGAAGTATTTTTGCACCAGTGATTTGATCGCTGAAATTTTTAACAAAAGGCGTAATATCGTCTTCAAACACATTGTCTCCAAGAATTACAACCATTTGCTCATCGCCAACAAAGTTTTCAGCCAAATCAAGAGCCTGTGCGATCCCTCCAGCTTCATCCTGTACTTTGTATGTAAAGGTCACACCCATATCACGACCACTTCCAAGCAAGTTTACAACATCCCCCATATGTTCTTTACCAGTAACGATAAGGATGTCCTTAATGTCGGCTTGCTTGAGTTTATACACGGAGTGAAAAATCATCGGGTATTTACCAACAGGTAACAGATGTTTATTGGTCACTTTAGTTAAGGGGTAGAGACGTGAGCCTGTACCTCCTGCAAGAATTATGCCTTTCATAAAAAAACCTCCCAATATAAAAAATAGACTTTAATTTCAAAAACAATTTATTTATTTTATGTTTCTTTCTTAATTCCTTTAATAATAGAGGCTATACCATCTTCAAGAGTCGTTGAAGGGTAATACCCCGTTAGACTATTTAATTTATCTGTATTAACCACATTTTTCACAATAGTAGCTTGTCCAGTGCTTTTATATACAATATTAATTTTCTGATTAGTTCTTTGCTCAACTATTGAAATAACCTGACTTATAGATGTACCTCCCCCACTACCAATATTTAATGTTTCTTGGTCAACAAGAGTAACCGCACGAAAAGTCGCTTCCAGAAAGTCATTAATAAAAATAAAATCGCGAACAGCCTGAATATTACCCCAAAATATAAATTCTTCCTTATTAAGAGCCTTATTAATTAGAACTGGAATAATCCCTTGTTTTTTATATGGATTTTGAAATCCTCCATAAGGATTGGTAACCCTCAAAATTAGATAAGGCAGATTATTGGTCTCATTGTGCTTGATTTTGATTAAATTTTCAAAGAAAACTTTCTGTAAGCCATATATATTGACAGGGTTTAAGCAATCATCCTCTTTTGAGCGAGATATAGTGTTACCATATACCGTACCCGCAGACGATAGAAATACAAACTTTTTAACATTAATAAAGCTACAAAGCTCAAGAAGTTTAACAAAAGAAGTATAGTAGGATTCTATGTCTACTAACACATCTGGGAACATGTTTGTTGCATTAATTGAACCAGCAGCGTATAGAACGACGTCATCCTGTTTGATATACTTTTTTAATTCTTCAACATCGTTTATGTCAGCCTCAACAAATTTTATCTCTTCAAAAAGTAAATGTGAATATGCTGAATTTCTACCTATTATCGTTACTAGCCAATTTTTTTCGTAAAAATAATTGGCCAGATGTGAACCTAGATATCCACAGCCAATAATTACAACTCGCTCCATTTAACCCTCCAATATTTTAAAGAGATAAGTTTGAATTTTTTTCACTTCTTTTTCCCATGATGAATTCTCCAAAAGATCACTTGCATTATCCATTAGCATTTGAACATCTATTTTTTTATTAATAACTTGATCAAGAGCCTCAACAATTTCATTCACATTATCTTCAACATAGAGAAACATATTTTTGTCAGGGTCAATCCAGTCATTATTTCTACCCTGATTAATTACAACCGGACATCCAGACGCCATCAGTTCCAAAGGCAACAATGATAAATTTGTAAAAGATAAAATTAATGATACATCACACTGACCGTACAAATGTGATAATTCTTCGATTCTGACTACACCGGCATTAAAATGCTTAAAGGGTATTTCATATTCAGAAACATCCCACCCAGCCATAACGACCTCAACATCTGGGTTCTTCTTACAAAATTCGTTCAGAGCTAATATCCCCAGCTCAAAGCCTCTTCGATCTGTAGGTGGCCTAGAATAAAAGAAGACTCTGCGTACGTCCTTATCTCTTTTTTCATGTGGCTTATAAAGATCCTTTTCATATGAAAAACTAAAACTTTCACATACCATACCGTAATCAGTCGTCAGCTTTTCTTTAAGCCATTCACCTGCTGTTATTCCATAAAAAGCAAATTTATAGGTTTGTTCAGCAAATGAATACGCACTGCCTTGTGCATAAAAATAAGGTTCAAAATCTTGCACAAAGTACACTTTTTTTGCACAATTATCAAAAGCTCTAACATAATAGGCTGTTTGCCAAGAAGTCGCAACAGCAACATCATATTGGGTATCTGCCTTCAATTCATCATCAAGTATATAAACATTAGAGTTTAGAGGAAAAAAATGATTCCTAATAATCCCCTTCACACTGGCAGAATCCCCCCACTGAGATTCCCCACATATATATACATCTGATTTAATGCCCAGTTTCTCCAATAAATACACAATTCTAAAAATATTAAGATGACCGCCTGATCCAATTCCGAAATCAGGAATAAACCATGCCAATCTTAACTGACTCCCAGGCTCATAACTTAATTTAGACGCTTTATTTTCCAACAACAAATAATGGTAGAATTTAAAAACGTTTTTCTTTGTTACAGCAATTTCATTTTTCTTCTTTATTTTTGTAATCACAGTTTTACTACCTTTTATAATTCCTTGTGACCGAATGATCTTTGCAGCTTTTTTGGCATTATAAAGAAATACATTATACATGATCAGCCCTCATTATTACTTATTTATCAACTTGTATTCTCTTGAAAACAACCGATTAAGTGACGTATATTTGTTTCCCAAAACTCCTAAATAGGCGCCTGAGTACCTTATTGTATTCTTAGCTAAAGAGTAAGCAGCCCAGTATAACTTTCTTTTTCGGCTTATATTTGTGTTGAAACGAAGAAATTTAACATCACTTATAAAATGCTTAGCTATATATGCTGGGAGTAAAAAAGCACTCTTAACAGAGGCGTAATTGTAAATTCTGTATAGGCCTTTATACTCGTCATAATAGCGTTTGAATTGTTGCTTAAATGTATAATTATGAGAGTGGTAAACTACCGAATGAGGAGCATATGCCTTTTTGTATCCTCCTTCAATAATTTGTCGTGCCCACAATTGATCTTCGGCAAAATCAACTTCAGGATAAGGCATTATATCCCAAATTCTTTTGCGCATTGCCGACGAATTGTCTGAATAATAGCATAATAAATGTCTATATCCCTCTTCTTTATTGTATCTCTCCCGGTCATCCAAATAATATACCGTAGTTTCTGTACCAAAATTGTTAAAATGCGTTATGATGTTATGCTTTTCAAAAATATCACAGTCATCATAAGGCAAATGTCTCCCAAATACACCTACAATATTCTCATCAAGATCGAAACATGAAACCAAATTTTTTAACCAAAATGGGTCATAGGGAAGGGCATCTTGGGTGATAAAAACAAGATATTCGCCCCTGGCTAAAGAAGCTCCCAGATTTCTCGTTTTTCCATGACCAAATTCCTTGGGCATTATTTGTTTCAGGATAATATTTTCTTGTTGTTTTTGTAAATCTTTTATAAATTCAACAGTGCCGTCAGAAGACCCTGAATCCACAATAACTATTTCAAAAGGAGCTCCCAGATCCTGATTTAGAACTTCCACTAATACTTTTTTGAATATATCTCCTCCATTTTTTGTGGGAATAATTACAGAAGCCAACTGATTTAATTCGTTCATAGTTATAAATTCCCTTTTTTTGTTTTTTTATGTTTTAGATAATACATAAAACTGGTCATTACATTCTTATATTCTTTTTCAATTTGCAGAAGCCTAAAATTTTCATCTGCTAATATGCTTTTTTGCTCTTGCAAATCTTCCAGTTTCTCATTCATTTGTTTTAAACTACTCTGAGCTAAATTAAAAGAACTTTCCAACTCTATACCTTTAGACTCGCTTTGGTTTACTCTTTCCCAGAGTTTTTTTATCTGTTCTCTTTCCTGAGTGAGGAGCGTTTCAGTACCATTGACGCGCTCCCATAAGGCTTCGTTCTGAGCGTACGCCTTTTTCAACTTGTCTTCAGATACATTGACTCTTTTCCATAAAGATGATACTTCTAACTCTTTCTTATTAATTATAGCCTGTTCAGCTTTATATAATTGATCTAACTCTCTAGAATAGCACGATACGTTTTTGTTTTCAGAATTATCAAGCAAGGCATTTTTCACGAAGTTAAATATCCTGTCAGAAAGTTCCTTGAACTCATGAGTATTATCTAATCCACTTCTAAAGTAATTACCTATATAGTCGGTTTTATCCAGTATATCGATTGGTTTCTTGAAACAGTAATTACTTTTCTCGATTAGTTCAAAAAAACCTGTTAACTTAGTAGAATACCCGCCGGAAAAAGTAACATGAGGGAGACCATAACTATATGAAATAATATTTCCATGAAGACTTGATCCAATAAAACCTTTTGTATTTGCTAAAATAGCTACTTTATCCACCAAAGATAGAGATGGTATTTTTTTCTTATTAATCATATAAGAATCATCAAGCAAGGGTGCCAGTTGATCATATAATTCATTATCCCCAAGACACTCACCAATTGAAATGAGGACAATAGGTACACCGAGACTCTTAGAAATATTATTTAGCAAAATAGCTATGTCACTAACTTCTTCACTGGAGATGACATTATTGTTAGCCTGGAATACAATGTATTCTCCTTTTTTAAATGAAAATTGATTATTAGCTGATAGAGATTCCAAAATAGGTTCAAGAGATTTTTTAGAGAAGTATTTGGAAATACATAATACTAGATCAGGAACAATTTCACTGCTTATACCCACATCAGATAAGAACTTGCTTGCTCTCTGATCTCTTACTGACACAACCTTAAATCTAGTAAATGAATTTTTGATATATCTCGAGAACCCCTCATCTAATTGAAAAGGAACCCCTAAACCGATTGTATAACAATTTCCTATACTAGCATCAGTAGGAGACATGATATTACTAAAGCTAAGTCCACTCGCTTCATATAGGCTATTTATGGACCAATCGTCTGACCTTAGCAAATCGCCTCCACCAATAAAAACCTTATTGAAAGAATAACTATCAAATTGTGTAATATCTTCTACATGCTTTTGATCCGTGTAGGTCGGTTTGT
The DNA here is from genome assembly GCA_040544055.1 of Paenibacillus sp. PvR008. GTDB lineage: Bacteria > Bacillota > Bacilli > Paenibacillales > Paenibacillaceae > Paenibacillus. The sequence goes on from JBEUOG010000021.1 coordinate 23,897, forward strand.
ATTCCTTAGAGTTGGGGCTAAAAAACTTAATTTGAAATTCCTCGTTTAAATGACCATAAATATCATCTACAATTTTTTCAAAAACCATAGGGAAAAGCAAATCACCTAAGTTATCAACATTAAATGTACCCACCTGAGCAATTTTTTTCATAATTAACCACCTTTAATTATTTCTACTGTAGAATCCATGTCCATCAAACCTATTACAGTCCTTTCCGACTTAACGGTTATCTTATTAACATCATATCTTCTATCCAGTGGGCGGCTTGTTCCTTCTACGTAATCAGATAATCCTACTGAAACAATATATTCATCCGGGGCAAGATACATTTTTTGTGAAAAAGTCACAATAACCTCTTCCCCACTTTTAGCTGGCCCAATATTTTGATTGAGGTAATGAGTATTACCACTATACATTTCAAGCCCCTTTTTATTCTTTATATAAAATCCAAGAACAGGATTCTTGCAATTCTGTAAAAACTTCACGGTAATCTTCAACTTAAAAGAGTCTAGCGTATAAACTAGCCACTGACTGTCCGAATCGCCCTCATTAATACATTCGATATCTCTTATCTCTGCAGTTTCATCACCATAACGGTATTCTTCCGAAGCATTTTCGCTAACAATTTCCACCAAATTAGACTCTTTTTTTACATTTTTATTAACTCTTTCTATTTTTTTAGTAATTTCATCATTAGTATTGTACAGTTTCACGTAATCGTTAATAATCCTTCTAGGCTCACCCTCTGAAAAGACTTCTCCCTTATTCAACAAAACACATCGATCACATAATGTGCTTATACTGGTAACATCATGGCTAACAAATAGTATAGTTACCCCATCATTCTTCATAGTCTTTATTTTTTCAAAGCATTTTTGCTGAAAAAATATGTCTCCTACTGATAACGCTTCGTCAATTATAAGAATTTCAGGTTCCACATTTATTGCCACAGCAAATGCTAGCCTTGCAAACATACCACTGGAATAATTTTTAACGGGTTGGTATACAAAATCTCCAATATCCGCAAAAGAAAGAATATTTTCTATTTTTTTATCCATATCTGCTTGTTCAAAACCCATAAGCATACCGTTAAGATATATATTTTCAATCCCCGTATACTCAGGATTAAAGCCAGCACCCAGTTCCAATAAAGCAGCAATTTTACCGCTAATTCTCACATTGCCATGGGTTGGGGTTAAGATACCTGTAATTATTTTAAGTAAAGTCGACTTCCCGGAGCCGTTTTTCCCGAGTATCCCTAAAGACTCGCCTTTATTAACATGAAAACTTACATCATTTAACGCGTAAAAATCCGTATGATATTTTTTACGCAGTGGGTTAATTGCTTCTTTAAGCCTATCCGTTTGATGTTCATATAATTTATAATGTTTTGAAATACCTTCTACCTGTATAACTATACTCATATTCAAATATCTCCTTATAACACATCTGCAAAATGAGGTCTCAATCTCTTAAATATGAAAGCACCAATAAATAGGAAACATAAAGTAACAAACCAAAAATACAAAGTCATTCTTGGATATTCCCAAAACCAGCTTCTAAAAATCAAGCTATTTCTGTATCCTTCTATAATATAGTACATAGGATTCAACTTAATAAGGAACTCATACTTACTAGGTATCATTTTTAAAGACCATAAAATAGGGGTTATCCAATAGCCGAATTGTAATAACATTGCCAATATTTGCCCTACATCCTTTAGAAAGATTACTAATGCAGAGGTAATCCAAGAAATACCGAGTATGAAAACAGACATTGCAAAAAGATAATAAAAGATTTGTAAAAAGTATAAATTAGGTGGATATCCATATCCCCAAAACATTAAAACCATTAGAACCAAAAAAACCAAGTGGATTATTAATGGGGATATTATTTTCACAATAGGCAGTAAACTAACTCTAAAGACCACATTTTTCACAAGAAATACATTGCTCACTATGGAATTTGTTGCATTCATAATAGCATCCGAGAAAAAAAACCAGGGGATAATACCCGCCACAAGCCATAAAATATACGGATAATTATCAACAGGCATTGACTTAAATCCTACTTGGAATATAAACCAAAATATCAGTATAGAGATTGTTGGTTGGATTATTGCCCAAAGAAAACCTAAATAAGATCCTAGATACTTGTCTTTTAGATCCTTCACAGATAATTGTAAAATCAGTCTCCTGTTTAAATAAATATCCTTAAAAAAAGATAGCCCTAACATTAAACTTATTTCTCCTTCCGCACGCTCAACTGATGAAATGGCATTATCATTTCAATGTTACTTGTTAGTGAATCTACATTCTTCCTAGCTCATATATAATCAATATGCTAAAATATTGACGTATCTACAAGAAAAGGAGATTGTTAACCTTGTCGAATCCAGTATACGGGAAACAGGCCAAAACGTCGACCCGTGACGATAAAAGGCCGGCTATATTTTGGGTGTTAATTGTTGGCATCATTCTGTTCTTAGCTTGGGCCCCCTTCCAGGCTGCGCTTTTTAATGGGCAAATGCTCGATTTTGAGAAGCCTCTGTATTGGGCTTTGATCATCAGCACGATTCTATTGATTTTGGGAATCGTAACCTATTATAAGAAATTCAAATTGGAAGATCAAAGAGACTTGTTGGCGGTGCTTGTTATGTTGCTCCCGCTGACATACGTGCTCTCGCTGATTTCCGCTGCTTCTCATTATCTCGCGATGAACATGGTAGTAGTACAGTGCATCTATGCCTCATTGTTCATCATTACATTGTACGCCTTGCGAGATCGGTTGAGCAACCGGATCATCCAAACGGCGATTATGACTGTAGCTTACCTTATTGTGGGCTTCGGGTTTATTAACTGGTTTGGACAATGGGTATTAGCTGGACGCTTGGTAGGATGGTTCTCGTCGATGGTCAATGGCAATCATTACACTGATGCTGTTATGACAGACTCCAACGGTCTACGTCTTACATCAGTGTTTCAGTACGCGAATACATATGCGGCATTTTTGATGGCGTTTTTATTCGCGGCGGTCTTTTGTCTGATGAAGTCGAAGACGTGGTATGGAAAAGCGGTACACGGCTTTATGCTGGTGCCTATTCTGGTATCACTGTTCCTGACTCTTTCACGTGGTGGTCTCGTAATGTTGCCCGTAGTGTTTGTACTGTTACTCTTGTTCTTTAAACCCGCACGACAAATTTTGTGGATTCTGCATTGTGCGATTGCGGGTGTAGTTTCACTTGCTATTTTGAGCCCCATTACAAACTGGGGATTGCAGCTGAATCAGACCTACAATGGCGCTGAGGCGGCAAAAGGCTGGGGACTGCTGATTGGTGCTTCTGTCGTGACTGCTGTTGTTCTCTGGCTCATACAAGCCTCTCTGGGGTCTCGTCTGGAGAAAGGGCTGCAAGGCCTGGCTTCACGCAAGCTGTCTAACCTGTGGCTTCCTGTTGGTTCTGTGATCGTCATTGGTGTAGTTGCGTTCCTGCTGATCGGTACAGGGCTGCGGAGCTTTCTGCCAGTCAACGTGGAGACACGTCTGGAAAATATCAACTTCCAGCAGCATAGTGTGCTGGAACGTATAACCTTTTACAGCGATGCTTCCAAGCTGATTGCCGATTATCCGTTGATTGGTGCGGGCGGCGGCGGTTGGGCTACGCTGTATGAAAAATACCAGGATTATGGCTATACAAGCCGTCAGGCACATAACTTCTTCATGCAGTATCTGGTAGAGGTCGGTATTCTTGGATTCATTATTTTTATGGCGTTCATTCTTTATATTTTCTACAAATATATTAAAGGTTACATCAAGAAGGATGAGGAGCATCGGGATAGTCACTTCCTTTACCTGATCTTGACGATGTCTATTTTGCTCCATAGTCTATTGGACTTTAATATGAGTTATGTGTTCATGGGCATGCTGGTGTTTATAGGGTTGGGCGGTATGGCCGCCGCGATGGATACACAGCCTGTAAAACGCTTGGCGATGAAGTCAGAGGGCTTCCGTCCGATTTACAGCATCGTTATCGGTATCCTTAGCATTGTGCTCCTGTTTGTAGGACTACGCTTTGTACAAGCCAGCGGAGCTGCCAAAGAAGCCAAAGTGCTGGAAAGCAGTAATTCTTTTGAACAACGACAAGCTGCTTATAATAAGGACTTGAATCTGCGCCCAACTCATACTGATTCAATTGTTGGTTTGTCTAGTATGTATTATCAGGTCTATAAGCAAACCAAACGCGAAGAGTTCTATACAGGCGGTCTTGCAGTTCTCGACCTGGGATTGAGCGCAGAACCCTTTAATAAAAACATGCTGATTATTAAGATGAGACTTGAGCAAGCCAAAGGAAACAATGACAAGGCTTTTGCTATTTTGGAAAATAACCGTGCTAATTTCAACTGGGACTTGGACTGGCACAATTTGTTGATTTCTCAGGCGTTTGAATTTGGTAATAAAGCTCGTTTGGCTAAGGACACAGCAAATGAAAAAAAATATTTCGATGCTGGAATGAGTGCTTATCAGCGTATTCTGGATGGTATGGCTCATTTGAAGACTTTGCCTCCTACTCAGATCACTGGTCGCCCTTGGGAGATCACGCCATCGATTGCGTTGAATGCCGGTAAAATTCAATTTGTAATGGGTAAGCCTGCAGAGGCTGCCAACATCCTCAAAAACGGCTTGAAGGATGATTTGAGCGATGCTACGAATCGTGAGGTGGCTCGCTATTATATCGTCGCTCTGCAAAAACAGGGACAGGATGACAAAGCTTTGTACGACAAGCTGATTAAAGCTGATCCGAAGGAGAAAGAGCAAATCGCTCAGTTGAAATCGGAGAAATAGAGCAACACAAAAAGAGGCTGCCGTGATATAACACATCATCTGGCAGTCTCTTTTTTATATTGAGGAAGAGGGGCTTATTACGGTGATACTTTTTTTTGTTGATCTATCTCTTCAATAACCTGTCTCATATAAGCCAAAACTTCATCTTTAATCTCGTTATGCTGCAAGGCATAATGAATTGTTGTTTCAATAAACCCCAACTTTTCTCCAACGTCATGGCGATTGCCATCAAATTCGTAGGCCAGAATCGGATTCTTTTCTCCCAGCTTGGACAATGCGTCCGTTAACTGAATCTCCCCGCCTACTCCTGCGGATTGCTGACCCAGGATATCGAAAATATCAGGTGTCAAGATATAGCGTCCCATGATCGCCAAGTTGGAGGTTGCTTCTTCCTTTTTCGGCTTTTCTACCAGACGTTCTGCTTCCGAGATTTTGGTGGTAAGTGCATGACCCTCAACAATCCCGTAACGATGAACCTCGTTCCAAGCCACTTGCTTCACACCTACAACTGAACGCTGATACTCATCGAACACGTCAATCATCTGTTTGAGACATGGATTCTCAGACTCAACGATGTCATCCCCTAAAAGTACGGCAAAAGGTTCGTCACCAATAAATTTACGTGCACACCAGATCGCGTGACCTAAACCTTTAGGTTCCTTCTGACGAATATAGTGGATGTCTGCCATCTCTGATGGCTTGCGCACCTCATTGAGCAGATTCCATTTTTCCTTGGCTGCCAGATTATGCTCCAACTCAAATGAATAATCAAAATGATCCTCAATAGCTCTTTTACCTTTACCAGTCACGATAATAATATCTTCAATCCCAGATGCTACAGCCTCTTCGATAATATATTGAATGGTTGGCTTATCTACAATCGGAAGCATTTCTTTGGGCATCGCTTTGGTAGCAGGGAGAAAACGGGTTCCTAATCCCGCAGCAGGAATAATCGCTTTACGGATTTTCATAGGTTAAGCTCCTTTGTTTTCAATATAGCGGATAGATATACTGTCTATGATTATAACAAGAAGGTGAACTATTTTAATAGTGTATGCTATATTTTCCGACATGAACTGGACTTCCTCTACTATACCCTCAACAATTCCCGGATGTCCTCCTCGGTGAGTGTGGATGATGGGCCTTCGGTCGGATCCAGGACGTCCTTGATAAGGTCCTTCTTACGCTGTTGGAGTTCCAGCATAGTCTCCTCAATGGTGCCTTCGGCGACGAGACGGATGACTTGAACGACGCGTTTTTGGCCCATGCGGTGGGCGCGTCCGGCGGCTTGTTCCTCGACGGCGGGGTTCCACCACAGGTCGTACAAGATAACCGTGTCGGCTCCGGTCAAGTTCAGACCCGTTCCACCTGCCTTGAGGGAAATCAGGAACACGTCGTTCTCTCCTTCGTTAAAGCGACGGCACATATCTACTCGGTCACGCGCAGGGGTGCTACCGCTCAGATAGAATACTCCTGCCCCCTCCTTTTCCAGTGCGGAACGGATTATATCCAACATGCTGGTGAACTGGGAGAAGACGAGCATACGTCTACCGCTGGCGCGTGCCTCGGCAACGGTCTCCAGCAGCTGTTCCATCTTGCCCGAGGAGCCTCGATAATCCTCCACAAAGAGGGAGGGATGACAGCACAACTGGCGCAGCCGGGTAATCCCTGCCAAAATTTTCATACGGCTCTTTTGAAATCCATTTGTTTGCAAATCTTGAATGGTGTCATCCTGTAGTTGAGACAGGTATGCGGCATAGAGCTTCTTTTGCTCTCCGGATAGCTCTGAACGTTGTACAGTTTCGATTTTATCCGGCAGTTCCTCTAGCACGTCCTCTTTCAGACGTCTCAAAATGAAGGGAGAGACCATACGTGCAAGCTGCTCACGCGGAATGTCCCTGAAGCTTTTACGACCCGAGAACAAGCCGGGGAACACAGCGTCAAAGATGGACCATAACTCCTCCAATGAGTTTTCAATCGGTGTGCCCGTCAAAGCAAAACGGCGCGGAGCTGACAGTTGCTTGACCAATTGAGCGGTTAGGGAGCCTGCATTTTTAATCGCCTGGGCTTCATCCAGAATGAGCGTGCTGAACGTTTTGCCCTCATACCATTCAAAATCGCGTCGTAATAACGGGTAGGAGGTAATTATGACCTCCGGCCCTTGATCTCCTTCTACCGTGGCGAGCAAGCCGCTACGCTCCCCCTTCTGTCCGGCAACGACTTCTACTCGAACATGAGGAGCAAAGCGCTTGAACTCATTTTCCCAGTTGTACGTAAGAGACGCCGGGGTAACAATCAGTATAGGCATGGAAGCCTGGACAAGCGAGGACGACTTGTCCGTTTGCTTCCCGATCGCTGTGTGGTTGTCCAATTCGGAACAGATGTAAGCAATCGTTTGCAGCGTTTTCCCCAAGCCCATGTCGTCTGCCAAAATCCCGCCAAAACGGAAGGAAGACAGGCTCTTAAGCCACTGAAAACCCTGCACCTGATAATCTCGCAACACATTTGCCAAGGATTCCGGTGGATCATATTCCAGCCGCTCGGGATGACGCAAACGATCCAGAAAACGGCGCAGATGCTTGCCCATCCGAAGTGAACTGGCGGCTTGGCTATCATCGGACAGCTGAAGGGCTTTTAGAGCAGGCAGCTTGACAGTACCGCCCTTCAGGTCACTTCGCTTGACACTCAGTTCCTCAGTCATGCGTCCAAAGGTCGCGTACTCCTCGCCCTCCAGTGACAGAAAAGCACCGCTGCGCAGACGAATATATTTTTTCTTTTCCACAACACTGAGTAAAATGTCCCGCAGTTCCTGCTGATTCATGCCCGCCAGTTCAAAAGACACGTTCAGCCAGTCCAGCTCGCTGGTTAGTTCAGCTTTGATTTTCGGCCTGCTGTCAGGGTCATAGCGCATGCCCCGGGCAGATTGTGAAATATACACCTCGGTTAGCTCCTCCAGCTCAGGCAGGACATGATACAAAGCGTCATATACCTCATCATCGGTGGCGGCAATCCATCGGAGTCCATTCATACGCATAAGCGAGGACTCCAGCGCATGCAGCACCCGGCGCTCACTATCCAAATTTCGCACTAAAATGATCTCATGATCGGTGCGTTGCCCCCCTTTTCCATCCAAGGGATTCAAAAGAGTTCCCTCATAATCAAATTCAATTCGCACAAACAGCTTGTTTTCTTCCCAGTCAATAAAGCTCTTGCTCACCAGCTCCGGCTCGGCAATCCGTTCTCTGACCCTCTTGTCCACGCTCACCTTCCCCGTACGGCGCAACATGGGCAGTGTCTGTTGTACGAAAGGCTCAATCTGGGCTGCGGATATATCGACGCTATTTTTTCCGCCATGAGCGGCGAGCGTATTTCTCATTTTGACAAGCTGCTTCAGCTTCGATTGATGTTCCTCATAAATGTGCCCGTGCATAATAACAATACCGTAGGAAGGCAACAATGCAGCCTCAGCTAGCCCATGAACATTCAACTTGTAGCTCCCGCTAACCCCTGGTGCAATGCCGAACTCTATGGGTAAAACCTCATCGGGAGGTGCTATTTGGCCATTCCCCCTCGTTTCTTTTCCTTCCCATGTTACAAAGCCACTTTGCTGAAGCAAACGATATACGTCAGGCCAGTTTATGGGTGGAATGAATATAGAGCGTGCCTCTTCTGAAAGCCCTCCTGAGCTGCCGTAGGGGTTCAATATCTTTTTATAAACTTGCTCACTGTTCTTAATCTGAATCAACAGTTGCAGCAACTGTTGGTCCACTTCTAAAAAAAATTGTGTGGCAGGATTGTAAGAAAACAGCTTCGTAAAGTAAAAGGGTTCCTCTTTTTCTATACTATCCAGAAATAACCTTAGCTTCTGCACAATATAAGTACGCTTTGTGCCTATTTTCAGCTCTATACTAATCCGTTCACCCTTGTACGAGCTATCCTCGACATGGCAAGTATATTCAACCTGAAGCTGCTCCTGGCGAGTATTTGTATACTCCCCGGTACCTGCTGGTGACAAGCTGTTCCCCCCCTTCCCATCCGTGTGCCTGAACAGCTCCATGAGCTGATCGGCCATACGATAGGAAACCGCCTGCTGTATCGGCTGAGCAACAGAACGAGCAGCAGATCGTCGTGAAGGTGGCACGGATAGAAGTGAATTAGGTCCAAATATAGATACCGGCTCAGGCTGTCCCGACATTGGAACGTCCAGTTGATAGTCCGGTACGATAATTTGGCTCTGGGTTCCGGCTTTGAGCATCCGGTGTACAGCGATCAGCACTGCCGCAATATGCTTGCATCCCTCATGATAATAGCTGTTTTGATAAGCAGGGCAAGTACATTCGCCATCCACACCAAATTCGTCCAGATCAATATGAACCTGGTAGTTGCGCCCCCCCTTCACAGCAGCAGCTATTCGGGTACATGAGGCATTCATTTTTAGTGACGCAACTTTGCCCCTGTCGACGTAATCTCTCCCTTTGTTGTATGCCGTTGTCCCACAAATGTCCCTTACATCCTGTAATGTAAAATGACTCACTTGTGCTTCCTCCTTATTCCATAAAATTTGTCTAAATCCCAAAATATATTTGAATCATTTAAGCTTATAATATTGGTAACTTCCTATATTTTCAGCACAATAGTAAGTCCATTGTACAGCATTCCCCCATTCGATACACCGAAATTTACTAAAGAGAGAAGAAGCTTTGTTAGCTTATAAACAAAAGCAGACCGCTACCCGGAAGGGGGAAACGGTCTGCTTTATTCGCCATGATGAATATCTATGGAATCCCTCAAGTGAGTAAGTAGCCTAAAGACATAGTTTACTGCTCATGTTTTTCCGCTTCCAGTGCTGTTACGTTTGCTTCACAAACACTATTTCACCAGTTGCCCACGTGTAACACCCAGTTGGTTCGTCGCTTTAAGCGTCTTCCAGACCTGTGTACCGCTGATCTCTCCGCGCAAGGCACGGTTGTAGAGGTCAATCACCTCTCGTACCTGCTCCGGTGTCTCCTCCAAAAACTCCACGCGGTAGCGGGACACGCCCAGTTCCATAAAGTTGGACAGGTACTCGGCGCCGGATTGCTCGATGGCGTTGTACACCGTGTTGCGGCAGCCTTCGTCCACACGAACGGGGTGAGACATACCAATACGGTCGCGCAGGGATGCTCGATGGTCCTCACACGGACGCCCGCAGTTGGTGTAGTCCGTGCCTTCGCTCATGAAGGTGCAGTATACGCAATGTTCGGTATGGAACATCGGCATATGCTGCTGAATCACGATCTCCAGCTTATCGGTACGCGTGCGTCTGAGCATATCGACCATTTGCTGGATGTTCAGGTCATACGACGGCGTAACAAGGTCGCAGCCGGAATCCAGGAACAGATCAGCCGCTTTGTGGTTGGCGACATTCAGCGAGAAGTCACCGATCAGCTGCGGATGATGTGCGTCCGGATTTTCCAACCGATGACGCATGTAGAAATACAGCGCCCCCGGATTGCGTACCAACACAGCATCCGGTTTCAGACGCAGGATGTTGTTGTGGTAGCCGTTTTCACCCGGCATGTGAATACGCGGGGTCACTAGCGCAATTCGACGCCCTGCGGCGTGCACAGCCTCTACGGCTGCCGGGAATTGCTTAATGAACTCGAAGTCGGCGTAGATGAACTCCACGCCGGCCTCCAGCGCAGCCTCAACCTGCGGGAGGCTGCGGCACAGCGCGGTCAGCTCTGCCTGACCGCGTGCCACTGGCGATGCGGGAACCGATGCATCGCCATACACCTCTACCGCCCGCTTCGTGTACACGGGCGGTTTGGGGCGCTCGCCCGCGAGCAATTCCACCGCCTGACGGCGGATGCTGTTCAGCTCGCGCATCGGCACGATGACGTCCCCATGCAGGTGGACGTCCAGTTCTTCCAGTTGGAACACCGTTCCGCCCAGTCGGCCGAACTGCTCCTCGAGCAGTTCGCGCGTCATTGGACGCTTCTGGGCGATTTCAAGTTCCAGCTCGGAATCCACGCGGACCGTCGTGCCTTTCTGCACATCGGTCCACCAGGACGACAGCGGCTGTCCTGGGGAGCCGCTGACACGCACATGTACCGGGAAGACGCGGTACGGCTTGTCGGTGTCGTACGTCTGGCGCAGACGCTTGTCCAGCGCCGGGTCGTTGGTCTTCCAAATGCGGTCGCCGACATGTACACGGCGCAGATCGACATCGTTGCGTCCCGCTACGATGTCGATGATCCAGCCTTCTCCGGCTTCGCCTTCGATCTTTACACCCTTGCGGCGGATATCGTATACGCGTCCGCCTTCTTCTTTTTGCGTGGGATCTCCCGCATCGAATACAATACCGTCGCCACGCTTCAGCGGCGCATCAATACGGCACACTACGCCGTCACGAAGGATTTGTTCCACCCGGCCCAGATAAACGCCCCGGCTTTTCGGGAACGTACCGTCAACCAGCTTCTTGTTATTCGTTCCTTCCAGAAACCCGTGCGTAAAGCCGCGTGAAAAGCTTTGTTGAAGCTCGCGGATATCTTCTTTGCTGGTCTTGGAAGTATCACCTTCAAAATACTTATCAATCGCCTTACGGTACTTGCTGACCACGTTGGCTACATATTCAGGCGTTTTCAGTCGTCCTTCAATTTTAAAAGAGATGACGCCCGCGTCAATCAACTCCGGCAGCAGATCAATGGCAGCCAAGTCCTTAGGTGACAGTAGATACGTCACATCAGCCATTGGCTTTTGCACGCCATCCACCATCAGATCGTAAGGCAAACGGCATGCCTGTGCGCATTCGCCACGATTCGCAGAGCGTCCGCCCCACATTTCAGAAGTCAAGCATTGGCCCGAGTAAGATACACATAACGCGCCATGCACGAATACTTCCATTGGAAGTCTCGCTTGCTCACCTATTTTTTGAATCTGTTTTAAGTTATTTTCACGTCCGAGCACGACCCGCTCAATGTTGTACGGTTTCGTAAACTCTACCGCCTCCGGCGAGGTAATCGTCATCTGGGTAGAGCCATGGATCGGAAAATCCGGTGAAATATCGCGAATCATTTTCACCAAACCCATATCCTGTGCAAGCAACGCGTCCACACCCGCATCCACACAGACATCGACCAGTTCCTTGGCATCCTCCAGCTCGTTTTCAAACACCAATATATTGAATGTCAAAAAGCCTTTAACCCCATAGCTATGCAAAAACGCCATAATTTCAGGCAGTTCATCCATACGGAAATTGTTCGCCCGCGCCCGTGCGTTGAACTTTTCCACTCCGAAAAAGATCGCATCGGCTCCATTCGCTACCGCCGCACGCATACAATCCCAGTCACCGGCTGGTGCCAGAAGCTCGACATCTTCTCTTCGTACTGCTGATTTCATCATTGTCCTCCCTATACTGAGAAATAACTTATTATTCTTTGGTTAAGCGTTATTTTCCAGAGCAGCGATGCTGCTTATTTTAAAACCCTATGAACTATCATCCTATCCGATCATCCCTACTCTGAACCATAGGCTCACGGGATCAATGACATCCAACTCAAAAAATCCGCATGACAAACATTTGCGGCATAATCATTCTTATCTTGTAACTAATCTAGTGTACCAGACTGCGCCCTAAGCTTCTACACTTTCCAAGGGATTCCTCGCAAAAATATCATACTAAAAAATAAAAAACACCCCCAATCCCGTCAAACGGTACTTTGGGGGTGCTTGAGCTGCCTTTGACCTTCCCTACTTCACAAAATTAAACGAATTCAGCGTCGAATCCAGTGCAGTAGACTGCACGGCCGTATTGTTCGCGTCATTCAGCGTCGTTGCCACGGTATACGTTTTTCCGTCACGCTCCAGAACAATTTGGCGGCCTGTATAGCCAATGCCTTCTTCCACGCGGTGGAATGTAAAGGACACTGCTGGAACACCAGCAAACGTCACGTCCTTAACCTCCTCAACCTTGAGGTTTTTATAGTTTTTACCTTGTTTATCATAAAAGTCCTTGAGCTGGGAAACTGTTAACTCAAATGATTGGTTACTGTCGATTTTGATGGAAAAACGACCACCAGTAAACTTGTATTCCACATCGCCTAATTCAAATTGATCGCTGACCGCAGTCCAGTACCGTGGAATATTGACCGTATACTCATAGGCTTTAGATGTCTTTTTGACCGTTTTCGTTTTGTCTGTCAGATAGTCGTCTTCTTCCAACTGTCCGAAGTTGCCCGCTACGGTTTGGAAATCGATTTGAAGCGAGGAAATGAGCGCATTGAACTGGTCGTTCTCTTTGCTTACTTTTTCCGGCACCGCGTATTCCGCCAGGTAGCGGTATCCACTTTGCTGAATCAGCACATTGTATTCCTTAACCCATCCATCACCAAAATTATAACGATACTCTTGAACCAACCCTTGAACGCCTGCGACCTTCATTGGATACGTCTTCTGGGCCTCATAAGCTGTAGATACAAATGAATCACTCAGCCACTTTTGTAGCTGTTTTCCCCAGTTCTCCAACGTGGCATCAGCAGGAGCTGAAGTCACTTTCAAGCGGAAACTCGATCCATCATTGCTTTCGTACTGCATCCGCTGATCGTCCATTTTCCAACCTGCCGGTATGCTAAGCGACACACCATAGTCCGGGTTTCCAGCCTCGCGTGTGCCCCCCACGACAGTCGACAGGTCTTTAATGCTTTTATCCTGTGCATTGAAGGAAGTCTTAAAGGAATTTAACAGGCCCGCATACTGTGCAAGATCCTTATAGTTCGTTGCTTTGGCATCGGAAAAATAAATCACATACAGTCGTCCGTTGTCATAATACTGACGGTTTTCCCACAGCACGCCGTCTCCATCCTTCGTAATGACACGCGCATAAGGTACCTTTGATTTCGGGAAGGATTTTCGATCTACAACGATTTCTCCCGTCTCCTTGGCGGCTTGTACCAGTTGTTGAAGCAAATCGTCCGCATTCAACGGGACCGGCTGTGAGGCCGTATGCACTTCCATATAATACGCACTATTCTCGTCCATAAATGTGGAAATGCTCTCATCCCCGCCACCCTGACCGATGACCAGCCCTGTTGGATAGTTCATGGACCAATCGTAGTAACTGTTCCCGATCTGCGTCTTGCCCTCATCATTATCAATGCTTGGCGTCTCTTCAGCTACCGTGCCTGCCTCTTCCTGCGCCTCCATCCGAATGACAATTCCCGCACCATTCTTCTCCAGCTTGCCTCCGAGGCCTTCTGCTACTTGACGCAGCGGAACCATCAGGATACCTGATGACATTTCCGGTGGGGCGGGAAGCGTCACTTTATGACCGCTCACCCAGGCTGTACGGCTACCGATGGTTAGCGATACGACATGAGCGCCGCTGCTAATTTTGACCACATTATCTTCCGCCAGCCGAATTTTGCTTTTAAATGCTTTTTTGAACACTCCAGCCGGAACCATGAGTGCGCCACTCTTCGAGTACGGCTTTGTAATATTCGCCTTCTGACCGTTCAAGATGGCTGTATTGCTGCCGCTTTGCAAGCGCAACTCCAATATGGTTTTATCACTATTTGCTGCAGCTGCCGGCAAAGCAGAAAGCAGAAGGGACAATGCGACAGCGCCGACCCCCAGCTTACGCATCATTTTTTTTTGAATATGCTTCACAGTAATCTCCCTTTAGCTATATTTGGTAGATTCAAGATCCGTTTTCGTTCACTTTCCAGTAACATCGGCCTCTTGTACTGACTCTGATGCTTCCTTGGAAGGCGCTTTGCTACCATCTTCGACGGAATCCGATTCATTCGAATCCCCAAGATCTTCTCCCGACTGAATGGAATCATAGATTTCACCATCATCCTGTGTCAGTACCAGTTTGCGCTTCACAATATCACCGTCCGACTGCATGAGTATACTCAGCGTTTGACCCGGCTGATATTTTTTAAGCAACTCATTGACGTCGATTGCGGAAGCTACACGCTTGCCGTTAATACTGTACAGCTCATCGCCTTCCTTGATTTTGGCCTGAACCGCGTTCGCCGAAGTAATTTTCGTGACTTTCAAAGGGTCTTCGGTAGGCAATCCGACGATAGCTGACCAGCTCTCTTCCAGCCCAAAGCCAAGACTGGCACGCCGAACCTCACCGTATTTGAAAAATTGACCGATAACGTACTTCACCGTATCCGAAGGAATCGAAAAGCCCATATTTTCAATACCGACAGCCGAAAATTTCATCGTATTGATCCCGATTACCTCGCCCTTGAGGTTTACGAGCGGACCGCCGCTGTTACCGGGATTGATCGCTGTATCACTTTGGATCAAACGATAAGCAGCGTTGACACCACGGTTCAGTCCACTAACGACACCCGAGGTTGCCGAATTACGAAGTGAGAACGAGATAGGCGTGCCGATAGCCACCACCTGCTCACCCACCTGTAAACTGTTCGTGGAGGCTGCCAAGGTAGCGGGTTTGAGTCCGCTTGCCTTGATTTTAACCAATGCCAAGTCACTGACCGGATCGCTGTAGCTATCTGTAATACTGTAAGATTTACCGTCCGAGGTCACAACCACGGCATCATTTAATCCTTCAATGACATGCGCATTCGTGACAATCCATCCATCTGTCTTAATAATGACCCCCGTGCCGTGAGCAAGATTGTACCGATCTCCACCTGCCACGGTTTCTCCCGTTGCTGAGCGGCCGATGATGCCTACCACAGAGGGGGATACATTTTTAACCACCTGCGGCACACGATCAGCCGATAACGTATATGTACCATTTGCGCTGTTATACGCGCCGCTGGTTCCTAATGCTTTATTCACATCGCCTACATTGACATAGAGACCGCCGTTAATGACCTTTGCCTTCAAAGCAGTTCCACTGCTGGCTGCACCTGCTGTTCCAGAAACGCACAAAGCGCTGCCCAAAGCCAGTATGACAGCCCTTTTCCCCATCTTACGCATATGTTCACCTTTTCCTCTCTAACATGACCCTGTTCTATCAGTTAGTCCAAATCTACCATAGAGGAGACACGCATACAATCGCTTTAAGCCCTATCTTTTTCTAAAAAGACTCTGTTTGCCGCTTACATGACCCCTCATGTCATTTATACTATAAAATTACCAAATCCTTATATCAAAAAAATAAGCAAATACGATAAATAATCGTTATAGCGTTTGGGCCATTCCCTCATTTACGGGCACAACCAACTATGATACCATCACATTATATCTTAGTTTTATTGTCGGAAATAAAAGTATAATTTTGAATCTCTGTAAACAAAGCTTATGAAGGAGGTTAAAAGGATGGCTTACGAACCAATCTGGACCGCTCATCCCGATAAACTGAACAAATTCGAATTTGCCAAGCTGGAAAAGGACGGCCTCGACGTCATACGCACCATTATCGAAAACTATGCGAGTGAAGGCTTCGATTCGATCTCTGCGGACGATATGGATCGTTTCAAATGGGCCGGAGTGTATCAGCAGAAGCCCAAGGACGGCCATTTTATGATGCGCATCCGTATTCCTACAGGTATCATGACATCAGCGCAGGCACATGCATTGGCGGACATATCCACGCTATACGGACGCAGCCTCGTTGATGTCACCACCCGTCAGGCTATTCAGCTTCATTGGCTGACGGTTCAAGACTTACCTGATATTTTTGAGCGGCTGGAAAAAGTCGATTTGTACTCTTTTGAGGCTTGCGGCGACTGCCCGCGTACCATTGTTGGCAATCCGCTGGCTGGCATTGATCCGAATGAATTGGTCGACACCAAGGACATTGTAGATGAAGTCAACCGTTTTTTCGTGTTAAATCGGGACTTCTCCAATCTGCCGCGTAAATACAAAATGTCCATCTCCGGTAATACGTACAATAACGCGCAGGCTGAAATTAACGATTTGTCCTTTACGCCAGCCATTAAAGTGATCGACGGGGAAGAAGTCATCGGCTTCCATGCGATGGTCGGTGGGGGCTTATCCGCCAAGCCGCATTTGGCGCAATCGCTGGACCTGTTTGTCCGTCCTGATGAAGTTTTGAAGGTTTCCATTGCAGTCACTACCATTTTCCGTGATTACGGCTATCGGGAAAAACGGCACCATGCTCGCCTGAAATTCCTCATCGCCGATTGGGGCCCGGAAAAGTTTTTAGCCAAGCTCACCGAGTATATCGGCGAAATGCCGGGCCGGGGCGAGGATAAAACGATCGGCTGGCAGGCAGCTTATTTTGACGGTGTGCATCCACAAGCGCAGCAGGGTCTAAACTACGTTGGCCTGAACGTTCCAGTCGGCCGTCTGGATGCTGACGAGCTACATGAGCTGGCTGAGCTGGCTGACCGCTATGGTGACGGACAGATTCGTACCACCATGTCGCAAAATATTTTGCTAAGCGGCGTGCCGGACAATCAGGTGGATGAATTACTACAGGCTCCTGTGCTGCAACGCCTGACGCCACAGCCCAAGCATTTTATGAGCCGTACGGTTTCATGCACCGGGAATGAATTCTGCAATCTGGCGCTTGTGGAGACTAAAAAGCGGGCGGTTGACGTTGCCGAGTATTTAGATCAACACGTAGAGCTGGATGAAAAAGTGCGCATTCATTTCATCGGCTGCCCGAATTCTTGCGGACAAAAGCATATTGCGGACATCGGTCTGCAAGGCTCGCTCATTAAAACACCCGAAGGTATGGTCGACGCGTTCGACATTGCTGTCGGCGGAGCGCTCGGATCGGGTGCCCAGTTCAATAAAGCGCTCAAAGGCCGCGTACGTGGTGATCAGGTCGGCCCTGTGTTGGCAGAGCTGATTCTGTTTTACAAAGAAAATCGAAATGCCGACGAAACCTTTTATGCGTATGTACAACGGGTAGGCATTCCGACTTTTCAGGAAAAGCTGTCTGCTATTTTGCAGGCCAGCACCGCTGCTTCCTAAGTACCATCTAAGTAAGGCCCTTTCTATAATATGTTCTCTTATCTTCATAAAGAGCACCTAAGCCAGCCTGCTTGTATCTCGCATACAAGCAGGCTGTTTCCTTGTGGTCATAACATGACTGCAAAAGGTCATCTCCTGCGCTTTCGCAAAAAAAGACCGGATTATTCCGGTATCCATATTTTCGCAAAATCGAGCACTACTGGTTTTCGGGCGCCGCTGGATGTGGATGTCACCACTGCATAGCCTGTCGGTATTTTGTATATGAGTCCCGTGTCATATCGGATGCCGAAGGAATTGTCTTCCTTGTAATAGGTAGTAGCTTCCCAAATCTTCGTACCGTTTCCTTGCAAGCCTGTGATCGTGATCCCATGCATCTTCGTGGCCCTTCCCAGCGGATCATATCGGTCACTAAACTGGACGTACACCTGCTCCTCCGGCAGATATACCCGGTCAACCGGATAATCCTCTGTATCACCGAGCAATTGCAGTCCATTGTTCAAAATCTGTGTACGCTTGCTGTTCCCTTTAAGCCCTGTCACGGCAATATGGCCGCCAGACAACTCCCGTACTTCTGCAATGTCTTTACCAGAGCCCAAATCGAAATTAATGTTACGGATTTCCTGGCCGTACACATCTGCCTGTACCCCTACCGGGCCATGCGGACTGTTCATAAGTGCATAATATCCATCGTGATTGCCGACCAGCCAACCTGAGGTCACACCGTCCTTCGTTCGGTTCCACAGCTTCTCACCAGTTTCTGAGTATTTGAGTACGGTAAATGCTTGTTCCGCCCGGTTCAGAGAGGATACAAGAAATCCCCCGTCCGCAAGCGGTTCCAAACCTATAAGGGAGTTCTGTCCATGGGATGCCAAGCCATCCGTTTGTAACGTTCTTGACCACACGCTATTCCCGTCCTCATCTAACCGTGAAGCCTGTAACTCCCGTATCCCATCCGGCTTCGTATAGTCGATAAGCAGCAGCGAGCCACCATCCGACGTCTCCCGCTGGACTCCCCTACTGCTTGCACCAGATTGCACGTTCAGATCAAGCTCATGTTTCCACACATCCTCCAGCGAGCTGTCCAGCTTGCCGTACGTGACATGCGCCACACTTGTCTCAGTGTTGTCTTCGATGTTCAGTACCAGAAACCCACCATTCGCTGCGGGCTGAATATAATTGTGTGGATTCCCTTCATCCTCAAAGCTTCCAATCGCCGCGCTTGTTTCAATTTCAGCCTGCTTGGGCACAGCCGCCTCGGGCACCTCGGATGCATAAGACGGAACAGCGCTAAACCCCATGACCAATGTCGCTAAAGCAACTCCTGCTGTCCATGAATAAACACGTGTACGTAGAAACCCGTTTCGCATTCCCTTCAAACGTTCCAACTCCCTTCATGACTTTACCTTAGAGATGTTTTTTAGATGTGATAAGACTACAGACGGTTTCGCTTTAACTTGTAATGGTTGTTACGTGTGCACGGAAACTTCATGCGATGCTATACAATCATGAGTTATATATTTACCTCTTCAAGCCCGAGCCCAAACATTTGGAACTCCAAAATGGAGACTGCTCAGAGACTTTCTGCCGATGAATATACGTATAAATTTATTATTCCAGCACTTGGTAAACTATGTGTCACATGCTTTAACGCAAGATTTGGATAAAAGTTCTCTTTTTTACAAAATAAAACCCCACCAAGGCAAAGGAATAAATACACTAATTCGTATTCTGCCTTCATACCTGTGTGGGGCTTACAAGACTTACTTAAATGATGTCTACAGATCGGCTGTCTGAAGCGCTTGGCTGCGTTGTGTATCCCGTTCAAGGATCGGCTTCAAATATCGTCCTGTATAGGATTCTTCAACCTTCACGAGCTGCTCAGGAGTTCCAGTAGCCAAAATCGTTCCGCCGCCGCTACCGCCTTCCGGTCCCAAATCAATCAGATAATCGGCTGTTTTAATCACATCCAAATTATGCTCAATGACCAATACAGTCTCTCCCGATTCCACCAGACGATGCAGCACCGTCAGCAATCTGTCAATATCGTGAACATGCAGACCCGTTGTCGGCTCGTCCAAAATGTAAATCGTCTTGCCCGTGCTGCGACGATACAGTTCAGAAGCCAGCTTCACACGCTGCGCTTCGCCGCCGGATAAGGTAGTCGCAGGCTGCCCCAGCTTGATATATCCCAAACCTACATCCATCAACGTCTGAATCTTGCGATGAATTTTCGGGATGTTTTGGAAGAACTCTGTCGCATCCTCTACTGTCATCTCCAGCACATCGGCAATACTTTTACTTTTGTACTTCACTTCAAGAGTTTCCCGATTATAGCGTTTGCCCTTGCACACTTCACACGGAACGTATACATCCGGCAGAAAGTGCATTTCAATCTTGATAATGCCGTCGCCCTTGCAAGCCTCGCAGCGACCACCCTTAATGTTAAAGCTAAAGCGACCTTTTTGGTAGCCTCGGACCTTAGCCTCATTTGTTTTTGAAAATAAATCACGAATATCATCAAATACCCCGGTGTAGGTTGCAGGATTTGAACGCGGCGTGCGGCCGATCGGAGACTGATCAATCTCAACGACCTTATCGATATTTTCAAGCCCGCGAATTTCCCTATGTTGACCCGGACGCACTCTCGCCCGGTTCAGATCACGCGCCAGCGTTTTGTATAGGATTTCGTTGACCAGCGTTGACTTCCCGGAACCGGATACGCCAGTAACAGCCGTGAAAACACCTAACGGGATTTTAACATTCAAATTTTTGAGATTGTTCTCCTTAGCCCCGCGGACCTCCAGCCACTTATCCGTAGGCTTGCGCCGTTCGGTATTGACCGGAATGAACTTGCGCCCGCTCAAATATTGCCCTGTCAAGGAATTGGGGTCTTCCATGACTTCCTGCGGAGTCCCCTGTGACATGATCATCCCGCCGTGGATTCCGGCTCCTGGTCCGATATCAATGATATAATCGGCTGCCATCATCGTATCTTCGTCATGCTCCACCACAATCAGCGTATTCCCGAGATTCCGCATATGCTCCAATGCACTAATCAGGCGATCATTATCCCGCTGGTGCAACCCGATGCTTGGCTCGTCCAAAATATACAGTACGCCCATCAGGCTGGAACCGATCTGTGTCGCCAACCGGATACGTTGTGCCTCACCACCGGATAACGTGCCCGCTGCACGGCTTAAGGTCAGATACTCCAAACCAACATTAACGAGGAATCCCAAACGGCTGTTAATTTCCTTAAGAATGAGATTGGCAATGGACTGCTCCTTCTCACTCAACACCAACGTTTTGAAAAATTGAGACGCTTCACCGATGGACAAATCAGTTACATAGGCAATGTTACGCTCCTGAATGGTCACCGCCAGAGTTTCTTTCTTCAAACGGTGTCCCTTACAGGTGTTACACGGCTTTGCGCTCATAAATCCTTCAATAAATTCACGGATACCATCAGAAGCCGTGTCACGATAGCGACGCTCCAGATTCGGGATAATTCCCTCGAAGGTCACATAAGCTTCCTTGCGTTGACCAAAATCATTTTCATAGCGGAATCGGATCTTCTGATCGCCCGTTCCATGTAATATGGTGTTCATATGTTCCGTGGTCAGCTGACTGACAGGAATGTTCTGTGGAATACTATAATGCTCGCATACGGACTGTAAAAATTGCGGATAATAGGTGGAAGTTCCTCCACTCCACGCCTGAAATGCTCCACCTTCTACACTTTTCTCCGGGTCAGGAATGAGCAGGTCGGGGTCGACTACCATTTTAACGCCCAATCCGTCACAATCCGGGCAAGCGCCGAATGGACTATTAAAAGAGAACATCCGCGGCGACAACTCGTCTATACTGAAACCACAGATCGGGCAGGCAAAATTAGAACTAAAGCGCAGCTCTTCTTGCCCCATCATGTCCACCAGCAACTGACCTCCCGAAAGGTTCAATGCTGTTTCAATAGAATCGGACAGACGTGCACGCACATCCTCCTTAACCACGATCCGGTCTACAACCACTTCAATGGAATGTTTCTTATTTTTCTCCAGTTCGATCTTTTCGGATAACTCACGCAGTTCGCCATTGACACGCACCCGTACAAAGCCTTGCTTGGCAATATCCGCAAACAGCGTTTTATGCTCCCCTTTGCGTCCCGAAACCAATGGAGCCAAAATTTGCAGCCTTGTCTTTTCAGGGTATTGCAAAATACGGTCCACCATTTGTTCAACCGTTTGTGATGTGATTTCAACGCCATGTTCAGGACAATGAGGGTGACCAATTCGGGCAAACAGCAGCCGTAAATAGTCATAAATCTCCGTAACCGTACCTACGGTAGAACGCGGGTTACGGCTCGTAGTCTTTTGGTCAATGGAAATCGCAGGAGACAGTCCGTCAATGGAATCCACATCCGGTTTCTCCATCTGCCCCAGGAATTGACGCGCATACGCGGATAAAGACTCCACATAACGCCGCTGTCCTTCTGCATAGATCGTATCGAAAGCCAGTGACGATTTACCTGAGCCACTTAGCCCCGTCAGGACGACAAATTTGTCCCTTGGGATGGTCACGTCAATATTTTTGAGATTATGCGCCCGCGCGCCTTTGATGATGATGCTTTCATTCGCCAAATGTTTCATCCCCTTAGCCATAGTTCATGTCATGCTATATTGCATGGGATACCCCAAGCAAGTGATATATCGCAAAGAGAACGACCACATGGGCCGCCCTCTCTATTTTTAAAAGCAATCATCCATTTCATTTTCAATGTGTTCGCACTACTAGACGCCCCTGAAAGCTTAATCAGCCCGCAGCTCCAGCAAAGCGTCACGCAACTCGGCGGCGCGCTCGAACTGAAGATTCTTGGCGGCATCCTTCATTTCCGCTTCCAAACGCTGAATCAGCGACTGACGCTCCTTCTTGGAAAGTTTACCCGTCTCACCAGGAAGGTAATCATTACGTGCCTCGGCCACCTTGGTTGCTTCAATGACATCACGAATCTTTTTACGAATCGTTTGCGGGGTAATACCATGATCTTCATTGTACTGAATTTGAATCGCACGGCGGCGTTCGGTTTCTTTTATCGCTTTATCCATGGAATCCGTAATTCTGTCACCGTACATAATAACACGGCCATCGCTATTCCGTGCTGCCCGTCCAATCGTCTGGATGAGTGAACGTTCGGAACGCAGGAAACCTTCCTTGTCCGCATCCAAAATCGTCACCAGCGATACTTCTGGCAAATCCAGACCTTCCCGCAACAGGTTGATTCCAATCAGTACATCAAAGGTACCCAAACGAAGATCTCGTAAAATCGCCATCCGTTCCAGCGTCTTAATCTCGGAGTGCATATACCTGACCTTGATACCCACTTCTTTTAAATAGTCGGTCAGATCCTCAGACATTTTCTTGGTAAGCGTGGTGACCAGTACCCGTTCCTCACGCTCCATCCGAAGCCGTATTTCACTAATGAGGTCGTCAATCTGTCCTTTGCTTGGCCGCACCTCAATGATCGGGTCAAGAAGCCCCGTAGGCCGGATGATCTGTTGCACTGTCGTTTCGCATTTTTCCAGCTCATAGGGGCCTGGCGTAGCCGATACGTAGACGATCTGACTCACCTTGTCTTCGAACTCTTCAAACTTCAGCGGGCGGTTATCCAGCGCGGATGGCAGACGGAAACCATGCTCCACCAGTACATTCTTACGTGCTTGGTCACCATTATACATCGCCCGAATCTGTGGCAACGTAACATGAGACTCGTCAATGACGATCAGCATATCATCTGGAAAATAATCCATCAGCGTATACGGCGTCGCCCCCCGCTCGCGGAATGTCAGTGGACCTGAGTAATTCTCGACGCCGGAACAAAAACCAACCTCTTTCATCATCTCGATATCATAGCGGGTACGTTGCTCCAAACGTTGTGCCTCCAGCAGCTTCCCTTGTTCCTTCAGCTCCACTAACCGCTCTTCAAGCTCACGTTCAATGTTGACCAGTGCTACCCTCATCGTATCCTCATGAGTAACGAAGTGAGATGCAGGGAAAATGGCAATATGATCACGTTCACCGATCAATTCACCCGTAAGCACATTAATCTCGGTGATCCGTTCAATTTCATCCCCGAACAGTTCTACACGTATAGCGTGTTCTCCATGGGAAGCCGGGAATATTTCAACAACATCCCCCCGTACACGGAAAGTACCCCGCACGAAGTTGATATCGTTCCGCTGATATTGAATATCGACCAAGCGGGACAAAATCTGATTGCGGGGTTTCTCCATGCCGACTCTAAGCGAGAGCAGCAGGCTTGAGTATTCTTTCGGGGAACCCAGACCATAAATGCAGGAGACACTCGCTACAATAATAACGTCACGACGCTCAAACAGAGAGCTTGTGGCGGAGTGGCGAAGTTTATCAATCTCCTCATTGATGCTGGAATCCTTCTCAATATACGTATCGGAAGACGGAATGTATGCTTCCGGTTGGTAGTAATCATAGTAGCTGACAAAATAATCGACAGAGTTATTCGGAAAAAACTCCTTAAACTCACTCGCCAGTTGGGCAGCCAAAGTCTTGTTATGCGCAATAACCAGAGTAGGCCGATTCAGCTTGGCAATGGTCTGCGCGATGGTAAACGTCTTACCTGTTCCCGTAGCACCCAATAGCGTTTGATGCTTTTTTCCTTCTGCAATCCCCTCTACCAATTCAAAAATGGCCTGGGGTTGATCGCCTTGAGGCTGGAATTCCGACTGAATTTCAAAAGTCTTATCGCTAACAACGATATCACTCATTGCCCTGCATCACCCTTATCGTCTAAAATGGAAATATCATGTTTCTACAACAATCGAGCTTTAACGTCTTTACCTGTAACTTTATGTCGATATTTCCCGAACAATGATACTTGGGAAATATGGTTGAATAAGAATGTTTGTTCCCGTATTATACCTCTTCTTTATCTTGGATGCAAACGATAAGTCTTGAATAGGAGTGAATTAAATTTTGGATATCACCATCGTATTGGGCATCATCGTCGGAATCATAGCATTAATCGGTGGCTTCTTATGGGAAGGCGGCGAATTTTCAGGACTGCTCCAGGGTACATCGGCTCTGATTGTATTTGGTGGAACTTTCGCCGCAGTCGTTATTAGCTACCCTGCCTCCAAGCTGAAGACCATACCTACTGCTCTTCGGATGGCGTTTAGCCGTGAGGACAACCCTACCGAGCAATATATAGAAGATTTGGTTTCTATGGCTACCACCTCCCGCCGATCCGGGGTGCTTGCGCTGGAGCGTATTTCCTCAGAGCATCCGAATGCATTTCTGCGCGAAGGTCTTCAATTGGTCATTGACGGCACCGAGCAGGAGCAGATCAAGCAAATTCTGGAACTTGAGTTAGATAGCATTGAGCATAAGCACGAAGGATATGCCAAAATATTTGAATCCGCAGGCGGCTATGCCCCTACGATGGGGATTATCGGTACTGTGATGGGCCTGATCCATGTACTGGGCAGCCTGACCGAGCCGACAGCGCTTGGACCTTCTATTGCTGTCGCCTTTATCGCTACACTATACGGCGTTGCCAGCGCCAATCTGATTTTCCTGCCCATCGCATCCAAAATCAGAGCATGCAGCGAAAATGAAATGGTCACAATGGATTTACTGCTGCAAGGCATTCTCGCCATCCAAAACGGAGAGAATCCGAAGCTTGTACGCAAAAAACTGGAGTTCTTTATCCGTTCAGAGCAAAATCTGGAGCCTAAGCCGCCTCGTCGTCGCTCACGTACAGATGACGCTGCTCCAAAGGAGGACTTCCATGAGAGCGCGCGCTAAGCGCCGTGGACGGCAAGGAGGCGGAGACCATCGTGACCGCTGGATGATTACCTATGCCGATCTGATCACACTGCTGCTAATTTTTTTCGTCGTGATGTACGCCATGAGCAGCCTGGATGCGAAGAAATACGAGGTCGTTGTTCAATCCCTACAGGATACGTTCCATAAGGGCGATTCGATTTTAGAGCAAGGTTCAGGCATTACGGGTACTGCGGATCAGCACACAAGTAAGAATCCGCCCACAACCAAGCAACCGTCATCCGATAACAAAGCAGCCGGACCTACCAATTTGACCGAACGTGAGCAGGCATTTCGCAAGCAGGAAAAAGAACTGCAAAATCTGATGGGCGTCATTCAAGAATATATTTCAGACAACCAGCTGCAAGATCAGATTTTCGTGTCAGATCAGCCACGTGGTATTGTCATCACCCTGAGCGACCGCTTTTTATTCGATCAGGGCAGGGCTGCACTCAAGCAAGGCTCTGCAAACACGTTATCCAAGCTGGCCAGTCTGTTCCGGGATTTGAAAACACCGATCAGCATTGAGGGCCATACGGACAATATTCCGTTCACACGCTCTTCGACCTACAAGGACAACTGGGAGCTTTCCGGGGCACGGGCGCTATCGGTGCTTCGATTCTTTCTCGACAGAGAAAAGCTGTCACCCTCGGAATTTCAATATGCGGGTTATGCCGATACCCGATCGGTTGGTGATAATACGACCGAGGCCGGACGACAAAAAAACCGCCGTGTCGAAATTACCGTACTACGCCAGCTTCAACAGTAAATGCCAAAAACCTCCTCAGTCACACTCAACGTGAACCGGGAGGTTTTTTTAGATACATATCATAGTTCTACATGGCTTCCGCTCTGATGACGCAGAACAATAAACCGTACGAACAGCGTTGTATAGAGCGGCGTACGAGAAATGAGAGAGGTTATTTTGTTTAAGTCTATTCCCCACTATGTATTAGAAGCCAAGGTGAAGTTAGGTATATCTTGTCATGATGCTGGAAAATCAATAGGATAAGGCACACTCGTGTTGCTTCTCTTGCACTGGTGAATTTTTGGGGATGCTCTGCTTGCGGTAGCTATATTTCCAATCGCTGTACAAATTAAGGAGCCGATCCAACTCCATAGACTTGGTCAACACCCGTCGATCCTTCAAGCCCACCTCATTCGCCAAATCATTTAATTCCTTACGCTTTTCTTCGATGCAATCCTCCAATTCTCGCAATTTCACATCAACAAACCTCCTGTTTGGTATGGTACTTACAGTTAGTTTACAAGCTGATACCTTACTTACAGGTTAATAATATAATAAAACCCATTTCATCCCTTTAAGGGGATGAATCAAAAAAAACAGCCTCACTAGGGCTGTTTTTTTGATAACTATTAAGCTCCAGATACATGTCCAAAAACAATAATATCATGGGAAAATTCAAAGAAGCTAAAAACCCCTATAATTAGCATGTATTTCAGGTTTTTTACTTGCATTGACTAAAATCTCCTCCATGATTCTTTCATATTCTGATTTTTGATCTTTCGTAGCCTCAAGTCTAAATCTTTCAAACAAAGCCGTACAGACCATAAACTTTTCTTTGTTATTGATTTCAAGATATTTTCTTAAGCTTTTTAAAATATAATAAACACCTTTCTCATGGAAAAGGTTATTAAACATATATATAGCCAGTTGGTAGCACAGATCAGCATATGTGTCGTAACTAAATGACTGCTTGTAATAACTGGTGCCAACAGATAATTCATTATTAAAGGACGTCAGCTCGTTAGAAAACTGCTGTAGAATATGTTCTATCAAAAAGCCATGCTTGTTAGCCGACTCTACTATCGTTAATAACCCCAATAAAATTTCGGGAGGGTTACTTTTAAGAAATTGAATATACATTGGCAAACCGCTTGTATCGCCCATAAGAATATTCAAGTTAAGTTGATTAGCATTTGCCCAAAGAGTAAACTTTTGCACTTCTTGCTGACCTATTTCCCCTAAATCTTTAAACCAACTCAAATCGGCATATCCAGAAATATACTTCATGGCTTCCTCGTATTTCCCTTGTTTTTCCAATGTATTTCCCTTCATCAAGTAACCTTGACCGTAGTAGACGACTAAATGTCTTTCAGTTTTTAATGTAAAATTCATTTTATTAGTTTCTCTGCTCTTACATACAGTATTCGCAAGAGCTCTTAATTCATCTGCATAACGCTCTGCTTCTTTCCATTGATGCAAGTTGTAATAAAGATTTGACAGTTTAAGCAGACCATCTAAATGATAATCTAAGGGTACCCGATTTCTAAAGGGTACGAATCTTAGTGCAGCTTCCGTATTTATTTCTAGATTTTCATTAACAGAGATTGAAAAAATTCTATAATGACTAATTGCCAATCTCTCAGAATGCTGATACTTCTCATTTTCAATGACACATTCATAGAAAGGAATTGCCCTCTGTAGCTTCCCTTCTTCATACAACTCTTCTGCCAAAGCAAAGATCGTTGGAATGTGGTTAAGATCCTCCATCAGCCGTGATAGCACCTTCTCCACACACCGCAGATTTCCCACCTCAACACAACGAATCAGAAATGGTTTAACCCTTTTCCAATGAGGTCTTCCATCATAAAAGCATTCATCTACATATAAGTCATACAACCAGCCCGCTGGATATTTAAGCGCTTTAGTAATTAAGTCCATTTGTCTTACGGAAATCGGTTTAGGCGGATTGCCATTAAGCATAGCACTAAATATGCCCCGATTAAGCCCTGTGGCTTGTCCCAAACTATTAAAAGTGTAGCCTCCGAGTTTCAATTCTTTCTCAATTTCCGAGCGGATCGTGGTCGCATTTTCCAATAAAAACACCCCCGGTGTATTCAGATGATTTTTAAAAATCACCCTCCTCGACAAACAATTACAATATACTAGAAATTATATGAATAATATGGATGATGGTCAACCCCTTTTTTTACACCATTTTGATATAAAATGGAATTTAATGTGTTTAAAAAGTCCTCATAAAGACTTAATGTTATATGGCAATACAATTACCTCTACGTATGAAGTTCCTTTGTCTACACTCATATTATAGGGGTGTGGGTGTCTATGGAAACTACAAAACTCATAGGATCGAAAATCCGTCAATTTAGGACGTTGCGTGGTATTACACAAGAACAACTGGCAGAAGCATCCGATTCAACAGGTTTCTATATCGGGAAGTTGGAGCGCGACGAGGTCAATGTACAGATCAAAACTCTGGAGAAAATAGCCGAAGCGATGGGAACAAACGTATTCGCATTTTTTGACTACGATCCATATGAAGAACTTCGAAGCCAGCCTTGGATATGGGAATGTGTTCATTTACTCTCCCAGCAGAATGAAGCCGATCAAAATAAAGCTTATCACATATTGAAGGAACTGTTTACCTCTTCAGAATGCGAACTTTCAACAAACAAATCTGATGATTCAGGCGACTAACTAAAAAAATTAACTTTTTCCCGATTAGTCATGCACGTAAAATGTCAAAAAGGCTATGTTTCTCTACCTAAGTAGCAGAATACATAGCCTTTTTTAAGTTTAAGAAGTCATTTGCTTAATGTTATACTCCACTGCTTTAATCACTTTTTCAAATTCAGTCCGTTGTTCATGTGTCGAGTGATCCTTATACTTCTCAAACAACAACGTGATGGACTTGATATAGTAAGCCTTATCGTTCAACTGTGAGGATGCTTTGAGACTGTTCAACATACTGTCGATCGCCTCAGAGTAGTTTCCTTTATTAAAAAAGTAGCGACTAAGCTCAAGAAAAAAGCGAGAATAGTTCAACATATTAGTATTCGTATCATAGTAAGAAATATTTGTACTTAAGTCCCTAAATTCATTAATATTCAGCAAAAAGGATCAGAATATCGTCTATTGTGTGATTGTAAATATTGGCCGATTCCATAATGGTTAGTAGCCCCAGAAGTATCTCTTCAGGATTACTTTTAATAAGCTCAACATAGACAGGTAAACTAGTCATATTTCCCATTAGAATTTCTAAATTTAAGCGGTTTGCTTCTGCCCACATTTCAAATCTCCTCGCCTCTAAAATTCCTATTTCATCCAGTCCTTCAAAACCAGTCAAATCTGCATAGTAAGGTATGAATTCCATTGCTTCTTCATATAGTCCTTGCTTTTCGCGGGCATTCCCCTGCATTAAATAAGCTTGACCATAATACGCAATTAAATGTCTTTCTGTATTTAAAGGTTTAACTTCACGTTTTTTCAATTTAGCATGAATCTGCTGATGATAAATATTTGTGGAAATTACCTCAAGTTCTTTTGCATATTGTATAGTTGTCTCACAGTCATTAACTTGGTAATACACATTAGCCAGCTTTAATAAAGCATCCAGTTGATAGTTTTCAGGCAAATTTTTGCGATAAGGAGCAAATTTAGTAGCCTGTTGGCGATTATTCTCCAGATCATTGTTTAAAGAGTAACAAAATAATCGATATTGGCTGATTGCCAGCCGCTCCGAGTGATAATACTTTTCGTTCTCAACTACACACTCGTAAAAGGGAACGGTCCCCTTTTCCTTGCCTGCTTTATGCAGTTCTTCTGCAAGCTCAAATATGGTAGGCACATAGGACAAATCCTCTGTTAGCCTCGACAATACCTTTTGGATGAAGTCCTGTCTCCCTAACTCCACACAACGCAACAGAAACGGCTTGATCCGTTTCCAGTGCCCTTTTCCTTCGTAAAAGCATTCATCTATGTACAACTCATATAGCCATCCCTCGGGATATCCCAATGCCTTGGTAATCAGGTCCATCTGCCGAACGGAGATCGGCTTAGGTGGGTTGCTGTTAAGCATGGTGCTGAATGTACCACGGTTAATACCGGATATTTTACTGAAGCTGCTAAAACTATAGCCCCTTTGCTTCAATTCTGTCTCTATCTTTGAGCGGATCGTAGGTGTATGTTCCATGCTAATCCTCCTCATCGAGTTTCAATCATATGAATAATGTTTCTTTTTATGTAAAATACGTCCTATAAGCAATATTAAAATAATACAATAGTGTGAAAAAAGAGGAATAAATGGGTTATATACTCACTCTAATTTATGATGCCTTAGAAAGAAGTCTTGTTTTAACGAATCCCGTGATAATTGAAAAGTTGAATGAAGTACATGATGAGAAGCATTAAAAGTAAACTTTAAGTTTTTTTATTTGAATGTCACAAATGCATCCCTTTTTCAGTTATATAGGCAGAAAGGAGGGAAGTTAATGGAAAAACTACATGTAAATAAGCAAGATACAGATATCAACCTTGTAATAGAACAGGTACAAACGGGCGACAAACAAGCATACACACATATCATACGGCGTTATCAACGACAGATTTTTTTATATTGCTACTATTTACTTAAAAATCAGGAAGAAGCGGAAGATGCTGCTCAAGAAATATTCATCAAAGGGCTTGAGCACATCCATCAGTTCGTACCTACAGTCTCCTTTTCAGCTTGGCTATACAAAATTGCACAAAATCACTGTAATGACTTATTAAAAAGAAACACTAGAACATTTAAATCCTTCATCCAGTATAAATTGAACCTAAAGCAACAACCAGTACACGAATATACAGATTTAATTCACGAGTTAATGGATCAGCTAACGTTAGAAGAGCGACAAATCTTATTGTTACGCTCACTGGAAGAATACAGCTATGAAGAGATTGCTACAATTATGGAACTAAAACCATCAACCATCCGAAAAAAATATGAGCGACTCCGTAAAAAACTAAATCACCAAAAGGGAAAGGGAGGAAAAAAGTATGAACAATCCTTTAAAACCGGAAGATAAAGAAATCGAGCATTTACAAAAGCTGATTCGGAATACTCCAATACAAGTTGATTTGATTGATAAAACGATGGAACGCTTTGAGAAAGTAGACACAAGACGCTATAAGCGATCTAACAATCGACCAAAAAGGACACGTAATACAATTATTGTGACTTCTGCTACGCTTGCAATGACGTTTATGCTTGTGGTTGGTACTGGCTTTATTTCACCAACTATGGCTGCATCTATTAGACAAATTCCAGGTATGAATTCTATATTCCAGCTAGCTGGTGATCTTGGTTTACAAACAGCGGATGAAAAAGGGCTGCTATCAAAACCAAATCTTAGTGACACTCACGATGGACTGACTCTCAGCGTACCGGAAGTTATGTTTGATGGAACACGTGTATCAATTGCCTTAGAACGACAAACCACTGACAAAAGATTTTTAAACACCGAATTACCCTTGTTACTTGATGATTTAATATTTTCCATTAATGGCGAAGAAATTAATTCTTCTTATGCACCTAAAAACACCAGCAACTCTATTGACTCATATACGATACCTGGAAAAAATTCGAATTCAACCATTATACAATTTTCAGATTTACGTAATCAAGGAGGAAAATCTTTTCCAGATAAGTTTGATTTAACAATTTCCATGTCTGTCTCCGGCATTAAGCAGCCATTTAAAATAGAAATTCCTGTGGAAAAGAATACTAAGAATAACTTAGTTTTTACACCATCCCTTAAGCGAGAGTATAAAAACATTGACTATACTCTAGAAAAGATTGAGCTCACACCGATTACAACTAGCATCACAACTCGCATAAAGCTACCTGCTAATTCAAAAATTTCTTCGTCACTTGCTTTGTGGTTGAGTTATGAAATTTACGATGATAAAGGAAAGCAACTAAATTTAATTAGCAACAATGGTTGGAGTGCTACTGATGGCAACGTTCTGATAAATGATTCACGATTTGAACCTTTCATCTCTCTCCCCAAAGAAATTACTATAAAGGTTTATAAAGATATCTTAAAAAAGGATGATAAGAGCAAATTTGAACTAGGGAAAGATGGAACTCCAAAAAAAGAGTATTTCCCTGATTTAGAAATTACTTACCCAATTAATCCATAAAAATAAATAAGTGAAGGAAGTGAAGCGTACTTCACCTCCTTCACTGCATACAAATACTATCTTCTAACCTTAAAAGTATAAACTCCAAGTTTGGCTCCATTAGATTTAAAAGCTTCAACCTGAGCTGTACCGTAGCCAATCATCTTAGCTTTATAATCATGAAGTTCGACAACATCACTTCCGTACAAAATCATCCAGTTAGAACCTTCCATTTCATATGTGCTACCTATGCCTAAACGAAGTGTGGGACTATCCTGCTTTGTAATGGGTGCTTTTTCTCCGTTGGCAGGTTCAAAAGTTACTGTAACTGTCGCTGGGGTTACAGCTGATGCCGTTGAACTTACTGGTGAAGCGGAAGCTACTCCCCCCAAAGATAACGCTAACGCTGAAATTGATAGGGCTAAGATGGCTTTTTTCATTTGTCATTTCTCCTCTTTAATAGTTTTCTTTCTAAGACACTAAATGCCTTGCTTTATGTCTGTGCCTACGTTTCCTGTTATTCTCAAGCTATTAGTACTTTACTAATCAAACATTGAACTTCCAAGCAATTATAGACATCAACAAGATATTAACCTTTTCATTTCCCCACCTCCTTTCTTCTAATTAATTCCATTATATTTCTTGATGTCTTTTGAGAAGGATATTTTCAAACATATCATTTCTTTTTTTACAAAATAATCAATAAAAAGACCAATCCCTTAAGATTGGCCTAGTCTAATTGCATATGGTCTTGAAGACTCTCCATAGAAACTGGTGGCTTAAACCAATTTCTATGCTTGGATAATGAAAGATAATTAAGGGTACCCTTTTGTCCTTTTAGTATTCTCCCACAGCTGTAATGGTAAATGGCGAGCTGATACATGTAACAATAATAATAGGTCATTTGTTTAACATCCTCAGACTCCTGTAATCTCTTTATTCGCTCAGAATATTTGTCAATAATAGAGTCTATATCAAAATTATACTTATTGGCAGCTTCTAGTATGGTTATGAGTCCAAAGCTTACTTCTTCAGGGTGATTTTCGAGGAAAGTTAAATACTCAGGAAGGATATCTCTATTACCCAATAGTAAATCCAATGTATAAGAGTTGGCTTTAGCCCACAAACGGAATTGCTCTACATCTGCTTCACCTTCTAAATCAAGCCCTTTAAACCAGCTTAAATCTGCATAGCCTTCAAGCTCTGCCCTTGCCTCCTTAATACACCCTTTCTTTTGTAAAGCTGTTGAGACAGAAAGGAATTCGTAACCGTACTTCTCTACCTCATCCCATTTGTGTAAGTGAAAATATATATTTGTCATCTTATAAATCGCCTCCAACTGATAGTGCTCAGGAAGCAAATTACGATAAGGTGTAAATTACGATAAGGTGTAAATTCCAATACTAACTCAAGACTCTTTTCCAAGTCAGACATCGCGTAAGCTTTAAACCTTTTGTATTGGCTTATGGCCAACCGCTCCGAATGACGATATTTTTCATTTTCGATTACACATTCATAAAAAGGGATAGCTTCCTTTTCTCTGCCTTCGGAATGTAACTCTTCTCCAAGCTCAAATATCGTCGGTACATAGGACAAGTCCTCTGACAGTCTCCACAATACTTTTTGAATACAGTCTTTCCTCCCTAACTCCACACAGCGCAACAAAAACGGCTAAATCCGTTTCCAGTGCCCTTTTCCTTCGTAAAAGCATTCATCTATGTACAACTCATACAGCCAGTCATCAGGATATCCCAGTGCTTGGGTAATCAAGTCCATCTGCCGAACCGAGATCGGCTTAGGTGGGTTACTATTCAGCATGGTACTGAATGTACCACGGTTAATTCCAGATATTTTACTGAAGCTGCTAAATGTATAGCCCCTTTGCTTCAATTCTGTCTCTATCTTCGAGCGGATCGTTGGTGTATGTTTCATGCCAATCCCCCTCTTTAACTTGAAGAATTATATTTTTCCGTATCTTATAACATTTACTCCTTTTCGCTCGCATCGTTCCCTGTTTTTTTCCTATCTCTAGTTTCAATTTCCCGTAGATTACTTGTCTTCTATACTTCCGAGCAAATAGCTATGATAATTAATGGTTCCACTTCGTATGTGCCAAACTGCTCTTGTCCATCCTTTGTCCTCTCTGGTAAGTTTGAGCGGTTGGCAGGCCGACTCTCATCTGATCACCTGAGTTCAAAGGAGGATTACTCATAGCTATAAAACTTTCCTGAACCCCCCAGTCGAACTGGGGGGGGGTTGTACAAAAAAATGGGCAGGTGGGATACTAAATCCCCCTGCTCATTTCAGCGATGGTACTTATATAATTTAAAAATGGCAGTATCTCCCGTAATCCAAACTTGAGTGTGCCATTCATAGCCGTTTGATCAGCTAGTGAACCCCGCAGTGCTGGCTCTCCCCATCGGCGCAAATCATCGTTTGATTCACATGTTGCCGTATAACGGACGCTTGTCTTAATTAGCTGTCGGTTCGGCTCCCCAAACAAGTACGCCATTATGATACAACGTAGCTTTCGTATGATCAGCAAATGAAGTTTGCGTGCCTTTATACGAATAATCGTCACTTTCGTTATAGTCCGACCAGTCTGTTTTATTCATACGGGTTTGAATTTGGCCCGTGCTTCCTCCAGGTGCTAACACGCCTGCATTCGAGTTGAAGCTGACTTCCAAATAATAATCAGCCCCTGTTACAGCTTTATCCATTTTAACCAGCTTGCCGTTCACCTTCGAGCTGCTCAGCGTCGCATAGTCGCAGTTGAATGTCTGCGCGCGGTCGCCGTCGATCGTGTAGTAGTAGCGAATTTTCAACTCGTTGATCGGTACGGAGGTTGTACCTTTGTTTAAAATTTGGAAATACGGCTTAAATTGATTGTCGTTCACACTGGTATCCGCTGCGCGATACTGGAGCACCAGTCCCTTTGGCGGCTGCTGAGCATCCGCTTTCGGCGCTGCGCTAGCCGTGTTCGACACCGTTTGTCCTGCATCGCTCTTCGCTACGACTTGGTAGTAGTACGTCGTGTCTGCCGTTACGGCTGTGTCGATGTAGCTGCTTCCGTATACATCGCTCGCTACTGTGGCGAACGCGCTGTTTTCAGCCGTCGAACGCTTCACTTCATAGCTTGCCGCATTCGCCGATGCTGTCCAGCTCAGCTTTACTTTCGCCGTTTCGCCCGCTGCGTTCAGCGTGAAGCTTTCAGGATTTTCCACAGGTGTATCATTGCCGGCAGTCAACACGATGTGATAAGCCGTCAAAGGCGGTACTGTATAGGTAAAGCGGTTGCCTGAAATTTGCGTAATTGGCGCTGCTTCCTTAATTTCCGAGCTATTTTTGTCGAAGCCCCATACTTTACCGGAACCGTAAGTCGTCTCGCCGGAAAGATCAAATTGGGCGTCGAATGCGCTGTCCATGCTTTTATTCATGACAACGAGGTGCAGTTCTTTGTAGGATGCATCCGTTACGGAAGCATGCACCGAGCTATTGACAATATCTGACGTTTGCGCATTAACGCTGATATCGCCGAAAGTAGAGCTTTTTCCGTCATAATTGCGGTAAAGCTTGTAAGCGGCACTAACGTAGTTGTTGGCACCATCCTTTAACTTCCAGTAGTTTGCCATATAAACATCGTTTTTGCCCAAGATGCCCAGCACATCGGTCATAGCTATACCGCCGGAAATATCATTTTCGCCCCCGTAGCTATACTCGGTCAAAGCCAGCTTGGTTCCCGGGTAATACTTGTCCACCGACTGTTTCAATCGAGGCAGTAAAGGCAAGAATTCGCTGTTCCATTGAGCGATCCAGCTATCTTCCTTGTAGGTCGAATCCCACAAAGTACGAGGCGCCTGCATTCTGGCTTTCTTCGTTTCGTCATTGCCTACCTCATTCGTAATTCGTATGCCTCCGCCCATCGCTTCAGGATACCAGTGCACATCGAAAACATCCAGCAATCTCTTGCCTTCGGCTTGCGAACTGAGGCGCATTTGATCCAGGTAATAGTCCACGAACCAACTGTAGTTGCCTTTTACAGACTTCCAATCAGGTGCAGTTTGAAGATCTTTATAGGCGCCAAAACCGTAAAGAACCGGCCCAAAAATTTCCGCGCCCGCGTCAACCGCTTTGACTGCCTTGGATAAACTTACCGACCGATCTACCAACTCTTTCGCTCCGACTTTTTCACCATGAATGCGCGGATGCGTATTCGACCAGAGAGCTGGTTCATTGTCGAGCGCATATCCTTTCACACCCGTCTTTGTTGAAGCAGCGCCGTACTTTTTCACTAAAAAGTTGACGAATTCATCTGCATAAACCTGATTGTCATTCAGATCAGGCTGCAGTTGAAACGGCGCATTTTTGGCGTTTACGACCTGATTCCAACGAGCGGAAGGAGCCTTTTCGCTTTCCTGCACACTTCCGTTTCCATCCTTGGCCACATAACCGGCCATCGGCAGCGTAACTAAAGAATAAGTGCCAAGCTTCAGCGATTGATCATGAAACGAAGTCGTCACCGCTCCCGGCTTTTCACATTCGGCTTTTGTCAGACCGCCTTTGTTGCATAAATAGTCACCGCTGGATTGCTGCCAATCGCTTCCTGCATTGGACATATTGTTTTCCCAGTTGTATCCGGTCATTCGATTGCCACCAAGTCGTCTGGCAGCCAGATTTTCATCGCCTGCCAAATCCTCATTCGTACCGTATATATAAGGGCTAATAGGCTTACGATCCTTGGATGTATCGACTTTAATGGTAACGGTCTTTGCCGTTTGACCGTGAACTACAGTTGTAGCCGGTAGAGTCCCCCCTACTATAATCGTGCATGCCATGACGACAGGCAGCCATTTGGAACGTTTGGACAAAATACCACTACTATTTTTCGCCTTCATGCCGCTTTCCTCCTTTAAATTTGAAAAGAGCGGCACCCATACGAGTGCCGCTCCGTCAGGCTTTAAAGCTCCTGACCCCAAACGGGTTGATCGTTCTGGTACAGCGTCACCTTACTCTAATCTGCAAATTAATTTTTTGTAGGATCTTAGGAGTATTCATCTGCCACATTGTAGTTCGTCCACTCGTTTTTGTTGATACACGCTTGAATTTCGCCAGTCGAAGCTCCAAGTATCCGGTTGACTACACTCTCCTCTCCGTCCGAAATCCAGAATTGGCCTGGATCTTCAAGTATTGCAACAGTCGTATTCACATTGCACATGATGGGTTTGCCGTTTGCATCAAGGTAGTACCGTTACCGGCTTCTTGTTGACAAATGTGTAATAGTACAGCTCTGCTATACGTTCTACCGACCAAACCTGCATATCGAACCATTTGTTGGACGGAAGGTCCATATACATAGATTACCATATAACCATATAGTAGAACATGAATTTTGCCGCAAAGTTGTTCTAGCTATGTCACCGCCTTTCATTGAAACTGGACAAACTTCGATAGGTTATCTATTCATAGAAAGGAATATACTGGGTAGAAATGGAACCTTCATTGCCTTCCAATGCTTTTACGAATACTTAAAAGTCATATTGCTTTATGTAGCTTTTATCATCTCAAAATAAGAAAAGAATGGTGAGTAAACACGGAGCCTGCTAAACCATTCCTCATGGAAAATTAATACCGTCCAGTCGCCACCGGCGGCGATCACGACCCCGTTTATGAAACGGGAATCTTCAGACGCAACAGTTTTTCAATATTTTCATCATTCTTCTTCAATCTATTCAGAAACTCTTGTTGATTCACACCCATCTCCCCTACCGTACCTTATCCTTTTGAATTAGCTCATAATAGATGCGTGCAGGCTCTGATTCTCCAGTGGATAAAATGTATTCTGCCAAGGGGGCGCACAGCTTTTGAAGATAGAAAGAGTACAGCAGCTCCGCCGTGTCAAAATGAATTTTCAACACTCGTTTCATCAGTCCTTCAAATTTGGGATAATCCAGTTCCTCAGGGGTGATATCAAACGGGTATTCGGGAAAGGTTTTTTTCTGAATTTCGATGAATTGCTCCCTAAGCTTAGGTTGATTGCCTGATCGGGCAGCCGAGAAATTCATCATAAAAAACGATATAAAATCCGTCTCACGGTCACTTAACTCATAATACTCACACCAACGCATGAACATCAGCGGTTTTACCATATATAAATCTCCTTTAACAAAAGTTCAGATTTATCATTGAATCGCACAAAAATCTAACTGGTTCCAGCATATGTAATATATAGGTTGAGTCCCATTTTAAAATATGATTGCTTAAACAAATTTTGCTTTTTAACGTATCCCTATATCTCCGTAAAGAACTCTCCAGATCTATTTCATCCGAAGAGTTCTTTTGACTACCTCAATCTCACGCCTTATTTAAGCTTATTTTCTCCGATTGGAATTTTCATTATATGCAGGTTTGCCTCCCGGCGGGTTTAATGGTGATGAATTTCGGTGTTTTTTCAAAGGGAGCTACGAGGATTTGGTGAATGCCTACCCTTGTTTTAGTTCCGGGATGCCCTCCTGAATCTCCAGTAACCCATTGTTGTTCCTGCCCCTCATCATCCAAAACCGCGTAGCTTAGTGTATTCATAGCCAGTCCATACCCGTATGCCTCACTCTCATACGTAGTCGGGCCCGGGCTTATGTAATGGGTCTTGGTCACGATCATGGTAGACATCGGTGTCATCTCTAATTTTCCCACAACCAAACGAGTAAAATCATTTGATTTTTCCATTCGAGGCGTGAGCACTACGTTTTTAGAAGGAATCTTTTGCACAGGTAATTCAAGCTTAAAGGGCTGCTTTATTCCTGTAATTTGTATTTCTGCCGTTAGTTTAAATTGGTCAGGAAGCCCTTTGCCTGTCGAGTACATTCTCTCCAAATCAGTATAATAAATGATGATGGAACCCGGAGTGCCTCCAGAGTTAGTAATTAGCGAAGGACCATCAAATTGAAATGGTTTGCCATTGCACCATAACGTGATATTTTCAATTCGATCATGCAGCGTTGTGCCCAAGTCCTCCCAACTCCCGCCTGCTGTTGAAATCCCCAAGTTACCAGCCAATTGCAAGACACTGCTTACCAGTGGAACTTGCCACAACGATTTCGCTATCGTAGGAGAAACGAATGCAGAAGCTATCATTCCACTGCTCATTATAGTAACAGGTTGCTCTCCACTTCTCTAATGATGTTCACAAAAGCTCGTCTATCCCCGCCTTGCGCCTTTTTGACCTCATTCTCGATATTCAAAGGAGTCCTCCTTTCAAGTTGCCTATCTATCAGATCATTTGAAAGGGCAATGCGTTACAATTTTCTTCCAAAATGCTCAACAAAAAAGACCTTTTCAGCATCTTAATGACGCTGACCAGGTCTTCTCATGGAAATCTGTATCTTCACATTCGTATTTATTCTAATCCTCTACATAGCTGACCGATTACAGGCTGCAAGTGAAAACATAGGCGGGCGGGACGTTGCAGTGTACCTTTTTGATCTGGATGTCGCCAAAGAAGGTACGAAAAAAATTGTGTTTGACCTTACTATACTGGAACGTAATAAATTTGCCGTCCTGACCCAAAACCTCAGCCGTTTGTCCCAAAATCAGGCTGGATAACGCGGCTGGTAGGCTGGTAAAAGGGAGTCCTGATACGACGTAATCCACTTTTGAGACCTGATACTGTTTCATATACCGGGCTACATGCTCGGCCGATCCATGAATGACGTGTACTTGCTCCAAGTGTCCGTACTTGCTTTGCAATGTTTTGTAAAACGATTCATTGGCCTCAATCACTAGCAGTAGTGTATCCGGGCGCTTGTTCAGAATCAGTTCTTGCGTAAACACACCGGTACCTGCACCGTACTCAATGATGCATGATGCTCTGTCAAAAAAAATCGGTGTGGCAATTTGCTTGGCCAACTGTCTTGAGCTTGGCATGACAGCGCCTACGCTGCGTGGATGCCTGATGTACTCTCGAATAAAGTGAATCGCATTCATCTTTCCCTCTCCCTGCTTGACACACATAATAGGCATTCGGTTCATCAAGATATCGCATTACATATTCATTGTATATCGATCAGAATAGTCATTTCAAGCAGGCTACTGTCTGAATATAAAAAGAGGACAGTCTTATTCAAATCCAGTCAAATAAAACTGCCCTCTCGCTGTACTCTTTATTTTTCTATCGTGTCCAAACTTGGACTCTCCGTCTTGGATGCCTGTCCACCTTTACGCCGCCTTGCGCCCAAGCGCATAGCAATAATCCGGTAGATCGAGGCCGGACGTATGGATACGGCCCAGCTTGCGTCCGCGTCCGGAGCAAGCACGACTCCCAACTGGTGGTGATCGCCATCGTACATGCCGCGCTGTACAAACTTGCTCTCACCTTGAAGATTGCGTACCTCCAACTTGCAAAAAGCGGAGTTGATACGCAAGGCTTGGTGCAGCTCGTTACGACTGTTCACGACGACGCTGTTCACGCGGTAAATGGCCTCGCCGGGCAGAATACCCATCGCCGTCGCAGGACTATCCGGCAGCACAGCCAGCACACGCAGCCCTTGCTCTGGATGAACAAACATAGGGCTGAGGCGGCTCTCCTCCATGTTGCCGTACCAGATCAGCGCCTCATGGGCCAGGAAGGAGAACAACGCTGCCACCAGCATTAGCGGACTCCACCACGCCGCCAGCAGGCCTAGCAGGAGCAAGGCTACGCTGTAGAGAAGCAGGCGGTTAGACGTTAGCACCGCCCTCTGGCGTGGCAACTGGCCTAACGTTACGCTGCTGAAGCCCATAAGGACAGGCAAGGCTGCCAGCATATATCCGGTTCCATCACCAAACAGCGGCGTCCACGGAAGCGTAAAGCCTCCCTGAACAGGAACCAGAAGCAACAACGGAATGGGCCAGAGGTCTTCCATTCGGTAGCCTCCGACCAGCCTTCCCCGCTTGCCCTCCACGAACAGTGGAGTTGCGGCCTTTCCTCCCTGCCAGCGAACCAACAGCACCTCAGCCACATGTAGCACGGCGACCAACACTAACAACGCTGGAATATCCAATCCACGGATGGCTGCCACCGATGTTCCGAGCACTCCCTCAGGCTGCCAGCCCTCAGCCACGTTCAGAGCAAACTGGGCTACACCCAGCAGGCCCACCGAATAGGCCAGGCACAGGTAACGCACGCGCACCAGCATAAGCAGCAATGTGGTCACCCACAGGCATACGATGGAAGCCGAGGTCAGATGCACACTTACGAACATTCCCAGAGCGGACAGGGCCAGCCCCGCGATTAGACCACTCCAGACTACGCGCCACGTCTCCCCCGCCCAATTGTGCAGCCTGGTATGAAAGAGCTTGCGCTCCAGCAGCATTTGCTGACGATAGCCAAGCGCGACAATGAGTATCGAGATATAGTAAAACGGCTGCAAAAGCAGGTACAAGCAAGCATTTAGAACGCTCCATCCCCATTGTAAAGCCCATTCCAAGTTCATTCACACTCCTTATGCCCCTGGCCCGCTGTTTAGCGGATCACGTACATTTCATATCCATTTATTCTATATGAAATTGCCAACGTAGGGAAGACAATCCGGCAGACTGCAAATAAATCCCAAAATAAAAGGAGGCTGTTTCCAGCCCCCTTTGTTGTAGCCTTATTATTATTTCGCTGCGCTGGTCTTCATTTCCTTCCGAATCTCTTCAATCCCCTGCTTGAGTTGATTGTCATTTTTCGGATCGCGGATTTTTTCAATCAGCTTGGTTTCCATCGCCGCTGCTGTCTTCGCATCAATCACGCCGTTAGCCGTCAGCTTCGCCTGTTTCTGAAAAGCAATAACGGAGCTTTCCGTCACTTTGTCAAAATAGCCGTCTTCGCGGCCCGGCTTGTAGCCCAAGCCTTGCAGAATGATTTGCGCATTTTTCACATCGCCGCTATTCATATTGTATTTCAACGGCTTTTCCTTGTTCAGTGGTGCTGCTGTGAAGAATTCAGGCTGTTCCACCGCGATATCCGGCTTGATGCCTTTTTTATGAATCCACGTTCCATTTGGCGTCAGCCATTTGGCAATCGTAATTTTGAGCAGGCTACCGTCGCCCATTTGCTTGTCATAGCTGGTTTGTACGGTGCCTTTACCAAAGGAGTTTTCCCCGATCAACACTGCGCCAGCCGATTGCTGGAGAGCACCTGCCAGAATTTCAGAAGCGCTTGCGCTACCTTTATTCATGAGCAGCGTCACCGGATATTTCTTGCTTGATCCTTTGGATTTCTCTTCTTCACGTTTCTGATTCTTGTCTTCCACCTGCACGATCGTTTTGCCAGATGGTACGAATTGCTGTGCAATATCAATCACGACAGAAAGCACGCCGCCCGGGTTATTACGCACGTCGATGACGAGCCCTTTAAGTCCTTGTTTTTCCAGCTTCGCGAGTTCTTCTTTGAAACGATCTGCTGTATTCAAGGAGAATTGGGTAATCGTGATTACACCTACACCGCCGCTTTCCATATGAGCCGTCACGGTTTCCATATCAATGCTGCCACGGGTAATTGTGTATTCCAACGGATCAGGAGAGCCGCTGCGCTGGATTTTGACCTTGGCCTGGCTACCTTTAGGTCCACGTATTTTGGAAACGGCCTTGTTCAGATCCAATCCGTCCAGCGTTTCACCGTTAACGGACAAAATAATGTCCTTGGAGCGCAGTCCCGCCTTCTCGGCCGGTGAGCCTTTAATTGGCGTTACCACGACCACTTTTCCGTTTTCTGCCGCTACCTCGGCCCCGATTCCGGTAAAGGAACCTTCAATAGACTGTTCAAACTGCTGTGCTGTTTCTTTGCCCATATAAGAGGAATA
Organism: Paenibacillus sp. PvR008; assembly: GCA_040544055.1. Lineage (GTDB taxonomy): Bacteria > Bacillota > Bacilli > Paenibacillales > Paenibacillaceae > Paenibacillus. The sequence continues at coordinate 67,248 of JBEUOG010000021.1, forward strand.
TGGGTCGCCGAGCGATTCCATCATACCGTTGATGGCTCCGTCCACCAGCTTGGTACGGTCGACGTCCTGATAATATTGCCCCTGAATCAGATCCATCGCTGTCTCGATTTTGCGGATATCACTTCTGGAGGTGGAACTGCTACCTGTCACACTCGCCAGCAGTCCTTCGCCCAGAGCGCTGTTTCCCACTGTCGTCGCTCCAGTATAAGCAAAAGTGAGCAGACTGCCGCCTAGCAGCCCGATCACCATCAGGAGTACCGCTGTACTTTTTTTCAACATCTAATCGTCCACCGCCTTCTATTTATCTTGTATACTATTGCCTTACAACGCATATCCATCCACGCAGTATACGTGTAGCTTGTACGGAATATGTTAATTGTATCCTACTCCGTGTCTCAATGCACATGTTCTTCATCGGATATTGACTATTACAGCAAAACCCTATCTGCAACCGCATTGGTTGCAAATAGGGCTTACCTTATCTACTATAAATAGTTCATCGGATTTACAGGTTTGTTATTCTCGCGCACCTCAAAATGACAGTGAGGTCCTGTGGAATTGCCCGTCGAACCAATTTCTGCAATTTTTTGACCGCGTTTCACAGTCTGTCCTGTATGTACCACCGTACCGCCATTGCGAATATGTCCGTAAAGGGTCCATAATCCGTCTCCGTGGTCAATCACAACCGTGTTTCCATAGCCACTCCACCATTCCGCAACAATGACAACTCCGTCTTCTGCTGCATGGATATCGGTTCCCTGCGGAGCCGCCATATCAATACCTGTATGGCCTTTAAGCTTGCCGGTAATCGGATGTACCCGCATGCCAAAAGTAGATGAGAGCCGGTAATGGGATACAGGTAAAGCCAATGTGCCCGATCCACCCGTATACGTACTGGCTGCCGCATGGCTGGAATTCGAGCCGGTCCCTGAAGAACCAGAAGCATATCGCTTGGCTTCAGCAGCACGTGCAGCCGCTCTAGCGCGTGCTGCTTTGGCAGCCTGCTCCGCTCTGAGCTTGTTTTTCTCCTGCACCAGACCCACACGTTTGTTAGCGAGGGCTATCAGCATATCATTTTGCTCTTCGCTGATTTCATCTGACTCAGCAATATCATGATCGTAATTGGCAATCAGTCTTTGCTTCTCTTTCTCCTTCGAATTCAGCTCTGCTTTGGCGTTCTGCTTGAGCGCATACAGCTTCTTGGCATTTTTATATTCCGTGTCGAGCTGCTTCTTCTTGCTTACGACCAGAGCCTTGTCCCTTTTATGCTCGTCCAACAGGATTTGATCCTGCTCCACGATCGTTTTCAGGGAATCCACCCGACTGAGAAAGTCACTAAAGCTGGTCGACGACATAAGAACGTCCATATATGAGACGGTTCCATCCGTATACATCAAGCGCACACGGGTTTCCAGCATTTTTTCCCGCGAGTGGATACGATCAATCGCTTCGGCTAAATCTTTTTTAGTCGCACGCAGATTATCTTCGGTTTGATCAATCTGAACCGCTACACGAGTCAATTGGTCGCTGACGCTGTTAATCTGAGCAAGCACCATTTTCAGGTTTTGCACGGTTTTATTTTTGTAATGTTGAGCATACTGTTTATCTTGAGCCGCCTTTTCCTGCTGGTGTTTGGCAGATTGGGCCTGCTTTTCCAATTTATTCAGTTGCGAATTGATTTCATGCATGCTTTTGGCATATCCGTCAGAAGGCTGGATTAGCAACGCGGCTACCAAGGTAGCAGCCAACACAGATCCTGTTTTTTTCAACTTGCACTCCCCATCCTTTATTGCAAAATAACACCGGCTTCCCCGTTCTAAAGAATACCGACTGTGACGTCCACCAATGAATCTTTACACTTTCAAGAACTTGCGCATGGATAGGGTACTGCCTACAATCCCGACAAGCATCCCCAAAATGATTAGCAAGGCACTCAATTGAATCCAAACGCCCTGAAGCGGCATAAGCTTCAACATGTTCAGTGCAATATCTCCTTGAACGGCTGTAAGCAAACGCTGATAACCAGCAAACAAAATACCTACCGTAATCACGGAACCCATCAGGCCAATAAGCGCACCTTCAATAAAAAACGGCCATCGTATAAAAAAGTTGGTCGCACCAACCAGTTTCATAATGCCAATCTCTCTGCGTCGTGCCAAAATGGTCACGCGGATCGTATTCGAAATCAGAAACATGGACATAAGCCCCAATCCAGCTACGAATACAAAGCCCACATTACGGATGAGCTTGGTAATGGTGAAGAGCGTCTCCACGGTACCTTTTCCGTAACGGACCTTTAAAATCGGTTTCTCCGGATGTATCGTGTTCAGCTTCTCAATCTTCTCAGCCACAAATGGGACCGTCGTCGGTTCAATGACCTCTACAACGATTTTGTCTGGAAGCGGATTGCTGTCCTTATCAAAACCCTCCAGCAGCTCCTTGCCGCTGTCTCCCAAATCTTTTCGCAGCTCCTCCAAGCCCTGAGCTTTGGTGATAAAGGTGGTTTTGCTAATTTCCGGCATCGCCGCGATTTCCTTTTGCAGCGTTTCACGCATGTTTTGCTCTACATTCAACTCCAAAAATACGTTAACCTCCACTTGGCTATCCGCCTGGTCAGCCAAGGAGTTGACGTTGAGTACCAGCAAAATAAACACGCCCAGTATAAGCAGTGACACAACAATCGAGGTGACGGATGCCACGGACATCCAGCCATTGCGGAATATGTTTTTGAAACCTTCCCGCAGATGACGCAAGAAGGTATTAAAAGTCATATCCGTACTCCCCTCTCACCTGATCCCTTACGATGTTGCCATTTTCGATGGCAATGACGCGTTTACGCATGGAGTTTACGATGTCCTTATTGTGTGTCGCCATGACAATGGTCGTGCCGCGAAAATTAATTTCGTCCAGCAACTGCATGATCTCCCACGATGTTTCGGGGTCCAAATTACCTGTGGGTTCATCGGCAATGATCACGGACGGATTGTTGACGATAGCCCGTGCGATAGCTACGCGCTGCTGCTCCCCACCGGACAGCTGGGCAGGCTCGCGATTCATTTTCGTTTTCAAGCCAACCAGTTCGAGCACTTCCGGCACCCGCTTGCGAATCAGCTTTTTGGGAGCCTCAATGACTTCCATCGCAAAAGCGACATTCTCATAGGCCGTCAAACGCGGCAAAAGCCGGAAATCCTGAAAAATGACTCCGATGTTGCGACGAACGTAGGGAATTTTACGCTGCTTGAGCTTCCCGATATTAAATCCATTAACTGAAATTTGCCCCTTGGTCGGTACTTCTTCTCTATAAATAAGCTTCATAAAAGTCGATTTACCCGCCCCGGACGGGCCGACTACGTATACGAATTCATTACGGTCAATTCTGACGGACACTCCCTGAAGTGCGTGGGTTCCATTAGTATAGGTCTTCCACACATCCTGCATTTCAATCACTCGATCACTTCCCGCTGCTTAATCATATTACGTATAACTTAATATCCATTCGACATATTCCATGCATTTCCTTTAAAAAGTCCTGTATTTCATCATACCGTTTATCATTGTAACAAATTTGTTACCTAAATAGTACCGAAAGTTTTCTGCTTTTGGCTCATATATATGAATCTTATGGCACATGAATACGCTGCCAAGCTTACGAGACAGGAGACAGCCGCATTATGAAAAAAATTCATTTATCCTTCATCTGGATATGGACTGTAATTCTGGCGTTGGCCATGTTGTGGGGAGGACTGCATCTGTACGCCGACAGACAAACGCTGCCGAAGGGCGTAACAGTCGGAGGAGTCAATGTGGGAAACATGGATAAAACAGCCGCGCTCCGACTGCTGGACACGAAGCTGAATGCATTGAAGCAACGCCCCCTGATCCTGACGGACAGCGACAGTAGCGCGCAGGATATCAAGCTTACGCTCGGGGAAGCGGGTATCCACTATGAAGCGAAGGCATTCCGTGATGCCGTGAACGCGCTCGGCTCGGAGCATCTTTGGACTCGCGCACTGACGCGGTTTTCCTTCGGAAAAGAATGGACCATCACACCTTCCCGACAGGAGTCGGCCTTGCAGGCCAGGTTCGGAGCCGATTGGGAGGAACAGCGATACGGCAAACCTGTCAATGCCACGCGCCAGATCGACGGGGACGATCATGTTCGCTATATTCCGGGCCGCTCTGCCAGTCGCCTGGATTGGCCCAAACTGGGCGTAGCGCTGGATAAAGCGCTGCCCAAGGATTTTACTGCTTCCGTGGAGCCAGTGCGGGTGGAGTTGCCGTTTCGTCAACTAGAGCCGGACATTTCGGTGGACGGTCTGCGGAGCGAAGGGATTGAGCGTAAGATTACCCAGTTTTCCACCAGCCTCAGCAGCAGCTCGGAAGGACGTGTGTACAACGTCAATTCGGCGGCAAGCACCGTTGACGGTTTGATTCTCAAGCCGGGCGAGATATTCGATTACGGTCAAATCATTGCCAAGGCTGAGCGCACACACGGCTTTCGTGAAGCCCCGGTGATCGTGAACGGGCAGTTGGAACCGGGCATCGGCGGCGGGATTTGTCAGGTATCCAGCACCGTCTACAATGCGGCGCTGCGAGTCGGTCTTGACATTGTTGAGCGCCGCAACCATTCCTTGCCGGTCAGCTATTTGCCCAAAGGGCAAGATGCGACTTTTGCTACAGGGTCCATCAATTTCCGCTTCAAAAACAATACAGGCAAGCATTTGCTCCTTCATGCCGCCGTCCAAAATCGGACGCTTACCGTCAAATTTTTCGGCACTTTCCCGTCCAATGTGTCCTATGAGCTGGAATCGCGTACGGTTCAGGTATTGCCTATCCCAGAGAAGACAATCCGTAATGACTCACTTTCCCCCGGCTTCTATCAGGTGCTTCGGCAGGGCAAGGCAGGATACGTGGTGGAAACGTACCGAATGAAGATCGTAGATGGCAAGACCGTGGAACGCACCCGAATCAGCCGGGATACCTACCGTGCGCAGCAGCGCATTATGGCTGTTCGCGGCGGAAGCGCATCGCCTGAGCCGCAGACACGCGAACAGCAGGAGCCTATTGTAGAAGACGGCATAAGTGAATAATGCATGCATAGCAGCATAACAAAAAATCCCCCTTCGACTACCGCCTGGATGGGTACCAGCGGAGTTAAAGGGGGATTTCAAGTGACGGGATAGTTTTACTTGCTGCGTTTGCCTGAAACAGAAATTTCTACAGGCGCACTTTCGTTGTCGTGCTGTCTGTGCTGGTGCTGCTATCTTTTGTTTCGGTTCCAGGAGTAATAGACGTGTTACCATACGTCGAATTCGTAACGTTACCATACGTCGAATCCGTAACGTTACCGTATGTGGAATCTGTTACCGTTCCGCCAGGAGTCGATGTAAGATTATCAACCGCGCTCAGGTTGTAACCGGAAGCTGCATCCAGAATGGCAACCGCTTCTGCACGTGTCAACGGCTTCAATGGCTGGAATTTGCCATCAGGATAACCATTGATGATTTTTTGTTCCGCAGCGGCAGCTACACTTTTCTTCGCCCATGATCCGATTTTGTTGGAGTCTATGAACTTGGTGACATCTGCCGGGTTACCTGCTGTCAGTCCAATGGCTTTGCCCACAATAGCCGCAGCTTCCTGACGCGTTACTTTTCCATTCGGTTTGAGCTTGTTACCTGCATAGCCACTTATGTAACCTCCATTCACGGCATTTGTCAGTTCATTGTATGCCCAGTGCGAAGTTGGTACATCTGTGAACGTTCTGCTTCCATTACCGTTTACCTGAACACTGTCCGCATACGTTACGTCCGTCACGGCTGGAGTATCCTGCGTGAACGTACCGAGACTACGGTTCAAGAGAACGATAAATTCTGCACGTGTAATGGCCGCATCCGGTTTCGCCACCCCGTCTAATTTTCCTGTAGCCGACCAACGTTGTACTTGGTCTCCTGCCCAATGACCGCTTGTGTGCTGAGGAGCCGCTGCTGCTGCGCTGAATGCGCTAAGAATAAGACCTGTACTCAATACACCAGTAACTGTGTTTCTGAACTTATTTCCCATGCTCTGAATTCCTCCTTTGATTGGCTTCACCATTCTTTTTTAAACACTTTACCAGAAATCAAACCCAAGTAACCCCCAAATTAAAAAAATCGTCCCATATAACCATAACCCGTCCTTATGTAGGATAAATGGGATTCGGGACTTAATACCTAGTTATTTACTTGGATATGTATATTTGGACAGGCTACGTTATAATGAATGAATCATCGGTCATATGCTAGATTACTGCAATGAGGTCACAAAATTCCTAGTAAAAGAGGTTGTCTTATGGCCCTTATTCAATGTCAGTTTTATTCAGAAGTCCTTGGCCTGAGCACATCCATGCATGTTATTCTCCCTCAGGAAACCCGTTCGCAGATAGGACTGGAGGGCAAGCAAGGAACCGGACCACACCCAACACTGTATTTGCTGCACGGCCTGTCGGATGATGATTCGATCTGGTTACGCAGAACCTCCATTGAACGCTACGTGGCTTCACTCGGCATTGCTGTTGTGATGCCACAGGTACACCGGAGTTTTTATACGAATATGGAGCAGGGAGGGGCATATGGAACCTTTATCAGTGAAGAATTGCCGACTTTGGCACGCTCCTTCTTTCCTCTATCCGCCAAGCGGGAAGACAATTTTGTGGCGGGTCTTTCCATGGGCGGGTACGGTGCCTTCAAACTGGCACTCCAGCATCCAGAGCGCTTTGCGGCTGCTGCCAGTCTCTCGGGAGTGATGGATTTACACGCGGCACGTATCGATCCTATTCATAGAGTGATGAGTTCGGCGGAATGGAGCTACATTTTCGGTCCAGATGAAATACGCGGAACAGATCATGACTTACTGGAGCTGCTACATCGTCATGCTACCTTGGGGACTTCACTCCCCCGGCTCTACCAATGCTGTGGTACGGAGGATTTTCTGTATGAGGGAAACCAGACCTTTCGTAAAGCCTGCGATACTGCCGGGATTCCACTGACCTACGAAGAGGGTCCAGGGACTCATGAATGGGGATACTGGGACGCGAAAATTCAGGATGTACTCGCTTGGCTGCCGCTCAAGGGGCGGTAAATAGGTATAAAAAAATACCCGCAGCTTCCCTCGCCGTATCATGGCGCAGTGGTTAAGCTGCGGGTATTCGTTATGAAGCAAGTTGCTAACCAATATTCATGGTCCTGCCACACATCAAGGAGCTGTCGTCGTAGCCGTAGATGGAGATTCGGTTTGTGACTTGGGTAGCACTTTGTACAAGCGCCATTCCCCGTTAAACTCACGTTCGAGCTGAACCCAGGGTGCTCCTTTTTCATACAAATTCGGATACACCATGTTGATTTTACTCAGTGGCATGCCCGACTTGATCTGAGGTACAAGGATATAATCCACGTGGCTTTCCTGCGGATAGCTTAATGCCCTATTAAACGCATAATCACTCGTGATCAGGAAGCGCTTCGGGTACTGGCTATACACAATCATGGTGTAGGCTGAAGCCGAATCGGTCATAATAGTCGACTTGGGCAAATGCTTATCCAGCCAAACCGCAATTTTCCGGTCCGATTCCTGTCTCACATAGTTCACATTACCTGTTCGTGTGAGGAAGCTGTTCTCATCCGGCGCGATATCCGGGCGAGTCAGTGCATAGGAGAGTAATCCGGCCGTAAGCACCAAACTGACGGACACCAGACCAAAGGCCGCCCGCCGCGCTCTACCCTGGAGCTGACTCAGCTCATACGGCAGCCAGGCGACGGTAATCGGAAACACATACATAAAATAGCGAAACCATCCATATGAAGATTGCTTCATCATGAGTAAAAATTGCAAACCCGGCACAGACAGGAACAACAGCAAAATAATCAGCGTTCCCCAGCGCAACAACCGCCCGCTTAACAGCCGAATGAACAGAATAGCGAGCAACGGCACGGAATACCAGAGGGTTTTGGAAGCGATAAATTTCAAGGCAACCAGCGGATGATTAAAGATTTCCACGAATTTATCATCATTTAGTAACTCTGCCGATTGCGACGTATTGGAATACTCCGAATTGAGGAAATAAAAAGCATTTCCCATGATGAGCTGGTTAAAGAAAATCCACAGCAGACCGGAAAAGACAACAGGCAGCAGGAGAAGCAGCCAGGTCGCCTCGACCTTATGTAGCTTTTCCCGTAAAGGCAGCTCACGTCTACCCATGTTCCGGTGAAGAAACAGAATGGCTACGACCACACCGCCTGCCATCGTCACCCCCAGGGGCACTGCCTCATATCGAGTCCAGAACGCCATGGCAAGCGCTAATCCGGATACGATCAGACTCGCCGTCATGCGATCCTTGAGCCACAGCGCAAATTCAATCACCGTCATCATAATAAAATATATGTATAGCGAGTCGCTCAGCCCATTGGCACCGAACAGTAAAATAAACGGATTCAGCGCATAGAGCAGCGCCAGCATCAAGCTCATTCCCGAGCTAAGTCCTGTTCTGACACCCGCCCGATACAGCAGCACAGCTGTCAAAGCGGCAAAGGTAGCACTCAGGATGACAGCCGCCAATCCGTAGGATGCTAATGCCGGAAATAACGGGTACAACAGTAATATCACCATTTCCAAAAGACTGGGCAACGGATTCCAGATGAATCCGATAGCACCCAAATGCGGATCACGGCTATACAGCACATAAAATGCATTGGCTACGCGACTGAGCGCGTCCGTATGCATGTATCCCAGAACATAACTGAAATAAATGCCTGCGGACAGCTCCAGCGCAAGTATAAACACAAACAGACCTATAACCATCCATCTGCTTGCAGACCATTTGCGAAAGGACATTCCTCTCGTTCCCCCTCTAACTTGTTGCGGCGGTGCGGCTGTAGCCGTATTTTCTACTCTACAGCTGGATTAACCCGACCGTGACTACTCTGCTGCCAGAAATACAATTATCGCAGCTCTTTATCATGTATTTTCTCAAAATCATGAAGTCTCTTTCTGACGCTGTTGTGGAACGGAGAAGATCCAATAGCGATTCCAGAGATAATTATGAACGGGCACGATGATGGTGGTCAGTACCTCACCGATCAGATACGGCCAGCCGATCCAGTGAATGGTTGCGTACATGAGACCTGCATTCAAGAGCAGACCACAGGAGCAGACCAACAAATATTTTAGAAACTGGGTGCGGCTACCCTCCCCGGTAGGCTCGAATGTCCAGTTCCGGTTCAGCACATACGATACCAGCAGCGTGACTACGAACCCTATCGTAGTAGCCATTACCGCAGGCACCCTGAACATTTCCACCAGCAGTACAAGTACACCGACATGGATACCTGTACCCAGCATCCCCACAATGCCATATTTAATGATTGGATACTTTAGATATGAACGTCTGATCATGTTGATTAAACTCCCTGTCCACCCACAATCGGTCAGCGTTCGCCCGTTTGTCTGCAATCAGATAACGAGGTCTGGCTTTGACTTCGTGATATATGGCGGCGATATATTCTCCTACCACTCCGATGGACAGCATCAATACACTGCCGATAATCAAGAGTAGCAAAATAACAGTTGTAAAACCAGTCACAGCGGTACCCGTTAATTTGTGCGCCAAGGTTTGAATTCCCAATACAACTGAAATCAGCATAAAAATGAGTCCTACTAAACTTACTAGTCGCAACGGCACGGTTGAAAACGAAACAATTGCTTCCGCTGCCAGCCGAACCAGCCCAAACGGACTCCAGCGGCTGAGGCCCTTCTCCCGTGGAGCCACCCGGAACGAAATCTGGGTTTTACGGAAACCAAGCCATGCCGTCATCCCGCGAAAAAACGGAATCCGCTCAGGCATCGCCATCCAGGCATCCACCACCCGGCGATCCAGCAGTTTATAATCCGATGCATCTTTGAGGTTAAAGCCCGTCAAACGGTTCAAGGTCGCGTAGAACAATGAAGCTCCGAGCTTTTTGCCCATCGACTCTTCTCCCCGGAATTCCTTCACACATTCGACCAGATCGTAACCCTCATCCTGCCATAAACGCACCATTTCCCCGATCAGCTCAGGAGGATGCTGCAAATCGCCGTCCATGACGATAATGGCATCGCCGGAGGCGTTTTCCAGACCTGCGCACAGCGCCAGCTCCTTGCCGAAGTTCCGGCTAAGCCGAAGTGCGAGCAGAGAAGGCATACGGCGGGACAATTCGGATAGCTTGAGCCACGTATCGTCTCTGGAACCGTCATCTATGACAATCAGCTCATAGCGTGAAGTGACCACAGACAGCACCCCATCAATCACCTTGAGTGAACGCTCCAGATGTGAGCTTTCATTATACATGGGAATGACGACGGATAAAAAAGGTGTTTTTGTCTCCATTCTTGCTCCTTCTTTCTTCATGTTCAGGAGGACTGTGCGGGAGCATCATCCAAATCATGCATATCGGCCAGACCATGTGTCGTCTTCTCCCAATAGAACGGCTTGGTAATGAGCTGCCAAGCTGCTTTCACCGCAGCTATACTCATAAGTACCCAATATAACGGCGAAAGTAGCCCATATTTGACCATCGCATATGAAAATGTACGTTCACCGCGCTCTTCCAGTTCCCCGATGACCCAATACATTCCGGCCACGTTACTGAATACGAACAAAAAGTTACCGATATAAAATTCCGCGCTGGCCAGGTAATACACATAACCCGGGAACAGCTTGGGAATAAAGGCCATTTCCCAACCAAACCATAAAATCAGCAATCCCCAAAAAATCGGATTCAGCAAAGGCAGCATCGGTGTCGCCAAAATCATTACCTGAAAGCCGAAAAAGCCTTTCCAGCCCACCTCACGCACCAGCTTCACCGGATTGCGCATATGGACTAGCCATGTCTGCATGTATCCCTTGATCCAGCGTGACCGCTGACGAATCCAGTTCCCTACGCGGCTGTTCGCTTCCTCCCATGTACGGGAATCGACAATGGCGGTTTTGTAACCGCCTTTATACAGACGTATGCCCAGATCGGCATCCTCGGTTACATTGTAGGGGTCCCACGCATTGATATCTTTGAGTACGGATATCCGAAAATGATTGGATGTTCCGCCCAAAGGAATGGGCGTATCTAACTGCATAATACCCGGCAGCAGCAGTTCGAACCACATACTGTATTCCTGCGTGAACCAGCGGGTCAGCAAATTTTGCGTACTGTTAAAATAGTTGAGCTTCGCTTGAATGCACGCATAATGCTCAGGGAGCGAGTCGAACGCCGCAATGACCTTTTTAAGTTGGTCGGAGTCGGGACGATCCTCGGCATCATAAATGACGACAAATTCGCCGCGCGCCCGAATAAGTCCGTAGTTGCACGCCTTCGGCTTGGTTTTCGGCAAGCCGTCAGGGACGACCAGTGTCGTGTAATAGGCGGGTAGCTTCATTTCACGAAGCAGCTCAATCGTCTCAATATCGTCCTCTTCAATCAACAGCCGCACATCCAGCTTGGATTTTGGATAATCAAGCTGCTCCAAATTCCGCAACAGCATTGGAAGCACGCCCGCCTCCTTGTACATCGGTACGAGAATCGTATAGATCGGCAGTTTTTTCTCATCCATGGCGTCGACCTCTTCCTTTGAGAAGCGAAGCTGCGCCCCACGCCGGGAACCGAGATAAATAATACCGAATTTGAAGAGCGTCATGGCAAAATAAAACAGCTGAATCAGCATGTTGATGATCAGCACCGTATTCCAGCTGTTCCAGAAAAGACCAAGCAGCGTAATCACGCCCATTGCCGCGAACACCCACAACTGTCCCTTCGTAAAGGTCGTGCGCGCCGAATTATGCGGCTCTTTTTCCAACAATCCGGTCGTGCTCTCCTGCATCATTTCTTCACCGTAGATCTTACCCCAGAGCTGCTCCATCTCTTCCTTGGTCGCCAGCACCTGCTCCACCGGCATGCCGAGGATTTCCTCCAGCTTCGAGCGCCGCTCTTCCGGCAACGGGTCACTGACCGCCACAATATAACGGTTCATATATTGGTGAATGACGACCACGCCATAAGCCATCGCCACCTGCTCCGGCAGCTTGTAGGCCGCATCCAGCGCCAATTCCTCACCGATCCGTCCAATCCGGTTTTGCGTAGCAATCGCGCGGTACAAATCCGCAGGCTCCAGCATTTGCAATGACAGCAAAATGTCGCCGAGCAGCCCGCCGCTCTTCGCCTGGAATTCCAGGGCCCGCTCCAGTTGCTCCGGTGAAATATAGCCGGAACGTACCAGCATGTCGCCCAGTCGCTCTTTGGATTCATCACCATCCACCTGCTCCTGTAGCTGCTCGGCGGTAATGAAGCCCATCTCTACCAAAATGTCGCCCAGCCTGCCACCGTAACGCTTCTGGTTTCGGATGGCGTCCGTCAGCTGATCGCGGGTAATCATGCCGTTGTCCACCAATTGGTCTCCCAGGCGGGCCTTGCCATTCCGTCCGTTCTGTATTCCCGTGGCGATCTCTCCGCCATCCGAACCCGAGCCAGAAACGCCGGAGACTACTCCCAAGGCGGCTCCTGCCGCAGCCTGTTCCTGTTGACCGCTAGCATATTGGACCAGCGCCTCCTGCGCTTGTCCATCCTGCAGACTCTCATCCAGTTGCTCCACCGCTGCTGCCGTATCCGCCGCGCTCTGTAATGCCTGGATGCGCAGTTCCGTATCCTGAAGCCGCCGTTCCAGTTCCTCAATATGAAAGTCCAGCTTGTACAGCACCGGGGCCTGCTCCGTCCGTTGGGCCTCCAGCTGCTGCTCCAGTCGAGCGATCTGCTGACGCTCTTCTTTTATTCTTCTCTTCGTTTGGGGAATTGAAACTCCCCCAACCTGCCACCTCAGCCTGTCACCCATGGATTCCCGCCCTTTCAATCCAACGCCGCTCTTCTGCGAGCGCATCCGCAAGCAGCTGCTTCAACTCCGCGTCCCGTTGCTTCTTCCGTTCCAGCGCCGCGTGGAAAAGCTCCCGTTCCTCGCGCAGCAACTTCTCCGCCTGTATCCGCTCCTCGTGCAACGAAAACACCAGCTGATCGGCGTCAGAAGCGTGATAACCGATCCATGCGCTCTTTAACTGCCGCGCCGTTCTTTTGCTTCTCATAATACCTCCCTGAACCGTCCGGACTCTGCCTCTTGATCTGTCCCTGCATCTATGGTCTTACGTCTTCCTGAAAACAGGACATTCTCCTATTCTCATTTAAACCCTTAATTTACACATTAATGCAATTCTTCTGGTCAAAAGAGACTCCTCGAAACCTGACATTTATTCATTTGATACCAGTCATGTCCTGATGAATTGGTAATACAATTAAAAACTTAGTGCTATTCTACCATAATCCTAGTAGGAGTAGGTATACAAAAATGTAAATTCTAGAAACTTTCACACTAATGCATACATGGGTATATAGAACTATTTCATAGTTACCGTGATTGCACCTGTCTAGGAAACCTTACGCAATCCAGCATTGTTCAGATCATCATTAAAGCCAAATACCCGCCAGATACCTTAGAAAGCACAAAAGTGTCAGGTGATAAAACACATAGGAACCAATTTTGCTGATGTAACTGAGTTTGTCGCCTCATATGATAATTACGTAAAAAAAGAATGTTAGAAACCAATATCGAACGGTACCATTGGACATTAAAAAATGACTCCTAATGAAATCAGAGTTATCTCATTGTGGCTTGATTAAGAATTATATACCCTGAACGTTAACCGGCGAAATCTAGAAAATTTTTATACAAAAAAGCGGCTCGCATCGATCCAGCGCGGCCGCTTTTGAAATCAAGCTATACAATTTTCGTCGTATTACTTTAAAATGCATTGGAGGCGATTGCTTTGTTTCTTTACCGTTCCCACAAATTTAAATAATCGCTTGGCAATTTCCGCCCGATTCAGTCCCTTTCCGTTTAGACCATCCCCCCTTTTTATAATTGTTTGAGGTTAAAAAGGAACTTATTTTAACTACATAATGGATTGGATAATACCGCCTTCGACGCGCTGGGCGATGCCATTGATAGCCGCGGCATTTACGGAGCTTAGAAAGACGATCGTATCGGCTACTTCCTCTACGGTGGCGAAACGCTGAATCAGGGAAGTAGGCGTGCTATCTTGGAAATACTCCCGGATGAAAGAATCTAGTTCTTGACCTTTCTCCGCCGCCAAGTCCGTAATAAATTTAGCAAATCCTTCCGTCCATGTTGGGCCTGGAAGCACAGAGTTAACGGTTACGCCAGTTCCTTTCGCCAACTCGGCCAATCCCCGAGAGAACGTAATGAGGGAAGTTTTGGAGACTCCATAAGGAATCAATTCAGGGTAAGGTTTAATGCCTGCTTCGCTGGCAAGATTGATAATGCGTCCCCAATTTCTCTCCATCATGCCAGGGAGAAATGCACGGGAAAGCCTTACAGCACTGAGTACATTGGTTTGGTAATAGTCCAGCCACTCCTCATCAGTAACATCTACAAAGGGTTTGACTTCGAAAACTCCTGTATTGTTAACTAGAACGTCCAACGAACCTATTTCGTTGACTTTTTCCACAAGAACTTGACTTTCTTCAGCCTTTGATACATCAGCTGCAATCCCGTACACTGTGCCGAATGCCGCCAACTCCTCGGCGACAGCTTGAACACCTTTTTCAGTTCTGCCATTGATTATGACGCGAGCACCTTCCTGCAAAAAGCTCTTAGCTGCACCCTTTCCAATACCGCCAGTAGAGCCCGTAACAAGAACCAGTTTATTTTCTAATCCTAACTTCATATTATTACCTCCCAGTTGATTTGTATTGACCAATTAAGATCTCGTGATCATTGTAAAGTGATGAGAAAAAATAAAAAAGTACGCACTATTTAGTGCCATAAACACTTTGTGGTACTATAGGTACTAAAAAGTACCCAAGGAGTGATTAAGTGAAGAAGTATAATATTCCGGTTGAGGCGGCGTTAGAGGTCATAGGAGGTAAGTGGAAAGTAGTCATTCTATGCCATTTGATCTTAGGTACAAGACGAACAAATCAGTTAAAAAAACTAATGCCGAGCATCACGCAAAAGATGCTCACTCAACAACTACGTGAACTCGAAAGTGATGGCGTGATTGAACGGAAAGTTTATAACCAAGTTCCACCGATGGTAGAGTATACATTAACGGAGTATGGCTGGTCGCTTAAGGATATTCTGGATTCGTTGTGCAAGTGGGGCGAGCGGCATATTGTGAAAGTTCATGGAAACAAATATGAAGTCCTTGAAGAGAGTATACTGAACAAGTAACACAAGAGCACCTTGATCCTATCCTAGTAAGTCAATGTATTATTGAGATCATCACAAAAAGCAGGCCAACTGATGGCCTGCTTTTTGTGATTCGGTATGATGAGCAAGTTTCGATTAATTGATACGTTTTACCCAATTAGCTCATTGTTGTTAAATCATGTGCCGCACCAATCCTCCATCAACTCTCAGTACGGCGCCATTTATAGCTGAAGATAAAGGACTACTTAGGAAGGTGGCAAGATTAGCGATTTCCTCCGGTCTAATAAGCCTCTTAATGATAGAGGTTGGCCGACTTTCCGCCATAAACCTCTTTTCAGCTTCCTCCGCAGTCATTGTTTCATTAGGATAAAGAACCTTTAACATGGCTTCGACACCTTCCGTAAGTGTAGACCCAGGCATAATTGTATTCACAGTCACCCTCGTTCCAGTAGTAAGTTCCGCCAAACTTCTGGAAATTGAAAGTTGCATTGCCTTCGTAGCGCTGTAATGAGCCATATCCGGAGGCGGTGTGATGGCAGCCTCGCTGCCGATAAATATGACTCGACCATCCTGTTTTTCGATCATTCGATGTAAGTAATGCCGGGAGAGTCGTACGCCGCTCATTATGTTAATCTCAAAAAATTTATACCAGTCGGGATCAGGTATTACAAAAAAAATTGGCCGACTCGAAAATACCCAAATTATTGATCAAAATGTCAATATAAGGATATTCCGAAATGATCTCCTCGCATCCTTGTTCCGATCCCAGATCAGCGATCGCGGTTTCAAGAATTGCACCAGGATGGCAATGACGTATATCTTGGATCGTTTGAACGACTTTGTCCTCATGACGTCCATTAATTATGACATGTACGCCTTCCGCAGCCAGTGCGGCTGCGATGGCTTTTCCGATCCCGGACGTAGAGCCCGTAACTAGAGCTTTCTTACCTTGAAGATGAAGTTCCATAATGATTCCTCCACAGAATGTAATATGGATGATTATCTAAGGCGTAAAATCTATGATTAGGATCATCCCATTATTATTATGAAGATTTGCGGAATTGTTGAGAAGTGCGTACTTTTTGGTGACATAGGTACTATGGAGTGCCTATCGAACTTAAAAGTGCTCTCTTGTAGCCGTAGAGAATTGGAGCATAATAAAAGAAGTCGACACCAATTCTTATAGCTAAAGGGCCCTTTTGGTTTACGGAATCTTAAAGGAGGAGTTTACATGATAACAGATGCTAGTGCTGTTGCAATTAAATAATCGAACTCACAAAGCATGCTAGCACTACTTGCCTTAGCTATCAGTGCATTTGGGATAGGTACTGCGGAGTTTATAAGCGTAGGGTTATTGTCTTCGGTGGCAGATGATCTAAGTATTTCCGTAACTATGGCAGCTTTAACGGTTTCTCTTTATGCACTTGGAGCAACTATTGGGGCTCCTATACTAACTGCCATAACATCTAGTACACCTAGAAAAACATTAATGTTATTATTATTGGTCGTTTTTGTACTTGGAAATTCAGTGGCTGCAATCTCTACAAATTCCACTATGCTATTAGTAGCGCGTATTATTACAGCATTGTCTCATGGAGTGTTTATGTCTATCGGCGCAACATTGGCAGCTAGTCTTGTGCCAGAGAATAAAAGGGCAAGTGCAATTGCCATCATGTTCACAGGGTTAACAGTTGCTACGATTACAGGAGTGCCAATTGGAACATTTCTAGGTCAATTATATGGTTGGAGATTTGCATTTGTTGGTATTGCTGTTATTGGAGTAATTAGCTTAATTGCAAACAGTATTTTGATTCCTTCTAAATTGACTAAAGGTGCACCTGCTTCTTTGAGTGACATTTTTAAATTAGTCTCAAATGGGCGTCTGTTATTAGTGTTTATTATAACAGCTTTAGGGTACGGGGGAACATTTGTTGTGTTTACGTATCTCGCGCCTTTACTTGGAGATGTTATGCATCTAAATGAAAAATCAGTCAGTTTTGGTTTTACTCGTATATGGTATTGCAATTGCTATTGGAAACATAGTTGGGGGGAAAGTTTCTAACAAGAATCCTATTAAATCTCTGCTATTTATGTTCCTAGCATAATCCGTAATTCTATTCATATTAACATGTACAATCCCCTTTTCTGATTACAATTATTTTTTAGGACTATTTGCATTTATGAACGTTTCAGGACTGCAAGTATATGCGGTAACCTTAGCTCAGCGTTATGTGCCTAATGCCGTTGACGTTGTTTCCGTAATCAATATCGCTGCATTCCTTGCCGGTATTACGTTGGGATCTTACCTCGGTGGAGTTGTTACTGATTCCATTGGACTTATACACCACACCTTGGGGTGGAGGGTTTATGGTACTATTGGCAGTCGTATTAACTGGATGGAATATCATTTAGAAAGAAGAAATCAAGGGAATTAATCTCACTCAAAGAAGGAGTTAATACAATGGCTATCCAAAAAGTAGATCATGTTGGAATTATGGTAAAAAACATTGAAGAATCAATACAATTTTATAAGCTGGTATTTGGTCTTGAAGTCCTTAAACGCATGCCGAATGGAAATGCAAAATTAGCCTTTCTAGGATTTCCGAACACATTAAAAACCGAATTAGAGCTAATGGAAATACCAGGACATAGTACGCGGGAAATAAACATAGTTGGACGTGTGCATCATATTGCTTTTACGGTCGATGATATTAAAAATGAAATCTCCCGTCTTCAAGAATTTGGAATACCCCTGTCAAACTCAGATATTACTACATTACCTAATGGCTCAAAATTTATTTTCTTTGTTGGTCCGGATGGTGAATATCTGGAACTATTCCAAGCTCCAACTGTTATAAACTGAATTATTCAACAACAATTTGGGGGCAGGGGCAGTCTACCTCCTTTTGATTTAAACGGCTCGGAGCTGTGTCCTCGTGCGTACATAAATAATAAAATCCGCAGTCTGCGGATTGGATAGTACGTATGTTTTTGTTATCCTCAATAATTAACTACTGACCTTGCGCGATATCATTTACCATTTTCTCAGACCTCACCGAAGTTGCAACAACTAAATAGGGAACAGCTGAGCTGCCGCTAGTCGTTCTTGAGGAGAGATGAGGATACACAATTAATAGTCATTCCCGATGATATCTCATCGGGAATGACTTCAGTGGTACCATATATTCTTTACTGGTTCCAGAGATTTTTAACTGGTTCCATACTTCTTTTACTGGTTCCACACTTTATTATCATCAGACAAAAAGGCACCGCGAACGGTGCCCTTGCTATCTTGATATCCTGCTATATGTGCTAAACGATCAAATTCTACACAACGTCCCGCTGCTGTGCAGAGAATAATAATCTGATTATTTACTCCGTTTGTGCCCTTCAAACCATGTAGACGTGCTGCTCAGTAGCTGTTCACTGCGTCCGATAGCTGCCTGCACCTGTCCAGTTGCTGTTCCGCCATATACATTCCGAGCATTAACTACTGCTTCCGGTTGAAGCACTTCATAGATGCGGTCGTCGAACAAATCGGAAAACTGCTGGAATTCCTCCAGTGTCAGATCAAGCAAATACTTACCATGCTGGATGCAATACAGCACCGTTTTGCCGATAACCTCATGCGCCTGACGGAACGGAAGTCCTTTGCCGACGAGGAAATCCGCAATATCCGTCGCATTGGAGAAGTCCTGATTGACCGCTTGACGCATGCGATCCTTGTTCACCTTCATCGTCGCGATCATCGGTGCGAACAGCTGCAAAGCTCCTTCCAGCGTAGCAACAGTATCGAACATACCTTCCTTGTCCTCCTGCATATCCTTGTTGTACGCGAGCGGCAAGGATTTCAAAACGGTCAGCAGTCCTACAAGATTACCATACACGCGTCCTGTTTTACCGCGTACCAGCTCCGGTACGTCCGGGTTTTTCTTTTGCGGCATAATGCTGCTGCCTGTGCAAAAAGCATCATCCAGCTCAACGAAGCCAAACTCCGTGCTGCTCCACAGCACCAGCTCTTCGCTTAGACGTGACAAATGCGTCATGATCAGCGAAGCTCCAGCCAGAAACTCTACGATAAAGTCCCGGTCGCTGACGGCGTCCAGACTATTTTCATAAACTCCGTCAAAACCCAATTGTTCTGCTACAAAATGACGGTCTATCGGAAAAGTGGTTCCGGCCAAAGCTCCAGCGCCGAGCGGCAACACGTTAATCCGCTTGTAGCTGTCTTTGAGACGGTCAATGTCACGCTCCAACATAGACACATAAGCCAGCAAATGATGCGCGAACAAAATAGGCTGCGCCCGCTGCAAATGCGTATATCCGGGTACAATCGTATCCAGATTATCTTTCGCCTGTCCGATTAGTGCGGCTTGTACATCATGCAGCATACCGACCAATGCCACCACACGTCCGCGCAAGTACAAGTGCATATCCGTTGCCACCTGGTCATTACGGCTGCGCCCGGTGTGCAGCTTTCCGCCGACCGGACCAATCGCTTCGATCAGATTCTTTTCGATATTCATGTGAATATCCTCGTCCGAAACCGAAAATTCAATCTCCCCACGGCGGATACGCTCCAATACCGTGTGTAGTCCTTCCTTGATCGTATCCGCATCGGCCTGCGGAATAATCCCGCATTTGCCCAGCATGGCCACATGTGCCAAACTACCCTGAATATCTTCTTCCGCCAGCGCCTGATCAAATCCGATGGAAGCCGTATATTCCTCTACCAGCTTGTTGGTCTGCTTCGTAAAACGTCCGCCCCATAGCTTACTCATTTTTTGCAAAATCCCCTCTCTGCAATACAAGCCGCCCTCGTCGCTTGGACAAGGACGGCCCGCATCCCGTACATTTTTAGGTTAACTCATTTATTTATTATTTTTGGCTACTCCCGCATTGACCTTCAAGCGCAGAGCATTCAAGCGAATAAAGCCTGTTGCATCCCCTTGGTCATAGGCTTGTGTCGGATCGGCTTCCATTGTCGCAATATCCGGGTTGTACAAGCTGACCGGACTTTTGACACCTGCGCCAATAACATTGCCTTTGTACAGCTTCACGCGCACGGTACCACTGACATTCTTTTGGCTCTCATGAACCAGTGCCTGCAAAGCCACACGCTCCGGCGCGAACCAGAAACCGTTGTAGACCAGTGTAGCATACCGGGTAATCAGACTGTCACGCAGATTCATGACCTCGCGATCCATCGTGATGGACTCCATTTTGCGATGAGCTGTGAATAGGATCGTACCGCCCGGCGTCTCATACACTCCACGGCTCTTCATACCGACAAAACGGTTTTCCACCATGTCCACACGTCCGATGCCATGCTTGCCGCCCAGCTCATTCAGCTTTTCCATAACCTGCAACGGGTTTAGCTGCTCTCCGTTCAAAGCAACACAGTTTCCTGCTTCAAACTCCAGCTCCAAATATTCCGCTTCATCAGGAGCATCCTCAGGCGCATTGCTGAGCAAGAACATTTCTTTATTTTCAGGAGCGCTCGGATCAAACCAAGGGTCCTCCAGCACGCCGCTTTCATAGCTGATATGCAGCAGATTACGGTCCATGGAGTACGGCTTGGCCGCAGAAGCGGTTACCGGAATATCGTGTTTCTCCGCATAGGCAATCATTTCTGCCCGGCCCGGGAACTGATTGCGGAACTCTTCCAGCCGCCAAGGTGCGATCACCTTGATATCCGGCGTCAACGCCGCGGCGTTCAGCTCGAAGCGCACCTGATCGTTGCCTTTGCCTGTCGCGCCGTGAGCGATAGCTGTTGCACCCTCTGCAATCGCAATATCCACCATCCGTTTAGCGATCAATGGACGTGCAATACTCGTTCCTAGCAAATATTGTCCTTCATACAAAGCACCCGCCTGAAACATCGGATAAATAAAATCCTTGGCGAATTCATCACGCAGATCATCAATATACACTTTGGAGGCTCCAGTAGCGAGCGCTTTTTCCTCCAGACCGTCCAGCTCTTCCTTCTGTCCGATATCTGCGGTAAACGCTATAATTTCAGCGTCATAGGTTTCTTTAAGCCATTTCAAAATGACCGACGTATCCAGACCGCCGGAATATGCGAGTACGATTTTTTCTTTTGCCATGATTGAAGTCCTCCCCGAATGCTTCTAGCCACTATCTTTCATTCACATCTGCATCTAAATCTACAGATCATCTTCCACAAATGCAATCTTTCTAACGATAAAACATAACTTCTTTATTCCATCAAAGCAACCATTAATGCTTTTTGTGCATGCAAACGGTTCTCAGCCTCATCAAAAATCACTGAATTCGGTCCGTCGATTACACCTGCACTCACTTCTTCCCCACGATGGGCAGGCAGACAGTGCAGGAACAAATAATCCGGCTTCGCCAGCTTAACCAGTTCCTCATTCACCTGGAAGTCGGCAAAAGCAAGCTCCCGTTCCTTCTGCTCTTCCTCAAAGCCCATGCTCGCCCATACATCCGTGTAGATCGCATCTGCATCCTTTACTGCTTCATGCGGACTTTGGGTAATCACAATCTCACTGCCGGTTTGCTTGGCAATCTCACGGGAAGCTGCCACAACGCTTGGATCAGGCTCATATCCAGCAGGACTTGCAATCGAAACATGCACGCCAAGCTTTGCTCCACCAATCAACAGGGAATGCGCCATATTGTTGCCGTCCCCGATGTAGGCCAATTTAAGTCCCTTAAGCTTGCCCTTTTGCTCATACAAGGTCTGATAGTCAGCCAGTACCTGACACGGATGCGCCAAATCGCTCAAGCCGTTGATCACAGGAATAGATGCATAACGCGCCAACTCTACAACATTATCGTGCCCGAAGGTGCGGATCATAATGCCGTCCAGATAGCGAGACATCACCTGTGCCATATCGCTAATAGGCTCACCGCGTCCTAGTTGAATGTCGTTTTTACTGAGAAAAAGGGCATGCCCGCCCAATTGAAACATGCCAACTTCAAAAGATACCCGCGTACGCGTAGATGATTTTTCGAAAATCAGTCCGATCGTTTTCCCCTTCAGCGGCTGATAGGTTTCTCCATTTTTATGCTTGCGCTTGATTTCGATGGCGAGATCAATTAAATATTGAATTTCTTCGGTCGAGTAGTCGTCCAACTCAAGGAAGTCCCGCCCCTTCAAGTTAGTCTGCTGCAATGCCCCGCCCTGGCTCATGCTATCGTCTCCTTTTACACTCTAGTCTAGGTAGTTTAACCACCTAAGCAATATGCTCCTGAATCAACTCGGTAATAAGTGCTACCGCCTGATCTATTTCATCCTTCGTTACATACAGGTTAGGCAACAGGCGAATCACGTTCGGTCCTGCGGTAATGAACAGAATACCCTTCTTTTGGCCTGCCAAAACAAGTTCCGCCACAGGCTCAGCACACTCAATGCCGACCATCAGACCTTTTCCACGGATATCCTTCACAAAAGGAATCTCTCCAAGCTGCTTTTGCAGACTTTGGAACAAATACTCGCCCAGCTCAGCCGCACGCTCTGGAAGCTTTTCATCAATAATCGTTTCAATGGTCGCCTGAACCGCTGCCATAGCAAGCGGAGTACCACCAAAGGTAGAGCCATGGCTGCCCGCTGTGAACGCTTCGCGCAAATATTCTTTGCCCAGCATCGCGCCAACGGAAAACCCACTGCCCAATCCCTTCGCCAACGTAAAGATATCCGGCTCTATGCCGTAATGCTCAAAGGAAAACAGCTTGCCTGTACGTCCCATGCCCGTCTGTACCTCATCAATGATCAAAAGCAATCCATGCTCGTTGCAAAGCTTTGTAATCACGTCTACAAAAGCAGGTTCTACCGGATACATTCCGCCTTCTGCCTGCACCATTTCCAGCATGATTGCAGCCGTATTCTCGCTAATCGCCGCTTCGAGCGCAGCTTGATCATGGAGAGGAACGCTTTTGAATCCGGCAGGAAGCGGCAAAAAGCCTTCTTTTACTTTATCCTGACCCGTAGCGGTCAACGTTGCCAGCGTCCGTCCGTGGAAGGATTGCGTGAACGTAATGATCTCGTAGCGTCCGGTCTGCTTCACCTTCTGGTGATAACGACGCGCCAGCTTGATCGCAGCTTCATTCGCTTCCGCTCCGCTGTTGCAGAAGAACACGGCATCTGCGCTGCTATTAGCAGTCAGTAGAGCGGCGGCCCGTTCCTGCCCCGGAATATGAAACAGATTGGATACATGCCATAGTTCATCAATCTGCTGTTTCAAGCGTTCAGATACAGCCTGTGGCGCATGCCCAAGATTGGTAACCGCAATGCCTGACATGAAATCCAGATAACGCTTGCCCTGATCATCCCATAGCCAGCTTCCTTGTCCTTTGACCAGTGTAAGCGGGTATCTTGCGTAGGTTGGAAAAAGAGAGCTGTCTATCTGTGCTCCTGCGGATGCCTTTTCCGTTTGTGCTCCAACAACGGCTCCGTCCGTACCCGGCGTTTCGACGCTCACCAGCGTATTTAGTTCCTTACTCATTATGTTCACGCTCCTTTTTCGTTTGGTTATATACGACGATTACTGCATGCGCACGATGCGCGTTCCAATGGCTTCTCCGCCCAGCACACGGCTTAATACCTGCGGTTCGCTGCCGTTCACAATGACGACTTCCTTCACTTTGCCGTGGATGCAGGCTATAGCCGCTCTCACCTTAGGGATCATGCCGCCGTATATTTCACCTGTGCTGATCATGTCCTCAATCTCC
Source organism: Paenibacillus sp. PvR008 (assembly GCA_040544055.1). Classification (GTDB taxonomy): domain Bacteria; phylum Bacillota; class Bacilli; order Paenibacillales; family Paenibacillaceae; genus Paenibacillus. The sequence goes on from JBEUOG010000021.1 coordinate 91,233, forward strand.
TGTACGGTGATGGAGTCCAGTACCTTCTTCTCTCCGCCGATCTTCTTCAATATGCCTGGTACATCCGTAACGACGATCATCCGGCTGACTCCAAGATGAGATGCCACCGCACCCGCCGCTGTATCTGCGTTAATATTGTAGCGCTGACCGGATCTATCAATTCCGATAGGCGCAATAACAGGCATATAGTTCATATCCAGCACACCCGTAATAATCGAAGCCTGAACAGACGTTACTTCTCCGACCCAGCCGACCTCTGCGGCATTCGACACAGGTTTTGCCTCGATTAAATAGCCATCACTGCCCGACAAACCGAGCGCTCGACCTCCGTGCATACCGATCCTGCGTACAATCTGCTTGTTAATGCTGCCCGCCAGCACCATTTCCACGACATCCAGCACAGGCTCGGTCGTTTTGCGCAATCCGTTGATGAATTCCGTTTCGATGCCCAGCTTGGCCAGATTGTCAGAGATCGCAGGGCCACCGCCGTGTACAATAACAGGTTGAAGACCTTCCGACTGCAAGCGGGCCAGATCGTCAAAGAAGGAATCAGGCAACGCAGCCAGCGTACTTCCTCCACATTTCATCACAAAATTACGACGCGCCAATCCCGCATGATTTGCTTGATCCGCGTTTTCCACTGCCGATTGCATATAATCTCCCCTTTTCTCCTCTGTACAGTCCGTGCCATTTTACAATAATGCTAGAATTACATCCGTGTTTATTCCGCTATCTATGTCCGATATGCAGCGTTAATCCGCACGTAATCGTAGGTTAAGTCACAGCCCCATGCTGTAGCGGTTCCGTTCCCGTGATGCAAATCCACAATAATTCGCACCGTATCTCCCCGTAGGTAGGAAAGCGCCTCGTCTTCATCAAAAGCGACCGGACTGGACGCGCTCAGCACAACAATATCACCCAAGCGGATGTCTACCGTATCTGGATTGACCGGCTCTCCGGCCCGCCCGACAGCTGCAATAATCCGGCCCCAGTTCGCATCAGCACCAAAAACGGCCGACTTCACCAGACTGGACCCGATCACCGTCTTCGCTATCGCTTGAGCAGATGCATCGCTTACCGCGCCGCTCACGGACACTTCTACCAGCTTCGTAGCGCCTTCCCCATCGCGGGCAATCGCCTTCGCCAGCTCACGGCAGATATAGGTGAACGCCTCGGCAAAAGCATCCCAATCTGGATGTCCTGCGTGCAGCTCACGGTTACCCGCCAGCCCGCTTGCCATCGCGATCAGCATATCGTTCGTGCTCGTATCCCCATCTACTGTAATCATATTAAAGCTGGTATCCGTTGCCTGCTTCAATAGCTGATGAAGTGCAGTCTGCTCAATCACGGCATCACAGGTCATAAAAGCCAGCATCGTCGCCATGTTCGGATGAATCATGCCTGAACCCTTTGCTGCCCCGGCGATGTGTACGGTCATACCATCCACTTCAATCGCCACGCATGCTTCCTTCTTAACCAAGTCCGTCGTCAGAATGGCTTGGGTAAATTGCTCCGCTCCGTCGCTTTCCCCGTTCACACGGTCAGGTAATGCGGATATGCCGCCAAGCACACGATCCATTTTCAAATGCTCGCCAATCACGCCCGTCGATGCAACGGCTACATTGCTCTCCGCAACACCCAGCTCACGAGCAGCAGCCGAGCGCATAGCGTAGGCATCCTGCTCTCCTTGCTGTCCGGTGCAGGCATTGGCGTTCCCGCTGTTCACCACGACCGCTTGCAGCCGACCATCCACGAGACTTTCGCGAGTCACTTTGAGCGGTGCAGCCTGAAATACATTGGTAGTGTATACCGCAGCGGCTGTCGCCTCTACCTCGCAGCGAATCGCGCCGATATCATTGCGGTCGGTATTTTTAAGTCCGCAGTGCAATCCTCCTGCTGTAAAGCCGCGCGGGGTAACGATATTGCCCCCATTTACTACTGTAAACCCTGATTTGCCCATAATTGTGTGCCCTCGTCTGCAACGCTTTCTATAAGTAACGGTTTACATTTGCGAATCCATTCCCGCCCGCTTACGTTTCCCGTTTCCATATTGCGGCTGCTTGCTGCTTACGGATATACCGGTATGAAGCCCAGTCCGAGGTTCTCCTCCCATCCCATCATCAAATTTAAGTTCTGAATCGCCTGTCCGGCAGCACCCTTCACGACATTATCAATGACCGAAATAATCGTAAGGCGCCCGGTCCGTGCATCTGCTGCAAAACCGATATCGCAGTAATTGGAGCCAAATACTTCCTTCGTTGCTGGCCATACACCCTCACCGCGCACACGGACAAAAGGATAGTCTTTATAATAATCCCGGTATAGCCCGATGAGATCCTGATCTGTATGTTCACCCTTCAACGTGACATAAATCGTGCTCATAATTCCTCGGGTCATCGGAACCAGTTGCGTCGTAAACGTAATCGTAACGTCCTCACCCGCAATATCGCCCAATACCTGTTCGATCTCAGGGATATGCTGGTGCTTGTTAATCTTGTAGGCTTTAAAATTCTCGTTCATCTCCGCATAATGCGAACCGAGACTTGTTCCCCGGCCGGAGCCGGATACCCCGGATTTGGCATCTACAATCAGCGTTCGATGGTCGATCCAATCCGCCTTCAACGCAGGGATAATTCCCAGCAATGTAGCCGTTGAGTAGCAACCCGGATTAGAAATAAAAGAGACGCCAGCAAGCTTTTCTGCATACACCTCGCTGAGTCCGTATACGGCTTGCTTGAGATATTCGGGTGAAGCCGCAGGCTTTTTATACCATGCTTCGTACGTTTCCCCGCTTCGCAGTCTGAAATCCCCGGAGAGGTCAATGACCTTCAATCCGGCATCCAGAAGCTGCGGCACCAACTTGGTGCTGACACCAGAAGGTGTAGCTGTGAAAACCAGATCAGCCTTGGCAGCCATCTCTTGGACATCGACACCGTCTAAATCCTGAACCACAATGTCCGTCAGATGTGGAAACCCGTCACTGATCGGAACACCCGCGCTGGACGAAGAAATAACAGATACGATCTCTACCTGCGGATGATGAACCAAAAAACGAATGAGCTCCACCCCACCATACCCGGTGGAACCGACAATTGCTACTTTTAGCTTGCTGCTCACAGACCTTCCTCCATTCCGTTCCTATGTAATATGTATTATTATACGACTTTATTCATATAAATACAACATACTCATGTAAAGTTATTCGTCCAAGTTTAAAGTGTTTGTCTCATGCATTGGTATTCATTTAGATTATTCATTTGCTGCACTTGATGTCGAGGTTCCTATCAAAACCTGTATAAATACAAAAAGGGAAACCACGTTTTGCAAAAACGGAGTTCCCCCTATTTATTAGCTAAAAACATGCCTCCCGACAAGCCATCCTGTTGTTAGCCTTCCTTCTTAAACCCTTCACCCAATACTTCACGCTTATTACTAATGATCACAAAAGCATCCGGATCTACCAAGCGAACAAGCGTTTTGAGACGGGTCACCTCATTTTGGCCAACCACAACCATTAGCACAGGACGCTCTTCGTTCGTATAACCGCCTCGTCCTGCCAGCTCCGTCAATCCCCGATCCAAGTCCTGTAAAATAGCCTGTGTGATCTTTTCCTTCTGATTGGATATGATATAGGCCACTTTGGAGTAGCTTAACCCCATTTCCACAGCATCAATGACCTTGCCGGTTACAAACAAACCAATCAGTGCATACAGTGCCCGTTCCGGCGATAGAGCAAAGCCAGCCAGTGTGATGACCGTACCATCCATGAGCATGACGCAGAGTGATAGGCTGAGGCCAGTATATTTTTGAATGATCTGCGCCAAAATAGCCAGCCCACCCGTCGAGCCTCTGCCCCGGAATACGGTGCCCAATCCCAACCCTACTCCGATTCCACCATACAGCGAAGCCAGCAACGGATTCGTTGTCGGAACTGCCCAATCCTTAGTTACATACACGAATAAAGGTAGCATGATACTCCCCAGCAGGGAACGCAAACCGTATTTCCTTCCTAACAGCAGCACCCCCGCTATAAATAACGGAATATTCATTCCCCACTGCGTATAAATTTCGTATTCTCCTTTAATTTAAAAATACCGTGTACACAAAAATTCCTACAGTCCACAGGCACTTGGCCTACGGGACTGTAGGAAAAAAACGTACAGGCTATTATTCTGCGTCCAGCTTGATCTGACTGCGCAGGTAACCGTCAATGAACGGGTCCAGATCGCCATCCATGACAGCCCCTACGTTGCCTGTTTCTACACTGGTACGATGATCCTTCACCATGCTGTATGGGTGGAACACGTAAGAACGAATTTGGCTGCCCCATGCAATATCGGACTGTTCCCCACGGATTTCGTCCAATTGTTGCCGTTGCTCTTCAATTTTGCGCTCGTAGAGCTTGGAACGAAGCATCGTCATAGCCTGCTCACGGTTCTTGATCTGGGAGCGCTCATTTTGACAAGTTACAACAATACCGGAAGGAAGATGCGTAATCCGAACTGCTGAATCGGTCGTATTAATATGCTGACCGCCTGCACCGCTGGCCCGGTACGTATCAATTTTAAGATCCTCTGTCCGGATTTCCACGTCCACATCATCCGCAATTTCCGGCACGACATCGCAGGATACGAACGACGTATGCCGACGACCCGAGGAATCAAATGGAGAAATGCGAACGAGACGATGCACGCCTTTTTCTGCTTTGAGGTAGCCGTAAGCATTATAGCCCTTGATCAGCAGCGTTACACTTTTGATCCCTGCTTCATCACCCGCAAGGTAATCCAGCGTTTCTACCTTAAAGCCGCGTTTTTCTGCCCAGCGTGTATACATCCGTAGCAGCATTTGACCCCAGTCCTGCGACTCGGTTCCGCCTGCCCCCGGATGCAGCTCCAAAATGGCATTGAGCTTGTCATATGGCTGATTCAAAAGCAATTGCAGTTCAAACTCCTGAAGCTTGCTCAGCAAGGATCTGATACTGTTTTCAATTTCTCCAGCCAGTGTTTCGTCGCCTTCCTCATCAGCCAGCTCAGCCATCATCCCCGCATCCTCATATTCCTGACGGAGCTGTTCATAGCTGTCTACAGAAGACTTAACCGCGTTCATTTCCGCGATCACGGCTTGGGCTTTATCGTTATCATCCCAAAAATCAGGCGCAGCCATCTTTTCCTCAAAGTTTGCGATCATTTCCTGTTTGAGATCTAAGTCAAAGAGACCCCCTAAGGTTTGTTAGTTTCTTGCCTATTTCTCTTAAATCATGCTTTACATTTGGATCGATCATTATGTCATTCTCCTTTTAGTCATTAGGTTAAAGGTTTAAAAGTGTTGTGAGTTACGGCTAGATGAGGAGACGCTACGCGAATGATTTGATCTTACGATCGCTGGCGCTTCTCCAGATTCAAATCCTTCGCTTCGCTACCGACCGCCGTAAAGTCAAACGGCTTTTAAATACCGGGCGCTCCCCTGTATGGCACAAAATGGCCGACGGTCAGTTGGATAAACTGCCGCCTGCCATTATATGCATTACAGGAAATGAATGGTTCCCTAAATCCGTTCCTGAATCCGTGAAATAACTAAAGATACCAAAGTAGACCCCGTTGCGTACTTGCAACCATCACGATCTGACCTCCATAACAGTGAAAGAGGGGC